>CAWFCM010000041.1:0-269297 GCA_963814215.1 uncultured Alphaproteobacteria bacterium | reverse complement strand
ACGACGGTCTCGATTTGCGAGCTCGGAAACGACGTTGGTATCGAGCAGCCAACCCCTCACAGGCTCCAACCCCTCACAGGCTAATGTCCCGCACAGCGGACGTGACCGTCATCCGCTCGATCATGACGTCGGCGAGCGGAGAGCGCGCGAGGGCGGCAACGATATCGCGACCTGAAACGGGCCGCTGGATGCGGTCGAATTCATCGGCCCCGATCACGACGACGGCGTCTCGGCCATGCAGCGTGACGCGCTGCGGACCGCGCCGTTGGGCTTGCCGCACCAATTCGCTCAGGCGGGCCTTGGCGTCCTGAAGGCGCCAGCGATTGCCAATTGGCGATGGGCTGGTTTTTTTTGACTTTTTCACTGCATCACGACCTTATCGGCATCACAAAAAATCTAGTCGTTCTGACTATATTATCGTCTAAACAGCAGCTTTGGTCAATAGATTTGTCTTTGCCGCCACGCTCGCCAATTGGATCGACAGGGTACTGGTCTCTCAAGATGGCGCTGTGCTGGGGTCAGCTGAGTGCACCGATCGGCAACGCCATCACGGATCTCGTGATTGCGGACACAGCTCTTGAGCACAGTCTCCTTGTGATCACCCGCAACGTTTCAGATTTCGAGCCAGTTGGTGCTCCTGTTCTCAATCCCTTCAGCGCGCGCGGCAGCCGGGGTCTGTTCCCATAGGGATGTAACTCCGCAAAATCACCGTCTTCAGGACATCAAGCTCCAGAAACCACTCTTGCGGCCGTGCTCGGCTTTCAGCCGCGCAGCATAGGCTGCGTGCGTCTCGAAGGCGCCGAATTCCTTGATTGCGGCTGCGAGGCTCTCGCACTCCATAAAATGCCGCGCGGCATGGCGATAGCGGGTCGACCGAGCTTTGGTAAGCGTGAAGGCGATCATCGCGCGCAGCACCAGCGTTGCGGCAAGCGGGTGCTTGGCTGCGAGTGCATCGGCGGCCGGCGCGAGGATCTCGTAGTGGTCACCATCGAGCTCCGCCGCCCGCCCGGTCACCAGCCGTGCGGCGCGATCCAGAGCGGGCCAGGACACCAGGAACGCCAGCGCCTCAAGCACACTATTGTAGCGCTCCGCATAATCGAGCGCTCGCTCTTCGGCCTCGACGTCGTCGAAGTCGGGAAGGCGCTTGAGATAAGCGCGCAGATGCTCTGCGCTGAGCGCGCGCTCGAAGCATGACCAGCGGGCTGCCTGAGCCGCATCGCCCCGGCCGAGCGCTTCGAGCACATCGATCCGTGCCTCCTCCCAATCAAAGTCCGGCCAATCGCTTCGCCTGTGCTCGGCCGCTTCGATCGTCCGCAGCGCCTCGTCGGCGCGACTGGCCGCCAGCAACCGACGGGCAATGTCCGCTGCGATTCTCGGGACCTTTCTCGTCTTCTCGTCGTACTGAGCGATAAAGGCGTCGACGTCGCCCTGGGCGTCCGCGATCTCCCGCAGAGCGAGGCGGACGGTGCTTTCGCGGCTGCGCGCCTTGATCTCGTCCTCATAGAACGTTCCGCCCGTGCCCCAGCCGATGACCTTGCGCTTCTCTGAGGGAGGCCTTTCGACCGGCGTCTTCGACAGTTCGATAAACCGCCCCTTCAGATGGTCGAGGCCCTTGGCTCCCAACGAGGGGCTAAGCGTCTCGATCAGATGATCGTACTGGCCATAACCATTCTCATTAAGCGCAACAAAGACGCGATCGGCCAAAGCGACAGGGTCAGGCTTGGCCGTTTGCGCGAGCTGGCCGACATCGCGGCACGCGTCGCGAAAGACGTCGCCGATTACCCCGTTGCTGTCGTCGCAGCGCTCATGCACGGTTTCGGCCAGATCCATGAACCGCCACATCAGCTCCAGCGCCTCGGCGGCATCGCTCTTCGCGACCTGGTTGATAATCGCATGGCGCTGCGCTTCGAGATCGGCGGCGAGATCGCGCACTCTGCGCCAATCCGCGAAGGAGCGCGCACGGGCGATCTGGGTGAGCCTCTTGCGCACCTCCGCCGCCATAGTCTCCGGCGCCTCCTGGGCGGTTAGCTCCAGCCGAGTCGCCGCTTCGTTGCCGCGTCGCCCTCGGCGATATCCATGAGCAACTCGGCCAGACGCTGCGCGCCCAGCGCTTCGAGGTTTTCGACGTTCAATGTCTTTTTCGAAGCCATTGTTGACGGCGCACCATCAGATGAACTGGCCGAACGGCTCAATTACCTTGACGGTTGCAGGCAGCCCCTGTGCCCACAACGTGTCACGATAATCCTCGACCGATTGAGGCGGATGCTTCAATGGCAACCGTACCGTTTTTCACAGCTTGCAGAAACACCGGCCCCGCGCGAACGCGCAGCCGCGTCGGCCTCTGGTCATCGTCGGGTCGAGTGTCCGTAAAAGGGATTTAACACCTTTACACCGAGGCACGCCACATCCGTTTCGTTGCGGGTCACCAATGTCATGCGATGAATTCTTGCCGTTGCAGCAAGTAAACCGTCAACCGTGGAGATCGGGCGCTGTCCGCTCATTCGCCCCCAATCGTCGGCGACGGCACGATCGACTGGCAGGATGCGTTCGCCGAACGCGGCATCCACGGTAGCAAGCCAGGTTTCCAGCGCTTTGGCCTTGGCGGGGTCGCGTGGGCGAGCAAGCTCGAATCCCTTTGCGAATTTCACCGAGCACCAAGACGCTCAGATAGAGATCGTTCTCATCAACAGAGGCAAACCAGGCAGCGACGTTGACATCGCATCGGCTCGCCTTTCCGAGCTCGGAAATGATGTTGGTGTCAATCAGGCAACTCATAGATCCACAGGCCGTCCAACATCACGAGGCCGCTCCAGTTCGATGCCGTCGAGGGGTGCGGAACTGAGAATAGCCTTAAGCCCAATTGGAGGTGGCGCAACGAACCGGGCCCGCAGCAGACTGCGCACCTCGGCCTCTCGTCCCGGATCGCCGAGCGCCTGAGCGACACTGCGGAGCAAGGCTGCGTCATCCTTGCGCACCCGAACTTCGAGGCGAACGATGCCCTGGCGTTTCTGGCGCTGACGAAAGGCTTCGACTGGGGTTTGCCGTGATTTCGGCATGGGATCGGCTCACGAACGATTTCCGGTAACATACCGGAAATCGTCATCGCCCGCAAGACACCCTGATCGCAGCACACGGCTGCGCTACATCATTCATTTTGTCATCGCTGGCGACAAACTGCGGCGGCGAGATCTGGGCCAACATCGCGCACCCGATCGTGCATCTCGGGTTGCAGCGCTTCGCGGGCAGCTATGCGGACGCCATGCCGCGCGGACCGCGTATTGTGGTGGACACTGTGCCGCGCGGGGCAGCCGTCAAGGGCGTGCAACAGCCAGACATCACCACATCTAACGCCGGCATCATGCCAAAGCGGATTTCCGCGCGCGATATGGTTGCGACGACCCGCAAGGAACGCCCCAACGGCAAGTGACCCTGCGCGGCGGTGAGGCGATCGGCGCTGCGTGCAAACCCAGCGCCACGAAAGGCCGGGCAACAGCTGACGCAGTCACACCCAAGCGAAAAAAGAAAAGGGGCGCCACGAGGCGCCCCTTCGATCTTGGTTCGGTGGACGACGTTACGTGCCGATGCCGTTGACCGTGATGCCGGTCTGGACGAACAAGTAAGCGTTTTCGTCATCCGCCGGGTTGCTACCGGAAGTCACGTGAGAGTAGGCCGTGTAGCCCGCCGGAATTCCCGTTGCGCCCGTTGCCAAGAGCCAGGTTCCGGCGTCCGGGCCGAGGTTGAGCACGTCGCCGGCGCTGCCATCAATGCGGATCGCATCTGCTGAGTCAAAGTTTCGTCCGCTGTTGCTGCCGGTCGGATTAGCGCTGCTCGAGTCCGCCCATGTCGAGAACATCGGTGATATTGAGCGTGATCGTGCTGTTGCCGGTACTGCCGTCTGCCGCCAGCATCGAGATCGTTTCTATGTCTTCGAACACGTCGGCCAGTGCGGTGAAGTCGACAGCGCCGTCGACGACCAACAGTCGCCGCGGTTGCCCGCGGTGAGCAAGTTGTTGTCGGAGTTGGCGCCTCCGTTGATCGAAGTATCGTTCGCTCCTCTCACAATGATATCATTGCCGGCGCCCGCATTGATTGTGTCGGCGCCGGAGCTGCCGGTGATGATGTCATTGCCGACGAGCCCGCGATGGTGAAGCCTCCGGTCTGCTGACCGAGAATGAACGTCACCGCCGCCGTCAGGGTCACATTCTCGATGCCCGTGATCTGACCGTCACCGGTGTCGTCGAAGTTGACACCCACCTGCAACGTGTCGGTGTTATTACCACCAGCAAGCAGGGTATCGTTCTGCGCGCCATTGATGATGTCATTGCCATCGCCGGCACTGATGCTGTCGGCGCCGGAGCCGCCAGTGATCGTATCGGCACCGGACGAACCCGTAATCGTGAACGCTTCGGTCTGCTGAGCAAGGATCAGCGCCACCGCCGCCGTCAGCGTCACGTTCTCGATACCCGTGATCTGACCGTCACCGGTGTCGTCGAGTTGGCGCCCACCTGCAACGTGTCGGTGCCACCTCCGCCCGCCAACAGCGTATCGTTCTGAGCGCCGATGATCGTGTCGGCGCCACCACCAGCCGTGATGCTGTCGATGCCAGCCGAACCGGTGATGATGAAACCTTCGGTCTGCTGAGCAAGGTTCAGCGTCGCCGCCGCCGTCAGCGTCACGTTCTCGATGCCCGTGATCTGACCGTCGCCGGTGTCGTCGAAGTTGGCACCCACCTGCAACGTGTCGGTGCCACCTCCGCCCGCCAACAGCGTGTCGTTCTGAGCGCCAATGATCGTGTCGGCGCCACTACCAGCCGTGATGCTATCGATGCCAGCCGAACCGGTGATGGTGAAGCCCTCGGTCTGCTGAGCAAGGTTCAGCGTCGCTGCCGCCGTCAGCGTCACGTTCTCGACGCCGTTGATCTGCGCATCGCTGGCGTCGTCGAAGTTGGCGGCGAGCTGCAGCGTGTCGGTGCCAGTGCCGCCCTCGAACAGGAAGTCGATCTGCTCGCCGACGATCGTGTCGTTGCCTGCGCCTGCGACGATGAAGTCGCTGCCGCCGCCGCCATTGAGCGTCGTGGCTTCGTTTCCGCGCACGTCGATCAGGATGTCGTTGCCAGCGCCGCCGTTGATGGCGGCGTCGCTGAGACCACGGGTGATGTTCACCGTGGTGTTGGCGGTGTCCGCGAACCCGTCGGTCGCCACGTAGGTAAAGCTGCCGGTGGTGTTTGTGCCGCCACCGTAGGTGAGCGTCGTGGTTGTCGCCCCGACCGCGGTCACATTGGCGTTCGGGCCGTCAGCCGCTGACTCGACGGTCAACGGATCGGCGTCGCCGTCGGTGTCGTTGGCCAGGAGCCAGTTGTTCTGCAGTACGACGGAGACGTCGTCGTTCAGGAACACATTGTCGGTAACTCCGAGCGGCGCCTGGTTGTCGTTGTCGAGGATCTGGCCGTTGCCGGTTGCGTCGTTGCCGCTGCCGGCTACCGTTCCCGACACCACGCTCACGACCTGGAGCGTGACGTTCTCCGTGACCTCCTTGGCGATATCGTTGACGGTATCGACGAACACGGTGAGTACGGTCGTCCCCGCCGCGAACGTCACCCGCGTGCCGTTGATCCCGCCGGCCGGCAGCACGGGGCCGCCGTTGACGTAGGTGAAGTTCGTGATCTCGAAGTCGCTGGTCGGCGTGGCGCCGGGCGCGCCGCCCATGATCGCCTGCAGATCGAGCGTGATCGCACCCGCGCTCGGGTTGCTCAGCGTGATGGTGAAGGCGAGCTGGTTGCCTTCGACGACCGCCGCTGCATCCGCCACCGAATAGGTCGGCGCCGGAGGCACGACCGTGATGTTGAGGTCGGCGGGGACGTTGTCTCCGTACGTTGTCCACGAGGGCGTATTCGAAGCTTTCCGGGCCCGTCGTGCTGGTCGGGGCGAGGTAGCTCCAGTCGCCGGCGTCGTTCGGGCCGGTGTCGGCGAAGTAGAAGGTGATCTCGCCGCCGAGCGCGGTCGGGACCACGATCCAGGTGCCGTTGTCGTCGTATCCGGCCGGCGGTACGCCGGTCTCGGTGACCGTGCCGACGCCGTTGAACGTATAGACGACGCCGTTGATGGTGATCGACTTGATGTAGCCGGCGCCGTCCGCGCCGAAGGCATCGGCGCCGGTGCTCAGCGAGGGATCGTCCACCAGCACGTTACCGGTGATCGACGAGGGCGCAGAGACCACGCCGCCGAACGCGTCTACGAACGCCTGGACGTTGTTGTTCGGGACGAGGATCACGTTGTCCTCGACGGTGCCCGCATCCGGACCGTCCGTATTCGGGTACGAGATCGGCTCGAGCACCGACGTGTTCACGCTTGGGCCGATGCCGACCGCGAACACATTGGTGATCGGCGGCACGGCGGTGGTGACGTGAGTTTCCCACTCGGCAATCGAGACGTTGCCGGCGCCGCCTTCGGTCGTGATGCCCTCGTCGGAGGGCTCGTTCGGGACGCCGTCCGAGAGGAACGCGACCACGGTTTCGTCGGAGACGCCGAGCGGACGCGAGCTGTTGTTGTATTCGTCGATCGCCTCCTGCAGAGCGATGTCGTAGTTGGTGGTGTTGATCAGGGTCCAGTTGGCGTTGGTGTTGATATAGGTGATGGCGTCGGTGCGGCTGAGCCAGACCGTGCTGGAGACGCTGTCCGAGAACTTGACAAACTGGACGTTCTGGATCTGCGGATCGTCCTCGATCAACTCGCGCATCGCATAACGCGCGAGGCCGATCCGGTTGTCGCTGAGGTCGGCGCCCGGGACGTTGATGAAGTCGTCGTCCATGCTGCCCGACACGTCGACGATTAGCTGAATGTCGACGGTGTTCAGCGAGCCGGCTTCGACCGTGCGGTTGTTGTCTTCCGTGACCGGAACGTCGTCGATCACCGTGATCAAGGCGTCGAGCGGCACGTTGGTGTCGACCGGATGCGGACCATTTATCACATTTCTGAGAGATAACCGCGGAGCGGCATCATGCGGACAACCAAGCACGCTAATAGCGGGCAATTGGACGACCGTCAGGAAATCTCGGGTAGCGCGAGAATGCGTGGTGGCGGACGTAGTCGGTGTCGAACCTGTCTCCAGTTCCCAAATGCCCTGTTAACAGGGAAAAAAGCAGGGAATTTTGGCAATTTGGGTTTGCTTCGCAGATCAGAGGGCCATGAAAGGCCAATGATTTTGGGGCTTATGAGCCGAAATCCCTGCTCATCGGAGCAGGGAATTTCTGAGCAAGAACAGCGAAATTTCGAAGAAGAACAGGGAACTTCGTAAGCGTCCAGAATTTTCCACGCGCTAAAGACTGGGCGAATGGAGAACCTGCCAGTCCCAGTCAGTCCATTTATCAATCGGCTATCTCGATGGCTGCCGGACATTAGTCAGACGAATTGTGACGTCTGCTTTGTGCCAGAATCGGGCATCTCTAACGTTCCGCACGGCCGCTACTAATTCTTGCCGCCAAGATCGCGCGTGACGTGAACCACCGCACCGTCCCGCTTGAGACGAAATCCGCACCTCTCAAACAGCCGCAGCATGGGCCTGTTGTCTGGCAAGACCTCCGCAACCAATTCCTTCAGTGCCGCCGCCCGGGCAATCGCGATGAGATGACGCATCAGGGCGGCACCCAGACCATTGCCCTGATATTCATCGATGACCATGAAAGCTACTTCGGCCGTACCGGGGCGGACGAGCACGTAACGTGCACCGCCGATGATCGCCGGGCCCCCGCCTTCTTCCACAACGGCCACCAGAGCGACGTGATTGAGAAAGTCGACGTTTACAAAAAGGTCGGTTTCCTGCTTGGAAAAGCTGCGCCTGACCGCAAAGAAACGGCGGTATAGCGACTGGGCACTCGTACGATCGACTGTGGCGGCCAGCGCCTGCCGATCGTCGGGCCTGACCGCACGAATTTCCACGCGCAAGCCGTCGCGCAACGTTTCAAAAGCCGAGTAGCGGTCCGTGCCAATCAAGCCGAGTTCGCCGCCGGCCGGCGCAGATTGACGGTCAAAATATAACTGCTGAGCAAAAACACCCAGATTGGAAATACGAGGACGCTCCATCCAACATAGGAACTGCCGAAAATGAGAAGCAGTGCGAAAGCGTAACCCGTGAATGCGATCCAGCGCGGCGCAATACCGGTGTAGAGGATGACAGTCGATGTCGAGAACATGAACACCCCGGCCATCTTGAGCGCATACACGTTCATGACAATGAATGCCGACCCGCGGACGACATGGAATGCCGCCGAATTCATCATCGCGTCCGATTGAATCGCGCCTTGCGCCAAGATCACGGCGCCGATCATTGCGGCCGACGCAAAGAACATGGCCAGGAACAATAGACCGCTGCCCAGAAACACCGTGGCAAAGAATTGGTCCTCTTTTTGACCGAGGTGATTGCGCAGCACGCCGATGAACCAAAGGAACGCGATCCCCGCGATTGGTATGAGGTTCAGCGCAAAGCCCGCGGATTTGACGTCGCTCGCCAGCCACGCGCCAGGCTCAAGCGGATCCGCCGGCACAGACTGGCGGAACAGCCAGAACACAAAAAGAAAAAGAACGGAAAAGACGATGCCGGCGATCGCGGCCGCCTTCGGCGTTTTCAGGTTCGCACGGGTCACGGCAGCGTCTGGCAACATCGACAGTCCCCGCCTAGGCACCTGCGCCTGGTATCAATGCGCCGAAACGGGAGCGAGGCGCCGGCGTGCATCGGCGTAAAGAACGGCCACCGCGCACGAGGCCAGCCGCGAGCGAACGGAATCCGCGCGCGACGTCAGGATGATGGGCACGCGCGCGCCGAGCACGATGCCGGCCCCATCGGCACGCGCCAGGATCGACAGGTTCTTCGCCAGCATGTTTCCGGATTCGAGATCAGGGACGACCAAGATTTGCGCGCGCCCCGCCACGACGGATTTGATGCCCTTGATCTCCGCTGCTTTTGGATCGACGGCGTTGTCGAAAGCAAGCGGTCCATCCAGATCGCCGCCAGTGATCTGGCCGCGGTCCGCCATCTTGCAGAGCGCGGCCGCGTCAATTGTCGACGGTATCTTGGCCGTTACGGTTTCCACCGCAGACAGGATGGCGACCTTCGGCCGACCCAGGCCGCACTGCACCCACAGGTCGATCGCGTTTTGAATGATGTCCCGTTTGACGTCGAGGTCCGGAGCGATATTGATCGCTGCGTCGGTGATGAAGATGGTCTCCGAATAGGTCGGCACATCCATGACGAAGACGTGACTGATGCGCCGGGCGGTGCGAAGGCCAGTGGAACCAGACGTTACCGCCCGCATCAGCTCGTCAGTGTGCAGGCTGCCCTTCATCAGCAGTTCGCCCTTCGCCTCGCGGATCATCTCGACCGCCTTGGCGGCTGCCGCGTCGCTATGCGGCACATCGACGATCTCCGCGCCTTCAAGGGAGATGCCGTGCTGCTTGGCAATCGCCTTGATCTTGTCGGCCGGACCGACCAGTACAGCTTTGATGATGCCTTCTTGGGCCGCCTCGATCGGGCCGCGCAGCGAGGTTTCGTCGCACGGATGCACGACCAGCGTCGTGGCCGGCGGCGTAACACTTTTGGCCCGCGCGATGAGGCGGTCGTATTTCGACCCGGGCGGCGGAGCAAGCGGGCTAAGCGGCGCAATGGAATCCTGATCACGGTCTGCGATACTCATTTCGTTGTGCTCCCGCGTTGAAGCGAACCGGAACGGATTGAACCGGAGGACGGAGATTCGTTCTTCCCGTTGAGCACGGGAACAAGCTTCGGCCCCTTGCCATCCGCAAGGTGCGCAAAAAGAGTGTGCATGTGCTGCAACCTCTCCTGACCTTCGGACGGCAGCGTGCCGGCGGCCTCGACGACCTGCTTGATGAGCTCAAATGCTTGCGCGCGTACGGTGGAATCTTTCGGCAGCATCGAAGGGATCGCTGCAATGGCGGCGGCGGTATCGATCAGCAGCATGAAATACTGCTCGCGCACCAGCGCTTTGAATTCGGCAATCGGCAGGGGGTTCAGAAGCTTCTGGTCTTGGCGAATGCGGCGGATGGCTTCGAACGCGCGCTCGTCAACCGCGTCTCTTGCCATCCCGATGTAGAGGACCGTTCGCACGGTCGCCTCGCGAAGACCGCCTTCCGGAATCTGCGACTTCAACTCGGCGATCCGCCCCTGTACCAATTGTTGATGGAGGGCGTCTTTACCCACCCGCTCCCTCGCATCGTCGTTGGGGTCAATTCCGACTGCCGCTTGCAGCAGGGGCGAGCCGTATATCGACAGGAATGCGGATTCGGAGATCCGTTCTGACATGTCCCGCCAGGCATCCAGCGCCGTCACAATCTGCTGCGAGACATGGTCCTGTATCTGCACCAGCGGATTGTCTCTTGCGGCGGTGCGCTTTTCCTGGACTTCGCTCGCTGCGCCGCGAGTCCAGGCCATAAAGGGGTTTGTACTCGAGAACCACTCGTACTGCATGCGCAGCGGGTGCATGCGCCGAAAGAATTCCGCAGCCTGCGGCTTGACCAGGGCGCGCACGAACGGTTGCGCGAACCTGCGGTACATGGCCAGATTGATTTCAGAGACTCGCGCCGCCGTTGCGAAGCGGCGTTCGTCATCTTCATCGTTGCCACCCAACGAACGGATATCATCGAGCGTTCTCGCCTCACAGCGCATGATCCATTCGCCGCTGGCGAGATCCGAATTGGCGGCGTTACCGGAATTGGATTCGAAGACCGCCTCGTAGAGACCCGGCGGCAGTACGTCGATCAGATCGATGTTGCTGGAGAACTCGCTATGCTCCTTGCGGGCCACGCCGCCGGAGACAAAGATCCCGAGATGGCCGGCGGATTCGTGGACACAATAGACGATGGTCTGGCCATGCGACCGGATATCCTCGACGTTTTCATAGAGGTCCAGTATCCAGCCCAGGGCTTGTTGCGGCGGCGTGACGTTGTCGCCCTTCGAACAGAACACCACGATGGGCGAGCTAATGTTGCGTAAGTCGACGGTCCTGCCATCGGAGGTTTGGATGCGGCCAGTCGCGAGGTTATTGCCGATGAATAGCTCATCAACGATGAACTGGATTTCCTCAGCGTTGAGGTTGACGTGCCCGCCCCACCATCGCTCAAATTCCAGATAGCGCGGCGCCTCGGTATCAATCTTCGAATATAGATCGTATTGCTTGGTCCACAGCGTGTTTGACGGATTTTGATTCTCAAAGTTCTGAACGAGCCACGCGCCGTCAAATTTTCCGCCGCCCAAATCGCTGGTAAGCGCCGTCAGCCAGCTGCCGCCTAGCAGGCCGCCGCTGTATCTCATTGGGTTCTTGCCGCGGACGCCCGCCCAATATGAAAGCGGCGAGCCCGCAATGATCAAAGGACCGAACAACTCCGGCCGTATCGCTGCCAGCATCATCATCGCCCAACCAGCCTGGCAGTTGCCGATGACACAAGGCTTGCCCTCTGCCTCCGGATGAAGCTCGATCACCTTTTCGAGGAATTTTGCCTCGGCGCGCGCGATGTCTTCGATGGTCTGGCCAGGCATTGGCTCGGGGAGAAATCCGACGAAATAGCAAGGATGCCCGGCCTTGAAAGCCACGCCGATTTCGCTATCCGCCTTGAAGCCACCGATCCCCGGCCCGTGGCCGGCACGCGGATCGACCACGACAAACGGGCGCTTCGTCAGATCGACCTCGACCCCGCTGGGCGGCACAACTTTGACCAGACCATAGTTGACAGGCCGATCGAGCGTGCGACCGTCCATGACAAGTTCGACCTGATAGTTGAGAACGTGAGGCGCCGCTTCCGCTGCGTGCTCGCGATAGGCGTCGCCGCGCTGTCGCATAACGTCACAGTACAGAACGCTGCGCTGCGCCGCGTCGATCACGTATTCGGTTGCAGCGCCAAACATCCCCAGCAGCGGCAGGGAACGGCTGGACTTGCTTTCTTTACCGTCGGCTTTCATTGGGCCTCGACAACATGTTGACGATTGCCCCGGCAGTGAGGTCAACGCTTTGACCTATGTCAAAGGCGAGAAAGGTCAGCGACGCTCAGCGACTAGTCTATTATATGATAGCCACCGTCGATATAGAGCGTTTCGCCTGTGATAAGGCGCGCGGCGTCGTGAGCCAAGAAGGCTGTCGCAGCCCCCACATCGTCGATACTGACGAGACGACGCGCTGGCGCCTTCGCCCTGGCCTTGTCGAGCAGCGCGTCGAATTCCGGAATTCCGGAGGCAGCCCGTGTGGCCAGCGGCCCCGGTGAAATCGCATGGACTCGAATGCCCTTGGGGCCAAGCTCGGCCGCGAGGTAACGGACTGCGCTTTCAAGCGCGGCCTTGGCGACACCCATGATATTGTAGTTCTTCACCACTCTCTGGCTGCCATAGTACGTCATGGTGAAAAGCGTGCCGCCCCTGCGCATCAACGGCTCCGCCAGATGCGCCATGCGAATGAATGTCCAACAGGACACATCCATCGTCGCGAGGAAGCCATCCCTCTGCACGTCCACGACACGGCCCTGCAAGGCATCCTTCGGGGAAAACGCTATCGAGTGCACCACGAAGTCGAGCCCGCCCCATTTCTTGGCGATGGTTTCGAACACCGCTTCCATCTGACCCGGCGCATTGACGTCAAGCGGCATCACAATTGGAGATTCGAGCTCGCGCGCGAGTGGTTCGACGTATTTCCTCGCCTTGTCGTTCAGATAAGTGACGGCGACCTCCGCGCCGAACGCCCGGAACGCCTTGGCACAGCCCCATGCGATCGAGCTCTCGTTGGCAATGCCAACGATCAGACCTTTCTTGCCATCGAGCAGCTTGGCTTTGACGGCAGGAATCCTGGATGACTTGCCCGGCATCGTTTCACCGAATTCCCCGGCGGCACGCCCCGCCAAATCGCACCTTGAGCCAGTCACGGTTGCCCGTGGTTGATTCAAATCAAACCGGCCACGTCTAACGATGACTGCCGGAGTCTAACCGTTCCGATCCGGCTTCGCTTACCTTTCCAACACGGCCAACCACCCAAAAAAGCGCCAGACCGACATCCATCAACGCCCATGGCGCAACAATACGCAACAAGCCGTGCTCCATCATCATCATCGTTGCTGCAACGGCGTCAACGAAATCCGCGTACGTTGCGGCGGGCGTGTGAAGTCCGGTGAGCCGGCTGAACCACGCGAACAGCCACGCCCCATACTCCATGATGAAGCCGAACAGGAAGACCACGATGGCGACAATGAGCACAGCTGTTCGCATACTGAAGTCCAAGAATGCGCGGTGGCTCTAGCAGGCTGCTGAAAAAGGTTTTTGGAGGGGGTCCATGAGCAACATTGAATCAAGAACTGAGCCCGGCACGCACGATAGATTCAAGCCAAGGTCGCCTTTGATTCGATTGTTGCTCGTGACCACTTCTGTTCCGAGTTTTTCAGCAGCCTGCTAGACTGGCGGTATCGCCTTCTTGCGCAGGTAAACGAACCAATAGAAGGCGCCAACCATGATCGAACCACCGATGATGTTGCCGATTGTCACGGGAGCGAGGTTCGCAACAAAAAAATTTTCCCAGGTCAGAGCTGGAAAGTCTGCGGGCGTCCTGCCGATCGATTTCCAAAACGTGTCAGGGGCGCCGGCTTTGATAAAAAGGCCAATCGGGATGAAGTACATATTGGCAACGCAGTGCTCGAAGCCTGCCGCAGCAAAAGCCGTTATGGGCGGGACGATAGTGACTACCCTATCGATTGTGGTGCGCGCGCCGTAACACATCCATACCGCCAGGCAGACCAACGCGTTGCACATGATGCCGAGCGTCAACGCCGGAACGAACGTAAGCGCCGCCTTCGAGTTCGCGGTGCTCAAAGCCACCAATCCCACTGTGCCACCGCCGAACGTGTATTGGGTGGTCAGAAACATCAGGGCGGCTGCGCCGATCGCACCAATGAAGTTTCCCGCAATAGCAATGACCCAGTTGAGCAAAACCGCGCGCGTTCTGACCTTGCCGCTCGCCCACGCCATCACGATCAAAGTGTTTCCCGTAAACAGCTCGGCACCACCGACGATCACCAGGATGAGGCCCACGGAAAAGACCAGTCCGATCAGCAGGCGCGTGATGCCGTAGGGCATAGCCGCGGAAAGCGCCGCGGCACCATCCACCGATGTGATAGCGATGCTTCCCGCGCTTACCGTGGTCGCAAAGATTGCGCCAAACGAAACAAAAGCGCCTCCCAGCACGCTCAAAATGAGAATCGTGAGCGGATCCGTCGAAGCCCGTTTAACACCGCTCTCTTCCGCGCGAACGGCCATCGCCGCCGGCATGATGGCGTCGAACGTGACGACATGCGGCGGCGATTGTTCGGCGTCCGGACGAGCCGGCTGATCGTCCATTGCTCAGCCCGACGCGAGGAACATCAGGCCAACGATCTGCACCGCGATGACCTTCACGATGGTCATCGACGGAAAGATCATCGCATAGTTGATGTCGGGACGCTCTGTCGGCGCCATCCGGTTGGAGTAGACGAGAATGGCTGGATTGCCTGTCGCACCCGACGCGATACCGACCAGATCGTCATAGGGAATTTTCATCAGGTAGTAGCCGACCAGCAGCACGATTGCCACCGTGGTCAGCAGGATGGCCGCACCGATGAACAACATGGTCAGGCCGCTTTCGGTAACGGTCTTCACGAACGGCTGTCCGGCATTGACGCCGACCGCGGCAAGGAAGATCGCGAGCCCGAAGTTGCGCAGCACGATGTTCGCCGGTAGCGGCATCGTCCAGAGCATCGGTCCGGTGCGGCGGTAGTAGCCCAGGATGAGTGCGACGATCAGCGGCCCGCCGCCGATACCGAGGGTCACCTTGCCGACCCCAGGAATCGGGATCGGGATCAACCCAAGCAGCACGCCCATCACCATGCCGAGTCCGAGGGACACGTAACTGAACTCTGCCGTGGCTTTCACGCTGTCACCGAAGTGCGCGCGGATCGCTTCCCTGCGCTCCGGCGGCATCAGGACGCCGATACGGTCGCCAAACTCCAGCATCAGGTCCGGTGTCGGCACAAGATCGGTGTCATAGCGGCGCACATGCAAAATATGCGCGGGAAATCCCGTAGGCATCGCGAGCTGTCCCAATGGCACGCCCACCACATTCGCCTTGCCGACGAATACGCGAATGTAGTCGAGAGCCGAACGATCCTTGGCAAGACGGCCGGGATCGAGCCGGCCGAGCTTGGCGGCGGCGCTGTCGAGGTCACTCTTGCTTTCGGCGATAAGCAGAAGCGCGTCGCCCGGCGACAGCGCAATCATCCCGTCGGGCACGACGTTCTGATCGCCTTTGCGGACCATCGTGACCTGCACGCCCGCCGGAAGACCCGCGAGAACGTCGTTCAGCGTCTGTCCGGTAAAGCTTTCGCCAAGCGTAACCTCTCCCATGTGGAATTGCGCCGCCTTGGGCGGAAACTTCGGCTGCACGTGCCGCGTCATGAAATAGATGCACAGGATCGGGCCGATCACGCCGAACGGATAGGCGATCGAGTAGCCGATCGAAGGATCGCTGTTCTTCATGACGTCGAGCGCGGCCTGGAGCGTCGCGGTGCTGGTCATCGAGCCAGCGAACATGCCGAGCGTATGGCCGATCTTGATGTCGAACGCCTTGCCAAGAGCGAGTGCCACGATGAGACCAGCGAGGACCCCCACCAATGCCAGTACATTGGCCTTTATCCCTGCGGCCCCCGCCATGCCCGCAAAAAACTGCCGTCCGTATAGAATGCCGATCCCGTACAGGAACATGATGAGGCCGGTCAGGCCGATCGGCCCGACGATCGACGCCTTGGGGGCGAATGCGCCGAGCGCGAGGCCGACGAACAGAACCGCGCCGACGCCGAGCGAGAAGCCGCCCAAATTGATCTGACCGACCAGGTAGCCGACGCCGATAGCGAGAAACAGCGTCAGGATTGGTTGTGTGCCGATGATGTCTCGAGCCAGTTCAATCATGGACGTGCCCCCCTCAAGCCCTTCTGAAATTCATCGCGCGTTGCAGCCCGCCGCGCGGAATTGCTCGATCACACGCTTGGTCAATTCCGGTGACGCCGTCGGCGTGTCGTCGAGCTTGTACTCGATGTTCATCGCCTTCCATTTGAACGCACCCATCTGATGGAACGGCTGCACCTCGACCCACTGGACGTTCTTCATCGGAGCGACGAATCGGGCGATGCCGTCGACATTGGCGGGATCGTCGGTTTGGCCGGGCACGAGAGTGAAGCGCACCCATGTCGGCTTTCCCATTTTCGCCAGCCGCTCGGCAAAGCGTAGCGTTGGCGCAAGATCGCGCTCGGTGACTCGTTTATACGTTTCGGGATCGGAGCTCTTGATGTCGAGCAGCACCAGATCGATCGCCGACAGGTAGCGATCGTCGACCTTGTCACCGAGATAGCCGGACGTCTCGATCGCGGTGTGCAGCCCCATGTCCTTGGCGCCAGCGAAGATGCGCCGGGTGAATTCCATCTGTACCATCGGCTCGCCGCCGGAGATGGTCAGTCCGCCGTCGAGCGAACGGAGCGCAGGCGCAAAGGCCTTCAGGCGATCGAGCACCTGCTGAACCGAGACGCGGGTGCCGTCCTTCAGGTGCCAGGTATCGGGATTGTGGCAGTACGTGCAGCGCAGCAGGCATCCCGACATGAACAGCACCACGCGCACGCCCGGCCCATCGTACCGGGACGACGACTCGTAGGAGTGCGCGTAGCCAAACACGCCCTCGTCGTCGCGCAGATCCTCTTCGTCCGGCGCGTCGGGAGACTGACCGACGCGCAAGTCGTGCCGACTTCCCGCTTCGAGGGTGCCGCCTTGCGACATCGATGTTCCCAACTCACATCTGCCCGTGGAAGGTGCGATTGATCACGTCGCGCTGCTGCTCCTTGGTCAGCCGGACGAAGTTCACCGCGTATCCGGACACCCGGATGGTGAGCTGCGGATACTTGTCCGGGTTCTTAATCGCGTCTTCGAGGACTTCCCTATCGATGACGTTCAGGTTCATGTGGAACCCGCCCTGCCCGAAATACACGTCGAAGGCCTTCACCGCGCCGTCGATCAGCTCCTTGTCGGAGAGATGTGCCTTCTGAGGCGCCACCGAGACGGTGTAGCTGATGCCGTCGAGTGAATCCTTGTACGGCAGCTTGGCGACCGACAGGCAGGACGCCAGCCAGCCGTGGCTGTCGCGGCCGTGCATCGGGTTGGCGCCGGGCCCGAACGGCTCGCCAGCACGCCGGCCGTCAGGCGTGTTGCCAGTCGCCTTGCCGTAGACCACGTTCGACGTGATGGTCAGCACGCTCTGCGTATGCGTGGCACCACGATATGTCGGGTGCTTGCGGATCTTCTGCATAAACCTCGTGACGAGGTCCGCAGCGATGAGATCGACCCGATCGTCGTTGTTGCCGAACTGCGGGACCGGCGCGTTGCTCTCGATCTTGTAGTCGATGGCCAGACCGGTCTTGTCCCTCACCACATGGACCTTGCCGTACTTGATGGCGGCCAGGCTGTCGGCGACGACGGACAGGCCCGCGATGCCGAACGCCATGGTGCGCAGGATGTCGCGATCGTGCAGCGCCATTTCGAGGCGCTCATAGAAGTACTTGTCATGCATGTAGTGGATGCAGTTCATCGCGTGCACGTAGGTGCGCGCGAGCCACTCCATGGTGTTGTCGAACTTCTGGAACAGCTCGTCGTAGTCCAGCACGTCTCCGGTCATGGGCGGTGACGGCGGCGCGACCTGGTCGCCGGACACCTCGTCCCGTCCGCCGTTGATGGCGTAGAGCAGCGCCTTGGCGAGGTTCACGCGCGCGCCGAAGAACTGCATCTGCTTGCCAAGCTTCATGCCCGACACGCAGCAGGCGATGGCGTAGTCGTCGCCCCAATGCGGACGCATGAGGTCGTCGTTCTCGTACTGGAGCGCCGACGTCTCCTTGCTGACCTTGAGGCAATACCTCTTGAAATTGTCGGGCAAATCCTTCGACCACAGCACCGTGATGTTTGGCTCCGGCGCCGGCCCCAGGTTGGTCAACGTGTGCAGCATGCGATAGCTGCTCTTGGTGACCAGCGAATGCCCGCTCATGTCGATTCCGCCGACGCATTCGGTCGCCCAGTAGGGATCGCCGCTGAACAACGCGTCGTATTCCGGCGTGCGCAGGAAGCGGACGATGCGCAGCTTCTGAACGATTTGGTCCCACAACTCCTGAGCGCCGGCCTCGTCGAGCTTGCCCTCCTTCAGGTCGCGCTCGATGTAGATATCGAGGAACGTCGAAATGCGCCCGATCGACATGGCGGCGCCGTTCGCTTCCTTGATCGCGCCGAGATAAGCGAGATAGGTCCACTGAACGGCTTCCCGCGCATCCATCGCCGGCCGCGTGATGTCACAGCCGTAAAGCTTGCCCATCTCGGCGAGGTCGTTCAGCGCGCGGATCTGCTCCGCGAGCTCTTCGCGCATCCGGATGATCTCGTCGGTCGGCCACATGTCGTTGATCTGCGCGCGCTCTTCCTTTTTGACCTCGATCAGGCGAGCGACGCCGTACAGCGCGACGCGGCGGTAATCGCCAATGATGCGGCCGCGGCCATAGGCGTCCGGCAGACCGGTGATGATACCAGACCTGCGGCAACGCAAGATTTCCGGGGTGTAAGCGTCGAACACGCCGTCGTTGTGGGTCTTGCGGTACTTGGTGAACGCCTCGACGATCTGCGGATCGACCTCGAAGCCCGCCGCCTTCGCACCGGCTTGGACCATTTTCAGGCCGCCGTACGGGAAGATGGCGCGCTTGAACGGCGCATCGGTCTGTAGCCCGACGATCACCTCATTCTTCTGGTCGATATAGCCCGCTTTGTGGGCCAGCAACGTCGACGGCGTCTTTGTATCGACCGCCAGAACGCCCTTCTTCTGTTCGTCCTTGAAGTAGGGCTGCAGCTTGGCCCAGACGGCCTTGGTGCGCTCGGTGGCCCCTGCAAGGAATTTTTCGTCGCCATCATAGGGTGTGACGCTGGAGACGATAAAGCCGCGGACGTCGATCGACGTGCGCCAACTGCCCGGGCCGAAACCTCGCCAGCAATCGTCGACGGACTGCTTCCTATCAAGCGCGGCGGTGCTCATGACGGACTCCTGCGAAATTGAATCTGTGTCGCTTCACAAATGAGAAGGGCGCGCACGCCGGAAGCCGGCGCGCGCCGCGGCATGCTTTGGCGCTAGATCTTGAAGCCGTACTTCTTCATGCACGCGGCGCCCCGCGCATAACGCTGGCTGTGCTGATCCGAGGGAATTGCCTGGACCTCGGCTGTGCAGATCGACCACGCCTGTTCACGGGTTATCTTGGTTTTCTTGTCCTGGGCAGCAGCCGGGCCCACCGACGCAACGAGCGCGGCCGAGAACAACGTGACGACGGCGATCTGGAATTTCCGCATGCTTTCCTCCATGGTCTAGGTCCTGCATGTTAAGAGCCACACGCAGGGTGAATTTGACAAAAATCAAATCGGCGCAAACACTTTCGGATCATTTCGCGCTGCAAATAAGCTAACCGCCGTACGCGACAAGCGCATCACGGTTGCGCAACACCACGCGTCGCGAATTCGGCAAGAAGATCGTCTCGTTCTTCTCGAAATCGGTCAAAGTGCGCGAGACGGTCTCGATCGTCAGGCCGAGGTAGTCGGCAATGTCCTGGCGCGACATCGGAAGCTCGACCACTTCGTCCGTAGACCCACGTTCCGCCATTTCCAGTAGAAATTCGGCCACGCGCTCTTTCGCGGTCTTGATCAACAGCAGCACATGCGTCTGAACGCGCTTCAGTTCGTCGCCGGTCATCGTCCAGAGGCGCCGGGCAATCTCCTTATCATGCTACGCCTGCGCCATCAGCGCACTTCGCTTGATCAGCAGGATTTTCGAATTGACGATCGCTTCGGCCGAGAGAGCATGCTCCTGATCGACCTCCAAACCGAAGAAATTGCCACGCAAGTGGAACGCGCAAATCTGCCGACGGCCATCAACAAGCATCTTGTAAGTGCGTACCGCGCCACTCACCACCATGTAAAAATATTCCGAGGGTTCGCCTTCGCCGTAGACTTCGACGTTTCGCGCATAGACTGCTGTTGCACTCGTCGATTCGACCAGACCGGGAAACGACGGTTGCCTAGACCGCCTTTTCGACGGAGCAGTCTTGAGGCGCCAACCGGCACCCAATTTTCCGGTGTACTGCATCAACATGAGCAACCCCTAGCCCTTATCGATGCTGTGATTGAGCGCGGTGCTGCGGAATCACTCAATTGTTCAATTGGATCGGCAAACTATGCTTTGGTTTAGGGGAGCGGTGCGTGTTCCATGCCGCAAGCAGCAAAGCCACAGGGCGATTAAATCGCGAGCCCGACTGCCGCCGTGAGACATTGCATCAGGCGTATTTCATCAAATGGCTTGGTAAGGAAGCCGTGCGCTCCGGCAGCGAGTGCACGAGCCCGGATCTTGTCGTCCGGATAAGCGGTCACCAGAATTATCGACGGTTTGGGCTTCCGGTCCGCAATTTGCTGCTGAAGATCGAGACCGCTCATACCCGGCATTTGCAGGTCGGAAATGATACAGCTCGTCATCTCGACGCACCCGGACTCCAGAAATTCCTCGGCCGAAGCGAAGGTCAGCGTGCGATACCCCAGCGAAGCGATCAAATCCTTGATCCCTTCGCGAGCCCAGGCGTCATCATCGATAATCGATATCGTCGGTGCGGCCGGCACCTTTTCATCCTTCGGTTGACGCGGCCCCCGGCAGTTGCCGTCTGCCCGCTAGCAGTCACGAGCCCAATCGGGGTCTAGAGCAGCCGCTGCCAAACGTTAATCTATCCTTTGGTTTAGATTCTCACTTCTTATGTTGGATACCTAACGCATCGGCGATCCTTACAAGTTCCGGAAGCGATTTTACACCCAGCTTCTTCATCACGTTGTGCCGGTGAACCTTGACCGTAACCTCGCTGAGGCCGATCTCGGCGGCCGCCTGCTTGTTCAGAAAGCCTGCCGTCACCATAGCCATGACTTCCCGTTCTCGCGGGCTGAGCATTTCGTAACGAGTCCGCATTTCCCGCAAGACTTTCTCCTTGTTTCGTCTTACGGCGTCGCGTTCCAGTGCGACATAGATCGAATCGAGAAGCTCCTGCTCATGAACCGGCTTCGTAAAAAATCCTACAGCACCGGCATTCATCGCTTTCACCGTCATCGGGATATCGCCGTGACCGGAAATAAAGATGATAGGAATCTTGATCTGCGCATCGGCCAGTTCGTGTTGGAGCTCGAGCCCGCTAGCACCGGGCAGCCGGACATCCAGAATGAGGCAGCACGGCTCCTCGGGCAGTCTGTGCTGAAGGAACTCGCGGGTTGAGCGAAACACCTCACAGCGCATATCCAAGGAGTTCAGCAAAGCCCTGAGGCCCTCCCGCACATCATCATCATCATCGACGACAAAGACGATCGGCCTCGTGCCATGTTCCGCCATGGTCAAGGCTCCGGTCGTTCGATCGGCAGAGATATATGAACTACCACCCCTCGCGGCCGATGAAGCGAGGCCCAGATGCGTCCATGATGAGCCTCGACGATGGAGCGGCAGATGGAGAGCCCGAGGCCCATACCCTGCTCCTTGGTTGTGAACAGCGGCTTAAACATCTGATCGAGCATTTCTTCCGCGACTCCGGGTCCGTTGTCTGCGACTGAAACATAGATGTTGCCATCCCTGACCTCAGTGCTAACGCTCAATATTCTCTCTCCGCTCGACGATGCCGTCATTGCGTCGATTGCATTCACGATCAAGTTCAAAAGCACTTGCCGCAATTGAATGGCATCACCTTTGATGACAGGCAGGCTTTCTTCGAGGTGTGTTTCGACCACAACGTCGTGCTCCTCGAGGTCTGTCCTCACCAGGTCCAGGCTCGACACTATCAGCACGCTCATTTCTACAGGCTGACTACTGTCAGTCTCTTTCTTGAACATGGCACGAATGGCACGAACCACGTCGGCGGTGCGATGGCCGGCCGCCACAATCTGCGTCAGCATGGCACGCGCCTTGTCAAGGTCAGGCGTTGCAGCGGATAGCCAGCGCAGACCCGCGTTAGCACTTGAAACGATTCCAGTCAGCGGCTGCATGACCTCGTGGGCAATCGACGCGGACAGTTCGTTGCCTGTCGCCAACCTGTTCACGTGAACCAACTCTAACAGCGTATCGCGCGCCGCCGTCTCGGAAGCTCGGCGCCGCCGGCGCTCGTACAGAAGCCAGTGGATGAGACCTGCTTGCAGCACGACCGCCAAGACGATGGCGACGATTTGCCAGCGATACTGATCCCAAGCGCCGAGTTGCCGGAATCGGATTTCGCTGCCCGGCGGCAATTGGGATTCACTTACATTCCACCGCTGTAACTGACGCCAATCGAAAATAGGCTTGATGACCTTGCCTTCGCTGACGGGGATCGCGGCCGCTCTTTCGCCTTGCAAGATGCGCATCGCCGGCAAAGCCGCGGCCTGCCCGATTGCGGATGGAGCAGAAACAAGGCCGCCAACGCTTCCTTGTCCGATCTGGCTCTCGGCCGTAACGACGATGGGCCGATTGGCGACTTCGACAAACCGGCCCAGCGCCTCAACTGGAGTCAGGTAAGTGCCTTCACCATCTGAATACATCCCCAAATAGGTGATGGCGATCCGTTTAGGTAGATGGGCAACACGGGCCTTCACCTCACGCATCGGCAGGCCCATCAGGTCGATGATCTCCAGACCCGTTGCGGCCGCGGCAGGTATCTCATCCTTGAAATGCCGATAAGGAAGTAGTGTGTGCGCTGGGTCGCCGACTACGGCCACGCCGGCGAGATCGGGTACAACCGCACGTGCGGCGGCAACCATGTCGGAAAATTTCAGTTTGAATGTCACCCCGGTCACGTCGGCTGGAAGCTCCGACCCAATCAGAATTAGCGGGTCGACAAACGTAAATACGACCGGCACCGCCGGCCACAACTCTTGCCGCGCCCGCAAGATGTATTGCAGCGTTCCCGTGCCAACCGCCACGATCACACCGATGGATTGGCCTTTGTACTTGGCGGAGAAATACGTGTTGACGGCTGTCTCGTACTCTGGCCCGCGAAACCGGTTAAAATCGAGGTGCTCCACAAAAATTGAAAATTGATTGGACGGATCCCGAGTTACTGTGGTGCGAACCGCCGAAACGATACCGGCATAAAAGGGGCCGGCCGCCGCGCCCGCCGAATCATCCAAAATCAATATGCTCCGCGGCATCGCTTGTTGGGCAGATGCCGGCGAGAGAAACAACCAGAGCAACCAAGCTGCGACTGACCAAGTCTTGCGCATGTGGCGGAATTGACGGTCCTTAACCCTGCGTCTTGTTCGACTCCAAGGGTAACCCAAAACCCTGTGCTGGAACTCGGGTCTAGCGGCTCAAAACGACGTACGTCGCGCGGGACTAGACTGGTTTCGTTCGATACGATCTGACAGACTAACCATTGAGATAAGTCAAAATCACCGCCCCAAGCCAATGGCATCAAAAGCAGCATAGCTGGAATGGAGCCCATCATGAGTGCCGCGGATGATCTGCTTCCAAAAGCCGCCGATTTGCGGCAGAAAATCGCTGAGGTTGAGGCGCAGAGAGCATCCGACTTCATGCGCAAACAGGCAGCTGCCGATGCCGAGAAAAATGAACTGCTGGAAAAATTGTCCAAGCCGTCCGGTGTATCGGACGAGGAGCGCATGAAGCGTGCCGCAGCCATCATCAATCGTGCCGTGACCAACGGGCTGACAGAAGTCCTCGTGGGAACCTTTCCTAATCAGGCCTGCACCGACCGCGGCCGCGCCATCAACCAGCAGGAGAAGGGCTGGGAAATGACCCTGACGGGCCTGCCGAAGGAGTTGTTCGAATTCTGGCAGAAGCACCTGCAGCCGCGCGGCTATAAAATAAAATATCAGATCGTCAGCTTTCCAAACGGCATGCCCGGAGACATCGGCATCACGCTCAGTTGGAGTTGAGACGCATGTCAAAAGCCTCAAAATCAAATGACGACGGGACGCTGAAAGGAAAGGCCTACCAGAAGGAACTTCTCAAACTCCAGGTCCGGCTGTGTGAGTTACAAGAATGGGCCAAGGAAAAAGCACTGCGCGTCATCATTGTGTTCGAAGGCCGCGACACCGCTGGAAAGGGCGGGACTATCAAGGCCATAACCGAACGAGTAAGCCCGCGCGTGTTTCGCGTGGTGGCGCTGCCAGCGCCTTCGGATCGTGAAAAGTCGCAACTCTATGCTCAGCGCTATATCCAGTACTTTCCTGCCGCAGGCGAGATCGTTATTTTCGATCGAAGCTGGTACAACCGCGCTGGTGTCGAGTACGTCATGGGCTTCATCTCCGCGGAGCAGCACGCGCGCTTCCTGGACACCGTCCCCGACATTGAAAAGCTCATCGTCGACAGCGGCATCGTTCTGATCAAGATCTGGCTTGAGGTCGGGCAGAAAGAGCAGGACAGGCGCTTCGCTGCGCGGATCAACGATCCGCTTCGTCAGTGGAAACTGAGTCCGATGGACGTGCTGTCATATCAGAAATGGTATGATTATTCCCGCGCGCGCGATCTGATGCTGAAGAAGACAGACACGAAGCACGCCCCTTGGTACATCGTCCGGTCGGATGACAAGAAACGCGCACGGCTCAACTGCATCACTCATATTTTGTCGAAGATTCCGCATAAGAAAGTCAAAAGAAAGAAAGTCCGGCTGGGCGCGCGATCCAACAAGGGCAAGTATGACGATCAGGTATCTTTGCACGGCCGAAAATTTGTTGCCGAAGTGTACTAACTAGGCTGTCGCCGTCTCGGTGCGAGAGCGTGCGCATCAGCTTCAGAGACCGACAGTGCTTCAATATTTTCCACCGTTGAAATGGTTGAACGAGTATCGCGCCGCTTGGCTGCGCTCTGACATCGTCGCGGGCGTAACACTGGCGGCCTATGCAATTCCCGTTTCGCTGGCTTATGCCAACCTGGCGGGCCTTCCTCCCCAGGTCGGCGTGTACGGATATTTGCTGGGGGACTCGGCTACGCCTTGCTAGGATCTTCGCGCCAACTCGCCGTTGGCCCCACCTCGGCCATTTCTCTCATGATTGCCGGAACGGTGGGTGCGATGGCCGATGGCGATGCGCAACGTTACGCCCAAATTGCCAGCCTCGCGGCCTTTACCGTAGCGGCGCTGTGCGCGATTTCGTGGGCACTGCGACTCAGCGTCCTCGTCAAGCTGGTGAGTGACAGCATTCTCGTCGGATTTAAGATCGGTGCGGGCGCTACGATCGCCATGAGCCAAATACCGAATCTGCTCGGAGTTGCTGGCGGCGGACACAATTTTTTCGATCGGGTCGTGCAATTGGCGGCGCAGATCGGACAGAGCCATTACCTGGTCCTCGCTGTTGGCGGCGTTGCAATCACTCTGCTTCTACTCGGAGAGCGGTGGCTGCCCGGACGGCCCGTCGCGCTCGCCATTGTCGCATTGTCCATCGTCGTGGCGACACTTCTGGGCCTTCCGGCACTCGGAGTACCCGTCACGGGTGAAATTCCTCCCGGCCTGCCGTCCCTCGACGCCCCCGCACTTCGAGCGCGCGACGTTGAAGGCATCTTCCCGCTAGCGGCGGGATGTCTGCTGCTGGCGTATGTCGAAAGCGTTTCCGCGGCGCGCACCTTTGCCGCCAAGCACGGCTACGCGCTCGACTCCCGTCAAGAATTCCTCGGCCTCGGGGCGGCCAATCTCGCGGCGGCCTTGGGGCACGGTTATCCGGTGGCGGGCGGCCTGTCGCAATCGGCGGTGAACGAAAAGGCCGGTGCGCAGACCCCGCTTGCCCTTGTGTTCGCCTCGATCACGCTCGCGCTCTGCCTGCTGTATCTTACTTCCATGCTGGCGAACCTGCCCAAGGCGGTGCTGGCAGCGGTGGTGCTGACTGCGATCCTGGGCTTGTTCGACTTTCGGGCACTGCATCGGATGTGGCGCACGAGCCGATTGGACTTTTACGCCGCCGCAATCGCGCTCACAGCCGTGCTCCTCCTTGGCATTCTGCACGGCATTTTGATCGCCGCGGTTGCGTCGATCGTGCTGTTGCTGATCAACGCGTCACAGCCGCACGTCGCATTTTTGGGCCGCATCCCCGGGACGAATGCCTATTCCGATGTCGAACGCCATCCTGAGAACGAGCTGCTGCCGGGCATCATCGCCTTCCGCCCGGAGGCTTCGCTGCTCTACATCAATGCGGACGCTGTGCGGGATGCGGTCGTCGGCCGGCTTGCCGCGACGACAAACGTCCGCCTGATGGTCTGCGATCTCTCGGCCTCGCCTTCGATCGATCTCGCAGGTTCACGCATGTTGCATGAACTGCATGCGGAAGCAGCGGCGCGAGGCATTGCCCTGCGGATTGTCGGCGCGCGTGGGCGCGTGCGCGACTTGCTCCGAGCGGATGGCCTTGGCGACAAGATCGGCGGGCTCGACAGGGCGGCCACGCTTGACGACCTGCTTAACTCGGACCGAGGTTGAGAGCCCGATGCTCATTCAATTTCTCGTCGCCGGTGCTGTCAGCGTCTGCAACATCGCAATTCACGCGCTGGTTATGATGGCGGTCGTTCGTGTTGCCCAGGCGATGAGCACAAAGACAATGCGGCACCCATCGTTGTTTTTGATGGGCATAATGATCGCTACCGCTTCGGTCTTGATGGCGGCACACGCGTCCGAGGTGATGGTTTGGGCGTTGGCATACAAGCTTGTCGAAATCGCTCCTCCCGGCACCAACCTCGTATACTTTGCTTTCGTAAACTACACGACGCTCGGCTATGGCGATGTGGTGCCGGTTCAGAAGTGGCAATTGCTGGGACCTGTCACGGCCATGAACGGCGTGTTGCTGTTCGGCTGGTCGACCGCAGTCATCTTCGAAGTTTTGCGGAGAGCAATGCTCCAGAATTCGCGACCGGATTGATGCGCCTGGAGCCTAATCGTGTGACCCTTTTTCCAAATTCTGATCCCGTCCCATTTGTCGAAGTCCGCGGTTCGACCAAACTGCTATCGCCAGTATGATGACAACCATGCCTCATCAAATCTTCTCGAATGAAGCTCCCATTTCATTGATGTAGATCACAAGCGCATTATTGCGATTCCCTAGCGGATAGCCGGTGTTTCGCTGGGCGCAACAGGCCAGCCCGGGGGGCGCGGACCAAGTCACGGGCCTTTGACTTAGGTCAAAGCGACATCGAGCCAGGATGCCACGGTTGTGCTCACGGGCGATAGCCGAGTGTACGATGCCGCACACTGACTTCAGTCCAGTACATTGAGCTTTCGTCATGGAAACGATCCTCGTCGTCAACGCAGGATCCTCGAGCCTAAAGTTTCAAATTTTCGAGGCTGGTGCTGGCAGCAGTCTGACCTGCGCCGTCAAGGGGCAGATGGACGGGATAGGCACACGCCCAAGGCTTCGGGCACAGCGATCCGATGGGCAAGAGCTGATCGACCAAACCTACGACAGCAATCAAGTCCGGGACCTTCCCGCAGCAACCAAAACGGCCGGAGACTGGCTGCGAACGTTGCCGGACTTTAACCTTGTTGCGGTCGGTCACCGCGTCGTACACGGCGGACCGGACTACGACCAACCGGTTTTACTGACATCCGATGTAGTGGCGCAGCTTGAGCGTTATATACCGCTGGCGCCCCTCCACCAGCCAAACAACTTGGCGCCCATCCGATCGCTGTTCGCGAGCCGGCCTGGCCTTCCTCAGGTGGCCTGTTTCGATACCGCATTTCACCGAAGTCACGATGCACTTGCCGACAATTATGCCTTACCGGAGCGCTTTTACATTGAGGGCGTTCGGCGCTACGGATTTCATGGACTGTCCTACGAATTTATTGCGGAGCGGTTGATCGACGTCGCTCCGCAGATCGCCAAAGGACGCGTGGTTGTCGCGCATCTCGGCAGCGGAAGCTCGATGTGCGCCATCAACGGGGGACGCAGCGTCGAGAGCACGATGGGCTTCACGGCGCTGGACGGTTTACCGATGGGGACGCGGCCAGGACAGCTCGATCCCGGAGTGGTGCTGTACCTCATTGCACAAAAGGGCATGAGCGCCACCGAGGTGCAGAGCCTGCTTTACCATGAGTCAGGACTGAAAGGCCTGTCCGGCCTGAGCAATGATGTACGCGAGCTCCAAAACAGTTCGGACGACAAAGCAGCGTTCGCGCTGGATTACTTCGCCTATCGTGTTGCGTTGCATACGGGCATGTTGGCCGCTGCTCTGGGTGGTATCGACGCATTCGTTTTCACCGCCGGCGTCGGCGAGAATTCGCCGACAATGCGGTCACGTATTGTCGAGCGACTCGGGTGGCTTGGAGCCACCCTGGACTCAGCTGCAAATGCCAGTGGGGGTTCACAGATATCGCAAAAGGGCAGCCGCGTCGCGGTGTACGTCATACCAACCAACGAAGAGTTGATGATTGCACGTCATACCATGTCAATTCTGTCGAAACAGCCCACGTGATACGACGCATCCGTGGGACCGATGCTTGCAATCCTGATCGCGCTAGCTTCAATCGTCTTGCTATAATCAACACGGTATCGCTGATGTGCGGGAAAGATCAAAAACGCGACGGCAAGGTAGGAATATGGACTTGAGGAGCACTGTCATGACGTCTCTCTCCACGCGCGTTCTAGCTACCACCCTGTTGTTTCTGTTCGCGGCTGAGGTGCGGGCGCAGAGCGCGCAACCGGCAGCGCCAGCACCCTCCCAACAACTACTGAAAACCGAGGAGTTGGATCAGCTCGTCGCACCGGTTGCGCTCTATCCCGACACGTTGCTGGCTTCGGTTCTGATGGCGTCGACTTATCCGCTCGAAGTGGTGCAGGCGGACCGATGGGCCAGCGCGAACAAGGCCCTCAAGGGCGAGAAGCTGAAAGCCGAATCCGACAAGCAGCCCTGGGACGACAGCATAAAGCAGCTCACCGCCACGCCCAGCGTGCTCAACATGATGAGCACCCAGCTCGAGTGGACGCAAAAGCTCGGTGATGCGGTGCTTGCCCAGCAGCCCGACGTGATGGATGCGGTGCAGCGGCTGCGTTCAAAAGCCCATGCGGAGAAGAAGCTGACCACCACCAAGGAGCAGAAGGTTTCGGTCAGCTCGGCGAACAACAAGCAGACGGTCGTGATCGAGCCCGCAGAGCCCAACACAGTCTATGTGCCTTATTACGATCCTTCGGTGGTCTATGGCGCGTGGCCCTATCCGACCTATCCGCCGTATTACTGGCCGCCGGCGCCGGGCTACTACGCCGGTGCTGCGATCGCGACCGGCCTTGCGTTTGGCGCAGGCATCGCCGTCGGCGCCTGGGCCGCCAACAACAATTTCTGGGGCGGCGGTATCGGCTGGGGCAACAACAACATCATTGCCAACCGCACCACCAACATCAACGTCGATAGGAATTGGACACACAATTCCGAGCATCGGCATGGCGTGCGCTACAACAACGCGAATGTGCAGCAGAAGTTTGCCGGACGCGATCCGCGCGGCAATGCGCAACAGCGGATGGATTTCCGCGGCCATAACGGCGAGCAGGTCATAAAGCCAGGGGATCGCGGCGACCGTCCTGGAGCCGGGGATCGCCGCCCCGGCGACCGCCCCGGTGCGGGTGATCGCAGTCCTGGCGACCGTCCCGGTGCTGGCAAAGGTGACCGGCCTGCTGGAGGCAAGGGCGACCGTCCCGCTGCCGGCAAAGGTGACCGCCCTGCGGCGGGCAAGGGCGACCGTCCCGGCGCTGGCAAAGGCGGCGATCGTCCAAACGTCGGCGACCGCGGCGGCCAGAGGCCGGGCGGCGGCGCGCGGCCGGCCGGACGGGAAAACGGCTTGAGCAATCTCAACCACGGCCGTTCGGCGATGGCGCATGCGGATCGGGGGCGCGCCAGCCTCGGCGGACATCCAGGGGGCGGGGCTCGCATGGGTGGACCGCCCGGTGGCGGTTTCCGTGGTGGTGGGCATGTCGGCGGCGGTCGCGGGGGCGGCAGGCGCTCGGATGTGAGGCTGAAGCACGACGTCACCCTGCTCGGCCAACTGGACAACGGTCTTGGCTTTTATCGCTTCGCCTACAACGGCGGCACCAAGAGTTACGTCGGCGTGATGGCGCAGGAGGTGCGAGCTGTCGTGCCAAGCGCGGTCGTGCGCGGTGAGGATGGATACCTGCGCGTCCGCTACGACAGGCTTGGCCTGAAATTCGAGACCTACGACCGCTGGGTTTCCTCGGGTGCGCGTATTCCGGCCGTAGCGGCCGGCGGCGCGAAGTGATGGAGGCGGCGATGATGCAAAGACTCTGCTCTTGGGCGATTGCAATCGGTGTCGTCGCGGCCGCCACATGGGGTTCACCGGCCGACGCGCAGCAGGCCTTCAAGTCGGCGGATGAAGCCGCAAATGCCTTGATTGCCGCAGTTCGCGCGGGCGACGCCAAGACGATCGCCCAAGTACTCGGCCCAGACGCCAGCGAGATCACGTCGTCGGGAGACAAAGTGCAGGACGACAACACACGCAAGGAGCTGCTCGCAGCGTATGACGCCAAGCATTCGCTGACCAAGGACGCCACGGGTCGAACGTTCCTCACCGTGGGAACGGACGACTTCCCGATCGCCATTCCGATCGTGGAGAAGGATGGCACCTGGCGATTTGACACGGTGGCCGGGCGGCAGGAAATCCTCTATCGGCGCATTGGCCGCAACGAACTGGCCGCCATTCAGGCCTCCCTCGCCTATGTCGATGCGCAGAACGACTACGCTGAGATGGCGCCCAATGGCAGCGGCGTCTACGCACAGCGCATCGTCAGCCGTCCGGGCAAGAAGGATGGGCTCTACTGGCCGACTGCGCAGGGCGAGCCGGAAAGCCCGCTCGGCGAGGCGGTCGCGGCGGCGACCTCACGCGGCTATCGTGTCAGCGGCGCTCGGGCGCCGTTCCATGGCTATTATTTCAGGGTGCTGACACGGCAGGGGCCGACTGCGCCTGGCGGCGCGATCAACTATGTCGCTAAAGGCAAGATGATCGGGGGCTTCGCGCTGGTCGCCTATCCGGCGCAGTACGGCAACTCCGGCGTGATGACGTTCCTGGTCAATCACAGAGGCGACGTGTTCCAAAAAGATCTCGGCAGGCGCACCGGCCAGATAGCCGGGCTGATGTCTACATTCAATCCGGACCGGACCTGGACTAAGGTCGCCGACATACAAGCGCAAAAGTGAGCAGCATCGGTTTTGCGATGGCTGAAATAAACAAACTCTCCGTTGGTCAAGCCCTCGATAAGTTGCGCGGCACCGATGCGCCAGAATCGAAGAGGGCGCGGCTCGATGGCAAAATTGACGCGCTAGACGAAGAGATACAACGCTTGAGAGCGGCAAGGCGTCGCCTTGAGCGGGACCAACGAGCCGCCGAGTCGAGCGGGGCTAATGCTCAAGGGTCGAACAACAGAAAAGGCTCGTCCTCGATACTCCAGTGGCTGGCCATCCTCACGGTTGCTGGTGCAGTCCTTTTGGTCTTAATCATCCTCTATGCTGCACAATGACCGAGGGCGGAGCGAGCTTTCACGGCTTCCGATCAAGGCGGCCAAGCGCACCACTCCGACGATGGCTACTTTTGACCGTAACGCCACGAGCTATTTGTCGTGATCCGCGTACTCGCAAGTTCTGCTCCCCCATAGTAAGCACGGGACGTGCCCGCCAGCTTGGAGCATCCCCAAAACAACAAGAGCGGCGAACACCAAGACGACCCAGCGTGGTCCAACAGGGATGTCAGATTACCAGTGCTTTCGGTTGTCCGGCATAAGCGCACTTCGCCGCGCGGCGTCCGGCTTGCCACAATGCCTGGGGCTCAATACCACCGAGCGCAAACGTTCCCTGCGCCCCATACCGCGCACCTGCGGACTTGCCTGCGGACTTGGCGCTTGGTGGTTCTTGCCACGCAAACACCGCCAACTCGTGTCCTGCCAACTCCGCATCCGAGAGCGACTTGCGTGGCAATGGCGTCCATCTGATAAAGCGGCGCTGGCGACATAGCTTGCGCCGAGGTTGCGAAAGCCAAGGCGAAGGCAGAAACAGCGATCAACCGGATCATTAGCTTTCTCCATGTTAGCTTCGAAGACCACCATGGCCTGTTTCGCTCGGCAAACTTTGACTCAGATCAAACGCGGGGCTGCAGCCAATCACACGCAGTTGTCAATGCTGGTCGTGCGTTCATTTGACCTACCTCAACGCACCCTGCTCAAAAAAAATGCTTCGAGATAGCGATGAGGCAACCCTCAGCTAAGCGAGGCTACGCGAGTTTGGTCCACTCCCCGGCGTCCCAGCGCCGGACCAGGCTCGCGCGCGGCTGGCTTCTCGACGCGGAGCCAGCCGCGCCCCTTTCCAGCGAACGCAGTTTCTTAAAACAACATGAGAACCCGGCTGTCAGGTCATGGACTCCACGGAGGAGCCAAGACCTGCGAATTTTCCGCAAAGCTGGACGAGCAACAACTCCAGCGCAGCGCAAATCAATCCGCCTTAAGAAGCGATGCAATCCGATCTGAACGGAGAAGCGCGTTGCCGAGTTCGACAAAGTCGGCCGGCTGGCTCGGTGGGTTGGCAAGCCCGGTCCACACGGCGGTGCCGCGACGAGGCACCCATACTTGGCGGGTTTCCAGAAGATACACTCCGTAAACTGCTCGAATTTCGTCCGCGCCACTGCTTTCCAATTCCTGCTGCAGCGTATGAGCCGCGAGGGCAGCGTTTATAGCAATCGACGTTTCAATGAGCGCCGCGCGATATCCGACAACATTCGCGATCTCAGGCCCGAAGACATCCTGCATTCTCTTCGCTGACGCTTGAATGACGACAAGCAGTCGGTCGAGAATTTCGCGAAGCGAATGGCTGGTTGTGAGAGCGAGGTAGCGAGACGGCTCAAGATATGCGTCGACGGCGGATGAGACCGCGCCGCAGCCGCTATGGCCGAGTACAGCGACGACCTTTATGCTGCCGCCCAGATGCTCGACTGCATACTTGAGGCTGCCAAGAACTTCGCTGCCAAGCCCATTGCCGGCGACCCGAATGACGAACAGGTCATTCGGACCTTCATTAAAGATGAGTTCGATGGGGACTCGTGCATCAGAGCATCCGAGAACCGCGGCGAACGGACGCTGCTTCGGGCCTCGATTCCTGCCCTCCATAAGCCCGAGATCTTGCAAATCGACATCGATAACGCATTGGGTAGTGCCGTTATCGTTCGCCAGTCCGTCGAGCAGCGCCGTGAAAGCCAGATTTCCTGCTTCGAGGCGCTTCTGCGCCGCATCCGAATCCGTCGGCCGAGACCGCGTATCCTGCGCGCTATAGCGGTATGTGATCTCAACGGTCTTCATAATATATGCGCATTAGTTTTTGCACGGGGCCCGCTATGTTTGTTGACATAGATCAAGCGGCTTAATCGATTTTGCAACACACTTGGAGAGGTGGGCGCAGCCATGGCCGTTCGGGCTTCGCTTTGGGCAAGCGGCCTGACTAATCTAGCGCTCCGGGGCTTCGGTTTATTTGAGACGCCAGCGAATTTCATTGCGGTTCCAATTTTCGTTTCGGGGAAGCCAAATGCAAACATGGGTTATTCCGCTGATCTATGTTGCGATTGCGGTCTGTGTTGGAATGTTTTTCCCGCGATTCGAATACCAGTATCTCGGCCAGTATTCTGAATTTGTGTCGCAATTGTATTTCGGCAATCTTGCGGTCTCGTCGGCTCAGAGCGTACTCGGCGCAATAGCCTCTGGCATGATGGGGCTGACAGCCATCGTTTTTACTGTTGCCTACATCACAGCCCAATTCAACTCTGTCGCGTATTCACCTCGCGTCGCCCTAATATTCGTTCGAGATCCGGCGCTGTTTCACTCGTTCGGATTATTCGTTGCTACTTTCATTCTTTCATTATTCACATTGGCCTGGGTTGATCGGGAAAACTCTGACTTGCGTAACGGGCCGGGCTCGAAGTTCAACTTCAAGGTCCGACATTCGCGCATTTGAGTCACTTGCGGTTTCAAGCCGATCAAATGTTTTGACTCTTGCTTAAAGCCCAACCGCACAGCCAAGAGTGCTTGCTAAGTCCGCCAAGTTCCTTCGACACAAATTTGGAGCATGAACATGACTGCAGACCAAGAAACCCGCCTCAATTGCGTCGCATCAATCGCGACTGGCTGCTCACGCTGCTGACTGCATTGTTGGGACCAATAATATTTGTCTTCGCTCCGCTCCAGGCAGCGGGCATTTTCTTGTTTCAAACGTTTGCAATTGCGGGGTTGCTAGCCATCATCGGCGGGGCAATGATCATTTCCGCCAATCCGATCGCGCTTGTGTTGCTCTCGATCGCCACCTCAGCGCGAGCCGCTGTGAGACATCCGGCCGCGGCATCAATCACTGCGCGTCAAACTTCAGCCACCGCTTGGCTCGCACCCGTTTGGCACGCGTCTGATCGATATACGGTCTGATGAGTTTCGTCATCGCTCGGGCAAACTGGTCATACTCGCCGGCACAGCCGTCGGCCCTGTCCTTAGGCAGGTATCCTTTCTCGACTAGGTCGGCGAACAACTTTTCATCCGCCCCGTAAGCCATGCATAGGCTGTTGTAAAAGCGCTGCGCGGGAAGACCGTGCTCGTCGGCGAACGGGTTCTTCTTCGTGCTCGGTTTGGATGCGTCGAGATTGTAAGAGTACGCTACACCGACAATCAACCGCCGCGCGTCGCTTTTCGCGAACTGCAGGAGCAGATAGGTGGCGAACTGATCCGCCACATCCTCCTCGCGTCCCGTGATCGGCACGTCGAGGTAATCGAATACGGCGTGGCCCACCTCGTGCAGGAACACGTCGAGCGTTGGCCCGAGAATGGCGTCCGCCCGCGTAACGCCGGCCGGCGTCGTTTCGCGGGGAGCGTTGCGGAAAATGTCGTCGATGTACTCGTAGCACACCGTTATAGCGTCATCCGCGTACCAGGCGTTGGATTCGCCATCGCATCCCTCTAATTTCAATCGGAGCGCACGCGGCAGCCGAAGCGGGCTCAAGAATTCCTTGAATTTTTCGAGGACCCGCCGCTCCTTCATGAGCCGAAATACCGGTTCATGATCCGGATTCTTGGGCGGAACGTAGGTAATTTGAATGCGGTCCGCTCGCAGCTTGGATGATTTCTGCGCGAAGGCGGGGTCCGAATGGAGGCCCGCAGCGGCCAGGATCAAAACCGCAAACAATGACTTCATTGACCCACCTCCGAAGAATCTCCGGACGCATCACAGCCGATACGTCCGGTGCTTAAATCAGCGTCGTTACTTCTTCTTGGACATCATCTTGTTCACGGTCTGCATCACCGTCACCTTGGGATTGGCTTTGCATTCCGCGACCACAGCATCCGCGTTTTTCTTGAACTGGCCCAGATCCAGCTTGGTGTTCTTGCGCAGACCGTTGTGGTAGCCGCTAAGCCAGATCGCAGCCTCGATCGAATCGCCGCTCCCCTTCAGCAGGTCCTCACACGTCATCTTCGACATATCGACCGTACCCTGTGATTGGGCGATCGAGCCCATGCCGAGCACGATCGCGGCACTTGTTACCAGTAATTTCAGCGACTTCATTTTTAATTCTCCGCTGCCCGTCAATCATGGACGGTGGTGAAATAGGCGCATCACCATGCGCTATTGGATATAGAGCGCGAGTTGCCCACAATGTCTTGTTTTTGACCCTGCTGCGACATTCCGACGGGATAATAAATCTAGGCGAATTTTGATCTTTATCAAAATTGACCGTGGTCTTTTTGACTATATCTTGTAATCAAGCAGGAGGTTTGTGATGAGCGAAAAGTCTAGATCCGAAATGATTTCACGACGAGGGATTTTTTCCCTCCTTGGCGGCGCGGCTGCGTTGAGCCTTGTAGTGCCGGTGACGGTTATGACCGTAACGGATGCCGAAGCCCGCGTTGGTAATCCAGCCTCGGCCGTGAGCGTTGCTGGCGCGAATCGGCGTGATCGACGTCAGGACCGCCGCTATAAGAAGAAAAAGAAAAAGTAGTTCCATCTCCGTCAAGCAATTTGGATCCGATACCCAAAAGCCACTGAAAGTGACGTTTGGGCTGGCAGGATGGTCATGCCTTAACCGCCGCTGACACCGTTCAGTGGATGGCTCGCATGCTTTGGATTAATCTCTCGTGGCCTTGAAACAAGCACTCAGAAATCCTTGGCGCAACCGCCGCATCCTCAATATCCGTCGCCCCAACGATACTGCCATGCGACACCGATGACGCTAAACTCACTCCCTGTGCGGGTCGTTATACCAGTGCTGACATTGAGCTTCACGGAGTTGTGGCGATCGACCGGTAGAGCGAGGGTCACCCCTGCCCGCGTATTTTCTTGCTCGTTACTCCCCCTCACGCCATTCACGACAGTTCGGCCACCCGAAAAATAGCTGCCGTCCAACGAGACCCATGCGCCGGATTGGAAATTGTACATGATGTGGCCCCGCAACAAGTAGATCGGCGCCTGCGCGAACAGGCTGCCATAGTAGAAATCAGTGTTGTCGGTGAAAAATGTAACGCTGGGAGCGACCTCTACCGTCCACGGACCCCATGCCTTGGAAATACCCAGTTCGGGCCTGAACGACCAACGGTTGTTACCGAGGTTGAGCAATTTGCTGTTGTCGTACTGCCCCAACGGAGCCGACATCTGCACACTCACGCCGACAATGAGATCCTGCCGGTAGGCCGCAAACTCCTTCACTGAAACGGCGGGAGCCCCCAACAAGTTTATTGAAAAGCGAAATCGCGGGTCACCCGGGCCCGACATTTCGCGCGTTCTGGCCTGACCGTCCACGACACCGTTCGCGGAAAAGGACGAATACGGCAGGATCACATCAAACTTGGCGGATTTGCCCCCCACATCGAGAGACCGGACATAGGCCAAGGCCCCTGTGTGCTGTTGAAATTTAGCATCCGCGATCGATAAAGACGGATCGAAAGCGATCTTCCCTTGAGAATTCAAGTAACCCGCAATCAGAAAATTGAGCCCGACCGGTGTGTTTGTATACGCTCTTGGTTCAGCATCCTGAGCTTTCGCGCTTGTAACCAATGACGCGGTCGCGACTATCCAGAGAGCGACGCAACGTAAGAGGTTATTTAAGGCTGATGCTTCTTGCGCCTTGCAGATTTTTGAAATTGCAGCACCGTCGAGCACCGCGTACTTTTTCCAAATCAAGCGCCCCCGTCTACAAATTGGCTTGGCAACTTGCTGCCTGATCAAATGCAACATGGAGCTGCTCTTCAAAGTAGATCGCGCGCACCAAGCCCCGAACTATCAAGGCGGACTCGCAAAACGCTGCACGTCGACATTGGTCACGCCAAAGCGTTTAGCGATTGTCCCGGGCGCCGACCCATTGCTGCACAGCGAGAACCAGCGTCGGCTTGAGATCGGCCTTCAATTCAATCTCCTCGGCTGCCTCGTCGGCAAAACGGCGCATCCCTCGATTGCTGCGCGTCGCATCCGCCCACTTCAATTCGAATGCTACAGCCGGGTTAGTGGACGCGCGTGCGACACGAGATAGCGCCTGCTGTCGCTGCCGACCGCTCAGTCGACTGAGGATTTCAGTGCGATTTGCAAACACCAAGCGCCAGACGCGATCCGGATCGCCACCCTCCTTGGCAGCCTGCTCAAGAAAAAGAAGAGTCTGAGCCGGTGGCAGTTTTGTGTCGCTGAGCGCGATCCGAACTGTCTGCTCGATGAGCTCTGCGTTGCGCGCGCCGGCAAGAGCAAGAAAGTAAATCATGCGCTCCTGTTCACTCTCCTGCTCGTGCGCCAGCTGAAGCAGGCTCTCGTAGGCTTGCTGGTCGGCCGAATAGGCTACGACCTTGGCGATCGGCTCGCGTAGTGCCGCAGGAACGGCCGCGCGGTCACGCATGAACATGGCGAACCGGTGGCGGGCTTCCGCCGTCACTTCTGAATCATCAAATGCTCCGAGCTCCGCAATCAGGCGATTGCGCAACAGCGCAGATCCGGCTTCTTCGTCAGGCCGCGGATGCCATCCCAAGCGGTTGAACGCGGTCTTGAGCACGCTGCGCGCATAATCGCGAAACCCCTCCCTCGCGGATGATACCGCGAATTGATTATCAATGAATCGCAGACTGTCGATGACACTGTCCCACACTGCCAGTTCAGTCTCATCAGAAAGCCTTTTGGTCAGGTCGAGATAGTCGGCCGGAGTGTTGAGACCAGCCAACACCATCGCCCAGGCGTCTGCCATCAAGCTGACCCGATCAGCCGCCTTTAATCGATGAAACGCCGCCCCCAACGCTTTCAGGTCATCTTTGGCGTAGCGAACTCGATAGTAGCCGGCATCGCCGTAATTGGCCTTGATCGGCCGGTCGCAGTCGTCGAACGTCAACGTCCTTGGCACATCATCAACCAATTCTATGCGTGATGCCCTGTCGTCGCCGGGGCGGCCGATGGCGACCGGCACCTGCCAGAGCTGGCGTGCTGCGTAAGGATCATTGAGTACATAGCGATCCTGCTTGAGCGTCACCATAAGCTTGCCGCCCACACATTTCGTGGACACCTGGATCAATGGAATTCCAGGTTGCCGGCTAAAACCAAGCGCAATAGCGGCGATCGACTTGTTTGAAGCGACTTCCAGTGCGGCCCACAGGTCGGCGCTAGTCGCGTTCGAATAGGCGTGCCTGGCGATGTACCGCCGCAGGCCGTCGCGAAACGGCGCTTCGCCGATATAGGCTTCGAGCATTCGCACCAGGCTCAGACCCTTCAAATAAGTGATATCGTCAAAAGCAGCGAGCGCCTCAGATTCGTCTTCAATCGGCTGTTGAACCGGATGCGCGGTACGTAGCGCATCCTTGGCCATGGCCTTTTCCTTGTCGGCTCGGGTACGCACCCAAACTTTCATTGATGGATTGAACTCGTCCGTGAGTTTCTTTTCCATCCACGAAGCAAAGCCTTCATTGAGCCAGAGCTCGTCCCACCACGCCATGGTGACGAGATTGCCAAACCACTGGTGCGCCGTTTCATGCACGACATATTCGTGAACAACCTTGCGATCGTCCTCAGTGCCGGTCCTCTCATCGAAAAGCAGTGCGCGTTCGGAATAGGTGACACCGCCCCAATTCTCCATGGCGCCTTCAAAATTGCGGGGCACCAGAACATGGTCAAGCTTGGGCAGCGCGTATTTGATGCCGAAGTAATCATTGAAGTATGCAAGCGTGCGTGCCGCCACGCCGAGCGCATAGCGGCCGAGAGCAACCTGATGACTGGGAACAACGACGCCGATATCGACGCCCTCCACGGTGGTCGCGATGCGATCGTACTCTCCGGCCGCAAGCACGAACAGATAGCTGGACATGCGTGGCGTGGGCGCGAAGGTCACGATCTTGCGCGCTGCGCCGTCTGCCTGTTCACGGACGACGGGCATGTTTGATATGGCGCGAAAGGTTGAGGGCACGGTCACAGAGAGGCTGAACGTGGCCTTGAATACCGGTTCATCCCAACCTGGAAAGATACGGCGTGCGCCGCTTGGTTCAAGATCGGTGGCAAGGACCCAGCGCCGACCTGCCGGCGTGTCGTAGGTGGAATAGAACATTCCCTCCTGATGCGTCAGGATCGTTCCGGAATACTCGATTGTCAGGGTATGACGGCCCACACTCAGTATGTGTGGTGGGGCAATCGCCACTGTCTGATTGCGATTGTCGACCTCAAACTTGCTCTCCACGCCGTCAACAATCGCGCGAGCGAACGATATATCGTTGGCGTTGAGGACAATCGCCTCGACCGGTTGGCGCACCTCGATGTCGATTTGTACGGTGCCGCTGAAGCCGACACGCTCTCGACCGGTCGCTATCGATAGCTGCGCAAGATCCGGTACGAGTTCAATCTTATAGGCGTGCGGCAGAACATGTTTTGGTAATTTCCCAGATGCTTGGTCGAGGTCAAAGCCCTGTTGCTGGCCATAAGCGCCGCCAAGCGAGATGCCGAACAGCGCCGCCCCGAGAAGCAAACGAAGACACATAAACGACCCCTCCGTCATGTAGCCGCACGACGCGGAGCGTCCCCGGTTGAAAGCATCGCCGACCGACCTGCGGCGTCTGACTCACGCTGACTTTGTCGAAATTGGCGGAAAACTTGCCTTGTCATTTGATCTAGGTCAATCTGAACGAGACCGTGGCGGCCTTTCGCTCGAGACGGCGTTTTTCTTCGCAATCTCGCTATCCTTCACCCAGGCTGCCGACAATTCCCAGATCACTGCAAGAACGATGGGGCCAAGGAATAGCCCGCTGATCCCGTAGGAAATAGTCCCGCCGATAACTCCGATCAAAATGAAGCCCCCGTCCCATGACGATCGACCTCAGAATGATTCCAAGAATGAGGACTGCTGACGTGATCAGGCTCGCGCCGGGAATTCCTGCAACCATTAGGCCTAACCCCGCCAGAAATGCCTGGAGAGCCGAAATTCCGATCACGCCGCGCGACACGGCCCGAATGGTTGCCCCGGCGAGTTGAACAAATTCCTCACCACGCCCGGATGCGAGCTCGCGTGAAAACATTCTGAGGGAATCGACCAGCCCGGGCGCTGGCGAAAACAGAAATCCCGCAACAAAGATGGCAATGAAAAACTTGATAGCGCTCGTTCCGGCCTCGGCTGCGATGTGAAGCATTGTGCTGCCGAGAGGCTTTAGTTCTCTCCCTCGCCTTCCTCGCGCCCGATCTCGTCAAGGCAGCGATCCAGGGACAACTACCTCACGGAATGGGAGTGCGCCGGCTTCGCGATATGCCCTCGGAATGGCATCGTCAAAGGCAGGTGCTCGGACTTTAGCGACATAACCCGAGCCGTCCGCGCCGCTTAACACGCAGTCAGCGCCAGGAACCAAAAATCCCAGGCCGGGGACTTCGCCGCCAAAATCAGCCTTGAGCCGAGATCGGTCTCTGCAGAGACCGAACCTCCGATAAAGCCCGCCCACGGGCCGGTTCTTGTAGGGTTTTAGGAACCGCTCGCGTTCGCGAGAGTGCGTGGTGGGCCCGGGAGGACTCGAACCTCCAACCAGACCGTTATGAGCGGTCGGCTCTAACCATTGAGCTACAGGCCCGAACCGGGATTGCGCACGCCGCAGAATATAGCATCGAATCCCACTGCCACACTGCCGAGCGCTAGATCTTCAACAGCCGCCTGGCATTGCCGCTCAATATCTTCGCCTTGTCCTCGTCGCAGAGCGGCACGGTCTTCATCCAGTCGACGCCTGGCGGATTGGCGACAAACGGCCAATCGACCGAAAAGAGAATGCGGTCAACACCCATCTCCTGCACGCAGCACATCAGCGCCGGGCTGGAGAAGTTGCCGCTGGTCGTGATCCAGAAGTTGTTGCACCAGATGTCGCGGAAGCTGATCTGCTTCGCCGCGCCCGGCCGCGCGATCGCGTGATCGACGCGCCACACCAGGAACGGCAGCGTCTCGCCGAGGTGGCCGATGATCACCTTGAGCTTGGGATGCTTCTCGAACACGCCGGACAGCACCATGCGGATCGCGGTGGTCGCGGTCTCGACGGTGTAGCCCCAGGCGGCGCGCACCACCATCGGGAAGTCCTTGGCATAGTCGTTGTAGTAGGCCTCCATCACGCGGGCGTCCGGCAGTCCCGGATGGAAGTAGACCGGCACGTCAAGTTGCTCGGCGCGCTCGTAGATCGGCCAGAACTGCTTGCCGTCGAGGAACACGCCGTTGGCGAGGCCGTGCAGCATCGCGCCCTTGAAGCCGTGTTTCGCGACGCAGCGTTCCAACTCATCGGCCGCGGCCTTCGGGTCGCAGGTCGGCAGCGCGGCGAAGCCGAGGAAGCGTTTCGGGTTGGCGGCGCAGGCGGCGGCAAGCCGGTCGTTGACACGCTGCACCAGCGTCACCGCGCCTTCGCCGGAGAGCTTCTGCGCCGAGGGCGCGCCATGCGAAAGCACCTGGATGTCGATGCCGGCCTCGTCCATCTCCTTGAGGCGCAGCGCACCGAGATCGAACAGCCGCTCCTGCTGCGGGCCGGGCCGCCCGGATTCGACGCCGGTGTAGGTCTTGGACAGTTCGGCATCCCAGTAGTGCTCCTCGATGGCGATGACCGGGCAATTCGGCTTCTTGAACATCGGACCTCCCAACACCCTGTGATCGGGGCGTTGGTATCAGCCGCGCCCACGCCTGTCACTCTGGAGGAAACTGCGAAGTCCCGGCATAATGGCGGAATACGCCAGAAGAAGAACGCCGAGGATCACGGAGGACAGGCATGCACGTGTTCGACATCACCAAAGAACAGCAATGGGACCTGAAGAAACACGTCGAAAAGGTCCTCGCCGAACTTGATGTCGGCGGCGGCCAGTCGGGCGATTACACCGTGGCGTGCTGGGAGCCGGGCCAGATCAGCCCGCACCACTGCCATCCATACTGCACCGAGATCTATTTCTGCTTCTCCGGCGGCGGCAAGATGCGCACTCCGACGGGTACGGTCGACGTGGTGCCTGGCTCGTTCTGCGTGCATCCGCCCGGCGAGGTTCATGAATATGTCAACGGGCCGCAGCGCTCGTTGCTGTTCCGGGTCCGCCACGGCACCGACATGCTCTCGCGCCATCTAGAATGGCCAACCAATCCGGAATTCAAACAGAGCGCGGAGGATGCCGAGTACTACCGGAAGAATCCGCCGGGATATTGAGCCGCGGCCATCATCGCTTCGCACGGCCGGCCTCAGGGCCGGCTGTATGCTTTCCGACCTCTTACCAACATCGCACCGATTTTCCGGGTTATTCCGAAGTGTTCCTTCAACTCTGTGCACTATCTTTTGCGCATCCCGAAGCGTTGTCAGGGTAGCGGGAGCAGGCGATGCAGGAACGGCGTAGGGCAACCCGGCAGAAGAGCTTTTTGCGCGGCAGCATCCAGTTCAACCAAGGGCGCAATTCGACCGATTGCCTGATCCGCGACATCACGACGTTCGGCGCCCGCCTGGTCTGCTCGGATTCCATCACCACGCCGGACGTGATCGACGTTTACGTCCCGCAGAAGGAGCAAACCTTCCGCGCCCACGTGATCTGGCGTCACGGCCAGGAGATGGGCGTCGCATTCGCGCAAGCAGCGACGAGCGCCACTGCGAACCATCCGCACGACCTCGATCTCGCGGCCCGGGTCGAGCGGTTGGAGAGCGAACTGGCTGCCATGAAGCGGATGCTCAAGCGGCTCCGGGCTGCCGTCGGTCAGGATACTGACGTCGCAGCTAGGCGTTTCAGACGCTGACGGTTGGCGTTCCAGCCGCTCAATCGCGCGATTGTAATTCTCGGCGAGTTTGGCCAATTTTCCTGAATTGCAGGCACTTTGGTCAAACAGGCCAGTTGTCTCGTCTTATCGAGAAACTCGCGCTTTACGTCCACCGTCTGCTTGCCAACCGCAACGCTCAATTCAGGACACCGTAGCATTTAATCATCCCCTGCTGGGAAATCGGCCGGCGGGGCCTACCGCGGTTGCACTCGACGAACTGGCAGCCTGAACGGAACCACCTGGTACCCAGATCGTTTCACCTTTTGACGTAGCGGGTATCTGAAAGCACGAACCGATGGAGCGACGGATGAGCGCGGTTGCTCTGTTCTGTTCTCGTTTTTCATGGTCCGGCAAAGCTCTCATGCTTTCCGGTGTCATCACCTTACTTGCCGCCTGCGGCGACACCGCCAAAGTGCCCGATGAGCAAACGGTCGGCCCCAATCCGACCCTCCCGCCACCCAACGCGACGCTCCTTCCCACCGTCAACATCGCGCCAGCGAAACGTTGGGGCCCGAATGAAATGCCGACCCCGGCCGCAGGATTGACGGTCACCGCTCTGGCACGAGACCTGGATCATCCCCGCTGGCTTCATGTCCTGCCAAACGGTGACGTGCTGGTGGCCGAAAGCAACGCTCCTGAGCGGCCCGAGCGTTCTGGCCCGCGCACGTTCGTCATGAACCAGGTGATGAAGCGCGCCGGCGCGGGCGTGCCCAGCGCCAATCGCATCACCCTGCTGCGCGACGTGGATGGCGACGGCGTCGCCGAAGTGCGCGCTGAATTCCTGACCGGCCTCAACTCGCCGTTTGGAATGGCGCTGGTCGGGAATGACCTTTACATCGCCAACACCGACGCCGTCGTACGCTTCCCGTATTCGGAAGGTCAGACGAACATCGCGCAGCCGGGCCAGAAGGTTGCGGATCTTCCCGCGGGACCGCTCAACCACCACTGGACGAAAGGGCTCGTCGCCAACCGCGATGGCACGAAGCTCTATGTTTCGGTCGGCTCCAATAGCAACGTCGCGGAAAATGGAATTGAAAAAGAAGACCAGCGCGCCACGATCCTGGAAATCGACATCAAAACCGGACAGTCTCGCGTATTCGCGAGTGGACTCCGCAACCCGGTCGGCATGGGATGGAATCCGCAGAGCGGCGAATTGTGGGCCGTCGTCAACGAGCGGGACGAGATCGGCAGCGACTTGGTGCCGGATTACCTAACATCGGTGAAGGAGGGCGGATTCTATGGCTGGCCTTACAGTTACTTTGGCCAGCACGTGGACACGCGCGTGAAGCCCGAACGCCCAGAACTGGTCGCAAAGGCCATCGCGCCGGACTACGCGCTCGGCAACCACGTCGCGCCGCTCGGCATGGCATTCTCTAGCGGCGACGCTCTTCCCGAAACGTATCGCAACGGTGTGTTTGTTGGGTTGCATGGTTCTTGGAATCGAAAGCCCCGCAGCGGCTACAAAGTCGTTTTTGTCCCATTCACGAACGGACGACCCTCGAGCAAACCGCTCGACGTGTTGACCGGCTTCCTGAGCCAGGATGGCGAGGCGCGCGGGCGTCCGGTCGGCGTCGAGATGGATCGACGCGGAGCGCTGCTGGTGGCTGATGACGTCGGAAACGTGGTCTGGCGGCTCGGCCCCCAGGCGCGGTCTGCCGCCAACTAAGAGAAAAACTTGGACACGTTATGATACATTGACCTTTTGTGCACCGATTGCAGATCAAGAGATGCCATTCGCGCGGATGAATAACCGCAACTTTGCGAACCGCGAGTCGTTGCCGGCAACCGTCAGCGCCATAGCCGTTGCGGCCGCCGGGGCTGTCGCTCTTATCGGTTATGACTTCGGTCCGCAATCGACACATATGGCGCTGCATATTGCCGCCATGAACATCGCGGCACCGCTCACCGCCGCGCTGCTTGTGAAACGCCTTCCTGGCTGGATCGAACGACACCGAGTTCTTGTGGCTGTCGGCTGCGACGCAACTGCTGTTGCTTTGGGCCTGGCATGCACCGGCCGTCCAGAACGCCGCCGCGGGCTCGCACACCTATCACGGGGCAGCTTATACAACGCTCTTTCTTTCTTCGTTTGCGTTTTGGAGCGCCATCCTTCGCCTGCAGGAAAGCAGCGCATGGCAGGCGATTGCAGCATTGTTGTTGACCGGCAAGCTCGCGTGCCTGCTCAGCGCCCTGCTGATCTTTTCGCCCCGCGCACTTTACAACATGCCGGTGCATCACTTGGACGATCAGCAACTCGCCGGCCTCCTGATGATCACGGCGTGTCCTTTGAGCTACCTCATTGCCGCAGTGCTGCTCGCGAGCCGGCTCATCAACGGGCTCGCCCAAGGTTCAGCCCGCGCTTCATTCAAAAGCGGATGATCCCAGAATGCGCCGGCTCATGAGCGCGCGAATCTGGAGGTGGTTGGGCATCATCGCCGCGACTATTGCCGGCTTGATGGTCGGTGGGTTTTTGTTCGCGTGGTCGGGAATCTACAACATCGCGGCGAGCCGGGGCCATTGGGCCGTCGTCGAATGGGTTCTGCAGTTCGGCATGAAGAACTCGGTCAAACGCCGGGCCTGGGCCATCGAAGAGCCGCCGCTCGATCACGCCGATCTGTACACGCTTGGTGCAGCCCATTTTCAACGCGCCTGCGTGCATTGTCACGGCGCGCCCGGCATGCCGGGCGATCTCACCGCACAGCAGGCGCTACCCCCGCCGCCCGACCTCACGCGCGCGACAAAGGAATGGAAGGATCGCGAGCTGTTCTGGATCGTCAAGCACGGCATCAAGTACACCGGCATGCCGGCGTGGGTCGTGCAGGAGCGTGACGATGAAGTGTGGACGGTTGTCGCATTCCTGAAGCAACTGCCGGCGCTTGATGCGGAAGGTTATCGTCGGCTGGCGTCCGCCAGCGGGCCTTCGCTGAGCGGGCGAGATGTCGCCGTGATAGGCCCGCTGAGACAATTGATCGGTGCATGCGCGCGCTGCCACGGCGCTGAACAACAGGGCCCAGCAAGTGGGCTCGTTCCGGTGCTCCACGGGCAGCCCTCAGAATATCTGAACGCAACCCTCCAGGCATATGTCAGCGGCACGCGCTTAAGCGGCATCATGCAGCCGGTGTCCGCCGAACTAGGAGCCGATGAGATCGCCAAGGTTGCCGACTACTACGCACGGCTCGCAGTGCCACCGCAAACCGTTCGCATCGAAGTCTCTGCCGACGCTCGCTCGCTCGCAACAAATGGCGATTCGAAAATCCCGGCATGTGTCGCCTGTCATGGCGTAGAGGCTTTACGTTCATACCCGCGGCTGGCCGGGCAGAACGCGGCCTATATGGCCAACCGGCTTCGGCTTTGGAAGCAAGGGTTGCAACCGACATCGGCGGGCGATTCCCTCATGGCGCCGATCGCCCGCCTGTTGAGTGAAGAACAGATTGCAGGCGTCTCCGCCTATTTCGCAAACCTGCCGCCCGAGCCCGAACGCCGGCGGATACCATGAAGCCAACGATTCCGCTCCTGCTGGTCCCCATGTTCGCGACGGGCTGCCGCGAAGGGCAATCGGCACTGATCCCCTATAGCGCGCAGGCTGCTGAGGTTGCGCAGTTGTCCTGGATTTTGTTTGCCGGCGGCGGCCTTATCCTCCTCATTGTGATCGCTGCGACCGGGATCGCTGTCTTTGGATCGGCCCGCGCCCGCCGAAACCTCGCGACACAGCGGCTGGTGGTGGCCGGCGGAATCGTTTTTCCCTCGGTCGTCCTCACGGCATTGCTGTTTTTCAACATCGCGCTCATGCAATCGTCAGCGCGCGTACCTTCAACCGGGTCTAATGCCGTGCAGATCGCCGTCGTGGGCGAGCAATGGTGGTGGCGTGTCAGCTACGGAAGGGCGGGCGGCGGATCGATCGCAAGCGCCAACGAAATCAGGATTCCGGTCGGACGCGATGTCGTTTTTACACTGAGTTCGGCCGACGTCATCCATAGCTTTTGGGTGCCGAGCCTGGGCGGCAAGGTCGACATGATCCCCGGCCGGCAGACGCGACTTCGTATACATGCTACGCGGCCGGGCGTCTTCCGCGGTCCCTGCGCCGAATACTGCGGGGGCCCGCATGCCTTGATGGCGTTGCGTGTCGTTGCGATGGCGGCGGATGAGTTCGATGCCTGGCTGGGCCGCGAACAAAGCGACGCGCTGCTACCCAGCGGCGATAGGGAACGCCAGGGACAAGCTCTTTTCCTTGCCTCCGGATGCGGCACCTGCCACGCCGTCCGCGGGACCTCGGCCACCGGCACCATTGGGTCGGACCTTACGCACCTCGGCTCGCGGCAATCGATCGGCGCCGAGACGCTGCCGCTCAACAGTGAAAACCTTATCGGCTTCATCGTCGGTGGACAGAAACTGAAACCCGGCAACAAGATGCCGGAGTTTCGTATTTTCACTGAGGTTCAACGTGAAGCGTTGGCCGCCTATCTCTTGAGCCTGAGATAGGCCGGCAATGACAGCCGCACTCGCAAAATCCGAGGTCGAGTATCCCAACCCGGCACCGCGCCCGGCCGGCGAACTGGCCGAGCTTCAGCGCATTTGGGCCTCGCCGAAAGGCTGGCGGATCATCAGCGATGTCAACAACACGGTGATCGGATACTTCTATGTCGGCACCGCGCTGCTGTTTTTCCTGCTTGCCGGCATCCTCGCACTGCTGATGCGGCTTCAGCTCGCGGTGCCGAGCAACACGTTCCTGAGCCAGGAAACCTACAACCAGATCTTCACCATGCATGGCACGGTGATGATGTTCTTTTCGCGGTGCCGGTCGTCGAGGCGATGGGCATCCTGATGCTGCCGCAGATGCTCGGGGCGCGCGACCAGCCTTTCCCCAGGCTCGGCGCTTTCGCGTTCTGGGCCTATTTCGTCGGCGGGATTGTATTCTTTGGAACGCTGTTCTTCGACGTCGCGCCGAACGGCGGCTGGTTCATGTATCCGCCGCTGACCAGTACGCAGTTTTCGCCGGGCGTGGGCGCGGACTTCTGGCTGCTTGGAATTGGCTTCATCGAGATTTCAGCCATCGCTGGCGCGATCGAGATCATCGTCGGCGTGCTGCGCACCCGCGCGCCGGGCATGTCGCTCGACAAGCTGCCGATATTCGCCTGGACCATGCTGATCTTCGCAGGAATGATCGTATTCGCGTTTCCGGCGGTGATCCTCGCCACCATGCTGCTCGAACTTGAGCGCGCGTTCGGCTGGCCCTTCTTCATCGCGGCAAAAGGCGGCGATCCCCTGCTGTGGCAGCACCTGTTCTGGTTTTTCGGTCACCCAGAGGTGTACATCATCTTCCTTCCCGCCGCCGGGCTGGTGTCGATGATCGTGCCGACCATGGCCCGTGCACCGCTCGTTGCCTACAATTTGATCGTGGTCGCTCTGATCGCGACCGGCTTCTTCAGCTTCGGCCTGTGGGTACATCACATGTTCACCACAGGAATCCCCGCGCTGTCGCTCAGCTTTTTCTCCGCGGCCAGCATGGCGGTGTCGCTGCCCAGCGGCATCCAGGTGTTCGCATGGATCGCTACCATAGCGTCAGGAAGATTGACGCTCGCCACACCATCGCTGTTCGTCCTCGGTTTCCTTTTTATTTTCACGCTTGGCGGGCTGACCGGCGTGATGGTCGCCATGGTCCCGTTCGATTGGCAGGCGCACGACACGTACTTCGTGGTCGCACACCTGCATTACGTTTTGGTTGGCGGCATGGTGTTTCCGCTGTTCGCCGGCATCTACTATTGGGCGCCGGCGTTCAGCACCCGCCCGCTGTCGGAACAGCTCGGCCGCTGGACCTTTGCCCTGATGTTCGTGGGCTTCAACGTCGCGTTCTTTCCGATGCACATCGCGGGCCTGCAAGGCATGCCGCGTCGCGTTTACACCTATCCAGACATGCTGGGGTGGAGCACGCTCAATCTCATTTCCACCATCGGCGCGTTCGTGTTCGCGGCTGGCATCGCGGTTTTCCTAGTGGACCTGATCCGCAATATGCGGCCTGGCCTGTCCCACCATGCCGGCGATCTGTGGAAGGCAGGAACATTGGAGTGGCTGCCCAATCATCCTTTCGGCCTGCGGAGCATACCGGTCATCACCAGCAGGCAACCGCTCTGGGACCAGCCAGATTTGGAAAAGTCCGTCGAAACGGGGCGCTGGTACCTCCCCCACTCGACAACAGGCTGGCGCGAGACGATAGCGACGTCACCGATCGAAGGCACGCCGCAATATCTGCTGCGCCTCCCGGGTCCAGGCTGGCCCCCGTTCGTCGCGGCGATTTTCACCGCCGCCTTTTTTCTGCTGCTGACTGTCAAGGCTGTCATGCTGGCTGTGCTGTGCGGGATAATCGCGATTGCCATGATCCTGGTGTGGATGTGGAGTAGCGATCCGAAGCCAACTGCCGCGGTCGATATCGGTGGCGGCCTCAAGCTTCCGACCTACGCGTCAGGTCAGCTTTCGCATTCCTGGTGGGCGATGGTGGTCCTGCTGCTGGTCGCGGGTTCGCTGTATCTCGCCTACGTATTCTCTTATCTCTATTTGTGGACCGTATCGCCGCAGGTGTGGCCCAAGGCGGAAGATCTGTCGGCGACGCCGTGGCCGTGGCTGTCGGCGGCGTTGCTGGTCGCAAGTGGCGGCGCGGCACTCGCCGCCTCCAGGATAGTGCCAGCGCAAAGGGCTTCGCGGGTTGGTTTCGTTGCGTTGGTTTTATTCGGCGCGTTGGCACTAGTGGGCTCGCTCGGCAGCGAGCTTTTCGGGCACTGGAGCCGAGGCCTACGGCCCGCCGCCGACGCCCATGCGGCGATGGTTACAATGGCTTCGGTCCTACAGGCGCAGCTCGCCATAGCCGTCTTTCTGTGTGCTTGTTTTGTCGCGGTTCGGTTGCTCGCAGGGCACATCGACACGCGCCGTAAAGTCATGGTCGATAACCTCGCCCTGCTGTGGCTCTACACCACCGGCCAGGGATTGCTCGGGCTGCTGCTGGTACACGGCTTTCCAAGGATTGCCGTATGATCTCTACGGCCCAACCACTGAGTGGATTATTGCTGACCTTGCTCGGGCCCATTGTTTGGGCTGCGCATTTCTTCGCCGTGTATGGTCTGGAAGCGGTGGTGTGTACGCGGGCCCCGTCGCCGGTCCTGACGATGCGAATGACCGTTGCTGTTGCAACGGCAGCCGCGGTCGCAAGCCTGGGCGCGTTCTTGTTCCAACGTCTCAGAAAACCGCCGAATGACAGTGAGGCCGGAGCTTTCCTGCGCACGGTTTCTGTACTCCTCGCGTTGATCTCAATCGGCGCACTGGTGGGCGTTGCCGCGTCTGCCCTGTACCTGCCAGCGTGCATGCAACCGACCGGCTAGCTGTCCGGTAAGTCCGCAGGCACGACCATGGAGTACTGCACGGCAATCCTTAGGTGTCCGCCATCCTTGTTCGCTTTTTGTTCTTGACATTGGTCTCCCTGGGCGTCCAACGTGCGCGCGCCCGCATGACCGTATTCACCCCACACCAGGATGCCGCGCTTCAGGCGGTCGCGTCCTGGATGAAAGACAAGCCCGGCCATCGCGGCACGCCGCTGGTGTTTCGGCTGTTCGGCTATGCCGGCACCGGCAAGACCACCCTCGCCCGCCACATCGCCGAGGCCGTCGACGGCAAGGTTCTGTTCGCGGCGTTCACCGGCAAGGCCGCGCACGTCATGCGCAGCAAGGGCTGCGAGCGCGCCTCGACGATCCACAGTCTGATCTACAAGGCGCGCGACAGCGGCGAGGGCACTCCGAGCTTCGACCTTTGGGACGACGCGCCCGCCTCGAAGGCAAAGCTGATCGTGATCGACGAATGCTCCATGGTCGATTCCGAGCTCGGCCGCGACCTTATGTCGTTCCACGTTCCGCTGATGGTGCTGGGCGATCCGGCACAACTGCCGCCGATCCAGGGCGGCGGCTTCTTTACCGACGCCCAGCCTGACGCGATGCTCACCGAAGTACACCGGCAGGCCGAGGACGATCCGATCGTGCAGCTGTCGATGGACGTGCGCGCCGGCCGCGCTCTCAAACCGGGCATTTATGGCGAAACGCGCGTGGTCGAAAAGAACGAGCTCGATCCGCAGCGCGTGATCGACGCCGACCAGGTGCTGGTCGGCCGCAACAACACGCGGCGCGCCTACAATGCGCGCATGCGCGAGCGTCGCGGCTTTGCTGGCGCGCTCCCGGAAACTGGCGATAAGCTGGTTTGCCTACGCAACAACCGCCGCAAGGGGTTGCTCAACGGCGCGCTCTGGAGTGTGAAGGAAAAGCCAACCACGCGACGTGACATCCTCAAGATGCGGCTCTCGCCGGACGACGACGCCGGCGCCAAGCCGATCAAGGTCTCCGTGCGGCCGGAGTGCTTCACCGGCGCGATTGAGCAACTCGAATGGCCGCTGCGCAAGCGCTACGACGAGTTCGACTACGGCTATGTGCTGACCGTGCACAAGGCGCAAGGTTCCCAATGGGACGACGTGGTGCTGTTCGATGAGTCGTTCGCGTTCCAGGAGAGCCGCCAGCGCTGGCTCTACACCGGCGTGACGCGCGCCGCGAAGCGATTGACGGTGGTGGTCTGACGGCGACAGTCTCTCCCCTTCAATATTGGGGAATGACAATGGCAGTATCCGACATCGAAACCCGCCTCCGCGCTATCGAGGACCGGCTCGAAATCTACAACCTGATCGCCAGCCATCCGCCAAGCGCGGACACCGGCGCCGACTACTTCACCCGCGCGGCCTATACCGAGGACGGGTTGATCGATCTCGGCGGCGGCAAGACCGCGGAAGGCAACGAAGCGGTCGCAGCCATGCTCAAAGCGCCCGCGCACCAGGCCGCCATCGCCGGAGGGCTGGCGCACTTCTGCGGCCTGCCGCGGATCGAGATCGACGGCGACACCGCGACGGTGATGTCCTATCTACAGATCATCACGCCGCATCCGACCGCCGAACCGCACGAGGTGCCGAACCACGGCGTCAGCAAGGGCTTTCGCATCCATCGCGTCGGCTCGAACCGCTGGGATCTGGTGCGCACGCCCACGGGCTGGAAGATCAAGCGCCGCACGCTGCGACCGCTCGACGGCTCGGAGCCGGCGCGCGAACTGCTGCGCCACGCCGTGCGGTCCTACAAAGAAAACGTCTAGCGCTCGCGCTGATATGGACTCGCTTGGTGCGACGGATGCTTGAAGAAACGCATCGGATTGTACCAGGCGTAAGTTGGCGGGGTCGCAACGCGCCTCGGTACCGCGACTGGATGCGCTGACAGCTGAGCCTGCGCTTCGATCCTCGGCGCCCCGACCGGCTGCACCGCGGCGGCCTTCTGTTTGGCCTGCTCCAGTTCGATACGCCGTTGTTGCCGCGCCTGTTCGCGATCGATCCTCTGCTGCAGGATCGCCCGGCGCTGCGCGGCGCGCCTCTGCTCGGCCGCGTTGCGCTCGTCGATGAGCCGCTGCTGCAGCGCCTGCTGACGTTCGTGCCGCTCCTGCAACGCAGCCTGACGCTGTGCAGCACGCGCCTGCTCAACCGCCTTCTGCTGCTCGATACGAGCCTGCAGCACCGCGTGGCGTTGCGCGAGACGATCTTCCTCAGCCATCTTCTGCTGCGCAATGCGCGCCTCAAGCATCGTGTGGCGCTCAAGCTTCTGCTTCTCCGCGATTTGTTGCCGCTCAATCGCCTGCTGACGCAGCAAGGTCGGATCCGGAGCCGCCGCCTGCGGAGGCGGAGCTGACGCCACGGCATAAGGCGAGAAGCCCTGCGCCTTGGCCTTGTCGTAGTAGCCGCGCTGATAGTTCCGGATCGCCTGCTCTTGATTGCCGCCAGCCGCGCGATAGGCGCCTGCGAGATAGCGCACTGCATAGGTCATGTTGGTGTCGGCATCGAGCAGGCCGCTGGCGCCGCCGCCATATCCCATGGCTCGGGCGGTGCCGAGCCGGATCTGCATCAGGCCGTAGTTGCCGGCGCTGACGACGCGGGGATTGCCCTTGCTCTCGATGTGAATGACCCGCCTGACCAGAGATTCCGGCACGCCATGAGCGGCAGCATGCTTGGCGACGAGGTGATCGTGCTCGCTAGCGCACGTGGCTTGTCCCAGGACCGGGATCGACGCCAATAACGCAACAAAAACAACTGCAAATTGCTGAATCATCGTGCGCTCCAAATACCCCCGATCGGCCATCAAAGTAAATTCAAAATCCGGCGGCCATCGGGCGAAAATGCGACCCGAGCCATGCTAAGCAGGTTTTTGCTGGCTCCCCAACGGATGGATAATGAAAACGGCTAGCGCCAGCATCATCCGTAACCTCGATCCGTTGGGTCGCCTGAGAATCTCTGCTTAGAAAAGCCGCCCCGCCCGGTCTGAAAACCTCCAAGGACGTCGTGTGATGAACGAGAACGTGAAGCGCCTGTTCCATGTGCGCGCGCTGATGCACCCCCTCTACGCCGAGATCATCGCGACGCGTCCGGAGATTCGCTTCGACAAGCTGGAAAACGACACGCCGGACCCGGCTGCCGAACCGATCCTGTCCGCTGCGCACGCCTACCAAGTCAGTTCGGCGCGCGATGAGGTGCCTCGCAAATACCACGCCGCCGCCGAACTGCTGGAGCGCACGCCGAAGCTGCTGATCGTGTCGACCGGTGGCGCAGGCTTCGACACTGTTAACGTCAAGGACTGCACCGAGCGCGGCGTCCTCGTCGTCAACCAGACCGGCGGCAACGCGCAATCGGTCGCGCAACATGTGCTCGCCATGGTGATCGCGCTCTCGAAGCAGATCGTGCAGACCAACCACGCGCTGCGCGCCGGCACCATGAAGGACCGAAACCTGTTCTCCGGTCATGAAGTGCAGGGCCGCACCATCGGCATCGTCGGGCTGGGCAATGTCGGCCGCCGCGTGGCGGAACTGTGCCGCACCCTGTTCGGCATGACGGTGCTCGCTTGCGATCCGTTCCTGGATGCGAAGGAGATCGCGGCGCGCGGTGCAACGAAGGTCGAGCTCGACGAATTGCTCAAGCGCTCCGACTTCGTCTCGATCAACTGCCCGCTCGACGACACCTCGCGCAACATGATCGGCGCCAAGCAATTCGCGCTGATGCCGCCGCACGCCTATTTCATCACCACCGCCCGCGGTTCGATCCACGACGAGAAGGCGCTGGAGGAGGCGCTGCGCGAGAAGCGCATCGCGGGGGCCGGCCTCGACGTCTGGGAGAAAGAGCCCCCGGACGCAGACCATCCACTGCTGAAGTTCGACAACGTGATCGCCAGTCCCCACATGGCCGGGGTGACCAAGGAGGCGCGGCATAACATGGGCCGCATCGCCGCCGAGCAAGTCATCATGGCGCTGGACGGCAAAAGGCCGCCGCGCATCGTCAATCCGCAGGTCTGGCCGACCTATGCGAAGCGGTTCGAACAGACATTCGGCATCCGGCCCGAATAGCGCCGCAAACGATTGCAAATCAGAGCGTTCTGGGGCACACCCTGCGCGGGCGGGCGGCGCAGCGAAAAAAGGAACAAAAACAATGGCTCGTAGACCTGGAAGCCGCGCAGAATTCGTGTTTTTCGACGTCATGTATGAGGACGGGAGCCAGCGCTCGAATCGCCGGGTCCCGGCCGACATCCTTGGCGGGCTCGACGGCGACGGCCCCGCGCGCAACTTCATCGCGGAGCAGGATCGCGAGATCGGCGAGAAGTCCGGCATGCGGCCGCTCGCCATCAAGGAGTTGTGGCGCGCCGGCGAGAAGCCGAAAGAGCGAACGCAGGCCCGCCGCAAGGAATACGGCGCGGAAGCGTAGGCTCTCGCACCCGCCCGCGGACCGCGATAAACTCCGGCTGAGTTCAGTCCAGCCGGAGTTTTTTCATGCCCAAGGGCTACTGGGTCACCACCTACCGCTCGATCTCCGATCCGAACAAATTGCAGGCCTATGCGCAGCTCGCGCCGCCGGCAGTGCAGCCATTCGGCGGGCGCTACCTCGCACGCGGTAGCGCCGCCTTCGCCTATGAAGCCGGGCTGAAGGACCGCATCGTCATCTCCGAATTCCCAAGCGTCGAGCAGGCGAACGCCGCCTACAACAGCCCGGCCTACAAAAAGGCGCTGGAGGTGCTGGGCGACGGCGCCGTGCGCGACATACGGATCGTCGAGGGACTGGAGTAACCTGCGCTGTAACTGTTCCGCTCGTCCCCGCGCAAGCGGGGACCCAGCGCAACAACCAGCGCCGGTCGTGCAGCCCTGGATTCCCGCTTGCGCGGGAATGAGCGGAGAGAGCGAGCACGTCGCCACACCCCTTCCGCCTTCCCTGGCGTTTGCTAGGCTCAACAGAACAACACGGAGGATCTCATGCCCAAGGCCTATTGGGTCGCCACCTATCGCTCGGTGAATGACCCCGACAAGCTCGCCGCCTACGCCAAGCTCGCCGGCCCTGCCATCCAGAGCGCGGGCGGAAAATTCCTCGCCCGCGGCAACGCCGCCAAGGCCTATGAGGCGGGGCTCGCCCAGCGCGTCGTCATCATCGAGTTCGACAGCGTCGAACAGGCCACCAAGACGCACGACGGGCCGGCCTACCAGGAGGCGCTGCGCGTGTTCGACGGCGCGGCGGAGCGCGACCTGCGCATCGTCGAAGGCCTCTAGGTGATCAAGAGCTTTCACGTCCTCTACGTCGGCCAGATCGAGCTCGACAAGATCGGGCTCGACGGCACGCCGGCCAACGACCGCCTGTATTCCGACGAGCGGCTGCGTGAGGCCTTCTTCACCGCGCGCGACGTCGCGCAGGTGATGGACGAGAACGGCTACGACGTGCTCTGGACCGCCGAGCACCACTTCCAGCGCGAGGGCTACGAGGTCTTCCCGAACCTGATTCAGCTCGGGCTGTGGCTTGCGACGCAGACCAAACGGCTGAAGTTCGGCTGCGGCTTTAACGTGCTGCCGATGTGGCACCCGATCCGGCTGGCGGAGGACTACGCCATGGCGGACATCGTCACCGACGGCCGCATCGTGATGGGGGTCGGGCGCGGCTACCACACCCGCGAGGTCGAAAGCTTCGGCGCCCCGCTGCTCGACGCCGACAAGAACCGCGACCTGTTCGAGGAAGGACTCCAGCTTCTCCTGAAGTGCTTCAACGAGCAGAAATTCCACCACAAGGGCCGCTTCTACGAGGCGCCGCCGCCGGTCCCGTACCGCGGCTACACGGTCAAGGACATCACACTGGTGCCGCGGCCGAAGCATCTGCCGGTCGACATCTACATGCCGATCGCCAGCGGCAAGACCATCGAGATGATGGCGAAGTACGGCCTGAAGGCGATGGTGACGCTCAACGGCGAGAGGATCCTCGACGACGTGATCAGGGCGTACCACGCCGCCAACCAGAAATACGGCCGCAACAAAAAGCTCGGCGAGGACGTGATCTGGGGCGCCGGCGTGTATCTCGGCGCGAGCGAGGCCGAGGCGATCAGGAAGCTCGAGCCCGCGCACGACGAGCGCTTCAAGTGGTTCGCGCCGTTCGGGTTCGTGCGGTATGCCGACGAGCAGGGCCGCGTCTGGGGCACCCCCGGCGCGCCGGCCAGCGTGCCGAAGCTCGCCGAGGGCGTGAAGCAGAAGGCCTGGTTCTGCGGCACGGCGAAGGACGTGATCGACGGCATCAAGTCGATCGAGGCGAAATATCCGGGGCTCGAAAACTTCATGATCCACTGGGCCGAGGGCCTCACGCCCGCCGAGTTCAAGGAGCAACTGCGCTGGTTCGCCAAGGACGTGATGCCGGCGTTCAAGAATAGGTAGCAATGTTCCGCTCGTCCCCGCGAAAGCGGGGACCCAGAGCCGCAATCGCCGGCAGTGAACGTGGCCCTGGATTCCCGCTTGCGCGGGAATGAGCGGAGAGAGTCCCCTTCCCCAAGGAGAATCCCATGGCCGACATCAAGCTTCTCAATCCGGACACGCTGGGCAAGCCGCTCGGCCCCTACTCGCACATCGCGCGGGTAAAGGCGTCGGAGTTCCTGTTCATCGCCGGGCAGGTCGGCGCCGGCAATGATGGTAAGGCCGGCGCCACGTTCGACGAGCAGTGCGACCTCACCTTCGCGGCGCTCGGCGCCGCGCTGAAGTCGCAGGGCGCGAGCTTCGCGAACGTCTGCGAGTTCACCACCTACATGGTGCATTCGCAGGACATCCCGAAGTTCATGGCGTGGCGGGCGGCGAACTTTCCCAAGCTGTTCCCGGGCGGCGCCTACCCGCCCAACACGCTGCTGATCATCGACCGCCTGGTGAAGGAAGAGCTGCTGATCGAGATCAGCGCGGTCGCGGCGCTGTAGGCTTACCGCCTCACGCCGCGCCGCTCCTCGCGATCGAGCCAGCCGCGCAGCAAGTTCATGTTGCGCCGGTTGGCGCGCCACATCACGTCGAACACGTCGCCGGCGAACGGCACCGCGCCGACCACGCCGTCGAGCGCGACGTTGCCCAGCATGCGCAGAATGAGGTGGCGGGGGGCGCCGAGCGCGCGCGCCTCCCTGACGATGTAGAGCGAGAGCAGCGTCGTCACCACGTCGCCGACGCCGGGGACGAGACCGATCATCGCGTCGAGCCCGAACCGCACGTTGGTGCCGGGGATCAGGATCGCGGTGTCGAGCAGCGACGCCAGCGCGTCGAGCCGCGCGATGCGCTCGGCGCGGGTGACGGGCGTATTGAAAAAGACATAGTCGGCGCGGGTTGTGTTCATGCCGCGCACATGGGGAGTGCGTGGCGAAGCGCAAGTACGCAACCGCGACGGAACTCAGCCCGGCGCGCAGCTCGCGGCGAACACGTCGCGGGCGCGCACGAACACCGGCGTGTTGATCTTGCCCTCCTCGATGGCGTCGAGCACGGCGAGCGCGAGCTTGCCGCAGCTCGCGCGCGGCGACGCCGTCACCTCGCGCGCCTTCGCCACCGGGCCGCAGGTCTGCGTCACCGCCTCGAAGGCGTGCCGGTAGTCCGCCGACTTGTCGTCCTTGCTGTCGAGCATGGACATCAGCGCGAGCGCGCCCTGGCGGCAGGGCGCCGAGCCGCTGCGCTTCTGCTGCGCCAGCGCGGGGGCGGCGAAGATGAGCAGCATTGCGGCCGCGGCGGCGATGGTTCGCATGGGGCAAGCGTAGCACGGATTTGCTCACGCGATGGATGAGCAGCATGGCGGCGGCGATGATGGCTCGCATGGCGCGAGCGTAGCATGGATTTGTCCGGCATCATGCGCTCTCTCCCCGCCTCATCCTGAGAGGCTGTAAATCTTCCGCGAAGGTAGCGGATAGCGGGTCAATCATGATTCCCTACGATGGCCGAGTCGCGGGAGGGAGCTATGACTGAGGACGAACTGTTTGGTGAACTTCCAGCCTCGCAGCCGCAATCCGAGAGGTCTCCGCAGGGCGCGCCCCGCTTGCGCGAGCCCAGGCGCGATCAGATCGAACTGCGGGCGGTGGATATCGAGAGCCTGGCCGGGGAGGACCATCCGGTCCGAGTGATCTGGACTTATGTGGCCGGACTTGATCTGAGCGAACTTGAAGATCGGATCAAGGCGCGGGAGGACAGGCCCGGACATCCGGCTATTTCGCCGCGGCTGCTGCTGGCGCTGTGGCTTGTCGCCACCAGTGAGGGCGTCGGCAGTGCGCGCGCTCTTGAGCGGCTGTGCAACAGCCACGATGTCTATCGCTGGCTGTGCGGAGGCGTGTCGGTGAACTACCACACGCTGGCGGACTTTCGGGTCGGCTGCGCCGATCTGCTCGACCGGCTGCTCGCCGAGCATCTGGCAGCGCTGGCCAAGGCCAAGCTGATCGATTTCGATACGCTTTCGCAGGACGGCGTGCGGATCCGGGCGAGTGCGGGGGCCTCGTCGTTCCGGCGTGGGGCGACGCTTGACCGGCATCTGGCGACCGCCCAGGCCGTGGTGGATGAGCTCAAGCGCGAGGTCGATGTGCGTTCGGATGCCAGCAACCAGCGCATCAAGGCCGCCCGCGAACGAGCCGCGCGCGAGCGCAGCGAACGGGTCAAGGCGGCACAGCAAGCGCTCGAAGAGATCAAGCAGCAGCGCAAAGAGCGCGATCAAAAGCGCAGCAACGGGAAGCCTCAGAAAGAGCCGCGCGCCTCCACCTCCGACCCCCAAGCGCGTGTCATGAAGATGGCCGATGGCGGCTTCCGCCCGGCCTATAATGTGCAGGTGGCCAGCGTTGCAGACGAGCAGATCGTGATCGCGGTCGAGGTCTGCAACACCGGCTCCGACCGTGGCCTGATGCGGCCGATGTTAGAGCGGTTGGGCGGGCGCATCGGTCAGTTTCCAGGACGCCATCTGGCCGATGGCGGTTTTACCAGCGCCCAAGACATCGAATGGGCGCATGACAACGGGATCGAGGTCTACTGTCCTCCGACCCAGTCCAAGCACGGGACCGACCCCTATCGACCGCGCCCCGGCGACGGCCCCGGCATATTGGCCTGGCGCGCCCGGATGGGCAGCGAAGCGGGTCAGGCGCAATACAAATCCCGCTCGATCTGCGAATGCATCCATGCCCGCTGGCGCAATTGGGGCTTCCGACAATTGCTCGTACGCGGCATCGAAAAGGTCCGTGCTGTCACGCTCCTCTACGCCCTCACCAACAATATCCTGCAAGGACATCGGCTTGCCAGTGCGTAAACACAAAGGCAAAGCTCTCGGCAGACGGACGTTCAGACAAGCGCGGCCAACCCCGCCCCGCGCGAGCCTAAAGCTTCACAAGCTCTGAGGAGCGCGAAGCGCGTCTCGAAGGATGGGGCGGCCTCGTGCTTCGAGACGCCGCGCCATAGCGCGTCGAAGACGCGCGTGAACGCGCTGATGGCGCGGCTCCTCAGCATGAGGCCGAGAGAGAGCAGCGCCAACATCACGCCAGCCCCCGCCGCTGCTTCTCCCGCAGCAGCGCCTGGCGGTATTGCTCCGTCATGGCGGCCTCCTCCTCCGGCGTGATGTCCGCCTGCGGGATGTCGTGCTCACAGCGCAACGTCGGCCCGACGCATTTTCGGGTGCGCCGGCAGCGAGAACTCGCGGCATTGCAGCGGCAGCTCAGCCAGCGTCATAAAGCGGCGCACCTCGGCGAGGCGGTGCACGTCGCGGTCTTCAAAGGGGACGCCGCCTGCGGGCGCCACGTAATTCACCGAGGCGCGCAGCACCTCCTCCCGGCTCCGCGCGGCTTTGCTGTTGTCCGTTTTCGTCATCGCTCGCTTTCTCCTTGCGTTTGGCAAAAATCGTCGTGCGCCCGCGCGGCCACTTCGCCCGCGGGCCATTCCCAGTCCGGCTCTGGTCCTTCCTGAGTCCCCTCCGAGGGGGCGGAGCGCCACAAGGCGCCACTCAGTCCCGCTTTCACTCCCTTTCGGGAGCTACGGCGGGCGCGCTCTTTTTCCGAAAGAGCGCGTCGCCTTCCGGCGCTCCACCGCGGCGATTTTTGGTTCCTCGGGACCGTAACTTTCAGGACCGGATGGGTGGGCCTTCCACAATAATGCACCATAAATATATGTAATCATTGGATTATTCTGAATACTTGCCAGCGAACCCATGCCCTAACCCATTTCTGAGCCTCTAGGATGGCCACTGGCTGGCATGGGCTCTGTAGGGCATCTGGACAGCCCAACCCCCTCAAAATCAACCCAGCCTCATCCCCTGAAGGCAGGGCAGGCAGGCAGGCAGGCTGGAGCAGGCATTGGGGCAGGACTGGGCCTGAAGGGGGCAAGCCTGATCAAGGGATTGTGGCTCTCTACGGCCAAGCCATCAACTGCTTGCGGTTTCGGACGCGCCGGCAACGCCATCCCGATAGTTGTCCACAGGGCCGCTGAAAAGTGGAGCGTTCGGACCCCCTGCGCGGCCTTTACAGAAAGCCCTGTCAGTATTGGTCCAAATCAACCACAGTATTACAGGAGGTCATATTACGTTGTGACGAAGAATTAACAGCCGAAAATCAAGTGATTTCATAGTATTGACGCGACTCCGCAGTAGGCGCAGGTTTTCAATCACAAACAGGCCGGGCCGGTATGGCCCAGCCGTGCCCAAGCAGGAGTTCGATATGCCGCGTGAACTTCCGACCGACGTGCGGATGCTGCGCCGCGCTGATGTTGCGCTCCGCGTCGGCGTCAGCGCGAGCCAGCTTTACGTCCTGATCAACGAGGGGGACTTCCCCCGTCCGATCCAACTCTCCCGGAACCGATTCGCGTGGTGGCAGGCAGAAGTGGATGGGTGGTTGCGCCAGCGGATCGCTGAGCGGGACAAGCCAGCGGTCATCCGTGGTCGGCGTCAACCGAACGGTGAGCCTGCAACAGCATCATCGTGAAAGGGAAGAATACATGATCCAAGCACAGCACATCGAGGCCGAGTTCGTAGGCGACGGTCAAGACATTTTCATTGTGGTGCAGGGCGTGAAGATCGCTCGGCGAGGCCGCCCCAATACGCCAGAGGCAAAGACTTGGGTTTCACTTGAGCCGGGCTGGTCGGTACTTGACGGGCCACGCAAGCCCGACGGGTCGGGCAGCTTCAGGATCGAGTACGACAGGCCCCAATCGCGAGATCACTAATGAACCGCCCCCGCTTGGGAAACCGGGGGCGCTGAGATTTTCAGGGCCTGAAGCGAAAAAAGGAAAAGCGACGTGCGCGACATTATTGACGTTCGATCAAAGCCGCAACCACCTGCGCGAAAGTTTTTGATCCTGCCCGAAGATCAAACCCCGCACGCCGCGCTGACGTGGGAAAGCACGGCACAGAAACGGGTCCGGCTCCAGCTGTGGCGTTCTGCGGTGATGAAAACATTCGGCGAGCAGGCACGAGCGATCCGGGTGGCGTGGCTGTTGTCGAGTTTGTTCCACGCCGAGCGCGGATACGCCTACCCCACCGACAAGTACATCGCGAAAGAAACCGGCGTGCCGATCAAGAGAGTTCAGGATGCTCTTGCTGCTCTCGATGATGGCGGCGCGATCTGCCGGGTGCATCGCGTTGTTGGCGAGAACAAGACCCAGCGCCACATCTACGCGGCCCGGACCCTCATCCCCCAGCACGGGGGTACGGTGGCCACCCCTGCCGTGGGTGATGGGAGGTACCCACGGAAGCTGTGGGTACAGACTAAGAAAGATAAGAGACACATCTCTCCTACCGCTGCTCTCGCCCGCTCCGCCGCAGAACAACGCGACCGCCGCCGCAACGGGGAGGCAGGGACACATCAAGGTGAAAACCCTTCGGCACTGAACCAACTGCCACCAGCCCGCCCATGCGGCCACGGCTGTTCGCCTGCGCCTGTGAATTTCCCAGACCTGAAGCGAACAGACCCCTCCACAACTCCAGTCGATCCGTTCGCGGATGACCCGCCGCCAAGCCCTTATTCCAACCGCGTCGATCTGTGGCAGGCGTGGCTGGATCGGCACCCCGAACAACTGAAGCGGTTCCTGCAATGAAACCACACCCACCACGCCTGACGATCTCCCGGTTGCCCGAGGCGCGGATTTTGCTGGCGATGGCGCAGGGATACGCGGTCGCGGGATGCGCCGGGTGCGGCCAGATGTTCATCGTGCGGAGGCCGTGGCAACGCGCTTGCTCGCCTGCCTGCCGGACCCGGCGGTGGAGGGTGACGCAACTCCGTAAAATGCAGGCGCAAGTGAAAGGCGGCCTGCGATGAAGCTGAGCGAGCGCCCGATCTACACCGTGAAATTCAGGCCCGAGCCGGGTGCCGATGCCGTCCGCAGTCTGCGTCGCCTGCTGAAAAGCGCGTTGAGGCTGTACCGGTTACGCTGCATCGATGTGCGGGACACGTCACCCAACGACGATCAAACCAAATCACTGTTAGCTAACAGTGATTTCATCGAGAGGAAATTGCCATGAATGAGTATGACGACGACGATTACCGCGCCAAAAGGAAATCCCTGCTAGCTAGCAGCGATTTGCCCGAGCCGGATGAAGATGAGGATGAGGGCGAGCATCTCGACGATGATCTTGACGATGAGGAGGAGGACACCGAGGAACACCACGATGTCGTGCCGGATGGCGGCAGCGTGAGGGTTCCAATCACGATGATGGATAGCGTGCAGCGGGCCATCTACAACTCCACCAATCACCGCCCCGGCTGGCGGGTGCCCGAGCGTGTGCGGCAGCAGGACCAGATTGTTTCCGATGCCTACGGCGAGTACGTGGCGTGGCTGAGGGGCGCACATCGAGCGCCGTCCATGACCGCCGATGCCAAGCCCGTGCGTCGTTTTAGATCGCTTGCTGATGCGAGGGTTGAGGCTCAGCGGGCGTATCAGGATTACGTTCGATATTTGACCGACACGCACAAACAAGGCCGCCAGCCATGACGCTGCCAGATGTCGCGCAACGAAAGCTGCAACAGTTGAGCCAGCAGGCCAGCGATGCGATGGCGCTGCGGGACGCCGCCAAGCGGCAGGTCGGCGATGCCGAGAGCCGGGCGCATGTGCTGATCAACAACAGGGCGGACGAGGCTGATGTCGAGCGAGCGATAACGACAGTCGAGGCGGCCAAGGACTTGCTGATGGATCGCCACCACAAGTACGAGGAAGCCGAGCAGCTTTGCACGAGATTGCAAAGTTGGGTCCGCGAACTGCCGCGCGGCACCAAGTTGGAAACCGTGCCTGCGCCGTCGATCACCACGAACGGCACGCCAGCCGTCGCCATCGCTGAAATCAGAGCCAAGATCGCTGCGCTGGCTGCGGAGTTTCATCATGTGAAGCTGGCCCCACCGCCGCTCGACGACGGCAAGCGGCAGGTGCGTGAACTGGTCGCCCGTCTCGGTGCCAAGGGCGCACCAAAGGTCACGAACCAATCCGGCGTGGTCAGCGTGTACGGCTGGGACAATCCCCAACAAATCTTTGGACCAACATTTCACGACACGACAGTCGCAACTCTGTGCTGGCTGATGCCCGACACGGTGATCGCCCGGCTGGATGAGGCGCTGGAGGCCATGCCTCACACTCCTGATGCGCTACCGCTGGCTCAGCGTGCGCCACGGCTCGCTGAGATCGAGGCCGAGATTGAGTTGTTGGAAGGCAGAGAGGAAAGTTTGATCGAGTGGGCGCATCAGGATGGCGTCGTGATCGAGCGCCGTCACGATCAAAGCCCGAGCAGCGTCTTGGGTGTGCGGATCGTCACATCAGTGAAGCGAAAACTGGTGGCAGCATGAGTTGGCGCGGGGTGCATCCCGCGTCAATGTTCCGGGGGTTATCAGATCATCCCCGGCAGCCCCCAGTCAAACTCGTGGGGCTGGCATCCAAATAACGGCTGACAGCTTGCAGGCTGTCTCCGCAGCCGTGGCAGGCAACGGGCCGGGCGGGACGTTTCGTGAGAGGTTTCGTCCCGTCCGGCTCCAGTCGTGCCCACAACACCCCAACGTGAAAATAGACTGGCCGCAAGGATGCCCTCGCGGCCAATGCTCTTCTTCATTAATGACCGGCGATCAGAACCGGTAATTCACACCCCCTTTGATCGTGTTCAGGGTAGCCGAAACCTCCCGACCCACTACTGTTCCGGCGGTAGGTCCAGAGTTGATATTGTTGAGGACTGCGAACGTTCCGAAATCAATGTAGTTGTATTGAACGACGAAGGAAAAATTCCGCGCGAGCCGCCATTCTAGTCCCGCACCGATAGTCCAACCATCCAACCTCGAACTGCCGACCGTCGTTGCAATAATAGTATTCGACGCTCTCAGTACCGTTCTGCTATCGACCTCACGTTCCGCCCATGCCCATCCGCCATTCAAATAGAGCAACACGTCTGGCGTTACGGTATAGCCCGCCCGACCAGTAACCATCGCCAACCGATCAAGCTTTTCATTCGTAAATATGTCGCGCCCCGGAAACACAGTGCTTACATCCCGTCCGTCGCCTGTGATGTCCGCCCAGTTATAGGAACCTTTGATGCCGAGCACCCACGGTCCAAATTGATAGTCTGCGCCTGCTACTAGGCCGATTAGTATTCCAGAAGCACTCCTACCGCCTAGCCTATCGCCAGTTACAAAGTTACCGCCGGACGGCGTGGTGACGAGCAAGTCGCTTTCCGACCATCCATATCCGCCTTCCAGACCCAGATAGAAACCGGTCCATGTAGCCGGTGCAGCTATCATCGGCATAGGAGGTGCTTTGACCGGCAGATCAGCGGCTAGGGCGGCACTTCCGAGGAGCGAAAAGGATAGTACAGTTCCGAGGATTTTTTTCATAGCTTTCACGCGCCTTTCTTCTCGTCGAACTATATGACCCACAGTATCACTGCTACAACGCGCGTCTGTAGCCTTCCTGCCACATTCACAACAAAAAGGAGGCGCGGTCCGGGCATCACCGCCTCATTACGACGACTATCGGGCGGTCCCTTGCGACCGGCCTCTGCACGCAGTACCACCATCACGCTCTGGCCAACGGCACCACCGTAGCGCTCCTGCTGGTGACCGGCTTCTCGCAGAACCGCGCCCAATCATTCATCAGCTTGCGCCGCTTCTCGAACAGGTCGCCACGCTGGTAGGCGCGTTCTGTCTCGTCACCCACGGTATGCGCCAGCGCCTTCTCGGCGATTTCACGCGCATGGATGGTTTGCTCTGCCGCCCAATCCCGGAAGCTGCTCCTGAAACCATGCACAGTCAGCCCCCGCGTCTTGGCCGGCGGGGCGCATCAGCCTCAACAAATTCAGCATGGCGGTGTTGCCGAGCGGCTCGCCCGTGGCACTGCCGATGAACAGGTATGGATTGCCGTCCTCGCGCGGCAGGCTGGACAGGATGGCGAGCGCCCTGTCGCACAGCGGCACCCGATGCTCCTTCTCCATTTTTATCCGCTCGGCTGGGATGGTCCACGCCTTGGCCTTCAAGGTCGATCTCGATCCACGAAGCACCAAGCACCTCACTGGTTCTGCACCCGGTCAGGATCGTGAACTCCAATGCGCGGGCAGCAATCGTGGGGTCAGAGCGCAATCCCAGCCATGAACCCCGGCACCTCCGCGTAGGGCAATGCCGGGTGGTGCTTGACGCGCCGCAGCTTGCGGGTTTTCGGCAGCAGGTTGGCGAGGTGGCCTTTCCACCGGGCCGGGTTGTCGCCCTCGCGGTAGCCTCTTGCGTTGGCCCAGTTCAGCACCGCCTCGATCGCTGCCCCGAGCCGGCTTGCGGTTTCCGGCTTGGTTGACCAGATCGGCTCCAGCACCTTGATCACCCAGCCCGGTGTCGATGCTGGCCACCGGCAGAGTGCCCAAGGTTTCGCAGGCGATGTCCATCGTCTGCCGCCACTGGTACCGGTGCTGGGCGTTTTTCCAGCCTTGCTCATGGGCCTTGATGTAGCTGTCGGCACACTGCCCGAACGTGATCGCCTTGGCCGTCATCCAGCAGGACTTGCGCCCGCTTATCCCTCCGCGCCTCGATAGGGTCGATGCCGTCGAGCAGCAGTCGGCGGCAGGCCAGCGCCTTCTCCCGTGCCGCTTCCAGCGACACCAGAACCAGCGGGCCTAAGCCCATTTCTCTGGTGGGGGCCTTTCTGGTGCCGTCTTTCCTTTTGACGGGCTCCCCATAGCGAAAACGAAAAACCCATGACTTCGAGCCCGACTGCGACACCTGCAGATAGAGGTTGCCGCCGTCGCTGTGGTGGCCGGGTTTCTTGCGTGTCTTGACGCCCCGCGCCGATAGCTTGTGCTGTGCCATTTTCCTACCTGAGCCTGTACCCATGCAAAGTTCATGGATTGTACTGGATGTGGCTGGATGTGGCTAGAAGGCTCACAGCTTCTAACCCATTGGGGTGAGGATGATTTTAGGACGTGTCTGGATGTGGCTGGAAGCCTCATAGGTGATGGGCCTTCCACCTCAGGATCGGCCGGCTTTCGCCCGCCTTCCTCCGGTCCCCACCAGCCCACTCAAGGGCGGCCCCACGTAGTTGGGGCGGACGGTGACCCCGGCCTCGCGGAGATGCGCTTGCGAGGCACATCCGCGGCGCGCCTTCCCCACTCCGCCTGTCAGACCGCCTCCGGAGGCGCCCTCGGTGAGTGGAGATGCGCACTATATGAGCAAGGCTAGGAATATTGTCAAGGACTATTTTCCTGCGATGCGGTAAGCTTGTAAGCCGTAAGACGGTAAGTCACGCTGAAGGCATGAACCGCCAGGCCCGCGCGCCCTCGTCGTCCTTTTCCAAGGTTTCGGTGAAGAGCCAGACCGTGATCCCGCGCGAGGTGCGCGAGCAGCTCAAGCTCAAGCCCGGCGACACGCTGCGCTATCGCGTCACCGACGACGGCGTGCTGATCGACAAGGCGCCGGCGAACGAGGCCGACGATCCGTTCGCAACATTCTCGGAATGGTCGAACGAGGCGGATGAGAAGGCTTATGGGAGTTTGTAGCTCTCTTGTGCGCCGTCTCCCTGAAGGCTTCCCAGCCAGATCGCACGGCATTGAATTGCGAGAGCGAGACACCGGCCCCAGTGATGGAGCTATGTGGGGAATGCAGTTTGAAGAGAACAGCTCGCGCGGCTGCAAAGCCCGAAGTCTTAATCGGACGGAGACCTGAATTCACTTCCAACAATTCGACTGCTGGCGAAGCTAATCGAACCAGTCGCCGTCTGTCACCGCGACAATTAGTCGAACCGACATGAATAAAGGCTATTGGTCCTTAAACGAGGCCGCAAGCGACGGTTGAACCTTTCCCGGCCTCATGCTGAGGAGCACGCGAAGCGTGCGTCTCGAAGCGTGGGGCCGGTTGGGTCTCGGCCGGTTGGGTCTCGGCGGATGGGGATGGCGCCGCCGGCGCGGCGGGCCGCGCGGCGTTCTCCTGCGGCGTGCGCACCGTCACCGGCGTGGAGGAGAGCGGCGGCATCTCTTGCTTCGGTGCCGCTTGCTTCGGCAATTCCGGCTTCGGCGGCTCCGGCTTTGCCGCGGTCTCCTGCTTGATCGCGGGGCGATCCTTTGACGGGCTCGGAGCTGCTCAATACCCAGCCGCCGCTGAAGCCGGCGCCGAGCGCGGCGACAACGGTTCCGATGTCGGCGAAATAAATCAGGAACGGCGAGGCCATGACGGGTTTCCTTACGTCTGGGAAACGCCGGGGTGTGGGAGGCAGTTCCGAGATTGGGAATTCAGTGCGCGGTGAGAGGCCCCCACCCTACCCTCCCCCGTAAACGGGGGAGGGATGAGAGAGTGGTGCAAGCGGGGAGAGGGAGTGAGAGCGGCGCAGGCGGAGGGAATTAAGAAGGCGCAAAGTCGCGCGGACGAAAATAAGACGCGCGAGCCGAAACAAGAAACGAACCAGCGCGCCGGCATCGCGTTTGATCCTCATCAGGAGGCTACCCATGAAAATTCTCAGTTTCGCAGCCATCCTCATCGCACTCGGAACCGTCACCGCCGAAGCGCAAGGGCCAGAACGGGCGCTACTGCTACACCAGCCAGCGGGGCGCAACGAACTGCGGCTTCTCGACCTGGGCGCAATGCGAACAGTCCCGCCGCGGCAACTCCAGCGCCGCCTGCGTGCGGAACCCGCAATATCGCGGACGCTAAAGTGTGAGCATGATCTTTTCCGAAAACCGCTGCACACTTTTCGGGATCATGCTCTAGCTAGCGCGCGCCCAGTTGCTGCGCGAAATAGTGCATCGTCTTGCGATACACCTCGCGCCGGTTCCACTCGCGCATCACCTGGAAGTTCTGCGTGCCCTCGCCGAACGGCGCGCCGGCGCTGCCAGCCGTTGACCTTGAGCAGGTTGGCGGTCGAGGCCAGCACGTCCGGCACGCTGCGGCGCAGGTCGATGTGGCCGTTGCCGTCGTAGTCGACGCCGTACTTGATGTAGGACGACGGCAGGAACTGGGTCTGCCCGAGCTCGCCGGCGTAGGCGCCGATCATGGTCTGCTGGTTGAGGTCGCCGCGCTGCAGGATCTTCAGCGCGGCGATCAGCTCGCCCTGGAACAGCTCGGTGCGGCGGCAGTCGTGCGCCATGGTGGCGATGGTGCGCACCACCGGCAGCTTGCCCATGTCGCCGGTGCCGAAATCGCTCTCCAGCCCCCAGATCGCGACGATCAGCTCCTTCGGCACGCCGAACTGCTGCTCGACGCGGCCGAGCAGCGCGGCGTGGCGCGCCAGCGCGTCGCGGCCGCGCTTGATGCGCGAGGCGCCGACTCGCGTCGCGACGTATTCCTCGAAGGTCTTGCGGAAGGTGCCGCGCTGGCGGCGGTCGAACGCCAGCACGTTCGGGTCGACGGTCAGGCCGGCGAAGGCGTTCTGCGCCACGTCGGAGACGCACGCCCTGCGCCTGCGCGTCGCGCGCCATGTGCGGCGAGGAAGCCGCTGAAGTCGCCGCCGCACTTGGCGGCGAGGGACGGCGGTGCGAGGAGCGATCATGAGAAGAAGAGCGGTGAGTGCGCGTGTAAGCATGGCCTATCCGTGTTCCCTCGTCCCGCGCAATATTCGGATCGGCGAGCGCCCGCCGTTCTGCATGCGAACGTTAGCGAAGCTCAAGGCGGTGCAGCCGGAGGCAAGCGATTTACCCCGTCGCGGCGGGCACCTCAGAGTCATGACGGGTATCGCTTACGTTCATCCCTTCCTCCGCGCCGGCCGACGGGCGCCCAACGGATGGCGGTGACACCACCATCTCCTTGCGGCATCGAGCGCAGCGCGCACTCGTGCCCACGATCTCGCAAGCGGGGTCGCCCGACACAATGTCGCGCCGGCATTTCGGACAGCCGTATCCGGCGGCCGCCGGAGCGAAGTCATACTGCGGACCGACATAGGCGCAGATCATGTGATGCAGCACCGGAAAAAACTCCAGCCCGGCGGCGCCGCAAGCCGGACACACCGATTGCTCCGACTTCAATCTGCATCCCGTGACGCTCCGCTTTGAGTCCGTGGCGTCACGCCCGGTCGAGCCCGAAGAGCCGGATCAGTCATGTCTGGCAACGCGCGCCGAGAAGTCGGTGTAGTGCATGTGAACGTAGACCGTCGAGTTCAGCGCCGGCGGCTGCGCGCCCGGATCGAAGCGAATGCGTGCGATCTGCGTGGCGGTGCGCTCACGCTCCGACAGGAATCGTGCGCCGGCGTACACATCGGAAACCGGCAGGATTTCGACGATCCTTCCGGAAATGCGCCAGTTGCCGAACAGCACGAAGACTTCGTTTCCGACCTTGGGATCGGCCAAGACGCTCATTGGGAATGTACCAGTCCACAAAGACATCGGTCGGATTGAGGATTTCGGCGATCGGCGTGCCCGCCACCAGCGACTGGCCAACGTGCGCAAGATTTGTCGAGATGATGCCGCTGATCGGCGCGATGACCCGGCCCTTCGCGAAACTGCGCTCGACGTCCTCGAGACGGCTGCGAAGCTGTTTGTCAAATTCGCTCAAGGACGCCAGTTGAATGGTCGCCTCGGCGGCTTCCGCTTCCTGCGAGGCAACGCCTTTGTGGGCCAAGCGCGCTCGCGGTAGATTTCGACGCGGAAGGTCAGGCTGGCACCGGACGTCGCCTCGATGCGATCCACCGCCTCCTCGGTGAGGCGCTGATATGCGCGCGATGCTTCGAGAGATTCCTGCGCCACGCGAAGCCTTGACGCGCAGTTCCGCCTGGCGGCTAGCGACGTCCGCCAGCGACCGCATATAGGTGGCAACGATGTTGTCCACGTCCGGCGACCGCACCTGTCCGATCTCTTCGCCGGCCCTGACCGATGCGCCGCGCGCCACGGTCATGCTGGCTGACCTGCACGGTATAGGGAAGCGAAACCACGTATCGCGGCGACGAAACGATTCCGGGTCCGCCGAGATAGACGAGCGGCCTGCCGAAATAGATGACAAAGAAAGCGAGCACGCCGAACACGGAGTCGCATAGGCGATGCGCACGAGCCGTCCCGCCGCGCGCCGGCGGCTCTCCACCGGATCGGGAACGTTTGGATCAAGGCGGTTGATCATGACATTCATGGCGTTGACTCTTCAACCCGGTCTGCGAACAGCGCGCGACGAACGCGCGGCGGCACGAAGTCGTCGTGCCGCGACGTGGCGAAGATGATTTCCGAGGAGTAGGAGAAGAACCGGGCGCACTTCATGTAGACGCCCTGGTAGAACGGAAAGATCAGTGACGCTCCCAAGACCAAACAAGCCGATCGATCGATTGAACATGACGAACGCAAGCGCCATGTTGAAAATCGAAATCCAGAGCAGCAGGACATAGATCGCCACGAGAAACACAACGGCATTGGCGCCGAATATCAGCACGATATAGACCAGATAGAATGGCAAGCTGAGCGTTGGAATCAAGATCGAAGACAATGAAGTCCAGCCGCTGAAGCGTGTCCGGCAAGCGCTCGAACCGGTGGAAAAAGCTCAGCTCGCCGTACATCATGAAGCGGACGCGCAAGGCATCGCGATCCCAGCGCGCCCGCTGGCGCAACAGGCTGATGCCGCTGACCGGCCCGTCTGTTTCCGCCCAGGCGTCCGGCACGAAGCGGATGAGATAGCCGAGGCGGCGCAGGCGCAGGCTGAACTCCAGATCCTCTCCGGGGCCGACGTCGAGGCCGCCCTGCTGGATGAAGACTCGCGCCGATACATGGAACAGGCGCCGGACAGGCAGGCAATCGCGCCGACGACGTCGAGGATGGACTTCCCCGCGCTGATCGACATCAGGTATTCGACGCTCTGAAGTCCTGTCCAGATCGAATCGCGCTCGTTGCTGATCGCAATGTTGCAACTCGCGCCGCCGACGCGTGGATCGCTGAATACGGCCGCGAGCCGCGCGACCGCGTCCGGTTCGAAAACCGTGTCCGCATCCACGGTCAAAAGCAGATCGCCGCTGGCAAACCGGGCCGCGGCGTTGATGGCCGCGCTGCGGCCGCAACGCGTGCCATGGCAGATGACCATGTCCACCAACCCGCGCGCCCGGGCCCGCTCCGCGACCGCGCGGGTTTCGTCGGTGGAGCCGTCATCGACGACAATGATTTCGACCGGCCGCAGGGTTTGCCGGTGCAGCGAGACAATCGTGCGGTCGAGCCCGGAGCCGCCGTTGAACGTCGGCACGATGACGCTGACCGTAACGCCTTCAGCAGGCAACGGGTGGTTTCGAAGGCCTTTCCTCATGCCGAACAAGGCGAGAGAGACCAAGGTAAGCGTATAGCGAGGAATGTCGAATATCAGCGCCGAGAAGGCGAGCAGGAATAGATGGGTTCCGGCGAGCAACTGCAGCATTTCGAACATGCAGGCCACCTCAGGACAAGCAACCCGAGCGCCGACCGGCATTCGACGACGCAGGACGCCACAGCTAAAGATCAGAACGGCGACAGACCGGCTTCTGCAAGGCCGCATCCTGTCTCTTTACCGCTGGAGCGTTCGTCGCTAGTCGCCCGCTTCAACTCATTTGAAAGGATTGGATGATTTGCTCTTGGTCGCGATTCGAGCGACGGAGGCGACCATGGCTGGAACGGACATTGCGGTAAAGAAGTATGTGGTGCGGCTGAGCGCGGAGGAACGCGAGCAACTGCAAGCGCTGATCCGCAAGGGAAAAAGTCCGGCGAAGCGGCTCTTGAAAGCGCGCATTTTGTTGAAGGCCGATGTTTCGGACGCCGGCGAGGGGTGGAGCGATAGCAAGATCATCGCGGCGCTCGATACCAGCGCCTCGATGGCCTACCGGGTGCGCAAGCAACTGGTGGAAGAGGGCTTTGCGGCGGTATTGAGCCGTAAGCCGCGGGCGCATCCGCCGGTGCCGGCGATCTTCGACGGCGAGAAGCAAGCCAAGCTGATCGCCCTGGCGTGCTCCAAGCCGCCGAAGGGACGCGTGCGCTGGACCTTGCGGCTGCTGGAGAACAAGGTCGTGGAACTCGGCATCGTCGAGCGTGCGAGCGACTTAACGATCGGCCGCGCGCTCAAAAAAACAGTCTCAAGCCGCATCGCCGGCAGTGCTGGGTCATCCCGCCGAAGGCTAACAGCGGCTTCGTAGCGGCGATGGAAGACGTGCTGGCCGTCTACACGCGGCCCCATGATCCCGACCGCCCGCTGGTCTGCCTGGATGAGAGCTCAAAGCAGCTCATTGCCGAGACGCGCGTGCCGATCCCGATGAAGCCGGGACGGCCGGCCCGTGTCGATTACGAGTACGAGCGCAACGGCACCGCCAACCTGTTCATGATGTTCGCGCCGCTCGAAGGCTGGCGCCACATCGAGGTGACGGACCGCCACACCGCCATCGACTATGCGCATGTCTTGAAGGATTTGGCCGATCGCCACTTCGCGCAGGCCAAGACCATCGTGCTCGTCCAGGACAACCTCAACATCCACAGCAAGGCGTCGCTCTACGAGGCCTTCCCGGCCGCCGAAGCCAGACGGCTCGTCGAGCGCTTCGAATGGCACTACACCCCAAAGCATGGCTCTTGGCTCAACCTCGCCGAGTTCGAACTCGGCGTCCTCGCCTCCCAGTGTCTCGACCGCCGCATCCCCGACAAACAAATCCTCAAGGACGAAATCGTCGCCTGGGAACACGACCGCAATGCCTATCACACCAAGTCAGACTGGCAATTCACAACCAAAGACGCCCGTGTCAAACTCAAACACCTATACCCTGCAATCTAGCTGAATTGAGCGACTAGGTCGGCGGCTCCCCTGGATCGATCATCAATGTTCGCCACAAGATGAACGATGATGGAGACCAGTGCAATCTACGCCAATGCTTTCATTGCATACGCGCAAATGTCCATGATCACAACGGCCGCTGCAAACTCGCGGGCACGCTGCACACCCTTCAGCATTTTATGACGCGGTAAGATCGGGCTGGGACGAGATGCCAGGAACCGTCTCAGTTATCCAAGAAACTACGCAGCTTCCGGCGCCGGCTCGGGTGCTTCAGCTTGCGCAGCGCCTTGGCCTCGATCTGGCGGATGCGCTCGCGCGTCACCGAGAACTGCTGGCCGACCTCTTCCAGCGTGTGGTCGGTGTTCATGCCGATGCCGAAGCGCATGCGCAGCACGCGCTCTTCGCTGGGCGTCAGCGAGGCCAGCACGCGCGTGGTCGTCTCGCGCAGGTTGGACTGGATCGCGGCGTCGATCGGCAGGATCGCGTTCTTGTCCTCGATGAAATCGCCGAGGTGCGAGTCTTCCTCATCACCAATGGGAGTTTCGAGGGAGAGCGGCTCCTTGGCGATCTTGAGAACCTTGCGGACCTTCTCCAGCGGCATGCCGAGCTTCTCGGCCAGTTCCTCCGGGGTCGGCTCGCGGCCGATCTCGTTGAGCATCTGGCGGCTGGTGCGCACGATCTTGTTGATGGTCTCGATCATGTGCACCGGGATGCGGATGGTGCGCGCCTGGTCGGCGATCGAGCGGGTGATCGCCTGCCGGATCCACCACGTCGCATAGGTCGAGAACTTGTAGCCGCGGCGGTACTCGAACTTGTCGACCGCCTTCATCAGGCCGATGTTGCCTTCCTGGATCAGGTCGAGGAACTGCAGGCCGCGGTTGGTGTATTTCTTGGCGATCGAGATGACGAGGCGCAGGTTCGCCTCCACCATCTCCTTCTTGGCCTGGCGGGCCTCGCGCTCGCCCTTCTGCACCATGTGGACGATCTTGCGGAACTCGAGGATCTCAAGCCCGGTCTCGCCGGCCAGCGTCTGGATCTCGTGGCGGATCGCCTTGACCTTGTCCTTGTCCTTCGCGACCAGGCCCTTCCAGCCCTTCGCGCTGAGTTTGGAGACGCGGTTGAGCCAGCGCGGATCGAGCTCCGAGCCCTGGTAGTTCTTGATGAAGTCGTCGCGCGCGACGCCGTAGCTCTCGGCGAGGCGGAACAGCCGGCCCTCGTAGCCGACCAGCCGCTTGTTGATGTCGTAGAGCTGCTCGACCAGCGCGTCGATGCGCTGCTGGTTCAGCCGCAGCGACTTCACCGCGGTGATGATCTCTTCCTTGAGCTTCTTGTACTTGCGCTCCTGCGCGGGCGACAGCGACTCGCTCTTCAGGCGGAAGGCGATGTCCTGGTCCTGCAGGCGGCGCAGCCGCTTGTATTCGGAGGCGACGGTGTCGAACGTCTCCAGCACCTTCGGCTTGAGCTCGGCCTCGATCGCGGCGAGCGAGAGCGAATTCTCCATGTCGTCGTCGTCGAAATCGCCGTCGGCGGCCGGCGTCTCGCCGCCCTCGCCTTCCTCGCCGTCACCCTTGGGCTGAGCGGCAGCGGGAGCCGCCGGCGGCGCGACGGGCGGCGACTGCACCACGGTGAAGCCGCCGCCGTTCGCGGCAGCAGCGCCGTTGCCGTTCTCGGTGCCGGGCGCGGGTGCCGCCATGTTGTTCTTGGCGTCGGGGCCGGCGTAGGTCGCCTCGAGATCGATGATGTCGCGCAGGAAGACTTTTCCGTCGTTGAGCTCGTCGCGCCAGATGATGATGGCCTGGAAGGTCAGCGGGCTTTCGCACAGCCCCGCGATCATCGCCTCGCGGCCGGCCTCGATGCGCTTGGCAATCGCGATTTCGCCCTCGCGGGACAGCAGTTCCACCGAGCCCATTTCCCGGAGATACATTCTAACCGGATCGTCGGTGCGCTCGGACGGCTCGGACTTCTCGGCCTTGGCGGGAACCTTGTTCGAAACCGGGACAAGTTCGCCGTCGCTGTCGTCATCGTCGTCGTCGGCGGCGTCCGCCGGCTTGTTCTCCTCGTCCTGCTCGGCCTCGTCGGAATCGACGACGTTGATGCCCATTTCGTTGAGCATCGCGTAGACGTCCTCGATCTGGTCGGAGGACACCTCTTCGGAGGGCAGGACGGCGTTGAGCTGGTCGTGGGTGACGTAGCCGCGCTTCTTGGCCTGCTTGATCATCTTCTTGACCGCGGCATCGGACAGGTCGAGCAGCGGCAATGGGCTGTCCGGAGTGGCCTCCGCAGCCTCCTTCTCGGCCGCCGGCGCGACGACCTTCTTCTTTTCGTCCTCCTTGGCCACGGCTTTGATATTGGCCTTGGTCGTCGTGACTTTCACAGAGGTCGCCGTCACTTTCATACCCCGCTCCTGACCCTTTACGGCCGGCCGTTTGGCCGACGTCGCGCCCTTCGCGGACCCCTTGGACGGGGCCGCGGCTCGCGACTTGGTTGCTGTTTGCCCCCTGCTCATGTGGAAGGGCCTCCTACCTATAGGGATCAGAATTGATGTGCGGCGAAGCGGGTCCAATCCGGGCAAAACGGCCCGAATCGGAACCGGAGTTTTGGCGGGGCTCCCTTAAGCCCCACTTAACCCTAACTGACAGCGGGAACCGATGTCCTATTCCGTCCCTGACCCTGCAGACAAGCCAAAAGTCGGCTCAGATGTTGCCGACCGCACGGCCCGACAGCGCCCCGAAACCCTCGATTTGGGCTTCCGAACCGTCGAGCGCCGTGAGTTCTTGCCTGAACGTCACGAAGCCAAGCCAGATTGGCGTCGGTTGGTTCCTCGCCGAGTGCCCGTTCGGCGTCCTTCAGCTCCTTATTTAGCGTGCGCTTCTTACGGTGCAAGGTAACGACGTGGGTCCACCACTGGACCACGTCGCCGGTCGCCGTACCGGCCCCGACCGGCCAATCCGACGTATGGGTGATCGCGGCCTCGATGCGGGCCAGCAGCGGACCCAGCCCGCGCGCATCGAGCGCCGTCCGCAACGTGTCGGAGGCCACGGTCTCGTCGGCCTGATGGTCGATGCCGGCCTCCAGGATGGCGCGGCGCAAGAGGTCGGCGTCGGAGTTGAGCAGTTCCAGTTCGGCGAATTCCTCGGCGTGGTTTTCCAGAAGCCACGGATGATTGACCACGGTGATCAGGAGAAGCGCCTCGCGCGCCGGAACCGCGCTGCGGAAGCCGCGAACGATCGGGCTCGATGACAGCCTGGCGCTTGGCGGCGGCAAAGGCTCCTTGCCAGGACCGCGATTGCGCGCCGTGGAGTTCTGCCAGCCGCGCCCCCCGCTCTGGCGGCGTGCCGATGGAAAGGCGCCGTAGTGCGTGCCGCTACGGCCCGGCGCATCGAACTTCGGCGCCATGAGCTGGCGCAGCCGCGCGACGAAGTCTTCGCCGTAGTAGCGGCGCACCGTCTCGTCGCCGATGCCCTTGATGATCTCCTTGATGCGCGCTTCGAGCGCCGCGCGGCGCTCCGGCGTATCGAACGCAGTCGCTTCGGTCTCGCGCGTCCACAGCATGTCGGCGAGCCCGCGCGCACTGCCGAGCACCTCGGCAATCGCCTCGCGCCCGCCCGACTTGTAGAGATCGTCGGGATCCTGCCCCTCCGGCAGCAGCGCGAAGCGCACGCTCCTGCCGGGCACGAGGCGGGGCAGCGCCATGTCGACCGCCCGGTAGGCGGCGCGCTGTCCGGCCTTGTCGCCGTCGAAGCAAAGGATCGGCTCCTTGTCCATCTTCCAGAGGAGACCGAGCTGCTCCTCGGTGAGCGCGGTGCCGAGCGGCGCGACCGCGGCGGGGTAGCCCGCCGTCACCATCGCGATGACGTCGACATAGCCTTCGACCACGATCAGTTGCGCGCCGTCGTGCGTCGCCTGCCGGGCCGCCGCGCCGTTGTAGAGGTTGTGACCCTTGTGAAAGAGCGTCGTCTCCGGCGAGTTGAGGTACTTAGCCGGTGCGTCCTTATCGAGCGCGCGGCCGCCGAACGCGATGATGCGGCTGCGGAAATCGGTGATCGGGAACATCACGCGGTCGCGGAAGCGGTCATACGGCACCGGGATGTCATCGCCGTTGATCAAGAGCCCCGTCTCGATCATGTCTTCGACCGACACGCCCTGCCTGCCGAGATGCTCCTTCAGCGCGTAACGCTCATTCGGCGCGTAGCCCATGCGGAACTTGAGCTGCGTCGCGCCGTCGAGCCGCCGGTCGGCGAGATAGCCGCGCGCCTTGGCGCCCAGCCGCGAAGCGAGCGTCGCCTCGAAAAACTTTGCCGCAATCTCCATCACGTCATGCAGCGACTTGCGTTTCTCCTCGCGCTCAACCTCGTCCTTGGAGTATTTCGGCAGCGCCACGCCAGCCATGGCGGCGAGCCGTTCGACGGCCTCGGGAAACGAGACGCCCTCGGTCTCCATCACGAAATCGAAGATGTTGCCGTTCTTGCCGGATGAGAAGTCGAACCACGCCGACTTCTGGTCGTTGACGAAGAACGAGGCGGTCTTCTCCTTGTTGAAGGGCGACAGGCCTTTCCACTCGCGGCCAGCTTTCTTCAAAGCGACGCGCCGGCCCACAACCTCCGAAACCGGAAGCCGGGCCTTCAATTCATCGAGAAACTGCGGCGTGAAGCGCATGGTCGGAGACGCCAGGGTCGGGAGGCTTTTCGGGCTTGGCCCCGAATCGCTACACCATCATAGGCCGGCAAATAGGACGGCTTTCGAGGCCACTAACTCCTGCGCGAAATAGGGACGGGATAACCCGGATTTTCCGGGTTATCCACAGGGCCTGACGGCAGCCTATACTCGATCGACAGACGGCGGGCTTCAGCCTGCACCATGCCGGAGAGCGCATGCCCCACACCTTCGTCCTCGTTCATGGCGCCTGGCACGGCGGCTGGTGCTGGCGGCGCGTCGCCGACCGGCTCACCGCCAAGGGCCACAAGATATTTACGCCGACGCTGACCGGGCTCGGCGAGCGCTCGCACCTGCTGGCCAAGGGTATCAACGTGTCCACGCACGTCACCGACGTGGTCAACGTGTTCAAGTGGGAGGGGCTGACGCGCGACGTGGTGCTGTGCGGCCACTCCTACGGCGGCTTTGTCGTCTCGGGCGTGGCCGAGCAAGCCGGTTCGGCGATCGGCTCGATCGTATTTCTCGACGCGTTCCTGCCGGAGAACGGCGAATCCATGGTCGACATCACCGGCCAGGCGGTGATCGACGCGACGCGCGCCGCGGAACAGCAGGGCGCGCTCGGCGTGCCGCCGCGCAAGGCCGAAGCGTTCGGCGTCAATGAGAAGGACCGCGCCTGGGTCGACAGCCTGACCGGATTGCAGCCGATCGGCTGCTTCCTGGAAAAGATGAAGCTGACCGGCGCGCGCGACCGTATCGCCAAGAAGACCTACATCCGCGCCGCGAACTACGCGAACCCCGGCTTCGACAAGGCGCTGGCCCGGGTGAAGAACGATCCGTCGTGGCGCACCTACGAGACGCCGTGCGGCCACGACGTGATGGTCGACATGCCGGAACGGCTCGCGGAGATTTTGGAAGAGGTGGTGTAGCTGAACGCTGCCAAGCAACGGCTGTCATCATCCGCGGAAGCGGATGATCCAGTAATCACAAACTGACGTTGAGGGTACTGGGTCCCCGCCTTCGCGGGGACGACAGCCTCTGTGTTGCGGCAGCAATGCCTACTGCGGCTCCAGCCCCGCCGCCTTCACCACCCGCTCCGCCACCGTGCGGTCGCGCTTGATCAGCTCGGCGAACTCGTCCGGCGACTTGCTGAGCGCCGGCACCAGGCTGCGTTGCGTCAGATGCCGCCGGATGAATTCAGGGTTCGACACGACCTTAGCGACGTCGCGCATCACCCTGTCGATGACCGGCTTGGGTGTCCCCGGCGGGACGAAAAGCCCGTACCAGCTCTCCGACACCGCGCCCTTGTAGCCAGTCTCCGCCAGCGTCGGCACGTTCGGGAAGTTCGGCGACTTGATATTGTTGACCATCGCGAGCGGCGTCATCTTGCCGGCCTGAATGTGCCCAACCACATTGGCCTCTCCGAGCAACGCAATGGGCGTGGTGCCGCTCATCATGGCGTTGACGGCCTCGCCGCCGCCACGGAACGGCACGCGAACCCAGTCGGCGCCCCGCTCCTTCTTCATCGTTTCCATGTAGAGCATCAGCGGCGGCGTTGCAGTGAGATAGCTGAGCGTGCCCGGCTTCGCCTTCGACAGAGCGATCAGCTCCTCGGTGTTCTTCACCTTGAGATCGGCGTTCACCACCAGCATCTGGATCAGGTAGTAGAGGTTGGTGACCGGGGTGACCGCCGTCTCCGGCTTGAACGGCATCGTCTTGAGCAGGAACTGGTTGTAGGCGAGCGGGTCGGCATTGATGATGCACAGCGTGTAGCCGTCCGGCTGCGCTTCGGAGCAGGCGCGCGTACCGGTGTTGTTCATGCCGCCCGGCCGGTTGTCGATGATTACCGCATGGCCCCAGACCTTGTGCAGCTCCTCGCCGAGCGCGCGGCCGAACACGTCGCTGATGCCGCCCGCGCTGTTGGTGGTGATGATACGAACGGTGCGGTTCGGATAGTTGTCCTGCGCCACAGCCGGTGTCGCAAGCGCGGCCAGCAGCGGCAGCAGCAGTGCAAAACGTTTCATTGGCATTCCTATTGCGGCTCGAAGCCGGCGTCCTTGACCACCTTTTCGGCGATCGGGCGCTCGCGCTTCATCATCTCGGTGAACTCCTCCGGCGTGTTGGCCGCCGGCACCAGGCTGCGCGCGGTCAGGTGCTTGTCACGGAATTCCGGTGTGTTGATGATGGCGGTGATTTCCTTGTTGAGCCGCTCGACGATCGGCCGCGGCGTGCCGGCCGGTGCGAAGATGCCGTACCAGCTCCGCGACGGCGGGCCGTTGTAGCCGATCTCGGTGAGCAGCGGCACGTTCGGAAAATTCGGCGAGCGGATGTTGTTCATCATCGCCAGCGCGGTCATCTGGCCGCCGCGGACGTTGCCGATCACGTTGCCTTCGCCGAACAGGGCGATCGGCGTCGATCCGCTCAGGATGGCGTTGACCGCCTCACCGCCACCGCGGAACGGCACGCGCACCCAGTCGGCGCCCTTCTCCTTCTTCAAGGTCTCCATGAAGAGAACCAGCGGCGGGCCCGGTGCGAGGTAGGACAAGGTGCCGGCGTTCTTCTTCGAATAGGCCACCAGCTCGTCGACATTCTTCACCCCGAGCTTGGAGTTCACCACCAGCATGTGGATCAGGTGGAAGGCGTTGGTGATCGGCTGTAGGCTGGTCTCGGGATTGAACGGGATGCTCTTGAACAGGAACTGGTTGTAGAGCATCGCGTCGGCGTTGGTGATGCAGATGGTGTAGCCATCGGGCGCCGAATCCGCGCAGGCGCGCGTGCCGGTGTTCATCGCGCCGCCGGGACGGTTCTCCACGATCAGCGGCTGGCCGAGCCGCTGCCGCAATTCCTCGCCGAGCGCGCGCATGAAGATGTCGGAGAGGCCGCCGGCACTGGTGGTGGTGATCGCCTTGATCGGGCGGTTCGGCCAGTTGTCCTGCGCAACGGCGGGAACGGCGGCAGCCAGCAGCGAAAGCAGCACCAGCAGAATTTTCATAGGCTTTTCCTTGGCATTTCCTAGCGATTGTCGTTGCGAAGCGCGCCAACTTTTCAGGGCGCGCGCAATTTGGCAAGCGTCATTGCGCCTGCAGCCCCGCGGCATCGACGATCTGCTTCGCCGTCGCGCGGTCGCGCTTGAGATATTCGGCGAAATCATCCGGCGCGCTGAACACCGGCTCCAGGCCGCGCGAGTGCAGATTGCGCTCGAGGAACGCCGGTTGGGTCGCGGCCGCCCGCACGTCGTCGGCGATCTTGGTAATCAGGGCCTTCGGCATGCCTGCCGGCGCGTAGAGCCCAAAGTAGGAGCGCGTCAGCGGATCCTTGTAGCCGTACTCGGTGATGGTCGTGACGTCTGGAATGAGCGGCGATCGCTTGTCCGCATCAACCAGCAATCCGGTCATCGTTCCGGCGCGCAGATGCGGCATCATGTTGCCGATGCCGACGAAAGTGATCGGCGACACGCCGGACAGCACGCCGTTGACGGCGTCACCGCCGCTGCGGAAAGGCACGCGCACCAGATCGATGCCATGCTGGCGATTGAGGCTTTCCAGGAACTGCACCAGCGCTTGGGCCGGCGCGGTGTAGTTCAAGGTCTTGGGATTGGCCTTCGCGTGCGCGATCAACTCGCCGATGGTCTTGACCTTGAGGTTCGAGTTGACCACCAGCGCCTGCGTCATGAAGAAAAGCTGCGTCACCGGCGCGATCTGCTTCTCGGCGTCATACGGCAGGTTCTTGAACAGGTGCATATTATAGGTGACGGCCTCGTTCGGCATGATGCAGATCGTGTAACCGTCGGTCGGCGCTTCGGCGCAGGCCCGTGCGGCAATGTTGAACGCCCCGCCCTGACGGTTCTCCACGATCAGCGCGTGGCCCCACTTCTTCGCCAGCTCCTCGCCGAGGACGCGGATGAACACGTCGCTGATGCCGCCGGGACCCGAAGCGGCGATCACCTTGATCGGCTTCGATGGATAGTCCTGAGCCGCGGCTTGCGGTGCGCCAAGTGCGGCCGTCACAACGAGAAGCAGCGCTGCATGTTGCATCATCGCGACAATTCCGGATGCAGACCGGACGCCTTGAGCGCCGACAGGCTCTCGGCGCGGTCCTGCTCAAGCCCCTTCTCCGCCTGTTCCGGCGAATCCAGAACCGCCGCGAGCCCGCGCGGGATCATGTGTTTCTTCTGGAACTCGGGGTTGGACGCGACCTTGACGATCGCCTTGTTGACCCGGTCGATGATGGCCTTGGGCGTTCCGGTCGGCGCATAGATGCCGAACGATGAAGGGATGATGTGGTCCTTGTAGCCAATCTGGCGGAACGTCGGGATGTCGGGCGCGAGCGGCCAGCGCTCATCGCTGTCGACCGCAAAGCCGAGAACCTTTTTCGACTCCATGAGTGCGCGCAGGTTGCCGATGCCGAAGATCGCGATTGGCGCCGTGCCGGTCATCATGGCGTTGATCGCGTCGCCGCCGCCTTTGAACGGCACGCGGACGAAATCGACGCCATGCTTCTTGTTGAATTCTTCCATGAAGGCGACCTTGGAGATCGAGGGCGCCATGTAAACCAAGGTCTTGGGCTTCGCCTTGGCGAGTGCGGCGAGTTCCTCGAAGTTCTTCACACCGAGATCGGCGTTCACCGCGAACACCTGGGTCAACACGAACGCCTTCATCACCGGCGCCAGGCTCTTCTTCGGATCGAACCCGGTATCCTTCATCACGTGCGGATTGATGGTGATGGTCTCGCCCGGAAGGATGCAGAAGGTGTAGCCGTCGGGCGGCGACTCGGCGCAGGCGCGCGCACCGATGTTTCCGGCCGCGCCCGGCCGGCCCTCGACCACGACGCTACCGCCGAGCAATGCGCCAAGTTCGTCGCCCACCGCCCGGATCCAAGTGTCGCTCAATCCGCCGGCGCCCTGCGAGGCGATGAAGCGGATCGGCCGGTTCGGGTAATTGTCCTGCGCAAGCGCCGCACCCTGCGGAGCGGTCAGCGCCAACAGCACGAGTGACATGCGGGTAAGATGGATCACGCGAGCACCCTCCCTGATGATTGTCGCTTATTGTCCTTCAAGAATGCCGCAGCAGAACAGGAGCGGCAAGCGCCATCGGCGGCCGCACCGTCGATACGGCAGGGCGCTTGTGCTGCATCATTTCACATCCGGATAGAGCCCGGACGCCCTCACAACATCCCGCCCAAGGGCGGTTTCTTTTTCGATCGTCTCGGCGAAATGCTCGGGCGAGTCGAGCACCGGCGTCAGACCTCGATTGATCATATGCCGCTGTTGAAATTCCGGCCTTGAAGCAATTTTGACGATCGCCTTGTTCAGCCTGTCGACGATCGGCTTTGGCGTACCGGTCGGCATATGAATGCCGAAGGACGATGCCAGACGTGCACGGTATAGCCAAGCTCCCGGAAGGTCGGAATATCGGGAGCAAGCGGTGAGCGTTTTTCACTGTCGACTGCAAAACCAACCACCTTTCCATTGCGGATGAGTTGGACCAGATTGCCAATGCCGAATATGGCGACCGGCGTAACGTCGGTCATCATGCTGTTGACGGCGTCGCCGCCGCCCTTGAACGGAACGCGGACGAAATCGATCCCATGCTTCTTGTTGAATTCTTCCATGAACGCGACCTTCGATAGCGAAGGCGTGAGGTAGTTCATGGTCTTGGGCTTGCTCTTGGCCAGCGCCGCGAGCTCGTCAAACGTCTTGACGTTGAGCGACGCATTCACCGCGAACACATGCGTCAGATAGAACAGCCGGGTGACATGGACCAGCTCCGTCTTCGGGTCGAGGCTCATGTTCTTGAAGATGATCGGGTTGATGACCATCGACTCATTGTTGAGGATGCAGATGGTGTAGCCATCGGGCGGCGCATCGGCGCAGGCGCGCGCGCCGATCGAGCCGGCCGCACCCACACGGTTTTCCACCACCACGGTGCCCCCAAGCACCGGCCCCAACTCGTCGGCGAGTGCACGCATGAACACGTCGCTCAGGCCCCCGGGACCCTGCGAAGCAATCGCGCGGATTGGCCTGTCCGGATAGCTGTCCGCGGCTGCGAAATTCGGCAGCACGACGGCTGCGAGCAATGCACCAATGCGGAAGACGCGTGTCATCGGGCTTCCTCCCATGGGGTGGTCTGGCGCCACGCTTCGGGCAAGAATGAAACACGCGGGCGGAAGCAGCAAGCCGAGAAGCCTGTTCAACCGAGGCACATGACAACATGACGCAAGCCACTCATTCGGACCATGCGCCGGCGCGCCCAGCACAATATGGAATGAAGGTCGAGAAGCACGTCGCGGTCACCATGCGCGACGGCGTGCGCATCTCGCTCTGCGTCTATCGTCCCGACGCGCCCGGCAAGTTCCCGACCTTGTTCGCGGCCTCGCCCTATCAGTACGAGATGGATTCGGTTCCGGCCTATCCGCTGTTCCTGTGGCGCGAGACCGGACCGGTCGAATGGTACGTCGGCCAGGGCTACGCTTATGTCCACGCCGACGTGCGCGGCTCCGGGCATTCCGAGGGCGAGTTCTGCTTCATGGGCAAGCCCGAGCAGGAAGATTACCTCGAGCTGATCGCCTGGATCCTCAAGCAAGGCTGGTGCAACGGCCGCATCGGCGGCATCGGCCAGTCGTACTACGCTATGGCGCAGTGGCTGATGGCGACCTACAACCCGTCGGGCCTCGCCTGCATCATTCCCTACGATGGCTTGGTCGATCAGTACCGCTGCTCGAACTATCACGGCGGGATTTTCTGCTCATATCGCTCGGTCTGGTACACGTCGCTGCGCGCCGACAACATGCATCGCCCGGCCGGCGAACAAGGCCGCGCGCCGATGAAATTCGATCTGGTCGGCGCTATCACCGAGCACAGGCTCGACGACGAGTTCTGGCGCGAGCGCTCGCCGTACTGGCGTATCGACAAGATCAAGTGCCCGGTCCTCTCGGTCGGGCACTGGGGCAAGATGGGGCTGCACCTGCGCGGCAACATCATCGGCTACGAACTTCTGAAGTCGCCGAAGAAGCTGGTCGTCACAGGCGCGCGCAACACCTTCGAAGCGCACCACATGTTCGACCAGGTCGAGTTCCACGAGAAGGAATGCCTGCCGTTCTACGACCTGCACCTGAAAGGTGCGAACAACGAGTTCATGGACGCCTCGCCGGTGAAGATTTTCGTGCGCGGCGCAAACGAGTGGCGCTCCGAGGGGGAGTGGCCGCCCGCCCGCGCGGTGATGACGCCGTTCTATCTGCGCAAGGGACCGTCGGGCAGCGTGACATCGCTCAACGACGGCGCGCTGTCGGCGGAACAGCCCGCGGGGAACGAGGCGACGACAAGCTACACCTATCCGGACTGGGAATGGATCAACGGCGTGGTCGTCACCGGCCCCGACGGGCGCCCCGACTTCACCAAGCGGGTGCTGACCTTTACCACCGCGCCGCTGGAGCGCGATCTCGAAGTCACCGGTCCGATCGTGCTCAGGCTGTTCGCGTCATCGACCGCGATCGACACCCAGTTCATCGTCAAGCTGTCCGACCAGAACCCGCAAGACGACGTGGTACGGACATCCGGCGCGCAGCCGACGCACACGCCGGTGTCGAAAGGCTGGCTGAAAGCTTCTCATCGCGAGAAGGACATGGAGCGCTCGACGGAATGCCGGCCGTTCTACACCCACACCAATCCGCAGCCGATCAAGCCCGGCGAGATCTACCAGTTCGACATCGAGGTGCTGCCGGTTTCCTATGTTTTCAAAAAGGGCCATTGCATCCGGCTGGAGATCGTCAACGGCGACTCGCCGGTCACCGACGGCGTGTTCAACCACCCGTATCATCCGACCCAGATGGGCACCGACACCATCCACCACGACGCCGCGCACGCCTCTTGCATCATGCTGCCGGTGATCGAGCCGAAATGACCGGCGAGGCTACGGCCCGGCGGTGAGCGGCGTACCGAATTTGATTCGGAATTCGCTGCGCTCGAAGTTGTCGAGATCGAACGACCCTGGCGCGCTGGCCGGCCGGGCGCGGCCATACAATTGCGGGCTCCACGCGATGTTGATGATCCGCTCGCCCGGGAACAGGATTGCAAAGGTCGGCCCGAGGTTGAACGCATCGCCGACCATGCGGTCCAGCACGAGGCCGGCGAACACCGAGCGGTAGCGGGCTTCGACGCCGAGAAAAACTCCCTCGATCAGTTGCTTCTCGGCGGCGTAGAGCTGCGCCGTGACGGCACCCGAGACATTGGTTGCCGAGGCACGCACCCATGGTGTGTTGGGAATGTCGAAACGCTGGGTCCCTAGCCCATAATTGAGGTTGAACGCCGCGAACAGCCGCTCCGTCAGAACGGCATCCAGCATGAACTTGAACTCGACCGCATAACCCTCGGCACGATAGCCCGTGGTCCGGTCGAAGCGCGACCATCGCGGCTCGACGCCGAGGGCAATCCCCACAGGCTGCCCGGGCCTGCGTTCCAGCACGCGAGCAAAAAACTCACCCGACAATCCATCGATGTTCACCAGAGACAACCGATCACGGAAGACGCCATCGCCTTGAGACGCCAGCACTTCTTGCACCGAGGTCACGTTCGACCAGCGGTGATAGTCGGTAAACAGCGACAACGACAGCACCAGGTCCCTGGTGAGCCCATAGTTGAATTCGCTCTTGGTGGTCCCTGCAAAATAGCGTCCGTCGCGCTTTTGCCAGCGGAAATCATTCTCGGATGCGAAATCCCACTCGCAGGCTGCGCCGGGATCAGTGCCGGCGGTGAAGCCGAAAATATAGCCGCCGGGCAGGTTCGGCGTGCCCGGCAGCGGCCCGATCTTGGCGCAGCGGTCCACGGCCGGCACCGCCCGCAGTGCGGGCGCCTTGCGCACGACGGCGTCGGCGGCCATGGCAGGCGCGGCAATTCCAAGCGCCAGCGCAGCGGCGAGCACCCACGTTCGAACAGACCTGACCCGACGATGATGCCCCACGAGTTTCACTACGCCCCAAAAAGTCCCGGAGCAAAACTAGCACACCGCCTTGCGACTGCCTGACCAATTCGGTGGGCAGCTTTGCGCGCGCGCTATTGCGGCACGACTCCCGCCTCTTTCACGATCTCGGCCGCCCGCTTGCGGGCCGCCACGACAAACCGCACGAACTCCTCGGTTTGGCCCACCGCCGGCTCGATGGCGCGGTCGACGAAGTTCTTCTGCCGCCAGGCCGGATCGCTGGTGATGCGCACCACTTCGGCGTGGATTTTCTCGATGATCGGCCGCGGCGTGCCGGCCGGCGCGAACAGGCCGAACCAGGTCGGCGGCACGTCTTCGCCGGTCGCCTCCTTCAAGGTCGGCATGTCGGGAAACAGCGGCGAGCGCTGGTAGGAATTCAGCGCGATGCCGGTGATGTGGCCCGCCCTGATCTGCGGCAGCATGTTGGCGAGGCCGAGGAACGCGATCGGCGCGGTGCCCGACATGATGGCATTGACGATCTCGTTGCCGCTGCGAAACGGCACCCGCACGATGTCGATGCTCTCCTGCTTCTTCAGCTTCTCCATGTATTGGACCAACACGAACGAGAACGTGCCGTAGCTCAACGTGCCGGGCTGCGCCTTCGCCAGCGCGACCATCTCCGGAATGGTCTTGATGTTGAGCTTGGCGTTCGCCACCAGTGCCACGGAGTTGATGAACAGGTTGGTGATCGGCTCAAAGTCCTTCTCCGGATTGAACGGCAGGCTCTTGAACAGGAACTGGTTGTAGACGACCGGCTCGCTCGACATCACGCACAGCGAGTAGCCGTCGGGCGCCGCCTCCGCGCAGGCGCGCGCGCCGATGTTGAGTCCGCCGCCAGGGCGGTTCTCGACGATGAAGGACTGGCCGAATTTTTTCTGCAGCTCTTCCGCGAGCAGTCGCGAAAAAATGTCGCCGCCGCCGCCGGCGCCGAGCGGGATGTAAATGCGCACCGTCCGCGTCGGCCAATCCTTGATGGCGTCCTGCGCCACGGATGCCGGACTCAACGACAGAAACGCGAGCGCAATGATCGGCCACGTCAGAACGCGAGTCATGGCCCGTTCCTCCCTGGCACCATTCTGCCCATTGCGATGCGCGATCGGCAAGACGGCGAACCTGCGGCTACGCCTTGTGGTAGGCGCGCGAGTTCGCCGGCGCCTCGGTGCGCTGCTTGAGACCATAGTCGCGCACCACTGAAGCGATCCGGAGCCGGTAGTCGGCAAACACACCGGCCCGGCCGGCCGCTTGGCTTTCGCGATGATGCACTTCGTTGCGCCAGCGCTGCACCGCATCCTCGTCGCGCCAGAACGACAGCGAGAGAAGCTTGTCTGGATCGGCCAGGCTCTGAAACCGCTCGACCGAGAGAAAGCCGTCGATCTTCTCAAGCTCGGTGCGCAGCGTGGCGGCGATGGCGAGGTAGTCGTCCTTGCGGCCGGACGCCGGCCAGACTTCGAAGATCACCGCGATCATGGCCGGTTCTCGTGCGAGTGCGCTTATTTGTTGCTCAGCATTTCCTTGATCTTCGCGCTGGCCTTGCCGAAGTCCATCGAGCCGGCGAAGCGCTCGCGCAGCGCGGCCATGACGCGGCCCATGTCCTTCATGGTCTGCGCGTTGATCTCCTGGATGATCGCGGAAATCGCGGCGCCCGCCTCGATGTCCGACATCTGCTTGGGCAGATAGCCGCCGATGATCTCGATCTCCTCGCGCTCCTGCTTGGCAAGTTCGGCGCGGCCGCCCTTCTCGTAGAGCTCGACCGACTCCTGGCGCTGTTTGATCATCTTCTGGAACAGCGACATCAGCTCCGCCTCGTTGAGCGGCTGCTTGGCCGATCCGCGGTTCTCGATATCGGCGTTCTTGATCGCGGCGTTCATCAGCCGCAGCGTCGAGACGCGGCGCTCGTCGCGCGCCTTCATCGCGTCTTTGAGGGCGTTGTTGATGTTGTCGCGCAGCACGGGAACCTCGCTGAATCAGGGGCGGAACCGGCTGTACACATGCCGTTTCGCGGCCTTTGACGGCGGCGGATTGACGGCCTATCTAGGCCCCTGATGAGCCCCAAACAAGCCGATTCCGGATGGACCGAGCCGAAAGCCACGGCCCTGCTGGTGCTGGCGGACGGCACCGTGGTGGAGGGCAGCGGATTTGGCGCCAGCGGCCATGCGGTCGGCGAGGTGTGCTTCAACACTGCCATGACCGGCTATGAGGAAATCCTCACCGACCCGTCCTACGCCGGGCAGATCATCACCTTCACCTTCCCGCACGTCGGCAACGTCGGCACCAACGACGAGGACATCGAGACCGTCAACATGGCGGCGACGCCGGGCGCGCGCGGCGTGATCCTGCGCACCGACATCACCGAGGCGTCGAACTACCGCTCGGCGCTGCATCTCGACCAGTGGCTGAAGCGGCGCGGCATCATCGGCCTGTCCGGCATCGACACCCGCGCGCTCACCGCGCTCATTCGCGAGAAGGGTATGCCCAATGCGGTGATCGCGCGCGAACCGTCGGGCCAGTTCGACCTCGCCGCGCTGAAGAAGGAAGCGGCGGAGTGGCCCGGTCTGATCGGCATGGACCTGGTGCCGATGGTGACGTCGGGCCAGCGCTTCACCTGGGACGAGACGCCGTGGCTGTGGGGCAAGGGCTACGGCCGCCAGAGCAATCCCGAATTCCACGTCGTTGCGATCGACTACGGTATCAAGCGCAACATCCTGCGCCAGCTTGCCGAGCAGGGCTGCAAGGTGACGGTGGTGCCGGCCAAGACTTCGGCCGAGGACATCCTCGTGCTCAATCCGGACGGCGTGTTCCTCTCCAACGGTCCCGGCGATCCGGCGGCGACCGGGGAGTATGCCGTGCCGGTGATCCGCAAGCTCATTGATACCGGCACGCCGACGTTCGGCATCTGCCTCGGCCACCAGATGCTGTCGATCGCGGTCGGCGGCAAGACCATGAAGATGCACCAGGGCCATCACGGCGCCAACCATCCGGTGAAGGACATGACCACCGGCAAGGTCGAGATCACGTCGATGAACCACGGCTTCGCGGTCGACAAGGACTTGCTGCCGCAGAACGTTGCGCAGACGCATGTTTCTTTGTTCGATGGCTCGAACTGCGGCATCGCGCTGAAGGACAAGCCGGTGTTCTCGGTGCAGTACCATCCCGAGGCGTCGCCCGGCCCGCGCGACAGCCATTATCTGTTCGCCCGCTTTGTCGAGCTGATGCGCAAGCGGAAGACCCGCGCGGCCTAGAGCATGATCCCGAAAAGTGGGAACCGGTTTCCCACCTGCGCGAAGCCCCGGCCCGGGTTCACCTGCTGGTTTGATGCTTCGGCGGGCGAAGGCAGGTCGGACAAGATCATGCCCCCGCTCCAAGGTAACTGCCGATGACGGCCAAGCTCGTCGAGCCTGCCGCATTCCTGTTCGCCGACGACGGCTCGGTGCCGAACAATCCGCGCCTGCCGTTCCTGGTCTACCGCGGCGCGGTCGATCTCGCCGGTACGCCCGATCCAGAGAACGTGATCGAACGGACGTTCCGCGAGAACGGCTGGGGCGACCTGTGGCGCAACGGCATCTTCCCCTACGTTCACTATCATTCGATGATCCACGAAGGGCTCGGTGTCGCGCGCGGCCGGGCCAAGGTGCGCTTCGGCGGCGCGCAGGGTGAAGAACTCGACCTGGCCCAGGGCGATATCGCCGTCTTGCCGGCCGGCACCGGCCATCAATGTTTATGGGCGAGCCCTGACCTCCTCGTGATCGGCGCCTATCCCAAATCCGGCCGTTACGATCTCTGCCGCAGCAGCAAGGCGGAGCGCGAGAGGGCGCTGCAGACGATACCCACAGTGCCGCTGCCGGACAGCGATCCGGTGTTCGGCGAGGCCGGGCCGCTGCTGCGGCTCTGGAGATCGTGAGCGCCAGCATGTCCGACTGGGTTTCGTTCTGGGATTCCAAGCACTCCGTTTATGTCAGCACCCGACATATCGAGGCGCACTATCGGCGCATCGCCGATGACCTGCTGCGCTACGTGCCTGAAGGCGGCGCGGTGCTCGACTACGGCTGCGGCGAGGCGCGCGCCCACGACCGGATCGCGGCGGTGGCCTCGCGGCTGATGCTGTGCGACGCGGCGCCGGGCGTGCGCGCCTTGCTCGCCGAGCGATTCTCGGCCAGCGAGAGGATCGAGGTGGACGCGCCGGAAGACATCGCCGCGCTGCCCGGCGCCGAGATCGACCTGATCGTGATGCATTCGGTCGCGCAGTATCTCAGCGGCGCGCAATTCGGCCGGGCGCTTTCGCTGTTCCGCCGCCTGCTCCATCCCCATGGCGTGCTCGTTCTTGGCGACATCATTCCGCCAGGGGTCTCGCCGGTCACCGACGCGATGGCGCTGCTGCGTTTCGGCAAGCAGGAGGGCTTCCTCACCGCCGCCGCCGCGGGCCTCGCGCGCACCGCGTTCTCGAACTATGCACGGCTGCGCTCGACGCTCGGGCTCACGCACTACAGCGAAGCGGCGATGATCGAGACGCTCGCCGAGGCGGGCTTCAAGGCCGAGCGCGCGGCGCAGAACATCGGCCACAACCCGGCGCGGATGACGTTCCTGGCGCGGCCGCGATAGCCACAGTTATCGCGCCCCGAACACCTTGCGGAACAATTCCCGCGAGCCGTTCGAGCCGTCGATCAACCGCAGCGTACGCTGCTTGATGAGCCACCTGCCGTCAACGCGGACCAGATCCCAGCGATTGGCCGACGGCCGCCGCACTCGGCAGTCGTCGCCCTTGCCAACGACCAGAACGGTGTAGTTGGTGGCGACCGCCTCGTCTCCGTCGATGGTGATGTGGGGCGCGGTCATGATGTGAGCGAGGCCCGCCTCGCGCGAGGCCTGCAATTGCGGGCTGCCGACCTCGTTCAGAATGTTGCCCTTGCCGTAGGCGCCGTCGAAGTCGCCGCTGTGCTTGTGCGGATCGGCTGCACCCCGATCGAACACGCCGTCCTCCGTCCACACCTCGCTTACGCAGTCGAGCGAGCGCGTATCGACCGCCAGCGGGTAGCTCATGATGAGCTGATGGATCGCAAGCCTGTCCTCGACCGCAAGAAGCCTCTGCTCCAGGCCAGCCTGCTCCGCTGCAGCCATCGGTATCCTCCCTGCGACATTGCCGGACGCGACGGTAACGGAAGCGCCGCGCACAAGGAAAGTGGATTTCACAGCGCGCGCATCCGCGCAATAATCGCCGGGCGCCGCGTCACGATCCAACGAGAACGCAGGCAACGGGAGGAATCATGATCCGGCACCGGCTGTCGGCGGCCTGCGCGCTCGCGCTTGTCTCCGGCGTTATGACCTCCGCCTTCGCCCAATCGGACTATCCGAGCCGTACCGTGACCATCGTCTCTCCGGTCGCCACCGGCGGCACCTACAGCGCCTATGCTCGCATCGTCGGCGCCAAGCTCGAGGAACGGCTGCGCCATCCGTTCGTGATCGAGAATTGGCAGGGCGGCGGCACCGTGGTCGGCACCAACTCGGTCGCCAAGGCTGTGCCCGACGGCTACACGCTCCTGATGGCGGGAAGCCCAGCGCTGGCGATCAGCCCAACCGTCAACAAGACCCTGCCCTACGATCCTGCCGCCGATTTTACGCCGATCTCACTGATCGGCCATTCGCCACAGGTGCTCCTTGTCAACGCCGCGCTGCCGATCAAGTCGGTCGCCGACATGGTGCGCTACGCCAAGGACAATCCCGGCAAGCTCAACTACGCCTCCACCGGTCCCGGCACCGTGGTGCACCTCCAGGCCGAACTGATGAAAAACCAGCTCGGCCTCGATCTGACGCACGTGCCGTATCGCGGCGCGGCGCCGGCGCTGAACGACATCGCCGCCGGGCACGTGTCGATGATGTTCATCACCTATTCGGCGGCGCAGGCTCTGATCGAGGCGGGCAAGCTGCGCGTCATCGGCATCAGCACCAAAGCGCGCGACGAGACGCTGAGGGACATTCCGCCGCTCGCGGAATCCGGCCTGCCCGGCTTCGACACGTCGATCTGGTACATGCTGGTGGCGCCGGCTAAGACGCCGCAGCCGATCGCCGCCAAGCTTCATGCCGAGGTCGGTGCGGTCCTCGGCGACGCGACGGTGCGCAAGCAGCTCATCAGCCAGGGCGTCACCCCCGGACGTTCGCCGCCGCCCGACGCACTGACGAAATACATCCGGACCGAGACCGAGACCTGGGGCGCAATCGCCAAAAAGGCCGGCGTCGCCGGTACGTTGTAGAGCGCTACTCCGTCTTGAAGCCACCGGCCGGGATCACCCGCGACCAGATCGCGTGGTCGCGCTTGAGGTGAGCGACGAAGTCGGCGGGCGTGCCGCCGCCGGTGACAAGCCCGTTGTTGGCGAAGTGCCTGCTCATCTCCGGCGACCTGAGCGCCGCATTGATCTCGCGGTTGAGCGCCGCGATCGCCTCGGGCGGCGTGCCGGCACGCACCATGATGCCGAGGAAGCCCGCCGCCTCGTAGTCCTTCACGCCGGTCTCGGCGAGCGTCGGCAGGTCGGGAAGCTGCGGCATGCGCGTGGTGCCGGTGTGCGCCAGCGCGCGCAGCTTGCCGGCGCGGATGTGCTCCAGCGCGCCCGGAATATCGGACGCCATGATCTGCACGTCGTTGCGCAAGAGTCCCATCATCGACGGCGCCAAGCCCTTGAACGGCACGTGCGTGATCTTCGTTCCGGTCGCCTGCGTGAACTGCGCCATCGCGAGATGCGCAAAGGTGCCGTTGCCGGCCGAGCCGTAGTTCAACTCGCCGGGTTTCGCCTTGGCCAGCGCGATCAGCTCGGCGGCGTTGTTCGCCGGGACGGCGGCATTCACCACGAGGACCGCCGGCACCGTCATCAGCAGGGTGACCGGGACAAGGTCGCGCTGCGCGTCATACGGCGTCTTGTTGCCGAGCAGCGGATTGATGTTGGTGTTGGTGCCTGCCTGGAGCAGCGTGTAACCGTCGGCGGGCGCCTGCAGCACCGCGCTGGTGCCGCGAATGGTCGCGGCGCCCGGCCTGTTCTCGACGATGACGGTCTGCTTGAACGCCTGCGACAGCCTGTCCGCGAGGAGCCGCGCCGTCACGTCGGCATTGCCGCCGGCCGGGAACGTCACCACGAGGCTGATCTGACGCGAGGGATAAGTCTGGGCATGAGCGCCGCCAAACCAAAGCGCGGTCATCGCCAGCGCAAAGACAATTCGCAGCATCAGATCCTCCCTACCCCGCCGGCATCTCGACAAAGGAGTTGCGGCTGTTGACCGTCTCGACATCGAAGCCGGCGGCCTTTTTGAAGTTGACCGCGGTGGCTTCCAATTCCTCTTGCGTCAGCACGTCATGGATGTGCTTGAAGCCTTCCGGCGCGCGCTCCTCGGCGGTTTGCAAAATCGTTTCGAGGCCGAGGCTGCGGTTCCTTAGGATCATGTCGTTCATCGCCGCGATACGCGCGTCCTGGTAGCGCGTCAGCGCCTCGGCCGGATCGCGCATCGCTATCAGCGAGGCGGCCAGCACGCGGCCGTCGACAATCGCCTGCGAGCCGGCCTGCGCGCCAACCGGCTGCATCGGATGCGCGGCGTCACCGATCAGCGTGACACGCGAGAAGCTCCAGCGCGGGATCGGATCGCGATCGACGTTGGGCAGTTGCAGCACCGCGCTCGCCGGCGTTTTGGCGAACAGGCCTTGCAGATCGAGCCACGGGTATGTCCAACCCTTGAATTGATCGACGCAAGCTTGCTGATCGGCCGCCGTGTCCCAAGCTTCCAACGGCGGCGAGCCCGGCGGGATCTTGGTGTAGGCGAGCCAGTTGACCATCACCTTGCCGCCGGGACGCTTGGCGACCGGGTAAAGGATGGCGCGGTGGTGGCGATGGCCGATCACCGCCATCGAAGCGCCGGTGAGATACGGCTCGGCTTCGACGATGCCACGGTAATGCAGGTAGCCGTCGAATACCGCCTTCTCGCCCGGATAGAACTGCCGGCGAACCGTGGAGTGGATGCCGTCGGCGCCGATCAGGACGTCGCCCTCGGCCTCGGCGACCGGCTGGCCCGACGGATCGGCGAATCGCGCGACCGCTTTGCCACCGTGTTCCTCGAACGACGCCAGCCGATGCCCGGCCATCACCGCATTCGGTCCCATCCGTTGCTTGATCGCATCGAGCAGAATTTCGTGCAGCGTGCCGCGCGAGATCGAGATTTGCGGCCAGCGATAGCCGGCCGTCTTGCCGCGCGGCTCGCTCCAGATCAACTGACCATGCCTGTTGTAGAACGCGAGCTCCTGCGTGAGGATCCCCGCGGCGGCGAAGCGCTCGCCCAGCCCCAGCGCGAACAACTCGCGCACCGCGTTGGGCTGCAAGTTGATGCCGTAGCCGAGCGGGCTGAGCACCGGCACCTGGTCGTAGACTCGAGCCGGCACGCCGATCTGATGCAGGCTCAGCGCGCAGGACAATCCGGCGATGCCGCCGCCGACGATGATGACTTGCATTTCCGTTTTCCGGATCGCTTCCGCCTATTTCACTTCGATACCGGAGGACTGCACCGCCTTGCCGTAGCGCGCGTGGTCCTCGGCAATGATCTTGCGGAACTGCTCGCCGCCCGCATAGGCGATGTCGAGGCCGAATTTCGCGGTCCGCTCCTTCACATCGGGCAGCGCCATGACCGTCTCAATCTCCTTGGCAAGCTGCGCGACGACCGCAGGCGGCGTCTTGGCCGGCGCAGCGACGCCGAACCAGATTTCCACCTCGAAGCCCGGCAGCGCACTCTCGGCAATGGTGGCCGCCATCGGCAGCGATGACGCGCGCTTGAGCGAAGCGACCGCCAGCGCGTTGACCTTGCCGCTCTCGACATGAGGAATCAGCGCGACCGGCGTCGCCCACATCAGCGGCACTCGGCCGGCAAGGAGATCGGCAAGACCGGGGCCAGTGCCGCGGTATGGAACCACGGTGAGGTCGACCTTGGCGGCGGAATTGAACAGCACGTTGGCAAGATGATGCGGCGTCCCGATACCCGGGATCGCCACGGTGAGCTGGCTCGTCTTGGCGAGCGCGATCACGTCCTTGGCGTCCTTGGCAGCGACCGAAGGATGCGCGAACAGCATCAGCGGAGACGTGGCGACGCGCGCAATCGGCGCGAAGTCAGTGGTGACGTCGAACGGAACGCCCTTGTTAAGCCACTTGGAGATGGTGGCGGAACTTTCCATCAGCAGCAGCGTGTGGCCGTCGGGCGCCGCTTTGGCGACCGAGTCGGTGCCGACTGTGCCGCCGGCGCCGGTGCGGTTCTCGACCACCACATTGATCTTCAGCCTCTCCTGCAATTTCTCCGCTACCAGCCGGCCGACGGCATCGACGCCGCCGCCGGCAGCGATGGGTACCACCAGGGTGATGTTGCGCTGCGGGTTGAGTTGGGCCGTAGCGGGCGCGGTGATCGCGCACAACAGAATGATGGCAAGCCACAGGCTGCGCTTGGACGGCATATCGTTCCTCCCCGGCCTTCTTTCTTCAAGCGTAGCTTGGCGCATCGGCCCCGGCAAACATCGCGCTTGTCGCAGCCCGCTGAACCGGCGCAAACTCCCGCCGCACTGAGCGGGAGCGAGCCATGAACAAGCACGCCGGTAATCTGCGCAACGATACACGCGCCTGGATCGAAGTCCCCGCCGATGACAACGGCGACGCCATGATCGCGGCGATGGCCGAGGCCGGCGTCGAATACATCTTCTTCACGTCGGGATCGGAGATCGGATTCTACCAGGAGGCGGTCGCCAAGGCGCACGCCAACGGCCGCCGCGCGCCGAAATTGATCACGGTGACGCACGAGCACGCCAGCCTCAACGCGGCGCTCGGCTACGCCGCGGTGTCCGGCAAGCCCGCGGTGACCGCGGCGCACGTCGACTGCGGCACGCAGCACTACGGCGGCGCAGTGCACACCGCATTTCACTCCGGCCTGCCGGTCGTCATCACCGGCGGCGGTTCGCCCACCAGCTATCCCGGCAGCTTCAACGGCGCACGCGACGGCGGCGGCCACATCTGGCTGCAACAGAGCTTCGACCAGAATTCGATCGTGCGGCAGTACACCAAATGGGACCACCGCATGCAGATCCAGGACAATCCGGGCCTGATGATCTCGCGCGCGCTGCAGGTGGCGCGCACCGAGCCGTGCGGCCCGGTGTATCTGACGCTTCCGCGCGAGGTCTCGCTCCACAAGGTGAAGGGCGCCAAGTTCCCGACGATGAATCAGCTCGGCGTCGCGCGGCCGGCAGCGCCTGACGCTGCCGGCATCGCTGAGATCGCTGCGCGGCTCGTCAAAGCGCAGAACCCGTTCTTGCTGGTGGCGCGCTCCGGCCGTAACCCGGCGACGGTCCCTGCCCTGGTGCGGCTCTGCGAATTCCTGGGGCTCCCGGTCGCGCAATCGGGCCTGCGCGCCTATCAGTGCTTCCCGCTCAATCATCCGCTCTACATGAGCGAGGCGCATCTGAAAGATGCCGACGTGGTGTTGTGCCTCGACGTCGACATCCCCTGGCTCGCCGACACCAATCCGCCGCCGGACTCGGCTTGGGTGGCGATGACTGACGTGGAGCCGTCGAAACGCCGCATCCCCACGATGGAATTCACCGCCGACCTGCGGCTCACCGCCGACGCGCTCTCGGTCATCGAGGCGCTTGAGGCCGAAGCACGCAAGCTCATCACGCCGGACGATGCGAGGCGCTTCGCGGCCCGCGCCGCCAAATGCGCTGAAGCTTCGGCCAAGCGCCGCAAGAGTCTGGCGGACGATGCCAAGTCGCGCGCGGGCAAAAGTCCGATCGACCCGAAGTGGCTGTCGCACTGCATCGGCAATGTGATCGATGACAATTGCATCGTGTTCGACGAGACCATCTCGCAGAACCAGGTTCACGACTATCTCTCGATCTCGCAGCCCGGCGCCTACTTCCACAATCCGGCCTCCAGCGGCGGCTGGAACTCCGGGCGCGGCATTCGGCGCCAAGCTTGCAGCGCCGCATAAAGATGTGATCGCGATCTCGGGCGACGGCTTCTACATGTTCGGCACGCCGATTCACGCGTTGTGGGCGGCCAAGCACTACAACGCGCCGTACATGTCGATCGTGTTCCAGAACCGCAGCTATTCGACCGGCACGCTGCGCATCAACCGCGTCTATGGCGCGGAGAACAGCTACGCGGCGAAGGCGAACTACGACGGCGGCTATTTCGATCCGCCGATCGACTTCGCCAAGGAGGCGGAGGCCGCGGGCTGCTACGGCGAGAACGTCACCGATCCCGCGCAGGTCGAGGCGGCGCTGCGGCGGGGCTTGCAGAAAATCCGCGAGGGCACGCCGGCGGTGATCTCGGTGTGGCTCGCGCGGCTGCTGCAGAAGGATTGAGTCACAAGATGCGGCGACGCGATTTCACTAAGGCCATTGGCACGAGGTGATTGAATAGCTGCGGAGGGGCTTCGGCATGATCCACGCGACCATCACAAGCCTGCCATCGTACGGAATCTCAGTGCTGACACGGCTGCCGCAGAACGGTTGAAAATGGCTATCTAATAGCTATAATTGCAATTATGAGCACGCACAGCGTCGCTGAGGCGAAGAACAAGCTGTCCAAACTGATCGACCGCGCGCTGAAGGGCGAGGCGGTGGTGATCACGCGGCACGGGACACCCGTGATCGAAATGAAACCCATCTCAAAGCCGCGTCGTCAAATGACCCAGGCTGACCTGGAATGGCTGAAGTCTCGCCGGAACGGGCGGCTATCGCTGAGCGAGGACGCAGCGACCCTTGTGAGAAAAATGCGGGACGAGGACTAAGTTGTGAGCGTCTATCTGGACGCAAACGTCCTTGTTGCGCTTTTCTTCCCCGACGATCAATTCAGTTCGCGTGCCGATACGCTACTGCGTACCAATCCAGCCACCACGATTGTGAGCGATTTCGCAGCCGCAGAATTTGCGTCTGTCGTTGCGCGCCATGTGCGAATAGGCTTCACAACAGCCGCGACGGCCCGCAACGTATTCAATGATTTTGACCATTGGACAGGGACGGCGACGCATCGGGAGCATACGACCAGCGAGGACGTTGCTACAGCCGAATCCTTCTTGCGACGGTTAGACCTCAACCTTCGAACGCCTGACGCCCTTCACCTTGCCTTGTCCCAACGATTGCGAGCGGAATTTGCGACCTTCGACAAGGCCCTGACGGCCAGCGCTCGCGCCTTAAAGATATCCTTGGCATCCGCGTAAAGACATGGCCCAACGCATCGCAGTCTTCGGCACCGGCGCCAACGGAAGTTGCATCGCGGCGAGCCTGGTCGACGCCGGGCTCGACGTGACACTGATCGATCAATGGCCAGAGCATGTCGAAACCATGCGGCACGACGGCCTCAAGATCACCATGCCGGAGCACGAGCAGCACGTGCTGGTGCGCGCGCACCATCTGTGCGACGTCAGCACATTCCGCGAACCGTTCGACGTGGTGCTGCTCGCGGTGAAGGCCTACGACACGCGCTGGGCCTGCGAGATGATCAAGCCGCATCTCGCTCCGAACGGCATGCTGATCGGCATGCAGAACGGCATGGTGGCCGGCATCATCCGCGAAATTATCGAGCCGCAACGAACCATCGGCTGCGTGATCGAGCTGTCGTCGGAAATGTTCACGCCCGGCCAGGTCAAGCGCAACACGCCGCCGCAGACGACATGGATCGGGCTCGGCACGCTCGACGGCGGCCCCGCCGAACGGCTCGCCGAAATGCAGGCGCTGCTGACGCCGGTCGGCAAGGTCGAGATCAAATTCAATATCCTCGCCGCCAAATGGTCGAAGCTCGTCGTCAACGCCATGTGCCTCGGCCCCTGCGCGATCGTCGGACTGACGATTTCCGATGCGGTCCAGTTGCCCGGCATGCGCGACCTGATCGTCGAGATCGGCAACGAGGCGATGCAGACCGGGCAGGACCTCGGCCATCCGCTGGAGCCGATCTTCGGGCTGACGCAGGCCGACCTCGCCGGCTCCAACAGCCCGGCCGAGAAGATGTTCGACACGCTCGCCGGCCACATCGGGCCGGGCCGCGGCCGCAACACGGTCTTGCAGGACTTTCTCAAGGGTCGCGCCAGCGAAGTCGGCATGATCAACGGCCTGGTGGTCGAGGAAAGCGAGCGGCGCGGCCGCGCGGCGCCCGCCAACGCGCGCATCGCCGAGATCAGCCGGCAGATCGAGGCCGGAACGCTGAAGCCCTCGCCCGCCAACATGGCCCTGGCGCTGGCGCGCGGAGCGGCAAGATGATCGAATAAGCCGATTGCAAAGGGGCTAAGCAAAGCTCCTCGTCAAAAAAATCGAAAATTTGCAGGGGAGGAATGGCAATGGTAATTCCACGCCGTCGATTTCTGCAACTCACCGCCGGAGCGGCCATGGCGCCGACGCTATTGCGTTCGGCGTTCGCGCAGGCCTATCCATCGCAACCGATTCGGATCATCGTCGGCTTCGCGGCCGGCAGCGGCTCCGACATCTTCGCCCGGCTGATGGCGCAATGGCTGTCCGAGCGGCTCGGCCAGTCGGTCCTGATCGAGAACCGGCCGGGCGCCGGCGGCAACATCGGAACCGAGTCGGTGGTGAAGGCTGCGCCGGATGGCTACACGCTGCTGCAGTGGGTGCCGGCGAACGCGGTCAACAACTCGCTCTATGAAAAGCTGAGCTTCAACTTCCTGCGCGACATCGCACCAGTCGCCGGCACCGCGCGCTCGCCGTATGTGGTCGTGGTCAATCCGGCGCTTCCGGTCAACACCATCCCGGAGCTGATCGCCCACGCCAAGGCCAATCCCGGCAAGCTGAACTTCGCCTCGGCGGGCGTCGGCACCGGAATCCACATGGCGGGCGAGCTGTTCAAGATGCTGGCCGGCGTCAACATGGTTCATGTGCCCTATCGCGGCGCCGCCGGGGCGATGACCGACCTGATCGGCGGCCAGGTGCAGCTCATGTTCGACACCACCGCGGCGTCGATTCCGCACATCAAGGGCGGCAAGGTGCGTGCGCTGGCGGTGACGACGGCGACGCGCTCGGCGCTGCTGCCCGACCTGCCGATCGTGGCCGATTTCGTGCCGGGCTACGAGGCGAGCGGACCGTTCGGGCTCGGCGCGCCGAAGGACACGCCGCCGGCGGTGATCGAAAAGCTCAACAAGGAGATCAACGCGGTGCTGGCTGATCCCAAGGTGAAGGCGCGCCTGGCGGAGCTTGGCAGCGAGCCGCTCACCGGCTCGCCTGCCGAGATCGGCCGCATGCTCGCTGCCGAAACCGACAAGTGGGCCAAGGTGATCAAGGCCGCCAACATCAAGGTGGAATGACCGCGCGCGTTTTCTGACCGCTAAACAAGATTTTAAACATTGAGGAGGGAATGCCATGGAACTTCCTCGCCGCCGTTTTCTGCAAGTCGCCGCGGGCGCCGCCGCGCTGCCGGCCGTGTCGCGCTCGGCTTCCGCGCAGGCCTATCCCTCGAAGCCGATCACTCTCATCGTGCCCTATGCGGCGGGCGGACCGACCGATTCCATTGCGCGCGTCCTGGCCGAGCGGATGCGATCGTCGCTCGGACAGACCATCGTGATCGAGAATACCACCGGCGCGGGCGGCACCATCGCCGTTGGCCGGCTCGCACGATCGACGCCCGACGGCTACACCATCGGCATCGGCCAGAACGGCTCGCATGTCGTTACCGGCGCGACCTATTCCAAGCTGCCATATGACCTCTTGAACGATTTCGAGCCGCTGACGCTACTGACCGACGCACCGTTTTTCCTCGCCGGCAAGAAGACCATGCCGGCCGACGACCTCAAGGGCCTGATCGCCTGGATGAAGGCCAACCCCGGCAAGGCGACCTTGGGCAATGGCGGCAACGGCAGCATCACTCATATCTGCGGCCTGGTGTTTCTGGATCTGACCAAGACGACCGCGCAGGTCGTGCCCTATCGCGGCAACGCGCCCGCCATGCAGGACCTGGTGGCGGGCCAGATCGACATCATGATTGCCGACCCGGTCACCGGCGTGCAGCAGGCGAAGAGCGGCAACATCAAGGCCTATGGCGTCACCGCCAAGACGAGACTGAGCACGGCGCCCGATATTCCAACCGTCGACGAGGCCGGATTGCCCGGCTACCACGTTTCACTCTGGCATGGGCTTTGGCTGCCCAAAGGCGTGCCGGCGCCGATTGCCGCCAAGCTTAACGCTACGGTCGTGGAAGCGCTTGCCGACCCGACGGTGCGGGCCAAACTCGGCGCGCTCGGGCAGGAGATTTACCCGCGCGAGCGGCAGAACTCAAAAGCACTCGACTCCCATCAGAGGGCCGAGATCGCCAAATGGTGGCCAATCATCAAGGCCGCCGGCATCAAGGTGGAGTAACACCATCAACTGCACGGCAGCGGACGAGCGGCGTTGACAGGCTGCAGCCTGCGGGCGCAGCCTTGGCGCGGGGTGAGGGACTTGAGTTTAACAGGCCAGTCCGACACCCGGATTCCGGCCATATCGGAGGACACGATGATCAGACCGGTCATCTCGACGGCGGCGGTCGCCGCCCTTGTTTGCCTTGCGCAACCCGCGGCTTCCAAACAGCTTGGCAGCGTGCAATTTGAGACGTCCTGCAAGCCGGCCGCGCAGAAGCTGTTCAACCAGGGCATGATCTATCAGCACTCGTTCTGGTACCGCGCGTCGCAGCGCACGTTCGAGGACGTGCTGAAGGCCGACCCGAAATGCGCCATGGCCTATTGGGGCATTGCGCTGAGCCTGCTGTACAACCCGCACGCCCCACCGCCGCCGGAGAACCTGCCGCTCGGCCTTGATGCGGTCCAGAAAGGCAAGGCGCTGAACGCGCAGACGGAGCGCGAGCGCGACTACATCGAAGCGATTTCGGCGATGTACGTGGACCACGACAAGGTCGACCACCGCACCCGGGTGCAGAAGTATCTCAAGGCCACGGAGCAAGTCGCGCTCAAGTATCCGAAGGACGACGAGGCGCAGATCGCCTACGCGATCGCGCTCAACGTCGCGGCTTCTCCGGCCGACAAGACCTACGCCAACCAGCTCAAGGGTGCGGCGCTGCTCGAGCCGATCTTCAAGAGCAAGCCGCGGCATCCCGGCGTCGCGCACTACCTGATCCATCTCTACGACTATCCGGCGATCGCCGAGAAAGGCCTTGCCGCGGCCAAGCGCTACGCCACGATCGCGGCGGCCGCCCCGCACGCCCAGCATATGCCGTCGCACATCTTCACGCGCGTCGGCTACTGGAAGGAATCGATCAAGTCGAACGCCGAGTTGGCGCGCGTCGCCAAGCTCGACGGCGAGACGCACGACCAGGCGCACGGCATGGATTACATGGTCTATGCCCACCTGCAACTCGCGCAGGACAAGAAGGCGCGCGCCGTGATCGACGAGATGAACAAGGTCGAGTTCAAGCTTGACCGGTTCGTCGGGACATACGCGATCGCAGCGAGCCCGGCGCGCTACGTGTTCGAGCGCAGCGACTGGAAGGCGGCGGCCGAGCTTCAGGCGCGTTCGACCAAGTACTTCTACCCTGATGCGGTCACGCACTTCGCCCGGGCGGTCGGCGCCGCCCGCACGGGAAAGCCGGACGCGGCCAAGGCCGACGTCGCCAAGCTCGGTGAGCTTAGCGACAGGCTAAAGCAGGCCAAGGATGCGTACTGGTCCGAGATCGTCGCCATCCAGCAGCAGGCCGCGTCCGCCTGGGTGCTGTATGCGGAAGGCAAGCATGCCGACGCGCTGAAAGCGATGAGCGCCGCGGCCGACGCCGAGGACAAGACCGACAAGCACCCGGTCACGCCCGGCCCGCTGGCGCCGGCCCGCGAGCTTTACGGTGCCATGCTGCTCGACCGCGGCATGGGCAAGGAAGCGCTCGTGGCCTACGAGGCGGTGCTGACGAAGGAGCCGAACCGGCTTGCCGCCTATGTCGGCGCCGCCAACGCAGCCACCAAGGCGGGCGAGGCCGGGAAGGCGAAGCAATACACCGCCAAGGTGATTGCGCTGACCAAGGACGCCGACACGCAGCGCCCTGAGGTGATGGAGTTGCGCGCACGCAAGACCGCGTCCGCGACCCGCTGACCGAGAGCGGCCGGGGCCGGCGCTGAGCCGGCCCCTCGCGCTCAAGCGATCACCGGAGCCAGATCAACAGCGGAACCTCGCGCTGATCGGGGCAGCGCATCATTCCCTTGTAGGCATCAGATTTCTGCCCCTGATAGGTGCAGGTGGTGTGATCCATGATCAGCGTCGCTTTGATCCGCGATGCGCCGGCGAATTGAACCCGCAGTTCGCCTTTTCTCTGTTCCGGACCGTCCTGGGTGCAAAGCCCGACGTGCTTCATCAGCAGAGGCCCGGAAAACTCCTTGCGGGCGGCATTGGTGGCAGCGAGATTCGCAGTCAGCTCCCATTCGCCGAGCACACCGGCCTGCCCGAGAACCTGCAACGATTCCGCGCTTGCGGGGGCCGCAAGCGAACCCAGCGTCAGAGCAAGACCAGCTATGCAAACAGCCCGCACGCCGATACTCCCGATGGAAAGGAACGACCGAGCCGATGGCCATGAGACTAGCATATCGCGGCCAAAATTGGCCGGCCGGGTAAGCCGGCAAATCCTTGCAAGGCAAATCCTTGCAAAAGGCCTGATGACAACTACGCTTTCGGCCGGTTCCGGGGTTGGCTCAGAGCCGATTCTGGTCTAGTCAGCCCCTGCGCGGGGGGAAAGTCCCGCCACGGGGCCAAGGACGCGCACAAAGCGCGCCCTTTTTTTGTGCCGGTTATTCCGGGACAGCCCGAAGGGCTGGAGCCGGAATCCAGATGCGGTCTCCGAATTCGCTTTTGGATTCCGGGTTCGCGTCCTTAAGCGCGTTTACCCGCGTCTTGGACGCGCTATGGGCGCGCCCCGGAATGACAGTGGAAAGGTTCGAGGCTCGATGCCCAAACGCACCGATATCAAATCGATCCTGATCATCGGCGCCGGCCCGATCGTGATCGGCCAGGCTTGCGAGTTCGACTATTCCGGCACGCAGGCGTGCAAGGCCCTCAAGGAAGAGGGCTACCGGGTCGTGCTGGTGAACTCGAACCCGGCCACGATCATGACCGATCCGGAAATGGCGGACGCCACCTACGTGGAACCGATCACGCCGGAGATCGTCGCCAAGATCATCGAGAAGGAGCGGCCCGACGCTCTCTTGCCGACGATGGGCGGGCAGACCGCGCTCAACACCGCGCTGTCGCTCCGCAAGATGGGCGTGCTCGACAAGTTCAACGTCAAGATGATCGGCGCCACCGCCGAGGCGATCGACAAGGCCGAGGACCGCGAGCTGTTCCGCAACGCGATGAACAAAATCGGCCTGGAGACGCCGCGCTCGCACCAGATCAAGACGCTGGCCGAAGCGCTGGAGGCGCTGAAGGACATCGGGCTCCCCGCCATCATCCGGCCCTCGTTCACCATGGGCGGCACCGGCGGCGGCATCGCCTACAACAGGGACGAGTTCATCGACATCGTCGAGCGCGGTATCGACGCCTCCCCCACCAACGAAGTGCTGGTCGAGGAATCGGTGCTCGGCTGGAAAGAGTTCGAGATGGAGGTGGTGCGCGACAACAAGGACAACTGCATCATCATCTGCTCGATCGAGAACGTCGATCCGATGGGCATCCACACCGGCGACTCGATCACGGTGGCGCCGGCGCTGACGCTCACCGACAAGGAATTCCAGATCATGCGCGACGCGTCGATCGCGGTGCTGCGCGAAATCGGCGTCGAGACCGGCGGATCGAATGTGCAGTTCGCGGTCAACCCGGCGGACGGCCGCCTGGTCGTGATCGAGATGAATCCGCGGGTGTCGCGCTCCTCGGCACTGGCGTCGAAGGCAACCGGCTTCCCGATCGCCAAGGTCGCCGCCAAGCTCGCGGTCGGCTACACGCTGGACGAGATCGCGAACGACATCACCGGCGGCGCCACGCCCGCCTCGTTCGAGCCGACCATCGACTACGTGGTGACGAAAATCCCGCGCTTCGCGTTCGAGAAATTCCCAGGCGCCGACGCGCGGCTGACCACCTCTATGAAATCAGTCGGCGAAGCCATGGCGATCGGTCGCACCTTCCAGGAATCCTTGCAGAAGGCGCTGCGCTCTCTGGAAACCGGGCTCACCGGCCTCGACGAGATCGTGATCGAAGGGCTGGGCCAGGGCGACGACAAGAACGCGATCCGCGCGGCGCTCGGCACACCCTCGCCCGACGGGTTGCTGCGTGCGGCGCAGGCGATGCGGCACGGCTTCACCAACGATGAGGTCCACGCCGCCTGCAAGGTCGACCCGTGGTTCCTTGAACAGATCCGCGGCATCATCGATATGGAAGCGGAGGTTCGCGCCAAGGGCCTGCCGGCAACGCCCGGCGCATTTCGCCGCCTCAAGGCGATGGGCTTTTCCGACGTGCGGCTCAGCGCGCTCGCAGGCGTCGCCGCCGACCAGGTGACCAGCAGCCGCCGCGCGCTCGGCGTGCGGCCGCAGTTCAAGCGGATCGACACCTGCGCCGCCGAATTCGCCTCGCCGACCGCCTACATGTATTCGACTTATGAGCAGCCGTTCGCCGGCAAGTTCGCCAACGAGGCGATGCCGTCCAACAAGAAGAAGGTGGTGATCCTCGGCGGCGGGCCGAACCGCATCGGCCAGGGCATCGAGTTCGACTATTGCTGCTGCCATGCCTGCTTCGCGCTCGACGAGGTGGGCTACGAAACCATCATGGTCAACTGCAATCCGGAGACGGTATCGACCGACTACGACACTTCTGACCGGCTTTACTTCGAGCCGCTGACGCCGGAAGACGTCATCGAGATCATCGACATCGAGCGATCGAATGGGACGCTGCACGGTGTGATCGTGCAGTTCGGCGGCCAGACGCCGCTCAAGCTGGCCGAGCCGCTGGAAGCGGCCGGGGTGCCGATCCTCGGCACCTCGCCCGATGCGATCGATCTCGCCGAGGACCGCGACCGCTTCAAGAAGCTGCTCGACAAGCTCAAGCTGCGCCAGCCGGAGAGCGGCATCGCGACGAGCTTGGCGCAGGCGCGCGCCACCGCCGGCAAGATCGGCTATCCGATCGTGATCCGCCCGTCCTACGTGCTGGGCGGCCGCGCCATGGAGATCGTCCACGATGCGGCACAGATCGACCGCTACGTCACTCATCTCACCGCCGCGCTCGACCGGCCGTCGGAACTCGCCGTGTCGACCAAGCGGCCGCTGCTGATAGACCGCTATCTCACCGACGCCATCGAGGTCGATGTCGATTGCATCGCCGACGGCAAGGATACCTACATCGCCGGCATCATGGAGCACATAGAGGAGGCCGGCATCCACTCCGGCGATTCCGCATGTTCGCTACCGCCGCACTCGCTCGACGGCGCGCTGATCGCCGAGCTGGAGCGGCAGACCCGCGCGCTGGCGCTGGCGCTCAAGGTCGGCGGCCTGATGAACGTGCAGTACGCCATCAAGGATGGCGAAATCTATGTGCTGGAAGTAAACCCGCGCGCCTCCCGCACCGTGCCGTTCGTCGCCAAGGTTACCGGCGTGCCGGTCGCAAAGATCGCGGCGCGGGTCATGGCCGGCGAGCGACTCAAGGACTTCAAGCTGGCGCCGCAGAACTTCGAGGTCGGCCAGACCGCTCACGTCGGCGTCAAGGAGGCGGTGTTCCCGTTCGGCCGGTTCGGCGACAACGTCGACACGGTGCTCGGCCCGGAGATGAAATCGACCGGAGAGGTGATGGGGCTTGACCGCGACTACAGCGTCGCGTTCATCAAGAGCCAGCTCGGCGGCGGAGCGCGGATGCCGAAACAGGGGACCGTGTTCGTCTCGGTGCGCGACGGCGACAAGCCGCGCATCCTTGACGCGGTCCGCTCGCTGGAAGGGCTCGGATTCAAGGTCATCGCCACGTCCGGGACGCAGCGCTACCTGACCGCGAATGGGGTCGAGGCCGCGCCGATCAACAAGGTGGCCGAAGGCCGCCCGCATATCGTCGATGCCATCAAAAACGGCCGTGTTCAGCTGGTTTTCAACACCACCGAGGGGGCCACCGCCCTGGCCGATTCAAGGCCCCTGAGGCGGGCCGCCCTCTTGCATAAAGTCCCATACTACACCACTCTTTCCGGTGCCGTTGCTGCCGCACAGGGCATCAAGGCCTATCTTGGGGGCGATCTCGAGGTAAGGGCGCTGCAAAGCTACTTCGGCGGCCTTGATAAGACGGCATGAACTGGGGACCTGGTCCCAAAAGTCGCGGAGCCCGAGGGAAACTTCGGCCCGCGATCTGACTTTTAGTCACTGCGCCGGGATACCGGCCCCGATGAATGGTCCCTCGAGGTTCCCATTCGCCGGGCAACGAACGGCTCGCGATGCCGGCGTAACAAACGCATCGCGGGGTGGAGGATTGGATGGTTGAGAAGATTCCTATGACCGCGGCGGGCCACGACCTGCTTGAGAAAGAGCTCAAGCACCGCCAGCAGGTGGAGCGGCCGCGCATCGTCCAGCAGATCACCGATGCTCGCACGCACGGCGACCTGTCGGAGAACGCCGAGTATCACGCTGCCAAGGAGCAGCAATCTCTCAACGAGGGCGCGATCGCCGAGCTTGAGGACAAGCTCGCGCGCGCCGACGTCATCGATGTATCGAAGCTGTCCGGCGATACCATCAAGTTCGGCGCCACCGTCACGCTGATCGACGAAGACACCGACAAGAAACAGGTCTGGCAGATCGTCGGCGAGCCTGAGGCGAACGCCAAGGAAGGCAAGATCTCGATCACCTCGCCGGTGGCGCGCGCGCTGATCAACAAGAAGAAGGGCGAGTCGGTCGAAGTCGTCGCGCCGGGAGGAGCCAAGGCTTACGAGATCACCAAGATCGAGTGGAAATAACGCGGCCTGCTCCGATGGCACGCATCGAAGTCCCGGTGTCCGCCGGAGAACTTGTGGACAAGCTCACGATCCTCGAAATCAAGTCCGAGCGCATCAAGGATGCCGGCAAGCTCGTGAACGTAAGGCGCGAGTTCGCAGGGCTTTCGGCGATCGTCGATCCGATGCTCAAGGCGAACGCCGGGCTCGCACCGCTCAAGGCTTCGCTGCGCACGATCAACGAGACGCTCTGGGAGATCGAGGACGACATCCGCGATTGCGAGCGCAACAAGAATTTCGGGGCGAAGTTTATCGAGCTGGCGCGCAGCGTCTACCGTACCAACGACCAGCGCGCCGCCGCCAAGCGCAAGATCGACGACCTGCTCGGTTCCGAGATCCTTGAAGAGAAGTCGTACCAGGCCTACGACTGAGCTTTCCTTGTTACTTTATCAACCGCGCGCAGCACCGGCTCGACCGGGATCGCATGCATCGTATCGCCGCCGAACTCCTGCGATCGCACGATGATGCCCGCCTTGGTGAACGGCGCCCAGCGCGCGGCATCGGTCGGGCCGAACAGTGTGACAAGCGGCGTGCCGATCGCACCCAGCAGATGGCCGATGCCGCTGTCGTTCGCGACCGCCGCCGCAAGCCGATGACAAATTGCGATGGCTAATTCGAGCCGCGCGAGACCGAGCGCGGGATCGGGCGGCGTCACCTCGGGGAACAGCGCCGACGGCACGGCCGTGCGAAGTTTCTCCAGCAATTCGCGCTCTTGCGGCCCGATCAGGAACACCGGCGTACGGCCGCTCGCTTCCAGCGCCTGCGCCAGCGCGATGTAGCGCTCGACCGGCCAGTTCTTGCGCGCCTCCCGGCTGCCGGTCGCGAGCCCGATATAGCGCGGACCTGAGGGCAGACGCTCGGTCGCCAGCGCACGCGCGGCGGGTGAGACCTCGAGCGTGCCTTGCCAGTCGGCGGACTTGCCCAGCGCGGCGTCGGCAAGGCTGAGCATGCGCTCCGCGATCCCGGCCGGTCGCGTCCAGCGGCCCGGCGGACGTTTGTCGGACAGCACGTAGCCCGGCAGGCAGCAGTAGAACCCGTTGTAGGTGAGCAAGGTGCGCGCCAGCAACACGCTCGGGATGTGCGTGCGCGATTCGAACACCAGATCGAACGGCGGCAGCGCCCGCAACCGTTCCCTCACCTCGCGGCTCTTCCCGGTCAGTGCCGCATGGTCGATGACGCGGTCGATCAGCGCGGTGACGAACGGCGCCAGCTCGGTCGCCATCGAGGTCTGGTGCGTCGCGATCCACCAAATCGGCCGGCCCGGAAAGCCGCGCCGGATCGCGCGCAGGAACGGAAACTTGAGCAGGCTGTCGCCGAGTCCCTCGCGATCGACCAGGACCGCGATCGGGCGCGGGGCGGAACTGCTGCTCATCTCGCTCATGCGCGGACAGCATTGGCACGAATGCACAATCGACGCCAAGTCCGGGGCCCGCTAACCTTTGTCGGCAAAAAAAGAACGACGGGGCGGAAATGAAATTCGGAGTATTCGACCACATTGACGATGCGGGCGTGCCGCTTGGCCAGCTCTATGCCGACCGGCTCACCATCGCCGAGGCCTACGACCGCGCAGGATTCTACGGCTACCACGTTGCCGAACACCACTCGACGCCGCTCGGCGCAGCGGCCTCACCCGCGCTGATCATGGCGGCGCTTTCGTGCCGCACCAAGAACCTGCGGTTTGGCCCCCTCGTCTACCTGCTGCCGTTCTACCACCCGCTGCGCTTGATCGAAGAGGTCTGCATGCTCGACCAGATGAGCGGCGGGCGCTTCCAGCTCGGCGTAGGGCGCGGCGTATCCATGTACGAGACCGCCGCCTACGGCCTCGACTTCAGCAAGACGCAGGCGATGTACCACGAGGCGTTCCAGGTCCTGCTCAAGGGCCTCGCCTCGGACGAGCTGAATTTCGCCGGCGAGTTCTACAAGTTCGACAAGGTGCCGATGATCCTCAAGCCGGTGCAGAAACCGCATCCGGCGCTGTGGTACGGCGTGACGCTGCCGAGCAATTCCGCCTGGCCCGCCGAGAACAACATCAACATCGTCGCGCTGGGCCTGCGCGACAACACCAGCGCGATCATCAAGGCCTACCGCGAGACCCGCGCCAGGCACGGGCTTCCCGCCGAAGGCACGCTGATCGGTGTGAGCCGCCATGTTGTGGTGGCGGAGACGGACGATGCCGCACTCGCGATCGCGCGGCGCGCCTATCCGCGCTGGCGCGAAAGCTTCCGCTGGCTGTTCAAGCGGCACGGCACCGAGCCGCGCGTGATCGGCATCTATCCGCCGACCTTCGACGAGCTGATCGCGCTTGGCAACGGCATCGCGGGGTCGCCCGAAACGGTTCGCCGCTTCGTTGCCGACGAGGCCGCGGCAAACAATTGCAATTACTTCGTGCCGCACATGGCGTTCGGCAACATGACGCTCAACGAAACGCTGCGCTCCATCGAGCTGTTCTCAAAAGCGGTGATGCCGAAATTCACTGTGGCTTGATGTTCGCCGCCTTGATGATCGGCCACCATTTGTCGGCTTCACTCTTCTGGAACGCCCGCAGCGCCTCGGGCGTCTGCTGCGCGCGCGCCGGAGTGTCGAGCGCCAGTTCGGCGAAGCGTTTCTTCACCGCCGCATCGTTGAGCACGTCGAGCATGGTAGCGTTCAGTTTGGCGATGACGTCCTTCGGCGTGCCTTTCGGCACCCAAAGGCCGTACCACAGCGACGCGTAATAGCCCGGCAAGCCCGCCTCGTCGGTGGTCAGTATGTTCGGCGCCGCGCCAGTGCGCGTCTTCGACGCGATGGCGAACGCCTTGATGTTCCCGGAACGGACCTGCTCGAAGAAATTCGATGAAGGCTCGATCTGCATGTCGATGTTGCCGGCCACGAGGTCCTGCAGTGCCGGGCCGTTGCCGCGGTACGGGATGAACTGCGCCTGCGTGCCGGTCTCTTTCAGGAACGACAGCCCGGCGAGATGTCCGGTGCCGCCGACGGCGGGAATGCCGATCGAGGCTTTGTCGGGATTGGCCTTCAGCCAGGCGATCAGCTCCTTGAGGTCTTTCGCGGCCAGCGCCTTCTTGCCGACGATCATCAGCGGCTCGCTGGCGATCAGCAGGATCGGGTCGAGATCGTTGATCAGGTCGAACTGCAGCGGATAGAGCCCGCCCAGCAGCATGTTGGTGGTCGAGGTGCCAATCTGCAGCGTATAGCCGTCAGCCGTGGCGCGCACGGCGCGGCCGAGCCCTATGCTGCCGCCGGCGCCTGTCACGTTTTCGATGATGAGCGGCTGACCGAGCCGCTCGCGCACCTTTTCACCGAGAAAACGCGCCAGCGTATCGGTCGCGCCGCCCGCCGCGAACGGCACGATCAGGTTCATCGGCTTCGACGGATAGCTTTGCGCCGAAGCGTTTGCAGCAGCAGCCAGCGCGATGAATGCGGCCGCCAGCGACACGCCCAGTTTCCACATGAATTTCTCCGACCTTTTCTTGGAAGCCTTAAGTCTTCTTCATCTCCATCGGCACCATCGCGGCGTCCTTGGAGTTGCGCAGCGTCAGCGACGTCTTCACGTTGCGCACGTGCGGCGCCGCGGTGAGTTCCGCGACAAAGGCCTGGAAGGTTTTGAGGTCCGGCGCCACGCACTTGAGCACGAAATCGATCTCGCCGGACAGCATCCAGCACTCGCGCACCAGCGGCTTGCCGCGCACGAAGTCCTCGAATTGCTTGAGGTCCGCCTCCGCCTGGCTCGACAGGTGCACCATGGCGAACACGGTGACCTCGTAGCCGAGCAGCTTCTCGTCGAGCAGCGCCCGGTAACCCTTGATAAAACCGGCCTCCTCCAGCGCACGCACCCGCCGCAGGCACGGCGGCGCGGAAATGCCGACGCGGCTTGCCAGCTCCACATTGGTGATGCGACCGTCCTGCTGGAGCTCCTTGAGGATTTTCCAGTCGATGGCATCGAGGCGGGCAGGCACGGCGTTCCCCACACTTGGCACCAATCCTTAGCCTGAAGCCGGGCTCCCGCGAAAGATTATTGCGCGCCGCCCGGGGCGTGACCGCAAACCGCGGCCTGGTCCTGTGGGACTTTAGGGTTGCATATCTTGCATGGCTCGATTGAAGCCTTAAATTGGGGTCCGGGGGATGCCTGAGCCGGCCAGCAGCCGCGCCGCACGCCCCCTGTCCAAATCGCCCGATCGTTGGGGGAACGATGTCCAAGACCACCCATGCCAAGGTTGTCATTATCGGCTCCGGACCGGCCGGGTACACCGCCGCAATCTACGCGGCCCGCGCCATGCTGGAGCCGGTGCTGATCCAGGGCATCCAGCCGGGCGGCCAACTCACCATCACCACTGACGTGGAAAACTATCCAGGCTTCGCCGACGTCATCCAGGGACCCTGGCTGATGGAGCAGATGCAGAAGCAGGCCGAGCATGTCGGCACCAGGATCGTCACCGACCACGTCAACAATCTGGACCTGTCGAGCCGGCCGTTCCGGCTGACCTGCGACGGCGGCGACGTCTACCTGGCCGAAACCGTGGTGCTGGCGACCGGCGCGCAGGCGCGCTGGCTCGACCTGCCCTCGGAACAGAAGTTCAAGGGCTACGGCGTCTCCGCCTGCGCCACCTGCGACGGCTTCTTCTACAAGAACAAGGAAGTTTTCGTGATCGGCGGCGGCAACACCGCGGTCGAGGAGGCGTTGTTCCTCACCAAATTCGCCTCGAAGGTGACCGTGGTGCATCGCCGCGACCAGTTCCGCGCCGAGAAGATCCTGCAGGAGCGCCTTTTCAAGAATCCCAAGATCAGCGTGATCTGGGACAGCGCGCTGGAGGACGTGTCAGGCGACGAGAACCCGCTCAAGGTCCGCAAGATCAAGCTGCGCAACGTCAAAAGCGGCGCGATCACCGAGCACGCCGCCGACGGCGTGTTCATCGCTATCGGCCACTCGCCTTCGACTGAGCTCGTGCAGGGCAAGGTCGAGATGAAGCCGAGCGGCTACGTCTGGACCGCGCCGCATTCGACCGCGACCTCGGTCCCCGGACTGTTCGCGGCCGGCGACGTCACCGACGAAGTTTATCGCCAGGCGGTCACCGCCGCAGGCCTGGGCTGCATGGCAGCGCTCGAGGCCGAGCGATTCCTCGCTCACAACGCCGAACGACGGCACGCGGCTGAATAGCGCCAACATGCCGATTGCGGCCAGGAGTACGATGGACTGGGACAAGCTCAAGGTGTTTCACGCCGCTGCCGAAGCCGGCAGCTTCACCCATGCAGGTGAGCAGCTCGGCCTGTCGCAGTCGGCGGTGTCGCGCCAGGTCAGCGCGCTGGAGCAGGAGCTTGCGGTCTCGCTGTTCCACCGCCACGCCCGCGGGCTGATCCTGACCGAGCAGGGCGAGATGCTCTATCGCACCGCTCACGAAGTGTTCATGAAGCTGGAGGCAGCGCGCGCCAAGCTGACCGACAGCCGCGAGAAGCCGAACGGCGAGCTCAAGGTGACCACCACGCCCGGCATCGGCGTGCACTGGCTGACGCCGCGGCTTGGCGAATTTATCGATCTCTATCCCGAGATCCGGGTCACGCTGCTGACCACCGACGAAGAGCTCGACCTCGCCATGCGCGAGGCGGACGTAGCGATCCGGCTGCGCCAGCCGACCCAGCCCGACCTGATCCAGCGCAAGCTTTTTTCGGTGCATTTCCACGCGTTTGCGTCGCCCGAATACCTCAAGCGATTCGGCACTCCGCACGCGCTGCACGAACTCGACAACCATCGCATCCTGCTGCTCGGCGGCGCGACTGTGCCGACCTATCTGGCAAACCGCCTCTGGCTCACCGAGGTGGAGCGCAACGGCAAGGCCGCCCGCACGCCGATCCTGACTATCAACACGATTCTTGGCGTGATGCGCGCCTGCCAGCGCGGCATCGGCGTGGCGCTGCTGCCGGATTATCTGGTCGAGCAGAACGGCGGCTTGGTGCAGCTGTTCGGCGAGACGGACGCGCCGGCGGTGGACGCATATTTCGTCTATCCGGAAGAACTCAAGTCGGTTGCGCGGGTCCAGGTGTTTCGCGATTTCCTTGTGAGTAACGCGCAGCGCTGGAGCTTCTGAACAACCCTGATTGGGCAGTATTCCCGGGCATTTGCGAGGGCCGCATGGCTGGCATGCGGCCCTCCGCATTGTGACTCACCGCAGTCAGTTGCATGATCAATCCCGTTGTCGCATTCGGTTGTCGCATCCCCCCAGATTAAGCAACCGAATCTCGGCAGCTTGTTCCCCTCTGGAAGGTGAGTGTCGGCCGTCCCGCGCCGACACTACTGAGCCGGGCCCTCACGGGCCCGGCTTCTTCCTTTTCAAATCACATTTGCAGAAAATTAAATGCGTCCGAACCGCGGGATTTGGAAATTTCTTTCGCCGTTGGCGCGCCTAAAGCATGATCCCGAAAAGTGGGAACCGGCTTTTCGGAAAAAGATCATGCGCAAACAAGAAGCCAAAGCAGGATGACGATTCGAAGATAAAGTCATCCTTCTTTAGGCCCAGAGCCGCTCGCTCTCCAGCCCCTTGTAAAGCCCCGCGACATATTCGCCGTAGCCGTTGAACAGCAGCGTCGGCTTGCGCTCGCCGCCGGTGCCGAGGATTTCCTCGCTGGCCTGGCTCCAGCGCGGGTGCGACACCTCCGGATTGACGTTGGCCCAGAAGCCGTACTCCGACGACTGCAAGTCCTCCCAATAAGACTTCGGCCGCTTGTCGGTGAAGCTGAACCGCACGATCGACTTGATCGACTTGAAGCCGTACTTCCACGGCAGCGCGAGGCGAAGCGGCGCGCCATGCTGCTTGGGCGCCGGCTTGCCGTAGGTGCCGGTGACCAGGAAGGCGAGCTCGTTATTGGCCTCCTCAATGGTGACGCCTTCGACATACGGCCAGGGAAACCAGGTCTGCCGCTGGCCGGGTGCGACCGACTTGTCGAGGAAGGTTTCCATCCGCACGTACTTCGCTGACGACAGCGGCTTGGCCAATTCGACCAGCTTCGACATCTGGAAGCCTGACCACGGGATCGTCATGCTCCATGCCTCGACGCAGCGCATCCGGTAGAGCCGCTCCTCGATGCCGACCTTGCGGATCAGGTCGTCGACGCCGATCTCGAACGGCTTTTCGACCATGCCGTCGATCTTGATCGTCCATGGGCGGATCTTCAGCGCTTGCGCCGCCCTCACGATGTTCTTGCTGGAGCCGAACTCGTAGAAATTGTTGTAGCTGGCGTTGTCCTTCTCGTCGGTCAGCGGCCGGTCGAGCACGTACTTCTCGTTGCGCTTGGCCGGATAGAGGTCCGCGGTCGGATCGGGCACGTCGGCGACGCGCTGCGCCATCGCGAGTTCGGGCGAGAAGCCGATCGCAGCCGCGCCGGCAGCAGCCCCCATGAATGCCCGGCGATTGAGAAACACATGCTCAGATGTTGCGCAGCTTTCGGGCAATTCCCAGCCGCGCCGGCGAATGATGTTCATAGTCCCTCCGGAGTTTGAACGGCAGAAGGAGTACGGGGCGTCCACATCACAGGCAAGTCACGGATGCGGGAGGCTCTTCTTCACCTCCCCCTGAAAGGGGGAGGTCGACGCGCCGTAAGGCGCGTCGGGTGGGGGTCCGACAAATCGAAAATGGAGAGTTGACCCCCACCCCGACCGACGCGGCCCGGCGTTGCGCCGCGCGCGAACAAGCGCCAACGGTTCGTCCGGGACCGCGACGTGCAGCTCTGGCAACGGCATGGTACAGCCGCGAAAGAGGCGTCCCGCACGACGGCTGTGAAAGAATCCCGCCGCTGGCTGGCTGTGCCGCGGCCGCGGCAAGCCTGCGCGCGGCCGGGTCCACAGCCGTTACGTAGTGGACGACCGCGAGGGCGACCTCTATCCCGCTTTTGCGCGGCGGCCGGGCGCAGTCGAACTGCTGGTCCGCGCCCAGACCGAGCGCGGGTTGGCCGGTGGCGGCTATCTGTTCGCGCATCTCGATGGTCTTCCCATCGCGGATCGCTTCATTCTCGATCTGCCAGCCATCCCCGGACGTAGCGCGCGGCGCGCCGCGATGGTCCTGCGTTCGGCCCGGTCAGTTTGAGCCGGCCTCGAAACAGCGCCGATCGCAATCTGCCGGCAACCGTCGCGCTCTACGCCCTCGATGTACGCGAGATCGAGGCACCGGCTGCGGTTGAGCCGGTCCATTGGCGCCTTCTGGCCAGTGCTCCATCGATACCCCGACCCTCCCCCTTCAGGGGGAGGAGCGGAGAGAGCCCCTACTCTGCCGCGGCGGCGCGACCGGCGCGCCGCGCCGTGACAATCTGCTCGGCCGTCTTGCCGGTCAGTTCCGCCATGTGATCGAACTTGAAGCTGAAGCTGCCGGCGCCGGCGGTGCCCGAGCGCACCTCGATGATGAGGTCGCCGATCTCCGCCTCCGGCATCTTGGCGCGCACCACGTCCCAGCCGTCCCAGCCTTCGCGGGTGTCGAAGCCGAGGATCTGGCCGCGCCGCCCGGACAGGATCGCGTTCATCTTCGCCGTCGCATCGTTCGGACAGACGATCTCGACCATGTAGATCGGCTCGAGCAGCACCGGATTGCATTGTGGCAGGCCGTCGACCAGCGCGATGCGCGCCGCGGTCTGGAACGCCATGTCGGAGGAATCGACGGTATGATACGAGCCGTCGACCAGCGCGACCTGCACGTCCACCACCTGAAAGCCGAGCGGGCCGTGCTTGAGCGCATTGATCGCGCCCTCCTCCACCGACGGGATGTAGTTGCGCGGCACAACGCCGCCGGTGATCTTGTCCTCGAACTTGAAGCCCGAGCCGCGCGGCAGCGGCTTGATGTCGAGCACCACGTCGCCGAACTGGCCGTGGCCGCCGGACTGCTTCTTGTGTCGGCCGCGCTGCACGATGCCCTTCTTGATCGTTTCCAGATAGCCGACCGTGGGCTTGCGGGTCGTGATCGGCACGCTGTAGCGCTCGGCGAGCCGCTCGGCGGCAACGCGCAGGTGCATCTCGCCCTGCCCCCACAGCACGACCTCATGGGTCTCGGCGTTGTGCACCACATTGATCGACGGATCCTCGTCAACCAGCTTGTGCATCGCCTGGCCGAGCTTGACGTCATCCTTGCGGTCCTTGGCCGACACCGCGATTGCCAGCACCGGCTCGTGCGGCTTCACTTCTGTCAGCGGAGCGTGAGCCTGCTTGCCGGCCGACAGCGTATCGCCGGTCTTGGCGTATTCGAGCTTGCCGAGCGCGACCGTCTCGCCCGCACTCGCCGCACCGCGCTTCTCGGTGTTAGAGCCGACCATCTTGAAGGTGGCGGCGACGCGGCCGGCCTCGCGCTCCGGCGACAGCAGCGTCACGCCGTCGCCGACCTGGCCGCTCAGGACGCGCGCCACCGACATCTTGCCGGCGTGCGCGGTGTTGAAGGTCTTGAGCACATAGGCGAGCGGCTCGCTGCCATTGACGCCGAGGCGCTTCGCGGTCGCCTCCACGTCCGGCGCCTCGTGACGCAGCGCCTTGAGCAACCGCAGCACGCCGTTGGTGCGGGTGGCGGCGCCCATCAGGACCGGAACGACAAATCCCTCGCGCAGGTCCTTGGCGAGATCGTCGAAAATCTTGTCGCGCGGCGGCGGGATGTCCTCGAGCAATTGCTCCATCAGCGCGTCGTCATGATCGGCAAGCTTCTCCAGCATGGAGAAGCGCGCGGTCTTTTCCTGCTCAAGGTTATCGCCCTCGAGCGGAACGATTTCGGACGCCGCATGCTCCTTGTAGACATGGGCGCGCTCCAGCGCGAGGTCGACGAAGCCGGTGACGATCTCGTTCTTCCAGATCGGAATCTGCCGCAGCACCAGCGGCACGCGGGAAGCCGGCTGCAGGATCTGCAGTGCTTCCATCACCTTGGCGTCGGCCTTGTCGATCTTGTTGAGGAACAGGAAGCGGGGGATTTTGAGGTCTTCAAGCTCGCGCAGGATCAATTGCAGTTGCGGGATCTTGCGCTCGTCGGCTTCGCAGACCACGACGGCCGCGTCGACCGCGGGTAGCACCGCGCGCATGTCGTGAGCGAATTCAACGGAGCCTGGGCAATCGATGAAGGTGTAGGAGTCCTCCATGAACGTCGTCGTCGCAGCGGAGAGTTCGACGCTCATCTTGTGATGGCGCGCCTCCTTGGAGGCATCGCCGACGGTGGTGCCGGCTTCCACCGTGCCTTGGCGCTGGATCGCGCCAGTGCGCGCCAGGATCGCTTCGAGAAGTGTTGTCTTGCCGCTTTGGAAGGGGCCCACCAGAGCAATGCACCGGGGACCCTTGGCTCTATTGCCGCTATTGCCATTCGCAGCCGCCATCGACGCCTCCCATTCGGCGCCGCACGGCCGGTATTTCCGGCCGCAATTCCAAACGCCGGAAGCTTATCGTCTCAGGGGATTGCGGGGATGGCAAGGGCGGTGAAGCCCGGAACTGCACCACTCAGGCAAGAGTCTCCGCGTTCTGCACCGTGTTTCCACCGGCCGCGCGCTGCCTGGAAAAGCCCGGCATGATGTCGCGGGCAAAGCGGCGCATGTGCTCACGGCCGCCCGCGACAGCGAAAATGATGTATTCCGCGCCGGCCTTTTGCAGCGTCTCCAGCGTTCCGAATACTTCATCGGGCGTGCCGAACATGGCGTTCTCGGTGGTGCCGCCCGCTTTGTCGGCGTAGTTGAGAATGTGCGAGCCGCCCTTCTTGTCCGGCCAGCGCGACACCGCCGCCATCCGCTCGTTGTTCTCCGCCTGACGCTCCAGCGCGGCCTCTTTATCCGCCTTGTCCTTCGCGATGTAGAGCTGGCGCGCGACCGTGACGTGGCTCGGGTGATACGCCCTGCCATGCTTGCCCAGTTCGTCGCGATAGATCGCGATGCGCCGGCCGGTCTCCTCCGGCGAGCCATACTGGTCCAGGATCAGCCGGAAGCCGCGCGCCGCGGCGCGCCGGATCGACGTTTCGCTGGCGGCCGCGACCCAGAACGGCGGATGCGGACTCTGCCTTGGCGGAGGCTCCACCACGATGTCGTTGAACGTCCAGAATTTGCCCTTGTGCGTGAACCGCTCGCGCGACGTCCATGCGCGGGTAATGACCTCGATCGCCTCCTCGTAGCGCGCGTCGGCCTCCTCCCGCGGAATATTAAAGCCCATGAATTCGTTGTAGCGGTAGCCCTTGCCGATGCCAAAATCGAGCCGGCCGCCCGACATCACGTCGATCGTCGCCGCCTGCTCGGCGAGCAGCACCGGGTTGTGCCAAGGCAGCACCATCACCGAGCTGCCGACACGCAATGTCGTCGTGCGCATGGCGAGGCAGGTCAGCAGCGTCAGCGTCGCGGACACCTGGTTCCAGCCGGAGAAATGATGCTCGACCAGGAATGATGAGCAGTAGCCCAGCGACTCGGCCTCGATGTTGAGGTCGAGATAATCGTGGAAGCCCTGGCCGGTTTCGGGGGCGTGCTCAGCGGTCCCCGCTTGCGCCGTGCAGAAGAGACCGAATTTCATCGTGCCAGTGTACCAAAAACAAAGCTCGAGGTGATCAAATTCAGAAAGCCTCGCAGCGAGCAATGCCTCCCGGAATGCACGATCGCGAGCCTCGACGCGCTCCGCGGCCTGCGCTCAATGTTGAGACGTCACGGCCTGAGCCATTGCCGGGATACCAGCCTCGGACTAACATTCAAGCTGGACTTTGCCTTGAGGCTGGGCTTCGGGGTCAACTCCGCGCAGCCCGCGGCAACAAATCAAAGCAGAAACATCGCCCACAGTGAAATGTAGGCGAGAATCGGGGAGGACAACATGCAAAGACTTCTATGCGCGGTGCTCGCCCTCGTTTTGTGGAGCATTCCGCAGGCGTTCGCGGATCCGGTCGCCGACCGGGCCGTTGCCGCCGCCAAGGAATATGTCAAGTCCAAGAACCTGAAGGACCCGAAGCTCACGGTCCTGCTGAGCTCGCTCTATAACAATTCGTTTCCCGACTTCGCGAAGAAGTGGGAGGAGCTGACCGGGGTCAAGTTCGAGATCGTTCCGCTCGGCTACACCGACATTCCTGCCAAGATCATGCAGGAGGGTGTGGCCAAGACGGGCGTCTACGACATCTTCAACGACTTCCCCTACACTGCGCCCGATGCAGCGGGCGCCAAGGTCATCATCCCGCTCGACCAATACGCGGCCAAGTACAAGCCGGATTTCTCGGGCGTCGCCGACGGCCTGAAATTCCAGCAGTACTACGATGGCAAGCTCTACATCATGGTCAACGACGGCGACCATCTGATCCTGGTGCTGCGTAAGGACCTGGTCGAGAACCCGCAGGCGCGGGCTGAATACAAGGCCAAGTTCAACAAGGATCTCGGTTGCCCGGACACTGTCGCCGAATGGGCGCAACAATCCGCGTTCTTCCAGACCAAGGAAGGCGACACGCGCTGGGGCGTCAAATTTGAGAAGCCGCTCAACGGCGCGCTTGGCTACCGCTCCGTCAACTTCTCCTACCGCCATTTCCCGGTCTACATGAAGGGATTGATGTTCGATAAGGACATGAAGCCCCGGATCAACACGCCGGACGGCGTCGCCGCCATCAAGGCGTTCGCTGCCAGCGTCGATCACATGCCCAAGGACATCCAGGGCTGGGGAACCCCGCAGATCTATCCGTTCTGGGGCAGCGGCCAGGCCTATTCGGCGATGTCGTTTCCCTCGATCATCGGCTTTGCAGAGGGCAATCCGAACAGCCAGATCAAGGGCAAGCAGATGACCTGCCTGATTCCGGGCCAAACGATCGGCGGCAAGCTGGTGCGCCGCGCGCCGCAGGCGGCGGGCACCGGCTACATGGTCAGCGCCTATTCGAAGAACCCGGAGCTCGCCTATCTGTTCATCCAGTGGTTCACCAGCCCAAGCATCGGCGACCAAGCGGTCGCCCATCCGAGAGGCTTCTGGGACCCATATCGCGATGCACACGCGACCGACAAAAAGATCCTCGACCGGTTCGGTGCCGAGATGGTGAAGACGACGATCGAGAACTCGAAGTTTGCGGCCTCGCTGCTGATGATCGAGGGGAACTACGAGTATTTCAAGATTCTCGACAACAACCTGGCCGACGTGATGAACAAGAACATCAGCGCCGAAGAGGCGGCCAAGCGCATCGAAACCGGCTGGAACAAGGTGACGAGCGACGTCGGCCGCGACACGCAAATCCAGATCTGGCGCAAAGGCGTGGAGCTCGGCATCTACCTCGACAAGTTCTGATCGCGCCGCACCGATCATGAACCGTCCCGAGCGCCCTATTTGGCGCTCGGGGTGACAGCCTCGATGTCGTGAGGTCGATCCAAGATGGCGGAAATCAGCGCACGCATTTCGGACGTGCCGGCCGACGCGCAGGCCCCGAACGGCTTGGCGCGCCGGTTCGGCAGGTGGCTCGCGTCCGATCGCGTGTTCCCGAAAATTCCGTTTCTGCTGGTCGAGGGCCTGTTCTTTCTCGTCATCCTGGTGCCGTTCATCCTGACGATTTACATCAGCCTGCTCAAATGGCGTGCCAACCGACCATTCGATCAGGCATTCTTCTCCGGTCTCGAAAACTATGAGGCCGTGCTGACCAGCGATCTGTTCTGGTCCGCGCTCGGCCGGACCTTCTATTTCAGCGGCGTCGCGGTCGCCGTCGAATTGGTCGTCGGTTTCGTTCTGGCCATGCTGGTCAGCCAGTGCACGCGGTCGAAAAAGCTCTACACCACGATCTTCCTGGTGCCGATGATGATCGTGCCGATCGTCGTCGGCTACAATTTCTCCATGATCTACATCGACAGCGGGCCACTCAACCAGATCCTGGCGCCGTTCCTGCAACCCTTCGGCATCGACCCCCGTATCCGCTGGCTGTCGCACCCGATTGCCGCGCAATGGGCCATCATCATTGCCGACATCTGGCAGTGGACTTCGCTGACCTTTCTGATCTTCCTGTCCGGCTTCTCGGCGCTGCCTCAGCAGTTGGTCAATGCGGCGCGCGTCATGGGCGCGACGCCGTGGCAGATTTTCTGGCGTGTGCAGTTCCCCCTGCTCAAGCCTGCCATCGTCATCGCGGTGATCATTCGATCGATGGAGGCCCTGAAGATGTTCGATCCGGTGGTGCTGCTGACATTCGGCGGCCCCGGGACTTCGACGCAGACCGTCGCCTATTTCCTTTGGGAACAGGTGTGGGTGTTCAACAAATTCAGCTTCGGCGCGGCCGCGTCGATCCTGCTGCTGCTCATGTTCTCGGTCCTGATCTACATCGGCATCTACATGCTGATCCGGCAACGCAGCGTCATCGTTGGAAGGCCCGCGTAATGTCTCTCTCGACGGCCATGAGCCCGGAACAGGCGCGCACGCGGAGGTGGCGCCGCGAGCGGCGCAACCGGATCGTGCGGCACGTGATCCTGCTCGCATGGACCGGCATCATCGCGTTTCCGATCTTCTGGATGGTCTCGACCTCGTTCAAGGACTCGGGCGAGTGGGTGACTTGGCCGCCACACTGGTTGCCACACGCGCCGACGCTGCACAACTACGCGCAGATCTTTGCCTCCAGCGCCATGGACCCCTCGCTGAGCCGCCAAGCCGCCGAGCAGGCGTTCACGATCTGGAAGGCGCTCGGCGATTCGCTGCTTGTCTGCACCACGGCGGCGCTGCTCGCGCTGCTGCTCGGCACCTTCCTCGCCTACTCGATCTCGCGCTTCAACGTCGGCGGCAAGTACTTTCGGCACACGATTCTGACGATCCGTATGATCCCGCCGATCGTCGTTGCGATCTCGATCCTGATTTATTACGCGGTCCTTATTCCCTTCGCCTCAGCCGCCGTGTTCGGCTTTCGCATCAGCCTGTTCGACACCTATATTGGGCTGATCCTGATTTACACGGTCACTACGCTGCCGTTCGTCATCTGGATGATGCTGACCTTCATCGACGAGGTGCCCTACACGCTCGAACACGCCGCCCGACTGATGGGCGCCGGGCGCATGACGGTGATCTGGCGGATCGTGTTGCCGCTGGTCGCCTCCGGTATGGTCGTCACGTTCTTGTTTGTGTTCATCCTGAACTGGGCGGAGTTCCTGCTGGCGTTGACACTGACGCATCCCGAGGTGACGACGCTCACCGTTCTGCTCAACAAATTCCAGAGCGCGTCCGAGGGTCGGCTGTATGGACCGCAGGCGGCGATCGGTACCATGATCACGATTCCGGTGGTGATCCTCGGCATGCTGATCCAGAAGCACCTGGTGAAGGGCTTCAGCTTCGGCACCATCCGCAAGTAGGAGATTCAGAAGGTGGCGCGGATCATAATCAAGGACTTGGTCAAGACGTTCGGCGCCTATTCCGCCGTCAACGGCATCAGCCTCGATATCAGCGACGGCGAGTTTCTGATCTTGGTCGGACCTTCCGGCTGCGGCAAGACGACAACGCTCAACATGATCTCGGGCCTCGAAACGCCGACCAGCGGCCAAATCGTCATAGGCAATACGGTCGTCAACGACCTCGACCCAGGCGAGCGCGGCCTCGGCATGGTGTTCCAGGATCTTGCGCTGTTCCCGCACATGACGGTGTTCGAGAACATCGCCTTCGGGTTGCGGGTCAAGAAGGTGCCGGACGACCAGGTTCGCACGCGCGTGCGCGCTGCCGCCGCCGCGGTACACATCGAAGCCTTACTCGACAAGCTGCCGCGCCATTGTTCCGGCGGCGAGAGTCAGCGCGTGGCACTCGCTCGCACCATCGTCACCAATCCGTCCGTGTTCCTGATGGACGAGCCGCTCTCAAGTCTCGACGCCAAGCTCCGCGTGGATATGCGTACCGAGCTCAAGGGACTGCACAAGCGCCTCGGCGCCACCTTCGTCTACGTCACGCATGACCAAGCCGAAGCCATGACGATGGCCGACCGCATCGTCGTCATGAGCAAGGGCCGCATCGAGCAGGTCGGCACGCCGCTGGACATCTACAATCGGCCGGCGAGCAGATTCGTGGCCGGATTTTTCGGCACGCCAACCATGAACTTCCTGGAAGGCACCGTCGAGCTCAACGGCGGCGCGCGTCGCTTCCGCGCGCCCGGCTTCGACCAACCGCTGCCCGACGCCGTGCCCGCGGAAATCGCCGGGCGCGACATCGTCCTTGGCGTGCGGTCGGAGCATGTGTCGCTCGGCAACGGCGCACCCTTCAAGGGAACGGTGCAGCTCACCGAGCCGCTCGGTGACGCGACGCTCGTTCATTTCGACTACGGTCAGGCCACGCCGCTGGTCGCCAAGGCAGGGCCGACGACGCCCTTGCAGCCGGGCCATTCGCTGTCGTTCCAGTTCGTGCCCGACCATTGCCACCTGTTCGGCGTCGACGGGTCGCGGCTCTATTGAACGCGACGTTGCAGCAAGGCGCTGCGTGAGCAGCGTCAGCGTCGACGAGATCTGGTACAAAATTGAAAGCTTAAAACCGCGGAATGTCCGGAAACGGCACCTTGCCGGCGTGGACGTGCAGCCGGCCCAATTCGGCGCAGCGGTGCAATTGCGGGAACACCTTGCCGGGGTTGAGCAGGCCGCCGGCGTCGAACGCACATTTCAACCGCTGCTGCTGGTTGAGATCGTCCTCGGAAAACATCGCCGGCATCAGGTCGCGCTTCTCGACGCCGACGCCGTGCTCGCCGGTCAGCACGCCGCCGACCTCGACGCAGAGCTTGAGGATTTCCGCGCCGAATTCCTCGGTCTTCTCCAACTCGCCCGGCTTGTTGGCGTCGTAGAGAATGAGCGGATGCAGGTTGCCGTCGCCGGCATGGAACACGTTGGCGACCCGCAGCCCGTAATGCTCCGACAGCTCGCGGATGCGCTTGAGCACCTGCGGCAACCGCGCTCGCGGGATGGTGCCGTCCATGCAGTAGTAATCCGGCGAGATGCGCCCGACCGCGGGGAACGCCGCCTTGCGCCCGGCCCAGAACAGCACGCGCTCGTCCTCCGAGTTGGAAACGCGCAGCGTGGTCGAGCGGCAATCCTTGGCGATCGAGGCGACGCGCTCGATCAGATAATCGACCTCGGCTTTCGGCCCATCGAGCTCGACGATCAAGAGCGCCTCGACGTCAAGCGGATAGCCGGCGTGCACGAACTCCTCGACCGCATGGATCGCCGGCTTGTCCATCATCTCCATGCCACCGGGGATGATCCCCGAACCGATGATGCGCGAAACGCACTCTCCGGCATCCTCGGAGCTCGGGAAGCCGACCAGAACCGCGCGGGCGGTCTCGGGTTTTTTCAGGATGCGCACCGTGACTTCGGTCACGACACCGAGCAGGCCCTCGGAGCCGGTGACGATGCCGATCAGGTCGTAGCCGCCGGGATCGAGGTGCTTGCCGCCGAGCCGGATCACCTCGCCGGTGATCAGCACCATCTCGATGCCGAGAATGTTGTTGGTGGTCATGCCGTATTTCAGGCAATGGATACCGCCGGAGTTCTCCGCCACGTTGCCGCCGATGGTGCAGGCGATCTGCGAGGATGGGTCGGGCGCATAATAGAAGCCGGCGTGCGCCACCGCGTCGCTCACGGCGAGATTGGTGACGCCGGGCTCGACCACCGCGACGCGGTTGTCGTAGTCGATCTCGCGGATGCGGTTGAACTTCGCCATGCCGAGCAGCACGCCGTCGGTCAGCGGCAGCGCGCCGCCCGACAGCGAGGTGCCGGCGCCGCGCGGCACCACCTTGATGCCATTGTCGTGGCAGTAGCGCAGCACCGCCGCGACCTGCTCGGAGGTTTCCGGCAGCACCACCACCATCGGCAGCGCCTTGTAGGCGGTGAGCCCGTCGGATTCGTAAGGGCGCATTTCGCGTTCGGCGGCGATCACCCCCTCGCCCGGCACGATCGCCCGCAATGCCGCCACGATCTGCTCGCGGCGGCCTAGCACGGCCTGGTCGGGCTCCGGCATATGAACCGACATTGGGGCTCCTGGGTTATGACCTGGGCTTTGGAGCATGATCTTATCCGAAAACCGGCATCCACTTTTCGGGATCATGCTCCTGGGCGATTGTACTACCGCGCGATCCGTGCAGAAAATGGCGCCCTCGGCGATAAGGAGCACGAATAATGAAGGTTTCGATATTGGCCGCCGCGGCGCTTCTCGCCGCAACGGGGCTGGCAAACGCGCAGGATCTCGCCGCGGGCGAGCAATCGTTCCGCAAGTGCCTGCCCTGCCATTCGGTCGGCGAGGACGCCAAGCACAAGATCGGGCCGGTGCTGAACGGTCTCGACGGCCGCAAGTCCGGCACCATCGACGGTTACAATTACAGCGAGGCCAATAAGAAGGCCGAGATCGTCTGGAGCGAGGCGAGCTTCAAGGACTACATCGTCAACCCGATGGCGAAGGTGCCCGGCACCAAGATGGCGTTCGCCGGCATCAAGAACGACAAGGAAATCGCCGACCTCTGGGGCTACCTCAAGCAGTTCAAGGCCGACGGCAAGAAGTAGCCTTCCCGCTTTGCAAAATTTGTGCTGCGCGCGCAATGACGCGCGGCATTCTGGCCGCGCGACCGGATCAAGGCCCCGTGCCACAGTGATTGCGGTTCGGGGGCAGCCGCCGAATTTTGACCGCAACCAAATGCCGCCGAACGCGTTCTTGATCGCGGGCTCCTGGCGGGGCTTCCTGCCCGCGAACTAATCCATTGTTTCGATTGTGTTTTTATTCCGGTCCAACTGAGCCGGCAACGCCGAGGTTACCAATGGATTACAAGATCGGGATCGAGGAAGAATATTTCCTGGTCGACGCCGCCACCAAGTCGGTGGCGCGCGCGATGCCGGAGGGATTCCTCGAGGCCGCCAAGAAGGCGACCGGCGGCCAGGTCGCGGGCGAATTCCTGCAATCGCAGGTCGAAACCGTGACGCTGCCGCACACCGACATCAAGACCGCGCGCGAGGAACTGCGTCATCTGCGTCAGTCCGTCGCCAAGATCGCAGCCGAGCACGGCCTCGCGATCCTTGCCGCTGGTACGCATCCGACCGCGGACTGGGGCCGCTCGCAGCAGACCGATGGCGACCGCTACGACGCCGTGATGGACGATCTGCAGATGGTCGGCCGACGCAACATGCTATGCGGGCTGCATGTCCACGTCGAACTGCCGGACCCGGACGAACGGGTCGACGTGATGACCCGCATGCTGCCGTACCTGCCGCTGTTCATCGCACTCGCGACCTCATCGCCGTTCTGGCGCTCGCGGCCGACCGGCCTCAAAGGCTACCGCCTCGCCGCCTATGACGAACTGCCTCGAACCGGCGTGCCGGAACTGTTCCACACCAAGGAGGAATTCGACGCCTACGTCGAGGCGCTGGTGAAGGCCGGCGTGATGCAGGACTCAAGCTATATCTGGTGGTCGATACGGCCCTCGCTCAAGCATCCGACGCTGGAGCTGCGCGCACCGGACGTACCGACGCTGGTCGACGACTCGATCGCCATCGCCGCGCTGTGGCGTTCGCTGGCGCGCCGCCTCACACGCAATCCGTCGCTCAACGGCAATCTCAATGCGGTGTCGCGCGCCGTCGTGGTCGAGAACAAATGGCGCGCGCAGCGCTATGGCATCCACGGCAGCTTCGTCGGCAACGGCGGCTCGGTGACCGTCAGCGAGATGGTCGAGCAGGTGTTGGAGGAAACGGCGGAAGATGCCGATGCGCTCGGCTGTCTCTCCGAGATGGGCCGCTGCCGCACCATCGTCGGCGCCGGCACCTCGGCGGACGCGCAGATCGCAGTGTTCGAGAGCCACGGCAAGAAGGAAGGCCGCGCCGATGCGCTGCAGGCGGTCAAGGACTGGCTGGCGATCGCGACGTTGCAGTAATTAGCTCGCCGTTCCCGGCGGTATCGCCACCTGCACCACCAGCCCCCTCGCCCGCGCGTCGATCACGCCAAGCCCGCGCAGCGCGAAGAGTGTGAGCGTCTGCACCGCCTCGCGTGTCTTCGCCTCGTCAGTTCCGGCGTCAGCCGCGAGCGGCCCGGCGAGCCCTTCGATCAGCGCACCGATCAGCGCCGGCGCCGCCAGCGCCGCGTCGATCTCCGGCATGTGACCGCCGGCCACCGCCATGTTGACCAGACCTTCGAATTGCTCGGCCAGCGCCTTGCGGTAGGCGAGCCGCATCGCATCGGTATCGGCGTCGGCCGGCTCGGCGATCATCGCCCACGCAAGCTTGCGGTTCCGCACCGCGCGGCCGGCGAATGTCGCGATCGCCGCCGCCAGCGCCGAGAGCGGACCCGGCGCCGCCTCGGCGGCGCGGCGCACCGCGTCGATCTCGCGCTCGGCGGCGCTCGCCACCAGCGCCCCGACCAGCTCGGTCTTGCTCGGGAAATAGCGGTAGACCGTGCCGGCCGCGATGCCGGCGCGCGCCGCAACCGGCGCGATCTGGATCGCCGCCATGCCGCCCTCGCTCGCGGCGCGGCCTGCCGCCGCGACGATCGCGTCGTGGCGCTCAGCCTGCCGGCGGATGACCCGTTCGGTACGGCGGTAAGCCATCAAAGACTGAATGCTGATTCACGCGGAAGCGTCAAGCGAAGCTGCGCGCACAAAATCTGTCAGTTCTTCGGCGACGCCAGCGCCCGTGCCCGGATCGTTTCCAGCGAAGCGCCCGGCGTCAGCGCGTCGGTCGCCACCTTGACGTGGATGATCGACGGCTTGCCGGACTTCTGCGCATCCTCGAACGCCTTGGCGAAGTCCGCTGTCTTGTCGACCAACGCGCCGAAGCCGCCGAACGCGCGCGCATAGGCGGCGAAGTCCGGATTGCGCAAATCGGTGCCGATCACGCGGGTCGGGTACTCGCGCTCCTGGTGCATGCGGATGGTGCCGTAGGTACCGTTATCCATGATGATGACGACAATCGGCAATTCGTATTGCACAGCGGTCGCGAACTCCTGGCCGTTCATCAGGAAGTCGCCGTCGCCCGCGACGCACACCACCGTGCGGTCCGGATAGAGCCGCTTGATGCCGACCGCGGCCGGCAGGCCGTAACCCATGGAGCCCGCCATCGGCGCGAAGTGCTGGCCGAATTGGCTCAGCCGGAAGAAACGCTGCGCCCAGGTGGTGAAGTTGCCGGCGCCGTTGCACAGGATCGCGTCGGGCACCTTTTCGCGCAGCCAGATGATGATCTCGCCGAAATTCACCGGGCCGGGCTGCGGCGTCGCCTTCTCGGTCCATTCGATGTAGTCGGCATGGGCCTGCTTGGTCTGATCGCGCCAGAAAATCTCGTTCGGCGGCTGTAATCCTTCGAGCGCCGCGGCAAATCCGGTCGGCGCGGCGTTGATGGCGAGATGCGGGCGATAGACCCGGCCGAGTTCCTCAGCGCCCGGATGAACGTGAACCAATGTCTGCCGCGGTCCGGGAATTTCCAGCAGCGTGTAGCTCTGCGACGGCATCTCGCCGAGCCGCCCGCCGATCAGCACGATCAAATCCGCGGCCTTGATACGCGCCAGCAGCTTGGGATTGGGCCCGATGCCAAGATCACCGGCATAGCCCGGATGCCGCCAGTCCATCAGGCTGCCACGGCGGAACGTGGTGGCAACCGGAATGGCGAAGCGCTCCGCGAAGCGCGCGAGGCTCGCGCGCGCCGCTTCCGACCAGCGGCTGCCGCCGGCGAGCACGACCGGCTGCTTCGCCGCCCACAGCATCTTCTGGAGCTTCGCCATGTCAGCCTGGCCCGGCCAGATCTCCACCGGCTCGAACGGCGGCGCGTCCGCCACCGCGACGCGCTCGGTCAGCATGTCCTCGGGCAGCGCGATCACCACCGGCCCCGGCCGCCCGCTGGTCGCGGTGTAGAACGCCCGCGAGACAAGCTCGGGGATGCGCGCCGGATCGTCGATCTCGGTCGCCCACTTGGCGACCGATCCGAACACCGCGCGATAGTTCAACTCCTGGAATGCGTCGCGCTCGCGCATCTCGCGGCCGACCTGACCGACGAACACGATCAAGGGCGTCGAATCCTGCTGCGCAATATGGATGCCGGGCGACGCATTGGTGGCGCCGGGCCCGCGCGTCACGAACACCACGCCGGGCCGGCCGGTCGCCTTGGCCTGCGCCTCCGCCATCATGGTGGCGCCGCCCTCCTGGCGGCACACCGTAAGCTCGATCGGCCGGTCGTAGAAAGCGTCGAGCGCGGCGAGATAGCTTTCGCCGGGCACGCAGAACACGTGATGCACGCCGTGCGCGACAAGCTGATCGATCAGAATCTCGCCGCCGGTCCTGGTGCCGTCATTGGCGCGCATTGCTTGTTTCTCCGCACACTCTCACTGCTTGGTATCCTGACATATAGCACGACGTCACCGGTCGCCTTTGAAGCATCAGGCGCGCTCGCGCAGTGTTCATTGCCAATTCAATTGTCATCTTGTGTCATGGAGTCGTAATTCATCGTCCGGGGGATTTTTTCGGCGCCCCGGCCGCCGTCTTGTGTCCCGCTTCGGACAAAGTCCGAGGGGGTGAAGCGCCGACAGGCGCTGGTGCGGATCGCCGCACCTCGGGCCCGCCTTGCGGTCGGGCCGGTCCCTTGCGGGACCGCCGGCTGATGACGCCAGCCGGCGCGCCTTCCGGCGCTCCACCGCGGCGTTTTCGTGCGGGGCATTACGCTTGTCCGCACTGGCACTCGGGCCGCGCTTGCGAGCCCGGATCGCCGCTTGCGCGACAATCTGGGCCGTCCAGCAGGCTCCCTGCGCACGGATCGTAGTGTCCGTAGGGCGGGGCCCCGAGGCCTCCCGGGAGCCCGGCTGACGAGGCCGAACCCGCAGGCGCCGCATCCCGCCCCGCTTTCATGCGTCTCATGACAACGCCCTCGGGTGGGTGGGATGAAGGAGAGAATATAGTCCTGTAGGAATAAAGTCAAGGGCCACATCGAAGATTTAGCCAACCTTATTCGATCACCTCGTCGGCGCGGGCGAGCACGGACGGCGGCACGTCGAGGCCGAGCGCCTTGGCGGTCTTGAGGTTGATCACCAGTCTCGTACTTGGTCGGCGCCTGCACCGGCAGGTCGGCCGGCTTCTCGCCCTTGAGGATGCGATCGACGTAGCCGGCCGCGTGCCGGTACTGGTCGATGAGATCAGGCCCATAGGAGATCAGGCCGCCGGCGGCGACGAAGGAGCGTTCGGAGTAGACCGCGGGCAGCTTGTGCCGGGCCGCCAGCGTGATGATCAGATCGCGATGAAGCGCTCGCCGGCGCGCTCGCCGTCACGATCAGGCCGCCATTCGGAGAGCGCGCGAAGGCCGCGACGGCGCGCTCGATCTCGGCGCGCGTCGCGCACGTTGACCGGGCTGACCTCCACCCCGAGCGACGGCGCCACGGCCTGGATGGCGCCGAACTGGCCGGTGCCGGAGGCTATGGCGGGATCCCGAAGGACCGCCGCTCGCGTCACGCCCGGCGCGATCTGCTTGAGCAGCTCCAGCCATTTCCCGCTCAGGCTGTATTCGAACGGCATGAAACCGGTGGCGTTGCCGCCCGGCCGCGCCAGGCTGTCGACGAAGCCGGCGCCGACCGGATCGGCGACGACCGGGAACACGATCGGCACGGTGCGGGTCGCCTGCAGCAACGGCCCCACGGTCGAGGCGCCATGGGCCAGGATGACGTCCGGCGCGAGCGCGGCCAATTCCGCCGCGTGTCTGCGAATGTCGGCGGCATTGGCCGTGGCCCAGCGGGTGTCGATCCGCACGTTGCGGCCGATGGTCCAGCCCAATTGCGCCAGCCCCTGCAGGAACGCCCCGACGCGGGCCTGAAATTCCGGATCGTCCGCGGCTGCGGGCAGGAGCATGCCGATGCGCCGCATCGCGCTCGCCTGCTGCGCGCGCGCGGCGAGCGGCCACGCGCCGCCGCGCCGCCGAGCAGCGTGATGAACTCGCGCCGCTTCATTCGATCACCTCGTCGGCGCGGGCGAGCACGCGTCGGCGGCACGTCGAGGCCGAGCGCCTTGGCGGTCTTGAGGTTGATCACCAGCTCGTACTTGGTCGGCGCCTGCACCGGCAGGTCGGCCGGCTTCTCGCCCTTGAGGATGCGATCGACGTAGCCGGCCGCGCGCCGGTACTGGTCGATGAGATCAGGCCCATAGGAGATCAGGCCGCCGGCGGCGACGAAGAAGCGGTCGGAGTAGACCGCGGGCAGCTTGTGCCGGGCCGCCAGCGTGATGATCAGATCGCGATGAACGTGTCGCCGACGCGCTCGCCGTCACGATCAGACCGCCATTCGGGGAGCGCGCGAAGGCCGCGACGGCGCGCTCGATCTCGCCGGCGTCGCGCACGTTGACCGGGCTCACCTCCACCCCGAGCGATGGCGCCACGGCCTGGATGGCGCCGAACTGGCCGATCCCGGAGGGTATGGCGGGATCCCGAAGGACCGCCGCTCGCGTCACGCCCGGCGCGATCTGCTTGAGCAGCTCCAGCCATTTCCCGCTCAGGCTGTATTCGAACGTGCATGAAACCGGTGGCGTTGCCGCCCGGCCGCGCCAGGCTGTCGACGAAGCCGGCGCCGACCGGATCGACGACGACCGGGAACACGATCGGCACGGTGCGGGTCGCCTGCAGCAACGGCCCCACGGTCGAGGCGCCAGGGGCCAGGATGACGTCCGGCGCGAGCGCGACCAATTCCGCCGCGTGTCTGCGAATGTCGGCGGCATTGGCCGCTGGCCCAGCGGGTGTCGATCCGCACGTTGCGGCCGATGGTCCAGCCCAATTGCGCCAGCCCCTGCAGGAACGCCGCGATGCGGGCCTGAAATTCCGCATCGTCCGCGGCTGCGGGCAGGAGCACGCCGATGCGCCGCATCGCGCTCGCGCTGCTGCGCGCGCGCGGCGAGCGGCCACGCGGCGGCGCCGCCGAGCAAGGTGATGAACTCCGCCGCTTCATGTCCAGCCCAACCCTTCGGTCCTGGTGCTGTCGCTGGTGCGTATTGCAAATTCTACAGCTTCTTTGCTCTCACTATATCACGCTGTCATGGCCGGGCTTGTCCCGGCCATCCACGCCTTGCTTTGCAGATTGAAAGGCGTGGATGCCCGGCACCATAGGCGAGCAGAGCGACGCCGTCCTTCGGACGGCTATGGCCGGGCATGACGTCGAGGCGGCTCGCCCTCACCGCTTGATCGGGCAGAATCCCGTCGGGATCATGATCGAGGTCTTCTGCTCCAACAGCAGCCCCAACTCGTTCAGCTTCTGCAGATAGACCTGCCACTCCGGGTCGGCGAACATCGCGGCGCGGCGCTTGGTGCGCTCGGCGGCGTCTTCGTAGGCCCAGTTATGCACCACCGTGTTCACGTCGCCGGTTTCGGCGAACATATAGGCGATCGGCTGGCCGAGATGGCGCGACTGCGCCGCATAGCCATACTGCTCGTAAATCTTCAGGTGCATCGCCGTGTGGCCGGGCCTGATGCGATAGGTGCGATGGTCGACGATCAAAGGGACCTCCCGTTAAGCGCGTGATGGCGCGGATGCGGGAGTGTTCCGGCTGGCGGGGGCCACGGTCAAGGGGACTACTTTTTTGATGTGGGCATGATCTTTTCGGGAAACCGGTATCTCGTCACGGAAGCCCTCCGCCCCAAGCACTAGCAAAGCGCGCCGACCTGCGCGATGGTTTCGCATGTTGATCGATCCGCGCCGCGTCGCCATCGTTTTTTGCGCGGTGTGCGCCTTTCTCCATCTCTATTCGCCGCAGGCCGTGTTGCCCCTGATGGCCCAGGAATTCGGGGTCGGCGCGGCCGCGGCGAGCCTGATCATCACGGCCAGCACGCTGGCGGTCGCCGCCACCGCGCCGTTCAGCGGCGCGATTTCCGACCTGCTGGGCCGCAAGCGCGTCATCGTCGCCGCCATGGTGCTGCTGCTGGTGCCGGGCGTGATGCTGCCGCTGTCCGGCAGTCTCAATGAGCTGATCTTCTGGCGGTTCGTGCAGGGACTGCTGCTGCCGCCGATCTTCGCGGTCGCCATCGCCTACATCGGCGATGAATGGCCGTCGCAGCAGGCCACCGGCGTGATCGGGAGCTACACGTCCGCCTCCGCGGTCGCCGGCTTCCTGGGCCGCTTCATCCCCGGCGTGCTGCTCGCCTATGTCGGGTGGCGCGGCGGCTTCATGGCGCTCGCGGTGCTGACCGCGGTCTGCCTCATCGTGGTGGCGGCGCTGCTGCCACGCGAGAAGCAATTCGTGCGCGCCAGCAACCTCGGCGCCTCGCTGCGCCAGATGGTGGCACACCTGCACAATCCCAAACTGCTAGCGACCTACGCGGTCGGCTTCGGCGTGCTGTTCAACTTCATCGCCGTCTTCACCTACATGAGCTTTCATCTGGCCGGGCCGCCGTTCTTCCAGTCGGCTGCCTTCATCGGCTCGATCTTCGTCGTCTATCTCGCCGGTGCCGCGGCGGCAGCGCTGACCGGCCGGATGATCGCGGCGATCGGGCGGCGCACCTTCGTGCTGTGCATTCTGGCCGCGTGGGCGTGCGGCATCCTGCTGATGCTGATCCCGTCCGTCCCAGTAATCGTGCTGGCGTTGGCGATCGCTTCGATCTGCGGCGTGCTCACGCAAGCCGCCTCAACCAGCTACGTCGCCATCACCGCGCAAGGCGGCACGTCCTCGGCGGTCGGGCTTTACGTCACTTCGTTCTACGTCGGCGGCACGGTCGGCGGCTGGCTCGCCGGTCTCACCTATGAGGCGGGCGGCTGGCCGGCGATGCTCGCGCTGGTGCTCGGCATGTTGGCCATCCAGGCGGTCATCGTTGCGACCGCTTGGAAACACTGACATCCATGCGATGCTGGCTGAGTGAGTTTCCCCGGCTTCTTAAGACATGTAGCGGGTCAAAGCGGACGCAGCGACCGGCTGATCCGCGTCACTGTATCGTCCCAATCGCGCTTTTCGTGAAGCGGATAAGCCAGATCAATACAGTGGACCGTGCGATCATAAAAATTGCACCGCCTATATAGGATCTGGTCATTGTGACGAGCGGATATCGCGAAGAAATTCCGCGCGACCCGATCATAGGTCAAGCGGGAACGCTGTTGTGGGAACGTTCGTCTTAGAAACTGCGCGGGACTCTCTCCGTGTTCATTAGGGCCGGTGTAAATGTGAAGGGTGGAGCGACCGTCTTGGGTGACAAATTTGTGTCCCCGCAAAGTCCCGCTTGTCACAGCAAATACGCCCGCTGGGTATTGAACCTGCGTCCCTCTATCGTCCCTGAACGTGGTCCATCCCGGTGCTGACTGGGCCAACGAAGCCGTATGCGCGGTCAGAACGCCTCCCATGACGATGGCGGCGGTAATCAACTGCATCAGCATTGCTCTCACCCGCAAACCCACTCTTCCTATCTCCGTCAATGCGGACACATTGCCGCGGTTCCACTCCTGCCGGCGGCGCGTGTATAAGGTTGCGATACGCGCGGAGCCGGCTAAGAACGCGCTGTGTGGCCCGTTCGATTATGAACAGGCGCTCATGCCATTGTGCCCGGCGACGACTTTGGTGCCGACGCCCGTCTGTCGGCTACTCCATGGGGAAATCATGTCCGCAACACTTTCAAAGGCCCAAGCCGAATTTCTGCAATCGATCGACACGCCGACCGTCTGCAACCTCTTGGAGATCGTCGCTCCGGAGCGGCGCGGCTTCGGCTACACGGTGCGCCACCTGCACTGCCCATTCCCCGACCTGCCGCCGATGGTCGGCTTCGCCAAGACCGTGACGATGCGCGCGCAGGACCGCGTGCCGCTCGGCGAAGCAGGCTACATGAACAAGCGGCTCGATTATCTCGATTACATCGCGTCGGCCCCGCAACCGTCGATCGCGGTGATCCAGGACCTCGACGACATCGTCGGGTTCGGCGCGTTCTGGGGCGAAGTCCAAACAAATGTGCACAAGGCGCTGGGCTGCCTTGGCACCATCACCAACGGCTCGATCCGTGACATCCCGCAGGTCGCACCGGGCTTCCAGATGCTGGCCGGCTCGATCGCACCATCACACGCGTTCGTCCACGTGGTCGACTTCGGCACCAACGTGAACATCCACGGCATGGCGGTGAAGAGCGGCGACCTGATCCACGCCGACCGCCACGGCGCCGTGGTGGTGCCGCTCAACACCATCGACCCGATGAAGGCCGCCGCCGACGGGCTGGCCGCCAAGGAGGCGAAGATCATCAATGCCGCCAAGTCGGGCGCAGGCATCGAGGCGATCAAGGCGGCGATGAAGGGATGATTATGCGCGTCCGGCTCGCACTCGTCGCCGCGCTACTGGCCGTTCCGGCGCTGGCGCAGGAGAGATCCTCGCCGCTGCCGAGCCACCTGCCGCTCGGCGTGGAAGCGTGTTTCGGCCGCACCTATGACGCCGACCATCTCGCGAAGCATCCCAAGCAGCGCGTCACCAGTTTCCACATCCTGCGCGACTTCGACCCCGACCGGCACAAGGAGCACGAGCCGCGCTCGCGCACCGAGATGATCGAGATCGACGGCGACAACGGCGACGTCACCCTGAACGCCTATCTGAGGCTGCGCGACCGCAAGGGCGTGTTCACCAACTACTTCAACTGCCGGCGCACCGAGAAGGGCGCTGTGCAATGCGGCATCGACTGCGACGGCGGCATCTTCTTGATGCGGCCGAGCGGCGGCTCGCTGCTGGTCGAGAACCAGGGCTTCGTCGTGGTCGGCGGCTGCGGCGCCAGCGACGAAGACAACGAGAACCCGGTCGTGGTGCGTCCCGGCGCCGACGATAAAACGTTCCGGCTCGACAAGCAGCCGCTCGATCAATGCACCGCGCTCCGCGAGACCATGCTGCCGGCCTGGACCAAGCTCGGAACGCCGCTACGCGAACGCTTCGCCAACGCCGGCGCGCTGTGCCTTGCCCGCGAATACGACGCCGCGCATCTGGCGTCGCACCCGCAGCAGACCGTCAAGCGCATCGCAGTGTTCAAGACCGCAGCCGAAGGCAAGCCGCACGAGCCGCCGCAATACAATCTGGTGTTCCGCGCCGAACTGAAGAACGGCCGCAAGCTCGAAGGCACGACAAATTGCTGGCCGGAAGACTATTCTTACGCCTGCACGCACAACGTCGACTACGACACGGCAAAGAGCTTCTACCTGACGCGGACCGCGGACGGCGCGATGCTGCGCGACCGCAAGGGCAGCCTCTCCACCTTGCTCAAGGGCAAGCTCGGCAATGACGACCGCATGTTCCGGCTCAGCGCCGCGCCGGAGAGCGCCTGCAATTTTGGATCGTCAGCGCCGGCACGTCGTTAGCTAGCAAAGCGCCGCGCCATGCTCGACGCAACTCGGATGCCAGCGCGGCTTGTATCCAGCCGACAACACGCCAACGATCGCGGCCGGGGTGAGCACCTCGGCAACGCCATTGCGCGGCTTCGGCCGGCGCGAGGCATAGCCGTCCGGCGCCCAGTACAGCAGCGTGTTGCCGCGCACCGCGAAGGCACGGGCGTCGATCACGACGAATGCGCCGTCCGGCAAATCGCCGAACGGCAGCGCGTGCCGCCGTTTGTCGCGGCCTTCCAAGCGTTCCGCATGCAGGATGTCGTCCATGTCGGCGGCGCGCGGCCGCGCCGGCAGCTTGCGGGCCTGCCGCCAGTTCTCGGCAAAGGCGAGCGCGTCGCGGCGGCGGCACTCGAAGCAGGGCCGATGCCCGGCGGCGAGCGCGGTCACCTCGTCGAGGAAGAACAGCTCGGTGTAGCCGTCCCGCCAGACGCTGCGGTGCCGTCCCTTGAAGTCGAGCACGCAGCAAATCCATTGCCGCGACGACCACCGCCGCCGCGCCAGCGTGCGCTCTCCGGTGTGAATGCGCCCGCCGCGATTGCCCATGAATAGGCCCAGCGCGGGGTCGGCGAACAGCTCGCCGAACGGATTCACCCGATTTTGCAGCGCCATGCCGCGATGGTGTGCGGCCACCGCGGGCCATGCAACAAAAAAGGGGCGGCCGCTGGGGAACGGCCGCCCGTCCGTCAATCGTGTCCGACACACGCTGCGCGGTACGCTTACATCCGAAGGCATTCTTGTTGATGACCCTTCGGTTACTGGCTTTCAGGGTATTTGGCTTTCCAAGTTGCTTGGCTCTGAGCAGATCGGAGGCTTCGACCAGGACAGCCCATTGTCGTCCTGTCGAGGCTCGCGCCGGGAGTTGTCAGGGACGTTGCCGATCCATGACGGAGCGGTGATAGGCCACAGGGCTTGGCAGCGATGAACTGGGCACGCCGAGATCGGCACCGCGGACGAGCGCGGCTGCTGCGGCTCGATCACCGACTCGCGGTTCGGCTTCTTGCCGGCCAGCAGGTCCGTGATCTCGTCGCCGGTCAGCGTCTCGAACTCGAGCAGGCCCTTGGCCAGCGCCTCGAGATCGTTGCGCTTGGCTTCGAGCACCTGGCGGGCCTCGTCGTGCGCTGCCTCGACCAGCCGCTTGATCTCGGCGTCAATCTTGCGCGCCGTGTCCTCCGAGACATTCTGCGTGCGGGCGACCGACATGCCGAGGAACACCTCGTCCTGGTTCTCGCCGTAGGACACCGCGCCGAGCTCCTCCGAGAAGCCCCAACGCGTCACCATCATGCGCGCGAGCGCGAGGTCATCTGCTCGAAGCTCATCGAGAGAAAATAAGACCCCGGCGCGGTTCCGGGCCCTTCTTTCTTTTCAATATAGGAACGTTCTTCTCAACGGCACGTTGGCATTGGTAGGCCGATAACTAAGGAACAACAAATGCGCCTCGACGAACCGAACATGCACGAGAGACGTCAAGCCAGTCTGCGGGCCATGAAAAGCCCCGCTAGTTTCCTCCTGTTGGCTGCCTCTATTTCCGCTGTCCTGTTCGCCTTCGTGTTTTATGACCATCCAATAACCAACAACAACCAAATCTTTTCTTATTTGCGTAGCGCGCCGACGACAGGGACTCACTAGTACGGAGTCAGCCACTGCCCACGATCTGCGCAAGTTTTGCCTTGCGACGTTTGTCAGTCAGCTTGAGGATCTGCAAAGAGGGACCAAAAAAGAGGCCCTCCCGGGGCTCCAATTTTCTGGCCAGTCCGGTCACTTACCGCGCAGTGTATCCTTTATCCGCCGATGGCGTTCTTAACCTTGCCCTTGACTTGGTCGCCCTTGCCTTCCGCTTCCAGCTTCGAATCTCCCAGCGCCTTGCCGGCCACCTCTTTCAACTTGCCTTTGGCCTGTTCGGCCGAGCCCTTGATGCGATCTTTGTCCATTTGATTCTCCTTTGTCGCCACGTATCCAACGGCCGGAGCAGACAGGAGTTCCGAAGTTTGGTTGCGCGCAAAGTCCTCGGGCTCAACCGCGCGAGCCTGATCCAAACAAATCTTTAGAGTGTCGCGCAACGTCGCGGTGATGGCATCCGCTTTCACCGTATCGGCTAGCGCCGCGGTGTCGCCTTCCGCCATCCAGCATCCCACGATAATTTTAGTTTCGGGAAGTTTTCGCCGCAGGCGCCGAATGGTGTAGCGCATATGTGCGGGGCTGCTGCTGTCGAGGACGGATACGCATACGAGAGCGACCCCCGTTGTATCCAGTCGTGTCACATTGGTGGTCGAAAGAGCCACTGCACCTTCGACGCGTGCGCGAAGCCCGTGCTTCGAAAGAAGCTGCGCGAGCATGCTTGCTGCCGCTCGGTCGAGGTCGGTCCGGCCGGCAACACACAGAACGGGCGCTTCCCCACGCCAGTTCGGCGCAAGGTCCTCATTCTTAAGAAATGGAAGGTCGTAGGATGCATCCTTGCTTACGGAATCGACGGCCGCTGCGGCCTCGGCATCTTGCGTCGGCTCGATCGGAGGGGAAGGCTTTTGATCTTCATGGTCGTCGAATTCTTGGACCAGCTCGGTAACGGCGAGGCTGATCCTTTCTAAATGCAGAGCGTCGAGCGCTTTCCTATCAATGTCATTTTGCGCAAGCTTAAGGCCCTTCAGGGCAACCTCGTCATAATAAGCGGAAAGGGGGCGCTCCTTTAAAAACTCCTCGGCCTTGTCAACCGCTTCCGCAGGGTCGCCTGCCAGCATGCGCTGATAGAAGATTTCTGGCGGCGATAGCGCGGGGCGGTCGCCGAACATGACGTCCAGGAACTGCAGACTATCAACATGCCGGCCCATCACGACCAGGCAGATGGTCAACGGTGTGGCGAGGACGAGGCCGATCGGCCCCCACAGCGCGGTCCAGAATGTCGCTGACAGGACCACCGCCAACGGCGAGAGGCCCGTGCTCCGACCATACAGTTGCGGTTCGATCAGATGTGCCGCCAGCGGTTCAAGGATGAAGAACATCGCCGCGGTCCATAGAAGCAGCGTCCAACCTGGGTCCACCGCCACGGCCAAGGTCAAGGGGAATACGGCCGATATGAACGTTCCGATATAGGGCACGAAACGCAGAACCCCGGTGAGAATGCCCCACAGCACTGCGCTCGGAATCCCGATGATCCAGAGCCCTGCTCCCGCCGCGAGCCCAAAGCTTGCGTTTAGCGCCAATTGGGAGAGAAAAAGCCGGCTGAGCCGTCGAGCGGCATCGTCGAGCGCCGCGGTTGTCTTTTGCAAATCGTGTGATCCCGCAAGCTTGATCAAGCGGTTTCGCAGGTCCTCGCGTTGCAGCAGCGTGAAGATAACAAATATGATTACGATGCCCGTCGTCATCAGCGGGTTTAGCAACGGCGAAATCAGAGCGGAGATGTTTTCAAGGGTTGTTGGTGGCGGTTGGCGCACCTCCACCGGGATGGGCTTTGCCTCCTGTGCCGTTAAGGCATTTGGCGTGGGAGAGGCAACGGAAGCAGGCGCAGCATCTTTGGGCTTATTGAGCTCTTTGCCGAGGTCTTGAAGCACGTCGGCGGCGCGCTCAAGCGGGCTACTCGTTGTTGCGGTTCCGCGCAGCGATTTTATTTTTGCGCGCATGTTGGATTCATAGCGAGGCAAGTCGTTGGCCAACTGGGTCACCTGCGTCGCGATTACGCCGCCGAGTGCGAAAATAACGAGAAAGGCCAGAAGCACGACGCCGATCACGGAAAATACGCGGGGCACGCGCCAATCCTGAAGCACTCGCACCAGCGGCGCCAAAACGAAGCTGAGTAGGATTGCCAAGGCAATCGGGACGAATACCTCTCGTCCGACATAGAGGGTGGCCACGATCAGGGCCGCAAGAATAGCTGCCGCGACACCTTTGATGAGCTTGAAGGTCTGGTCCTGAGTCCTTGTCAATTCGGACGTGTTAAACATTTTGGTCTCCGCAGGAATGGCCAGACAGCCACCGCGAGATAGAGCAGATTGAACTCACGAATGTTGGTGAGCTGCTGGCGAGCCTTCAGGCAGCTCGGATACCCGCCGCAAACGTGGCGTGAGTGATCGTGATGGTGGTTCCCTGGGGGCCGCTCGAAGTTGCCATCTGGGCATCGAGTTGCTTCGCCAGCGCCTTGACGATGCCGGTGCCCAGCCCTGTCTTGGGTTGGGCAAAGACGCCGTCCGGCTTACCAACCCCATTGTCACCAACCGAAAGTTTCCAGTCTGTTCCGGCAACATCATACGAAACAGTGATCTGCCCATCTTTGGTGTTTTCGTTGAATGCGTGCTTTAGCGAATTTATGACCAGTTCGGTGACGATCAATCCGAGGCTCTCGGCATCGCGGCAATTAGCACTTCCTCCGTCGCCGCTTACTTTCAGCGAGATCGCTCGATTGTCGCCAATCATCGAGTGTGCGAGGGCCTCGCAAAGCTTTGTGAGATAAGGCAGCAGTTCGACGGGCCCGATAGCCGCAGTTGCATGCAGGTGTTGCTGTACGGCCGCAACCGACATGACCCTTTTGTGTGCGTCATGCAGATGAAGACGCGTCTCTTCCGATTCCACCGTCTTCGCTTTCAACAAAATGATGGCTGCGATAATTTGGAGGCTATTAGCGACACGATGCTGCAATTCCTCGAGCAGCACGCCCTTCTGGCGCAGCAGCTCCTCATTTTCGCGCTCCAGGGCGCGTCGTCCAGTGATGTCCTCAAAACCAAGCAGAATTGTCGTGTGCGAGCCTGCTTCGTAGAACACTTGACGGGCGTTCAAGCACATCGTGCGCCGTCCGACGTCGGGAAAGTCGTGCTCGACTTCAAAGTCTTCCATCGTGCCGTGCTCCGGTATGATTTTTTCCAGGAGCAAACGAAGCTTTGGAATATTCCATTCACCGTCGCCCAACTCGTAAAGCGGCTTGCCCTCGGTGTTGTCGGGATTGGCCTTGAACGTCAGATAGAAGGACCGGCTCGCGGCAACTACGCGCAGGTCTTGGTCGAGCACCACAAGAGGTTCGCGCACAGTGTCCACAATTGCATGCGCGAGTGCGCAAGCGTCGTCGACGTCGGTGAACTATTTTCTGAACATCATGGGCCTCTCTGCGTTCCCGCAGCCGTCCTTCCAACCGCTGTCAAAGAAAGACGCCTCCCGCCGCTGCTATTGCAATCGAATCGTTTGGCGCCGCCGGTGCCATGATCGCACCGTGCCGGACGCCCGACTGGTCAAAATCGCTCACAAATGAAAACAAACTGGGTATTAGGGGGAGCACGCTTATCCGGTGGAACTCGATTGGCGGATGCACCTCGCAACTTGTTCGTCAGCCGCGATGGAACATAAGGCGATAGGCCCGCGTTGCCTACGCAGCAACTCTGCACCGATTTGAATCAAGAAAATCAACTGTGGCGGAGTGGCCTAACCCTGGAGATTTCGACATGAGAGTGTTCTCGCTTGCTTTGCTTGCGGCGTCTGCGATCGGCGCCGTTTCGATCGGAAGCGCCTCCGCCATGCCGTTTGCAAATCCGGTGTCGGCGCAGGAAAGCCTGATTCAGGACGTCCGCGTCGTGTGTGACCGGTTTGGCCGGTGCTACAACACCAACCGCAATGCCCGGCGCTACCACGCGCCGCGCGCGCACCGGTACGGCTATCGCAGCGGCTACCGTGGCGATCGCGCCTACGGCTATCACCGTGGCCCGAGTGTCGGAATCGGCGTTGGCCCAGTCGGGGTCGGCATCCGGACCTGGTAGGCTCCAGACTTCCTCAAACACTCGACTTTGGAATCCGCCGGGCGTGAAGCTCGGCGGATTCATTTATGCGCGTGTCTGCTTCTGGCCGAGGGAGCAATTGAGAGGAGAGCAGACTTAGTCTAATAGGGCCGTATCGCTACGCCCGTTTTGACCCGAAGCGACATTCAACTTTCACACCGCCTCGCTACTCATAACCAACGCGCCGCATGGAACTTCGAAGGGCAGGCTGCATTGTCTTGGTAAGACTGAATCCTCAGTCCAAATCCTACAGGAGGAAACTCTCGATGAGAAAAAACACGTTGCTTGCGTCAGTAGCAGCCTTGAGCTTGTTCGGCGCAACGACGATTGCCTCGGCTCAAAGCATGAACCAAGGCTCGCCCAAGGGGGCAGAACCTCCGGCCGCCGCAGCTCCCAAGGGAGAGAACACCACCCCGGCAACTCCGCCTGCCGCTAAACCGCCCGCGCAAACGCAGACCACCGCACCGACTGCTCCGGGAGCGAAGCCCGGCCCGACGGCGCAAGATCCAAAGGCCATGCCACAGCAGGCTCAGGACAAGCCCGCTTCAACCACCCAGCCGAAGGCTGCCACAACCCCTGCAGCCGAAAGCAAGCCAGGCACGACGGGCGCTGCTGCGACATCCAGCACAGCGGCTGCCGCCGCACCTCCTGCCGAAAAGCGCAGTCAAATCACGACGGCGATCAAGCAGGAGAAGATTCCAGCGGCTACCAACGTCAACTTCAACATCTCGGTTGGAGCCCGCGTTCCGTCTACTGTTACCTTCTACCCGGTTCCCACTCGCATCATCGAAATCTATCCGGAGTGGCGCGGCTATCAGGTCATCCTGGTTAATGGCCGATACATCATCGTCCGTCCGCAAACGTACGAAATCGTCTACATCATCGAAGGCTAACCCTTCGATCCATTTGGAAGCCCCGGCGGTTTGCCGGGGCTTTTTTATGCCTGCCATAGAGTTTTTGGTTGGACCCTGCTACTCGGGAAACTGGTGCACGGCTGTGCCGGTGATAGCTAAAATTCAACGGTGGCTTGTTTTGAAAGTGAGCTGTTTAGACCAGACAGACGCTAAACATTGTCCCCAGCATGTCGCATCACCGAAGTCGACCCTGCGCCAGGCGTCGGTGGCTGAGAGACGCGATCGCGCTCCCGCCTGTATGGGAGGCTGCAATGTCCACCACCATCGTTCCGTTCCTTCAAGGCTATTCATTCGATCCTGAGATAACTCGGGCCATGGGCGCAGCCTATGACAAGGCTCGCGAGATGCTACACGACAGGGGCCAACCTGATGTGGTGCAGGAGGTAATTGCCCGACGCATCATAAACGTGGCCAAAACCGGCGAGCGCGACCCGGACCTGATTTGCCAGCGTGCGATAACGGCGCTTGGACTTGACCGCGGCGTGTAGGCTGCCCCGCCGCGTCCTCATACCGCCTCAAGACAATAATCGGCACATCGGGAACACGGACCCGCTCTTAGCGGGCGCAGCGATTGGGTAGCTGGCAGTTTAGCCGATCGCGTTTCAAGCAACGGCGGGATCACTCACTGAGATGTCGCAGAGAACGGTCCCACACTGCGTCCCTGTTCGGCCAGAACCACGCTCAACAACGAGCTGTGGACTTCGAGATGGCCGTTGTAGCTAATGAAACCCAGGTCGCGAAACTTGTTCATAAAATGACTGACGCGCGATCGGGTCGTGCCGATCATCTCAGCGAGCGTCTCTTGGCTGATCTTCGCTACGATCGGTTCGGGCCGGCCTTCCTTGCCAAAATTGGCCAGCAGCAGCAGCACCCGGGCAAGCCGTTTCTCGGTTGAGTTGAAGAGTTGGTCGACCAAGTCTTCTTCAACCCGGGCACTCCTCGTCAAAATATGCGAGACAAACATTTGGGAGAATGCGGTCTCGTCTTTGAGAACCTGTAGGATTGCGGTCTTCTCCACTTGCATCGTCACGCACTCCGTCATTGCCATAGCTGTCGCCAAACGCTTCGGCTGTCCGATCAAGCATCCCTCACCGAAGAATTCGTCCGCTCCGAGGATTGCGACAACGGCTTCTTTGCCCTCCGGGGATAGGACAGTGACTTTGACCTTGCCCGATTGAATATAGTGGACTGACTCCGCAGCTTCGCCCTGCGCAAAGATGATTTGCTTCTTTGGATGCGTGGATAGGACGCGGCCTTTGGCAGCCGTCTTCAAAAACGCAGTTGGATCAAACCGCGTATCGCTCTTTTTGGAGATTATCCTTCGCTTGCTCATGTCGGCTCCTTGCCATCCGGCGTTTGAGCACAATCGCGGCAGCGCATCTGTATAAAATAGCTCACTCAGCTGATCATGGGAACCAGAGATCATGCTGCCTGAAGCGCGACAACTCCGCGCTGTATGGCTTCGCTGATATGGTCAAGAATTGATAGCACTAAGTCGGCACTGGCTGAAGACCGGCCGCTGCAATTATTTCCAATAGTGAGCGCTTTAGACCATTCTCAAGTCTCGCACTGTGAAAGCGTCGATGCTGCCAAGGAATAGTCCCCCAAGGCAAATGGAAGGCCGTCCTTTTGCCGGCCCGTCCGGAATCGACTTTGTATCTTGTACCGGATGCGCGCCCGCTGGTCCCCACGGCGGGCGCATTCATGACTTGGGCGGGGCCACTGCTGGAGCGCTGCCATGGCTATCGAGATAACTAAGGCCGAAGGCTACCGGAAGCGTGCTGATGCCGCTGGCAAGAGACTGCCCACCAGGTCCGGGCCAGCGCACCTTGCATTGCAGAGGAAGCAAAAAGCCCTCAACGACATGGCCAATAACGAAGACTGGTTAGACGGCAAGCCAAAGCCGAAAGCCTAGCTATCGGTTGTGTTGTAGCTTCCGCACCCAGCGCAGTGAATGATGAGGTTATGCACTTGTCCGTCCTCGGCATGGGAGCAAGACCGCATGGCACTGCCCACACGCGTACTCGATAGTGTTGGTGCTCGCGACCAGGATCGGTGGGGCCTCAACGACCGGGCGGCTGCCGGGAGATGGAATCGTCATCGCAACACCTCCTACGACCGATATCGAGCCGCTATTTCAGGAGTCAGGCACCAGCGGCGGTGGATAGGGGTCCCTCCTGGAATCCCACGCCGGACGGAACATTGCGTCCTCGGATTGCACGATGACGTCGGCCTGCCGCCCGTTCGTGTCGTCCAGGTGGGCCAGCGCGACGGCATCCCTGAAGGCGTCCCGCTTGTGCGGGTAGGGATCCGAGTTTTCGCCGTCGCATTGGATCTTCCAGGCGCCCCCGTCGAACATCACGTAGTAGTGGGATTGTCTCATGTTGCAGCTCCCGCATCGCAGTCAGCCAGACTGCCGAAATAGCTTCGGTGTCTTCCGGTGTTTACGATTGCACTGCGCCAGCGTCCCAACTGGTCGAAAGTGCTCACAAATGAAAATAATCTAGACCACCACGAAAGGCTCGCACGGTCATCGCGAGGAAATGTGATCAATTCTATACAGACATGCCCTCGGGCATGAGCCTAGCCTCAATTGGCTGGACGCCCCGAGCCCCCTATTCCCAACGTTCAGCAGACCCCGGCTGTCATTGCAGCGGTCGGGGTCTTCGTTACTCAGCGTGACCAATCCAATTCCGCAAACGGAGATGCGATCATGTCACTCGGAACCATCCTTATAATCATCCTCATTATTCTTCTTCTCGGAGGCTTTAGTGGGCGCTTTCGCGGGTACGGATACGGCTTCGGTCACGGCGGCATTGGCGTCATCGGCGTCATCCTGATCATTCTCGTCGTACTGCTTCTCACCGGACGGATTTAATCGGCAGCTTGAATGTCCGGTGTTGGCAAGCAGACGTTCCGACGGCGTCCGCGAATGTCGGCGTTGAGGGTATTGCAGACGTCCCAAACAGGACGAAGGAAGAAGGCCGCCGCCTCACGTCTGCGGCTGCGGCTCCATCGGACCGGTTTCCGGGCGCGGACGGGTGCGGCCGGCCGGCGGCACTGCGGACGAGCGCGGCTGCTGCGGCTCGATCACCGATTCGCGGTTCGGCTTCTTGCCGGCCAGCAGGTCCTTGATCTCGTCGCCGGTCAGCGTCTCGAATTCGAGCAGGCCCTTGGCCAGCGTTTCGAGGTCGGCGCGCTTGGCTTCGAGCACCTGGCGGGCCTCGTCGTGCGCCGCTTCGACCAGCCGCTTGATCTCGACGTCGATCTTCTGCGCAGTCGCCTCCGAGACGTTCTGCGTGCGCGCGACCGACATGCCGAGGAACACCTCGTCCTGGTTCTCGCCGTAGGACACCGCGCCGAGCTCCGGCGAGAAGCCCCAGCGCGTCACCATCATGCGGGCAAGCCGCGTCGCCTGCTCGATGTCGGACTGCGCGCCGGAGGTGACCTTTTCCTTGCCGAAGATCATCTCCTCGGCGACGCGGCCGCCCATCAGCACTGCGAGGCGGGACGTCATCTGCTCGAAGCTCATCGACAGCTTGTCGCGCTCGGGCAACTGCATGACCATGCCCAGCGCGCGGCCGCGCGGGATGATGGTGGCCTTGTGCACCGGATCGGTGGCCTTGACGTTGAGCGCGAGGATGGCGTGGCCGCCCTCGTGATAAGCGGTCAGCATCTTCTCTTCTTCGGTCATGACGAGCGACTTGCGCTCGGCGCCCATCATCACCTTGTCCTTGGCATCCTCGAACTCGGCTTGGGTCACCATCCGCTTGTTACGGCGCGCCGCCATTAGCGCCGCCTCGTTGATCAGGTTGGCGAGGTCGGCGCCCGAGAAGCCGGGCGTGCCGCGCGCGATCGTCTTCAGGTTCACGTCGGGCGCCAGCGGCACCTTGCGCACGTGGACCTTCAGGATCTGCTCGCGGCCGACCACGTCCGGGTTCGGCACCACCACCTGGCGGTCGAAGCGGCCGGGACGCAGCAACGCGGGATCCAGCACATCGGGCCGGTTGGTGGCGGCAATCAGGATGATGCCCTCATTGGTCTCGAAACCGTCCATCTCGACCAGCAACTGGTTGAGCGTCTGCTCGCGCTCGTCGTTGCCGCCGCCGAGGCCGGCGCCGCGATGACGGCCGACCGCGTCGATTTCGTCGATGAAGATGATGCAGGGCGCGTTCTTCTTCGCCTGCTCGAACATGTCGCGCACGCGCGAGGCGCCGACGCCGACGAACATCTCGACGAAATCGGAGCCCGATATCGTGAAGAACGGCACGTTGGCTTCGCCCGCGACAGCGCGCGCTATCAGCGTCTTACCGGTGCCGGGCGGGCCGACCAGCAGCACGCCGCGCGGAATCTTGCCGCCGAGGCGCTGGAACTTGCCGGGGTCGCGCAGGAATTCAACGATCTCTTGCAAATCGGATTTCGCCTCGTCGACGCCGGCGACGTCCTCAAAGGTGACGCGGCCGTGCGCCTCAGTCAGAAGCTTGGCGCGGCTTTTGCCGAAGCCCATCGCCTTGCCGGCGCCGCCCTGCATCTGGCGGCTCAAGAAAATCCACACGCCGATCAGCGCAATGAAGGGCAGCCACGACACCAGCAGCGAGACGAACCACGGCACGCTCTCAGTCTGCGAGCGCGCGGTGATGGCGACGCCCTTGCCGTAAAGGCGCTGCACCAGCGTTGGGTCGTTCGGCGCATAGGTCTGGAAGCTGCGGCCGTCGGAGAACGTGCCGTGAATTTCAGGGCCCTGGATCAGCACATCGCGGACACGCCCGGCATCGACCTCGGTCAGAAGCTGCGAGAACGAGATGTCCTGCGAGGCGGGGCGTTGGCTCGGATTCTGGAACAGCGTGAACAGCGCGAGCAGCAGCAGGACGATGATGACCCAGAGGGCGAAATTCCGAAGATTGGCGTTCATCCCAGTCTTTCTGGCTCGCCGGCAAACCGGCTGCGTGTTCAAGTGGCCAAAGGTCGGGCTCGAAGCCCATGGCTTGGTTAATCTAGGTCTGCGGACCTGCTCTGCCAAGGTAAGCGCCACCAGCAGAGATATGCGAATCCTAGATATTCTACCCCGATCAGCGCTTCCTTGGGAGGCGGAACGCAACCATCGTCGCGCTTGGTTAAGGCCGTTTCGGGGCACGGGAGCGCCGCGCCGGAGCGCGCTCGATGCTCACCGAGCCGCCGGAGATTGTGACAACAGCGCCGGCCAGGGTGCGGCGAAAACGGGCGGCATGCCTGGCTTTGAACAGGGCATCGCAGAGCGTCTCCAGCTTGCCCAGTTCGACGGGGCCTTCATCGCCCGCCGCGTCGATCGCCCGGCCGAGGAGGCGCAGGGCGATCTCGTCCGGCAGGTCAAAGAATGCGCGCGCCTCGAATTGCACCGGCTCGCCGGCCGTCCACTGCCCCGGCGACAGCACGGTGGCGGCGTGGTTGACCACCTGATGAATCGTGAATTCGACCCGGCGCACCCGCCGCGCCAGCAGCGCCAGCCGGTCCGCCGTCAGGCCTTCGCGGTCGAGCACGGGCATCAACTCGCGAAGCCGCGGCCGGGTGAAACGCGGATCGCGATTGGTCGGATCGTCGGCATATGGCACCTTTGCCGCGTTGAGCGTGGCGACCAGCCGGGACTTCGGAACGCCGAGCAGCGGACGGACCAGCAGGACACCGCCGGGATCATCGAGCGGGACCGGCGCCGCCTGCGCCATGCCGGCAAGCCCGCCGATCCCGCTGCCACGGGCGAGCCGGAACAGCACGGTCTCGGCCTGATCGTCCAGTGTGTGCGCGGTCAGCACATAATTGGTACCCGCCTTGCGCGCCGCTTCCGCGAGCAGGCGATAGCGCGCGAGCCGCGCCGCCTCCAGGATGCCCGTGTTCGGCTTCCTGCCGGTCCAGCGCAGCGTGCGGTGCGCGACACCGAGCTTGCGGGCGAGCTTCGCGACGTCTTGCGCCTCGCGTTTCGATTCCGGGCGCAGGCCGTGGTCGATTGTGACGGCGACGAGCTGCGGGCCGCGTTTTCGCGCCTTGCGCCAGCGCGCCATCAGCCAGAGCAGCGCTGTGGAGTCGGGGCCACCGGAACAAGAAATCAGGAGAAACGGAAAGTCGGCGAAATAATCGAGAAGAAGACGCGCCTCGGAGGGCGAGATGGGCCTGTTCTCAGCAGCGGACACGCTTCTGTTCCCGCTCGACGCCCTGCTTCACGGTGTTCGAGGCACGGGGATATTTCCGGTTCACTTCCGCCAAGGTGGCACACGCCATCTCTTTTTGATTAAGCGCCGCAAGGCTTTGGCCTAACCTGAGCAGCGCGTCCGCCGCCTTCGGGTGTGCGCTGCTCTTGGTCGACATCGCCAGGAACTGCTCCGCCGCAGCATCGTACTTCTGGCGCTGGTACAGGGTTTCGCCGAGCCAGAACTGCGCATCCGGAACGAGCCTGTCGTTCGGATATTTCTTCAGAAAAGTCTGAAACGCGTCCTCGGCGTAGGCGTAGTCCTTGCGCAGCACGTAGCCATAGGCGAGGTCGTAGTAGTCCTTGGGAACATTCGACGGCGGCAGCACCGACGCCACCGCGCCGGTGGCGTTCGGATTGCGCGCCGGCGGCGGCGGCAACATGCCCTGCTGTGCCGGATCGCCAGTCGCCGAGCCTTGCAAGGTCGAAAGGTCGAGCGGCTCGCCGCGGTTGCGGCCGCCCGGCACGCCGATCGGCGGCTCGGCCATGATGATCGGCGGCGGCTCTGCGGGCACCGCCGCAGATTGCACGGGCGCAGGTCCGCCGCCGAGCGCGCGCGGCGCGCCCGGCGCACTGGGATTCATCGACGGATCGAAAGCGTCACCGCGGCGGCCGGGACCCGGCGGAGACGCGGCGGCGGCCGGAGGCGGCAACGGCGCGGGCTGCCCGGACGGCCGTCCGGGAGGCGCCGGGGGCATTGCGGCCTGCGGCGGCACGTTCCCTTGCGGCGGCATCGCGCCGCCTGGCGCGCGCAACTGCTGCTCGAGCTGCTGGTTGCGGAACTGGAGCTGCTCGATCGTCCCGGTGAGCTGGCGGATCTGCGATTCCAACTGATTGATGCGGACCGCCATCTCCGCCTCGTCGGGGCCGCTGCGGGGCTGCTGGCGCTGCTGCCCGCCAAACAGATTATCGAGAAAATTGGGGCGGTCCTGCGCGCCCGCGGGCGCAGCAGCAAATGCGGCGGCAAGCACCGCCGCGCGGATCGCATTCGATTTCAGGTCGATCATCAGAAACCGTCAGCCTGCCGACGTTGGATAACATATCGGGCGGAACTAGACCAAAATGTGACTTTTCCGGCCGCACAAAAGCAAACCGGCGCCAGCGCGCGCTCAGCAAAAGTGGCAGCCGGTTTTGCGTCCGAGCGCGCGCCTAGGCAAATTGGCGCATGATCTTATCGGCGAACCGGAGCCCACTTCGCCGGATCATGCGCCGGGCGCCGGTTGTTCATGAACATGATTCGATCAGGAGGTGACGCCGAGCACCGTCACCGCCCGCCGGTTCTGCGACCAGCACGAGATGTCGTTGCAGACCGCGACCGGGCGTTCCTTGCCGTACGACACGGTGCGCATCCGGGAAGGCTGGATACCGCGGGCCGCGAGATATTCGCGCACCGTCTGAGCCCGCCGCGCGCCGAGCGCAATGTTGTATTCGCGCGTGCCGCGTTCGTCTGCGTGTCCTTCGATGGTGAAGGCGTAGTTGCCATACTGCTGCAACCACTGGGCCTGCTTCTCGAGCGTGGCGCGCGCCTGCTGCGACAACTCCGAGGAGTCGCTTTCGAAGAATACGCGGTCACCGACGTTGACCACAAAGTCTTGCTGGCTGCCCGGCGTTGCGGCGCCGGCGTTCGCCATTGCGTCGTGGGCGGGCTTGTTGGCGCAGGCAGAGACGGCAAACGCTGCGGCAAGCGTCAGCGCTAGCCCCACGCCGCGGAAGTTCAGTTTCTCAAGGACCATTCCGGGGGCCTCCTTTACTCGATACTGGCGTTGTTCCGGATATCCACATTTCCTACCAGCAGTTTCGTTAAACGAACGTTCCGTCAACCTTGACGAGGCGTTGTCACGCCCGAGAAATTCGTCGCCAACATCGAAACCCTTCGGCATGGTTAATGAGGCGTGAACGTGTCCGACTTAAGGCACCATCCAAGCTTACGACAACAGCGGCGACCAGGCCGGATCCGAGGCAAAGCCCGGAGTTTGGACCTTCTGCTCGTTCCTCCCGGTGAGATCGACCGTATAGAGCGAGGGGCCGGCCGAGCCGCTGGGCTCGCGGAAGAACATCACCACCCGACCGTTCGGGGCGAAGGTCGGGCCTTCGTTGTGGTAGCCCTCCGTCAGGATGCGCTCACCCGAGCCGTCCGGCCGCATGATACCGATCGCGAAACGACCGCCGCCCTGTTTGGTGAAGGCAATGGCGTCGCCACGCGGCGACCAAACCGGCGTCGAGTAGGAGCCCTCACCAAAGCTGATACGTTGCGCGCCGCCTCCGCTTGCCGCCATGACGTAAATCTGCTGTCGGCCGCCACGGTCGGACTCGAAGCAAATCCGTGCGCCGTCCGGCGAATAGGACGGCGCGGTGTCGATGGCCGGCGTGTCGGTGAGTCGTAACATCTGCTTGGAGCGCAGGTCGAGCGTGTAGATGTTTGAATTGCCACCCTGTTGCAGGCTCATGATGACGCGCTGACCGTCGGGTGAGAATCTTGGCGAGAAGCTCATGCCCGCGAAATTGCCGACGATCTCGCGCTGGCCGGTTTCGATGTTGAGCAGCACGACCCGCGGATCGCGCGAGCCGAACGACATGTAGGTGATTTCCTGCGTGGTCGGCGAAAACCGCGGCGTCAGAACGAGGTCGTCGCCGCGGGTGAGATAACGCACATTGGCGCCGTCCTGGTCCATGATCGCGAGCCGCTTAACGCGGCGGTCCTTCGGGCCGGACTCGTCGACGAACACCACACGGCTATCAAAATAGCCCTTCTCGCCGGTCAGCCGCTCGTAGATCGCGTCGGAGATGATGTGCGCAATGCGGCGCCAGTTTTCGGAGGCGGTGAAATATTGCTGGCCGGCGAGTTGCTGAGCCTGAAACACGTCCCACAGCCGGAATTCAGTCCGCAGCCTGCCATCAGCCTGCCGGGTGATGCGTCCGGTTGTCAGCGCCTGCGCGTTGATGGTGCGCCAATCGGGAAACCGCGGCACCGTGTCGATGTTGGAGATGCGCTCGATGTATGCCGCCTGGTCGATCGGCGCGAAAAGGCCGGAGCGTTGCAAATTTCCCGCGATGATTTGTGTGACGCCGCGGCCGATCTCACCATCCGCGGCACCTGTGCCACCGATGAAATCCGGCAGCGCAATCGGCATCGGCTTCACGGTGCCCTGGGTGACGTCGACTCTGGTCTGACCTGCGACCAAGGACGGCCGCATCACCGCAAGGGCGCCCGCCGCGGCGGTTGCGCCAAGCAAAATCCGGCGCCGGTTCAGCAGGAAAGAATTGGGCATTGGTCGATCCATTGGACGGTTCGTCAGCCGCCAAACATCTCGCGGGGGTCGAATGTGATTTCGATGTCTTTCCACTGGTCGTAAGTTTCTGCCCTGAGCATCTTGAAAGGCTGGCACGTCAAGATCGCGCGCTTGGCGCTCTCAGCCATGGCCGGGCCGTACGGAGAGGCCGTGCCAGCAACCATCGCTGGCTGAGCCGCGACTGATCCATCGCGATTGAACAGGACGCGGAACACGACCTTCAGGTTTGGCGCGTTGGCGGCGCCCACAGGCGGGCTCCAGCATTCGCTGAGGCGGCGGCGCAGCGCGTCGATTTCACTCTGCGACAGCCGTGCAGCCGTCGCGTTGGCGTATCCCAGGTTCGGGGCCTGATAGACCGTTTCTCCGGTTGCGGTATTGCGCTGGGCATCCCGCTTGTCGAGCAGCGCTGCGATCTGCATGGGATCGAACTTCGGCTGCTGCTGCTGCTGCTCCTTCTGCTTCTTCAACTCGACAGCCTTCGCGTTGGCTTCGTCGCGCTTCTTCTTGGCCTCTTCTTTCTTCAGGGTCTCGGCGATGACGTCCTTCGGCGGCGGTTTCTTGTCAGGCTTGGCCTCCGCCTTTTCCGGCTTGGCTTCTGCCGGTGGCGGCGCCGACACCGATTTGACCTCCTGCTTGTCGGAAATCTTGGACGTCATCTCCTCGGCAGGCTTGGCGGGCCCTTGCTTGTCGACAAGCGGCTTCGGCGTCTCTGACTTGGGGGCGTTCTTCACACCGGCGGCGATTTCGGAGAATTGCTTGTCGCTGATGATGTCGACTGGAAGCGTCGGGGTTGGCTTGGCTTCGAGTGGCCGCGCCGAAAACGACACCAGCCCCCACAGCAAGAGCCCCGCGTGCGCCGCGGTCGATATGGTCAGTCCGGCACGCATCTCCGGCAACCTCACGAACCCTGCTCCACTTCGGTCACCAGCGCGACACGCCGGAAGCCGGCGGCGGAAAGCCGCCCCATGATCTTCATCATCGTACCATAGTCGACGGTCTTATCGCCGCGCACATAGATGCGCTCGTCGGCGCCGCCGCGCGTCGCGGTAATGGCCTGCAACTTCGGCACTAGGTCCTCGACCTTGATCTCAGAATTCTGCAGGAAGATCTGGCCCTTTGTGTTAACCGAGATTGCCAGCGGCTCCTTGTCAGCGGCGTCCAGGCTCGAGGCCTGGGTCTGCGGCAGGTCGATCGGCACGCCAACCGTCAGCAGCGGCGCCGAGACCATGAAGATGATCAGCAACACCAGCATCACGTCGACCATCGGCGTGACGTTGATCTCTGCCATCACCGGATTGCGCCGATGCCGGCGTTTGCCGAACACCCCAGAATGCGCGCCGCCCCCACCGATGGCCATTGCCGTCCCTACCCGCGCTCGTCGATCTGCCGCGACAGGATCGCAGAGAATTCGTCGGCGAAGCCCTCCAGGCGCTGGGCCTGCTTGTTCACCTCGGCCACGAACTTGTTATAGAAAATGGTCGCCGGAATGGCGGCGATAAGGCCAATTGCGGTCGCGAACAGAGCCTCCGCGATGCCCGGCGCCACCACCGCGAGCGAGGTGTTTTTCGACGCGGCGATTGACTGGAAGCTGGTCATGATGCCCCAGACGGTGCCGAACAGGCCGACGAAGGGGCCGGCCGAGCCTACAGTCGCCAGCACCAGCAGCCGGCGCTCCAGCCTTTCGACTTCACGCGCGATGGTCACATCCATCACTTTTTCGATGCGCGTCTGCAGACCGGCGAAAGACTTGGCTTGTCCTTCGAAGCTGCGCTTCCACTCGCGCATCGCCGCGACGAACAATGCAGCCATCGAATGCGTGGGCCGCGCCGACAGCGTCCGATAAAGCTCCTCGAGCGACTGGCCGGACCAGAACGTCTGCTCAAACACGTCCATTGCCTTCTTGGTGCGCGTGTAGAGCAGGAATTTGTCGATCGCGATCGCCCAGACCCACACCGAGGCGATCATCAGGCCGAGCATCACCGCCTTGACCAGCCAATGCGCCTGCCAGAACAGCGCGAAAAGCGAAAGGTCGGAGGAAGTCAGCGGCAGGGCCGACTGCGCTACGTCGCCAGGATTCATAAGTTTTGCGTCCCTTCGGCCGGTCGACCGGGGTAGCACGCACTCGCTCGATCAAATGGCATCAGCGCGGCTTCGCTTCGCGTCCGCACCAGACCCCGTGATTTCGCAAAATCTGCAGCCGTCCACCACCGGCAGGGGCCAGAAAATCCCGCGAAACTTGACCAAACTAGGGCGTCCGACCAGTCACACCCGGCTAGGCAGCGCGATTTGGGTTAATGGACCGTTACCAAGCCCCCAGCGCGCCTGCCGCACCCCAAAATTGGACCGTGTCAGGCCACCCCCGCGCGATCCCTGTCCGCCTGCATGGCGGTGCGCAGCGCCTTGGGAATCGGCCGGGCGCGGCCGCCCGACACGAAAGCGACCTGGACCGCCGCCTCGGCCACAGCGTCGTCGCCGCGCATGACGCGCTGATGAAGCGTCACCGAGGCCCCCTTCACTTCGGCCGTCTGGGTCACGACGTCGAGCACGTCGTCCATCCGTGCCGGCTTGAGGAAGTCGATCGACATCGAGCGCACCACGAAGGCGAAACCCGGCGCCTCCCGCGCGGCTTCCTCGAACAGCGCGCGTTGATCGGCGCCAATCAGCCGCAAGTAGTTGGTGCGGCCACGCTCCATGAAGCGCAGGTAGCTGGCGTGATAGACCACGCCGGAGAAATCGGTGTCCTCGTAGTAGACGCGAACAGGCTGGTGGTGCCGGCCATCGCGAATCTCGCCGTCGAGACCGGCGGCGCTCATCGCCAGGGCACGCGACGGGTCATCGCGTCTTCCCAGTTGCGGCCGTCGAACTGCTTGATCGAAAGCGCATCGAGGTCGACCCCATCGATACAACGCACGTTGACGTCGATCTTGTCGGGGTCCGAGCGCGGCACATAGAACGGATGAACGCCGCAGTGCTTGCAGAACGTGTGCTTCGCGACTTTGGTGTTGAACTGATAGGTGCCGAGCTCGTCGTGGCCGCTGGTCTGCTCGAACTGCGCAGGCGGCACGATGAGATGGAGGAAACCCTTCATGCCGCACAGCGAGCAGTTGCAATACGTCACGCGGTCGAGGTCCGCGGTGACGCGAAAGCGCACCCGGCCGCAGTGGCACCCGCCTTCGAAGGTTTTCATCACTCCTCGTCCTGCGCGAACAAGCCGAACTGCGACGGGTCGAGCGCCGGCTCGGCAAGGCCGAGATGCTTGAAGGCATGCGACGTGATCAGCCGGCCGCGCGGCGTGCGCTGGAGAAAGCCCTTCTGGATCAGGAATGGCTCGATGATTTCCTCGATGGCATCGCGTGGCTCGGACAGCGCGGCAGCCAGCGTCTCGACGCCGACCGGACCACCGCCATAGTTCATGGCGATCGTGTTGAGATAGCGGCGATCCATGGCATCGAGCCCGGCGGCGTCGACTTCCAGCTCCAGCAGCGCATTGTCGGCGAGCTTGCGGTCGACCTTCTCCACGCCGGCGGCGTGAGCGAAGTCGCGCACCCGGCGAAGCAGGCGGCCCGCGATGCGCGGGGTGCCGCGTGAGCGGCGCGCAATTTCGTTGGCGCCGTCGTCCGTCATACCAATGCCGAGCACACGCGCGCCCCGGTTGACGATCAATTCCAGCTCCGTCTCGGTATAGAAATTGAGCCGGATTGGAATGCCGAACCGGTCGCGCAACGGATTGGTGAGCAGGCCCGCGCGCGTGGTCGCGCCGACCAGGGTGAACTTGGCGAGGTCGATCTTCACCGAGCGCGCTGCCGGCCCTTCGCCGATGATCAGGTCGAGCTGAAAGTCCTCCATCGCCGGGTAAAGCACCTCCTCCACGGCTGGATTGAGCCGGTGAATTTCGTCGATGAAGAGGACATCGCGTTCCTCGAGGTTGGTGAGCAGCGCGGCGAGATCGCCGGCCTTGGCAATCACCGGGCCGGAGGTGGCGCGGAAGTTTACGCCAAGCTCGCGGGCCACGATCTGCGCGAGCGTAGTCTTGCCCAATCCCGGCGGACCGACAAAAAGAACGTGGTCGAGCGCTTCGTTTCGCGCTTTCGCAGCCTCGATAAAAATCCGCAGGTTGGCCCGCGCCTGCTGCTGGCCGATGAATTCGGTGAGCCGCTGCGGCCGCAGCGACGCCTCGGCCGTATCGTCCTCACGGCGTTCCGCGGTGACCAGGCGGCGCGGCGTGGTGCTCAAAGCGTCCGCTCCCGGCTGTATTTGTTCGGCAACAACTCGCCAATGCTCACGGTTTCCGGCCCGTTGGCTCCGGGCACGATCACACGCGCGGTGCGATCGTAGTCCCAGATCAGCTCGCGACACGCACCGCAAGGCGACACCACCGTGAGGGACCGGTTGGGCTCCTCGGCCGGGGGGTGGCGGACAGCGACGATGGTTTCGATGCCGGTCTCCCCGGCGTTGGTGATCGCCTGCCCGAGCGCGACGGCCTCGGCGCAGATCGCCATGCGGCCGAGATAGGCGTCAAGGCTGACACCGGCAAATACTTTGCCCGAACGGGTCCGCAGCGCCGCGCCGACCTCCTGCCAGTCATAACGATAGCGTTTGCGGATCGCCTCGGAGGCAGCCTCGATCAATTCCATGTCTCGGCTGGTCAGCGCTGCAATGCTTTCGTGCTTCACTTCGAAAGCTCCTTAAGACCCAACCGGATCAGTTGCGCGGTCTCGGCCCCCTCGCCTGCGCCCCGCGACGCGGCAGAGATGGCGGCCGCGGCCTGCGGCTGACCGTAGCCGAGATTGACCAGCGCCGACACTGCATCGAGGACGGGTTGCGGCGCCCGCTTCTCTTCAAGCGCGCCGGACAGGCGGATGACCGACGGATCAAGCGACGAATAGGCCGGAGCCTTGTCCTTGAGTTCGATCACCAGCCGTTCCGCCACCTTGGGACCAACTCCGGGGGCGCGCTTGATCGCCGCCTTGTCGCCCATCGCAATCGCGGAAGCGAGATCGCTCGGCTTGAACGTGCTCAGCACCGACAGCGCCACCTTGGCGCCAACGCCCTGCACGGTCTGCAGCAGGCGGAACCATTCGCGCTCGGTGTCGCTGAGAAAGCCGAACAGCCGGATCTGGTCTTCGCGCACGTGCGTTTCGATCGACAGCGTCGTCGCCTCGCCCGCGCCCGGCAGCGCCTGCAACGTCCGGGACGAGCAATGCACCAGATAGCCGACGCCCTGCACGTCGAGGACGATGAAATCCTCGCCGTAGCTGTCGATCACGCCCTTGAGCTTGCCGATCATGCCGTTTGTTACCACGAGTCGGCGGCGATCTTGAGGCCGCAGGGATCGAATTCCCAGGCAAAGCGTTATGTCCGGGTCAATTTCAAACAGGCATTGCCGTGGTCACCAAAGCAAAAGATTTGCGGACCGGCCGCCCGGTCTGGTTGCAGCAACGCGCCCCGCCGCTTCCCCACAAGCCGCTGCGGCACGATCTTGAGTCCGACGTGCTGGTGATCGGCGCCGGCATCACCGGGGCGATGGTCGCCGACGCGCTGCGCGACAGCGGATTACGGGTCGTCGTGGTGGACCGCCGCGGACCGGCGAAAGGCTCCTCCACCGCCAGCACCGCGCTGGTGCAATACGAGATCGACATGCCGCTGACTAAGCTGGCGCGAAAAATCGGCCAGCGGGACGCGCAACGCGCGTGGCGGCGCTCCCGGCTTGCGGTCGACGCAATTGCGGCGCGGCTGCGCGAGCTTGAGGTGCCGGACATCGCCGCACGCGACTCGCTCTATCTCGCGGGCAACACGCTCGATCGTGACGGATTGATGCGCGAGCACGAGGCCCGGCGCGCCGCCGGGCTGGCGAGCCATTTCCTCGAGCGCGGCGAGTTGCGAGCGCGATTTGGCATTGCGCGATCCGCCGCGCTGCTGGGATACGGCAACCTCGCCATCGATCCGCGAAAGGCGACGATTGCGCTGCTCAATGCGGCGGCGGCGCAGAACACCGGGATATTTTGCCCGGTCGATATTGTCTACGTCGCTGCCAAACGAAACGGCGTCACCGCCACCGCGTCGAACGGACGGCGCATCCGTTGCCGGCATCTTGTATTCGCCACGGGCTACGAACTGCCCAAGCGGGTGCCGGCCAGAGGCCATAAAATCATCTCGACATGGGCAATCGCGACGGTGCCGCAGAGGCGAAGGCTGTGGCCGGAGCAATGCATGATCTGGGAAGCATCCGATCCCTATCTCTATCTTCGCACCACGCCTGGCGGCCGCATCCTATGCGGCGGCGAGGACGAGGAGTTTTCCGACGAGACGGTGCGCGACGCGCTGCTGCCGCGCAAGACCACCACGCTTAGGCGCAAGCTCGCGAAGCTCGTCCGCGGCATCGACACGACAGTGGAATTTGCGTGGACCGGCTCGTTCGGCGCCACTGCCACCGGGCTGCCGACGGTCGGACGGGTTCCGCACATGCCGAACTGCTGGGCGGCACTGGGCTATGGCGGCAACGGCACGACCTATTCGCGCATTGCCGCCGACATCATCTCCAACGCACTAGGCGGGCGCATCGACGCCGACGCAGACCTCTACGATTTCTAGCCGCCGGCCATCCGGCGAAGCATCGCGGCGGCTCCGCGATGGTGAGCGTGACAGACCGCAATCGCCAAAGCGTCTGCCGCGTCTTCGGATTTCGGGTCGGCCTTCGGTAGCAGCACGCCGATCATCATGCGGATCTGCGTCTTGTCGCTGTGACCGGCGCCAACGATGGTCTTCTTCACCAGGTTGGGCGCGTACTCCGCAACCTCGATGCTCGCTCGCGCCGGCACCAGCATGGCGATGCCACGGGCCTGGCCAAGCTTGAGCGTCGCGGTCGCGTCCTTGTTGACGAACGTCGCTTCGACCGCGGCTTCGGCGGGGCGAAACTGCTCGATGACGCGAACCAGACCGTCGTGGATTGCGAGCAGGCGCACGGCGAGCGCGGCCTTGTCGTCGCTCGCGACGGAGCCACAGCCGACAAACGACAGCCGGTTGCCTTCAACCTCGATCACGCCCCAGCCGGTGCGGCGGAGCCCTGGATCGATGCCCAGGATGCGAATCAGCGAGCCCATACGTCGCCGTTCATAGCCTCGCGCGGCCCGACCGCATAGGAGCCCGGCGCGTTCGCCAATCGCGCCGCCCGCTATCCACTGCTAGACCAAGCCGCCGGATAGACCCTGTGATCGACCTTCCTGACAGCGCGACCTTTGCATCTGCTCTTTCCGAGCGGCGCATCGTTCTGGCGATGGCGGTCGCGGGCCTTGCCGGGCTGGTCCGCGGATTCTCTGGCTTTGGCGGCGCCATGATCTATATGCCGCTGGCAGCGGCGATCTACGATCCGCGCATTGCGGCGGTCACCATTCTGCTGGTCGACTTCATCTCGACTTGGCCGTTCGCGCTTCGGGAAATGCGGCATTGCAACTGGAGGGAGGTCATACCGATCTCGATCGCGATGACGGTTGGCGTTCCGTTCGGCACGTGGGCGTTGGTGCATCTCGATCCCATCGTGCTGCGTTGGTGCATCTCGATCGTCGTACTGGGCTTGCTTCCACCGTTGATCCTCGGTTGGCGCTATCACGCACAGCCAAGCCTGCCCGTGACCATTGGTGTTGGGCTCTTCTCCGGAGTGAGCGCGGGGGCCGTGCAGATCGCGGGCCCGCCGGTGATCCTTTACTGGCTCAGCCGGGTCGGCAGTTCAGTGACCGTGCGCGCAAACATCATGGTATTTTTCTTGATCTGCGGGGTCGTGCTGGTCGCCGTGTACGCCTACGAAGGGCTGTTCACACCGCATACGCTGGCGCTGTCGTTGCTGCTCGGCATTTTCTATCTGGGCGGCGTTGGCCTCGGCTCATATTTCTTCCAGGGGACGTCAGACGTGGTGTATCGCCGCATCGCCTACATCATCATAGCTCTTGCTGCGCTGCTCAGCCTGCCGGTGCTCGATCCGATATTCCGATGAAGGACAAAGGCTCTCTGGTCACTTGCTGCAAGCGACAGCGGAACCTAATCTCAGCTGCGTGTCATAAGTCCGGGGTTATCATGGCACTTTTGCTGAAACGCGCATTGTTGCTCGCTGTCGTCGCATTTGCGTCAGCAGCGGCTCGAGCCGATACCTATCCGAGCAAATCGATCACCATCATGCCGCTGCTCGCGGCCGGCACCGGTCTCGATATCACCGTTCGGCTCTACGCCGAGCAATTGTCGCAAAGTCTGGGCAAGCCGGTCGTCGTCGAGAACAAGCCGGGCAGCGCGGGCCTCGCCGGCATCGCCGCACTCAAGGCGGCCGCGGCGGACGGCTATACTCTGATCGTCGCGACCAGTGCGGTCATGGCGATACGCCCAACGTTGCTCAAGAGCGCGCCCTACGACGCGCAAAAAGATTTCATCCCGATTGCGCTGTACGTGAAATCGCCGTTCATCCTGGTGGTCGACCCGAAGCTGCCGATCCGCTCGGTCCCCGAACTGATCGCCTACGTCAAAGAACGTCCGGGCAAGATCAGCTATTCGTCGTCTGGGGTCGGCGGAGCACCGCATCTCTCCGCCGAATACATGAAGCAGCGGTTTGGCATCGATCTCGCCCACGTACCATATCGCAACAGTCCGCAATCAATCGCCGATGTTGCAGCGGGACACGTCGCGCTTGCCTTTGCAGAGGCCGGCGCGTCGCTGCGGTTGATCCGCGACGGCAAGTTGCGCGCGCTTGCCGTGACATCATCGACGCGCCTTCCAACCATTCCGGAGCTACCGCCGTTCGGTGAGGCCGTAGGCGTGCCCGATTTCGAGGCTGTGTCTTGGCATGTTCTGCTCGCGCCGAGCGGCACACCAGCCGAAATCATTGCCAAGCTGCACGGCGAGATGAAGCGGATCATGGAAGCCCCCGATATGGTCAAGAAAGTCGCAAACATCGGGCTTATTCCGCAGCCGATCGTATCGATCGACCAGCAGCGCAAATACATCGCCGCGGAAAATGCCAAATGGAGCGCGCTGGTGAAGTCGCTCGGCCTGGAAGGCTCGCAATAGCGCGGCCATGCCGGCACCGTCCGTGAAAAAACGAAAGCGCCGCGCCGTTATCATTGGCGGCTCGATGTCGGGACTGTTCGGCGCCGCGTTCCTGCACCAGATCGGCTGGGACGTCGACGTGTACGAGCGCTCGAACGTCGAACTGGTCGGCCGGGGCGCCGGCATTACGACACACCCCGAATTGCTGGACGCGCTCGAGGCTGCCGGCGTCAGCACCCAGGACCTCGGCATCGAGATCCCCAAGCGCATTGCGCTCGACCGTCAGGGCCGCGTGACCGAAGAGCGGCCGCTGCGGCAGATCATGACCTCATGGGACAAGCTGCAGCGCCTGCTGCGGGCGACCATCGACCCGGCGCACTACCACCTCGGCTGGAATTTCGAGCGCGTCGATCAGGACGGCAGCGGCGTGCGCGTGGAATTTGCCGGCGGTCGCGTCGAGCACGCCGATATCCTGGTGGGCGGCGACGGCATCCGCTCCGGTGTGCGAGCACAAGTCGCGCCCGGACTGCAGCCGATCTACGCCGGCTACTACATCTGGCGCGGGGCGCCGAACGAGGCCGATCTCGCGTCGCAGACGCTGCGCGAGATATTCCCGTACTTTGTTCTGTACTGGCCAAAGCGCCAGCAGGTCATTACCTACCCGATCTCCGGCTTCAGCGACGATTTGCGCCCGGGAAAACGGCGCTACAACTTCATCTGGTACCGCGTTGCCGACGCCGCGCAGATGAAGGAGATGTGCGTCGACGAGCGCGGCGTGCAGCACGAATATTCGGTGCCGCCACCGCTGATCCGCAAAGACCTGATCGCGCAGATGCACAAAGACGCGCATGACATCATGCCGCCCGTGCTGCTCGACTGCGTGATGAAGATTCCACAGCCGTTCATCACCCCGATTTACGACTTCACCGCGCCATCGATCGTGTTTGGCCGCGTCGCCATGATGGGCGACGCGGCAACCTCGGCGCGACCGCACATGGGCTTCGGCGTCGCCAAGGCTGGCGGCGACGCACAGGCGCTGGCCCGGGCGCTGCGCAACCACGATGATGTAGACACCGCGATCGAGGCCTACAACGCCGAGCGTCAGCCCTACGGCAACAACGTGGTGATGCATGGCCGCAAGCTCGGCACCCATCTCGGCGTGAACCTCAAGACAGAGGAAGACCGCCGCATGCATGACTTATTGCAGAGCGATGCTAGCGCGCTCGACTGGATCGCGGTGCCGAATTTCCTGGACGCCTACAAATGAGCGGTCTGCCAAAACCGGACTATGCGCACTACTTGGAACACGGCGACTGAAGAAGGCGCCTAACCGGCACTGGCCTTGGCGACAAGAGCGTCCGACACCTCGAAGTTGGCGTAGACGTTCTGCACGTCGTCGCTCTCCTCGAGCGCCGACATGAGCTCCAGCATCTGCTCGCCTTTGGCGTCGTCGAGCGCGATGGCGTTCTGCGGCTTCCAGGTCAGCGCGGCCTTGCGGGGCTCGCCGAACTTGGCTTCCAGCGCCTTGGCGACGGTGCCGAGCGTATCCTGCGAGGCGTAGATTTCGTGGCCGCTCTCGGTCGACACCACATCGTCGGCGCCGGCTTCGATCGCGGCTTCCAGCATGGCGTCCGCGCTCGCAACGGCCGCATCGTATTCGACGATACCGACGCGATCGAACATGAACGACACCGCACCGGTTTCGGCGAGGTTGCCGCCGTTCTTCGTGAACGCCGCGCGCACCTCGCCGCCAGTGCGGTTGCGGTTGTCGGTCAGCGCCTCGACGATCACGGCAACGCCGCCTGGGCCGTAGCCTTCGTAACGGATGTCGTCGTAGCTCTCGGTATCGCCGCCGGTCGCCTTATTAATCGCGCGCTCGATGCCATCCTTCGGCATGTTCTCGGCGCGCGCCGCCAGGATCGCGGCACGCAATCGCGCATTCATCGATGGATCGGGCAGTCCGAGCTTGGCGGCGGTGGTGATTTCTCGCGCGAGCTTCGAAAACAGCTTGGAGCGCACCTTATCCTGGCGCCCCTTGCGGTGCATGATGTTCTTGAATTGGGAATGGCCGGCCATGACGTTCTCATCCAATCGGCGGCGGCTGGTCGGACCGGCCGCGCCCGCGCAATAATCCTGTGATGGACCGCTATATAAATCGGCCATTTTGGACGGTCAAACCTGGACGCTTTCGTGGCGCGTGATCGTGCCGGTGAACCGCTGCCCACTTCACCGGATCATGCGCTAGCCCGCAACCGCGACGTTGCGCAGCATCGCGTTGAGCTGCGCGCCGACCCTTGCAACGTTGTCGTGGACGCGCGTCTTGTAGCCGTAACCGCATCGCGATCGATCAGGAAGAAACTCTTTTCGGGGAACGTGCGGCCGAAAATGTCGATCAGCATGCTGCGGAACTTGCCGGAGACCATTCCAAGCATCTCGCGAATCGTTCGGGGGAGAACCTATGCCAGGTCGCGCGGGAACGAAAGATTCTCACTCAATGGCGCATGATCTTGTCGGCGAACCGGTACCCACTTCGCCGGATCATGCGCTACCAGAAGCCGGGCTGCGCCGCTTCCAGCCTGCCACCGAGCCGCACCGCACCAATTTGCCGGGCGAGGCCGGTAGCATCATCGGTCTCGACCGCGATCGCGCACAACGTGGCCGGTCCGTTGGCGGGCTCGAAGCGGGCGGCAGGTATCTTCCGGGTGAACCGCGACATCGGTTCGTCGCGGTCCATGCCGATAATCGACTCGTAGTCGCCGGTCATGCCGACGTCGGACATGAATGCGGTGCCGCCCGGCAGGATACGATGGTCCGAGGTCGGCACATGGGTGTGCGTGCCGACGACCAGGCTGGCGCGACCGTCGACAAAATAGCCCATCGCCTGCTTCTCGCTGGTCGCCTCACAGTGCACGTCGATCACGATGGCGTCGGCGCCGGATTTCAGCGCGCAGGCCGTGAGCTCGCGCTCCACCGTCGCGAATGGATCGTCCAGAGGATCCATGAAAATCCGCCCCATGACGTTGATGACCAGCACACGCGCGCCGTTCTTCGCCTCGATCATCGCGGCGCCGCGGCCGGGCGTGCCAGGCGGATAGTTGAGCGGACGGATCAGACGCGGCGCACGCTCGATGAACACCAGCGCCTCGCGCTGATCCCACGCATGGTTGCCGAGCGTGATCGCGTCGGCGCCGGTGTCGATCATGTCCTGGTAGATCGCCTCGGTAATGCCGAAGCCGCCGGCGGCGTTCTCGCCATTCACCACGACAAGGTCGAGCTTCCATTCGGCGATCAGCTTCGGCAGCCGTTCGTGCAACACCGCGCGCCCGCTGCGCCCGACGATGTCGCCGACGAACAAAATCCGCATGCTATTTCCTGCCGCAGTCGACGGCTTCGCGCTCGGTTAGCACGAGATCGAGCCGCGCGTCGCGCGGCGTGAATGGCACCACCGCGGCATGCTGCGCATGATAGGCGAGTCCGACCGCGATTACGGGCTTGATAAGACGCAGGCGGTTGATGGTGAGATCGTAGTAGCCGGCGCCGTAGCCGATCCGGTTGCCCTTGCGGTCGAACACAGCGAGCGGCACCAGCAGGATGTCCGGCCATACTTCGGCTGCCTCCGGCGTCGGCTCGCGGATACCCCACACTCCGGTTGCGAGCGGCTGGCCGAACCCCCATTCCCGCATCACCAGCGGCTTGCCACGGCCGACTACGACAGGCAGCGCCAGCATCGCACCGGCATCCGCCAGCTTACGCATCAGGGGGGCTGGATTGAGTTCGGTGCGCATCGGGGCATAGGCAGATATCACCATGCCAGGCTTGATCTGATACGGAAACGGACGCTGCGCGATCGCCTCAGCAGCGGCGGCCCGGGCTTCGGCTGGAATGGCGTCGCGCTTGGACAGATAAGCTTGACGAAGTTCCGCCTTGAATTCTTCAGGAGTGTGCTTCGCCATCGGCCGATCCATCAGCCGGCCAGAGAGTGCGGAGCCGCACTGGCCGTCGGAGCGCTGATCCCGGGAACCTACAGAAGTAGGTGGGCGCCATATGGTCGGACCCAGGGGTCCATCCAGGGACAGCTCCCGTCAGGATCGTAAGGCCCCGGGGAATTGTCTCCAAACGCACCGGGCAGCCCCGCACTGCCAATGTAGTGTGTTTGGAAGGAGCGCGCCATCGCTTCAATCGTCCGATGTCTCGAGTTGCAACGGCGCGCTTTCCATTGTGCGGCCCGCGGCATAGGCCGCAAAATAGGTGCAATGTCGTCAACGATAACGTATCGGCCAGCCTGCATCACCATCACATCTTGCATCCGATCTACGCGGAATGTTCGTAGCCCCTCTCGAAATGGGCAATATCCTCTTACGTAAATTCGCTTGCCATTGCGTCCGCACTGCCAACCCAACAAGCACCGGCGCGATACTTCTTCGTCGCGCGAAACGTACCGGAAGTCGATCAAAAGACCTTCGATGCTAACGGGATCGCGCTGACCCAATGTCAGATGCACGACCTCATTTGTGTATTCGTCGAAAATTTCGATCGGCCCGCGGTCGGCCAGAGGCCAATGCAAAGCGCCTCTTGGAACGGGTTCACCGCGCTTGCTTACCGGTCGCGATTTCCGAGGCCGTTTGGTCATCCAGTTGCAACGTTCCGTGGAGCGAGCCCTTGGTTCAGCTTCCTGGCGACCCCTTCGACGCGCTCCGCAGCGGCGTTGAATGCCGCTGCGACGGCGGCCTGGGTTGCCTGATTGCGGTCAGCAGAAGCAATTCGTGCCTCCTTCAGCGCCGAGAGCTCCGCCTCCAATCCGCGGATCTTCCTCGTCGTCTCCGAAAGGTCGTCGGCGATCGTGAGGGCAGCCATGACGGTCAAGCGGGCGTCACCGACCTCGCCGATCCGGCCGCGCAAATCGGAAATCAGCGCGTCGAAATCGGCCGCGAGCTTTTCGATATGCTGCTCCTGGCCCTCCTCGCAGCCGATGCGGAATTGGCGTCCGTTGATGGTGACATTCACTGAAGCCACGGCATCCTCGCTTTTGGCTACCGCCCCTGCGTCGCGATGACCGAGCGGATGTTGTCGATCGCGGCATCGAGCCGGCGCGCGATCTCGCGGTTGGTCGTCTCCAACTGACGCGAGCGCGCAGTTTGACTGTCAAGCTCCGACGCAAGCCGCGCGCGGTCCGCACCCAGCGCATGAATCTGGTCGGCAAGTTGCGCAGAACCGCGCTCGGTCTCGAGGCGCCGTTCGACCGCGGCGTCGAGCGCATCCAACGCTTGCTTCAAGCGCTTGGTCGCGGCGTCGATCACGGTTTGGTCGGACATTGCTCGGCCTTTGCACTCGGGCGATGAAAATGACCGCCCAAACGGTCTGAAAAGAAGTGCGTTAGCAAGCAATTAGAACGGGAACTTTACGTGCTGCCCGACTTTGGCGTCAACGCTGCGAGGCGCTGTTATCCCAGTGTTTTCTCAGGCCCTGTGCATGGCTCGCCAGGGAGCGGTAGCTCACATTGACTCAAGGTTCCCCCGTGCTATCCCACCGCATCACACGGGTCCCAGTATGAGCGCTCAACCTTTGTCGGCCGTCGCTCAATCGCCAAACCAAAGCCGCGCCGAGCACGACCGCATGGCGAACGCCATCCGGGCGCTCGCCATGGATGCTGTCGAACTGGCGAAATCGGGCCATCCCGGTCTGCCTATGGGCGCTGCCGACATCGCAACCGTGTTGTTCACGCGGTTCCTGAAATTCGATCCGGCCGATCCCGCCTGGCCCGACCGCGACCGCTTCGTGCTGTCCGCCGGTCACGGCTCGATGCTGATCTACGCGCTGCTGCATCTCGTCGGCTACGAGGCAATGACCCTCGACGAGCTCAAGCGCTTCCGTCAGATCGGCTCGCTGACACCGGGGCATCCGGAAAATTTCATCACGCCGGGCGTCGAGACGACGACCGGTCCGCTCGGCCAGGGCATCGCCACCGCGGTCGGGATGGCAATCGCCGAGCGCCACCTCGCCGCAGAGTTCGGCAAGGACATCGTCGATCACGCGACCTTCGTGCTCGCCTCCGACGGCGACCTGATGGAAGGCATCAGCCAGGAGGCCATTGCGCTGGCTGGCCACCTCAAGCTCGCCAAGCTGATCGTTCTGTTCGACGACAACGGCATCTCGATCGACGGGCCTTTGTCGCTCGCCGAACTCGGTCGACCAGGTGAAGCGCTTCGAGTCAGCGGGTTGGACTGCCACACGCGTCGACGGTCACGATCCGCAGGCGATTGCCGCAATTATCGAGAAAGCCAAAACGTCCGAGCGGCCGACGATGATCGCTTGCAAGACCACGATCGGCTTCGGCGCGCCGACCAAGGCCGGCAAGTCGAGTTCGCACGGCTCGCCTCTTGGCGCCGACGAGATCAAGGGCACGCGCGAGAAGCTCGGCTGGAGCGACGCGCCATTCCAGATTCCAACCGACATCCTCACCCAGTGGCGCGCCGCAGGCCAGCGCTCCAAGAACGCCCGTAAGGAGTGGGACAAGCGGCTCGCCGCAGCGCCTGCCGACAAGCGCGCCGAGTTCGAGCGGCGCATGCGCGGCGATCTGCCCGAAAAGCAACTTGCCGACGCCGTGCGCGCGGTGAAGACATCGCTCGCCAAGGAGCCAAAGGACATCGCGACGCGCGTCGCCTGCGAATTCGCGCTGGAAAGCCTGATCCCGGCCGTCCCGGAGATGATCGGCGGCTCGGCCGACCTCACCGGATCGAACAACACCCGCACCAAATCGATGAAGGCGATGAGCGCCGCCGACTTCTCCGGCCGTTTCATCCATTACGGCGTACGCGAGCACGGCATGGCGGCGGCGATGAACGGCATGACGCTGCATCGCGGCATCATCCCGTTCTCCGGCACTTTCCTGGTGTTCGCCGACTACTGCCGGCCCGCGATCCGGCTGGCTGCGCTGATGGGCGAGCGGGTCGTCCACGTGATGACGCATGACTCGATCGGCCTTGGCGAAGATGGTCCCACGCACCAGCCGGTCGAGCACCTCGCCTCGCTGCGCGCCATTCCCAATCTTTATGTGTTCCGGCCGTGTGACGCAGTCGAGACGGTGGAATGCTGGCAGCTTGCCCTTGAGGCGCGCGAAACGCCGAGCGTCCTGGCACTGACGCGGCAGAACTTGCCGCAACTGCGCAAACAACTCGACGAAGCCAATCGCTGCGCCGCGGGCGGCTATGAAATCTCGCCTGCCAACGGCAAAGCCCAGGTCTCAATCTTCGCGACGGGGTCCGAGGTTTCCATTGCGGTTGAGACGCAGAAGTTGCTCGCCGCCAAAGGTGTGGCGGCACGCGTCGTTTCGGTACCGTGCATGGACTTGCTGCTCGCCGCGCCCGAGGCCGCCCGCCGTGCCGTGATCGGCGATGCGCCGGTCAAGGTTGCCGTCGAGGCCGCGGTTCGCCAGGGCTGGGACGCCATCATCGGCAGCGAGGGCGTATTCGTCGGAATGTCCGGTTTCGGCGCCAGCGCACCTTACAAGGACCTTTACAGGCACTTCGGAATTACTCCGGAGAAGGTCACCGAGGCGGCGCTGAAAAAGCTTGGCTAGCGCACGATCCCGAAAAGTGGCGACCGGTTTCGGACAAGATCGCGCGCAAACCGCGAGTTTGACGGTTGCCTTACTTGACCCAGCAAACCATTTTACGGTTCAAACGGTGACGATTGAGGCCCGGGCCATAGGCGAGCGAAGCGACGCCGTCTTCGACGGCTATCCTGGGCGAGACGAATTGCAAGGAGGCGGGCGATATGAGCATTCGGGTAGGCATCAATGGGTTTGGCCGGATCGGCCGCAACGTTCTGCGCGCCATCGCCGAGTCGGGCCGCAAGGACATCGAAGTGATCGGCATCAACGATCTCGGCCCGGTCGAAACCAATGCTCACCTGCTGCGCTTTGACAGTGTACACGGTCGCTTCCCCGGCGAGGTGACGGTGAAGGGCGACACCATCAGCGTCGGCAACGGCGCGATGAAAGTGACCGCGATCAAGGACCCCGCATCGCTGCCGTGGAAAGAGTTGGGTGTGGACATCGCGCTGGAGTGCACCGGCATCTTCGCCTCCAAGGACAAGGCCTCCGCGCACCTCATCGCGGGAGCGAAGCGCGTGCTGGTGTCGGCTCCTGCCGACGGCGTCGATCTGACCGTCGTCTATGGCGTCAACCACGACAAGCTGACGAAGGATCACAAGATCGTCTCGAACGCCTCATGCACCACCAATTGTCTCGCGCCGGTTGCCAAGGTGCTCAACGACGCGGTCGGCATCGACAAGGGCTTCATGACTACGATCCATTCGTACACGGGGGATCAGCCGACGCTCGACACCATGCATAAGGATCTCTACCGCGCCCGCGCCGCGGCGCTGAACATGATCCCGACCTCGACCGGCGCCGCAAAGGCCGTCGGCCTGGTGCTGCCGGAACTCAACGGCAAGCTCGATGGCGTCTCGATCCGCGTGCCGACGCCGAACGTGTCGGTGATCGATTTCAAGTTCGTGGCCAAGAGGGCGACCAGCAAGGACGAGATCAATGGCGCGGTCAAACGCGCCGCCGAGCAACAGCTCAAAGGTATCCTCGGCTACACCAACGATCCGAACGTGTCGGGCGATTTCAACCACGACCCGCACAGTTCCGTGTTCCACATGGACCAGACCAAGGTGATGGACGGTACGTTCGTGCGGGTGATGTCCTGGTATGACAATGAGTGGGGTTTCTCCAACCGCATGGCCGACACCGCCGTAGCGATGGGCAAGCTGATCTGAGGTGTCGCGGAGGATGCGATGGGATCTGAGACGGCGTGGGGTTTTGCCAGCCTGATCGGGATCATTGCCTTTGTCTGCTATGCCTTATACCAGGGCTCGAAGGTTCGCCGGCCAACCGAGGGCACGCCACCAGACAGATCCGCGGACCTCACCTTTTTTGGATGGACGATGAAGTTCCAGCGATGAGCCTCGCGCTGGTTCGCGTCAAGACCTGAAGAGTTCATTCGACATCATGCCTGCGTTCCGCACCCTCGACGAGGTTGAAGTCAGAAACAAACGAGTCCTGCTCCGCGTCGACCTCAACGTGCCAGTAGAGAACGGCAAGGTCAGCGACGCCACGCGCATAGAGCGGATTGCGCCAACCATTACCGAGATCACCGGCAAAGGCGGCAAGGTCATTCTCCTTGCCCACTTCGGCCGCCCCAAGGGACCGGACCCCAAGGAATCGCTGCGCCCGGTCGCCGAGGTGGTCGCCCAGGTCATCAGCCGCCCGGTTGCGTTCGCCGAAGACTGCATTGGCGACAAGGCCGAGGCCGCGATTGCAGCCATGAAACCGGGCGATGTCCTGTGTCTGGAGAACACGCGTTTCCACAAAGGTGAAGAAAAGAACGATCCCGCCTTCGTCGACGCGCTCGCGAAACTTGGCGACATCTGGGTCAACGATGCGTTCTCAGCGGCGCATCGAGCGCACGCTTCGACCGAGGGGCTTGGACACAAGCTGCCGGCCTACGCCGGGCGCACGATGCAGGCCGAACTCGACGCGCTGTCGAAGGCGCTGGAGACGCCGCAGAAGCCGGTCGTCGCCATCGTCGGTGGCGCCAAGGTCTCGACCAAGCTGGAACTCCTGGAGAACCTCATCGGCAAGGTGCAGGGCTTGGTGATCGGCGGCGCGATGGCCAACACGTTCCTCCATGCCCAGGGGCTCAACGTCGGCAAGTCGTTGGTCGAGAAGGACATGGCTGACACCGCGAGGCGCGTCATGGAGAAGGCCGAGAAAAAAGGCTGCGCCATCATCCTGCCGATCGACGCCGTCGTGGCCTTTCATTTCGCGGCCAACGCGCCCTCTCATGCCTATGGCGTCGATGCCATCCCACCGGACGGCATGATCCTGGATATCGGCTCGCAATCGATGGAGCGCGTCAAAGGAGCGATCGACGACGCCCGCACGCTGGTCTGGAATGGGCCATTCGGAGCATTTGAGCTGCCACCCTTCGAGCGGGCGACCGTTGAGGCGGCGCGCTATGCCGCAGCGCGCACCAAGGCCGGGAAATTAGTCTCAGTGGCCGGCGGCGGTGACACGGTCGCGGCGCTCAATATGGCCGGCGTTATCGACAATTTGACCTATGTGTCCACAGCGGGAGGCGCCTTCCTGGAATGGATGGAGGGCAAACCCTTGCCCGGCGTCGAGGTGTTGAGGCAAAAATGACGTCAAAGTGGGGCATCCCGGCGAGGCGCAGCGCCGGATCTCGTACCGTATCCTAAGGAGAGCGCGATGAATCTCGCAGAGCTGAACAAGGTCGCGGAAGCCATGGTCGCGCCCGGCAAGGGCATCCTTGCCGCCGACGAGTCGACGGGCACCATCAAGAAACGTTTCGACGCCATCAACGTGGAGTGCACAGAGAACAATCGCCGCGATTACCGCGAGATGCTGTTTCGCTCGACCGAAGGTATGAAACACATCTCCGGCGTGATCCTTTACGACGAGACGATATGGCAGAAAGGCAAGGACGGCACGCCGCTGGTCGAGATTATCAAGAAGGCCGGCTCAATCCCGGGCATCAAGGTCGACGAAGGCACCAAGCCGCTACCGAACTGTCCGAACGAGTTGATCACCATCGGCCTCGACAAGCTCGCCGACCGCCTCCCGAAATACTATGAACAGGGTGCACGGTTCGCGAAGTGGCGCGCTGTGATCGACATTGCCGGTGGCATTCCGACTTCGACTGCGATCCGCACCAACACCCACGCGCTGGCGCGCTATGCCGCGCTCTGCCAGACGGCGCAGATCGTGCCGATCGTGGAGCCGGAAGTGCTGATGGACGGCGACCACGACATCGACCGCTGCGTCGAGGTGACCACCGCCGTGCTGAAGGCGCAGTTCGAGGAACTTTACGCGCAGCGCGTGCCGCTCGAAGGCATCGTGCTCAAGCCGAACATGGCGATCTCGGGCAAGAAGAACGGCAAGCGCGCCGGCGCAGACGAAGTGGCGGAGAAAACGGTCAAGATGCTCCGCAACTGCGTGCCAGGCGCGGTACCCGGCATCGCGTTCCTGTCCGGCGGGCAGTCCGACGAGGAGGCGACCGCGCATCTCGACACCATGAACAAGATCGGTGGGTTGCCCTGGCAGCTCACTTTTTCCTACGGCCGCGCGCTGCAGCACGCGCCGCAGAAGGCATGGTCGGGCAAGAGCGAGAACGTCGCCGCGGCGCAGCGAGTCTTCTCGCACCGCGCGCGGATGAACGGGCTCGCGGCGCTCGGTCAATGGAAGGCCGACCTGGAGAAAAAGGCGGCTTAACCCTTGCGAGTTGCCAAACAACTGCTCACATCCCGTTTGAACTCAAACGGGATGTGACGCGACTACTCCAAATGGGACACCTCAAGCAGGAACTCGACGAACATCTGGCGCGTTTCGAAAGCCGGCTTCCCGAAGCTTTCCAGGGATTCGTTCGCTGGCTGCGAAAGCCCGGTTCGGGATGGACCCGGATCCCATTGGGCATCATCTTGATTCTGTGCGGCTTGGTCGGATTTCTCCCCATCCTCGGCTTCTGGATGGTTCCGCTGGGCTTCCTGATCCTCGCGATCGACGTCCCGTTTGTGCGGCCGCCGCTGATCAGGCTGCTCGACTGGGTAGAGTCGAAATGGCCGGCACCCAAGGCGCCCCCGGTGCCTTGAATATCGGACGCTTGCGCGAGCACATTGTCACGGCCGGGCGAATCGCCCCCAATTCGCCCGATTGAGATCGCATCCGAGCGCCATGGCCCAACCGAAGCAGGCGAACGCCCCCGCCCCGCGGCTCTACGTTGCTACGCCGCTGATCGACGACGCGGCGGCGTTTTCGCGTGAGCTTTCCATCGCGCTCAGCGCGGCTGATATCGCTGCGGTGCTATTGCGGCTTTCTCCATCCGACCAGCGCACACAGATCAATCGCGTGAAAGCGCTTGCGCCTGTCGTACAGCATAAAGGTGTCGCGCTGCTGCTCGACGGTCATGCTGACATCGTCGCCCACGGCGGCGCCGATGGTGCGAATCTCACCGGCATCGAGGCGTTCACAGCCGCGCTCGGCACGCTCAAGCCTGCACGAATCGCCGGATGCGCCGGGCTTGCAAGCCGGCACGACGCCATGACCGCAGCCGAGCAAGGCGCGGACTATGTAATGTTCGGGGATGCCTACGGCGGACGGTGGACGGCATTCGATGCAATCGTCGAGCGGGTTGCCTGGTGGGCGGAGGTGTTCGAGGTCCCCTGCGTTGCGATGGCAGCGAGTTTCGACGAAGTCGGTTCGCTTGCCACAGCCGGCGCCGACTTCGTCGCAGTCGGAGAATTTATCTGGAGCGATTCACGTGGCGTCGCCGCGGCGCTCGCCGCCGCTGCTGCAAGGCTTGCCGTCCCCGAGAGTGTTGCATGAGGGCGAAGTGTCCGACGCTGGCGGCCATAGCCATCGCGCTCAGTACCGCGACGGCAGCCGCGCAATCCACCAAGCCGCAGGCCCCGCCTGTGGCGCCGAAGCCCGCCGCCACCGCTGCCACACCCGAGCCTGACATCGTCTACGGCGCGTATCAGCGCGGCATGTACCGCACCGCTTTTGCCGAAGCCACGAAGCGCGTCGAAGAAAAAAACGACGTCAAGGCGATGACGCTGTTGGCCGAGCTCTACGCCGACGGTCTTGGCATCCGCAAAGACGAGCAGAAGGCGGCCGACTGGTATCGCATTGCCGCCGGGCGCGGCGATCGTGAAGCGATGTTCGCGCTGGCGATGTTCAAGATGAACGGCCGTGGCGGCCCGCGCGACCGCGACGGCGCCGCCAAGCTGCTCGCCTCGGCGGCCAGGCTCGGGCACACCACCGCCGCCTACAATCTCGCCCTCCTTTACGTCGAAGGTCAGCTGTTTCCGCAGGACTTCAAGCGCGCCGCCGAGCTGCTGCGCATCGCGGCACAGGCCGGAAATCCCGAAGCGCAATATGCCCTGGCGACGTTCTACAAGGAGGGCCGCGGCGTGCCGCAGGATCTACGCGAGGCCGCGCGCCTGCTCGGCGCCGCCGCGCTCGCCGACAACACCGACGCAGAGGTCGAGTACGGCATTGCGCTGTTCAACGGCACCGGCGTCGCCAAGAACGAAGCCGCCGCCGCCACCTACCTGACCAAGGCCGCGCGGCGCGGCAGTCCGATCGCGCAAAACCGGCTCGCCTTCATGTACGCGACCGGCCAGGGCGTGAAGCGCGATCCGGTGCAGGCGGCACGCTGGCACTTGATCGCCCGTTCCGGCGGCGCCAGCGACCTGTTCCTGGAAGACTATCTCCGCAAGATGAAGCCGGAGGACCGCGCCGCCGGAGAAGCCGCCGCCAAGCCGTGGATCACGCGGCTCGCGGCTCAGCAGCCGCAGGACCTCCCCCTCGCCACCAATCCGCCTTGACGGGCGTTGCGCCGCCTGTGCATCTCACGCCGGGACCACAAACGGCAGCGGCAGGCAGCAGGCAGCGGGCAGATATGGCGAAAATCAGCGGCAGCGATATCCGGCCCGGTATGGTGATCGAGTACGACGGGTCGCTCTGGGCTGCGGTCAAGACCGGCGCGGTGAAACCCGGCAAGGGCCCGGCCTACAACCAAGTCGAACTGAAGAACTTGCTCGACGGCCGCAAGCTCAACCAGCGCTTCGGCGGTTCCGACCGGGTGGAAGAGACCGAGGTCGAGCGCCGGCAGTTCCAGTTCCTGTACCGGCAGGACGAGCAATTGGCGTTCATGGACACAGCGAGCTACGACCAGATCGAGCTCGCGGCAGAATTCATTGGCGACCGCGCAGCCTTCCTGCAGGACGGCATGATGGTCCAGGTTCAATTGCACCAGGAATGCCCGATCGGCATCACGCTGCCGGACACCGTGATCCTTGAAGTCGTCGAAGCCGACGCCAGCATCAAGGGCCAGACCGCGGCGTCATCCTACAAGCCTGCGAAGCTCGAAAACGGCTTGCGCGTGCTGGTGCCGCCATTCGTTTCCGCCGGCGAGAAGATCATCGTGAACACCGACGAAGTCGCTTACGTGAAGCGAGCCGATTGATGCCCGCCTACTCCGCCCTCCTCAACGTCATGATCGGCGCCGCCCGCAAGGCGGCGCGCTCGCTTAAGCGTGACTTCGGCGAGGTGGAAAAGCTGCAGGTCTCGCTCAAGGGCCCGGCCAACTTCGTCAGCTCGGCCGACCGGCGGGCCGAGGAAATCCTGCGCACCGAGCTTGCCAGGGCGCGGCCGGGGTATGGCTTCCTTGGCGAGGAAGGCGGACGGCACGAGGGCACCGACAAGACCCATACGTGGATCGTCGATCCGCTAGACGGCACCACCAATTTCCTTCACGGGCTGCCGCAGTTTGCCATCTCGATCGGCCTTGAGCGCGACCACACCGTGGTCGCCGGCGTTATCTACAATCCAATCACCGACGAACTGTTCACCGCCGAACGGGGCAAAGGCGCCTTCCTCAACGACCACCGGCTGCGCGTGGCTGCGCGCCAGCGAATGGTTGATGCCGTGGTGGCGTGCGGACTGCCCCACTACGGCCGGGGACAGCTTGAACTCGGGCGCGCCGAACTGGCTGCAGTCCAGGAAAAGGTCGCGGGCCTGCGCCGGTTCGGCTCCGCCGCGCTCGACCTGGCCTATGTCGCGGCCGGCCGGTTTGACATCTATTGGGAGCGCAACCTTTCACCTTGGGACATGGCGGCGGGCATCCTGATGGTTCGCGAGGCCGGCGGATTCGTCACCGATCTCGATGGCCATGACGCGATTTTTGCCAAGGGCCATATCGCCGCGGGCAACGATGCGCTGCATAAGGAGTTGTTGGCGGTGCTCAAATCCGCCGCTAAGGGCTGACGATGCCGGCCACTTCGAAAATAACCACGCGCCCAGCGGTCATGACCACGGCGCAATCGGGAGTTTGATTTCGCCGGGCCTGTGCCATATTGAGGCGCAGGCTGCGTCCACATGAAGGCCCCTCATGGCGCAAGACCACGATCCGTTCAAAGTCTCCTCCCCCCGCATCTTCCTGTTGCGGATGGTGATCTTCCTCATCCTCTGCGGGCTGATCGTCGTGGTCATCCACCAGCCGATCTGGACCGCCTTCAAGGCCAACCCGCCGCTCAACGCCCTGATCATCGGTGTCCTGATCATCGGTATTCTGTTGTCGTTCCGGCAGGTGATCCGGCTTTTCCCCGAGGTGGCGTGGGTCAATGAATTCCGGCTTGCCGATCCCGGCATCACGGTGACGCGACCGCCAGTACTGCTCGCGCCGATGGCGGCGATCCTGCGTGACCGTACCGGACGGATGACGATTTCATCGCTGACCATGCGCAGCATCCTCGATTCAATCGCCATCCGACTCGATGAGGCGCGCGAGATTTCGCGTTACATGACGGGCCTGCTGATCTTTCTCGGCCTGCTCGGCACGTTCTGGGGCCTCATCGAAACCGTCGGTTCGGTCGGCAAGGTGCTGGAAGGCCTGAACGTTGGCGGCGACGCCGGCTCGGTGTTCGATACGTTGAAGGAAGGCTTGGCCGCGCCGCTAAGCGGCATGGGCATTTCTTTTTCGTCCTCGCTGTTCGGCCTCGCAGGGTCGCTGGTGCTTGGCTTCCTCGATCTACAGATGAGCCAGGCCCAGAACCGCTTCCACACCGACCTCGAGGATTGGCTGGCGACCACGGTGCGCGACCTTGGCGGCGACCCTGTAACCCCAGTTGCCGCAGTTGCGGGCGGCCCCAACGTCTCCGGCGAGATCCGCGCCGCAATCGAGCGATTGCGCGAAGCGATGGTCGATGCCGGCTCCGGCAAGGCCGCAACCTCCGCCATGGCGAACCTCGCCGAAGCGATCCAGGGACTGGTTCATCACATGCGAACGGAACAGCAGATGATCCGCGATTGGGTCGATTCCCAAGCCGAGCAGAACCGCGACATTCGCCGCCTGCTGGAACGGCTGGTGCGCGAAGGCGTGGATAAATAGCCATGGCCCGCGCCCGCACCCGCCATGGCGGCGTCGATTATTGGCCGGGATTTGTCGATGCACTGTCGACGCTGATCCTGGGCATCGTCTTCCTGCTGAGCGTGTTCGTGATCGTGCAGTTCGTTCTGTCGCAGGAGGTGACTGGCAAAGACACTGCGCTGCAAAAACTCTCGGCACGCATTGCCCAGCTCGCCGACCTGCTGTCGCTCGAGCAGACCGGCAAGCTCTCACTTGAAGAGCAGATCGCACAGCTTCGCGCCGGACTTGCCGCGACCGACGGCGAACGCGATCGCTACAAGGGACTTTACGAAGGGCTTGGCAGCGGCGCGGCCACCGCGCAAGACAAGGTTACCGAGCTTTCGACCCAACTCGACTCGGAGAAGCGCATTTCGCTTCGTGCATTGGCCCAGATCGAAGTGCTCAACCAGCAGATCGCGGCGCTGCGACGCCAGCTCGGCGCGCTGGAGCAGGCGCTCGAAGTCACGGAGAAACGCGACAAAGAATCGCAGTCGCGAATCACCGAACTCGGCCAGCGGCTCAATGTGGCGCTCGCGCAGCGGGTTCAGGAGCTTTCGCGCTACCGCTCCGACTTCTTCGGTCGCCTGCGTATAATTCTCGGCAACCGCTCCGACATTCGCGTCGTCGGCGACCGTTTCGTGTTTCAATCCGAGGTATTCTTCGACACCGGGCAAGCCGTGCTCAAACCGGAAGGCCGCGCCGAGATCGACAAGATCGCGGCCGCGATCGTCGAGCTCGACAAGCAGATTCCGCAAGAGATCGCCTGGGTGCTGCGCGTCGACGGGCACACTGACGTGCGGCCGCTTTCGGGCAGCCGCACCAATTGGGATCTGTCGGCTTCGCGTGCGATCGCCGTGGTTCAATATATGATCAGCAGGGGCATCCCGCCGCAGCGGCTGGTTGCCGCGGGCTTTGGCGAATTCCAGCCGATCGATCCAGGCACCACCGAGGAAGCCTACGCGCGCAATCGGCGCATCGAGCTGAAGCTGACGGAGCGGTGAGCGCGCAAGCTTACACGCTGCGGCTCTACGAGACCTCCGACGAGGACGCGGCCATCGAGCTGTGGCGGCACACCTGGCAGGCCGCCTACCCCAACATCGATTTTTCCGCACGCGCCGGCTGGTGGCGCGAGCGCTGGCGCAAGGAATTGGTGCCACAAGCAACGATCGTTGTTGCCGAGACGGCTGGCACACTCTCGGGCTTCGTAACAGTCGAGCCGGAGAGCGGCTACCTCGACCAGATCGTCGTCGCGCCGGATCACTGGGGCGGCGAACTCGCCGGCGCGCTGCTCGATGAAGCCAAGCGCATCTCGCCAGCGCGGCTCGACCTGCTCGTCAACAAGGAGAACACCCGCGCCATCCGCTTCTACGAGAAGCACGGCTTCGAATACGCGGGCGACGACGTCAATCCGGTGTCGGGCCGGCCGGTCAACCGGATGAGCTGGCGGCCGTGACGATCAATTGTCGTCCTTGTCCTCGGACTTGCCGCCGAGCTGCTTGAGCTTGGCGAACACCGCGTTGACGTTGAGGTCGTCCTTCTCCTTCGCCGCGGCGGGCGTTTCTTCTTCTTCGACTGGCGGCGCGGTGGTGACGGCGGCGGGCAACAGCGTGACGCCGCTGTCGGCCGGCGCCGGCTTCTCCTTCGAGGCGCGCTGCACCTCGAAATCGAGATCGATTTGCGAGCACAGGCCGAGCGTCACCGGATCGAGTGGGGTGAGCGCCGCGGCGTTCCAATGCGTCCGCTCGCGTATTCCAGAGATTGTCGACTTGGTGGTGCCGACCAGCCGCATGATCTGGCTGTCCTTGAGCTCCGGATGATTGCGAATCAACCACAGAATGGCGTTCGGACGATCCTGGCGGCGGGACACCGGCGTGTAGCGCGGACCTTTTTTCCGCTTCGAATCTGGCACCCGGACGTTCGAGTTTTGCAGTTGCAGCTTGTGCTCCGGATCCTTGACGCCCTTTTCAATCTCGTCGCGCGTAAGCTGCCCGGTCTGGATCGGGTCGAGCCCCTTGATCCCCTGGGCGGCGTCGCCGTCAGCGATCGCCTTCACTTCAAGCGGGTGCAACTTGCAGAATTCGGCCACCTGTTCGAACGAAAGGGCCGTATTGTCCAACAGCCAAACGGCGGTCGCCTTGGGCATCAGCGGCGCTTCCTGCATGGCAAATATTCTCCTCTGCGCCCCGCCCGCCCTTCCGGACGAGGCCTGTGTCATCATGGATGACTGGAAAGTGGCCGGAATATAGGCCCTTGTGCCCATATTGCGCAATGGTGGATCGCGCGCTTGACAGGTCGGCGTGCGGAACCCCATGTCATGCCCATGTTAATTGGGAACCCAAGCCCCTCGGAGAAACCGCTCCTCACGGTTTTGCTGTGCTCGCCGCGGGGATTTTGTGCGGGGGTGGTGCGAGCCATCAACTCGGTCGAGCAGGCGCTCAAGCGCTATGGCGCGCCGGTCTATGTCCGCCATGAGATCGTGCACAACCGCTACGTGGTGGAGAGCCTCAAGGCGAAAGGCGCAATTTTCGTCGAGGAGCTTGATGAAATTCCCGACGATACCATGGCCCCGGTGATCTTCTCCGCCCATGGGGTTCCGAAGTCGATCCCCAAGGAAGCCAAGCGGCGCAACTTCTTCGCATTCGATGCGACCTGCCCGCTGGTCACCAAGGTGCACCGCGAAGCGGAAATCCATCACAAGCGCGGCCGTGAAATCCTGTTGATCGGTCATGCCGGTCACCCCGAGGTGGTTGGTACGCTGGGACAGTTGCCGGAAGGATCCATTACGCTGGTGCAGACGGTCGAAGAGGCCGAGGCACTCGTGCCGAAAGACCCGGCGAACCTCGCTTACGTGACACAGACCACGCTGTCGCTGGACGACACAGCCGGCATCGTTGCCGTGCTTAAGCAGCGGTTTCGGAATATTGTGGCGCCCCACAAGGAAGACATCTGCTACGCGACCACCAACCGGCAGGAAGCGGTCAAGCGGGTGGCGCCGCAGGTCGATGCCCTGGTGGTGGTGGGTGCGCCCAATTCTTCGAATTCGCGCCGCCTGCAAGAGGTAGCTGAGCGTGCCGGCTGCCGCTATTCCGTTCTGGTGCAGCGCGCCACCGAAATCGACTGGTCGCGTTTCGATGGCATCAAAATACTGGGTGTGACCGCCGGCGCCTCCGCGCCCGAAGTGCTGGTCGAGGAGATTCTCGATGCATTCGCGGCCCGCTACACGCTCAATGTCGAGACGGTGTCCGGCGCCGACGAATCCGGGATGTTCTTCCCGCTGCCGCGCCAGTTGCGCGAACGCGCCACAGCCTGAACCGCATCCCGCCCACCACGTCTAAGCCATCGCCTCGGCCTCTTGACGGAGGGGCCCGATGCAGTGCCGTAGTAGGCCATGGCCGTCTACACCGACGTCGCAGCGGAAGACCTCACCAAATTCCTCGCAGGCTACGAGCTTGGCGAGTTGCTGTCCTATAAGGGCATCGCGGAAGGGGTCGAGAACTCGAACTTCCTGGTTCACACCGGACAGGGCCACTTCATCCTTACCCTTTACGAAAAGCGCGTGGCAGCCGGCGACATTCCATTCTTCCTTGCGCTGATGGAGCACCTCGCGGCGCGCGGCATCACCTGCCCGCAGCCGGTGAAGGACCGCAACGGCGAGACGCTCGGCCATTTATGCGGCCGGCCGGCAGCGGTCGTCACCTTCCTTGACGGGATGTGGATCAGACGGCCGGATCCGCGGCACTGCTACGCGCTCGGCGCGGCGCTAGCGCGCCTCCACCTTGCTGGCGCCGACTTTGCACAAAAGCGGCGAAACACCTTGTCGGTCGACGGTTGGCGCCCGCTTTATGAGCAGGCGGCGGGACGCGCCGATAGCGTGCAGCCGGGCATAGGCAAGATGATCGAAGACGAGCTCGCGCACCTGGAGCGATACTGGCCACGCGATCTGCCGCAAGGGGTCATCCACGCCGATCTTTTTCCAGATAACGTGTTCTTTCTCGGCAACGCGCTGTCGGGGCTGATCGACTTCTACTTCGCCTGCACCGATACGCTGGCTTACGATGTCGCCATCTGCCTCAACGCGTGGTGCTTCGAACCTGACCATTCCTATAACGTCACCAAGGGCCGCGAACTGCTGCAAGGCTACCTGCGCACCCGGCCGTTGTCCCCGGTCGAGCTGGACGCCATGCCGCTGCTGGCGCGTGGCTCGGCGATGCGCTTCCTGCTGACGCGGTTGACCGATTGGCTCAACGTTCCCGAAGGCGCCCTGGTGCGGCCGAAAAATCCGCTGGAATATTTCCGCAAGCTGCGCTTCCACCAGACCGTCAAGAGCGCGGGCGACTACGGCGTGCTGGCGGAAAGGACGACGGCGTGACGGACAAGCCGCACGTCATCGCCCACACCGACGGCGCTTGCTCAGGCAACCCTGGTCCGGGCGGCTGGGGCGCAATCCTGTCGTTCGGCGGCAATGAAAAGGAGCTTCAGGGCAGCGAGGAGCACACCACCAACAATCGCATGGAGCTGATGGCGGCGATTGCAGCGATCGAGGCGCTGAAGAAGCCGTGCAGGGTCGAACTGCACACCGACAGTCAGTACGTCCACAAGGGCATTTCGGAATGGATCCGCGGCTGGAAACGCAATGGCTGGAAGACCTCGGACAGGAAGCCGGTGAAAAATATGGACTTGTGGCAGCGGCTCGATACGGCCGTGGCGCGCCATGATGTGCGCTGGCACTGGGTCAAAGGTCACGCCGGCCACGAGATGAACGAACGCGCCGATCGGCTGGCAGTCGACGCCATCGCGCAGTTGCGCGCGAAACGCGCTTAGGTCGGACGGCAGTTGACGATATAGCAGGTCTGGCGGCGCGGCGTGCGCCGCGCGCATTCCCAAAGCGCTCTACGCTTCGCGGCGTTCAGGTTGTAGTTGGTGCCCCAACCATAGGAATTCCGGCTCTCCGCCTTGCAATACCAGGCGTAAGCGTCGCTCGTGTCGATTGCGATCATCGCCCCCGCGAACAGGAATGCGGCAGTAACTCGCCTCATGCCCCCCTCGACCGGAATGACGCGCCGTCGTCCGCAACGCCACGAATGACGGCGCGTAAGCTATATATCTACTCAGAGACTCTTCATCAGGTTATCGGCGCCGGAAATGTCGGCCTTGCCGGGGCCATCCTCCACGTTGAGCGTCTTGATCACGCCGTCGTCGACCACCATGGCGTAGCGCTGCGAGCGCACGCCGAGCCCGCGCTCGGTCAAATCGGCGACCAAGCCCAGCGCCTTGGCGAAATTCGCGCTGCCATCGGCCAGGAACTCGATGGCGTCGCCGCCCGAGGCCTTCTTCCAGGCATCCATGACGAACACGTCGTTCACACCGGTCACCGCGATGGTGTTGATGCCCTTGGCCGTGATCGCGCCGGCATTCTTCACAAAGCCCGGCATGTGGTTCTTGTGGCACGTCGGCGTGAAAGCGCCAGGCACCGCAAACAGCACGACCTTCTTGCCTTTGAAGATTTCGTCGGTCGTTTTCGGCTTCGGACCTTCCGCGGTCATCACCGTGAAAGTTGCATTCGGTACGCGATCGCCGACCTTGATAGCCATGATCTCAATCCTCTCGCATGATTACGGTTGGGCGTTTCGTTTGGGAACTCAAATTAGCGCGCCCGCGGCGACCTAGTCGAGATGAAATACAGCCTCGATCGCCTCTTGAACGGAGGTCGCGGTGAGCTTGATGGTGGCGCCCTGCACCGTCGCGCCGGCGGGCAGACCGTCAAGATCGAAGATAAAGCGCCTTGTGCCGGCAGCCGCGCCTGCGACGGGCTCCGGCAGCGGCAGGGCCCATTCGGGCGTCGGTCCTTCGGCGAACAGGTCGACGTCGGTCCCGGCAGGAGCGGCAATGTCGACGAACACCCTCGGTTTGCCGGAGTTCGCATCGCGCCAGGCCTTGCGCAGTATCAGGGAAGAGCCTTCCCCCAAGGCGACAGGCTTCGGAACACGTGCTTCGGCAGACTTAAGCAGCGCTTCCTGAGAGCCCGTGACATTTGTGAGCCTCAACTCAGCCTTGCCCTTGGCCGGCACACAAAGAGTCTCACACACTGCGTAGTCGAGATTGAGCCGCAACGTAACCGGCTTACCGGGTTCAAGCGGGACAACGCGCAATGGAAAGGTCACGCTGCTCTTGTAGCCAATCGAGTTGCCGCCGCCATCGGCAAAGCGCACCGGCGCCGGCCACAAAACCGTCACTGACTTGACGTTGTCGGACGCCGCGAAGTCAAATACCGGCGGGACGCCGGAGTCCCCCGGGTACCGCCAGTAGGTCTTCCATCCGGGCTGCATTTTGATCTCGACGCCAGCACGAAGCACAGCACCGCCCGAATCGCGAGTGGAGCTTGCACCGATCAGGCGCAACGCGGAGCGGATGTCGCTATCCCAGGCGGAAACGTCGGCAGCGGACGCCGGTATCGGCGCCGCGCACAGCAGAAAAGCCAGCAGCAATTCCGGCGAAATTCGGGCGCGGAAACCTTCTCGCATTGGGATTGTTTAATGGACGCCGAAAGCGCTTGCCATTGAATTCGTTGTGAACGCTTGTTGCAAAGCAGCAGGAACGGCGTAACCTTCCAACATGCGGCTAACACGCAAAGCACTGGTGAAAAGCGCGGCAGAGAAAAGCGCAGGCGGTAGCTTTCTCGACGGCCAGATGCTGATCGCGACACCCACTATGCAGGACGAGCGCTTCTCGCGCAGCGTCATCTACATTTGCGCGCACTCGTCGGAAGGCGCAATGGGAATCGTGGTCAATCAGCCGGCTGCCAACATCAGCTTCCCCGACCTCCTTGTGAAGCTCGATGTGATCCCGGCGACCGATCTCATCACGCTTCCATCCCGTGCCGGCGGCGTAAAGGTACTCAAGGGCGGCCCGGTCGAAACCGAGCGCGGCTTCGTGCTGCACTCCGCCGACTTCTTCATTGAAAATTCGACGCTGCCGATTGATCGCGGCATTTGTCTCACGGCAACGCTCGACATTCTCAAGGCGATCGCGCGGGGCAAGGGACCTGAGAGCGCCATTCTCGCGCTCGGCTATGCCGGCTGGGCGCCTGGCCAGCTTGAGACCGAAATCCACGACAACGGCTGGCTGCACTGCCCCTCCGATCCGGAACTCCTATTCGGCACGGACATTGAAACGAAGTACGCCAAGGCACTTCGGAAAATAGGTATTCGGCCCGGCATGCTGTCCAGCGAAGTCGGTCACGCCTGAGGCTTTTCATGATGCGCATCGGGGCGGCGATGGTGGTGGCAGCAATGACGCTGCCGGCGATGCCAGTGAATGCCATGGAACTTAAAGTGATCTCTGCCGGCGCGGTGCGCGGCGTCGTTGGCGGGATGATCGATGACTATTCGAGGCGCACCGGCATCAAATTCAACTTCACCACCGGACCGACCGGCCTTTTGCGCGACACCATCGCCTCCGGAAAGCCGACGGACCTTATCATCGCCTCAGGACCGCTAATGTCCGAGCTTGAAGCGACGGGCAAGCTGCTGCCGGGTAGCCGCGTTGACCTCGGCCGGCTCGGGCTCGGCGTGGTCGTTCGCGCCGGTGCTGCCGAGCCCGACGTCTCGACGCCGGACGCACTCAAGCTGACATTGCTCAATGCGCATTCGATCGCCCACACCGATCCGAAGCTCGGCGGCACATCGGTGGTCCATCTGATGAAGATCGCCGACGGCTTCGGCATCGGCGCAGAGGTGCGCAAGAAAAGCGTCAATGCAACCGGCGGCAACGATGCGGTCGCAAAGGTGGCCAAGGGCGAAGCCGAGATCGCGGTTGTGCTGGTCAGCGAAATCCACGACAAGGGCGCGAAGCTCGCCGCGCTGCTGCCGGAGCCGTTGCAGCTCTGGACTGTCTACGCTGCTGCAATTCCCTCAACCAGCACCGACTCCAAGAACGCGCGCGCGTTTGTCGATGCGCTGACCAGCCCCGCGCTGCGCCCGCGCTGGGTTGAAGCCGGCTGGCAACCGCTGTCCAAATAGCTGCTGATTATTGCGCCGCTTCGAGCTCATCGTTGAGGAGGAGTTCGCGCGCCGCCTCGACCGACATCGGTTCGCCGAAAATGAAGCCTTGTGCATATTCGCAACCGAGTTGATAGAGCTCGATGGCGTCGGACTCGGTCTCCGCGCCCTCCGCCACCACGTCCATGCCGAGATCGTGAGCAAGCGCGATGATGGAGCGCAGGATCACCGGCCGCGTGCCTTTGTTGTTCATGCGCACGAACGATTTGTCGATCTTGATCGTGTCGAACGGGAAGCGCTGGAGATACGCGAGCGAGGAGTGTCCGGTGCCGAAATCGTCGAGCGCAAGGCCCGCTCCGAGTTCCCGCATTCGCGTGAGCAATTGGGCAGCGCGTTCCGGGTTTTCCATCACCAGAGATTCGGTCAGCTCCAGCTTCAGCGTGCCGCGGGCGAGCGAAGAGCGTGATAGCACGGTGCGCAAATCGTGGATTAGATCTTGGCGCAGCAATTGCTGCGAGGAAACGTTGACGCTGGCGAACAGCGGCTCGCGCCGCCTGACGCTACGCTGCCAAGCGCTGAGCTGCCGCGCCGTGCGCTCCAGCATGAACAGGCCGAGGTCGACGATCAGCCCGATTTCCTCAGCGATGCTGATGAATTCGGATGGCGACATCCGCCCCATCTTCGGATGGTCCCAGCGAGCCAGCGCCTCGAACCCCGCGATGCTCCGGTCCTCGAGCCGCACGATCGGTTGGTAGAGAATGGTAATTTCCTCGCGCTCCAGAGCGCGGCGCAATTCCGACTCCAGAGTGAGCCGGTCGGTCTTGCGCGCGCGCATGGCGGGCTTGAACACCTCGATTCGGTCCCCGCCGATCCGCTTGGCGTGATACATCGCGAGTTCCGCATCCTTGACCAGTTCTTCGGTACGGTGGGTCTGGCTGTCCGACAGCGCCAAGCCAATAGAGGCGGTTAGGAATATCTCGCGATCGTTGAAGGTGATCGGCGCGCGTAGCGTCTTGCGCACCGTCTCGGCGAAGGCCACCAGGCGCGTCGGCTCGCGCTCGGAGAGAATGATCATCGCGAACTGATCGCCAGCGAGCCGCGCCAACGTATCTTGTGGCTTGAGCAACCGCGACAACCGCCGTGCGAGCGTGAGCAGGATTGAGTCGCCGATCGCCATACCGACAGAGTCGTTGACCTGCTTGAAGCGATCGAGGTCGATCACAATGACCGTGCACTTCATGGCAGGATCGGCCTTGGCAAGTCCCAAAACGGCCTCAAGGCGATCAATGAAGAGCTGACGATTGGGCAGGCCGGTCAGATTGTCGTGCACCGCGTCGTGAAGCAGCCGCTCCTCAGCCGTCTTGAACTCGGTGACGTCGGTGAGCGTGCCGACCAGACGCACAACCTCGCCGTCGGAACCTACCACCGGGCGCGTCTTCAGCGAAAACCAGAGATAATTGCCGTCCGGCGTTCGCAAGCGGAAATCCTGCACCAGGCGACCGCGACGCTGCTCGAGCACGCTATCGAGTGAAGCGCGAAAACGGTCACGATCAAGCGGATGAAGCACTTCAAGCCAGCGCGACGCCGGGCCTTCGAGCGCGCCGCGCTTCAGACCCAGCAGCAATTCGGTTTCCGGGCTGGTGTAGACGCGGTCGGACGACACGTCCCAGTCCCAGATCATGTCGCCCGCGCCGGTGAGCGCGAGCGCCCGGCGCTCGACATCCGAGACGATATTGTGAGTGATGCCTCCCGCAAACGCGTGTTGCATCACCGTGAAGCCGATCAGCATGACGATCAGCACGAGACCGCCCAGCAGCGCCGGGCCGATGATGTCGTTGGTCACCCAGCCGGTGACGGTCAACACGGCGGCGATCGTCCATACCACCAACAGAAACCAGGTCGGGATCAGCAGCACCGCGCGGTCGAAGCCGTGGGTCGAGAGGTAAACCACCATGCCGAAGCCGAGGAACGCGACGCCGGCGAGCGACAGCCGCGCAATGCCCGAAGCGATTGCCGGATCGAACAGTGCGAGCGCAACCAGCGCCGCAAGCCCCGCGAGCCACGCAAGCGTGATGTGCATGTAACGCACATGCCAGCGGCCAAGGTTGAGATAGGCGAACAGGAATACGAGGAGTGTTGCAGCGAGGATCGCTTCGCCCGAGGCCCGCCACACGCGCTCGGCCCCGGAGCCCATATCGAACACCTTGCCCCAAAAGCCGAAGTCGATGCCGATGTACACGAGCACGGCCCAGCCGAGGGCGGCGGCGGCGGGGAACATCACGCTGCCCTTCACCACGAACAGGATGGTGAGGAACAACGCAAGCAATCCAGCGATGCCGATGACAATGCCGTGGTAAAGCGTGAAGCTGTTGACCTTGTCCTTGTAGCCGTCCGGCTCCCACAGGTAGAGCTGCGGCAGTTTGTCGGTGCGCAGCTCGGCGATGTAGGTGATCACCGTGCCGGGGTCGAGGGTGATGCGGAAGATGTCAGCCGTCGCGCTGTCCTGCCGCTCCGGCCGTTCGCCGGACGACGGCGTGATGGTGACGATGCGGGAGAGCCCGAGGTCTGGCCAGAGAATGCCGGAGCCGACCATACGATAGTGCGGCACCACGATGAGGCGGTCGATCTGCTCGTCGCCGGTGTTGGCGAGCGCGAACACCGCCCAGTTGGTAGAGCCCTCGCGTGCCGGCTGCTGCATGCGGCGTACGATGCCGTCGGCGCCGGGGGCGGCGGAAACGAGGATGCGGTCGGTGTCGGTTTTAATTCGGTCGGCGACGGTGGTGAGGTCGATCGCCATCACGTCGGAGCGCACGTTCACCGCCTCAACGGCGAGAACATCGGAATAAGCCGGAACAAGCGCGAGGAACAGCGCGAGCAACGCCGCGAGGCGTGCGCAGCCCAGACCTCCGCCTCGGCGTCCAATGCGATCCATCGCAGCCATGAGGAGCGAGTTAAGTCCTTAGAATTATGCCGATTTCGCGGCTGGCTTGCACGCCCCCATCCCCCACCTGTGAGTAGCCCCCACAGCCCGGAAGAGCAAGCTCGCCCTTCCTCCGCCCTCTTCTTCGCCCCTATTCGGGGTTAATTCCGCCGTTCGCGCCGGTGCTCGCGAGCCGCTCCGGCCCGTTCACACCGTCAGGACGATCTTGCCGATGTGCTGGCTGGTCTCCATCCGCGCCTGCGCGGCGCCCGCCTCATTGAGCGGATAGGTTGAATCGATCACCGGCTTGATGCGCCCGGTCGCGAGGAGCGGCCACACCTTCTCCTCGATCCCCTTCGCAATCGCTGCCTTCTCGGCGACGGTGCGCGGCCGCAAGGTCGAGCCGGTGTGCGTGAGCCGCTTCGCCATCAGCCGGGCGAAGTTCGCCGTCGCCTTCGGCCCCGAGGTGAACGACACCTGCGCGATCACGCCCTGCTCGGCCGCGGCGTCATAATTCTTGTCGATATATTCGCCGCCGACGATGTCGACAATCAGGTTGGCGCCCGCGCCGCCGGTCGCCGTCTTCACCGCCGCAACGAAATCCTCGGTCTTGTAGTTCACCGCAACGTCGGCGCCGAGCTTGCGCGCCGCCTCGCACTTCTCCGCCGAGCCCGCGGTGATGATCACCTTGGCGCCGAACACCTTGGCCAGCATGATCGCGGTGGTGCCGATGCCGGACGTGCCGCCGTGCACCAGCACCCAGTCGCCCGGCTTCACGCTGGCGCGCATGAACATGTTCTGCCAGCAGGTGAAGAACGTCTCCGGAATCGCGGCCGCCTCGACCATCGACAGCACTGCGGGCACCGGCAATGCGTGGCTCTCATACGCGAGGCAATACTGCGCGTAGCCGCCGCCGACCACCAGCGCGCAGACCTTGTCGCCCAGCTTGAAGCGCTGCGCGCCCTGCCCCAGCGCCACCACCTCGCCCGCGATCTCGAGGCCTGGAATGTCGGTCGCGCCCTTCGGCGGCGGATAGGTGCCCTGGCGCTGGCGCACGTCGGGACGATTGACGCCGGCCGCCGCGACCTTGACCAGAATCTCGCCCGGCCCCGGCGGTGTCACCGGCCGCTCCTCGGGCACCAGCACCTCCGGCCCGCCGGGAGCCCTGATTGCGATCACGGTCATGCGGGACGGCAGCGGGGACATTACGAACCTCGGTTTGCAAGGAATGCGATTGTTTAGAGCATGGCTCGGAAAGCGGAAAGTTAGTTTTCGGATGGGATGATGCGCAAGTAGCCCACTCGGAAGCCCACTCTTGCCAACGAGGCCGTATCCACCGCACCCGCCTCACATCGCAGCTTTCCGAAGTGGCGCCGTTATCTCCCGAGTCTTCTCGATAAACAGGCGGACGCCTGGGCTCAGTGTCCTGTTGCGAAGGGTAACGATGCCGAGTGGGCTGGATTTAGCCGGAACTTTGATAGGAAGCTCTTGCACGGTATTTCGCTGTGTTGCGAATTTCAGCAATGACAGAGGCATAGCGGCGACGAACTTCCCGGTTGCCAGCAGCCCCCAATACATCTCGATCGAACTACAGATTACAGGTGCTGCCGGCGTCGGCAGTCCATTTGCCAGAAAGATCTCACCGACGATGGAGCCCACTTGCGTGCCGGGCTGAGGAAGCACCCACGGCTCGCCCAGGAGTTCCGAAAGTGCAATCTTCCTTCGTCTTGCCCAAGGACTCGTTTTTCCTACGACGATTGAAACGGGCTCATCAAACAGCTTTTCGCTAACGAGATCGCCGTCCAGCGGCCCACTCGGTAGACGACCTATGACGAGATCGAAAGTGCGGTTTCGAAGATGGTCATACACCCTCGGGCTCGTTAGAATCTGTGTCACGTGTACGGTGAGGCGTGGATACTTCGGGCGCATCTCTCCAATGACCTTAGGCAATAATCCCGCCATCATCGCCGCCAATCCGCCGATCCTCACTTCACCGGTTGTCGGATCGGCCAGAAACTCCATCTCCTTGACTCCCTGGCGCAATTCGTCAAATGCAGCGATGCTGCGATTTAGCAGTACGCGACCGTAAGACGTCGGCACGGCTCCATGCCTGTCGCGATCGAAAAGTCGGGCGCCCATTTCCGCTTCAAGACCGCTGATCGCTTTGGAAATCACCGGCGGTGAGACGGCAAGATCGTGTGCCGCCTTGATAAGGCTGCCCCGCTCCGCAACCGCTAACAGAATGTGCAAGTCACGGAGCTTGATCCGTCGCCCAATGCGATCCTTTGGATTTGATGTCATCGCCTGCACTTATTAGCTGAATAGCTATCATGCATTCGGATATTAGAACTTTCTAGCTAACAAAGCACCGTCTTATATCAGGATATTCTTCGACGCGGAGGCATCGATGCTCACACGACGATCGCTGCTTGGGGGTCTTGCTCTGTCTGGGCTGGTTGGCATCCCGAAAACACTCGCCGTCCAACCCTACCCTGTGCGAACGGTGAAAATTGTCGTCCCATTTCCGCCGGGTAATCCCAGCGAATTTGTGATTCGCGCGCTTGCCGACCGCCTGTCCGCGAAGTTCAAGCAACCCTTCATTATCGAGAATTGTCCGGGCGGTGCGGGTGGAACATTGGGCGCGGCGGCAGTTGCTGCGGCAGAGCCCGATGGATACAGCCTGCTCGCAAGTCCGCCCGGTCCGCTCGTGACCGCAGCGGCGATGTACAAGAAGCTTAGTTACGATCCCGCAGCACTTGTTCCGGTGGCTCTTTTGTTTGGCAGCCCGCAATTGCTCGCGATCCATCCATCGGTACCGGCGAAATCGCTCCGCGAGCTTACACAACATGCGAAAGCTCATCCGCGCACAGTCAACTTTGCGTCGCCTGGGTACGGCACGCAGCCGCACCTGTTGGGAGAAATCCTCAAGGCGAACGCCGGGATCGACATCGTTCACGTCCCCTACAAAGGTCCCGCAGCGGCCTTGACCGATCTTCTCGCCGGCAGTGGTAGTGGGTCAGTTTGAAACGAAAGATGTCGCCAACTGAGGCGGCAAAGCAAAACCCCGGCCAGGGGATGACCGGGGCATTTGTACGCTAACTGGAAGGTCTGGCTGGGGGGCTGGGAGACCTTCCACTACATTACTAACGCGCGGTTGTCGCGTTGGTTCCTACGACTTGTCGCCTTTCTGAGGCGGCCTACCGCTTTTCCATGATTGTTTCGCTGTTGTTGCAGACTCTGCAATCGTAGGTCACTTCATCAAGTCCGGGGGAGTTTGGATCGATCCGAGCAAGCATCATTGTCTTACCGCATTTGGGACACGCTGGACGCACACGCAACGGAAACTCACGCAACGAAATCGTATCGGATGCGAGCGACATGGGTGGTCTCCCTTTATGCATACAGGCGGGAGCGCAACACTCTCAGTCACCGACGCCTGGCGCAGGGCCGCTGTCGGGGATGGACCACGCTGGCACTTTGCAGGCTGCGAGTCTGAGCAAAATTGCTCACTTTTCAAAGTAGGCCACCCGCCAATTCAAACCGGCCAATGAAGGTCAAGGAAAACTAAGTTTCAAACTGACCCACTACCAGAACAGTGACTTACCTTTGTCGGCCAGGTGATTGTGCTGACTTGGTGTCCGGATTTAATTTCAGGACTCGGCGGGAGCGTTCATTAAGAGAAAATCGAAAGAGCACTGGTTATCGACAATATCTATCCTACATATAGGCGGATGCGCTGCAATTGAGAGGACTTCGAGGACGCATTTCTCGAGTCACCAGTGATATTCTGACTATTCTTGAGCGCTCATCGCGAGCTCTACTGACTATCCTACGTAGTTTTAATCCCATCCGCCCGGCTGAAGCAGCCGGCGGCGATCGTCCAAGACTTAGCCCTCGCGCTACGTCCCAAGTTCGGTCGAACATGAGGTCAGGCTAATGGCCATCGAACATGCGCGCACGCATGCCTTGTCCAAGCCTTGGGGTGTTTCAGATCTGCGTCCTTGGAGCGATGCGCGCCATCACGGCGAGACGATCGGCGAAATCTGGTACGAGCGGCCCGGCGAGGCGCCCGCGAATTCTTCACTCTTGCTCAAGTTATTGTTCACGAGCCAGCCGCTTTCCATCCAGGTCCATCCCGACGATGTGTACGCGCAATCGATCGGACTGCCGAACGGAAAAACCGAGGCTTGGTATGTCCTGAGCGCCACGCCCGAGGCCCAGGTCGCCCTCGGCCTGAAGCAGCGCATGACGCCGCAGGAGCTGCGCGAAGCAGTCGACGACGGCTCAATCTCGAATCTTGTGGTGTGGAGGACCGCTTCAGCGGGTGACGTCATATTCGTGCCCGCCGGGACCATCCACGCGATCGGTGCCGGGCTTGTCATCGCAGAGCTTCAACAGCGCAGCGATGCGACGTTTCGTATGTTCGATCACGGCCGGCAGCGTGAACTCCATGTCCAAAACGCGGTCGCGGTCGCGGACACGGGCCCGGCTGGGTTCCGGGTCCCATCGAGCCGGCTCACCAACGAACGCACTCTGCTCGTTTCCAATCCACTTTTCGTGCTCGAAAAGTTGGACCTGCCGCCAAACTCATCTTGGTATCTGGGAGCTGACCGTGAGACCTGGCTCCTCGTTCTCGGCGGTGGCGCCCGCACCGGATCGTTCGGCGTTGCCGCCGGAGACGCCGTTTTCCTGGAGTTGGATCGCGTCGACATTGATGTCGGCTCGGCCGGCTTGGCCGGTCTTCTGGCTTACACGGGCATAGGCCTGGCTCCCGACCTGCAACGGCGTCTCGGCCAGCCCGATGCAAGCGAGGCGGGATGGACCCATGAGGTGGCGCTGCCAGCCTCTCTCACTCAAGCCAAGGCGGAGCCGGCGCGCGGATGCATCGAAACCATTCAATGAGCCTGCTCCGGCGCGTTGCCTTCATCGGCAATCATCTGCCCCGCCGCTGCGGAATCGCGACCTTCACCCATCACCTTCATCAGGCGGTCTCGACCGTTCGCCCGGAGCTGGAGACTTGCGTCGTCGCGATGACGGACGCCGGCCACAGCTACGACTATCCGCCGGCCGTGTGCTTCCAGATCCACGACGAAACGATCGCGGAGTACGTCCAGGCCGCCGAGTTTCTGAACAAGGGGAATTTCGACGTCGTTTGCCTGCAACACGAGTACGGGATTTTTGGCGGCGAGGCCGGCAGCCACATTCTCGAGCTGCTGTCCCGCCTCGAAATGCCGATCGTCACCACGCTTCACACCGTGCTCGCCAACCCGACGCCCGCCCAGCGCCACGTCATCAGCCGGATCACCGAGCTTTCGACCAAGACCATCGTCATGTCGCAGAAGGGCTACGAATTCCTCCGTTCCGTCTATGACGTTCCAGCTCGCAAGATCGAGGTCGTGGCGCACGGCATACCCGATTTCCCATTCCTCGAAACGCATCACGCCAAAGCAAAACTGGGCTTCACCGGAAAGAGCGTCATTCTGACGTTCGGTTTGTTGTCGCCAAGCAAAGGCATCGAGACCGTGATCGACGCCATGCCGGACATCATCAAATCTTGTCCGGACGCGGTTTATATCGTCCTCGGCGCGACGCACCCGAACCTCGTGCGGCATCAGGGCGAGGCATACCGCGAGAGCCTGACGGCGCGCGTGCGCAAACTCGGCATCGAGAACCATGTCGTGTTTTTCAATCAGTTCGTCGACCAGGCCACGCTGCTGGACTTCATTTCGATGTGCGATGTCTATGCGACGCCTTATCTCAATGAAGCCCAAATGACATCGGGCACGCTTTCGTACAGCTTCGGACTGGGAAAAGCCGTCGTATCGACGCCCTATTGGCACGCCCAGGAATTGCTGAGTGACGGTCACGGCGTGCTGGTTCCCTTTGGTGACGCCAAAGCCATAGGCGCCGAAATCGCCGGTCTGCTGACAGACGACGTTCGCCGCGATGCCATGCGCAAACGTGCATATGCGGCGAGCCGATCGATGACCTGGGCGCAGACGGCCAAGCGCTATGTCGCGGCATTCGAAGCCGCGCGCGCGCGGCCCGATGTATCGGCGCCAAATGTTCCTGCGTGGCGCAAAGAGCGAGCCGTTCCGGAAATCCAGATCGGGCACTTTCTTTCGCTCTGCGATAGCACCGGCATGCTCCAACACGCCGTTCATTCCGTAGCCGACCGCACCCATGGCTACTGCGTGGACGACAATGCTCGCGCTCTGCTGCTGTCGAGCGCGCTTCTGAATTCAGGCGAAGCCCAATTATCCGAAACGCTCACGGCGCGGTTGGCGGCATTCATCCAGCATGCATGGAATCCAAGCACAGGCCGGTTCCGGAACTTCATGAGCTACGACCGGCAGTGGCTGGAAGAGTCGGGCTCGGAAGACAGTCATGCCAGGACCCTTTGGGCTTTGGCGGAATGTGCGCGGCGGGACACGAACCCTTCGCGGCGAAGATGGGCCGCTTCGCTGTTCAAGGCGGCACTGCCAGCCGCCGAATCATTCCAATCTCCGCGGGCTTGGGCCTTCACCCTGTTAGGGTTGGACGCCTTCTGCGCAAAAACCGGCGGAGACCCCAGTCGCCAACAATGTGCGCAAGACTTTTGGCGGAGCGATTGATGGCCGCCCTGTCCGCAGCGGGGACCGAGGATTGGGTCTGGTTCGAGGACGTGCTCGCCTACGACAACGCACGTCTCCCGCAATCTTTGATTCAAACTGGCGTGACGACCGAGACGCCGGCGTACGTCGAGGCCGGACTCCGATCGCTGCGCTGGCTCATGAAGATTCAGACCACGGTATCGGGGCACTTCAGGCCGGTCGGGACGAAGAGCTTCGGCGTGAAACGCCAGAAGCCCGAAGCGTTCGATCAGCAGCCCGTCGAGGCTTCCGCCACGATTTCAGCTTGCCTTGCAGCCTGGCAGGCGGATGGCAGCGCGGAGTGGCCCGCAGATGCGATGCGGGCGTTTGGCTGGTTCCTGGGCGAAAACGACCTGCGAACTTCGCTGATCGATCCTGTTACGGGCAGTTGTTCAGATGGGCTTCATCCGGATCGACCCAATGAGAACAAGGGTGCAGAATCAGCGCTCTCGTATCTCCTTGGCCTTGTGGAGATCAGGCAGCTCCTGCGCATCGCTGCGATAGGCGAAACGAAACCTCCGACCAAATTGGTACGAAGCAGCGTTAGCACAATCGCACCTCAAACAATTCCAGGGAGCCTCTTTGTCCCAATCCCGATTCCTCAACCGCCAGGCCCTCTATCTGCGCCCGGACCCAACCCGAGTCGTCGTCAGGCCGTTCAAGCCGGCGACTGAGCCTCGGGACTTCAATCCGACCGACAAAACCCGGGCGAACCATATCGTCGACCGGGTTCTCCGGCTCGATGCCGAAGCGGCTGCACAGCAGCTGAGCGATGTGCTGGAAAACTTTGAAGGCCGCCACAGAAATCTGCTTGAAATTTTCGGAACGCGCGCCGCAGAGATGGAAGACGCGCTCGCGCCGCATGCAGCATTAAATCTAACGCAACGCCGCTTGATCGGCGCTTATTTTCTTCACGAGTATTCGTTCGAAGCTTCGGCCTTGTTCAATCCGAGCATCGTCCGGCATCCCGATCAATCCGGCGCGCCGGAGGGTGGCTGCCGATTCATTTTGAGCCTGCGCGCTGTCGGTGAAGGGCATATTTCATCGCTGACGTTCCGGTCTGGCACCATCAACGCAAACGGAAACGTGGCCATCGATCCGACCGCGCGCCTCGCATCCGTTCCCAAAATTCAAAGCCGGACGTCCGGGCCCAACGGCGACACTGTCGACGTCATCTTCCGCCCCGACGAAGAGCTCAGCGAACGCGTGATCTTTCCCGTCACCGACACCCAGTCCAACGGCATCGAGGATGCCCGGTTCGTCGAATTCAATGACGGAGGCCAAAAGACCTTCTACGCAACCTACACAGCCTACAGCGGCAGGGCGATCCGCTCCGAGTTGATCGAAACGAAGGATTTTCATTCGTTCCGGATGACCCCGCTCGCAGGGGCGGTGGCGCGAAACAAGGGCATGGCTCTGTTTCCGCGAAAAATCGACGGCCGTTATGCGATGATCGGCCGGCAGGATAACGAGAACCTCTATTTGATTTATTCAGACGACCTTTACACATGGAATGGCGGGCAATGCATCCTTCAGCCCGAGCATCCCTGGGAGTTCGTTCAGATTGGCACTTGCGGCTCTCCCATTGAGATGGACGACTGCTGGCTGCTGCTGACGCACGGGGTCGGGCCGGTCAGGAAATATTCGATCGGGGCCGTGCTCTTGGATAAAAGCGATCCATCCAAGGTTATTGCGCGATCGCGCGAACCTCTTGTCCGCCCCGAGCCCAACGAACGCGAAGGTTACGTGCCCAACGTGGTTTATACCTGCGGTGCAATGCGCCACGGCGACCGGATCATCCTGCCTTATGCGATATCCGACACCTTCTCCAATTTTTCGACAATCAAGATTGCGGTGCTGATGGAGGCGATGGCGAGTTGATGGCCGATGCACTGCAAGAAGATGCGACAATGCTGACAAGCAACGAGTTGCGCTCTGAGCGGCTGCGGTCTGAGATCGCGCAGCTGGAGGCACGGTACGACGATACGTTTCCACCGGGCGTTTATGCGGTGCTCGAATCCCTGAGGCGCGAACTCGCTGCACTTCAGAAGCCTCTTTGACAGAGAACGCCGCCGACGCCGAACATCATGGCGCGGGTCGAGGGGGCGCCCAACCCCAGCGACAGAAACCATGCAGGCTCTCTTCATTGGACAAACCTATATCGACGTTACTTTTCTGACCGATCGAATGCCGACGGGCGACGAGAAGCATGTTGCGTCCGCGTACGCGGTATCGTTCGGCGGCAACGCGGTCACCGCGGCTTTCTGCTGTGCGAAGTTTGGAATTGTGCCCTGGTTGCGGCCATGGCTGCCCAGAGCGGCCTGGCTTGTCGGTTGGTCTGAAACGGCGCATCCTTGATTTCATGCGCTCTTCAATCGGACCACGATCATGTTAAGCGTGTCGCCCAATCGGCAACCTCGCTTCCAACTCGTCCTGATCAAGCCGTCACATTATGATGACGACGGTTACGTCATCCAGTGGGCGCGAGCGTTCATCCCGTCGAACTCGCTTGCCGTGATCAATAGCATCGCACGCGATGCAATACGCCGCGCCGTTCTCGGGCCAGACGTCGGCTTCGATGTAACGGTGATCGACGAAGCCAATACACGCGTCAACATTGTTAAGATTGTTTCCGATTTTCGACGCAACGACGGGTTCGGCCTCGTCGCACTGGTCGGCGTGCAATCGAACCAGTTTCCGCGCGCACTCGATATCGCACGCCCGCTCCGTGCAGCGGGCATCTCTGTGATCATCGGCGGCTTCCATGTCTCGGGTTGCTTGGCCATGCTGTCAGATATGCAAGCTGACATTCAGACAGCTCTCGATATGGGAATCAGTCTGTTCGCTGGAGAAGTCGAAGGGCGGATGGACGGGCTACTGAAGGAAGCAGCCACGGGCACGCTTCAACCCATTTACAATTACATGACGGACTTGCCATCGCTCGAAGGCGAACCCACGCCAATCCTCCCCGCAGAGCTCGTGAGGAGGACCGTTCAGAGCTTTGCGAGCTTCGATGCGGGCCGTGGATGTCCCTATCAATGCTCCTTCTGCACCATCATCAACGTACAAGGGAGAAAATCGCGCGGCCGTACCGCAGACGACGTCGAAAAGACGATCCGTGAACACCTGTCAGCAAACATCCGGAATTTTTTCATCACCGATGACAACTTTGCACGCAACAAGGATTGGGAATCGATATTCGACCGGCTGATCGCGCTGCGCGAGCGAGATCACCTCAATATCAGGTTCATGATCCAGGTTGACACGCTCTGTCACAAAATTCCCAATTTCATTGAGAAAGCGAGGCGGGCTGGCGTTAATCGCGTTTTCATCGGCCTTGAGAACATCAATCCGGAGAACTTGCTCGCTGCGAAGAAGCGGCAAAACAAGATTACCGAGTATCGCAGGATGCTGCTCGCCTGGAAAAAGGCGGGAGTCATTACCTACGGCGGCTATATCCTCGGCTTTGTCAACGACACGCCTGAATCAATTCGTGGAGACATCGAGATCATTAAGAAGGAGCTCCCGATCGATTTCCTCGAATTCTTTGTCCTCACACCTCTGCCGGGATCGGAAGACCACCAGGTGCTGTGGCGGAAACGCACGCCCATGGACGCCGACATGAACCGGTACGACAGCGAACACGTCGTCACGGCTCATCCCAGGATGACCAGCCAGGACTGGGAAAGCATTTACCGGGAGGCGTGGCATTCCTACTACACGCCGGAACACATGGTTACAATCCTGCGGCGCGGGGCAGCGACCCAGTCGCCGATTTCAGGACTTCCCGGTCACCTGATGTTCTTTGCGAACTTCGTTCCGATCGAGAAGGTGCATCCGCTTCAAGGGGGTCTGTGGCGTCGGAAGTACCGACGTGACCGCCGACCCGGATTTCCAATTGAACCGATATGGTCGTTTTATCCAAAGTATGCGTGGGATAGCGTCCACAAATATTCTGTCTTCCTGCGATCATGGTTGAAACTCGACGCCGCTGTGCGACGTATCCGCAAGGATCCAAACAAGCTCCTATACATTGACCAGGCGCTGACTGAGGTGACCGAAGACGAAACCGAATTGCTCGAATTGTTCACGCATAGTAACGATGCTCGCCATGCCGTCGAGCACGAGAGGAAGATAGCTCGATTAACGGGCGTTCAATCGCGCGCGCGTGGGCACGATAAAGCCCTGTGAGTTGCGACGGTTGTTACGTGACGCGACGAAAACCAGCGTTCATGCGGGACGGCAGCGTCGACATTACGAACCTCGGTTTGAAGGGGATGCGATTGTTATCGCCGCTGCCGAGTGCCCGTTGATTGCCCTGTCGTTGCAGGCGGCGCTGACGATGACGTCGCAGCCCGACCATCCGAAGCAAGAACTACGACTTTGGCTCCGAGCGGCGTGCGACGGTAGAGGTCAATGACGTCCTGGTTCAGCATCCGAATGCAGCCGGAGGAAACGCTCCTGCCGATAGTCCACGGCTCATTTGTGCCATGGATCCGGTAGAGAGTATCTTTGTTACCCTGCCAAAGATACAAAGCACGGGCACCCAGTGGATTGGTCGGACCCCCGGGCACACCAAGTCCGCTCTGCAGTGCGCTCACTTGGCTCATGAGCTCGGGCTTCCGCTCCATCATTTCTTTGGGTGGGTACCAGTCCGGCCATTCTTGCTTATCGCGGACTGTGGCGATGCCGGACCAACTAAAGCCCTGCCGACCTACGCCGATGCCATAGCGAATCGCGCGTCCGCTTCCCTCTATCGAATAAAGGAAACGATTTTGCACATCGACGACGATGGTGCCCGGCGTGTCAGTAGACGAGTAGGAGACAGGCTTGCGAAAGTAGCTTGGATCTATGCGCCCATAGACGCCGACAGATTGCTGCTCCAGATTCGCGTCCAAAGTCCGAGGGCTCGGTCGCGGCTCACTTGCGGGCGGTTGAAAATGCGGTTCAGCCGGACGTTGGCATAACCAAAAGAACAGTCCGCAATCCTGCGCCGATGCGATTCCAGAGATCAGCACGAGGCAAATCACAAACGCTGGTAAGCTCCGCATAGGGCAGCTCCACACCCCTGCTTCACACCTTAACTTTGCGCAGTGTAACCTAATAGATCCAAGAAGCGAGGCGGCCGGCGGCAAGTTTTGGCGCCTTGCGACTTCAGGCGCTGTTTGATCGCGCGCCCGGTACCAAGATACTGTGGGCCGGCAATTGCGCTGGAAAGCAGGCGCCGGGCGCGAAAAGCGCGCGGGGGCGTCCCGGAGTTTGTTTTCAATTTAAATCTTGCCAAGCACATCGAGCAGCACGATGCGATCTCCTAGGTGGCCAGCTGCTGTGGCTGAAGGAGCTTGAGTCCCTTGCGGCGATTGCAGCGACGTACGCGCGCACAAGGGGTTCCCGCCGATGCAGGACCAGCGAGCCATAACCTCGACCAGGTTCTTGCAAATCTCAAAAAGTCGAAAGGCCGGACTGACTAACCAGCCGATGCCAAATCCAGCGGGCGCCTCCTCATGGCGCCTGCCGTTTTTTTCATCGTTGTCACCTGGCGTGAGACACATGCAGCGGTCGCCGGTATCGAGGTGCCAGTGCGGACTGCAGGACTGCGATCCCTGCGCACGCGCATGGGGACCAGGGTTCAGGCTGAGGGGTATAGTTTCATTTATTACCGAGTGCGCCCTGCTTCAGTACGAGGGCTGTATGTCTGAAAGCGTCGATATTGCAGCGGTACCGGCCGCATCGCGCGACGACATGATCTTCGTGCCCGGCGGCACGTTCCGCATGGGCTCGGACAAGCATTATCCGGAAGAGGCGCCGGCCCATCGCGTTACGGTCGACGGCTTCTGGATCGACCGCACGCCGGTGACCAACCGGCAGTTCAAGGCATTCGTGCGCGCCACCGGCCACAAGACGTTCGCCGAAATCTCGCCCGATCCGAAGGATTATCCCGGCGCGCTGCCGCACATGCTCTACGCCGGCTCGCTGGTGTTTACGCCGCCGGATCACGCGGTCGATCTGCGCGACTGGAGCCAATGGTGGCGCTTCACTAAGGGTGCCGACTGGCGCCATCCCAACAGGCCGAACAGCAACATCAACGCGCTCGACAACCACCCGGTCGTTCACGTCACGCTGGCCGACACGCTGGCTTATGCGGCATGGGCCGGCAAGGACCTGCCGACCGAAGCGCAGTGGGAATTCGCCGCCCGCGGCGGGCTCGACGGTGCCGACTACGCCTGGGGCGACGAGTTCACGCCGGGCGGCTGTCACATGGCCAACACATGGCAGGGCGATTTTCCGCACCAGAATGAAAACAAGGACGGCTTCGAGCGCACCTCGCCGGTGACCGCGTTCCCGCCCAACGGCTACGGCGTCCACGACATGATCGGCAACGTCTGGGAATGGACCACGGATTTCTATTCGCTGAAGCACGAAGCGGATGCGCCGAAGGCCTGCTGCATCCCGGAAAATCCGCGCGGCGGCCCCGAGGCCGCGAGTTTCGACCCGCTGCAGCCCGAAATCAAAATTCCCCGCCGAGTCATCAAGGGCGGCTCGCATCTGTGCGCGCCGGTGTATTGCCGGCGCTATCGGCCCGCCGCGCGCCACGCGCAGCCGGTCGATACGTCGACGAGCCACGTTGGATTTCGCTGCGTGGGGCGGGCGAAGGGAAATTCATGAACTGAACTGAAAATGAAAAAATGAGAAGGAGGCCTTGTCATGAGCAGCGATGTTATTTCCAAGACCAAGCCGACTGACGTCCGGCCCAACAACCTCAACCGCCGCAACATCCTGCTCGGCAGTACCGTGATTGCCGCGGCATCGACGATCGGCAGCGCGCCGACGACCGTTGCACAAGCGCAACCTCGACCCGCGCCGGCCCCGACCGGCCAGCGGCCGAACATCCTCGTGATTTTCGGCGACGACATTGGCATCGCGAACATCAGCGCCTATTCCAACGGCCTCATGGGCTACGCGACGCCGAATATCGACCGCATCGGCCGCGAAGGTGTCATGTGCCTGCACTATTATGGCGAGCAGTCCTGCACCGCCGGCCGTTCGGCCTTCCTGACCGGCCAGCACATCATCCGCACGGGCCTGAGCAAGGTCGGCTTCCCCGGCGCGCCGATGGGCATGAGCCAGCTCGATCCGTCGATCGGCGGGCTGCTCAAGAACCTCGGCTATTCCACCGGACAATTCGGCAAGAACCACGTCGGTGACCGCAACGAGTCGCTGCCGACGGTGAACGGCTTCGATGAGTTCTTCGGCAATCTCTACCACCTCAACGCCGAGGAAGAGCCGGAGCTGCCGGACTATCCAAAGGACCCGGCCTACCGCGCCAAGTTCGGGCCACGCGGCGTGCTGCGCTGCCGCGCCAGCGACCGCGACGATCCGACGGTCGATCCGCGTTTCGGCCGGATCGGCAAGCAGACCATCGAGGACACCGGCGCGCTGACCAAGAAGCGCATGGAGACGATCGACGACGAGACATCAGCCGCCGCCATCGACTACATGGGCCGGCAGGTCAAGGCGACCAGGCCCTTCTTCTGCTGGTACAACTCGACCCGCATGCACCTGCGCACTCACGTGCGCGCCGAGAACCGCGGCAAGTATCCGCACGGCGACAGCGAATACATGGACGGCATGATCGAGCACGACGGCATCATCGGCAATCTGCTCAAGTCGCTCGACGACATGGGCGTCGCCAACAACACCATCGTCGTCTACACGAGCGACAACGGCCCGCACATGAACACCTGGCCGGACGGCGCGATGACGCCGTTCCGCTCGGAGAAGAACACCAACTGGGAGGGTGCCTTCCGCGTGCCCTGTCTGGTGCGCTGGCCCGGCACCATCCGGCCCGGCACCATCACCAACGAAATGATGAGCCACAACGACTGGATTCCGACGTTCTGCTCGATCGCCGGCGAACCCCAGATCGTCGACAAGTTGAAGGCGGGCTACACCGCCAACGGCATCAACTACAAGGTCCACCTCGATGGCTTCGACCAGTCCGCGTTCCTGCGCAATGTCGACGGGACTGTCAGCAACAACAACGGCACCAAGAGCGCGCGCAGTATTTTCTTCTATTCCAATGACGATGGCCTGCTCGTCGCGTTGCGGAAGGGAGAGTACAAGTATGTGTTCTCCGAACAGCGCAAGGAAGGCACAATGGGCGTGTGGGCGGAGCCGTTCACCACGCTGCGCCTGCAGAAGATCTTCAACCTCATGCAGGATCCGTTTGAGCGGGCGGATATCACGTCAAACACCTTCTGGGACTGGCAGATGAATCACGTCGGCTCCATGTACGGCGTGATGGACGATGTTTTCAACTTCGCGGGATCGTTCAAGGATTTTCCGCCTCGTTCGCATCCGCCAAGCTTCAATCCGGCCAACATCCTGGAAGAGACGCTCGACAGCATTCGGCGGCGCCAACAGGTGATCCGCAGCATCGACCGTGTCCGCCCCGGAACGGGCGAGACCATCGAAAGGATTCTGCGGGAACGCGCGGCCCAGTAGAAGGAGTCAAACACATCGGCCCGCCTTGCGGTGGGCCGATGTCCTTTGCATCCACGCAATGTCAGACCGCATTAGACTCTGAGGCCACATGTCCTTCCTCGACATCTTCGCCTGGATCGTCCTGATCGTGCTGCTCGCCAGCACGGTGTTTGTCGTCGTCTTCCTGGCGATGCTGCCGGGCATGATCGCCAAGAACCGCAACCACCCCTGGGCGCAAGCGGTCGCGGTCGCCGGCTGGGTCACGCTGCTGCTCGGCTTCGTGCTGTATCCGGTGGCGCTGATCTGGGCCTACGTCGATGTGCCGCATAAGCCGGAGGCGACGAAATGATCGTCGTCCTCCTCAACGTCTATCTCGTCATCCTTTTTATCCTGGTGAAGACCAGGATCGTTCCGTTCAACCTGTTCTGGAAAATCTCGCCGCTCATCGTCCTGCTGCTGCTGCTGCTGCGTCGGGCTGTTCATCCCGATGGGGTGGGGCGCGCCGCAGGGGCCGGTGCTGGTGGTGCGCAACTCGGTGCCGATCGTGCCGGATGTTTCGGGCGAGATGATCGAAGTGCCGGTCGAGGCGAACAAGCCGCTGAAGGCGGGCGACGTGCTGTTCCGCATCGACCCGACGCCCTATGAGGCGGCCGTCAAGGCGCTGGAGGCGCAGCTCAAGTTCCAGGAGCTGCGGCTCTCGCAGATGACGCAGTTGCAGACGCGCGATTCTGGCCGCGCGTTCGACGTGGAGCAGCGTCAGGCCGAGGTCGACCAGTTGAAGGCGCAGCTCGTCGGCGCGCAGTGGAATCTCGACAAGACCGTGGTCGGCGCGCCGGGCGATGGCTACGTGACCAACCTCGGCCTGCGCAAGGGCGCGCGCGTCTCGACCGCTCCGGTGATGGCCTTCATCGACACGACCGAAACTATCGTCGGCGTGGAAATCCCGCAGATCGACGCGCGCTACGTCAGGCCGGGACAGGACGCCGAACTCACCTTCAAGTTCATGCCGGGCGCGGTCTACACCGGCAAGGTCGAGGCGGTGCTGCAGGCGATTGCCACCGGCCAGGTCCAGGCGACCGGCGCCGCGGTCGCGCCCACCAGCATCCAGGCCGCGCCGTTCGTGGTGCGGGTCAAGCTCGACAACCAGGAGTTCGCCGCGCGCCTGCCAGCCGGCAGCACCGGTGATGCCGCGATCTTCACCGACCGCGTCAAGGCCGCGCACGTCATCCGCCAGGTGCTGCTGCGGCAGGTCGCGATCATGAACTACGTGCTGCCGTTCTAACTATAGGGGTTTGTCATGCTTCTATCCTTGAGCCGCCGCGCGATGTTTGCGTTCGCGGCCGCCAGCCTTTTCGTTTGCGGCCAGGCGAACGCGCAGTCCGATCCGCTGCCGTCCTGGAACGACGGCGCGGTGAAGAAATCGATCACCGATTTCGTCGCCCGCACCACCGCGCAGGGGGGGCCTGACTTCGTGCCGGTGCACGAGCGCATCGCCACCTTCGACAACGACGGCACGCTGTGGAGCGAGCAGCCGGTCTACTTCCAGGTCGCGTTCGCGTTCGACCGCGTCAAGGCGATGGCGCCGCAGCGCCCGGAATGGAAGACCAAGCAGCCGTTCAAGGCGGTGCTCGACAGGGACATGAAGGCGCTGGCGGGCGCCGGCGAGAAAGGCTTGCTGCAGATCATCGGGGCGACCCACACCGGCATGACCGTGGAGGAGTTCCACAAGCTCGTGCTGGACTGGGCCGCGACCGCGCGGCATCCGCGCTTCAACCGGCCGTACACCGAGCTGGTTTATCAGCCGATGCTGGAGCTGCTCACGTACCTGCGCGCCAACGGCTTCAAGACGTTCATCGTGTCCGGCGGCGGCGTCGAGTTCATGCGGCCGTGGGTCGAGAAGGTGTACGGCATCCCGCCCGAGCAGGTGGTCGGCTCGTCGGGCGTGGTGAAGTACCAGATGGGCAAGGACGGCAAGCCGGTGCTGATGAAGGAGGCCAAGGTCCAGTTCATCGACGACGGCCCCGGCAAGCCGGTCGGCATCAATCGCTTCATCGGGCGGCGCCCGGTATTCGCGTTCGGCAATTCCGACGGCGACCTGCAGATGCTGCAATGGACCGCGGCCCGAGGCGGCGCGCGGTTCATGGGCATCGTGCACCACACCGACGCCGAGCGCGAATGGGCGTATGACCGCAAGTCGCACGTCGGCAAGCTCGACAAGGCGCTCGATGAGGGCACCGCGAAAGGCTGGACCATCGCCGACATGAAACGCGACTGGAAAACGATCTATCCGTTCCAGAAATAGCGGCGGCACGCATTCCGCGGCGCCGGGTGACAAGCCCCGGCGCCGCGGTTATGTTTTTTCCCGCTTGCGCGGGAGACGACGATGCCAGCGATCGACGACGAAGACCGTCCGAAGAAAAAACTCGTCCACGAGATCGGCCAGGACCTGACGCTGCTTTCGGCCGGCGAGCTCAGCGAGCGCATCGCGCTGCTGAAAGAAGAAATCGCACGGCTCGAAGCCGACATCGCGAAGAAGCAGGCCTCGAAGTCGGCGGCCGATCTGTTTTTCAAGAAGTGAGCGGCGGACAAAGCGGTGAACGGAAAACGTCCAATGTCGCGTGCATCATTAACTATATATTAAGCTTTCCCCTTCATTACTCATATCTGTCCATTTTCATGGACATTGAGTGGCTCCTGTCCACTCTGTTTGACGCCTCCCTGTTATCACTTTAGAGCCGCCGGCATTCGGCGGCTCTTTTTTTGTCTCGTTTCGGGGCATTCCCACGGTTACCATTTTGTAAACTTTGTGGCGCGTCTGCTGGACAGGCCCGATAACGCGGGTTCATATCGTCGCTACAGTGGGGTGGGCGTATGAACGAGAGTACCGCTGACCAAGCGGCGGAACCGGTGTCGTTCGGCGAGAAGCTCGCCAGTTCGGCCGCGTTCGCGAACCTGTTCCGCGACGGCATGGCGCTGGTCGAAGAGACCGCGGCCTATCTCGACGGCCCCGGCCGCCAGGAATCCAAGAAGCTGGAGCGCAGCGCCGCCCTCGCCTACGCGACGGAAAGCATGCGGCTCACCACGCGGCTGATGCAGCTCGCATCGTGGCTTCTGCTGCATCGCGCCGTCAAGGAAGGCGAGTTAACGCTGTCGCAGGCCAACAAGGAAAAGACCAAGGTCAAGCTTTCGGTCGGTGAGCCGGGCGATCCTTCGACCATCAAGCTGTTGCCGCAGCGGCTGCGCGATCTGATCGACCGCTCGCGCAAGCTCAACGACCAAGTGCGCCGGCTCGACGCCAACATTTACGCGCCCTCGATCGCGCCCGACCAGGCGCCCGCGGTCAGCCCGGTGGAACGCCAGCTCGGCCTGCTCAAGGCCGCCTTCGAACGCTGAAACGCTCGGCACAACGAAAAACCCCCGCTCGCGCGCGATCAGCAAAAGTGGATACCAGTTTTGCGTCCGATCGCGCGCTAATGTCTTAAGCAGCGCATGATCTGATCGGCGAACCGGTACCCACTTCGCCGGATCATGCGCCCGCGGGGGTTTTTGTTTTTGCTGAGCGTGCCGGCCCTATTTCTTGCTGGCGATATTCAGGCCGGAGAACTTCTTCTCGAAGCGCGACAGCCGGCCGCCACGATCCAGCAGCTGCTGATTGCCACCGGTCCAGGCCGGGTGCGACTTCGGGTCGATGTCGAGATGCAGCACGTCGCCCTTCTTGCCCCAAGTCGAGCGGGTGGTGAACTCGCTGCCGTCCGTCATCTTGACGGTGATGGTGTGATAGCTCGGATGCAGATCAGGCTTCATCGTCGTTGTCCTTGAAGGCGTTATTTCCTTGAGGCGCCGGTACCGCGAGGCCGCGTCGGGCGAGCGGAATTCCGATGCAATTGCGCGGTTCTATACAGGACGGGGCACCAGCCGACAAGCGCCGGTTTTCCAAGGTTTTTCCGGCGTTTCGCCTCACATTGCCACTTGACGAACGCCAAGGCACAGTCGCGGCACGGCCTTCTCCGGCCGAACAGGGCAGCAAGCCATGAACGACACGGCCGGCAGCGGAGGTCGCGGCTTGGAGCTGTCGGCGCGCGCGCAGGCGGCTGCCGACGCCCCGGGCGGCAGCCGCGTCAAGGTCGAGCCGCTCAAGCAGCTCCTGCCCTACGTGCTGCGCTATCGCGGCCGCGTCATTGCCGCCTTCATCGCGCTGGTGGTCGCGGCGATCACGACGCTGATCGTGCCGGTCGCGGTGCGGCGCATGGTCGACCACGGCTTCTCGGCGGAAGGCGTCGAGCTGATCGACAACTATTTCCTGGTGATGGTCGCCGTGGCGGCGCTGCTCGCCGTTGCCAGCGCCACGCGCTACTACCTCGTCACCACACTTGGCGAGCGCATCGTCGCCGATCTGCGCGCCCAGGTGTTCGGTCATCTCACCGCGCTGTCGCCCGCGTTCTTCGACCGATCGCAGAGCGGCGAGCTGCTGTCGCGGCTGACCGCCGACACCACCCAGATCAAGTCGGCGGTCGGCGCCTCGGTATCGATCGCGCTGCGCAACCTGGTGCTGTTCGTCGGCGCAGCAATCATGATGGTGGTGACGAGCCCCAAGCTGTCGGCGTTCGTGCTCGGCGCCATTCCGCTGATCGTGCTACCGCTGGTGGGCTTTGGCCGCGCCGTGCGCCGCCGCTCGCGGATGGCGCAGGATACGCTCGCCGACGCCTCGGCTTTCGCCTCCGAGCAGATCGGCGCGGTGCGGACGCTGCAGGCCTACACCAACGAGCGATCGATCGTCGCACGATTCACCGACGCGGTGGAGCGCGCCTACAACGCGGCGCAGGACTCGACGCTCGCCCGCGCGCTGCTTACCGCGATCGCAATCTTTCTGGTGTTCGCCAGCGTTGTGGTGGTGCTGTGGATTGGCGCGCAGGACGTGCTGGCCGGACGTATGTCCGCGGGACGACTGTCGCAGTTCGTGCTCTATGCGGTGTTCGCGGCCGGCGGGCTTGGCGAGCTGAGCCAGGTGTGGGGCGAAATCTCCGCCGCATCAGGCGCGGCGGAGCGGCTGTTCGAGATCGTGCAGGCCGAGCCCGCGATCAAAGCGCCAGCGCGACCGATTGCCATGCCAATGCAAAGCCGCGGCGAGGTGGCGTTCGACAACGTTCATTTCGCCTATCCGACACGGCCAGAAACATCGGCGCTGCATGGCGTCACGTTCCGGGTGCGCGCCGGCGAGAAGGTCGCGATCGTCGGCCCATCGGGAGCGGGCAAGAGCACCATCTTCCATCTGATCCTGCGGTTCTACGACCCGACTTCCGGCACGGTCTCGATCGACGGCGTGCGCGCCGACGTGGCCGACCCGCGCGAGCTGCGGCGGCGCATCGCACTGGTGCCGCAGGACACCGCGATCTTCTCAATCTCGGTGCGCGAGAACATCCGCTTCGGCCGCCCCGAGGCAACCGACGCCGAAGTCGCGCGCGCCGCGGAAGCAGCAGCAGCAGCCGACTTCATCCGCGCGCTGCCGCGCGGCTACGACACGCAGGTCGGCGAGCGCGGCGTGACCCTGTCAGGCGGCCAGCGCCAGCGCATCGCGATCGCGCGCGCGATCCTGCGCGGCGCGCCGTTGCTGCTGCTCGACGAGGCAACATCCTCGCTCGATGCAGAGAACGAAACGCTGGTGCAGAAGGCGCTGGCGCGGCTGATGCAGGAGCGCACCACGCTGGTGATCGCGCACCGGCTCGCGACCGTGCTGCGATGCGACCGCATCCTGGTCCTGGACCAGGGCCGGATCGTCGAGGAGGGCACGCACGAAAGCCTGGTGATGCGTGGCGGCCTCTATGCCCGCCTCGCCAGGCTGCAGTTCGAAGGCGCTTAAGGCATGATCCCGAAAAGTGTGTCGCGGTTTTCGGAAAAGATCATGCTCAAGCTAAAGGGCTATCTGTCAGCGGCCGATACCGGAATCGCTTCCGCATTTCTCGCACAATCGTGAGCGCGCGTGACCGAGCTCCGAGAGCGCGTCATCGATTCCCTTGCGGCGAAGCTCAAGCTTCTCGATCAGGCTCACGCACAATTCCTGCGCGGACTCCTGGACGCGGGCTGAATCGTCATCGGCCGCCCGAACGAGCGCCGCGACCTGAGAAAACGGCAGGCCCGCTCGCCGGCACTTGATGATGAACGCAATCCGGTCGCAATCGGCCCAGCTATAGGTCCAGGCCGAGCCGACGCGGTTGCGACGCTTGATCAGGCCGCGAAACTCGCAATAGCGCAGCAGCCACTGGCTGATGCCGAACGTTTCCGCCACGTTGTCGATCGAAAGAATGCTTTCCACCGCCGGTGCAGCGCCGGAAAAATCGAACTTCGTTGTCATCGAGGCTTCGCCAATCCGGATTGTCTGGAACATACGCCGGCATAAAAAGCCGGGATCCCAGAGGGCCCGCCTGAGGCCGTGATCCGGTCCACCCTTCAAATGGAAATGGGCCGCGTGAGCGCCAACTAGAGCGCGTCGGGGCGCTTTTCAAGTACTTTCGCTAGCAACTGAGATATTCGCATTTGATAGCAATGAACAAATCGAAACCATCCAGCGCGGTCCACGCCGCGCTAGTGTCGCGGTTCGGAAGTTCGCCCGAATTCTTGGCTTGCTCTGAAGCGAACTTCCGAACCAAAGCGACACTAGCAACTCTATGATTCTAGTGTCCCTTTGGACCCGAAGTTCGCAACAGTGGTTGCTGAACAATCGTGCGAACTTCGGGTCCGGGACACTGGATGGCACAACATGCGGAAACCGCTAGCGCTTCTTCGCAAGCATCCAGTCGAGCGAGAATCGGCCGGCGCCGGTGATGAACAGCAGCACCATGCCGCCCATCATGGAAATGTTCTTCCAGAAGTGCGCCATCTGGTTGACGCGCTGCGCCTCCGGAACGTTCCAGTAGGTGTGCGAGCTGAACGATGCGACGACCATGTAAAACAGCATGATCAAGACGGCGTATCGCGTCGCAAAGCCAAGAATGAGCGCAAGCCCGACGAAGAATTCGGCGGGAACTGCGATGTACGCCATCCACGTCGACAGCCCGCGCCGCGGGAACGTCGCTGCGTACTCCGGGATGCCAAACAACTTGGTCCACCCGTACATCACAAATATCCAGCCCAGGACCACGCGGCCGGCCAGCAGCAGGAAGTCCGTCCACTGCGTCGCCAGCTTGTCGGTGTACGACAGCATGGGATGGGTTGCTCCGGAATCAGTCTGCATCGACATCGTCGTCGCCCCTTTGATAGCGTTGTTTCGCCGAAACTAGTTCGCTTGCCCAATCGCCTTTTTCACCCGCGTCACCAACTCGGGCGAAGCCGAGACGATCTTGTTTACCAGCGCATGCGCCTTCGCCGCGTCGTACGGATCGATGCTGAGCTTGCGTTTCTCGGCGTCGGCAAGGAACGCCTTGTCCTGCATCAAATTGTCAAACGCCTTGCGCAGCGCCGCGGTGCGGTCGGCGGGCACGCCGGGCCCGACCGCAAGGCCACGCGCGAATGGCGTGCCCGATATGACGAATTCGGCGACATCCTTCTTGTCCGGCGGCGACAGCTCGACCAGCGTCGGCACGTCCTTGAGGTACGGCTGCCGCTCGATGGTGAACTGCACCAGCATCTTCACCTTCTTCTCGGTGAGCCACTGCGGCCGCGTCCCGGTGATGCTCTCCCACGACGCGGTCCAGCCGTGGATTTCGCCGCGCTCCATCGCCAGGTTGCAGTCGTTTCCGCTGCGGTAGCCGGTAACGATCTTGTAGTTCGCGCCGATCGCGTCCTTGAGCAGCGACGCCCACTGATAGCTCAGATGCGTGGTGCTGAACGCGCCGAGTACGACCGGAGCGGTCTTGAGCTGCTCGATATTCTGTGCCGGCGCGGTGTGCCAGATGGTAAGCGCCTGCACGATCGCGTCATAGGCGCCGAGCCACTGGAACTTGGCGGACTGGAAGCGCACACCGGCGGGCTCGAGTTTCTCCGAAAGCGGAATGGCGTGAGAGAGCAGGATCTTGGTGCCGTCCTGCGGCGCGGTGTTGTAGATGTGGTTGGCGGCGATGACGCCGCCGGCGCCCGGCATATGCTCCACGATGATGGTCGGGTTGCCGGGGATCTGGCGGGAAATGTGCTCGGCAATGGTCCGGCCGTAAAGATCGTAGCTGGCGCCGGGGCCGGTCCCCATCAGGATCGAGACGGTCTTGCCCTTGTAGAACTCCTCGACGCTCTGCGCCGACGCGGGCGCGGCGGCCAGCGCGACGGCAAGCGCGGCAAGCCCTACATGACGAGCGGACATCATCGTTCTCCTGTTAGTCCGCGCCGATCGACTTGCGCACCCGTGCGACCAGTTCGGGCGAGGCGCTGGAAAGCGTGTCGACCATGGCGTGGATCTGCTGTGCGTTGCGCGGGCTGATGTCGAGCTTGCGCTTCTCGGCGTCGGCGAGGAAGGCCTTATCCTGCATCAGTGCGTCGAACGCCTTGCGCAGCGCCGCCACCCGGTCGGCCGGCACGCCAGGCCCGAGCGCGATGGCGCGCGAGAACGGCGTACCCGCGGTGACGAACTCCACCACGTCCTTCATTTTGGCGGGCGTGATCTCAAGCAGCGTCGGAACGTCCGGGAGTTGAGGCGTACGTTCGAACGAGAACTGCACCAGCGTCTTGATCTTCTTGTCGCGCACCCAATCCGGCTTGGTGCCGAGCAGATTGGCATAAGATGGAGTCCAGCCATGGATCTCGCCGCGCTCCATGGCGAGGTTGCAATCGTTGCCGCCCTTGTAGCCGCTGATGACCTTGTACTTCGCGCCGATCGCCTCCTTGAGCAGAACCGGCCATTGGTGGGTCAGGTGCGTCTTGCTGAACGACCCGATGGTGATGTCCGCGGTCTTGAGGTCTTCGATGGTCTTCACCGGCACGGTGCCCCACAGCGTCATGGTCAGCACGATCGCATCGTAGGCGCCGAGCCAGTTGAATTTGGCGGACTTGAAATGCACGCCCGGGCCCGGCTCAAGCTTTTCCACCAGCGGGATGGCGTGCGACAGCAGCATCTTGGTGCCGTCCTGCGGACCCGGACCGAAAATGTGGTTGCCCGCGACGACGCCGCCGGCGCCCGGCATGTACTCGACGATGATGGTCGGGTTGCCGGGGATGTGGCGCGGCATGTGCTCAGCGATGGTGCGGCCGTAAAGATCAAAACTGCCGCCCGGGCCTGTGCCCATCGTGATGGTGATGGTCTTGCCCTTATAGAACTCCTCGACGCTCTGCGCGCTGGCGGGCGCGACTGAAGAGACCGACAAGACGGCAAACAACACAGCAAAGGCGAAAGCGCCCGCGCGCTGTCCTCGCGGCATGATGTCCTCCCTCGGCACGGCCGGTGTCTGGCCCTTTTCCCAAGCGTTCCATACGGCCTGACAGCAGGCAAGGATCGCGAGGTCGCATGCTTCCGGGACAGCCCGGAACGGCGCTATGATGCGCCGCGAAAGCCCCTGGGCGGGCGAATGGGAGGAACGAATGCCGGTCGAGAATATCCGTGGCGTCAACATCAACTACCAGGTGATCGGCGAGCGCGGTCCGTGGGTCGCGCTGATCACTGGCGGGCGGCGCGCCTACAACGAGTTCATCCCGCTCGCCACCAAGATCGCGGGTGGGGGCCATCGCGTGCTGCTGCACGACCGCCGCAACACCGGCGCGTCCGAAATCCTGCTCGACCGCGACGAGGTCGAGGAGATCACCTGGGCCGACGACCTCGACCTTCTCATGAAGAAGCTCGGCGCCAGCCCGGCCTTCGTCAGCGGGTCGTCGTCGGGCGCGCGCACGTCGCTGTTGTTCACGCTGCGGCATCCGGAAGCTGTGCGCGGCCTGATGCTGCTGCGCGTCACCGGCGGCAAGTTCGCGGCGGAGCGGCTGCCGGAAAACTACTACAAGCAGTTCATCCGCGCCGCGGAAGCCGGCGGCATGGCCGCGGTCTGCGCCACCGAGGAGTACCAGCAGCGCATCCAGGCCAACGCGAAGAACAAGGCGACGCTGATGGCGATGGATCCCAAGGACTACATCGCCAAGATGAAGCGCTGGTGCGAGCTGTTCGAGGCCGGCGCGAACTATCCGGTGATGGGCGTGACGCCCGAGCAGATGGCCTCGATCAAGGTGCCGGCGGTCATCATCCCGGGCAACGACCTTACGCACGCGTCGGCGAACGGCGTGATCGCGCACCAGCAACTCAAGGGCAGCGAGTTGCACCGCCTGCCGGTTAAGGACGAGGACGTGGCGCTGATCCCGTATCCCGACTGGGCGCCGCACGAGGCGGAAATCGTGGACACGTTCCTCGACTTCATGCGGCGGCATGGCGCGCAGACGCGGGGCGCTGCGGCGAGTTGAGGCGGCAGTCATTCCGGGGCGCGAGCCATAAGCGCGTTTACGCGCGTCTTCGACGCGCTATGGCGAGCGAACCCGGAATCCATAACCACCACCGGGAGTATGGATTCCGGATCGCGCTTACGCGCGTCCGGAATGACGCCCTGGGTCACATCCCCACGCCCTTCTCTTTCAATCCCGCGCCGATCTCATCCAAAATCGCGGGATCGTCGATCGTCGCCGGCATGGTCCAGGGATCACCGTCGGCCATCTTCTTGATGGTGCCGCGCAGAATTTTGCCCGAGCGCGTCTTCGGCAGCCGCGCCACCACGATCGCGAGCTTGAATGCCGCCACCGGGCCGACCTTGTCGCGCACCAGCGCCACGCACTCCTGCTCGATCTCGGCGACCGGGCGGTTGACGCCGGCCTTGAGCACGATGAAGCCGCACGGCACCTCGCCCTTGAGCGCGTCCTTGATGCCGAGCACCGCGCATTCGGCGACGTCCTTGTGCGCGGAGAGCACCTCCTCCATGCCGCCGGTCGAGAGCCGGTGGCCGGCGACGTTGATGATGTCGTCGGTGCGGCCCATCACGAACACATAGCCGTCTTCGTCGATGAAGCCGGCGTCAGCGGTCTTGTAATAGCCGGGGAATTCGGCGAGATAACTCTCGTGCATCCGGTCGTCGGCCTGCCACAAGGTCGGCAGGCATGACGGCGGCAGCGGCAGCTTGACGACCAGCGAGCCCATCTTGCCGCGCGGGACCTCCTTGTTGCCGTCATCGACCACGCGCAGGTCATAGCCCGGCATCGGCACGGTCGGGGAGCCGTGCTTGATCGGAAGCTGGCCGAGGCCGACCGGATTGCCGGCGATCGCCCAGCCGGTTTCGGTCTGCCACCAGTGATCGATTACCGGTTTCTTCAGCAGGTTTTCAGCCCAGACGATGGTGTCGGGGTCGGCTCGCTCGCCGGCCAGGAACAGCGTGCGGAATTTTGACAGGTCGTACTTCTCGAAGAACTTGCCCTGCGGATCTTCCTTCTTGATAGCGCGGAACGCCGTCGGCGCGGTGAACATCGCAACGCACTTGTGCTCGGAGATGACGCGCCAGAACGCGCCGGCGTCCGGCGTGCCGACCGGCTTGCCCTCGTAGAGCACGCTGGTGCAGCCGTGGAATAGCGGCGCGTAGACAATGTAGCTGTGGCCCACCACCCAGCCGACGTCGGACGCCGACCACCACGGCTCGCCCGGCTCGACGCCGTAGACGTTCTTCATCGACCATTTCAGCGCCACCATGTGCCCGCCGTTGTCGCGCACCACGCCCTTCGGTCTTCCGGTCGTGCCGGACGTATAGAGAATGTAGAGCGGATCAGTGGCCGCGACCGGCACGCAGTCGGCGCCCTTGTTGGCTCTCTTCGCGGCAGCAACGAGCGTTGCCCAGTCGTGGTCGCGGCCGGCAACCATCGGCGCTTCGAGCTGCGGGCGCTGCAGGATGAGGCAGGCCTCCGGCTTCGCCGACGACAAGTCGATCGCGGCATCCAACAGCGGCTTGTAGGGAATGACTCGCGTCACCTCGATGCCGCAGCTCGCCGACAGGATCAGCTTCGGCTTGCAGTCCTCGAGCCGCGTCGCCAGCTCCTTCGCCGCGAAGCCGCCGAACACCACAGAATGGATCACGCCGATCCGCGCGCAGGCCAGCATGGCGAACAGCGCCTCCGGCACCATCGGCATATAGAGGATCACGCGGTCGCCCTTGCCGACGCCAAAGTCCTTCAGCACCGCGGCGAGCGTCTTCACCTCGGCGAGCAATTCCGCATAGGTGAACGTGCGCTTGGTATGGGTGACGGGCGAATCGTAGATCAGCGCCGGCTGGCTGCCGCGGCCGCGTAGCACGTGGCGGTCGAGCGCGTTGTAGCAGGTGTTGCAGACCGCGCCGGGGAACCAGCGGCCATAGACGCCGGCCTTGGCATCGAACACGGCCTTCGCGGGCTCGATCCAGTCGATGTCGGCCGCGGCCTCGCCCCAGAAGCCCTGCGGATCGCGCAGCCAGCGCGCGTAGACGTCGTGATAGCGGCTGGTGCGGGCGTCCATGGCATGTTCCTCCGCGGGGGATTGTGGGCTGGCACACGGGTTTTGCAAGTCACAGCCTCCTCCGCCGTCATGCCCGCGCTTGTCGCGGGCATCCACGCCTTGCTTCGCGACCCGGAAAAAGACGTGGATGGCCGGGACAAGCCCGGCCATGACGTGCCATGAACACCGGCCTCGCCTAAACCCCCAACCTCCCCTCATGCACCTCCTCTCCGATCCCTGGTTCGTCGCTGCCGCGCTGCTCGGCGTAACTCTGCTCGGCGTTTCGAAGGGAGGTTTCTTCGGGATGGGCGTGATGGCGTTGCCGCTGATGTCGCTGTTCGTGTCGCCGCTGCAGGCCGCGGCAATCATCCTGCCTACCGCACTCGCCCAGGACGTTCTCACGGTCTGGACCTACCGGCACAACTGGAGCGCCTGGAACCTCAAGCTCATGCTGCCCAGCATGACGGTCGGCATCGGCGTCGCCTGGCTGATGGCAGCCTCGCTGTCGCCAGCGCATATCCGACTCGCGATCGGACTGATCGCCGCGCTGTTCGTGATCCGGCATTGGGCCAGCGGCCGATTCGAGCGCTTCATCCATCCCAACAGCGCGACCGGCGTGATCTTCGGGTTCATCGGCGGCATCACCACCATGCTGGCGAACGCCGGCGGGCCGGCCTGGCAGATGCACCTGCTGCCGCAGAAGCTGGACAAGCTCACCTACGTCGGCACCGTCACCATCCTGTTCGCGTCAAGCAACCTCGTGAAGGTGCCGGCGTTCGCCACGCTCGGCTTCCTGACCGCGGAGAACATGCTGGTCGGCGCGGCGCTACTGCCGGTCGCGGTCGCGACCAACTACCTCGGCATCTGGCTGGTGCGCCGCACGCCGGTCGAGCTGTTTTTCCGCATCGCCTACGTGCTGATGTTCCTGATCGCGATCGAGCTGATCCGCGGGTCGATTGTCGACCTGTGGTGGCGGTGATGTCATGCCATGTTGTGGAATCGGGTGGCGCCGCGCACGCGGCTGCGTTCTAACCGTCATTCCGTATGAACATCATCACCGATCCGCTGTTCTACCTGTTCGCCGTGCCCGCGGTGATCATGCTCGGCCTGTCCAAGGGCGGCTTCTCCGGCATCGGCATGGTGGCGACGCCGCTGCTCGCACTGTTGCTGCCGCCACTGGAAGCGGCGGCGATCCTCCTGCCTATCATCCTGCTTCAAGACGCAATGTCATGCTGGGTGTACCGCCGCGTCTGGGATCCGTGGAACCTGAAGGTGATGCTGCCCGGCGCGGTGGTCGGCGTCGCCGCCGCTTGGCTGTTCGCAGCCTATGTTTCGGAAGCGATGATCCGCCTCTCGGTCGGACTGATCGCGCTCGGCTTCGCGCTGAACTCATGGCTTCGGCGCAATCGCCCCGCGGTGACGGTGCAACCCAGGGCGAGCCACGGCGCGGTGTGGGGCGGGCTTGCCGCCTTCACCTCGACGCTGGTGCAGATCGGCGGACCGCCCTATTTCGCGTTCATGCTGCCGCAGCGGCTGGAGAAGATGCTGTTCGTCGGCACAACAGTGTGGTTCTTCGCCCTCGTCAACGCGATGAAGGTCGCGCCCTATTTCGCGCTCGGACAGTTCTCGACGTCGGGTCTCGCCACCTCGGCGGCGCTCATTCCATTGGCGGTGGCGAGCAACATGGTCGGCGTCTGGCTGGTGCGCGTCACGCCGGAAGCGTTGTTCTACAAAATCACCAACGTTCTGGTGCTGCTGATCGGTTTAATTTTGACATACCAAGGCGTGGCACAACTGCTCGGGTGATGCATCGGGCAACGCGCCAAGTGTGCAGGCCGTTCCGCACCGAATCCTGAACAACAGGACATTTTCTTTCTGCGGCAAGAAATTTTTCCTGCGGCAAATGATCCGCATTGAGAACCAAACATCGGCCATCGCGTTGCACCGTGCGGGAGGGGTTCACGCTGCAACCCCGAGGAAGGAACCTCCGATGATCAAAAAACTCGCCCTGGCCGCGATGGCCGCGGCCCTGCTCTCCACAACCGTTCTCGCCCAGTCCAGTCCGCCGGCGGGCTCCGCCGCCCCCGCGGCGAAGCCCATGGCGCCGGCCGCGATCCAGTCCACGGCCGCCGGCAAGTGGCGCGCCTCCAAGCTGGTCGGGCTCAACGTCTATAACGCCAACAATGAGAAGATCGGCGACATCAACGAGCTCATCACCGATTCCTCCGGCAAGATCGACACCGTGGTGATCGGCGCCGGCGGCTTCCTCGGCATGGGCGAGCACAATGTCGGCATCCCGTTCAGCGAGGTGAAGTTCGTCAACGAGCCGGTGAAGGCCAGCTCGACGACCAGCACCGGCGACGGCACGCGCACCACCGGCTCCGGCGCGGCGACGACCACCACCACCACCACCACCACCACCAGCAGCACGGCGACGGCGAAGGACTATCCGGACCACGCCATGGTCAACATGACCAAGGACCAGCTCAAGGCGCTGCCGGCGTTCAAGTACGCCAGCGACACCTCGACGACGCGGACCACCACAACGGCTCCTGCGCCGGCGAACCGGGCTCCGGCCAATCCGCCAGCGAACCAGGTTCCGACCGCTCCGACGGCGCGCTAATCGCAACGCTTGACTGACAACGAACCCGCCGGCCCCGGCCGGCGGGTTTTTCATGCGCTGGCGGCGGCAGAGGCCGATGCTAAACTCGCTCCGCATGGCGAAATCCCCCTACGACACCGGCCTCGACCGCAATCCGGCGAACTTCCAGCCGTTGACGCCGCTGACGCTGCTCGAGCGCGCCGCCTCGGTGTTCCCGGACCGCGCCGCGATCGTGCATGGGCCGCTGCGCCGGAGCTATGCCGAGTTCTATGCACGCTCACGCCAGCTCGCCTCGGCGCTTGCGAAACGCGGCATCAAGCGCGGCGATACCGTGTCGGCGATCCTCGCCAACACGCCGGCGATGCTGGAGTGCCACTACGGCGTGCCGATGGCTGGCGCGGTGCTCAACACCATGAACACGCGGCTCGACGCCGCCATCATCGCGTTCCAGCTCGACCACGGTGAAGCCAAGGTGCTGATCGTCGACCGCGAGTTCTCCAAGGTGGCGGAGGAGGCGCTGACGATCGCCAAGGTGAAGCCGCTGGTGATCGACTACGACGATCCCGAATATTCGGGCCCGGGAGAGCGGATCGGCGAGATCGAATACGAAACGTTCGTCACTTCAGGCGATCCCGGCTTTGCCTGGCAGATGCCGGGCGACGAATGGGACGCGATCGCGCTCAACTACACCTCGGGCACCACCGGCGACCCCAAGGGCGTGGTCTATCACCACCGCGGCGCGCACCTGCTCGCGGTCAACAACGTCATCACCTGCGGCATGTCAGGTCAAGGCTCGGGCCAGCATCCGGTCTATCTCTGGACGCTGCCGATGTTCCACTGCAACGGCTGGTGTTTCCCGTGGACGCTCTCGGTGGTCGCGGGCACGCATGTGTGCCTGCGCGCCGTCCGCGCCAAAGCGATGTACGACGCCATTGCCGAACACCAGGTCACGCACCTCTGCGGCGCGCCGATCGTGATGTCGACGCTGCTCAACGCACCGGCGGAGGAGAGGAAGCCGCTGCCGCATGTGGTGCAATTCGCGACCGCCGCCGCACCGCCGCCAGAAGCGGTGTTGGCGGCGATGAAAGCCGCGGGCTTCAACGTCACCCATGTCTATGGGCTGACCGAAGTCTATGGCCCGGCAGTGGTCAATGACTGGCATCAGGATTGGGACGCGCTGCCGCTCAACGAGCAGGCGGCGAAGAAGTCGCGGCAGGGCGTGCGCTACCACATGCTGGAGGCGCTCGACGTGCTCGATCCCGACACAATGCAGCCGGTGCCGCGCGACGGCGAGACGCTCGGCGAGGTCATGTTCCGCGGCAACGTGGTGATGAAGGGTTATCTCAAGAACAAGAAATCGACCGATGCCGCATTCGCCGGCGGCTGGTTTCATTCCGGCGATCTCGGCGTGATGTATCCCGACGGCTACATCCAGCTCAAGGACCGGTCCAAGGACATCATCATCTCGGGCGGCGAGAACATCTCATCGATCGAAGTCGAGGACGCGCTCTACAAGCATCCGGCGGTGCAGGCCGCGGCGGTGGTGGCAAAGCCAGACGAGAAATGGGGCGAGACGCCCTGCGCGTTCGTCGAATTAAAGTCAGGGAAAAGCGCGACCGCCGACGAGCTGGTGAAATGGTGCCGCGACAATCTCGCGGGCTACAAGTGCCCGCGCTATGTAGTCTTCACCGAGCTGCCGAAGACCAGCACCGGCAAGATTCAGAAATTCAAATTGCGTGAGATGGCGAAGGCCGTGTGACCGGCGTCAGTCGTACAGGTGCTGCTTGTGCGGCGGCGCAAACATCCGCTCGTAGTGGCGACGATCGGCGTTGCCAGAATTGCTCATCCCGAAGCCGGAACCGTACGTCGAGCTGAACGGAGACGTGTTTCTGGTCACGCCGAACTGCAACGTACCGAACGGCGTTTCTACACCCTTCCTGTTCGCGTTGGCCGAGGTGTCGAGCTGCGGCGTGTTGCGAAACTGGCGAAGCTGCTCGTCGAAATCGAAGTTCGGGATCGCCTTGGCCGGGTCGTTCTCCAGGGTGAACGCGTGAGCGGCCGGCGGCGCGATGAGCGCGGCGGTCAGCGCAGACAAGGCGCAAAACAGGCCCAGACGGATCATGATCGGTTTTCTCGTCGCTCGCCCCGATCAAACTAGGGCGCTTGGACCAGGAGTGCAACGCGGAAAACATCGCTCCACATCCCAGTACCTCGCCAACGATTTTCCTATCCAATTGATTTGTAACAAGAAAATATTTCTAAAAGATATATCTTGAGATATGTCTTAGAAAGATATATCTTCTGATATATCTCAGAACCAAAAAGGAGGATTGAGATGTTTGGCATAAGAGAGTTTCGCGGCAACGATTGCCGCTGGGGCGTCGGGCGCCACGGCCGCGGGCGACATGGCCGCGGCTTCGGATGGGGCGGCCGTCATGGGCGAGGCGATGGCGACGACACCATGCGCGCCGGGCGCATGCTGGCGCAGGGCGACCTGCGGCTGATCGCGCTCGCTTTGATCGCCGAGCAGCCGCGGCACGGCTACGACATCATCAAAGTGTTCGAGGAAAAGACTTCGGGCTGGTACTCGCCGAGCCCTGGCATCGTCTACCCGACCCTGACCTACCTGGACGAAGCGGGCTATCTGACCTCGCAAGCCGACGGCTCCAAGCGGCTCTATACGATCACCGCCGAGGGCCAGGCGCACCTCACGGAAAATCGCGCCTTCGTCGATGTACTGCTGGAGCGGATCGCCGAGGCCGGCGAGCGGTTCGCACGCCAGCGCGAGGAGACCGATGACGGCCGTCATGGCCCGCGGGTGCCGCGGCTGGTTCGCGCCGCGCTGGAAAATTTGCGTGAGGTCGCCGCCGAACGCCTGAAGGACGACGCCGATGCGGAGGCCAAGGTGGTCGACGTGCTGGCGCGTGCCGCGGCCGATCTGCGGCGGACGTGAGGTAATCGGCCACGCCAACTAGTGTCGCGATTTGGAAGTTTTCGCTTGAGTTCTCAGCTTGCTCCGAAGCGAACTTCCGAATCAAAGCGACACTAGCAACTCAATGATTCTAGTGTCCCTTTGAACCCGAAGTTCGCAAAGGTGCTTGCTGAACAATCGTGCGAACTTCGGGTTCGGGACACTAGGCGTGCGCCGCCACGACGCAGGCTCGCGCCGATTGTCCGGATTGCAGGGGTGACCTAACCTGATGGCCGCCGTTCGGCATCCGGAGGTACGCATGCTGTCCACCCGATCGAACTTAGGCCTCGCGCTGGCCGCCCTGCTGTGCGGCACGGCGCCCGCTGCGGCGCAAGATTTCGCCGGCAAGACCATTGAGCTCCTGGTCGGCGCGCCGCCCGGCGGCGGCTACGACATCTACGCGCGGGCGGTGGCGCGGCACTTCGGGCGCAACATTCCCGGCCAGCCGAACATCGTGGTGAAGAACCTGCCGGGCGCGGGCAGCGCCAAGGCCGCACAGTTCATCACCAACATGGCGCCGAAAGACGGCACCGTACTCGCCGGCATCATGCCGGGCGCGATCATGGGACCCCTGCTCGATCCGAAGTCGGAGGGGCTGTTCGACCCGACCAAGGTCAACTACGTCGGCACCGCGAACAGTGGCACGCGGGTCTGCGTGACGCTCAAGGGGTCGAAGATCGCCAAATTCGAGGACACGCTCACGGTGCCCGGAAAGTTTGGCGGCTCGGCGCCAAACGATTCGACCTACGAATACGGCTACATGCACAAGCGCACGTCGGGCGCGATCTACGACGTGGTGGCGGGCTATCGCGGCACCAATGAGATGGCGCTCGCCATGGAGCGCGGCGAGATCGACGGGCTGTGCGGCTGGGATTGGTCGAGCTTCAAGTCGCAGAAGCCCGAGTGGCTGCGCGACGGCAAGGCCAACGTGCTGCTTCAGGTCAGCCTTGACCCGCATCCGGAGCTGACCAGGATGGGCGTGCCGACCGTGTTCAAGTTCGTGAAGAGCGAAGACGACCGCAAGGCAGTGGAACTGATCGTCAGCCAGACGGTGTTCCAGCGCTCCTACATCGCGCCGCCGGAAACGCCGACGGCCACTCTCGCGGTGCTGCGCGCCGCGTTCGACCGGACCATGACCGACGGACAGTTTCTCGGCGACGCCGAGAAGATGCGGATCGACATCTCGCCGATGTCAGGCCAGCAGGTGCAGGATCTGGTGCGCAAGATCTACGCGTCGCCGAAGGACATCGTCGAACGCGCCAAGACGGCGATTCGATAATTGTTGTCATTCCGGGGCGCCGCAAAGAAATGGTATCGAAGCGGTGAACCGAATCCAATTCAACGCGCGGTCTTCTTTGCCCGCGTAGTTATCGGCCGTGGTTAGCGCGCGTGGTTAATGCGGAAAAGCCGGAGCTCGTTCGGCATCTACGGGCACAGCTTCGCGGGATTGAGCATCGGAAGCAGCAGGTTTTCCAGATTCCGCTCCACCGCGAGCAACAACACCGCGTCGGGTTTGATGCGCGCCACCAGATCACCATCCACCGTCGTGCTGATCACGCGATGGACCTCGGCAAAGTGTTGCTGAAGGTAGCGCACCGGCCCTTGCGTGAAGGAATCGCCGATCAGCAGCAGCTTGCCTTGCCCTTGCGGATTGCGCGCGATGGAATAGCGCGGATCGATGTGCTCCTCCGACGGAAGTGTCGTGTGAGCTTTGCGCTGCACCGAGACGTCCTCGTCCGGAAACCGCCACGGCGAGAACATGATGAACGTCGCCATGTCGCCGCCGGGGTAGTTCTGCCGCACCGACACATCGTATTGCGCGATCGACGTGAGCTCCGAGTGATTGAGCGGCATAACGTGTCGCAGCGCATCCATGATCGCGACGTAACCATAGAACGCGCCAAGCTCGTTCCAATGCGTTTCGGTCTTGTTGTAGAGCCGGAGCGGCGCGTGCTTTGCCTTGGCAGGGCGTATCGTCTTGCGGGTGTCGACGATCTGCGAACGCACGGCGGGGCTAAGCGAGACGATCAGGCGGTCGAGCCGCGACGGCGGGCCTTTTTCGCCGAGGTCGATCACGAACTCGCCGTAGATGCTCTGCTTGTTGGGCGCGGCGACAACGGCGAACGGAATGCGGCAGGCCGCAAACCGGTCGCCCAGCGCCAGCAACTCCGTCTCGACGCGCTTGATTTCGGCCGGCGTGAACTGGAGCTTGCCGCGGGAATCCGCCATCGCCGACGGCACGCGGTCGGCATCCTCGGTCCAGAACATCCAGCCATCGGCGCCGAAGAAAACGTGGCGGTCGAGCGGGCGGCCGAACGCGCCGAGGTGAAATTCGGTGCCAAGATAGATAAGCGGGTAGCGCAGCCCGATCCGGTCGGCGAACCACTTGTCGATCGCCTGGAAAGCGCCTGGACCAATCCGGGCCGGCAGCTCGGTTCGCTGGCGAACCGGAAACTCGCCCTTGCCGAGCCAGGGCCCGTCAATACTGAACAGCGCGACCGGCAGCAGGACGACCGCGAAATAGACGATAGCCGGCAGCTTGCACGTGAGGGATCGGAGCGCTGCGGACGGCATGATTCAGAACCGGAAATAGATGAAGGGATTGTGCTGGTCGAGCGTCATGGTCGCCACGCACAGCAGCGTCAGGCAGCCGACCGCCAGCGCGCGCCCGAGATCGTAGACGACCTGCGAACCCGGCTTCTGCTGCATCGCCGCCAGCCGCTCCTTGAGCGCAGGCCAGACCGGACACGCGAACACCATTGCGGCCGCGATCAGCACCAAGGTCGGCGGGGGAGCTTGCGCGGAAATCAGCAGCACGTTGCCTGCCGTGGCCACCGGGACGAACATCCGCCACAGCATCTCGAATGCAAGGTCAAGCGAGGTCTGGCGGAAGAACACCCAGCCGATCAATACGATCAGCATGACATAGGCGGTCCGCACGAATCTTGGCAACGATGTCAGGAGCCGATGCACGGCACCGATGCGCTCGATCGACAGGAACAGGCCGTGCCACATACCCCAGACGATGAAATTCCAGCTCGCGCCGTGCCAGGCACCGCACAGCAGGAACACGATCCACAGATTGATCGTGGTGCGCCACTGCGAGCCGCGATTGCCGCCGAGCGGCACATAAACATAGTCACGGAACCACGCCGACAGCGTGATGTGCCAGCGCCGCCAGAAATCCTGGATTGAGGTTGCGGTGTAGGGATAGTTGAAATTCTCCGGAAAGCGGAAGCCGAACATACGCGCGATGCCGATCGCCATGTCCGAATAGCCGGAGAAATCGAAGTAGATCTGCAGCGCGTAGCACACCACGGCGAGCCACAGTGCCCATGTGGGGAGGCCGGACGGCTCGATGGCGAAAAGCTGGTCGGCGACGGCGCCGATAGGGTTGGCGATCAAGAGTTTCTTCGCCAGCCCCGCGACAAACCGCATGACGCCGGCGTCGATGTCCTCGAAGGCGATCTCGCGCCGTGCCAGTTGCGGCGCCATTGGCCGGTAGCGAATGATCGGACCGGCCACGAGCTGCGGGAAGTTCAGAATGTAGAGCGCGAACGGCACCGGCGAGCGCTGCGCCTCGGCGGTGCCGCGGTACACGTCCACCAGGTACGAAATGATATGGAAGGTGATGAACGAGATGCCAAGCGGCAGCGGCAGCTTGGGATCGGGGATTTTCCAGTCGCCAAATGCCGCAAGTACAACATTGGCGTTGTCGGCCAGGAAGTCGGCGTACTTGAATATGATCAGAACCAGCAGATTTCCCGCGACCGACCAGCGGATCAACCGCGTGCGCCGCTCGGCATCGGCTGCCGCGATCGCCCTGCCCAGCATGAAATTGACGGCGATCGACAACAGCACCAGGACGATCGCGACGCGGCCGCCCCACACGTAAAACACCATGCTGGCGACGACCAGCACGAGGTTGCGCACCGAATGCGGCGCGCCGTGATAGAGCGCAAGAACGATCGGCAGGAACAGGCAGACGAACGTCAGGTTACTGAAAACCATCGTATCCCTGCGCGCCGTCCCGTTCGGATCCCGTCATTCCATTTTCAGATTGAAGCTGCGGAGCGGCGAGGTCCAGAGCCGTCGCTTGGCGCAAAAGCGCCGCGACGACCCCGTGTGCCTCGCCTCACTCGCTGGCCGGCTTCTTGTTGCGCGGCAGGAAGGCCTTGAGCGGCCGCTTGATCACGCCGGAGCAGGAACGGGTCACAATCCGGTTGTTCACGGTCCAGGTCTGCGTTCCGATCAACTTGGCGCTGCGCCGCACGAACGAGCCGCTGTAATTTGCCTGGTACTGTCCGGCATCGCCCTTCCAACTGCCCTCCAGGACGATCCGCGCGCCGTCCATCTTGGCGGCGCCCTTCTCCTCGGCGGGCTCCGGAGCCTCGCGCAACCGGACCACGTGCGTGTAGGTGCCGGCACCGCCGGTGAGCGTCGCCGCAACGGCCTCGCGCATCGCAAACTCGGTGAATGGCAGCTTCGCGCATACCATCGTACCGCGATATGTGGCATCGAGCACTTGAGGCTGCCGCTTGGATTGAGCCGTCGCATAACCGCTCGCCATCGACAGCGCCGCCGCGGCAAGCGCACCGATCGTGATTTTCCGCATCATGAAATCCCTCCCCCTCGAAACCAACCTGTTGCGCCCTGCTACTCGATCCGCAGCTTTAGCTTACGGATCAGATCGCCCCATTTCTTGTCTTCCCGCTGGATGTCGGCGGCATATTCCTCCGGGCTCGATGGCATCGGGTCGCCGCCGTCGGCGGCGATGCGCGCGCGCACCTCCGGCGTATCGACGCCAGCGCGCAACGCCGCGTTGAGCTTGTCAACAATCGCTCGCGGCGTGCCGGCCGGCGCGAGCAATCCGTAGTTCAGCCCCGACTCAAAACCCGGTAAACCCGCTTCCGCGGACGTCGGCACCTCCGACAGCAGCGTCGATCGCTTCGGACCGAGCACAGCCAGCGCACGCAATCCTCCGGATTTGAGGTTGCTTAGCGCCGGCGCCAGCACGTTGAGCGCAAGCTTGACGTGGCCACCGATCAGATCGGTGGTGAGCGGACCAGTGCCCTTGTAGGTCACGATGGTGAAATCGATTGCGGCAAGCGACTTCAGGAGCTCGGCGCCAAGATAGGCACTGGTGCCGGGCGGCGGCGTGCCGATATCGAGCTTGCCCGGGTGCGCCTTGGCAAACGCAACTACGTCCACAAGCGTTTGCTGCGGCGCGGAGGGATGCGCCATCAGCACGATCGGCGTCGAGGAGATCAGCCCGATCGGGGCGAGATCCTTGCGCGGTTCGTAGCCCGGATTGGCATAGAGCGTCGGGTTGATCGCGATCGATCCCGAGGTCGCCATCACCAGCGTGTAGCCGTCAGGCGCCGCCGCTTTCGCGACGCGGGTGCCGATCACGCCAGCCGCACCGCCACGGTTGTCGACGATCACCTGCTGGCCGAGCGAGGCTGTGAGCTTCTCCGCGACGATGCGGCCGATCACGTCGACGCCGCCGCCGGCCGGAAACGGCACGATCAGCGTGATCGGGCGGGTCGGATAGTCCTGAGCGGCGGCCGCGTGCGCGAGCACGCAGCCAACCGCCGCAACCAACGTGAAAGCTCCAAGGTTTCTTCGCACGCTCACTCGACCTTCAGGTTAAGGCTCTTGACGGTCGAGTCCCAATTCTTTTCTTCGGTGTCGATCACGGCCGCATAAGCTTCGGACGTGCCGGGCAGCGGCACGGCGCCATCGACCGAGAGCTTGGCGCGCACGTCGTCCAGCGTGAGCGCGGCCTGCAGCTCCTTGTTGAGCCGCTCGACGATGGCGCGCGGAGTGCCTGGCGGCGCAGCCAGCCCGTAGTGCGTCACCGCGGAAAAGCCTGGCAAGCCGGATTCCGAGATCGGCGGCACCTCCGGCAGCAACACCGAGCGTTGCGGGCTGGTGATCGCGAGCGCACGGAGCGTCCCGGCCTTGACGTTGCCGATGATTGGCAGCAGCGAGATGAACATCATCGACACATGGCCGCCGAGCAGATCGCCCAACGCGTTGCCGTTGCCCTTGTAGGGAATGCTTGTGAGATCGATGCCGGCGCTTCTGGCAAACAGCTCGGTGGTGATATGCCCCACGGTACTCGGCACGAACGCATAATTGATCTTGCCGCGGTTGGCCTTGGCGTGCGCGATCAGCTCCGCCGTCGATCTTGCCGGCAGTGAGGGATGCACCACCAGCACGCTCGGCAAGTATGCGATAAGCCCGATCGGCGCGAAATCCTTGCGCGGATCGTAACCGGCGTTGGGATAGAGGCTCGGATTGATCGCCAGCGTACCGGTGTAGGACAGCAGGATGGTGTAGCCATCCGGCGCGGCCTTCGCGACCGCGCGGGTGCCGATGGTGCCGCCTGCGCCGGCGCGATTTTCGACGACCACCTGCTGGCCGAGCGTCTTGCTCATTTTCTCTGCGACGACACGGGCCAGCGCGTCGTTGCCGCCACCGGCCGGGAACGGCACCACCAGCGTGACTGGGCGCACCGGATAGTCCTGCGCCGAGGCGGGCGCGCCGATGAGGAGCCCGGCAAGGACGGCTGCTGCGAGGGCGCGCTGCGAGCCCATCACTCCACCTTCAGATTGAGTTTCTTGATCAACGTGCCCCATTTGGTCGCTTCGGCGTCGATGTCCTTGGCGTAGTCCTCAGGCGTCGAAGTTAGCGGATCGCCACCCTCGTTGTTGATGCGTTTCTTGACGTCGTCCATGGCGACAAGCTGGCGCAACGCCGCATTGAGCTTGTCGACGATCGGGCGCGGCGTCCCGGCGGGCGCCAACACACCATAGTGCAAGACCGATTCGAAGCCCGGCAGTCCCAACTCGTTCGCGGTGGGCACATTCGGCAGCAGGCTGAAGCGCCGATTGTCGAGCATGGCAACACCGCGCAGCGTGCCGGCAGCGAGATTGCCCATCGCCGGCGGCAGCACACCGAATGCAACCTTCATGTGGCCGCCGATCAAATCGTTCATCAATTGCGCCGTGCCCTTGTAGGGGATGATCTGCGCCGGCACGCCGGTGATCGACTTGAACAGCTCGGCCGACAGATACCCGCCGGTGCCGACCGCCGAGGTGCCGATGTTGAACTTGTCGCCCTCCTTCTTGGCCAGCTCGACCATCTCGCCGATCGTCTTGCCGGGAAAACTCGGATGCGCGAGCAACGCGACCGGCATCGAGGCGACCAATCCAATCGGCGCGAAATCGTTGCGCGGATCGAAGTTGGCGTTGGCGTAGAGGGTCGGGTTGATAGAGATGGACCCGGTGTGACCCAGGAAGAGCGTATAGCCATCCGGCGCGCTACGGATAAACGCGCGGGTGCCGACGATGCCCGAGCCGCCGACGCGGTTGTCGACGATCACCTGCTGGCCGATCAGGCCGGACAGCTTGTCCGCGACCACGCGCGCCAGCACATCGACGCCGCCGCCCGGCGGATATGGCACCACCAGGGTGACAGTTCGGGACGGGTAGTCCTGCGCCGATGCGGGGCCCGTGAAAATACATGCGGCCACAACGGCCGCCAGCGCCATCGTTGTTGGAGTGTTCTTGCGCATCGCGTCTCCTCTGAAAAGCGGCCCCAAAATAGCACCGCCGGCTCTCGTTGCGAGAGCCGGCGGCGAAAACTCGAACATTCAAGCCGACGGGATCGGAGCCTTCAGTGGAGGCTGGCCCCCTCGTTTGTTCTCAAGCGTGTAATCTCGTCCTTTACCTGCAGCTTCTGACGCTTCAATTCCGCGATTTTCAGATCGTCGGTCGAGGGATGCGCCATCGCCTCGGCGATTGCATCCTCGAGCTTCTGGTGCCGCCTCTCAAGTTCGGTCAGATGGGCTTGGATGGTCATTATGCGATGTCTCCATCGGATTTGATCTCACCCCAAACTCAAAAGAGTCTGCCATGAGGCCCTCGGCAAGTCGATTGCGGACCCTTGTGCGTCGCAACAAATCCCCGCTATCATTAAACCAGCCGGTTACCCTCCAACTTGAACGACCCTTGAGAAACGGGCGACAATTGCCTACCTGTCCGGATACGCCGCGCGCGACCTGGTCCACCGCTTGGCGTGATAGGGCGACCGCGCTCCGGGCTGGTGAGTTGCGAAAGTCATGCGAATTCAAGATTTTGTACTGGTTCCAGGCTTCGCCCCAGTGGCGGCAGACCATGCCAAGGTTCTGTCTGGCGTCTCGAGCCCAGGTATGACCAACGAGGAAAAGCGCGAACTGGTCGCGTTGCTGGAACGCCTGCGGCAGGAGCATCGCGACCTCGACGCCGCAATCGAGGCATTGGTGACGGCGCCCGGAGCCGATCGCCTTCAGGTCCAGCGGCTGAAGAAGCGCAAGCTGATCCTGCGTGATCGCATCATTGCCGTCGAAGACCAACTCACGCCGGATATTAGCGCGTGACGCCCTGCGGGCGAAAAAATCCGTGAGAGATGGACTTTTATCAGCTTTCCTGCTACCAGCGCCCGACTTGGATAGGCTTTACGGCCCTTCCACACGCACCCAAATCGAACAATCGGATTGAGAAGGATCAACGAGTGCAGGTTCTTGTCCGCGACAACAACGTCGACCAAGCCCTCAAGGCGCTGAAGAAGAAGATGCAGCGCGAGGGCATTTTCCGCGAGATGAAGCTTCGCGGCCATTACGAAAAGCCATCCGAGAAGAAGGCCCGAGAGAAGGCGGAGGCGGTTCGCCGCGCCCGCAAGCTCGCGCGCAAGAAGATGCAGCGCGAGGGCCTCATCCCGATGAAGCCGAAGCCGGTGTTCGGCGGGCCGGGCGGCGGCGCTGGGCGCGATGGCGGCGGACGCGGCGGTCCAGGACGCGGCGGTCCGGGACGCAGCGGCGGGTTCGGCGGCCGCTAGATCTACTCAAGTTTCGACGTTTTCCATGGCGCGGGCGGGGCTCCACCCCCGGCCCGCGCTGTCGTTTTCCAGTCCCGGGCTGTATATCGTCGAACCTTCGCCGTATTCCTTGGCTGCAAGGTCGCCGATGACAGCCGTGAGCCGCATGAGCCTGATGCGCGGGTGCCTGATCGCCGCGGCAGCAGTGGCAATTTGCGGCTGCGCGAGTTCGACCTTCACCACTGCGACCGCCCCAAGCGAGGCCGAGGACAGCCAGCTCGCCGCCTCGCCTTCCAACATAGCGTCGCTCTCCGGAGTCGTGCAGCGCAACCCTAATGACCCGCAGGCGGTCAACATGCGCGGCACCGTGTACGGGCAGGCCGGGCGAAATCAGGAGGCGCTCGCCGATTTCAACAAGGCGATCAGCCTCGATCCGAACTACACTCAGGCCTACGCCAACCGCGCGCTGATCTACCGTAAGACCGGCAAGCTCGATCTCGCGCTCGCCGACTACAACAAGGCGCTGGAGCTCGATCAGAATTACGCGGTCGCCTACATCGGCCGCGGCATCGTGTACCGGCAGCAGCAGCAGACGCTCAACGCGTTCAACGATTTCAACAAGGCGATCGCAATCCGGCCCGATAGCGCGCAAGCCTACTACAACCGCGGCTTGCTCTATCAAAGCCAACGCCAGCATCGTTTCGCGATCGACGACTTCTCGACATCGATCGGCCTCGCGCAGAGCGAAGCCGACCCGTTCATCGCCCGCGCGCTGAGCTACATGTCGATCAACGATTTCAAGGCCGCCGCAGCCGATCTCGACGACGCGGTATCGGCCGATCCGCGGAACCTGCAGGCCTGGACCAGCCGCGGCCTCGCCTACGAGCGGCTTGGCGACAAGGAGCGCGCCGCCGGCTCCTACGCCAAGGCGCTCAACATCAAGATCGATCACGAGCCCGCCAAGGCCGGCTTCGCCCGGCTCGGGGGACAACTCGGACGGACCTACCAGACATTCTAGCGCGATAGCCCCTAAGATACCCGGCCTGCCGCCTGTGACCCTGCCGGGACATCATGCCGCTTTCGCCTGCGCTCGCGCCGTTTCGCATCCGCGCCTACCGCTTCCAATGGCCAGCCGATCTGCTGGTCTCGTGGGCGTTCGAGATGGAAACGCTGATCCTCGGCTGGTACGTGCTGGTCGAGACTGGCTCCGTGCTTTACCTGACGGTCTACGGCGCCCTGCTCTACGGCGGCACGCTGATCGCGCCGATGATCGGCGTTGCCAGCGACCGCGTCGGGCACCGCACTCTGCTGTCGGCGATGCGCGCCACCTACGCGATGGTGGCGGCAATGCTGATGGCACTGGCCTTCGCCGGCGTGCTCAACCCTTTTGTCGTCCTGATCCTCGCCGCGGTGTCGGGGCTGGTGCGGCCTTCCGACATGGGACTGCGCGGCGCGGTGGTCGCCGATACGATGCCGCCCAACCTGCTGACCGGCGCGATGAGCTTCTCCCGCGCCACCTCGGACATCGCGCGGATCACCGGCGCGCTGACCGGTGCGGGCTTGTTCGCGGCATTCGGCATCGCGCCGGCCTATGTCGCGATCACCATTCTCTACGCGCTCGGCTCTCTGCTCACCTGGTTCGCCGCGCCCGACTGGAAAGCGCCCAAGACGCCGGCGGTGACGACGCAATCCGGCGCATCGGCCTGGACTGACCTGCGCGAAGGCATCGTGCACATCTGGAACACGCCGAGCCTGCTGGCGATCGTATGGCTCGCCTTGCTGTTCAACTTCACGGCGTTTCCGCTGACCAACGGATTGCTGCCCTACGTCGCCAAGGAGGTCTATCGCACCGACCAGGCCGGGCTCGGCTATCTCGTCGCTTCGATCGGATTCGGTGCCCTGCTCGGCGCGCTGGCAATGACGTGGTTCAACGCCGAAGTCCGCCTTTCGCGGCAGATGTTCATCGCCGGCGTGATCTGGCACGTCCTCATTCTGATCTTCATCCAGATGCAGAGCCTGACCGGCGGCATCGTGATGCTTTTCCTGTGCGGCGTGGCGCAAAGCCTCACGATGGTGTGCCACACCGTGCTACTGCTGCGCGCCGCCAGCCAGCGCTTCCGCGGCCGCGTGCTGGGCGTGCGCATGCTTGCGATCTACAGCCTGCCGCTCGGCCTGCTGATCGCAGGGGCGCTGATTGAGCGGATCGGCTTCCGCTGGACCGCATCGCTGTTCGCGAGCACGGGGTTGCTATTCACGATCGTGATCGGAGTGAAGTGGCTCAAAAGTCTGTCACAAGCCGAAACTTCGGAAACCGCATAGCGAGCGCCGGCCTTGTGACTGAAAGCTGCCGGGTCTAGCCTCGATCTGTTACTGAAAAATCGTTTGCCGGTGCTGTCATGAAGTTGCTCGCGATTGGCGTTGCGCTGCTGCTGTCCATTGCACCGTCCGGTGCGCCGCACGTCTCCGCGCAACCATATTGCGCGTTCTACAACGACGGCACCTCCTCTTGCGGTATTCCCACCTTGCAAAGCTGCGACGCCTCAATCAGCGGCGTAGGCGGCTATTGCGGACTGGACCAATCTTCCAGCCTTCGGCCAAATCTCATCGAGCGGCTGGAGCAGGACAATCTGCCGCCTCGTTTATTGCAGCCGAACACACCGCAATCACAGCAACCCGGTGGCCTGAACTGGATGCCGCCGCCACCGCAGGAATCGCAGTAGCGGCTACTCGCTGAGAAACTCCCGCACCGCGGCCTGCGCGCCTTGGGAATCCAGATCGTTGTGGCCGCCGCGCGGAAAGCGGACCAGCCGCTTGGGCTCGTTGGCGAGCGCAAGCAGCCGCTCACCGAACGTCACTGGCACAATCCGATCGAACGCGCCGTGCAGGATCAGCAGCGGCACCCTGACCTTGCCGATGCGCTCGTCGGAGCGGAACTGGTCCTTCATCAGGAGGCGCACCGGCAGAAAGGGATAGACCGCGGCGCCGATATCAGCGGCCGAGGTGAACGGCGCCTGCAGGATGATGCGCGCGACCTTCCGCTCGGCGGCAAGCGCGATCGCGACGCCGGTGCCGAGGGATTCGCCGAACAGCACGATGCGCTCGACCGGGTAGCGCGCCGCTGCGAACTCATAGGCCGCCGTGGCGTCCGCGATCAGGCCCGTTTCAGTCGGATGGCCCGTCGAGCCGCCGTAGCCGCGATAGCTCAACGCGACGAGGCCGGTGCCGTCGCCGGTCAGCGCGCGGAATCGATCGGCCCGAAGCGCCAGCGCACCGCCGTTCCCATGGAAGTACAACACCACGGGTTTGCTGCCGCGCGGCGGCACATGCCATGCGATCACCTTCTCGCCGTCGGCGGTGTCGAGCACCACCTCCTCAGCATCGCGCAGGCCGGCGTCCGTCGGCGGCGTGCGCCGTGTATCCGGGAAATACATCAGCGAACGCTGCGTTGCGTACATGAACGCGACGAAGCACCCGAACAACACGATCGCGCCAAGCAGCCATTTGAGCAGCGTCAACATGGTGCGTTGATAGCATGCCGCGCGTACCCGACGCGCCAGAACCATCGGCACTTCGCGTCGACCTTGCAGAAGTGCCGGAAAGGCGCAAATATTTGCATCCGGCTCGAAGCCATATGGGCAATCTCAACTAAGATATAGCGCCGTGCCGGCACGCCGGACCCCCCTCACTCTCCGGGATGAAAGGAGCGTTGCCATGCTGTTCACCATTCCGTCTCTCAAGATGCCGAATGTCGATCTCGAACGTGTCATGCGGCAGTTGATAGAGACAAAAAAGCGGACGCAGCAACTGTGGTTGACCGGCAACTCCATGGCGTTCATCGCGCGAGGGCGCGAATACCGCAGCGAATTTCACATCAACCCGAGCTACGAAATCCAGTATTCGCTGAAGGGCGATCTCCACCTCCACTATCGGACGGAGGAAGGTGTCGAGAAGATCGCACACGTCCCCGAGGGATCATGCCTGTTTCAGCCACCGCTGGTGCCGCATTCACCCCGATTTGCACCGGACTCCTTCCAGCTAGTCATCGAGCGAGCTCGCGTTCCCGGAGACATCGACAGGTTCGTCTGGTTTTGCCAAGCCTGCGACGAGTTCCTGCATGAGGAGACCTACGTTGTCGACGACTACCGCGCCGATCCGGTGACGCAGGCATACCGGAATTTCTATGACTCGGAAGTGCACCGGACGTGCAAGAAGTGCGGCACAGTTATGCCGGCACCGACTTCGCTCTAACGCAGTAGCAATGCCGCACTGAATATAGGAAACCTGTTGGGGCCGATCGCTATGATGCCGACGGTCGATACGTCGGCTGGAGCCGCGCGATGAGAATCCCCACTACATCGACTTGACAATGTTCTCGGTCATCTTCTTGGCGTCGCCGAGCAGCATCATGGTGTTGTCGCGGTAGAACAGCGGATTGTCAACGCCGGCGTAGCCCGACGCGAGCGAGCGCTTGTTGAACATCACCGTGCCGCCCTTCCAGACCTGCAACACCGGCATGCCATAGATCGGCGAGGACTTGTCATCTTCCGCCGCCGGATTGGTTACGTCGTTGGCGCCGATCACATAGACCACGTCGGCCTGCGGGAATTCCGAGTTGATGTCCTCGAGCTCGAACACCTCGTCGTACGGCACGTTGGCCTCGGCGAGCAGCACGTTCATGTGCCCCGGCATGCGGCCCGCGACCGGATGAATGGCGTACTTCACCTCGACGCCAGCTTGCTTGAGATGGTCGGCCATCTCACGCAGCGCGTGCTGCGCCTGCGCCACCGCCATGCCGTAGCCCGGCACGATGATGACCTTGCCGGCGTTCTTCATGATGTAGGCGGCGTCTTCCGCCGAGCCGAGCTTGACCGGCCGCTGCTCGGCCGCGCCGCCCGCCGGCCCCGCCACCTCGCCGCCGAAGCCACCGAGGATCACCGAGATGAAGCTGCGGTTCATGCCCTTGCACATGATGTAGGACAGGATCGCGCCCGAGGAGCCGACCAGCGCGCCGGTAATGATCAGCGCCATGTTGCCGAGCGTGAAGCCGATGCCCGCCGCCGCCCAGCCCGAATACGAATTGAGCATCGAGATCACCACCGGCATGTCGGCGCCGCCGATCGGGATGATGATCAGGATGCCGAGCAACAGCGCGATGCCGGTGACCAGCCAGAAGTCGACCTGCGCCTGCGACACCACAAGGCCGTAGACAAAAAACACCAGCGCGGCGGCGAGCGCGATGTTGATGACGTGCCGCCCTGGAATCATGATCGGTGCGCCGCTCATGCGCGCGGAAAGCTTCAGGAACGCGATGATCGAGCCGGTGAAAGTGATGGCGCCGATCGCGACGCCGAGCGACATCTCGACCAGCGACGCCTTGTTGATGTTGCCGCGCGTCCCGATGCCGAACGCCTCCGGCGCATAATAAGCGCCCGCCGCGACCAGCACCGCGGCGAGGCCGACCAGCGAGTGGAACGCCGCGACCAGCTCCGGCATCGAGGTCATCGGCACGCGGCGCGCGATCACCGCGCCGATGCCGCCGCCCAGCACCAGGCCGCCGGTCACCAGCGCCCACGACGTGATGCCGACCGGCGGATGCGAGCCGAGCGTGGTCAGCATCGCGATGGTCATGCCGGCGATGCCGAGTATGTTGCCGCGGCGGCTGGTTTCCGGGCTCGACAGCCCGCGCAGCGCCATGATGAAGAGCACGCCCGAGACCAGATAGAGCAGCGCGACGACGTTTGCGTTCATGAAATTGGCGATCATGACGTGCTCACTTCTTCTTCTGGTACATCGCCAGCATGCGCTGGGTGACCAGGAAGCCGCCGAAGATATTGATCGAGGCGAGCACCAGCGCGACGAAGCCAAGCGCGCGAGCCCATATCGGCCCCTGCTCATTACCGGCAAGCGGCACGCCTATCGCCAGTAGCGCGCCGACCACGATCACCGAGGAGATCGCGTTGGTCACCGACATCAGCGGCGTGTGCAGCGCCGGCGTCACCGACCAGACCACGTAGTAGCCGACGAACACTGCGAGCACGAAAATCGAGAGCAGGAAGAAGAAGGGATCGATGGCGCCGAGTGTCATGGAATGTCCCTGTCCTGCTGCCGCAGCATTGCTAGAGTTCGGTTTGCTGCGATTGAAACGCGCGTGGCCCGCTTCCCATTGCACTTGCGCGTGATCTCATCGGAAAACCGGTTCCCACTTTTCCGGATCATGCGCTATGCCGCGCTTTTCGGCGCGAAGTTCGGATGGATCACGGCGCCATCGCGGGTGAGCGCGGTGCCCTTCACGATCTCGTCGTCCCAATTGATCGCCAGCGCCTTGGTGTTCTTGTCGATCATAGTCTCGAGGAAGGTCAGCAGGTTCTTGGAATAGAGTGCTGAAGCCGACGCCGCGAGACGGCCCGCCACATTGGTGTGGCCGACGATCTTCACGCCGTTCACGCTCACCACCTCGCCGGCCTTGGCGCCTTCGACGTTGCCGCCACGCTCGACCGCGAGATCGACCAGCACCGAGCCCGGCCGCATCGAGGCCACCATGTCGCGGTTGACCAGCTTCGGCGCCGGGCGGCCGGGAATCAGCGCCGTCGTGATGACGATGTCCTGCTTCTTGATGTGCTCGGCGACCAGCGCGGCCTGCTTGGCCTGGTACTCCTTCGACATTTCCTTGGCGTAGCCCGCCGCCGTCTCGGCCTGCTTGAACTCGTCGTCCTCGACCGCGATGAACTTCGCTCCGAGGCTCTGCACCTGCTCCTTCACTGCGGGGCGCACGTCGGTCGCGGTGACGATCGCGCCCAGCCGCCGCGCGGTGGCGATAGCCTGCAATCCAGCAACGCCGACGCCCATCACAAACACTTTCGCCGCCGGAACCGTGCCGGCCGCGGTCATCATCATCGGCAGCGCCCGTCCATATTCCGACGAGCCGTCGATCACGGCGCGATAGCCGGCGAGATTGGCCTGGCTGGAGAGAACGTCCATCGACTGCGCACGCGTGATGCGCGGCATCAATTCCATGGCGAACGCAACCACCCCGGCGTTCGCCATCGCCTTAAGCGCGGCGTCGTTGCCATACGGATCCATGATGGCGATCACGGCGGCGCCCTTCTTGTAGGACTTGAGCTCGGCTTCGCCCGGACGGCGGACCTTGAGCACCACGTCGGCGCCATTGGCGACGTTGCTGCCGACGCTGGCGCCAGCCGCCTTGTAGTCTTCGTCGAGAATGCCGGACTTGACGCCGGCGCCCTGCTCGACCGCCACTTCTGCGCCCAGCGCAACGAATTTCTTGACGGTGTCCGGCGTGGCCGCGACCCGCGGCTCGGACGGATCGGCTTCGGCGGCGATAGCGATCTTCATCCAGTACTCCTTCGTCCGCCCGCCCCGGCGGCGGGCAGGGAGGGCGCTCGGAGGCGCCGGACGTTCAGGTTAGGAAGTAGGCCATCAAAATGAGGACGATGGCGATCGAAATGATGCCCCACTTCGTCATCGTCAGGAACATTTCGTAGGTGCGCTCGTGCTCGGCGTAGTCGTTGCCTTCCGCCGTCGAGTATTCCGTGGTGCCGTGCGAGGCCATCGCCGCATTCCCTTGTCAAAGCCGATCAAGCCAAGGATTAGCGGAATAGCCTGGGGCGGGCAATGCCGCGTGCCCACTGTTCAAGCAATGATTTGAGGCAAGCGCAGGCTACCTCAGCGGCAATCGACCCGGGTGGTCTTGCGCAGCGACGCCAGGTCGTCCTCATGCCCACGCACGATATCGGCGACCATGGTGCCGACTTCCGGGTCCTTGAAGCAGCCGGACTGCTTGAGGGCGGCGATCTGATCGGCCAGCTTCGGCTCCAGCACCCGGGCGATCCGGCAGCCCTCGGCAACCAGCTTCGCGCTGCGCCCTCTCTCCATCCGCTTTGTGACGCGCTGATAACGAGTCGAAAGCTTCTCAGTGTCCTTGGACATCAATTTGCTGATCGTCCCGGCGCAGTTCGCGCGCGCATCGCCGGACGCAAGAACGGCGACAGCGAACGCAAGACAGCACATCAGCCGAAGGAGCATTCAGTCACCCTGACGCCGGGAAGCGGAAATTCAACTCGTTTGCTGCGGCGGCTCCCCCGCGAGACCAAGCCCATTAACGCGAACCGTTGCCGGTGTCCAACCTCAAGCCGCCGATTGCGGCGCAACAGTGGAAAATTTGCCCGTCTGGGACGTGATGCCGCAACCATCCTGGTAAACGTGCAATTCCGAGCCCTGGACCGAAGGATGCCTCGCGTTATGATTGAGGCAACGACAGGGGTGAGGAAATGCCGATACTGCGGTCGTTCGGATTTGTTGCAATTGCTTTGATCGGGCCTACCGCCGCTGCGATGGCGCAGGACTGGCCGGGCAAGCAGCCGATCAAGATCGTGGTGCCGTTCACCGCCGGCAGCGCCACCGACATTACCGCCCGCACCGTATTCGAGCAGGTCGGCAGGCAGGTCGGTCAGACCTTCATCGTCGAGAACCGCGGCGGCGGTGGCACCACGCTCGGCATGACGCAGGTCGCCAAGTCCGATCCCGACGGCTATACCATGCTGGTGCATTCGACCTCGCACGTCGTGGTGGCTTCGACCTATCCGAACCTGCCTTTCAACGTGGCGGAGGAATTTGCGGCAGTGAGCGCGCTCGCCGACGTGCCGTTCGTCATCGCGGCGGCAACCAAATACAAGACGCTGAACGATATGATCGATGCCGGCAAGACGACCGGCGCGGTGATTCACTATGGTTCAGCCGGCGCCGGCAGCTCAGGCCATCTGTTCATGGAGCGTTTCCGGCTCGCCGCTGGATTCGCCGCGACGCACGTACCGTTCCGCGGTACGCCGGAAGGCATGACCGAGGTGATCGCGGGGCGAATCGACACCTACCCGGCGCCGGCGGTCAACGCGGTGCCGCTGTCAAAGGAAGGCAAGGTCAATGCGCTCGCGGTGAGCTCAGCCAAGCGATTGCCGCTGATGCCGGACGTGCGCACCGTCGCCGAGGCTGGGCTGCCCGGCGCGGCGTACAATTTCTGGGTCGGCGCGTTCCTACCCGCGAAGACGCCGAAGCCGATCGTCGAGCGTCTCAACAAGGAAATCGTCGCGGCGCTCAAGGTGCAGGCGGTAGCCGACAAGATCGTCTCGCTCGGCGGCGCGCCGATGCCGATGACGCCGGCGGAGTTCGACACGTTCGTGCGCAAGGAGATCGCGGTCAACGCCGAGATCGTGAAGGCCTCGGGATACAAGCCGCAATAACGTTCACTTCCCGGCCAAGATCGTCGCCGCCACCTTCTCCCCGATCATGATGGTCGGGATGTTGGTGTTGGCGCATGGCACTGACGGCATGATCGAGGCGTCGGCGATCCGTAAGCCCACGATGCCATAAACGCGGGCCGACGGGTCCGTCACCGCGAGAGTGTCATCGGGCGCGCCCATCCGGCATGTGCACGATGCATGCCAGTGACCGAGCACGGCACCGGCGATCCACTCCTTACAGGCGCCGTTGTCGTTGGCGAGATCGTCAAGCGAGGGCGCGTCGGCGATCAACTTGTCGAGCATGAAACGGCGGAGCGCAGCGGACGATTCCATCAGCATTGCGCCCGCCAATGTCTGCGCCGCGTTGAACCTGGAATGAACTGCGAGCCTGCGCGCCCAGTCGCTAAAGCTGATCGGAAACGTCTGCTCGACCTCCCCGCGCACCGCCGGGTCGGCGACCAAGCGGCACAGCAGCCGCACGCCGATCACCATGCGTTCCATGTCGCGCGGGTCCGAGCACATGTTGAAGTCGATATCGAGTGGTGCGGCAGGATCGGCGGAGGTGAGCTTGACCTCGCCGGTCGAGTACGAGCGGTTGATCCACAACATGATCAGGCCGAGCCGCTCGCCGATCGCGTGCCATTGCGCCTTGTTGGACGGGATCATGTACATGTCGCCCTGCGGGCAATCCTCATAGCCCGACGACCAGCGCAGCCCGGCGAACATCTGCCGGCGCAGCGTCTTCGGCAGCCGAGCGCCAGGCCTGAGCCAGCAGCCGAAGTTGACGCCTGGGTGTTCCATCAGGTGCTTGCCGACACCCGGCTTGTCGAGCAGAACCGGAATACCAAGCTCAGCCAGTTCGCGCGCCGGGCCGACGCCCGAGCGCATCAAAAGTGCGGGCGATTGCAGCGCCCCCGACGAGAGAACGATCTCGCGTGCGCGCATTTCGAGACGCTCGCCGTCACGGCGCACCGCGATGCCGACGGCGCGCAGCCCGTCGAACACGATGCGCTCGACATGGGTGTCGCCCATGATCGTAAGGTTGGGCCGCTTCCGCACAGCGGCGGTGAGATAGCGCCAGGCCGCACCCATGCGCTGGTCGTTGGTGTGGCTGTGCGCGACTGGCGCGAAGCCATCCGAGAATTCGCCGTTCTGATCCTTGATGTTGCGCCAGCCGGCACGCTCAACCGCGGCCAACACGCCCCGGGTAAAGCCCGGCCATGCGCTCTCCGGATAGCGCTGCACGTGGATCGGTCCGTCCTTGCCATGCAACGGTCCGTCGAAATCACGGTCGGATTCGAGCTTCTTGAAGAACGGCAGCACGCCATCCCACGACCAGCCGAGCGCCCCGCGCTTCACCCAGTTCGCATAGTCCGACGGCAGGCCGCGCAACGCCGCCATGCCGTTGACCGACGACGTGCCGCCGATCACCCGGCCCTGGTTGTAGAGGCGGCGCGGCCGGGTGTCCGGCGCGTTGCCGGGCCGCGGGGAGAACTTGGCCGTGCTGTTCGGCCAGATGAAGCGCGGATTGGCGTAGGCGCTGGCGCCATAAATATCGAGGATTTCCGCCGGCTCCTCGCCGGGCGGGTAGTCCGTGCCCGCCTCAATCAGCAGGACGCGGTTACGGTTGTCCTCGGAGAGCCGCGCCGCCAGCACGCAGCCGGCCGAGCCGGCACCGATCACGATGAAGTCGTATGGATCCTGTTGAACCACCACCCGCGTTCCCTCGCCCGCGCCAACACTAGCGCGTGGCTCGCCGCTGTCGAGCGCCGCGCCAGATCTCTTTCAGCCGCTCGGCGACCTCGCTCAACTTTGGCGGTCTGGGAAAAGCGCAGCGGGCCCACGCCGTGGGCCGTAATGGTTCGGAAAGGCTGACGCTCAACCGCGCGGCTGTTCCAGCCCCACGGCTGCCAGCGCCTTCGATTGACGGTCGGCGACGCGCTTGAGCGAGAAGTCCGCCATCGCCTCCTCGAACATACGGTGGAAGTTCAGTTCGGCGCGCAGATGCAGGAACACGCCGCCGAGCCCGATCGCGGCACGGTCCATCAGCACGAACTCGCGCGGCACCTTGACCGGACCGAGCCGGCGCAGTTCCTTCTGCACTGTGAATGCCTGCTTGCGGCCGTATTCGCCCGGCTTCACGCCGTCAGCGATCGAGCGCACCCGGTCCTCCATCAACGGACCGTAGATGAAGCGCGCCCAGATGTTGAGCGTGTCGATCAATTCGCGCGACATCTTCTTGAAGCCCCAGGTCTCGTAAGCGTGAACGACCAGATCGTCGTCGCCCTTGCGCAGCCCGTTGTAGAGATCGACCACGCCACCGACGAACTTCGGTGGGAAAATTCGGATGCAGCCGTAGTCCAGCAGGTTGATGCCGGCCGGCTTTCCCTTCTCGGCGAACACCGAGTAGTTGCCAAGATGGGGGTCGCCGTGGATGACGCCGATCCGGATGAACGGAAACCACCAAGCGGTGAACATCGCGGTGGCGAGACGATTGCGCACCGCGAGCGTGGCGTCCTTGTGGTCAAGCAGCTTGGTGCCGTCGAGCCAGTCGAGCGTCAGCAACCGTCCAGTCGAGAGTTTGGGCCACACCTGCGGCACGCGGATGAGATCGACGTCCGCGAGCATGTCGCGATAGAGCGCGACGTGCTTCGCCTCGCGGCGATAGTCCAATTCCTCGCGCACCCGCGCGCCGATTTCCTTGATGATCTCGCTGGTGTCGATCGCCGGGTCGAACCGGCGGCGGATCGCGAACAGGATTTCGAGCTGCTTGATGTCCGCCTCGACCGCCGATTCCATGTCGGCGTATTGCAGTTTGCAGGCGAGGGCGCTGCCGTCGAGCGCTTGGGCGCGATGCACCTGGCCAAGCGAGGCGGCTGCGGCCGGCTGATGCTCGAAGTCAGCGAACTTCTTCTGCCATTCCGCGCCAAGCTCGGCCTGCATGCGGCGCTTGACGAAGGCCCAGCCCATCGGCGGCGCCTGGCTCTGCAATTTGGTGAGCTGCTCGATGTATTCCGGCGGCAACGCCTCGGGAATGGTGGCGAGGAGTTGCGCCACCTTCATGATCGGGCCTTTCAGCCCGCCGAGCGCAGCAGCCAACTCGGCCGCGTTCTTGGCGCGATCCAGCTCCATCCCGAAAAAGCGTGCGCCGGCAAGCCGCGCAGCCACGCCGCCCACGTTGGCGCCGACACGGGCGTAGCGTGCGGCGCGGGCGGAGAAGCGATTCTTTTCGAGGTCAGATCTGCGCTGGGCCATGCTGCTAGAGTTAGGTCGAACAGCGCCAAAAAGCGAGCCGTCCGGCAGCCTTACATTTGCCGCTACCGCGAACCACATCAGCACAGCCACGGGAGCCGCCAATGCACAAGCTCATCGCCGCCGTCCTCGCTGTACTTGCGGCCGTCAACGTCGCTGCGGCGCAACCGGCGGCGCCCACCGAGCCATCGATCACCGTGCAGGGCCATGGACGCGTCCAGGCCAAGCCTGACTACGCCGTGCTGACCGCCAACGTGTCCGCCCGGGGTCAAACGCTCGAAGCCGCTACGGTGGCGCACCGCGAGCGGGTGGCTCGCGCCACCGAAGCATTGCACCGGCTGCAAGCGAACGGCATTCAGATCGACCGCTCCACCTTCCACCTCGATGAGGACCGGCGACCGCCCGGCCCTCCTCCCGCACCACGTCGGGACGAGATCGAGTATCGCGGGGTGACGTCGTTCGAGCTGAAGGCGACGCAGCTCGACAAGCTCGATGCCGCCATCGCGGACATTGCCGCGACAGGTCTGTTCGAGGTGCGCGGTCTCCGCTTTGCGATCGACGAGAAAAATCCCGGCATCGACGCCGCGCGCCGGGCCGCGGTCGAGGATGCGCGGCGGCGCGCCGACACTTATGCGCAGGCGGCAAGCGTGAAGCTTGGGTCCATTGTCCGCATCGAGGACACGGAGCCTCGCATGCCCCGCGAGATAATGGCCGCGCCTGCAATACGAAGCGCCGGCGTCATCCCGCCGGAAGCGCTGACTGTCACGTCTAATGTCACGATCACCTGGCGGCTCGGGGCGCCGTAAAATCAGGATCAGCGGTCCAAGCCCTCCAGCTCCCCGATCATCCGCTCGATCACGCCAAGCCCGCCCTGCCAGAACGCCGGATCGCGGGCGTCGAGGCCGAACGGCTTGAGTAGCTCGGAGTGGTGCTTGGTGCCGCCGGCGGCGAGCATTTCGAGATAGCGCTCGGCAAAGCCCGCATTGGCCTTTTCGTAGACGGCATAGAGCGAGTTCACCAGGCAATCGCCGAACGCGTAGGCGTAGACATAGAACGGCGAATGGATGAAGTGCGGGATGTAGGTCCAGAATGTCTCGTAACCGGGCTTGAGATCGATCGCGGGGCCAAGGCTCTCGCGCTGCACGTCCATCCAGATTTCGCAGATGCGCTCCGCGGTGAGCTCACCGTTCTTGCGTTCGGTGTGGACGGCGCGCTCGAAGGTATAGAACGCGATCTGGCGTACCACCGTGTTAATCATGTCCTCGACCTTGGCGGCGAGCATCGCCTTGCGCTGCTTCTTGTCCTTGGTCTCCGCCAGCAATTGCTTGAAGGTCAGCATCTCGCCGAACACGCTTGCGGTCTCTGCCAGCGTCAGTGGCGTCGGCGCCATCAGCGCGCCGTTCGGCGCCGCCAGCACCTGGTGCACGCCGTGCCCGAGCTCATGCGCAAGCGTCATCACGTCGCGCGGCTTGCCCTGGTAGTTAAGCATCACATACGGGTGCGCCGACGGCACGGTCGGGTGCGAGAACGCGCCCGGCGATTTGCCCGGCCGCACCGGCGCATCGATCCAGCGATCCTTGAAGAAGCGCTCGGCGATCGCTGCCATCTTCGGCGAGAACGCGCCGTAAGCGGAGAGCACGGTGTCCTGCGCCTCGCCCCACCGGATGGTGCGCATCGCGACTTGCGGCAGCGGCGCGTTGCGGTCCCAGTGCGCCAGCTTCTTCTTGCCGAACCATTTCGCTTTCAGCGCGTAGTAGCGATGCGAGAGTTGCGGATAGGCGGCGCGCACGGATGCAACTAGCGCATCCACGACCTCCGGCTCCACGCGGTTGGAGAGGTGCCGGGAGCCCGCCACGTCGGTGAAGCCGCGCCAACGGTCGGAAATCTCCTTGTCCTTGGCGAGCGTATTGGTGATCAGCGTGAACAGCCGCAAATTGTCCTTGAAGGTCTTGGCCAGCGCCTCGGACGCCGCCTTGCGCGTGCGTTCTTTCGGGCTCTGAAACAAGTTGAGCGTCTGCTCGATGCTCATCGTCTTGCCCGCGACCCTGAAGCGCAAGCCGACCATCGTCTCGTCGAACAGCCGGTTGAACGCGGAATAGCCGGTCATCGACTTTTCCTGGAACAACTGCTCGACGCGGTCTTCGAGCTGGTAGGGCTTGTCGCGGCGGATGTCCTCGAGCCACGGCCGGTAGTGGCCGAGCCCCGGATCGGCCATTGCCTTGTCGAGCACCGCGTCGTCGACGCGGTTGAGCTCCAGCGTAAAGAACAGCAGATGCAGATACGCCGCCGTGAGGCGCTCCTGCATATCGCCGTAGAATTTCGACAGCACGGGATCGGCGGCGTTGCCGGCGTGCAGAAGGCCCGCGTAGGAGTTCAGTCGGCCCGCGACATCGTCGATCTTCTCGTAGCGCCGCACCGCTTCAACGAGACCGCCACCGGTTGCAAGCGTCTCAAGGTTGCCCTTGTAGGCCTTCTCGAAGGCGACGCATTCGGCCTCGGTCCATTCGGCGTCGCGCTTGAGCTCAGCCGATTCGATGCCGGGATAGAGATCGGCCAGATTCCACTCCGGCAGCGAGCCGAGCGTCTTGGCCAACCCCTTGCGGGCCGCAGCCCCGCGCGCCGGCGCTTTGATCGAGGACGAGGTCATGCTGCCGTCCATGTCCGAGTTGAAGTTTCAAAGATAGAGCCCCGCGCGCGGACGGCAACGCCCGCGCACCAAATCTCCCTGGCTGTGGCGATTTGGACGCCTACGCCAGCGCGGCGAAATGCGGGGCGAAATGGCTGATAACTTCCATCGGCTCGGCGAGCACCGGCTCGACTTTCTCCTCAAAGAATTCACGCACCGCGCACCAGCACACCGTCAGCCGAGCGAAAATCTCCGCCTTCTTGCGGCGCAGCGCGCTGCAAGTTTCATCGGCCAGCGCCATCAGGTTGTCGTTCTCGAACAACACCTGGCCCTGCCCGTCCTCCAGCACGTAAAGCCGTCCGAGCCGTGAAATGCTCAGGATGCAGTCGTGATCCGGCGCGGGACCCAGGAGGTAAAGTTGGGGATCGCCGTAGTCCGTCGTCCCGACCTCCCAGCCGCTGACGTCGCCAGCCGAAACCGACCCGGCGCAGGCGTTCGTAAGCTTGCTCAATTCGCTGCTCTGCCACCCCTGGGGCAACTCCTGGACGCGGGGGAAGTGGATTACGTTCATTTCTTCACCTCGAATAGAAGCCGATACAATTCCGGCTCGTAAAGCGACAACAACCTTTTGGCGAAGCTCGAAGGATCTGCATTCAGCGCCTTCGCCCATGCCTCCATGCTCTCAACGGGAACTCGTCCGAACCCGTTCTCCACCTGTGAAATAAAGGTGTAGTACTTAAAACCCAGGACGTCAGCGAGTTGGATCTGCGACAAACCAGCCTGCCCCCTGAGTTCCTTCAGCCAAGTCCCAGCCTGTTTCCGCAGTTGTTTTGACTGCGTTTCCGATTTTGCAAACTGCATTCGCCCCCTCCGGCAGGCGGAACGGTCTTGCCACACACCGACGTTTCGTATTTACTAAACTAGCGAAACATAAACAGAACACCGCTAGACGGACCATAACATAATTCATTCGGGCGGAAAGACGTGAGAACGACCAGACCGCGATACCAAGAGCGCAACGACCCCCTCGGGGTCGGCCCGCAGATCGGGTTCGCCGCCGCCACGTTTGCGGGGTTTGCCGCCTGGTCCGGTCTCATCGTCAGTGTTCCAAACGAAATGATCATGCCGGTACTGGCGAGCATGTTCCTGGCGTTCGCCGCCATCTTTGCCGTCATCGCGTGGCGCAACCGCGACGAGGATCCGGCGCGGGTGACCTACGCCGACGTCGCCGGCGCTCTCACGCTGATCGGCCTGTTCGCTGCCTCGACCATCGATCCGGATCAGTTGGTGCGGATCGTTGAAGCCGGCGGCGCGCCCGCCGAGGACTAAGAAATTGATTTTTCTCCGGATCGCAAACTGGATTTGGAAGGTGTGATGCACAGCTAGACGTTCAATAGCCAGGCCGGGCCCCTCTGGCAGCCGCATGCTGCGATGTCGGACTGGATTACGATGGAGTGGCCCCTTTGCGACTATTGTTTTGCAGCACCTCGTGCTGCCGAAATGCTTGTGAAAGCGATCACCTCACGTCGGTGAGGACGACCTTCTTCCGGCCGCTGCGCCGGATCGTCTCGATTTCCCGCCTTTCCTCCCTTGGGGTCGCCGCCGCGGCCCTGGCCGCGTTTGCGCCCCCCGCTAACGCGGCCACTGCGGCGGCGACCTCGGTCGTTCAACCGGTATTCGTCTTCGGCATCCCGGTCGATTTCATCCTGTTCGCGCTGACGCTGATCGGCGTCGCGATCTTCCATCACAAGACGCTGGAAGTCGCACTGACCGGCCTCGCGGCGATCGTGCTCTACAAGCTGATCTTCACCGGATTCAAATTCGGCACCGGACTCGCCGGCCTCGGCCTGCACATGCAGCACGAGCTTGTCGTGCTCTCGAACCTGTTTCTGCTGCTGATGGGCTTTGCGCTGCTGTCTCGTCACTTCGAGAACAGCCGCGTGCCCGACGAAATGCCGTCTTATCTGCCGGACGGATGGCAGGGCGGGCTGGCGCTGCTCGCCATCATCTTCGTGCTGTCCAGCTTCCTCGACAACATCGCCGCCGCGCTTATCGGCGGCGCGATGGCGCGGCACGTGTTCAGGGGCAAAGTCCACATCGGCTATCTCGCCGGTATCGTAGCGGCTTCGAATGCTGGCGGCTCGGGCAGCGTGGTCGGCGACACCACCACCACCATGATGTGGATCGACGGCATCAGCCCGCTGACCGTGCTTACAGCCTATGTCGCCGCCGGTGCCGGCTTCCTCGTGTTCGGCATTCCCGCAGCCATCCAGCAGCACCGCCATTCGCCGATCCTGAAGGATGCGCCACGCGGCCTGCAGATCGATTATCCCTCACTGATCATCGTCGCGCTGATCCTCGTCATCGCGATCGCCGCCAATGTCACCGCGAACTTAAAATTCCCCGCGATACTCGACGTCGTGCCGGTGATCGGTCTGGCCGTGTGGATCGTGATCCTCGCCACCGCTGGCTGGCGGCGCCCCGACTGGGAGATCATGCCGGAGACGTTCAAGGGCACGATCTTCCTTCTCGCGCTCGTCACCAACGCCTCGCTGATGCCGGTCGAGGAGCTGCCGCTCGCCTCGTGGCAGACCGCGCTGGGCCTCGGCTTCCTGTCGTCGGTGTTCGACAACATTCCGCTCACCGCGTTGGCGATCAAGCAGGGCGGCTACGACTGGGGCTTCCTGGCCTACTGCGTCGGCTTCGGCGGCTCGATGATCTGGTTCGGATCGTCCGCGGGCGTCGCGCTCTCCAACATGTATCCGGAGGCGAAGTCGGTCGGCCGCTGGTTGCGGCACGGCTGGCACGTCGCACTCGCCTACGTGTTCGGTTTCTTCGTGATGCTCGCAATCCTCGGCTGGAAACCGGACGCGCCGCACAAGAAGCGCGTCGAACTGCCTGCCAATCATATTCAAGTCACTCTGGGGGACGTCAAATGGCTCTAACTGCGCTGCAATGGATGACGCTGATCGTCTTTTTCGTGACGATCGCAGCCGTCGTCGTCAACAAACTTGACGCCACGGTCGCCGCGTTGCTCGGCGTCGTGGTGATGATCTGGATGGGCACCATGACCGAGGTCGAGGCGGCCAACCTGGTCGACTGGAACGTCATGGCGATCCTGGTCGGCATCTGGATCATGGCCGGCTATTTCGGCAGGTCCGGCGTCCCGAGTTGGCTTTCCGTCCAATCGCTCAAACTATCAGGCGGGAAACCGGGGCTGCTGGTCCTCGTGCTGTCAATGCTGACCGGCCTGCTGTCGATGTTCATCGACAACGTGGTCTGCATCCTGATGATGGCGCCGGTCGCATTGCCGCTCGCCCGCGCGCTGAAAATCCCCGCCACGCCGCTGGTGCTGATGATCGGCTTCTCCGCCAATTTCATGGGCACCGCGCTGCTGCTCGGCGATCTGCCGCCACAGATGCTGCACAGCGTCGCCGGCGCGGAGTTCTTCGACTTTATCTGGCAGCACGGACGGCCGTCGTCATTCCCGATCCTGATGGTGTCATTCACGATCACTCTTGCCTTTATGTACTTCTACGGCTTCCGCAACATCGGTATGCCGGCAGGTGACGGCGCCACCGGCATCAAGTCCGACATCAAGGATCCGACGTTCGCCTTCATCGCGGTCGGCATGTTCCTGCTGACCGTGTTTGCAATGGCGATGCGCGAATTCCTGGGCGTGAAGCTCGGCTTCATCGCGCTGACCGGCGCTGTCATCCTGGTGCTGATCGTCGAGATCATGGGCGACAAACTCAAGGACGCACCGAGCTTCGAACACATTGTGCAGGAGCTCGACTGGCGCGCCGTGTTCTTCTACATCGCGCTGTTCGCGCTGGTCGGCGGCCTCGAGAAGACTCACATCCTCGATATGCTGGCCAACTGGATGAAGCCGATGTTCGCCAACAACTACGCGCTCGGCGCCACGGTGCTGTACTGGGTGACGATCCCGATCGTCGGTATCGTCGAGCACGACGCCTACATCCTGACCTTCCTGAACACCATCAAGGAGCTCGGCGCGCAGGGCATTCCGCCGTGGCCGCTGTACTGGATGATCCTTTGGTCGGGCACGCTTGGCAGCAACCTGACCGTGGCGGGAGCGCCCGCGCTCTACGTGGCGCTGCGCATCGCCGAGAAAGAAGAGGATCGCAAGGTCTCGCTGCGGGAGTTCCTGTCATGGAGCCTCGCGTTCTGCCTGGTCAGCGCCGTGGTCTGCTACGTACTCGGAATGCTGATCTGGGTCCTGCCCTACGCGAACTGAGGAGATCGAAACATGTTCAAGAACGTGCTCGTTCCGACTGACGGCTCTTCGCTTTCGCTGAAGGCGGCGGCTCAGGGCGTCGCGCTCGCCAAAGCCCTTGACGCCAAGGTGACGGGCTTCTTCGCCGCGCCGCCAGCGACGCCGGTGGTGTACCGCAACAACCTGCCGGTCGGCTTCGCCCAGCCGGCGGAGCACGAGCAGATCATCAAGAAGACCGTGGCGAAGCATCTCGACGCGATCGAGCGCCTCGCGAAAAAGGCGGGCGTACGCTTTGAAGGCGTGCACGCCACCAACGACTATCCGGCCGACGCCATCCTCGACGTCGCGAAGAAGAAAAAGTGCGACGTCATCGTGATGGCGACGCAGGGCGAAGGCGGCCTGCGCGGCATGTTCATCGGCAGCGTCACGCAGAAGGTGCTCAACCAGTCGAAGATACCCGTTCTGGTGCTTCGCTAGCCGGATGCAACGAACAAGGTCGTCGCGGCATGCCTCGCGACGAAGGTCTAAGGATCGAACGACAATTGTAGAGAGTTAAATGCCGGAATGAGTCTGCGCGTTCACGCGCTATGGCGAGACGCGCGCATCCAGGCCGGGCCCCTCTGGCAGCTCATGGCGAGCTGCGATGTCGGACTGGATGCTGAAAAAAGAGGGACCTCATGCAGCCATCACCTGACTAGTCGCGTCTCCGCGACCTGAAAACGCCAGAACGACGGCGGACCACCGTGCGCTTCATCGCGCGCGAACGGGGAGCCGTTGCCAAACACCTTTTGCATGAGGACTTCACATGAGTGCCTACTTCACCAGCGAAGCGATGACCGCGCTGTTCCAGGTCATCATGATCGACCTGGTTCTTGCCGGCGACAACGCCATCGTCATCGGACTTGCCGCCGCGGGCCTGCCGCAACACCAGCGCACCAAGGTGATCTTCTGGGGCATCACCGCAGCGACGCTGATGCGTATCGGCTTTGCCAGCGTCACGATCCAGCTTCTTCAGATCATCGGCCTGCTATTGGCAGGCGGCATTCTACTGTTGTGGGTGTGCTGGAAGATGTGGCGCGAGTTGCGCGCGACGCAACACGCCATGGCTATCGAAGCCACAACCGGCCACCAGATCAGCTTCGATGCAGCCGACACCGCGCCGAAAAAAACTTTCGGCCAGGCGATCTGGCAAATCATCGTCGCCGACGTCTCAATGTCGCTCGACAACGTGCTCGCGGTTGCCGGAGCGGCGCGAAACCACCCCTATATCCTGGTGTTTGGTCTCGGACTGTCGATCGCGCTGATGGGCGTCGCAGCGAGCTTTATCGCAAGCCTGCTGCAACGGCATCGCTGGATCGCCTACATCGGCCTCGCCATCATCCTCTACGTGGCGCTGGACATGTGCTACCGCGGCGCGCGCGAGGTGTGGCCTTACGCCGAACGCATAGCGGCGCTGATCTGACGGTCTCCGCGGTCCTGCAGAAGCGCTAGCCCTTCAATTGGGCGAAGCGCTTCCCGCGCCATTCGTCGCGCCAGCGGCGGGCGGCGCGCAACAAGCTCGGCTCGCGGTTCTGATCCGCCTTGGCGGACAGCGGCGCTGGCCGCCGCATTGCGATCAGCTCAGCAAGGCGCGGCGTTCGTGTCGCAGACTTCGAGAAGCTGCTGCCTTCCATCGCTCCCTCCATTCGAGTCTGTGGAGGGTGACACTTCGTCCTATCGCGCAGAAGTTTCGTAACAACGAAACTATGAGAGCTTGATGAGGCGATGCTGTCTCGAAAACGTCGCCGTCATTGACGACCGCGCGGCCAGACGCCGGCCGGGTCCACATGAGGCGACGTGACGCGCCCGCTCGCATCCCCCCGCGAGCGGGCGCTTGCGTTCAAAGCAGTCTGAAAGGGCAGGACAGCGGGGCCATGGGTATGATGCAATTGATAAATTTGCATATCGGAGGTTTGGCGATGCGGCTGGTCTCGATTGCCCTGCTGGTGCTGCTGTCTGGAGCGGCGGTGCGCGCCGAAACACCAGAGGAGTGGATCAAGCTCGGTGCGCGGGTGCACGGCGGCTTTGGCGCTTTCATCCCGGCCGGCATCCGGATCGGCGAGGACGCGCTCAAGCGCCTCAACGCGAAGCCGCGTGAGCTCGCCGTCACGTACTACAGCGGCGACGGCGTGCCCTGTCCCTGCTCGGTCGACGGCGTGATGCTGGCGGTGAGCGCCAGTCCGGGCCAAGGCTCCGTGCAGGTCGCCGCGGAGAAGTCGCCGCCGGGCACGTTCGCGGTCGTCGTTATCCGGCCCCGCAAGGGCGGTGACGGTCTGAAGTACACGGTGCCAATGTCGGTGATGCCCAAGCTCGGCGAGATCAACAAGACGATCCAGGATCCGCTGGCGCGCTACAACGCGGTGGTGGCGCTGGGCGACTTCTTCACCGTCGAGCCAGCGAAGTAAGGCGCCCTGAGCGGCTTAACAGACCCTCGGTCGACAACAGGAGAAGCTCTGCGATGTCTGCTTTGGGTCCAAAAGGCGACATGTCTGCCTATTTTGTCGATGTTCGCTCTTCCCCCAATAACGGACATACGACGCAAGGCTTGGAATGTCGGCAGCCAATAGCGGACACGCGCGACCGCACGCTACGGGCTTGGTCTCCGCGTAAAAAGATTGATCCTTTGAAACTTTGGTGCACGTCTGTTCATTGTCATGTTGCAATGCCCGATCCAGTGGAACTCACGCCGGAACAGTGCCGCCGAGAGGCTGCGGAATGCCGCACACTGGTGGCGCAAACGATGAGCACCCCGCATCGGGTCATGATCGAACACATCGCCCAGACTTGGTCGCGGATCGCGGCGGAGATTGAAAATCGAAAGTAAGGCCTCGGCTCACGGGGCCTTCTTGTTTCCAGCTTTCAGGGCTCATGTCCGCTTAGTGTCATTACCGGAAGTCGCCGCAGCATCAGCCGAGATCGGAGCCTTGCAAAAGTAGAGAAGCGAGCTCCTTATGCGAAGCCATAAGCTCCCGCATATCGTCCTCGATTTTGAGCCCGGGATGGACCATGGTCCAATAGTGAGCGGTTCTGATGAACGCGAGAAGGGCGAGCAGATACTCAAATCGCTTTGCACCCAGTGCTTTCCGCAATGCCTGGTGGGCGCGCTCGGACTTCGTCGGCTCGACAAAGATCAGAGCGGACATTGCAAATATCCAGTCTTCCGCATCGCTTTCAGGATCGGGCCAATCGATCACTGTGCTCGATGCCTCCAGCCGTTCATAGATCGGCTCAAGCGGCCGCTGCCACGGTGGAGGTGCCTTGAGCAGCTTGAGCGCCTGCTCGATGGTTTGTCGGGCGGCCAAAGCATCGCCTGATGCGTGGCCGTAGCCGACCAGAAATCCGCAGTGACGAACGATGCAATAGCGAACTTCGCAGAAGCGCGACAAAAAAACGAACAGGCGCTCCTTGAATAGCGAGGGTATCGGATTGTCGAGATAAGCCGATTTGGCGAAGTCCCACAGCTTCTCGACAATCTCGGGCGCATCAGGCGTCGACATAAAGAAATTCGGTATGAGCCCAAAGCGCAGGCTTACTTCGCGGTGAAGCGGGCCTAACTGGCTCAAAGCAATCCCTGCAAGCCGGTCTGGATCGCGCTCACCGTGTTGCGCAGCCTCAACGATCTTCTTAGCTAGGATTTCTTGTACGACCGGCGGTTGGCCTTTGCGGTGGAGGGACCGGCAGGCCATGTCATAGGCCTTACCTAGGATCAGCGTTGCCTCGTTGTCGAATGCGCTGTCCCTAAAAATCGGTACGATCGAAGTCATCACACTGTCCTGTGAAATCGCCATGCAGTTTTCAACTCGACGTCGTGCGGACGAAATCGAGCCGGGCGGCGGGCCGCGCACGCCGCCGGGTATCACGTCCTCAATGTCGAAATTTCGTACGGGGGTTGCCCCCACATAAGAAATCCTAACACGCTTTTAGGGCTACAAGGGGAAAATAGGCGCTTGCGGCAAATTCGCCAATTGTCCGCTTTGGGTCATTCGCGTCGATCTTGGCCTGCCCAGGCGATGGTTTTCTCTATTGAAATCGTCCAACGCGATCTTTGCCGCTAGACGTTAGCCAGAGTTGGCCAATAGCTTTTTCCAAGTACCCTTCGGCGTTGGCCTTGTCGAAAAGGCTTCCGTATCCAGCTCCAACGTTTTCCTCTAGAACCGTTACACTGACGCGCCCCATCGGATGGCCGTAACCCATTTCGTAGATCACTAATAGAAATTCATCGAGTGTCATTGCCCGCTCTCCGCGCCGCTACACTACTTGGGGTTCCGGACGTCCAAGAACAATAGCGCGTTGAGAAGCTAAGAGCTGAACACCGCAATCGTAATGAACCATTGCCAATCAGCCTGGCCATGTCCGCTTCGGGTCATTCGCGTCGTTTCCGGCCTGCAAGCAGGAAGTCCGCTTTACCCCTGAAAGTCGACCTCATAGATGGGGTAATCGGCCGGCGGCTTGTGGATAGCTGAAAATTTTGGGTGCTGCGCTTCAGGCTGATGGTGAAACGAGGTCCGTGGTTACGGCCTCAAACATCAGAAGGAGAAGCGCAGCATGGACCATTTTGCGGGAATGGACGTTTCGGTCAAGGAGACCAGCGTCTGCATTGTGGATGACACGGGCAGGATCGTTCGTGAAGTAAGGGTGGCAAGCGAACCCGAAGCGCTGCTGGCGGTGCTAAAGAACCCCGCCTACCACTTCAAGCGGATCGGATTGGAAGCAGGACCGCTGTCGCAATGGCTGTTCAGTGGGCTGGCCGAAGCGGGCTTGCCGGTGATCTGTGTCGAGACGCGACACATGCGGGCGGTATTGAAGGCGCAGATCAACAAGACCGACCGCAACGATGCGCGCGGCATGGCGCAGATGATGCGGGTGGGGCTTTACCGCCCGGTGCATGTGAAGACGCTACGCAGTCAGAAACTGCGGATGCTGCTGACCCATCGCAAGCTGCTGCAGTCGAAGGCGATCGCCATCGATAACGACCTGCGCGGTACTCTGCGCAACTTCGGCCTCAAGGTCGGCATGGTTGGGACGGTGAGGTTCGAGGCTCGCATCAGGAAGCTTGTCGAGAACTTGCCCGACCTGGCGGCGTTGGTCGAACCGCTGCTCATTGTCCGACGGACACTTCGCGAGCAGTTCTGCATCCTGCACCGCCGCCTGCTGGCCATCGTCCGGGATGACGAGGTATGCCGGCGCCTGATGACGACCCCTGGTGTCGGCCCCGTGGTGTCGCTGACCTATCGAGCCACGGTCGATATTCCGGCTCGCTTCCGCAAATCCAAGTCCGTCGGGGCGGTGTTTGGACTGACGTGCGCCAAGTATCAATCGGGCGAGGTCGATTGGGACGGCAGAATATCGCGCTGTGGAGACGAGATGATGCGGACGATGCTCTACGAAGCAGCTCAGGCCATGATGCGTTCCAAGAAATGGTCCTGGCTGAAGGCCTGGGCGATGCAGATCGCCAGGCGCCGCGGCATGAAGAAGGCAATCGTGGCGCTGGCCCGCCGGCTGGCCGTGATCATGCACCGCATGTGGGTGGACGGCACCGAGTTCCGCTGGACCCGAGAACAAGCCGCCGCAGCAGCATGAAAACCGTGAAAGATCAGATCCGATAGGAGGAAACTCGAGCTCCACCCTGCGGTGGAAAGATGTCCCTCGCGGGACGATGGATGAGGTGAGTTCGCATGTCCGCTTGGACCTGCCGTTCAACTGACGGCAAGGCCGCCACTTAGATTGTTCCGCCTCGTCCTCGGATCCCATGCTGGAAGGGCCTTGGTGCCGATTCCGAAGAGAAGCGCGAGCCCGTGAGCGACATCGACACTGCAGTGGTGGATAGTCTGAAAGCGCTTGACCCCAGACGGCCGATTAGAGAAGCGGACATGCCGGAAGTCGGCTTCGTGCCAAAAGGCGACATTTGCATCGCAGCAAACATCATCGTTATTCGATCACTTGGTCGGCGCGGCCAAGCAGCGGGAGCGGAATTGCGATGCCCAGCGCCTTGGCAGCCTGAAGGTTGATAACCAACTCGACTTTCACCGCCTGGTGAACCGGCAGGTCGGTCGGTTTGGTTCCTTTGAGAATTCTCCCTGCATAGGCGCCAACCTGCCAATAGGCATCAGCAAGGTCGGATCCGTAGCTCATCAGGCCGCCCGCATCAGCGAAGTAGCGGTACGGATAAATCGCGGGAATGGCATGACGCGCCGCGAGCATGACAAGTCGAACAGGTCGGTCCGTGAACAAATTGTCTGTACTTACCAAAAGGGGAACGGAGCGTTCTTTTGCCAAAGTAGCGAAGGCGGCATCGATCTCGCTTTCGTTGGCGGCATTCAGGACCCGAAGCTCCACACCTAAAGCACGCGCTGCCTCGTGTAGTTCTTTCGTTTCGGGCTCGGTAACCGCGCTCTTCGGATTGGCGAGGTAGCCGATCACACGCGCTGCGGGCACCGATTCGCGCAACAGCTCCAGTCGCTTTCCCATTACCGCAGAATTGAGGAGGTATACGCCTGTGATATTGCCGCCTGGTCGATTGAGACTAGCAACGAGGCTCAACCGCACCGGATCAGCGCCAATGGAGAACACGATTGGAATCGTGTTGGTCGCTGCCTTGGCGGCAAGCGCTCCTGAGGCACTAACGACGACGATTACGGCAACCTGGCGCGTGACGAGGTCGGCTGCCAGCGCCGGAAGGCGATCGTGTTGGTGTTGCGCCCCACGATATTCGATCGCCACGTTTTGTCCCTCAACATAGCCGACTTCCGCGAGACCCCGCCGGACGGCGTTCATGCGGTCAGTGTCAGCTTCGGGCGATCCAGGGGAAAGGAACCCGATCACGGGCATCACTGGCTGCTGCGCGCGCGCGGCGAGCGGCCACACCGCCGCAGCACCGCCGAGAAGCGTAACGAACTCGCGCCGTTGCATATGCCCCAGGGGCCTCCTGTGCCGCAAAGCCTAGCACTCAGCGACTGGGCAGGGTTCGACAAAACGGCGTTTAACGACCTCAGATGCGGTTCACTCCCGATGTCTGCTTTGGGTCATTCGCGTCGTTTTCGGCCTGCCAGCAAGACGTCTGCTTTACCCCTGAAAGCCGACCTCATAGCGGACAGGCGTGACGTCGGCTTTGTGCCATTAGCGCCTATTCCATTACCCCGTCGGCGCGACAGCGATCCCTGGATGTTGGTGCCGATCAATCCAACCAAAACCCTGCGCTTGCTCATGCTGGAGTAATCTCGCAAAGCAATCGATAGACTCCGATCGTGGCTCCTTGAAAGTCACTCGCCAGCGCTGCTGCAATCCTCTCGGCGTCCGGCACGCGCAGTGCTTCCACGAGCAAACACGCCTCGATCTTGCGATCGCCGCCGCGCAGCCGTTCTTCCATGGATATCGGGAATTCGAGCGGGTCCGCAGCGCGCCAGATTTCGCCGCAAGCCACCGCTTTGTCCCGCATCAACGTTTCAAGGACCGCTTTCAAGGCTATCTCATCAGGACTTTCGCTAAATCGCACGGTCACCACGCTGGTGCCTCGCATGGCTCCCAGCCGAAAGGTACGGTGACAGACCGTCCGGATCATGTCCTTGAAGATTTCCGACATGACCGTGCGCGTCATCGGCGTCGGATCATCGAGCCGCCCGAGATAGGCCGCGGACTTCAAAACCCCGACCGATTGCGTGACATAGAAATTGAAATAGCGCGGCCACCCCGAGACCGCCTCGTGCCGTCGTCCGACCAGGAAGCCCGGCACGGCGATCCGCTCCGACAGGTGTTCGTGCTGAAACCACTCCTCGAACTCAGCCTCGCGGCCGGGCGCGACGTTGTTAAAGATCGCCAGAATGCCGGGCAACGTGCCGGGCTTATCGGAAGCGAACAGCGTCATTTGTGACCGATACGGATCGGAGCCAGTAGGCTTGCCGGCAATTTTCCCAGCATGTGAAGCGCCGACTGCATGGCGACGATGTAGCCATAAGGTCCAAGGCCGCAGATGACAGCCTTGACCCCGGACGACAGCTTCGAATGACGATGCAGTTCGTCCCGGGCGTGAATGTTAGAAATGTGGCATTCGATGATCGGGCCTTCAAATATCTTGAGTGCATCGAACAGCGCAATCGAAGTGAATGAAAGCGCAGCCGGATTGATGATGATGGCGTCGACCTCCTGTCTTGCAGATTGAATGAGATCGACCAGAACGCCCTCATGGTTCGACTGATGAAACGACAGCCGCGCGTTCGCGATCTTGGCGAACTGCTCGCAGCTCTTCTGGATGGCAGAGAGCGTTGTCGAGCCATAGATATTCGGTTCACGCACCCCCAGGAGATTGAGGTTCGGACCATTCAGAATCATGAGCCGCGCAGGCATCATCTGCTCCGTTCAGATGTTCGTTCGTCGGTTGTGTTCATCCGGGCCACGTCCGCTATTCACCCATCGCGACCGAATAGCGGGCATGCGCGCGTACAGCAAAATGGCGCACAAGAGGCGAAATCTTGCCGCTTCACTGGCCCGGGACGGAAGGCTCGTACTACAAATATTGTTCGATCGGGGCATCTCCGACCGTCACGTAGATCAGTGCTCCCTGAAGGCGCGTAATGAGCTTGTTGTTTTCGACCGGATCGACGGTGATGCAGCCGTTGCTCCGCCCCAGCATGCCGTTATTCTTGGCGCGAAAACCAGCGGTCGTGTACCAGTTCGGGTGGATGATCCATTTATACGGCGGCGTGTGGTTGATGTAACGATTGTACGGAGTCACGCCCTCGAGGCCGGCAACGATCATGTTTCGATAAACGGTTCGGTCGTAGCGGTCCACGATCGTCCTGTAATGTTCCATCACCTCGGGATGCGCGGTCTTGAGCGGGCCCAGCGGGACCATGTCCAAGTCCCGCTGAAAGCCTTTGAATTTGGTGGCTCTCGCGTTGGGTCCATTGGTCCTTCCGTGCGCCGCGAAGTGGGCGGTGACCTGACCTGATTTGAAATCCAAAACGTAGAATCTCTTGTTCGCTGACGGCTGCGAAATGTCGAAGACCGCGAGCACGTCCTTTTTGGGGAAAATCGGCTGGTGTGAGATCGCAACGGCGCGCTGAATCGCGGCTACGGGAGCGCCGAGCTGCTGCGCCTGTTGCAAAAGAGAATCGAGTTTGCCCGCAAAGCCATCGTGCTTCGTGACGCCCGCCAGAGGGGTGGCTTTTGACTGCGCGCGCGCCGCCAGCGGCCATGCCGCCGCACCGCCGAGAGCTGCAATAAATTCGCGCCGCCTCATGCCAACACCCAAGGCCAAGGACGAGGCATCGTACCGTCTCCAACGAGTGCTTTGATAGGGGCTGAAACCGGCGCCACTACCGCGATGAGGTGCTGGCCGATGTCAGCTAATCCCCACAAAGCGGACATCCGGGCCGCTCCATAATTGATGCAGTCGAACGGTCACGCGTACTTATTATACCAACGGCATTAGATAGTAACCGATGCCCAGGGGCGGGTCGTAATTGATTGGATGCGGCCCGGTTCAGCGGTGAGTGCATTCCAAGCATCGCAGCAGGCGTCGACGATGGCATCGTAGCCGTCGAAGACGCGGTTGCTGAGCTGGTTCTGGCGCAAGTATTGCCAGACGTTCTCGACCGGATTGAGTTCGGGCGAATAGGCCGGCAGTTTGAGCAAGCTGATGTTGTCCGGCACCTTGAGTTTGCCGCCGGTCTGATGCCAGCCGGCACCGTCGAGCAGCACGACGGCATGGCTGCCGGGCGTGACGTTGCGGCTGATCTCGGCGAGATGCAGGTTCATCGTCTCGCCGTCGGCGACCGGCAGCACAAGCGCGGCGCCGGCATCGCGCGCGGGACAGACTGCACCGAACAGATAGGCCCAATCGTAGCGCTGGTCGCGCGGGGCCCGCGGCCGGCTGCCGCGCTCGGCCCAAATCCTCGTCAACGTGCCCTGCTGGCCGACGCGGGCCTCGTCTTGCCACCAAAGCTCGATCGGCTTGTCGCGCGCATGCGCGGGGATGGCGGCAGCGACCAGATCGGGAAAGTTTTTTTATGCGCCTCCTGGATCGCGGCGTCCTGTTCGGGACATCGTGGCCGCACCGAGATACGCCGAAAGCCGAGACGACGAAGCAAATCGCCAACCGATCGTTCGGCCAGCTTGACCCCATAGCGTTGCTCGATCACGTGCGCGAGGTCGATTCGCCGCCAACGGATAACGCCATGCTCGGCCAAATCCGGCCCGTTACGAACCAGCTCGGCCACCTCCCGTTCCTGCTCGGGAGAGAGCCTCGGCTTCGCTCCCGGCGCAGTTCGATTCCGAAGACCCACAAGGCCTTCCGCATTGTAGCGGTGCACCCAGTCGCACAGGATTTGCCGGTCCATGCCGCACGATATCGCAGCCTCGCCGCGCGACTTGCCCTCCAGCACCAGCGCCAAGGCCAGCATTCGCCGTGCCACGTCCGCATCATCCGTACGCTTCGCCTCACGTCGAAGCTCGGACGCGCTGTAGTCCAGGTGCGTGATCGAAACCGCTGCCGGCATTCTGGCCTCCTCCTCGAATCAAGAAGGCCAGCGAATCATGCCGCCGACCCAACCGGTATCCCCTATGAGTCAGAATTCATCACCGCTGGTATTAGATGCCGTTATAGAAGCGCCCGCATGCCGACGAGTGACGCCAGTACCGCAAGCCAACAGAGGATCGGGCCGCGGCCGATGATGTTGAGGCGGAAGTTGCCCCACCGGACGTAGATCGCGTGCGTGGGGACGCGCTCAGGTGCAGGCATAGTTGTCCTTTCGAAAATATCAGAAAGGAGCCCGTTCCTCGGGAGGGAAGATTGGTAAGTGCGAGATTTCGGCGGTGCGCAAGGGCCGCGCCTATTAGCAACCAGGTTATCCCGGCGATTCCCAAAAGCCCCGGCTACGCGGCCACCGGCGGAAGCGCGCTAGGCGGGTCAGGGGGTGTGCGAGACGCCCAACACGCTATTCTTTTGGCGTTCATTTTGGACTCTTCGGAGTGGCAGAATATCGTTCGCTACCAATGGTTTATGCGATTCATGAAATTTAACAGACCCTTAAGCCAGTTGGAGGACAGTGACCCGAAACGGCACAGTTGCGTTGAGGGTTGCGATGTCAGAGCGCGTACTCATCGTCGATGACGATCCGATCCAGCGCCGCCTTGTCGAGAGCATGGTTGGCAAATTCGGCTACACGCCGGTGATCGCCGAGAGTGGCGAGCAGGCCGTCGCCATGTTGACCGGCCGCGACCGCTTCGATTGCGTCGTGCTCGACCTGGTGATGCCCGATCTCGACGGCATGGGCGTGTTGGCGCGGTTGCGCGAGGCCGGCGTCAACGTCCCGGTGATCGTGCAGACGGCGCACGGCGGCATCGACAACGTGGTCTCCGCGATGCGCGCGGGCGCGGTCGATTTTGCGGTCAAGCCGGTCGGCGCCGAGCGCCTGCAGGTCTCGCTCAAGAATGCAATGGACAAGAGCGCGCTCGAAGACGAGCTCAACCGCATCAAGCGCGGCAAGTCCGGCACGCTGACCTTCAAGGACATCATCACCCGCAGCGGCGCGATGCAGGCCGTGCTGCGCACCGCGGAGAAAGCCGCGACGTCGACGATCGCGGTTCTGATCGAAGGCGAGTCCGGCGTCGGCAAGGAACTGATCGCGCGCGCCATCCACGGCTCCAGCGACCGCCGCGCGCGGCCGTTCATCGCGGTCAATTGCGGCGCGATTCCTGAGAACCTCGTTGAATCCATCCTGTTCGGCCACGAGAAGGGCGCTTTCACTGGCGCGACCGAACGGCACACCGGCAAATTCATCGAGGCGACTGGCGGCACGCTGTTCCTCGATGAGGTCGGCGAGTTGCCAGCGGCGGCGCAGGTGAAGCTGCTGCGCGCCATCCAGGAGGGCGAGGTCGAGCCGGTCGGCGCGCGCAGGCCGGTCAAGGTCGACGTGCGGCTCGTCTCCGCCACAAACCGCAACCTCATTTCCGACGTGAATACCGGCCGCTTCCGCGAGGATCTGTTCTATCGTCTCCAGGTGTTTCCGATTACGGTGCCGCCGCTGCGCGCACGCGCCGAGGACATTCCCGAACTGACGCGCCACTTCCTCGCCCGCTTCGCGGCGGAGGAAGGCAAGCGCATCCGAGCGGTCAGCGCCGACGCGCTCACGCTCTTGGCGAACCACCGCTGGCCGGGCAACGTGCGTCAGCTTGAGAACGCCGTGTTCCGCGCCGTGGTGCTGGCGGAAAGCGACACCATCGGCGTCGACGAGTTCCCGCAGGTTGCAGTGCAGGCCGCCAAACCGTCCGTTACCACCGTGCCGAACGTCACGCCGCCGCAAGCCGTCGTCGAGGTGCCGCAGTACGCCGACATTGGGCTGACGGCTGCGCCTGGCCTATCGCCCAGCACCGCACCGGGAACACTGGGTGTGCTCGACAACGAAGGCGAGGTCCGCGCGCTTCAGGAGATCGAGGCCGACGCAATCCGCTTCGCCATCGCCCATTATCGCGGGCAGATGTCCGAGGTCGCGCGCCGGTTAAGGATTGGGCGTTCCACGCTGTACCGGAAGCTGGAATTCCTCGGACTCGACGACAAAGACGGCTCAGACCGCGACGAGTTTGCCGACGCGCGCTAACCATGACTTCAAGTATCCCGGAAAACGCCGGATTAACATTGCGTTGATTTCCGGGGTTGACCGAACCCGCGAAAACGTGGGAATCGCGCCCGCAAGCTGTTGACCTTGCTGATGTATTTGTATTCTGTTCTATTCAAATTACGCGTGAGAGGGGGGCGTCGCGCGTCATCATTTCTCAGCTACGTCCATTAGCTTAATCATCGTTAGGGCGACACGACGGACCTCAGCCTTGCGGGCGGCGTCGGCTTCGTCAACATTCTCGTCCTTCTTGCCGACAGTCGCCTGATACATCTGATACAGGTGGAACGCGATGTGCGAGGTGTACTTGTTCAGCTTGCGCTGAACGTCCTGCTCCGTATTCCGCTTCGCAAGTGCCTGTCGGGGCGAACGGGCAGAGAGCATTGGACGGATCGAGATCCGGCGCCCGCGATCGTTTCTCGCTCGTGCCGACGAGGTGATCGAGTAACACGCCGATGGTCTAATCGATGTCCGCTATTCGGTCGCGAGGGGGTGAGTAGCGGACGTGGCCCGGATAGGCCAAATCGACGCGAATGCCGCAAAACGGACATCAGCGAGTTCTTCCAGCATCACCATCGCAGGCATACGATGCCGTCGCCGAAGATTGTGGGGTGGACATGCGGCTGATAGTGATCCTTAGACTGTTCGCCGCCGTCATCCCGGCGATCTTGCTCACCCTTCCGCACGCGCGTGCCGAGGACTATCCGTCGCGGCCGATTACAGTCATCGTGCCCTTCCCGCCTGGCGGCAGTTCGGACATCGTGATGCGGCTCGTCGCGAGCCAGGCGTCTGTCGCCCTAAAGCAGCCGATCGTCATCGAGAACCGACCCGGCGCGGCCGGCAACGTCGCCGCCATGGGGATCAAGAACGCACCGCCAGACGGCTACCTCCTGATGCTGGGCCACACCGGAACCCACGCGATCAACCCGACGCTCTACGGGGATCTCAAATTCGATCCGGTGAAGGATTTCGCGCCGATCACGGGCCTCGTCACGTTCAACAACATCCTCAACGTCCCGGCAGCCAGCCCGGCCAAGAATGTCTCCGAACTGGTCGCGTTTGCGAAAACGAAGCCCGAAGGGCTGAGCTACGGCTCTCAGGGCGTGGGCACGGGAGGACATCTCCTTGGCGTGCTGCTCGCGAAGCAGGCTGGGATCAACCTCGTCCACGTGCCCTATCGTGGTATCGCACCGGCGGTGACCGATACTGTTGCAGGCCGGATGGATATGTTGTTCGCGGGCTACCTCTCCAGCGGCTCTCATGTGGAGGCGGGGCGGCTGCGGCTTCTTGCCATCGCCGGCTCGAAACGGCATCCGCGCCTTCCTGACCTGCCAACCATGGCCGAAGCCGGTTATCCCGACGTGCAAATGGATCAATGGTTTGGCCTATTCGCGCCGGCCAAGACGCCAGCCACTATAGTGCAGAAACTGAACGCCGAATTCGTCAAGGCGCTGCAAAGCGCCGAGGTGCGCGACAAGGTGTTGCCGCAGATCTTTTCCGTGATGGCCACCACGCCCGATGAGCTTGGGGCGATTGTCGCACGCGACATCGTGCGGCTCGGCCGGGTGGTGAAAGATTTCGGCGCCAAGGCGCCGGACGAGCGCCAGTAACCCATGCTGCTCGAATACGCGCTGGCTCGTCGGCATGCTGCGGCCTAACATGACTCACGAAGCAGCGTTGGGCGGTTGCCTCATTGCAAGCCGGAGATTCAGCTTGAAGAACACTCAGGACGGCGGCGAAGCTATCCTTGAAGCGCTCCGAAGCCTGAACGTCGAGTACGTCATATCATCGCCAGGGTCGGAGTGGCCGTCGGTGTGGGAGGCGCTGGCGCGACAAAAGAAGCATGGCACACCGGGTCCCACCTACCTGGACTGCGGGCACGAAACTTTGGCAGTGTCCATGGCGACCGGATTCACGCAGGTAACCGGCCGCATGCAGGCAGTTTTGTTGCATGCCGGCGCCGGCCTGCTGCAAGGCAGCATGGCGATCTACGGTGCGCGGACCATGGCCGCACCCATGCTGGTGATGTCCGGGGAGTCCTCGAGCTATGGCGAGGGTGAGTTCGATCCCGGCCCGCAATGGTATCGCAGCCTGAACGTGGTCGGCGGGCCACAACGGCTGGTCAACTCACTCGTCAAGATCGCGCTTCAGTCAACCTCCGTCGACACGCTTTATCACAGCATCGTACGCGCGGGAGAGCTTGCCCAGCGCACGCCGTGTGGGCCGACTTATCTTTGCGTTTCGATGGAATCCATGATCGCGGAGTGGTCTAGGTCAGAGGCGATGCGCACCGTCGGACTGCCGCCCGTTTCCCGGCCATCGGACGACGATATCGCAAAGGTGACAGCCGAACTTTTGAGGGCGCGGTCGCCATTCATCCTGGTCGAGAGCGCAGGATCGGACCAAAAAACCTTCGATGCACTTGTGGAACTCGCAGAACTTCTCGCCATCCCTGTGATCGACGCCCCGGGTGCGTGCCTTTCGAATTTCCCGAAGTCGCATGACCTCTATCTCGGGCTGGATACAAATCCGTATCTCACAGAAATGGATTTCGCGCTTCTCGTCGACAACGAGGCTCCCTGGTATCCGCCGAGCAACGCACCGAAGAACGCAATGATCGTCTCGATTGGAAGCAATCCACTCAAGGATACGCTGGTCTATCAGGTGACAGGCGCCAGTCAGTACCTCGAGGGCGACACGGCCCTCATCCTGAGCCTCCTCGCTGAAGCGCTTCGCAAGCAGAAACCCGACGCGGCCGCGGTCGCCGCACGCCGCGCCCGCTGGAAGGCGGAGCATGACAAGCTTCGACAGCGTCTTGAGGCCGCCGAGGAAACGGCCGCCGGAGAGGCATCCATTACCGTGCCGCTGGTCGCGCGGCTTCTACGCGAGGCCCTTCCGGACGCAGTTTATGTGGACGAAACGATCGTGCATGCGCGTCTCATCCGCGAGCACATGAAGTGGGACGAGCCGTTCGGCTTTTATCGCGCGCCGAACGGGCTCGGCCAAGGGCTCGGCTATGCGCTGGGCGTGAAACTCGCGATGCCGAAGCGCCCGGTGGTCGTCACTATCGGCGACGGCACGTTCCTGTACAATCCGGTCATCCCCGCACTCGCGTTCGCCGACGAGCACAAGCTGCCGCTGCTCATCCTGGTGTTCAACAACGCCAAATACGCCGCGATGCAGTACTACCACGACAAGTTCTACCCTTCAGGGACCGCTATCGCGACGAAGAACTATTACGGGGTCGAACTGAAAGGCGTGAAGTACGAGCAGGCCGCCACCATGGTCGATGGCTATGCCCGCCGCGTCGAAACCCCGGCCGAACTGAAAACAGCGCTCGTCGAAGCGCTTGCGAGCATCGCGTCCGGCAAAAGCGCGATCCTCAACATGATCATGCCCGCCAAGGTGCGTTAGTTCGCTTTGACGCCGGATCGGCGCACAACATCGGCCCACACGGCGATCTCCCGCGCGACGAGCTGCGACAGCTCGTCCGGGGTCGAGCCGACCCGCTCCGCACCGAGCTCCTGAAAGCGCGTGACAACCTCCGGAGCCTGAAGTGCCTCGCGCGCCGAAGCGTTGAGTCGATCGACAACGGCGCGTGGCGTGCCGGCCGGTGCGCTAAAGCCCTGCCAGACTACCGCCTTGAAATCCGGATATCCCACCTCCGTCATGGTCGGCAGGTCAGGAGCAGCCGGTGATCGCTTCGGCGAAGTGACAGCAAGTGCGCGCAACCGTCCCGACGCCACATGCGGCAGAGCTACTGGGCTGTTCGAGAACATCGCCTGCACATGTCCGGCGATGACGTCAGTCACGGAAAAATTGTCGCCGCGATAGGCAACCTGCGCCACCTCGATGCCGGCCTGGATCTTCAGAAGCTCGACGACCAGATTGGTCAAAGTCGCAGCACCGTTGTGCGCAAAGTTCAGGCTGTTGGGCTTTGCCTTCGCCAGATCGACCAACTCCTTCACGCTTTTGGCCGGGACCTGTGGATTCACGACCAGCACGAACGGATTCTCGGACACGTTGCAGATGTGAGTGAAATCGCTTTCCGGCTTGAACGTGAGGTTCGAGAGCGTGGCAGCCATGACAGCGAAGCCTGTCGAGACCCAGCCAAGTGTGTGGCCATCGGGCGCGGCGCGCGCCACCTGGCCAAACGCGAGCCCTCCTCCCGCGCCCGGTACGTTCTGCACGATGATCGAGTGCGAGAGATTCTCGCTCATATACTTTGTCAGCATCCGAACCAGGATGTCGGCTCCACCGCCCGCCGGAAATGGAACGATCATCGTGATCGGCCGCGACGCGCTGAATTGAGCGTGCGCAGCCGCCGGCAGTGCGAGTGCCGCACTTCCCGCCAGACGAATGAAATCGCGCCTTCTCATGGGAACGCCCTCCTGACCGATCGAACCCGGCTTGCCGCAGTGCGCCAATTGCCGGAATCAAACTCAGCAAATTCCATGCCGCCAACGCTTTCGCCGGTGCGACGAAGCACCGCCTCACCCTGTCATCGCGCGCGACATCTTCATCCGATAATGAAAATGCTCGGCCACATGCCAGTTGTAACTCGCGATCAAGGTACCTTTGCGAGTGATGTAGCGCCGAAACGCGCACATCGTGGCCGTCTCAGCCTTGCACTTGAGATGGCCGGCAATCTTAGAGGTCATC
>CAWFCM010000040.1:0-21188 GCA_963814215.1 uncultured Alphaproteobacteria bacterium | reverse complement strand
AAAGCGCGGCTGTCATGCCCCGCGCAAGCGGGGCATCCAGTACCGCAATCGTCAGCGAGCCGGCCTTTCGCTCAAGCACCCCGGAATGCTGGATCGCCCGCTTGCGCGGGCGATGACAGCATGAGTTCTTTGCAACCGTTACGGGATCAAGATCGTCGAACCCGTGGTCTTGCGGCCTTCCAAATCCTGGTGCGCCTTCGCGGCGTCCTTCAAAGCGTATTTCTGGTTCACCGGGATCTTGACCTTGCCGCTGCCGACCACGTCGAACAAATCCTTCGCCGTGGCGAGCAAGTCCTCGCGCTTGGCGACGTAGTTGTTCAGCGTCGGCCGCGTCGCGAACAGCGATACCTTGGTCTGCAGGATGTTGATGTTGAACGCCTCGATCTGGCCCGAGGCGCTGCCGAAGCTCGCGAACGTGCCAAGCAGCGCAATACAGTCGAGCAACTTCGGGAACGTGGTCTTGCCGATGCCGTCGTACACCACGTTGCAGAGCTTGCCGCCGGTGATCTCCTTCACCTTCTCGGCGAAATCCTCCTTGTTGTAGAGGATGGTGTGGTGCGCGCCGTTGTCCTTGGCGATCTTGGCCTTGGCTTCGTCGCCCACCGTGCCGATCACGGTGGCGCCGAGCGCATTGCCCCACTGGCACAGGATGACGCCGACGCCGCCCGCCGCGGCGTGCACCAGGATGGTGTCGCCCTTCTTCACGTTGTAGGTGCGGCGCAGCAGGTATTGCGCGGTCATGCCCTTGAGCATCATCGCGGCGGCCTGCTCGTAGGTGATGCTGTCGGGAAGCTTCACGGCGCGTTCGGCGGGCATCAGGCGCTCCTGCGCGTAGCCGCCGAGCCCGACGACGTAGCCGATCCGGTCGCCGACCTTGATGTCGGTGACGCCGGGCCCGACCGCGATCACCTCGCCGGCGCCCTCGTTGCCCGAGGTGAACGGCAGGCCGACCGGCGACGGGTACATGCCCATGCGGAAATAGGTGTCGATGTCGTTCACGCCGCAGGCGTGCTTGAGCTTGATCTGGCCCTGGCCGGCAGCGGAATGTCGATCTGCTCGAAGGTGAGAACCTCAGGACCGCCGGTCTTATGGACGCGGACTGCTGCAACCATAACTCCCATTCAATGACGCAAAACTGCGGATCGGGCGCGATCATAGGGACGCAGGGTGGAGACGCAAGTCACTGCACGGACGAAAATTTCGCGCGCGCAGCTTGCACTCGGAGAACAGCCCCGCTGACAGATCGCGGGAGTCCGCTTCAGGACTGCAAGGCGACATTCATGGCCGCGAGCGGCGCGTGTGCCATGGGGCACAAGCTGCCATATGCGCCGCAGCAAATAGCCTTCTTATTCGAACACCTCGTCCGCGATCGCCAACACGCCCGGCGGTAATGTGAGGCCGAGCGTCCGGGCGGTCTTGAGGTTCAGCACAAGCTGAAATTTCGTCGGCAGTATAACAGGAAGCTCACCTGGAGCCGCGCCCTTCAAGATGCGGTCAACGTAACTGGCCACCTGGTTCCAGTGCTCGGACACGTCGGCGTAGTAGGACATCAGGCCGCCGTTTTCGACATCGATCCGGACGGCGAGCATTCCCGGTAGTCAATTCTGCAGCAGCAAGTCCGCCTGCAATTTGGAGAACGGAACGGCGGCTTGGGCGAGGATGCGGAACACCGCGTCTGCTTCCATTCCACGGCGGCCGCAATCGCACGCTCGATATCGTCGCGCAATTCAACCACGGGAAATACTTTCGTCTCGACACCAAGGGTGCCGGAGGCTTCTTCAACTTGGCGAAGCTGAGGTATCCTGATGGGATCATTTGGATGTGTGAAAACGGCAATGCGCCGCGCGGCGGGGAGAGCTTGCTTCAGTACCGCTAGCCGCTTCCTGGGATCTCGCCTGCAGCGTTTGACACACCGGTAACCGAACCGCCTGGGCGGTTGAGATTTGGTACGAACCCAGAGCCAACCGGGTCGCCGACCAGCGCCATCACAATCGGAATTTTTGTCCTGGTGTCGATAGCGGCCTGTGTGCCGGGTGTTTGCATTGTGACCATGACGTCGATGCCGGCGCTGACCAATTCGCCGGCGAGCGATGGCAGCCGTTCGAGCTTGCCATCGGCTGAACGAACCTCCAGCGCGATATTCTGGCCCTCGCGATACCCCAGTTGTTTCTCAAGGCCTTGGAGCAGTGCGCGCCGACGCCCCTCAGCGTCCGACGGCGTCAGCAGGCCGACGACCCGCACACGCTCGCTCTGTTGAGCGTCTGCTGCGAGCGGCAACGTGAGCGGGGTCACCACCGCGCCGCCGACAAGGCCTAGAAATTCCCGCCGCCTCATGTCCACCCCCAGGCTCAGACGAGGCATCGTACTGTTTCACGCGAGCACTCTGATAGGGACAAATGTCCGCTTCGGGGTCGTCAGCGGAAATAGCGGCAAGTCAACGTCATGTCCGGCTTGAAGGCGGGTATGGACATGGTTGTTCAGGGTCCCGCTGTGACACCAAGCGCTACCGCCCGCCCGCCACCCGCAGCACGGTGCCGCTGATGTAGGAGGCGGCGTCCGAGAGGAGGAACATCACCGCCTCGGCCTGCTCCTCCGGCTTGCCCGCCCGCCCCATCGGGATCATCGGCGCGATGCGGGCGAGCTTGTCCGGCGTGCCGGCGTCGGCGTGGACGCGCGTCTCGCTGGCGCCCGGCGACACGCAGTTGACGCGGATGCCCTCGCCGGCGAGCTCCTTGCTCAGTCCGTAGGTGATGAACTCGATCGCGCCCTTGGAGGCGGCGTACCAGACGTACTGATTAGGCCCGCCGATGTCGGCCGCCACCGACGACAGCAACACGATCGCACCGCCCTGCCCGCCGTGCTTCTTCGACATGCGCCGGATCGCATGCTGCAGCGACCACAACGCGCCGAGCACGTTCACGTCCATCACCTCGCGGATCATCTCCGGATTCGCCGTATCGAGCCGCCCGGCCTTCCCGGGGATGCCGGTGTTATAGACAAAATGCGTGAGCGGTCCGAGCTTGTGGTACACCGTCTTGAACATGCGCTCGACGTCGGTTTCCGAAGCCATGTCGCCCGGGATCGCAATGGCCTTGCGGCCCTGCGCCTTCACCGCCTCGACGACGGAGGCGGCCGACGTCACGTCGGACTTGTAATTCACGCCGACATCAAATCCCCGCGACGCCGCGAGCTTGGCGGTCGCGGCGCCGATGCCACGGCCGGCGCCGGTAATAGAGAAGAACTGGCATCAGACCCCCGGTTTGCGCCGCGCCCGCCTGCGGTTGCGGCCGGCGACGATGTTAAAGGCTTCGACCGAAGCCGCGAAGGCCATGGCGGCGTAGAGATAGCCGCGCGGGATGTGGAAGCCGGCCCCGTCGGCGACCAGCGCCAGCCCGATCATCAGGAGGAAAGCCAGCGCCAGCATCCGCGTGGTCGGGTGCCGGTGGATGAACGCCGCCACCGGACCCGAGGCGACATACATGACCACGATGGCGAGGATGACTGCGGCAATCATCACGCCGATATGCTCGGCCATGCCGATCGCGGTGATGATCGAATTGACCGAGAAGACCAGGTCGATGACGGCGATCTGCCAGACGATCAGCGTGAAGTTCGGGGCCACGGGCGCGACGCCGGCTTCCGCACCGCCGCCTTCGACGTCCTGATGGATCTCGCGCGTCGCCTTGACCAGCAGAAAGAGCCCGCCGGCGATCAGCACCAGATCGCGGTAGGAGAAGTCGTGCCCGGCAAAGGAAAACAGCGTCGTCGTGAGATGCGTCAGCCAGAAGAGCAGCGACAGGAGGACGATGCGGAAGATCAGCGCCAGCGCCAGGCCGATCTGACGGGCGCGCTTCGCCTGCTCCTCCGGCAGCTTCCCGACGATGATCGAGATGAAGATGATGTTGTCGATGCCGAGCACAATCTCGAGGGCAGTGAGCGTGACGAGAGCGGCCCAGGCGTGGGGGTCAGACAGCAATTCGAGCATCTGCGCTATCTATGATGACTGGCGTTCCGGCAACAGCCCGATGGCAAGAAAGTAGACGGCGATGACGCACAGGCCGGCGGTGATCCACGGCCCGGGCGCGAGATCGTTCAACAACGCCACCGCGCCGAGAATGGCCCACAGCGCGAGCAGCGCGATGGTGGCGGCGCGCAATCTCCGCACGCGGAACGGATGCACGAACTTGACCGGCGCGAACGTCAGGATCGCAAGGGCCACTATCACGGCGGCCGTGGCGAAGAGCCGGCGGCTTGAGCAGCAACCAGGTAGAACGCGATCACGTTCCATACTGCGGGAAAGCCGTGGAAATGATTGTCGGCGGTTTTCATGTTGCCGTCGGCGAAATAAAGCGCCGCGGTCACCACGATCGCGAACCCGGCCGGCAGGCCCAGCGCGAGCGGCATGATGCCGCTCGCCACGATCGCGTAGGCCGGCACGAAAACATAGGTGACGAAATCGACCACCAGGTCGAGCGTGTCGCCGGACCAGCGCGGCAGCCGCTCCGCCACATGCAGCGCCCGGGCGAACGTGCCGTCGATGCCATCGATCAGCAAAGCGAGGCCGAGCCACAGGAACATCATCGCCCATTCGTCGCGCACCGCGGCGAACAGCGCGAGCAGGCCGAGCGCGGCGCCGAGCGCCGTGAAGATGTGAACGATGAAAGCGAGAGCGCGCACGGGACTGTTTTAGCCGCCGGGGGTGACAAGCGAAAGCATCCTGGTCGCGGCGACCGGGATAGAAGCAAGCCGCGTGCTATCCCCGCGGGGATAAGCGCGAGACAAAAAAAAATAAACTTATCCCCGTCCTTAAAACCGGCCTCATATTGATCGCGCCTCGCTCGATCGAGGGCGTCGTCGAACGCGACGTTTGATGACGGAGCAGGGCCGGCATCCCTCATATTGGATGCCGAATGGAGCGCCGGGAGGCGCAGCGGCCTGCGTCACTGGCCGCGCGCACCCCGAAAGCGGCGACCCCCGGTAACGGGGACTTCGCCGTGGGTGCGCTTGGCGGGCCGCAAGGTCCGCCCGGCAGGCCTCGTCAGCCTGCTGCTGGGGGGCGGCGATCCGCCCTGGCGCCTCCCGGCGCTCTGTCCCTAAGCGATATAAATATTTGAAATAATTAGTATTTATGGCGATATGGTAGGTTATCCCTGCTTTGATCCCTGTTTGAAAGGGCCTATTTCTTGCGGGGCGGGGGTATATCTTCCTCCTCATCAACGAGGGGGAGCAAGGGCATGACCACCGTCGATCTCAACACCGTTCCTGCGACCATGGCTGACATCGTTTTAGCGCTTGGAACGATGACCATTGAAATAATGGCGCAAGCCAGGCCCGAAGCTTTGCGATGACGCGCTGATCGACATTGCTAATGCGTTGCTCGACCAGAAGCGGGCAATTGCGGACGACCGCTCGCGGATGTTGATCGGCGCGCTTGCCGCCCACCTCGTCAAAACTGAGGAAGGCGCTGCCTGATCGCCTTGCCGCGCCGCCAGCGCGGGCATAGAAAAGGCTCGCGACGTGCACAGCGCCGCGAGCCTTCAGCGAGCTTAAAGATCGTCGCCACCCGCCGGAGCCGTCACCCTAACAGGGACGCTCCGTATGTGCGCATCCGCCGCACTGTCTATTGGAAGGATGACCAGCCATCACGCTCGCCTAGTGTCAGGCATCGACAACCATCCCGAAGTGTTCGGTCCCGAAACGCCGCCACCCGCGCCGGAGCCCAAGGCGCAGCGCGGCCCGCAAATGACAGATTTCATCCGCAAGGTTTTAGGCCGTCCGCGCCGTCCCACCGCGCAGCAGGCGCAAAGCGAGCTTCATCGTCTGCGCATCATGCGGCGGATCGAACGGCAAGGCTTTTAGAAGGCTCGTAGCGGCGCGTCGGTGCGCTACGCGGTAGCCGACAAGCGAGGTAACGCCTCGCTCAGCACGCCAAGCGCGCGGTGGTCCTCCGTGTCCGGGCCGTCGCCCTCAATAAAGAACTTGGCAAACGCCGCCGCGCCCGCGCGCGTCGTGGGCAGGGTCGCAAACAAGGCTTCACCAGAAATACCTAGCTCGTCCTCAATGACGGCATAACGCTCAGGCTCGGCGTCCTCGTCGACGGTGGCGAACGCGGCTGCTGCGCGACGATACCGATCAATGGCAGCAAAGATCGGATCGGCCTGCGGCGAGACGCTCGCGGTGGCCATGGCTTGCAGGGTGGCAAGGCCGGTGACGTCGGCGCGGTGCGTGTGGGTCATTGGGATCCTCCGTTGAGAACCACCCACGTAAGCTAACCTTGGAGGAACCTTGAAACCAGCCAGACAGGCTGACCTATCTCGTCAACATTTCGACCAGCTTGCGGCTGCGCCTGCGTTCGACACGCAACGCCAGCAGCAACACGCCGTGGTAACCGCATGTTGGCGAAGTCCATCGCCGGGCCAGCCGGTTTCTTTGCGCCATTCCAAGCGAGCCAATGCAGGGCCTCGGCTTCATCATCGCGCGGACAAGGCTCGGCTTGGTCATACGGCCAGCCTATCCGCGCCGGGTCGGGCTCGGCAATTCCACAGGGGAAACTAGGTGGGGAACGGGCAACGCGCTGCCACGTTGGCCCAATGTCGAAAGGGCCTTTATCTGAGCAGCACGGCGACAAGGGCATGTTGACGAGCGCAACAAAACCGCTTTTCATCAATGGCAGAACCACGGTGAGAAAGTGTATTATGATATTCAAACTCATTGTGTCCGCGGGTGTCTTGCTTTCTTCGGCCCTGTCCGGTCAAGCGCAAACAACAATCGACGCCTCGAAAATCACGTGCTCTCAATTCGTACATCACGCCGTGGGCAACCCTCGAGTTCTTGGCGCGTGGTTGAGCGGGTTCTATAACGGAAAACGAGACAACAGCGTTGTCAGCGTACAAGACTTCCAAGAAAGCCTGAGTAAATTGCAGCAATTCTGTTCTGACGAGAAAAACTTCAAAGTTCCGGTCATGCAGGCAATTGAAAAATTATTCCGCCCGGGAAAATAGCTCAAGCTGGTCGATCGCGGGCCGCAATTTCAGCAACGCTTTCAGCCATCGTGCGGCCATGCGGTCGAGCCGCGCCTGCAAATCATCAAAACCCAAAGGCCGCTGCGATTGCTGCCCGTGGCGATTTTCCAAACCGCCCTCGGTTAACCGTTTGTTGACCATAAACAGTTAGGATGCGTCTGCAACATGGATGGACGGGCGTCATGGACGTATCACTAGTGCCGTGGCTGTTGGGTTTAGTCGCGGGTTGGGCGCTTACTATTGGATGGATTTTTGCATCCGGGCTCGTCGTCGTTCGTATCAGCCCGCAGCCTTGAGCCGTGGCGGCGTTTCCAGTTTCGCGAGCCGCGCCTGCACATCATCGAGCGCGCCGCGCAGCCACGCGCGTAACTGCACCTTTAGTGCGCAGCAAACCATACGAGCGCGATGATTGCCCCGTTGAGAGACGCTGCAATCAATAAACCGAGAGGAAAAAACTTTACATATTCCATAGGAGCTTCAGAACTGCCGAAGCCGCAGCCGACGGCGTGCAACAATCAACGATGACGCGGTTCTACAGCGAAGCTCCTACGACAAGCCGCCGAACGCTGCAGTGTCGATGTCGCTCACGGGCTCGCGCTTCTCTTCGGAATCGGCACCAAGGCCCTTCCAGCATGGGATCCGAGGACGAGGCGGAACAATCTAAGTGGCGGCCTTGCCGTCAGTTGAGCGGCAGGTCCAAGGGGACATGCGAACTCACCTCATCCATCGTCCCGCGAGGGACATCTTTCCACCGCAGGGTGGAGCTCGAGTTTCCCTCCTCTCGGATCTGGTCCTGCGCAGTTTTCATGCTGGGGCCGCGGCTTGTTCTCGGGTCCAGCGGAACTCGGTGCCATCCACCCAGATGCGGTGCAGGATCACGGCCAGCCGACGTGCCAGCGCCACGATCGCCTTCTTCATGCCGCGGCGCCTGGCGATATATTTGGCGCACGTCAGATCCAAATACCGCCCCGACAGACTTGGATTTGCGGAAGCGAGCCGGAATATCGACCGTGGCTCGATAGGTCAGCGACACCACGGGGCCAACACCAGGGGATGTCCGCGCTCGGGTGACCAAAGCGGACATCGCTCTCTGCGCGTTGTAACGGGCGGAGGACAGCGCCCCGGTGCGGCTACGGCATCCTGATCTCGACGCCGCCGACGCCAAGCGTGGCCTTCAAGCCGGCCTGCCGTCCGCGTAGTCGCAGCACGACGCCATTGGAGTTTTGTAGCGTGACTGCCGACACACCGCCCACGACGGTCAAGCCGGCGCCGGCCACCGTATAGGTGCCAACGATGTCCCTCGCGGTGCGCAAATTTGATGCGGTGCCTACGAACTCCGCCGACGCCACGCCGATCGTACCGGCGCTCAGGCCGCCGACGCTCAGCGGATAAGTCTTGCGCTTGAAATTGAGCGTGCCGGTGCCGCCGGAGCCTCCGATAATGAACCCCGCACTGGAGACCCTGAAACTAACTGAACCGGTCGACTGCGCATCCGCTGCCATCGGCAGCGCTAACAGCATCATCGTCGCGGTTGCGGCGATCGTCAGTCTTTTCGCGCTCTGAAATCCAAGCATGGTGTCCTCTCGGTTGTGATGGGCACTGCAAAAAACGTAACGGATACTGGCTCTATGGATTAATCCAAAGCGTCGCTACCAAAATAAAAATGAAAGCAATAGCGAACGCAACAAAGGAAAAAGTTACATCGTTCGTGCGGCTTTGCATGATTGCGCCCCGGTTCGTTTGCGATTTTTGGAGCGTCGAGCGTCAAGCCGACTTATTTCGGACAATTGTGCTCCCAATAACAAATTGTCCTTCAGCGGTAGGTAGGTACGGGCCAGAATTGCGAACGGACGTAAAAATGATCCGCGAAAGGTATCATGCTCCTGCGTTGCCGCCCGCGCGAAAGTTTCATTGTTGAAATCCTTGAGCGTTGCCGCAGGCTTAGACTGGGAGCTTAGGGCCTCCAGACCGTTGAACCTCGTCGCATTTCACCAATCGCCAGCACCGCCGCACGCGGTCGGCTAATGCCCCTATTGGCACAGGCTGTGTAAAAACTCGTACACGGGGATGGGGAAATGTAGAAAATACAATTCTCCGACATGGCATCCAACCGTGTGTCCGCAGCATTCTCAGTTCTCACGACGCGCAAATTTCTCCAAGATTTTCTACTCGCGCGGCGGGCGTTGGAGTTTTCGCACAGCCTGGACCCATAAGCGACATCGGCCAGGGCAATGGCCACGGTTTTTTATCGGGCGTTCAGGCCCGAATCTTGTGCGGTTCATCAGGCGACAGCATCCTGATCCTAGTAGGATAACGGACCGTGCGTCGCGATGGTGCGATAATCGACAGAGGAACTTGCGCGAGTTGCTATGTCTCCAAAATGCAACGCGTCGTCAGTTTAGCTTCCAAGCCAAGGAGAGAATGAGCAGGTGTGGTGAACCGGTATAGTATGCAGCGAACTTTTGGACCCGCGCGGGAAGGAAAAGTCAGATGAAAACCAAGTCGATGCTTTTGGCACCTTTCGCCGTGGCGATCCTCAGTTACGGCGCCTTCGCTGCGGACTTGCCCCGTCAGCGCGACGTTGGCTACACCGCGCCGCCTGCACCAGTTGCAACTTGGACCGGCTACTATATCGGCGGAAACATTGGGTACGGTTGGGGACGAACAGAAAATGACGCGACGGTAGTGGGGCTGCCCCCTGTATTGTTTGGTCTCTCTACGGCATCCCTGGCAAGGGGCGATCGGGACCGGCAGGACATCAACGGTGTGATCGGCGGCTTTCAATCTGGATATAATTGGCAAGCTGGATCGTGGGTGATGGGGCTAGAGTCCGATCTGCAGGCCTCTGGACAGAAAAGCGACGCGCTGTATTGCAATTTGGGTGGGACCACGTGCGCGGTGGCCTCTCTCAGCGCCTCTCACAAACTATCGTGGTTCGGAACCGCCAGGAGCCGCATTGGCTTTCTGTTCACGCCCGGCACGCTGATTTACGGCACGGGCGGTGTTGCATACGGTCAAGTCAAGTCCGACTACAATTTTACTCTGGGCGGCGTTCCGTTTGCTTCCGCGAACTTTAAAGACGTCAAGGCCGGTTGGACAGCCGGCGCAGGTGTTGAATTCGCCTTTGCGAGCAATTGGAGTGCCAAGCTTGAATATCTCTATATCGATCTCGGAGATAGTGAGGTCACTGTTAATGTCGCAGGCGTCGGCGCGAGGGTGCAGCGGAGTTTTACCGAACACGTTGGCCGCCTCGGCTTGAACTACCGATTTGATAGGGGCGGACTGTTCTTCTGATTGCCAAAAGTCCTCGCATCGGGTTTTGCCAACGCACTGCTCTATCGCGCAGATGAAGTTATTGAATAGGTGCGCCAGCCGCAAGCTGGTGCGATCCAGCCGGTGGAAGTCCGGCCCAAGTAAGGAGTAGCGCCCGCTTGGTAGCGAGTGTTGCGTCACCACTGGCGACAAGGCGAAGCGTACACAGCGATTGCCTGGGGTGTGGGATTGAGCCGCGAAAGATCAGATATCGCAGGGGCCGAGAGTCTCTATTCGCTCGAAGGCGACATGTGCGGCACCGCTATGCGAGGTGCTGACGCCCTGCCGGGGTCGAAGGCCACATCACGTGCAAAAGGATCGCATCGGAAGCTGGGAGGTCTCGGGTCTGACCGCAACGGCACCACCGTTGTGGCCCGCATCGGGAAGGTGAGGAGCCGTAGCCGATGATGCACGGAGCCGAGAAGTCTGACCCTGCCATAGTAGCTGGGAAGTCGGCGAACAAAGTGGAGCAGCCTGCCGCGGATCGAACCGCGGCAGAGCCAACCGCGGCGAAGCTGGTGGAGCGAAGGGCGGGGACCAAGGGGAATGCGGACTGGCAAAGCACGCGCCGGACTCAGAGCCGGGTAAGCGTGTCACAGGCGCTGGCACGCATACGGCAAGTCAATGCTGTCATGACCCGAGGTGGGAGCCGTATGCGGGAAAGCCGCTCGTACGGTTCTGTGCGGGGGGCGCGCGAGCAATCCGCGTCCCTACCGCTACCAGTGCCATTTGCTGCGGTGCATATGTCGACTCGCCCTCATCATGAACAGCCCGCCTGTGGCTTCCGGGGAAACCCTGCCGTCTGCTATCGTCTACGTTCTAGAGTTCCTTTGGGGATGTCGGACTATGTGGAGCAACTCATGAACCGACGTTTGGCACTTGCCCTATCGACTCTGACGCTGATGTGCCTTGGAGGCACCCTGCCCGTAGAAGCACAAACCCCAGCCGAGCGCGGCGGCTATCTGGTCAACACCATTCTGGCCTGCGGCAATTGCCATACGCCGAAAGATGCAACCGGCGCACCCATCATGGAGCGGGACCTTTCGGGTGGCCTTGTATTCACAATCCCGCCGTTTACCGGAACCGCTGCCAACATCACACCCGACCGGGAGACCGGTATCGGCAACTGGAGCGACGACGATATCAAGCGTGCGTTGACTCACGGCGCGCGGCCGGCGAACGCGCGTCTGCCCGGCGTGCCGCTCGCGGCTGTGATGGCGACGTCTTTCTACAAGGCGATACTGCCGGAGGACCAGACCGCGGTCGTCGCCTACCTACGTTCGGTGAAACCGGTGCGCAACACCGTGCCCGATCCGGTCTACAGGGCTCCGGTACACCATGACAGCTATCCGGAGGCGGATGCCGGCTACACCCCGGAAATGATGCGCGATCCGATCAAGCGAGGCTCGTATCTGGTGACGATCGGCCACTGCATGGAGTGCCATTCACCGCGCGTGCGAGGCATCTCCGATTACGGCAAGACTGGATTAGGCAAGGGCGGACGCGTGTTCAACTCCACGCTCGTGCAAGGCCTGCCGGCCAATTGGCCAGGCTCGACCGCTTCCAATATCACCTCGCACCCGGACAAAGGTATTGGAAGGTGGAGCGACGGCGAGATCAAGCGCGCCATCACCCAGGGAATTAAGAAGGACGGCAACTCGATGAAGCCGCCGATGGGCTATTCCTATTACGCCAAGATGGCCGACGCGGACCTTAACGCGATGGTGGCCTATCTGCGCACGGTGCCGCCGCTGGAATAACACGTTCGGCTTGTGACTGATCTGGAGAATGTCGGGAAGATGCCCCCCGTCTTACACCTTGGATCGAGATGTCTGCTTTACCCCCGAAAGCGAACATCAGAGGGTCGGGTTAGGAGATTGAAATGCGCGCTGTGGCTTGGGTTGGATGCTTCGCATGTATTCTAGCTCTTGCTGGATGCGACCGCCCGAAGGGCGAAAAAGGCGACCCGGGAGCCCAGGGGGTTGCTGGGCCGCAAGGTCCGCGTGGGGAACAGGGACCACCTGGAAGCCAAGGGCAGATCGGCGAGAAGGGTGAGAAGGGTGATAGAGGAGACGCCGGGCCCCAAGGAGTGGCGGGACCTCAAGGCCCGCGCGGCGAGCAAGGCCCACCCGGGCCACAAGGGCCAATGGGTGAGAAGGGCACTCGTGGAGACGCGGGGCCCCAAGGACCCGGTGGCGCGTCAGGCATTCGGTTAGTTGACGACGCTTCAAGCGATATCGTTTCTTGCGGCCCCAATGAGGTGCTGGTTTCCCTTATGTGCACCAAAGCAGGCCCCCCAGTGGGGGAGAAATGCCCTTCGCCAGGCGTGCGAGGGTTATGCATGCGCACTCCGTAAATTGAGGAAGCTAACTTCTGCTGAGTGGGCCGGCGCACCTGCCTGACCACGATCACCCGGCTCGGCTTCGGCCGCGACGCGATGGACCGGATCGCCAATCACAAGACCAGCAAGGTGACCGACGTTTACGACCGCCACGGCTACGGCGACGAGGACAAGCGCATCATGGCGGCGGTGGCGCGGCACGTGTTGAACCTCGTCGAGGGAGCCGAGACCAGCAACGTCGTCAGCTTGCGATGATACGCGCCGTCTTGGGGGTATAGCGGCAGCCAGCACCAACCGCAGCCCGACTCAGCTATCCTAGGCCCATGCACTACACCCGCCGCCCGACGTGGCCCGATTAGCCTGCCCGCCGGGACTACATCATCCGGCGCGAAGACCTCCAAATCGGTCGCGTGTATCTGACGAACACGCCCTACGGGGACCGCTTCGTCTGGTCGATCACCATTCCGAAAGTACCGGGCGTGGCGATCAGCGGCTGGGCGGAGACGCTCGACAAGGCCACCGCCGCGATGCTGAGGAGCTATGCTCGGATGAGCGCGAAGAAACCGCTGCCCCAGCCGCAGCAGCAGCACTGATCACCGCCTGCTGCCCAGTAGCCCTCTAAGAAATCCGAAGATCGCAATGGCGACCATCGGATGACGGCGGCAGAGCAAGAACCACCAGTAGCCGATCGCGAACGCCGTCGCGATCAGGACTACGGCGGGCTGGTGCCGCTTGAAGAACACGAAGACTACGGTGGCGGCGAGCAGCGCCAGGATGGTGGCGTTGCGGTTGCTCATATTAGCGCTTACCGCCCATCCAATTGGACGACTGAACCTCCCGGTGGATCTCGACCCGGTGCCGGTACTCGGCAGCGGCGGCTTCTTTATCCGCCGCTTCCTTCTCCGCCGCCTTCTTCAATCGCGTCGCGTTGGGCTGTGTCGTTCTTACTAAGCTCGGCCAAGATCTTTTGCAGCTCTTGCTTACAGAGGTAAGGGTTGATGTAGAACGGCGAGCTTGGATCGCGGCACTCCTGGCGGATCTGCGCCTGCTTCACCGCAACTTGAACCTCGTTGAAGATGAAGAGCGAAGCCAAGATGGCGGCGGTGATGATGAGAAACAATTTCATCGGATGCCGAGCCTTTCTCTCCGCGCCTCGTTGGCACGCTTGATCCTGATCTCCGTTTGGTCGCGGGCGGACGATTCCTGCTTCAGCCATTTGTTGTCCTCAGTCGCGACCAGACAGTCCCTGTCGTGCGGGTGGCTGATCACCTGCTCGTAGGTTTCCAGGAAGGTGCTGCGCCAGCGGGTTATGGCGATATCGCCGATTGAGCTGCGCCCGTAGCTATCGTCCTGCCAGCCAACTTAAAAGCCGCCGCCGACTTCGCACGCGACAATGATGTGAAGATCAGCGACGGCGACGGCGACGGCGTCTGCGCGTGGCGAGGGATAAATCACTTATTTACCAATCACGGCCATTATTCAGGGTGCGGTAACCAAGATGATCCAGAATTGACCTTGGCCCGTCTGGCCCAGGTTCAGGGTGTCATCACGATACTTGCCTCTGGATTGGCGCTGTTGGGCGTCGAGGCGCCTAAGGAAATGCGGTAATCTCGCGGCCGATTGTCGTGAAATCGCCGCATGCGCGTTTCATCCATCGGTCGTACCGGGAACCGGAAGTCACGATGACCGACGACAACAACGCACGCTACCGATCGAGCGATCCATTTTCTTCCCGTGCGGCTGGCCCCGCTGGGCAGGGCAGCGATCCGCTTGCCGAACTGGCGCGCCTGATCGGGCAAAGCGACTCTCTCGCTGATATGGCACGCAACGCCCGGCCGGCTGCGCCGGATGAACCGCACTATGACGATGCCGCCCAGCAGTCCGACCCGCCCTATGAGGATCGCCCGGCATATGACTCCCGCTACAATTCGCATTACGATGCCAGCGACTCGCGCTGCGATGCCCGATATTCGCAGGATCCCGCGCCAGCGCCCGGTTGGCACAATCCGCCGGCGCCGTCCTACGATCCTTTTGCCGCCTCGACGCATCAGCAGCCCGCGGCGGCCCCGGCCGACCAGAGCTACCAGGACGAGCCGAGCGAGCCCCCGACACTGCTTTCCGATAGCACCTTGCCATCCGCGCCGTCGCGTTCTCCCGCCGCGCAGCCCCATCTTGCCGGCTTCGACATGCCGCCGCTGGACGCGAAGCCGCGGCGTGGCGAGCATTTTCCGTCGCCGCCGTACGCCTCCGACAATGCCGTCCTGCCGCAGCCGGATGCCGATGAACTGTACGACGACGCTCCGCAAGGCGGCCGCCGCAAGGGTGTGCTCACGGTCGCGGCCGTGTTCTGCCTCGCCGTAGTCGGCACCGCGTCGGCGTTCGGCTATCGAACTTGGGTCAACGGTCCCGGCGTGAAGGCGCCGCCGCCGGTGATCAAGGCCAGCGCCGACCCCAAGGAGGTCGCGCCGCCGCCCCAGCAGCAGGCCGATGCGTCCACCAACAACCGCTTCGGCGACCGCGGCCAGAACGAGAAGGTGGTACCGCGCGAAGAGACTCTGCCGATGGCCGCGCCAGCTCCCGCGCCGCAACACCACGCTGCTGTTGCGCCGTCCACTGCGCCGCTCGATCTCGCGAGTCCGGCCGCACCTCCGCCGCAAGTCCGTGCCCCGGCGGTCCGTAGGGAGCCGCCTCCATCGTCAGCCAATGCGCGGCTATCGCTTGCGCCGGACAGCAACAGCAGCAGCAACCCGCTGCCTGCGCCCACGCGCTCCGCTCCGGCGCGCGTCGCGTCTGCCCCGGCGACCGGTAGCACCGGCAACGGCAGCTATCTGGTGCAAGTGTCCTCGCAACGCAGCGAGGCCGACGCACAGGCCGCGTTCCGCAGCATCAAGTCCAAGTATTCGAGCGTTCTGGGCGATCGCAAGCCGATGATCCGTCGCGCCGAATTGGCCGGCAAGGGCACGTACTATCGCGCCATGGTCGGACCGTTCACCTCCCGTGATCAGGCTGTCCAACTCTGCAGCAGTCTGAAGGCCACCGGCGGCGACTGCGTCGTGCAGGCCAATTAGCCGAACCGGCCTTCGCTTGACCCTTCACCGCGACGCAAGCTAGCCCCCAGTACAAAGGCTTGCCGGTCACCTCAGTCAAGCCAGGCACCCCGTCGTGCGGCGCGCAATGAGCAGGCCCGAGCCACACCGGGGTACCCACCATCATGCGTGGCAGGGCAGGCGTATCAGCACTTCGCCGAACGTCGTGACGAATACGTTCTTATCGTCAATTCGTCATCGGTACCTGCACTCGGTAAAAGCAGGCGTCGATTTGTACAAAACGCAGGGCCGCATCTTCCATCAGACGGGTGCGCCTTTTGTGTTAGATCATTTGCGTGGTAGTGGCCGACGCCGACACGGATACGGGTTTGATGGCTGCGCCAAGAGGAGGGGGGTCGGCCCACCCCGTAAACCTTTGCCCAGAAAAAGAATTCCTGCCGATTTATGGTCGCTGGCGCGGGGGCACACCGAGCTATGCATCAGGTGGCTCGCCGGGATCGTCAGCCAAGAGCCCGTGCCACCGCCCGCATTCGCCTCGGGCAGAGCGGCGCCATCCTCAGCAGCCCGTGGACGTGCAGAAATCCGGGAACGAAACCCCGTAATCGCTGTCGTGGCGCTTGTCGATCAGAGCGACGTATTGCATGGCGGTTACCGGAAGAAGTCGCGAAAGCGGGTTGGTGCCAACTCAGTGTATTTCACCGTGTGCTGAATATTGCGGTGCCCCAAATAGCTCTGTAGCGCCCTCGTATCATGCCCCGCATTGGCCAGGGCGTAGCCCGTGGCGTGCCTCAACATGTGGGGGTGGGCCTTGAAGCCCAGCTTGGCGGTTTCGCCAGCCCGCTCGATCATGCGCGCGAAGCCAGCGGTGGTGAAGGGCGAGCCGCGCTCGCTGGTGAAGACGAACGGCGAGGATGGATCCTGCTCCCGCTGAAGCCGACGCAGCGCCCGCAGCTCGTCGCCACGGATCGGATGGGTCGCAGGCGTGCCCTTCTTGACCCTGCGGACATGCAGGGTCGCGGCGTTGAAGTCGATCTGGTCCCAGCGAAGGTCGGTGAGTTCCGACGCACGCAGGCCGTGCCGGAAGGCCACCAAGACCATGGTGGCGTCGCGATGTCCCCAGCGGTTCTTCCCGGCGGCCTTGATCAACCGTTCGACCTCGGCCTGGGTCAGGTGTTCCCTGGTCCTGTAGTCCGCATTGGGTCGCCGGGTCGGGGTGACTGTTCGATTTTCGGTGGTTGGCGGCACCAGCCTGAGGGGCAATTTGATCATTGATATCCGTGCTCCGGAAGATCGACTGGCAGAACAATGCACCTTTTACGAACAGTAGTCCAGCCCTGCTGGAGCTATCCTTTCGGCTAATCCGCACGGCCGGGCATGTTCCCGGCCAAACATGGCCCGGATCGGTTGGTGCGGCCGCGCGGTCGCCATCGTCGGGGCGGTTTCGGAGCCAATCGGACGTTAGAAACGTCATGGGTCGCGGTCTTTAAATTCCGCTGTCTGCGCCCGGCGGGGAGCGATCCTGGCTCTCGGCGGCCAATTCCTCATCATCGTAAAAATCGAAGATCACGATATTCGCGTCCCGATCCTCGGGGTGGGCCGCGAAGTGGCGATCTAGCGCCGCATCCGGATCCTCTTCAAGACCACGACGAACCTTCACGACCTTCCAGCGGACGGTTCTGCTGGCTCCGCTGCTCGAGCAGGTCAACTGCCTGCGACAGTCGGCTGATGAGCGATGCGGTGACCATTGTGGTTGTCCATATCTCGCGACAGCAAGGCCAGTCGCTGCTGCACGTCGGTCAGGATCTCCGCCTCAAGGCAGGCGCGGATCTCCTTCAGCACATAAACGAACCGGGTCATTTCGTCGGACCGGATCCTACCGTTCAATCCAAGCCGATAGAGCCGGGCCATCTCCCCGCGCACCCCGGCAAGCGTGTCCAAGCGCCATCGCATTGCGGGGGGATAGCACCTCGGCTTTTGGTTGGTGGGTCAATGGCATGTGACCGGTTCATTGGGGTGTGAACCCAGCATAACGCAATTCGTCCCGACCGGCGAATGCCTCGTGCGCCACCGCACATGCGCCGACAGACCTCGGCTTTTAGTTGCGTGGCTCAATGACATCCGACCGGTTCGTTGGGGTGTGAACACACCTTAACGCAAATGTCTGGCAGCCAGAAGGGCGAGCAGAGCCGCGCCCGAGACAGCAGTGGTGGCAACCATATTGACCAAGCTGTGCGCGGCCATCGACAGTGCCGAGGACACATAGGCGGGTGTCCGGTTCGCCTTTGCCTTCTTGCGCTTTGATTTTTGTGATGCCCGCATTGCACTTCCAAGACAGCGGGTCAGGCTGCTTAGCAGCCTGACCCTGACGCTTTCCCTGTCGAGATTTGTTCCCGATCTGTGAGCCACCATGGCATGGCTTCGAACCTGAAAGCTTAAGGGGTCTGGTAAACCAAAGCTGACCCGTGCTGATGGTTTATGAATTTGCGGACGCTGCACCACCAAACACGTTGAACGTTCTTTCTTCTCTTGCTTCCTTGCTTCTTATTCCTTGCTTCCTTTCTTCTCTTATTAAGGAGGCCGACCCTAGTGCGGGCTGGGCGCACATCGAGCCGCTACGGGAACCAGAGCAAGGTCACTCGGACCGAGCGCCTAGTGTCGGCCTCCTCGATCGCGATTACCCCGGCCCCACACAACCAAGCCAGAGCCCGATATTTGGCGTAGCGGCTGATGCCGAGTTTCCGCAGCTCGCCGTTGGACAGAGCAACAGTGTTGCTCCGTCGCCTGAGGCACTCCCGGTAGATCAGCATGGCCACGACGAGGTGGGCGGTTGTGCGGACCACCGGCAGCACCCGCGCCAACCACGCTAGCGGAACCGTAACGTAACCCTTCGCCGGTTGTGGCGGTGCGTTGGCCAACACCCCAGCCATCTGCCACAGGGGATCGTTCTCAACGTCCTCAAACAGGCCTTCGGTACCCATCAGGCCCGTTCCCGTTCCAGCTTGGCCAGCAGTCGGGTAACCGTGGTCCACATCGCCTCGCCGCGATCGTCGAAGTAGCGTTCGCCAGGCCGGATGATCTGGCAGTCGGTCGGCAACCGGTAGCCGCGCAGCACCACGGCGGCAGCATCGCCCATGAGCTGGTCGAGCGCGCTAGCCAGTTCCTCTGTCTGGTCGGCCGGACCCTCGGCCATGATCGCGTCGTGGACCGGGGCGACGATCTCAATCCCGCGCCGTTCCGCCAGGACGCACGCTACGTGCAAAATTTCGCTGCCGGTGCTTTGGATCGGAAAATTACGGATGGTGCGCGGGTTCATGCCGGACGGGCATTGCATCCACCACCCGAATGGTGTGCCGATCTCCAGGTGCAGGCCGGCATGGTCAAGGACGCTCCTGGCGTAGTCCTCGAACCGGCGAAAGCGTGCCCGCAGTCGCGCTAGGATCTCGCCGGCCTCGAACAACGAAATACCCGCGCGAACAGCCAGCGAGCGGAAGCCAAGCCCGTACTGGATGCCTAGCACGACGGTCTTAAACAGCGTGCGCACCGCCTTGCGCTCCTGCTCGTTCAAGCTGTCGCGCAGGAAGCCAAGCTGCTGGGCAATGCCGAGATAAACGTCACCGCTCTCGCACGCCTGCAGCAGCGCGCTGTCGTCGGACAACACGGCGGCAATGCGAACCTCCTGCTGGCGGTAGTCCCGGTGCACCAGAGCGCGACCCGGTGGCGGGGTGATCAGGAACCTCAACCATTTGGCCGGCCCGAACACGTACTGCGATGCGCCGGGTGCATTGCGCGCGGTCTTGGTGCCATAAGCCCACAGCGACGCCCGGTTGCGATGGTCGTGTCCGACCGCAAGGTCGTTGAGCCGCAGCTTCGACAGCGAGTAGCGCAGCTCGCGCAGCGGCTCAATCTGCGGATACCTCCCGGCCATTTCGCGAAAGGTTTCGTCCCTTTCATCGAGGGTGCCGTCCTCACGGGTGACCCAACTCATTCCGTGCCGGCGGAGGTAGTCGGCAAATCGATGCTTGCGCCAGTGCGCCACGCCGTCGACGATCTCGTAGCATCCGAACGGGCGATCGAGCTCGGTGACCAGGTCGAGCCGAATGTTTTGCCATTGGTCGCGCAAACGCGCGAGCAGCGCCCCGTCTAACGGAATACCGCGCCGCTCTTGCTGTGCGATCGTCCACTGAAACTTGGCGCGGAACGTCGCGTGCGCAAGCGGTGGGCGAATGGTCGGAACGATGTGCGGAACCAGGCGCGCGAGCGCGCGAACATCGTCTTCGCAATAGTCCAGAATGTCGCGCTGCTCTTGAGCGCTGAATGGCGGGCCTTGCAGAATACGTTCCCGCATATCGTGCTTGCGGGTGACGTCGATCTCGTCTTCGAGGAAATATCGCAGCGCGCCGCCAATCGAGAAGAAACCCTTTTCGCGATCGCCGCCCCGAATTGAGCCGTCATTCACGTAGTGCCGAAATTCGACGTAAGCATCGAGCGCACACGCCGGTTCGCCCCAACCCAGTGCGGCGTGAAAGCCAAATTCGGCGGCGAGCATGTACCCGACGATCAGCGCGTCGTTGTCGAGACGGTAAGGTGGGAATGGGCCAAGCTGATCCTGCCACAGCCGAACGAGCCGGCCCGATCGCATCTCCAGAGCGACGAGACAAAGCGGCGTAACGGGGTCACCCGCTACGCCGCCATTGGCCAAGCCTGAACCGGGATAGAATTCGGTATCGACGATCCAGATTTCACGGAACGGCAGATCGCGCCAATTAGAGATCGGCGTCATCGTCGTTAAGTGTGGTTGGCGCTCCCATCAACTCGCGATAGATCGGGTGCGTGGTGTCTTGGATCACGCCGTGTGGGCCGAACGCGGCTTTCACCAGCTCGTTGAACGTCGGCAACTTCGTCCAGTCCGGGTCGGGTGCGTATCCCGGCAGCGCGTCGCGCGTGTCAGATACGAGCGCCCAGCCCAGACCACCTTCACCCATTTGTTGATTGCAGCGCGCGCCGCGGACCGGGCGCTCGACCAGGCTGTGTTGTCCTTTTCGCCCTCGCGCGGAAACATGATCGGCCACAGGCGCGGCGAGCCGTCGCGATAGATGCAAGTGACAAGAACGCAGGGTCGGGCTTCCTGCAACCGTCCCCGCATCTCCGGCCCCAGAATGTAGTACGTCGTTTCGATCTGGCCTTCGGTCTTGTGGGCGTAGATTTCGGTACGACGCCGGTAGTCGGGATCCGGGTGGACCCGGAAAAAGTCTTTCGGCTTGTCGACGGGGATCGTGTGCCAGTTCGTATCGGTCAACCCGTCGCCCAGCGCCGGGTCCAACCATAGAGCTTCAATGTCCGAGGCGTCGTTCGGTGTGAGCGACGGGGAGACGATCTCCAGCTTGGCAGCGGTAGGTTTATCCGTCATTGGTGCCTCCATGCTCGCGGATGTGAAATCAAAACGGCGGCTCCACCACGGGCCGCCGT
>CAWFCM010000039.1:0-22071 GCA_963814215.1 uncultured Alphaproteobacteria bacterium | reverse complement strand
CACGGCACGCCTCGTGGAAAAGGTCGCAAGACAACCTAATGTGTGCTTCTTCCAGTTGTCGCATACTGCGGCAGCATTTGCAGGACGCTGCATACAGCCCGGGTGTCCGGGTGATCGATGCCTAGGACCTTTTCGTTAATGGCATGGGCGCGCCTGCAAAAGGCCTCTCCAAAGGCTGGTGCGTCAGCACGCATGTCGTAGACCCACACGGCCTTGGTGCTGGCCTTGTCGGTCTTGCCGCGCTGGAAGAACAGCACGTTGGTTTTGACGCCCTGTGCATAGAAGATGCCGGTCGGCAGCCGCAGGATGGTGTGGAGGTTACAAAGGTCCATCAGCCAAGTACGTAGCCGTCGCCCAGTGTTGTCCTCGAACAGAACGTTGTCGGGTACCACCATCGCGGCGCGTCCTCCCGGCTTCAGCGCGCGGACGATATGCTCCACGAAGGCGAGCTGCTTATTGGAGGTGTCCGCCGTGACCGAAAAATCCGAGCGCGTCGGTCGTCCGCCGCCCTTTTTGGTCCCGAACGGTGGATTGGTCAGCAGAAGGTCCGCCTTCGCCAATCGCTCGCCATCGGGCGACAGCGTGTCGGCCAATTCGACCCCACCTTCGATCCCATGCAGCAGCAGGTTCATCATGCAGAGCCGGTGCGTGTCGGGCACAAGCTCCGCCCCGACGAACGCGCTGTGTCGCTGGAAATGACCTTGCTGTTCCGACAGCTTGAATAGCTCGTCGGTGCGATCCTTGATGTAGCGGTCGGCGGCAACGAGGAAGCCCGCCGTGCCCGCCGCCGGGTCTTGCACGACTTCGCCAGCCTGCGGCTTCATCAGCCGCACCATGCAGTCGATCAGCGGACGCGGCGTGAAATACTGCCCTGCGCCGGATTTCTTGTCGGCAGCATTCTTTTCCAGCAAGCCTTCATAAAGCGTACCGAGACCTTCCTCGCGTGCCGAGAACCAGTCGAGTTGATCGATGCTCGACGTCAACGCCTTGAGGTTCGTCGGCTTGCGTAGCCGCGTCTGTGCGTCAGTGAAGATCGCGCGGACCAGCGCATCCTTGGTGTCCGGCTTGCCGAGTTCGAGCAGCAGACGCTTGTAGTGTTCGAGTTGGTCGAGGCCTTCACGCTTGGCCAGCTCGCGCCAGCGGTAGGACTGCGGCAGCCGCTCTTCTCGCTTCGTTTCCTCCAGCATTTTGAGGAACAAAAGGAATGTCAGCTCGGTCACGTACTCATTGTAGGTGACGCCATCGTCGCGCAGGATGTGGCACAGCGACCAGAGCTTGGCTACGATATCGCCGGTGGTTGCCATCAGCTCACCTTCTTCCACATTTCTTCGTTGATGCCAGTCAGTACGTCGTCCAGTGCGCCGTCAAAGACTTTATTGATCCGCGTGAAGCCGCCTTTTGCCGCGAACAGGTCGCGGTCCATGGCCTCGCGATCCACGACAATTTCCTTCTCGATCTGCTCGCCAATGCGCCGCAGCCACAGGCGCTGCAGGTCGGTCCATTTTCGGCTCGCGAGGAGGCGCTGCATAGCGGCCCTTACCCGCTCTTCATAGGGTACTAGCGGATCACCGAGGGCCGCCTGACGGACAAAACCGGATCGGGAGGAGAGCCAGTTGGCCAGTTCCGCGGGCTCGTCCTTCATCAGCCGCCTCTGGGGCCTCACCCGCGGTCGCCTCATATCGTGCCCGCGCCTCATCGGGGAGCTTCTTCAGCCTGCGGCGCAGCTTCACGACGAGCTGCTGGCGAATGGTCTCACGGTGGCCGTCCTGATCCGCCTGGATCACTCGTCGACCAATTGCGCAAAGCTGATCGACGGATTGACCACGACCGGCTTCATCTCGGTCAGGTTCTGAAGGTGACTGTAGAGGTCCACTGCGTCGAAGATGCGGAAGACTTCCTTTCCGATATCAGGGCACAGGCGGGTCGCGCGGCCGATCATCTGTTCATAAAGGATGCGGCTGTTGACCCGCCGCAGAAATACGAGGTTGGTGATCGACGGCACATCAATGCCGGTAGTCAGGAGATCGACGGTCACGGCGATCTTCGGGTCCGCGTCATTGCGGTACGAGCGGATCAAGGTCCCGACCCGGTCCACGCTGCCGGTGATCTTCTTGACGGCAGCGTCATCGATCTCGCCCCACTTTGCCGCCAAGGCATTCTTGATCGCGCCTACCACAATGTCAGCATGCGCATCGGTGGCAGCAAAGATCAGGGTCTTGCCTGCACCCGGCGCTGTCGGGTCGATATGGTTCGCCAGTTCCTCCGCAACGACACGATTGAACTCGACGGTCACGACCTGCTTGTTGAATTGATCGACGTCGAAGCGGATTTCGTCCGGTGCGTGGGACAGATCGATTTCGCCTGTCCGCGTGTTGAGAAGGTCGAGCTGCTGATCCTTCTCGAATACGATGCCGCCGCGCGCCAACGCCGTCTCAATGCGCACCGGCGGCTCGTGGTCGATCAGATAGCCGTCAATGACGGCTTGCCGATATGAGTAGCTGAAGATCGGATCGCCGAAGATGTCCGTCGTGTGCAGCGCAGGGGTCGCGGTCAGTCCGATTTTCACGGCATCGAAATACTCAAGCACACGCCGATATTTCGAGATGTAGTCCTCCTGCCCTCGGAAGCTCAGCTCATCGTCGGACATCTCGCGGTCGAGCAAGTAACCGCGATGGCACTCGTCGACCACCATCAGGTCATATTGGTCGACGGGCGGCGCTTCGGCGTCGTCGGCTGCAAAGAGGACGCGTTTCACCAAGCCCTGAATGGTGCAGATGTGGACCTTGGTATCGGTGTCGGGCGTCACGTCTGCGAGCTTCTTCAGCCCGAAGATGTCCGCGAAGGCTTTACCGGAGACGATCTTGGTCGTTGAGAACTCGCCTGCCGCCTGTTCGCCAAGTGCCGAGCGGTCGACGACGAAACAGATGCGCCGGAAGCGCTTCGTCGCCAGGAGGCGATACAGCATCGCGATTGCGAGCTTGGTCTTCCCGGTGCCGGTCGCCATCGCCAGCAGCATGGACCGACGATCCGCCGTCAGTGCGCCTTCAACTGCCTTGATTGCTGCCTGCTGGTAGTCGCGCAGCAGGAAACCGAACTCGAATGGCATCTCGTTGAGGGCTGCAGCGGCAGCCTCTTGGCTGATCTCCAGCAGCCCGGCCAATCCTTCCGGTGTCGGCCAGTTAACGAGCGCGCGGCGGAGGTTGGTTGCCCGTCGCGTGTCGCGAAACCAAATGCCGCTCTCGGTCTCGATCTGCTTCAGGTAGGAACGCCCGTTGGCGGCGAAGACATAGGGCACCTTGTGCTGGCCCCACGGCCCTCCAGCGAAATTGAAATCCGAGCTCGCCGCAATGCCGCTCGAGTAGCGCTCCGCCTGATCGATGGCCGCCGAGACGTTCTTCCGCCGCCGCTTGCCTTCGACAACGCCGACCAACGTCAGCCCGACAAAAAGAGCATAGTCGGCGGGTCCGCTAGAGGTCGGCCATTCGGCAACGGCCAAGTTTCGGTTCTTAATCGGTCGCGCACCGCTGGCATAACGCAGAGATTTCGTATCTGCCTCCCAGCCGCTGTCCCTTAATTGCTGGTCGATCAAGGCTCGCGTATCGGCCTCGTCCAGATCGATCTTGGACGCGGCCGTCTCACTGCGCTGAACTAGCTCCAGCAGTTCGGACCTGGACGTCTGCTCCGCCGACGCCTGCAGGGCCTTAAGATGCGCGGCATCCTGGATAGGCGCGAACGGTGCGGGGCGCGATGCGGGCCCTTCCGCGAAGCCGGACATCGAGTGCGCCGTATCGGGGACGTGCCCCGCAAGGATTAATGCCTTCTCTGTTTCGGCCTGCTGGGCGAGTTCCTCCCAAATCGCTCGCTCTTCGGTTTCGCGTCTCAAGCGCTCTTCCGCGCTTTCTCGAGCCCGGGCGTGTTCCTCGGCTTCGCGTCTTGCACGGAGGGCAGCCTCGCCGCTTTCAGCCATAAGCCGGTGGAGATCCGCGATCTCTGCCTTCAGGGCTGCAGTGGCATCGACCGGCTCGGGCGGCGGGAGGAACGGTCCGGGATTGAAATCAGGCCGCTTGCCATAGGTCCTGTGAAACCAGATGCCAAGCTGTCGAGCGAACTTCAGCGCAGGCAGCGCGCTCCTGTGATCCCCACTGGCCTCATGTACGGCTCTGTTACCGACCTTGCGCAGCGCATGAAATACATCGGCGACCTCTTTCGTAATGACCCGCTCGTACGAAAGGCGGCGGAGCGTCTCCTCGAACGTCTGACCCTCATCGAGATAAAGCGCATGATGGGCAGCAACGGTCTTGCTCAGAAGCTCTGCGAACTGCCGCAGCTTGATGATCGCCGTGCCAGGATCATCTTTGAAGTAACGCTCCGCAAAAGCCCCGAGCTGCATGAGGCGGGGGTCGTGCGCGCCCAGAAAGCTGAAATTGCTCGTAGGCTGCAGTTTTCTCATCCGGCCGGTTTGTACCCGGCTATTTATTGGCCATAAGCCCCCGGGTACGCAACCTTGGATGAGCGCTATAGCGGCCTTGCTCCACGTGGAGCATCCCGAGGTTATTCAGACCGGCGGCGACTTCCGGGTGCTTCGGGCCGAGCGCCTTTTTCGACCTTTGCAGCGGTCAGTTTGCCGTCGAAGCCGGTTCCACCATCGCTGCCATATTCAACAGCCAAATCACCATGTAAACCACCGGAAAAATTCCAATATTCCCATTGAAAACCGTCTTCGGAAAAACCTGGCGCTCTAATTCTTAGACCATTTCCGCGCTTCACCTTGGACCAATTCCTTGGCGTCAAAGTAATCGTATGGATATCATATCGTCAGTTCGGCTGCGGCTGGGGCAGCCCGGCCTTCGCCCGCATTTGTCCATAGCTCTTCAGCATCGCGGCGGTGCCTTGTCGAGCGTTGCCGCCGTGCCGGTGATAGGCACGCCCGGTACTTGCGGAACGTGGTCGTTGACGTTGATCGACCAGACGAAGCGGTCGCCGTTGGGCAGCTTCGTCACATACACGCGACCGATCTGGAGGTCTTCGCGCCGGATGACGTAGTCCCGGCAGGCAGGCTAATCGGGCCACGTCGGGCGGCGGGTGTAGTGCATGGGCCTAGGATAGCTGAGTCGGGCTGCGGTTGGTGCTGGCTGCCGCTATACCCCCAAGACGGCGCGTATCATCGCAAGCTGACGACGTTGCTGGTCTCGGCTCCCTCGACGAGGTTCAACACGTGCCGCGCCACCGCCGCCATGATGCGCTTGTCCTCGTCGCCGTAGCCGTGGCGGTCGTAAACGTCGGTCACCTTGCTGGTCTTGTGATTGGCGATCCGGTCCATCGCGTCGCGGCCGAAGCCGAGCCGGGTGATCGTGGTCAGGCAGGTGCGCCGGCCCACTCAGCAGAAGTTAGCTTCCTCAATTTACGGAGTGCGCATGCATAACCCTCGCACGCCTGGCGAAGGGCATTTCTCCCCCACTGGGGGGCCTGCTTTGGTGCACATAAGGGAAACCAGCACCTCATTGGGGCCGCAAGAAACGATATCGCTTGAAGCGTCGTCAACTAACCGAATGCCTGACGCGCCACCGGGTCCTTGGGGCCCCGCGTCTCCACGAGTGCCCTTCTCACCCATTGGCCCTTGTGGCCCGGGTGGGCCTTGCTCGCCGCGCGGGCCTTGAGGTCCCGCCACTCCTTGGGGCCCGGCGTCTCCTCTATCACCCTTCTCACCCTTCTCGCCGATCTGCCCTTGGCTTCCAGGTGGTCCCTGTTCCCCACGCGGACCTTGCGGCCCAGCAACCCCCTGGGCTCCCGGGTCGCCTTTTTCGCCCTTCGGGCGGTCGCATCCAGCAAGAGCTAGAATACATGCGAAGCATCCAACCCAAGCCACAGCGCGCATTTCAATCTCCTAACCCGACCCTCTGATGTTCGCTTTCGGGGGTAAAGCAGACATCTCGATCCAAGGTGTAAGACGGGGGGCATCTTCCCGACATTCTCCAGATCAGTCACAAGCCGAACGTGTTATTCCAGCGGCGGCACCGTGCGCAGATAGGCCACCATCGCGTTAAGGTCCGCGTCGGCCATCTTGGCGTAATAGGAATAGCCCATCGGCGGCTTCATCGAGTTGCCGTCCTTCTTAATTCCCTGGGTGATGGCGCGCTTGATCTCGCCGTCGCTCCACCTTCCAATACCTTTGTCCGGGTGCGAGGTGATATTGGAAGCGGTCGAGCCTGGCCAATTGGCCGGCAGGCCTTGCACGAGCGTGGAGTCGAACACGCGTCCGCCCTTGCCTAATCCAGTCTTGCCGTAATCGGAGATGCCTCGCACGCGCGGTGAATGGCACTCCATGCAGTGGCCGATCGTCACCAGATACGAGCCTCGCTTGATCGGATCGCGCATCATTTCCGGGGTGTAGCCGGCATCCGCCTCCGGATAGCTGTCATGGTGTACCGGAGCCCTGTAGACCGGATCGGGCACGGTGTTGCGCACCGGTTTCACCGAACGTAGGTAGGCGACGACCGCGGTCTGGTCCTCCGGCAGTATCGCCTTGTAGAAAGACGTCGCCATCACAGCCGCGAGCGGCACGCCGGGCAGACGCGCGTTCGCCGGCCGCGCGCCGTGAGTCAACGCACGCTTGATATCGTCGTCGCTCCAGTTGCCGATACCGGTCTCCCGGTCGGGTGTGATGTTGGCAGCGGTTCCGGTAAACGGCGGGATTGTGAATACAAGGCCACCCGAAAGGTCCCGCTCCATGATGGGTGCTCCGGTTGCATCTTTCGGCGTATGGCAATTGCCGCAGGCCAGAATGGTGTTGACCAGATAGCCGCCGCGCTCGGCTGGGGTTTGTGCTTCTACGGGCAGGGTGCCTCCAAGGCACATCAGCGTCAGAGTCGATAGGGCAAGTGCCAAACGTCGGTTCATGAGTTGCTCCACATAGTCCGACATCCCCAAAGGAACTCTAGAACGTAGACGATAGCAGACGGCAGGGTTTCCCCGGAAGCCACAGGCGGGCTGTTCATGATGAGGGCGAGTCGACATATGCACCGCAGCAAATGGCACTGGTAGCGGTAGGGACGCGGATTGCTCGCGCGCCCCCCGCACAGAACCGTACGAGCGGCTTTCCCGCATACGGCTCCCACCTCGGGTCATGACAGCATTGACTTGCCGTATGCGTGCCAGCGCCTGTGACACGCTTACCCGGCTCTGAGTCCGGCGCGTGCTTTGCCAGTCCGCATTCCCCTTGGTCCCCGCCCTTCGCTCCACCAGCTTCGCCGCGGTTGGCTCTGCCGCGGTTCGATCCGCGGCAGGCTGCTCCACTTTGTTCGCCGACTTCCCAGCTACTATGGCAGGGTCAGACTTCTCGGCTCCGTGCATCATCGGCTACGGCTCCTCACCTTCCCGATGCGGGCCACAACGGTGGTGCCGTTGCGGTCAGACCCGAGACCTCCCAGCTTCCGATGCGATCCTTTTGCACGTGATGTGGCCTTCGACCCCGGCAGGGCGTCAGCACCTCGCATAGCGGTGCCGCACATGTCGCCTTCGAGCGAATAGAGACTCTCGGCCCCTGCGATATCTGATCTTTCGCGGCTCAATCCCACACCCCAGGCAATCGCTGTGTACGCTTCGCCGCCACTGTCGCCAGTGGTGACGCAACACTCGCTACCAAGCGGGCGCTACTCCTTACTTGGGCCGGACTTCCACCGGCTGGATCGCACCAGCTTGCGGCTGGCGCACCTATTCAATAACTTCATCTGCGCGATAGAGCAGTGCGTTGGCAAAACCTGATGCCAGTACTTTTGACAATCAGAAGAACAGTCCGCCCCTATCAAATCGGTAATTCAAGCCGAGGCGGCCAACGTGTTCGGTAAAACTCCGCTGCACCCTCGCGCCGACGCCTGCGACATTAACAGTGACCTCACTATCTCCGAGATCTATATAGAGATATTCGAGCTTGGCGCTCCAATTGCTCGCAAAGGCGAATTCAACACCTGCGCCGGCTGTCCAACCGGCCTTGACGTCTTTAAAGTTCGCGGAAGCAAACGGAACGCCACCCAGAGTAAAATTGTAGTCGGACTTGACCTGACCGTATGCAACACCGCCCGTGCCGTAAATCAGCGTGCCGGGCGTGAAAAGAAAGCCAATGCGGCTCCTGGCGGTTCCGAACCACGATAGTTTGTGAGAGGCAGCGAGAGAGGCCACCGCGCACGTGCTCCCACCCAAATTGCAATACAGCGCGTCGCTTTTCTGTCCAGAGGCCTGCAGATCGGACTCTAGCCCCATCACCCACGATCCAGCTTGCCAATTATATCCAGATTGAAAGCCGCCGATCACACCGTTGATGTCCTGCCGGTCTCGATCGCCCCTTGCCAGGGATGCTGTAGAGAGACCAAACAATACAGGGGGCAGCCCCACTACCGTCGCGTCATTTTCTGTTCGACCCCAACCGTACCCAATGTTTCCGCCGATATAGTAGCCGGTCCAAGTTGCAACTGGTGCAGGCGGCGCGGTGTAGCCAACGTCGCGCTGACGGGGCAAGTCCGCAGCGAAGGCGCCGTAACTGAGGATCGCCACGGCGAAAGGTGCCAAAAGCATCGACTTGGTTTTCATCTGACTATTCCTTCCGCAAAACAGTTTCGATGCATACTATACCGGTTCCGCAAACCTCGCTCGGTCGGTCCTTGCCTTGGAAGCTAAACTGACGACGCGTTGCATTTTGGCGACATAGCAACTTGCGAAGCTCCCTGTCGTTTATCGCACCATCGCGACGCACGGTCGTTATCCTACTAGGATCAGGATGCTGTCGCCTGATGAACCGCACAAGATTTCGGGCCTGAACGCCCGATAAAAAACCGTGGCCATTGCCCTGGCCGATGTCGCTTATGGGTCCAGGCTGTGCGAAAACTCCAACGCCCGCCGCGCGAGTAGAAAATCTTGGAGAAATTTGCGCGTCGTGAGAACTGAGAATGCTGCGGACACACGGTTGGATGCCATGTCGGAGAATTGTATTTTCTACATTTCCCCATCCCCGATGTACGAGTTTTTACACAGCCTGTGCCAATAGGGGCATTAGCCGACCGCGTGCGGCGGTGCTGGCGATTGGTGAAATGCGACGAGGTTCAACGGTCTGGAGGCCCTAAGCTCCCAGTCTAAGCCTGCGGCAACGCTCAAGGATTTCAACAATGAAAACTTTCGCGCGGGCGGCAACGCAGGAGCATGATACCTTTCGCGGATCATTTTTACGTCCGTTCGCAATTCTGGCCCGTACCTACCTACCGCTGAAGGACAATTTGTTATTGGGAGCAATCTCACAATTGTCCGAAATAAGTCGGCTTGACGCTCGACGCTCCAAAAATCGCAAACGAACCGGGGGCGCAATCATGCAAAGCCGCACGAACGATGTAACTTTTTCCTTTGTTGCGTTCGCTATTGCTTTCATTTTTATTTTGGTAGCGACGCTTTGGATTAATCCATAGAGCCAGTATCCGTTACGTTTTTTGCAGTGCCCATCACAACCGAGAGGACACCATGCTTGGATTTCAGAGCGCGAAAAGACTGACGATCGCCGCAACCGCGACGATGATGCTGTTAGCGCTGCCGATGGCAGCGGATGCGCAGTCGACCGGTTCAGTTAGTTTCAGGGTCTCCAGTGCGGGGTTCATTATCGGAGGCTCCGGCGGCACCGGCACGCTCAATTTCAAGCGCAAGACTTATCCGCTGAGCGTCGGCGGCCTGAGCGCCGGTACGATCGGCGTGGCGTCGGCGGAGTTCGTAGGCACCGCATCAAATTTGCGCACCGCGAGGGACATCGTTGGCACCTATACGGTGGCCGGCGCCGGCTTGACCGTCGTGGGCGGTGTGTCGGCAGTCACGCTACAAAACTCCAATGGCGTCGTGCTGCGACTACGCGGACGGCAGGCCGGCTTGAAGGCCACGCTTGGCGTCGGCGGCGTCGAGATCAGGATGCCGTAGCCGCACCGGGGCGCTGTCCTCCGCCCGTTACAACGCGCAGAGAGCGATGTCCGCTTTGGTCACCCGAGCGCGGACATCCCCTGGTGTTGGCCCCGTGGTGTCGCTGACCTATCGAGCCACGGTCGATATTCCGGCTCGCTTCCGCAAATCCAAGTCTGTCGGGGCGGTATTTGGACTGACGTGCGCCAAGTATATCGCCAGGCGCCGCGGCATGAAGAAGGCGATCGTGGCGCTGGCACGTCGGCTGGCCGTGATCCTGCACCGCATCTGGGTGGATGGCACCGAGTTCCGCTGGACCCGAGAACAAGCCGCGGCCCCAGCATGAAAACTGCGCAGGACCAGATCCGAGAGGAGGGAAACTCGAGCTCCACCCTGCGGTGGAAAGATGTCCCTCGCGGGACGATGGATGAGGTGAGTTCGCATGTCCGCTTGGACCTGCCGCTCAACTGACGGCAAGGCCGCCACTTAGATTGTTCCGCCTCGTCCTCGGATCCCATGCTGGAAGGGCCTTGGTGCCGATTCCGAAGAGAAGCGCGAGCCCGTGAGCGACATCGACACTGCAGTGGCGGATAGTCTGAGTGTCTGTCCGGAAAGTTCTGCCCGAAAACATTGGAGTGGACGTTGGCCCGCGGTTCCTCAACAACGCCTTTGCGGTGCCCTATTGGATTCTTTGGTCCGGAAAAATGAGTCAAATCAAACGCATCTTTCCGGACGGACTCTGAAAGCGCTTGACCCCAGACGGCCGATTAGAGAAGCGGATATCAAGTCTACTTGATGCACCCTGCAAACTGACGGGCGATAGCGCCGTTTGCGTCTCATCTGCTAGTCTAATTCCTGCCGATGCAACTGCTGCCTTCGAGGGAGGGAGAGTATGGCAGACGGCGTGCGAGAGGTGCGCGTGTTCGTGTCCTCGCCTGGGGATGCGCAATTTGAGCGCAGCCGGCTGGAGCGAGTGACCGAGCGCCTCAACGGCGAGTTCCAGGGCATCGTGCATATCGTGCCGATCCGCTGGGAGACTGAGTTCTACAAGGCGCACCAGACCTTCCAGGCGCAGATACCAGAAGCCGCGCAGTGCGACATCGTCATAGCAATTTTCCGCAGCCGGCTCGGCAGCGTGCTGCCGGCCGATTTCCGTCGCATGACCGATGGCGAACCCTATCCGAGCGGGACCGCCTACGAGGTGCTCACCGCCATCGACGCCAGCAAAACGCATGGATTTCCCGATGTCTACGTCTTCCGCTTCCCGCAGCCGCCGAGCGTGCAGCTTGATGATCCCAAGCGCAATGAAATCGAAACGCAGTGGCAGCATCTAAAAGCGTTCTTCGACGCCTGGTTCAAGACGCCGGAGGGCGAGTTCAAGGCAGCCTTCCAAAGCTTTGCTTCGACTGACGATTTCGAGGCACAAGCCGAAGTCCTGCTGCGCAAATGGCTGGAAGAAAAGGTGCTGCATGGCCGCTCCCTCACTTGGCCGGCAGAGATCAAGGGTTCGCCATTCCGCGGACTTGCCGCCTTCGGCGCCAAGCACGCACCGGTATTTTTCGGCCGCAGCCGGGATATCACCAAAGCCGTCGACCGGCTCAAGGACGCGGCCGAGAAGAGTTGTCCATTCCTGCTGGTGGATGGCGCGAGCGGGTCCGGCAAGTCCTCGCTAGTGCGCGCCGGCCTCGTGCCACGGCTCACCGCGGCGGGCGTGGTGCCGAGCGTTGACGTTTGGCGCGTCGCGGTCATGCGACCGGCGGAAGTTTTGGGCGACCCGTTTGCGGCGCTGGCGCGCTCTCTCTTGGTGGCTGACGCCGATCTGCCCGAGGCCGAGCAAGGCCGGCCGCCGGCCCTGCCGGAGTTGAGCGCAAGCGACTTTCCGCGGGCCGACGATCTTACCGCACTGCTGGCGCACGCCGATGAGTCGGCCCTCAAGCCGATCCTCTCTACGTTCACCGGCATCGAGCAGACGGTGCGAGAGAAAGAAGGCTACGAACGCACCGTCAAAGTGGCTTTGCTCCTGGTGGTCGATCAGCTCGACGAATTGTTCGGTGCCGACATCGGCAACGATATGCGTGCGCGCTTTGCCCAGCTGCTCGGGCTTCTGGCGCGCAGCGGCCGGGTGTGGGTGATCGCCACGCTGCGTGCCGACCTGTTCGAGCACTTTCTGTCGCAGAGAGATCTCAAGCAGCTCAAGGACGACGGCTCGTCTTACGACCTCGCCCCGCCCGATGCCGCCGCATTGGCCGAAATTGTGCGAGCGCCGGCGGCGGCGGCTGGTCTTGTCTATGAGACCGACACGAAAACGGGGGAGCGGCTCGACGAACGCCTGCTCGGGGACGCCGAGCGTGCCGACCTGTTGCCGCTGCTGCAATTCACGCTCAACCAGTTGTTCGAGGCGCGCGAACGCCGCGATCATGGCGGCCAGCTCACCTTTGCTGCCTATCGCGCGCTTGGAGGTCTCGAAGGCGCGGTCGAAAAGGAGGCGGAAGCGGCGTTCGCCAGGCTCGGCGCAACCGAAAAGGCACGCCTACCGCGGTTACTGCGGGAGCTGGTGGCGCCTGCCGGCGATAGCACGAAGGCGACCGGACGTGCGGCCTTCGACATCCGTCCAGTGCCGCTTGCCGATGCGGCCTACGACGAAGCCTCGGCTCGGCTGGTGCAGGCATTGATCGATGCCCGCATCCTGCTCTCCGCCGGTGAAGGCGGACATGCCACCGTGCGGCTCGCCCACGCCCGCGTTATCGACAGCTGGCAACGGGCGACCAGGATCGTCGGGGACAACGCCGATTTCTATCGCATCCGCGCCGAGGTCGAGGAGCAGCGGCGCCGGTGGGAAGCAGCCGGCCGTACGCGTGACCTGTTGATCGGGCGAGGACGACCGCTCGCCGAGGCAGAAAGCATTGCCCGCGATTTTTCGGGAGAGCTGCCGACAGCGACACGCGCGTTCGTGCGGCGCTCCGGTCAACGCGCGCGCCGGATGCAGAGGCTGACTGCGGCCGCGGCGTTTATCTTTGCGGCCGTGGCGGTGGCCGCGGGCGCCGGGTGGTATTATACCGTAACTTTGCAGCGCGAGGCGGAGCAAAAACGCAACGAACTGTTGGTCGCACAATCTCGCTTCCTGGTCGACCGCGCGGACCAAGGAAACCAGGCGGGCGATGCCGGCACAGCGATGCTGCTCGCCCTTCAGGCACTGCCGGACACGCGCAGCGGCGTGGAAAGACCCCTGGTACACGGGGCACAGGCAGCTCTGTTCGCCGCTTACCAGGACCTTAAAGAACGGATTGTCCTGAACGGCCACAAAGGCCTGCTGTGGGGCGCGAGCTTCGCACCGGATGGCAGGCGCATTGTGACCGCTTCCGAGGACAAGACGGCCCGGGTGTGGAATGCCGAGAATGGCGATCAGCTGGCCACACTTCGGGGGCACACAGAAGGGGTGCGTGTTGCGTCCTTCAGCCCCGATGGCCGGCAAGTGATTACGGCCTCGACGGACAAAACCGCGCGCTTGTGGAACGTGGAAACGGGTCAGCAGTCCGCTGCTCTTGAACATGACGGGGTCGTGCGAAGTGCTGCTTTTAGTTCTGATGGTCGGCGTGTTGTGACGGCGTCCGATGACAACACCGCCCGCGTCTGGGACGTTCAAACCCGCAAGCCGATTGATCTGACGGGGCATACGGCACGGGTTCGCAATGCCGCATTCAGCCCGAACGGTCAGTACGTCCTTACGGCGTCCGACGACAAAACCGCGCGTCTGTGGGACGCCAGGACCGGCAAGCGAATCCATATCCTCGAAGGGCACACGCAATCAGTGCGAGGCGTCGCATTCAGCCCTGATGGTGAGCGCGCGGTTACGACATCCTTGGACCATTCGGCTCGCGTGTGGAGTGTGGAAACGGGTAAGCCGTCCTTCGTCTTCGAACATGGCGACGTCGTTTCGAGCGCGGCTTTCAGTCCCGATGGTCGGCGCATCGTGACGGTGTCCGATAACAACACCGCGGCCATCTGGGACGCTCAGACGGGCGAGCGGATTGCTACTCTCATTGGGCGGACCGCGGCATTCAGCCACGATGGCCTCAGCATCGTGACCTCCGACGGTGATACGACCCGCATTTGGAATGCCGACACCGGCAAGCTCGCGACGGTTCTCGGCGGCCACCGAAGCCGGGTGACAAGTGCCGTGTTCAGCCCCGATGGTCGATCCGTCCTGACGGCGTCCGACGACAAAACCGCGCGCCTATGGAGCGCCAGGACAGAAGGAAACACGCAGTTGGCCGTTCTGGCGGCGCATATGGGGCCTGTACAGAGCGCGGTATTCAGCCCGGATGGCCGGCGCGCTCTCACATCATCCGATGGCAACTCAGTCCGGTTGTGGGATGCCGAGGCCGGCCGGCAGATTACGACCTTCACTGGGGCGGGGTCGGGAACGGCGGCCTTCAGCCCCGATGGCCGACTGGTCGCAATGCCCGATCACAATACTGTTGTCGTCCGCGACGCTAATGCAGGTGATCGTGCGGGCCGTGTCCTTCAGGGACACAGCGCGACGGTACGGAGCGCCGCCTTCAGTCCCGATGGTCGGCGCATTGTAACGGCATCCGACGACAGGACGGCCCGCGTTTGGGATGTTCAGACAGGCGAGGAGATTGCGGCTCTAAGGGAACATACTGCGCCGGTGCGGAGCGCCGTGTTCAGCCCCGATGGCCTGCGCGTGGTGAGCACCCAGATGGCGCAACGCTCTGGCGACGTCACGTCCGACAACAACACCGTCACGTCGAACGATAGCATTGCGCTCCTGTGGGATGCTCTGTCCGGTCGGGTGATCCGGCGCTTCGAAGGACATGGGGCGCAGGTGTACGACGCCGCTTTCAGCCCCGATGGCAACCGAATCGTGACGGCAAGCTTTGACCATACTGCGCGCATTTGGGATGCGGCGACCGGCGCAACGATCGCGGTTCTGAGCGGGCATTCGTACTCTGTGCGTAGTGCCGCCTTTAGCCCACAAGGCGACAGGATCGTGACGGCATCCGCCGACAAAACCGCGCGTGTTTGGGATGCCGAAGCGGGTAAGACAATAGCGGTTCTGGAAGGTCATTCCGAGCCGGTGTGGAGCGCTGTGTTCAGTCCCGATGGGGCGCGGATACTAACGGCATCGGATGACACCACGGCTCGAATTTGGCGCGTTTTTCCGACGGTGCAAGCGCTCGTCGATCGTTCCAAGATGTTGGTGCCGCGCTGTCTCACGCCAGACCAGCGGCAGAATGCCTTCCTCGATCCGCAGTCGCCCGCTTGGTGCATTGAACAGAACAAGTGGCCGTACCCACTCGACACGGATACGCGCGGATCGCTAGAGCGGTAGGAAAAATTGTGGCTGATCACGAGAGACGCCGAACGCGGAAGCTCCAGTCAATAGCTTGGTCGAGTGGCTGGTTTGCACGTTCGGCGCCAATTTTCTTTCCGTTCTGACCTGAAGGGCGGCAGCAGCGGCAATCGGCGACGCATCAAGACAATTCAATCACTTTATTTGGGCCTATCAGCCGAGCCGGCCCCCTGTCCGAGGCATAGGCATCCTCACAACAGGCGGCCTCCCAACATAACCAGACGGCCTCCCAACATAACCAGGCGGCCTCCCAACATAACCAGGCGGCCTCCCAACATAACCAGGCGGCCTCCCAACATAACCAGGCGGCCTCCCAACATAACCAGGCGGCCTCCCAACATAACCAGGCGGCCTCCCAACATAACCAGGCGGCCTCCCAACATAACCAGGCGGCCTCCCACAACCAGCGGCCTCCCAACATAACAGGCGGCCTCCCAACATAAACAGGCGGCCTCTCAGGCACATAAGCCGGCCCGCTAGGCGTTGTACGTGGTGTCACGCTGCCTGACCTCGTCGGTTGCACGCTGGCAAGAATGGCGCAGGGCGCCATCGCGCGAGCGCTTAAGCATCGGTCCGCAAAGTCCGATGACCCGGGTCCCGCTCGCCGTGGACTGTCGAGAACATTCGGTGTTCCTATGACCCAATTGCCGGGCCGGGACAGCGTTCGACACCTTTGCGTGTCGATTGTACAGACTACGATTGTGCCGCTCCGCAAAACCACCGTTGTTTTCTGCGGCTCAGCTAAAAGATCAAATGTTGTGCCACGGACTTTGATAATGACCGTTGGCGTCTTGATCAGATATGCATTTGATTGCGAGACACCGCTGTTCCAGCGCACGGCGCCCGCCTCGGCGGTCACAACGAGTTCCGATACAGCCCGACCCGATTTGAAGACGACACGATCGATTTTCATTCTCGCCGCCGGACCCATTCTTATGCCCGTCTCGTCAACGAATGAAATTATCGCGCTGCTCTGGGTCTCGGTACGGATGAATTCATCTTCAGAAACGTCGTCGCCTTCGACTTTCTTCGCCCATGACTGTCCGGATACTGAGCTCGCAACGTCATGGACGACACTTGTCACGCCGCCGACCCGAACGCCCGCTTGAGCGTGGGTTGAGGCAATAGTTCCAGCAACGATAGCGGCGAAAGCAGTGCCAGAGTGGTGGGTGTAATACATCGCGCCCTCCTACATATGGTGCTTGAGCCTTGACGATGTGTCGCGGGCGGTGGCGGCAAGGTTCACGTTTAACGGTTGAAGCGTGAGCCAGCTTTGTCCCGCGCGATGTGCTGACCATCACACTTTGTCCCGCGCGATGTGTTGACCATCACAAATTGTTCGATTGTTAGTTTTGGCAATCTCCGTGGCGGTATTGGGCAACCGTTCCGCCGGACGCGCGGCACGTCATCGTTCTGTCATCGCTGCCGGTGTTGGATGACACGATGGGGCGGGGTGTTTCATGTTCTTGAGCGATTGGGTGCTGGTGCTTTGGGTCGCGTTTACCGGGCTTGGCGTGGTGGTCCTGATGACCTTGGCGTTGCTTGGTTCACCGACATTGGGTTGAGGCGCATCACGACAGGCTGTCGTCGCATCGCGCATCGAGGCCACGACCACGACCGACACGCCAGCACCGCGGCACGTCATCTATTTTCATATCGTATCGGAACACTCCGTCGTGTCGGATCATCACGGCCGAGAGTGCAGGTGCGCCGAAGATGCTTTCTTCCACGCGCGCCGAATGATTGACGAGGCGGCCCGATACCTTGATGAAGACGATGGTCGATGGGTGGTCCGTGTCCGAACCGCAGCGGATAGTTTCAAATTAGATGTGCCGTTTTTCTCTCATCGAGCCTCGCCATGGACAGTGGATTTGGGCGGCATATGAAGATGCGGCGACGCGTGACCGAATGCGACGCGCAAGTAGTTACGTCGCTACGACGTAGTAACCGCCCGATGTGAAAGTTTGATGTACATCAAATTGGCCAGCAGCCCTTCGTTCAGAATGGTCCATCAAAAGAGGAGTGTGAAATAGTGCTGACCGTAACAGACGCCAATTCGCAGACGCTGCGCATCCAATCAGCACTAAAAGAAGCAACTGCATTGCTGCCCGGCGAGTTAAAATACCGGCTACCAACCGGAAAGCCGGAAGACCGGATGCTTGCGCGTGCTACCGGCAGAACTGAGCAAGGTCAAAAGTTTGTAGTCAAAAAAGTCGGAGTCCGAGGCTGCCTGACCAGACGCGCGATATCGCTCGCGATGAGAAAACACGTGGTCCCGTCAGAGTTGCCTTGACGAGGCCGGGAACTTCAGTCTGTTGGGGTAGACTGAAGCCGCCATAATCAGCAACGCAACAGCGGCGATAAGTTCCCCCACAGCCGCCTTGCGGGCTCCGGCCCGCGAATGCCGAAGCGCATTCCAAGTTCCACCAGGACGCTTCCCCGCTATGTCATATTGGGTGGCGCAATATTCCGGAAACTGAGAAAATCGGCTGAGGGCGGCGCATCGATAACTATCGATAACTAAGGTACCTAAGGAGGACACCATGAGGAAGTTCCTACTGTTAGGCGCCTCAGTGGCGCTGTTGTCATTCGCAGTGATTGAGGAAGCGTCCGCTCAGCGGGGCGGTGGCGGTTTCCGCGGTGGCGGAGGCTTCCGTGGTGGCATGGTTGGTGGCGGCTTCCGTGGCGGCATGGTTGGCGGCGGCTTCCGTGGCGGCATGGTTGGTGGCGGCTTCCGTGGCGGCATGGTGGGAGGTGCCTACCGTGGCGCTGCCATCGGCGGGGGTTTCCGCGGCATGCCCGTACGGGCTGCCGCTATCGGCGGCTACGGCTATCGCGGCGCGGGCTATGGGTACGGTCGGCGAGTGGCATGGGCAGGACGCCCCTATTATCCATACTATCGTTACGGATATCGACGCGGTTGGGGCTGGCCAGTAGCGGCCGGGCTCGGCGTCGGATTGCTCGCCACGAGCGCCTACTACAACTCTTGTTGGCGTTATGACGGCTGGCAGTGGGTGAACGTCTGCTATGGCGGGTACTACAGCACGTACTATTGAGGCTCCACGCCGCTCGCCACGACTGAAGCTTCGCCGTTCGCGTCTCACAATCACCGCCCGGCTCACCACCGGGCGGTTTCGGTTCCGTAAAGAAGCGGCCCGACTGTGTCCCGCAAGGACGTATTCTTATCGTGTGGTCGAATGCTCAATCGTCGATTTTGCAGTGCCTTTTGGATTTCGTGCTGGCTTCTGTTTGCGATCTGCAGTTCATCCGCCGCTCTATCAGCGTCGCCTGCAGAGCTGATTTCGAAATTTCGTGTGTCGCAGGGGCTCGGCCGAGTGGCGATGGATTCAACGCTCAACCGAATTGCTCAAGAACAGGCCACGGCAATGGCGGTAAGAGGCGTGCTCGACCATGAAGTGGCCGGCTCATTCGGCTCACGCGTTGCGTCGTCAGGTTCCGGACGCGCTGCCGAAAATATCGCTTATGGCTACTCGAGTGGGCATCGCAAAAATCTTTTGATGCAAGGCGCGTCGCGGGTTGGTGTCGCGAGCGCAAGAAATTCGACGACTGGCCGCACTTATTGGGCGTTGGTCATCGCGGGGGACTATGATCAGTCCAAGCGACCCGCATCAGAGGTAAAGAGCCGCGGCCGGACCCCGCGACCTTGTCGAGTGAATTTTATGGGCCTCTGCCTGTAGTGCAGTGGTAGCCTTGCCGGACGGCACCGTCGCGAAGAGACTTTAGACCGCTGCCTTTAGGCGGCTCAGCAGGATGCCAACGGCCGATGCCTGAAGCCGCGCCGTTCCAAGTCCCAACGCTCTCGAAGAGCCGCGCCGATTTGCGCGCCGGCGGTCGTCGACAATGTCCAAAGCCAATATGAACGTCGACAACCATCTCATGCCATGCATATCTCCGAACGCATCCAAGGTTCCGGTAAGAAACCGGCCCCGGCTATCTCCGTGCGCCGAAGCGAAAAGGGTCGGGCAGGCTTTTGCGGCCCGACCCTGGGCTCATTCGATCTGCTGACGCCTCGAACTTCACCCCGTCCGAGCAGTTACCGCTCGGTTGCCGTCAACATGCGCGTCGACAATCTCATTCCGCTTAACGACGCTAGTCGGCCGCATCGAAACTTTGCACGGCAGCGTCGAAATCACGCGTCAGCGACGATCCTGCGGGCTCGATTGCATCGCCGATGCGTCGAATTCGGGTGGAGGACGCCCGAGGGCGCCGCGGCTTCGTCCGGCCTGCATGGGCCCATCGCGGCCGTCGCGTTCGTCTGTGGGTCATCATGCAGTAGGCGCCGCGACCGCCCCGCGCTGCTCCTTAGCCCCGGTCGGCGCTCAGACCTTGGGTGCTTCGCCCGCCACGCCGGGCCAGGACCGCGCATGTTGCCGCTCAGGCCGGCACCGGGCGGTCAGGTCGTGGATCAATCCGCTAACGATAGCTGAAAAAGCTGTGGCCGCCACGCCAATATGCTCGCTCGTGCCAATTTGTTGCGATTTGCGGCCATCGCGCCGCCCAGATTTTAGCCAGATGTTGCGGACAATTCGGGGGGCGACGTGCGGAAGTGGTGGCGGATCGGTTTATCGGCAAAACAGGTGGAAACTCTTGAAGCCGAGGCACGGGCCTTATGCAAAGTAAAAGGGGCTGCGGCACGCGAGGCTGTTCTGCATCGAGCACAGGCCCTCGCCAAAAGACACTTGCGGGAGAGTATGCGGCTAGGTCGGCTGGCAGCTTGTATTGAGGACCAGATGAAAGAACGTACCGAGGCGACGTTGAACCATGCAGGGAATGATGCTCCGAGCCGACCAAAGTAGATGAGGGCGTCGTCCAACAACTCGTCGCCGTCAGCAATCGCCGCCCAATCCTGCGCTTGACTGGGTTGAGGTTGCCATCGAGGTCCGTGAACGTACGGATCAGGTCGGCATCACGTCCTCCAACTTCATAAGTCCCGTGTACCGCGACAGAACCTCTTCGGACCCCATTGGGATCCAACTGGACCACGCTTCCGAACCGCAACGGCTTTGTTCGTTGAGACAATGCGAGGGCACCGTTGAGCCGTTCGATGAGGGCGGTCGCCCGGTCACGAACCTCGCTAGCCGATGTCAGTTCATCCAGTGAAGCAGATCTCAGGATGGTATGACCGGTATGTACCTCCACCACGGTTCGAACGCCTTCAATGAACGTCCAGTCACCGAGGTTGGCGGCTTCGCCAACAAGAACCGCGCCCCAACCCGGATTGGACATTTTCGTCATTCCCCGCGCTCGCAGGATGATCCGCCTCGCGAACGGCGTCACCACTGTCGAGAAGACGCGCCGCCAAGCTATTTCCGACTAACGTCCATCATGGTGCATCCAGTTATTGTCCCCGGTATATGCCACACCCCTGTCTTAAGGCAGTAGCTTGAAGGCTGCTTGAACATAGGAACCCGGCTTTCTCTCTCCCTGACCAGCCGCACTCTTCTCGCATTCGGCCTTCAATCGGGAACAGGTTGCCGGTTGCGCGGTAGCTGCGGAACAGATTGCGATTAATGCCGCACTCAAGATAGTCAGCGAAAGCTTATGCATCGCCGCCTCCAAGTCACAAACTACGTTAGAAGCCGCTGGATTTCAAATGGCGTTGCGGCGGGTTGGATCAGTTGCTAAGATCATGTGAACAGCGTACGGTGGAAGCGGTGGATGCTACGGCTTGTTTTGATCCGCCCACAGCCTACGCAGATGGTTCAGGACAAGATCAATGTCTTCGATGAACGCGACCATGATCGGCACCAGTCGCGGCGCCTGCTTGTCGACGGAGTTGCAAAACACGCGTCAGTCCGAAGTAGTGGGACGCCCGTTGCGTATCCTGATCGCGCTTGTCGGCTTCTCGTTCGAGAACAAAGCATCGAGTTCAACGTCAAAAATCCTCAGCTTCATGCTGTGTGCGGCATCCTTCGTTGCCTGTAGCCTCGACGCCAACGTGCAGATCAAAAGCGGCCTCCGGTGGTTGACGTTTGTTGATGCCGACAATGGTCTTGGCCAGTTTCTCCACCCCGAAATAATAGGCAACCGAACTGTGCCGGCGCGTTGGGCGGAAGTTTCGCTACCCCGAACTTGTCCAGTGCGTCGCGGATGTCCTGCAACTTTCGATGATAGGAACCCTTCAAGTTGGGGTTCGGTTCGAACATGGGATCAAGCGTCATGATCGAAAGCGTAGCCTGCATCAGGTTAAAGCGCGGTTGCCCCGACAGGAGGTCCTCGATCAGGTAAGTGCATCGCACGGCTCTTGAAATGCTGGAGCGGATGCGGCGTTGCGGCGTCAGACGTTATCACCCCGATCCTCTCGCGGCGATTGAAGAGGCGTCTTGCCGCGCTCACGATAGATTTCAGTGACGATCTGCTTTTGAAAGTTCTCGTCGGCGTTTACCCCTTCCATAACAGCCTTGATCCTCATGAGCGGCTGCAATGAACGTTGGACACCGACTTGCGCTGCCTCATCCAGCAACGTGGTTTGCACAACCGGGTCCAGCCCGTGGAAGTCCACCTTCATTTCCTTTAGCGCATCGATCAACACTTGCTGCACAGTGTACTTGAAGTTGTCTTTTTCAAACCAATCAGAGACCATTGTTCCTCAACGCCCTCTTTGCATTTCGAAGCCGAACGCGCGACCGCGTGAAAAAGACCGCGCGGCAGTTCGGGGGGTATGGAGGGTGAGAAACGCCGCGCGGCACAAGCCGCTATTTAATGCATTTCCCGAATAACAGGCAGTACGCTGAGAAGCAGCCGAGCGCCTA
>CAWFCM010000038.1:0-37894 GCA_963814215.1 uncultured Alphaproteobacteria bacterium | reverse complement strand
TAACGGGGATATCGCCGTGAGTGCGTTGGCGGGCCGTGAGGTCCGCCCGGCAGGCCTCGTCAGCCTGCCGCTTAAGGGCGGCGATCCGCCCTGGCGCCTCCCGGCGCTCCATCCCCTCATTCGGGGAAACGGAAAAAGGGAAAGACGGGCGCCGAACGTCTCTAAACAACCGGCAGGCGGAGCGTTGGCTGGGTCGCATGGATCGCGATTAGCCGCTAAAGTCGATCGAGGCGATGCAAGAAAACTTCAGGGAGCGGCAAATGGCCAAAACACACGCAGTCAAGAACCGGCGTGAAATCCTCAAAGGCGCGGCGGCAATCGGCGGCGCGGCGCTGTTTGCTCCCGCAGTGCTGGCGCAATCGCAATTCCCGAGCCGCAACGTTCGCATCGTCGTGCCGTTTCCGGCCGGCGCCACCACCGACATGCTGGCGCGGCTGATCGCGCAGCGCCTCAGCGAGACGATGGGCCAGCCGTTCGTGGTCGAGAACGTCGGCGGCGGTGGCGGCTCGATCGGCGCCGATCAGGTCGCCAAGGCGACGCCCGACGGACACACGCTGCTGTTTGGGAACATCACGTTCAGCACCACCACGTCGTCGCTGATGTACGTGAAGCGTGCGCGCCACACGTTCGACGATTTCGTCACCGTGTCGGTCGGCGCCTGGGTGCCGATCCTTTACCTCGCGGCCAAAGATGTGCCGGCGAACAATCTCAAGGAGTTCGTCGACTACGCCAAGAAAGCCGACAAGCCGCTGCTGTACGGCTCGACCGGGCCGGGCAGCATCATGAATCTGTGCGGCGAGGTGCTCAAGCGCGACGCCGGCATCAAGATGGATCACATCCCGTTCCGCGGCGCGGCGCCGCTGGTCACCGACATGCTCGCGGGGCGCATCCACTTCGGCGGCGACCAGTTGTCGAGCTCGCTGCAGCATGTGCGCTCCGGCTCGCTCAAGGCGATGGCGGTCGCGACCAAGTCGGCGGCACTGCCGGACGTGCCGACCGCACGCGAAATGGGCTTCCCCAATCTCGAGCTGCAGGGCTGGAACGGCTTCCTCGCGCCGAAGGGTACGCCGGACGCGATCGTCAACCGGATCCAGCAGCAGGTGGCAGAAGCGGTGAAGCGCCCCGACATCGCCAAGCGCATGACCGACGTCGGCGCCGAGCCCTCCGGCAACACGCCGGCGGAGATGGACAAGATGCTGAAAGCGCAGATCGCCCAGGTGAGGCCGGTCGTCGAGGAGCTGAAGCTCGTCGTGGAATGATCGGCAGCGGCCGAGGAGGGCCGCCTCATGAGTGCGTTTCTTGCCTTCCTCGGCACGTACCTGCTGTCGCTGTTCGTCGCATTGCTCGCCGCGCTACAGCTCGCGGACTACTTCGCCGCCACGGAAGAATTCGCTCTCGTCCTGATGGCGCTGCCGGTGTTCGTGACAATCTGCCTGCTGGCGTTCATCGCAACCAACGCGCTGGCGCGCCAGTCACGCATCTTCAACGCGGTGGCAGCATGTCTCGCTTTGCTCACCTTCATCCCGCTGGCGTTTCCGGCGTTCGTCAAGGCCGCAGCCGATCGCTCGACCAATCCGTTTTCACTGGCCATCGAGAACACCGCAGTCGCACTGGAATTCATCGTTCCCGCGCTGACCGCCGTTCTGGTGCAATGGGGCCTGGTGCGCAGGCGCTGGCTGCGGCTGCGCGGCGAGGACGATCTCAGCCTCTGGCCCTGGGCCGCGACCATGATCGGCGGCCTCGCGATCCTCAATCCCTATGGCCTCGACATCGTCGGACAGGCCATCACCTACACGCCCACCAATTGGCTGCGCGACATGGTGCGCACCATTGCGCTCAGCGGCGCGGCCGTGCTGCTCGCCATGGTGTTCCTGGAGACCTATATCCGGGGCCGAATGCTGCGCCGGCGGCTGGCGCAAGCGGGGTAGGGCATGATCCGGAAAAGTGGGAACCGGTTTTCCGAAAAGATCATGCCCCCAACAATTTTGCGCCGTTCGCGCTACACTTGGCCGGCAAAATTGAAAGAACGACATGGCTGACACCAATTTCGACATCATCATCATCGGCTCGGGGCCGGGCGGCTATGTCACCGCGATCCGCGCGGCGCAGCTCGGCTTCAAGACCGCCATCGTCGAGCGGCACTATCTCGGCGGCATCTGCTCGAACTGGGGCTGCATCCCGACCAAGGCGCTGCTGCGCTCGGCGGAAATCTATCACGCCATGCAGCACGCCAAGGACTACGGGCTGTCGGCCGGCAACGTGTCGTTCGATCCGGCCGCGGTGGTGAAGCGCTCGCGCGGCGTCGCCGGGCGCATGAACGCAGGCGTCACCTTCCTGATGAAGAAGAACAAGGTTTCGGTGATCTGGGGCGAGGCCGCGATCGACGCGCCCGGCAAAATCACCGTCAAGGCGAGCAGCGCACCGGCGCCGAAGGATACGCTCGGCCCCGGCGGCTATCAAGCCAAGCACATCATCGTCGCGACCGGCGCACGGCCGCGCGTGCTGCCCGGTCTCGAACCCGACAAAAAGCTGGTCTGGACCTATTTCGAAGCGATGGCGCCGGACGCGATGCCGAAGTCGCTGCTCGTGGTCGGCTCCGGCGCGATCGGCATCGAATTTGCGAGCTTCTACCGCACCATGGGCGCGGAGGTGACGGTGGTTGAGGTGCTGCCGCAAATCCTGCCCGTCGAGGACGCCGAAATCGCCGCGTTCGCCCGCAAGGCGTTCGAGAAACAGGGCATCAAAATTCTTACCGGCGCCAAGGTGACCAAGCTCGACAAGAAAGCGGACAGCGTCACCGCCACCATCGACGACGGCAAAGGCGGCACGCAGACCATTACGGTCGACCGCGTCATCTCCGCCGTCGGCGTGGTGGGCAACATCGAGAACCTCGGCCTCGAAAAGCTCGGCGTAAAGACCGAGCACGGCACCATCGTGATCGACGGCTTCTGCAAGACCAACGTGCCCGGCATCTACGCGATCGGCGACGTCGCCGGCCCGCCGATGCTCGCGCACAAGGCCGAGCACGAGGGCATCATCTGCGTCGAGGCGATCAAGGGGCTGCACCCGCACCCGATGAACAAAAGCCTGATCCCCGGCTGCACCTATTGCGCGCCGCAGATTGCGTCGGTCGGTCTCACCGAGCAGGCCACCAAGGACAAGAAGCTCGACATCCGCGTTGGCCGCTTCCCGTTCGTCGGCAACGGCAAGGCGGTGGCGCTCGGCGAGGACCAGGGCATGGTGAAGGTGATCTTCGACAAGAAGACCGGCCAGCTGCTCGGCGCGCACATGGTCGGCGCCGAAGTCACCGAGCTGATCCAGGGTTACGTGGTCGCGATGAACCTTGAGACCACTGAGGAAGAGCTGATGCACACCATCTTCCCGCATCCGACCCTGTCGGAGACGATGAAAGAGGCGGTGCTCGACGCCTACGGGCGCGTGCTAAATATGTAATTAAACGCGATCGCGGTGCGAGATTTCGACCACGCGGGCGCGCTTGGCGAGTTCCTCGACCAGCGCGTCGGCGGCGGCGCGGTTGTTGGGATCGAGATTGGCGTCCCACTCGTCGAGCAGATACATCTCCGCCGCGGTGTGCGCCACGATCTCGCGCAACGCCCGCAGTTGCCGCTCGCCTGACGAGAACCCCGGCGGCTTGGCAGGCTTTTTCGGTTCCTCGTCGTCGCCATAGTCGAGATCTTCCGGCTCCGAACCCCGAGTGAACTGGAAGGCCAGGCGATCGGCCGTCGGCCAATAATAGGCGCGGTTCTTGACCCGCGATTTCAAGCTGGTCAGCAGTGTCGACTTGCCCGAACCGTTGGCGCCGCGCACGTTGATACGCCCGGTCGGATTCGAAAGAATCAAGCCGATCGCTTCGTCCACGGAAACGACCGTGTTGGATTTTTCGCGCTCGCGCAGGATCAGCATGTCGGGCTTGATGCGGGCGTCGAACTGCGGATCGGCTTCGAGATGCAGGTTCGCCGACACGCCACGCAAGCGTGTCCACACCGCCAGCAGCTCGTTCCAGCCCGAGGTGAACTGGTGCATGCTGTTTGTCATCTCGATCTGCCGCGGCAGCGTCGCGACCAGCGCAATCAAAACTTCGGAATCGTCCGGGTTGTTGCTTGCGACCCACGCCATCGTGCCGAACACGATCGCCAGTCCGATGATGGCGCTGGCCGCGCTCAAGCCCTCCTTGGTCATGATCGCCTTGATCTGCGCGTCGAGGCCGTCGCGCAGCTTGGCCTTGAAGCCCGCCAGCCAGAGCCGAAGATTGTAGCGATTGCCGGTGAAGATATTGTCCCACGCGGTGTAGCCTTGCGCGGTCATACGGTTGGTCATGCGCTGATTTTCAAGATAGGCGCGGGACACCTGCTTGCGCATCGTCCATTGCATGGCGAACAGCACGACGAATGCCGCTGCGTACGCCGCCGGGAGCGAGCCGTCGATCTGTGTGCCCAGCACGATGACATTGAAGATCAGCCCGAGCAGCAGCCTCAAGTCGCCTTCGATCTCGTACAGCAAATGGAAATAGACGTAGAACGTTTCACCCGTGAGAAACGGCTCGACGCGTTCGCGCGTCTCCTTATCGCCGAGTGACTTGGTTTGGTTGCGATTGTCCCGCGCGAAGCGCAGCATGTAGCGGCCGTAGGCAAGGAAGCCGGCGCGCTCGGCATAGATCCAACTGATCGCACCGACGATATAGGCGGCCGATTGCACACCGAGGATCAGCAACAGGTCATAGACCAGCAGTTCGTCCTTGGTGAAATCACGGGCGGCTTTGATCACCAGATATGTGGTGGCCGCGCTCAACAGCGCCTCAATCACCATCAGCACCAGCATCACGTAGAACGGCAGGCACAGCATGAGGCGGGCCAGTTCGATCGGCCGGACAGGCTGGCGCTCGGCGGAGGCGACTTGAATCGTCATGGCGGCAGTCTAGCCGAAACGAAACGGGCAGGGGGCGCCTGCGCACAGGGTGTGATATGCAGTCCTTTCTAAGGAATCTGCCCAAGTTGCGGGACGTCCCCCGGCTTCGTAAGTAAGGGGGAGGCCCAAGGACATCCATGACGGTCGTTCTCAACCACACCACAGGGCGGCCGCGCCACCCCGAAAAGGCGCATCGGCCCGACACGCCTGTGCTGCGCAAGCCCGATTGGATCAGGGTGAAGGCGCCGGTCTCGAAGGGCTATGCCGACACGCAGGCCGTCGTGCGCGCCAACAAGCTGCACACCGTCTGCGAGGAGGCCGGCTGCCCCAACATCGGCGAGTGCTGGGAGAAGAAGCACGCCACCTTCATGATCCTGGGTGACACCTGCACCCGCGCCTGCGCGTTCTGCAACGTCAAGACCGGAATGCCGGGCGCGCTCGATCCGCACGAGCCCATCCATGTTGCGGATGCCACGGCAAAGCTCAGCCTGGCCCACGTGGTCGTGACCTCGGTCGACCGCGACGATCTGGCCGACGGCGGCGCGGACCATTTCGCGCAAACGATACGGGCGATCCGCGAGCGCTGCAGCGGCACTACGATCGAAGTGCTGACGCCGGATTTCCTGCGCAAGGATGGCGCGTTGGAGCGCGTGGTCGAGGCGCGCCCCGACGTGTTCAATCACAATCTCGAAACGGTGCCCTCGCTCTATCTGACCGTACGGCCTGGCGCGCGCTATTTCCATTCGCTGCGACTTCTTCAACGCGTGAAAGAACTTAACCCTAAGATGTTCACAAAGTCGGGCATCATGGTCGGGCTCGGCGAAGAGCGGAACGAAGTGCTCCAGGTGATGGACGATCTGCGCTCCGCGGGGGTCGACTTCCTCACCATCGGCCAATACCTGCAGCCCACCAGGAAGCACCACGCGGTGGCGCGCTTCGTGCCGCCCGATGAATTTGCGGCGCTGCAAAGCGTGGCTTACAGCAAAGGCTTCCTGATGGTGTCAGCGAGCCCGCTGACGCGCTCCTCGCACCATGCCGGCGATGATTTCGCCAAGCTGCGCGCCGCAAGAGCGGCAAACGTCGGCGCCTAGCCTCAATGCTTCGCACCATGGTGATCAAGCGCGCCCGAGTTGTCGTGCTCGGAAACGCGGCCTGAGCGATGCCTTCGTTTCGCAACAAGCGCCAAGTCCGGCACTCGGCCGCTCACATGTTCGACCTCGTTGCCGACGTCGAGCGCTATCCGGAATTCGTGCCGCTGTGCCGCCAGCTCAAAGTGCGCAAGCGCGATGACAAAGAGGAGGGCGTCGAGGTGCTGGTCGCTGACATGACCGTTGCCTACAAGCTGGTGCGCGAGTCATTCCGCAGCCGCGTCACGCTCGACCGGCCCAAACTGCAGATCCTTGTCGAATATCTCGAAGGCCCGTTCAGCCATCTCGAGAACCGGTGGACGTTTGTCCCAACCGGCGAAAACGCCTGCGAGGTCGATTTCTTCATCGATTACGAATTCAGGAGCCGCATGCTCGGAATCCTGATGGGCTCGATGTTCGATGCCGCATTCCGCCGCTTCGCCGTGGCGTTCGAGCGCCGTGCCGACCAGATTTATCGCGCCTAGCTATTTCTCGTTGCGGGGCGCCGGCGGCTGTTCCTGTTCGGCAAGCGCGGTCAGCATCGCCATCGCCTGAAGAACCGACTTGCGCCGTACCTCGGTGCGGCCGACGTCGCCGAACTTGCGTTCTTCATGGACTAGCCGGCCGCTGCGCGACGCCGCGGCGAAATGCACGAGACCCACTGGCTTGCTCGACGTTCCACCATCCGGGCCGGCAATTCCGGTGACTGAAACAGCGAGATCGGCCGCAGCATGAGCCAGCGCACCTTTCGCCATCGCCTCGGCCGTTTCGCGGCTCACCGCTCCGTACCGTTCGATCGTCGCCTTCGGCACACCGATCATCTGCTGTTTCGCCTCATTCGTATAAGTGACGAAACCGCGATCCACCACGGCGGAGGAGCCGGGGATGTCGGTCAGCGCCGCCGCCAGCAGCCCGCCCGTGCAGGATTCGGCGGTCGCGACCGTCAGGTGCCGCGCCTTGCAGAGATCGAGCAGCGCAACCGCGGCGTCTCGCATCTCCTGATCAATCATGGGGCTACCAGGACCACGGCAGCCGCACGGTCGCCGTCGCCATCGCAGCGATGCCTTCGCCGCGGCCGGTGAAACCCATCTTTTCGCTGGTGGTCGCCTTCATGCCGACGCGCTCCACCGCGATGCCGGCGATTTCGGCGATGCGCGCGCGCATGGCGTTACGGTGCGGACCGACGCGGGGCGCCTCGCAGACCACTGTGACATCGATATGAGCGACGCGGCCACCACGCTCCGCCACGCGCTCGACCGCGAATTTCAGGAACTGGTCGGACGACGCGCCCTTCCAACGCATGTCGCTCGGCGGGAAATGCTTGCCGATGTCGCCGTCGGCCAGAGCGCCGAGGATCGCATCGACAATCGCGTGCAGCGCCACGTCGGCGTCGGAATGGCCGACCACACCGCGATTGTGCGGCACGCGAACGCCGCCGAGCATAATGTGATCGCCATCGCCGAAGGTGTGAACGTCAAAGCCTGAGCCGACACGCAGGTCGGCAAGGCTGGCAAGCCGCTTCGCCTCGGCGCGGGCGAAATCATCGTCCGTCGTCAGCTTGGTGTTGCTAGCTTCGCCGGCGAAGGTGACTACCTTGAGGCCCGCCCATTCCGCCAGCGCCGCATCGTCGGTGAAATCGTCGCGGCCGGCGGCGGCGGCCTTGCGGTGCGCGTCGAGCAGCGCCGGGAAGGCGAATGCCTGCGGCGTCTGCACACTGCGCAGCTCCGCGCGGTTGACTGTGCCGGTGATCGCGCCAGCGCCATCGACCCGCTTGATCGTGTCGGTCACCTCAAGCCCCGGGATTGCCGCGCCAGTCTGGCTGCAAGCGGCGATCGCGCGCGACACCAGTCCCGACGAGCAGAATGGCCGGGCCGCGTCGTGGACCAGCACGATGTCAGGGGCGCCCGCGCTCAGCGCCTCAAGGCCCGCCAGTACCGAGCCTTGTCGCGTTGCGCCGCCAAACACGGGCGGCATCAATTTGAGGCCCTTGGCGGCGGCCTCGTACGAAACCACATCGCCGCGATGGATGACTGCTTGCACAGCACCAACCTCGCCATGCCAGGAAAACAGCGAAAGGCTCGCCCGGATGACGGGCTCGCCGGCCAAGGCTCTGTATTGCTTAGGCAAATCTCCTCCGGCGCGGGTTCCGCGCCCGGCTGCAACGATAACGGCCGCGACCGAGGATGCCATATCAGAAGTTGCTCAAATGCCTGACCCGACATGGCTTTACCGCGTTGTCCGCACGGCGGGAATGGATTTCCACCGCCGGTGAACTTGTTGCAATGCAGCACTTGCGCTGCGCTGCAAATTGGCTAAACTATAAGCAGATTTGGGCGAGCCTACTTTGTGGGCAAACCCCGGAAATGACCGTTTCTGGTGGTTCGAGATGTTCATAGGCAACGTCGCCATCGCCAATCGAGTGATCCTGGCACCCATGACGGGCGTTACCGATGCGCCGTTCCGCCGTCTGGTATCCCGGCTCGGAGCCGGGCTGGTGGTTTCCGAGATGACCGCCTGCGAACTGCTCATTCAGGGCCGGCCGGATGCAGTGCTGCGCGCCGAAGGGCAGGGTACCGGCATCCATGTCGTCCAGCTTGCCGGTTGCGAGCCGGAGTGGATGGCGCAGGGGGCCCGTATCGCAGAAGCCGCGGGCGCGCAGATCATCGACATCAACATGGGTTGCCCGTCGAAATACGTGGCTGTGAAGCAATCCGGTTCGGCGCTGATGCGCGACCTCGACCACGCGCTCACACTGATCGAAGCGACGGTTGGGGCAGCATCCGTGCCGGTCACGCTGAAGATGCGGCTCGGCTGGGACCACGCGACCATCAACGCGCCGGAGCTCGCGCGCCGCGCCCAGGACGCGGGCGTGCAGATGATCACCGTGCACGGCCGCACCCGCTGCCAGTTCTACAAGGGCAATGCTGACTGGAGTGTAGTGCGCGCTGTTCGCGAGGCAACTTCCATTCCGCTGGTTGTCAACGGCGACATCAGGACCTTCGATGAAGCCGACGCGGCGCGCGCAATCTCCGGTGCCGATGCGGTGATGATTGGCCGCGCCGCGCAGGGCCGGCCGTGGCTGCCCGGCCAGATTGCGCACTATTTCGCGACCGGACAACGTGAGGCCCCGCCGCCGCTTGCGGAACAGCTTGCGCTGATCTCCGGTCTCTACGAAGAGATGCTGGCGCATCACGGGCTGCGCATCGGGCTGCGTCATGCGCGCAAACATCTCGGTTGGGCGCTCGATGCGGCGGCCGCCAGCGCCGGCGTCGCGCTCGACACCCTGAAGCGCTGGCGCGCCAACGTGCTCACCAGCGAAGACCCCGCTGCGGCGCGCAGCCGCCTGACCGAAGCCTTCCACGCATTCGGAGCCGCCGCATGAGCGAAGCCGAACTGCGCGGCTCGGAACGGCACGCCGGCACACCGTTCGGCATGTCGTTCGACGCCGCGGATGCCGTGCTCAATGCGCTGCCGCTTCCCGTCATCATCGTCGCCGCCGATGGCAAGCTCGCCGACGCCAACGTTGCGGCGGAATCGTTCTTCGAATTGTCCGTATCGCATCTACGCCGTCAGCAACTTCGCGAGCTGGTGCCGTTCGGCAGCCCGCTGCTCTCGCTGGTCGAACAGGTGCGCAACCGCGGCGCCGCGGTCAACGAATACAAGGTCGATCTTTCGACGCCACGCAATCCCGGCGACCGGCTGGTCGATCTTTACGTCGCACCACTGCCGGAACGGCCGGATCACATCGTGGTGATGCTCCAGGAGCGCACCATCGCGGACAAGATGGACCGCCAACTCACCCATCGCGGCGCGGCCCGCTCGGTCAGCGCGCTCGCCGCCATGCTGGCGCATGAGATCAAGAACCCGCTGTCTGGTATCCGCGGCGCGGCGCAGCTGCTCGAGCAATCCGCCGGCGATGAGGACCGCACGCTGACGCGCCTCATTTGCGACGAGGCCGATCGGATCGTGAAGTTGGTCGACCGCATGGAGGTCTTCTCCGACGAGCGGCCGGTCGAGCGCGAACCGGTCAACATTCATGTCGTGCTCGATCACGTCAAACGCCTGGCGCAATCCGGCTTCGCGCGTCACATCAAGTTCGTGGAAATCTACGACCCTTCGCTGCCACCCGTGCACGCGAACCGCGATCAGCTCGTTCAGCTGTTTCTCAATTTGGTGAAGAACGCCGCCGAGGCAATCGGCGAAGCCAGCACGGACGGCGAAATCCAGCTCAGCACCGCGTTCCGGCCTGGCGTGCGATTGCAATTGCCGGGCTCCAAGACGCGGGTTTCGTTGCCACTCGAATTCTGCATCAAGGACAACGGGTCAGGCGTGCCCGAAGACCTGCTGCCGCACCTGTTCGATCCGTTCGTGACCACGAAGCCGACGGGCACGGGGCTCGGCCTCGCGCTTGCGGCGAAGATCATCGGCGATCACGGCGGCATCATCGAATGCGAATCTCAGCCCCGGCAGACCATCTTCCGTGTGCTGATGCCCATGTTCACTGGTGACGGCGCCGGGCCGGCACCCGCTCGAAGGACCTGAGGATCCAAAAGGACCAAGAGGACCCAATGCCAGCGGGAAGTATTCTGGTTGCCGACGACGATGCGGCGATAAGGACCGTGCTCAATCAGGCGCTGTCGCGCGCCGGCTACGAGGTGCGTTCGACCGGCAACGCCGCAACGCTGTGGCGCTGGGTCAGCCAGGGCGACGGCGATCTCGTCATCACCGACGTGGTCATGCCGGACGAAAACGCGTTCGATCTGCTGCCGCGCATCAAAAAATTGCGGCCCAATCTGCCTGTTCTCATCATGAGCGCGCAGAACACTTTTATGACGGCGATCCGTGCCTCTGAGCGCGGCGCCTATGAATATCTGCCTAAGCCGTTTGACCTCAAGGAGTTGATCGCGATCGTCGGCCGCGCACTATCGGAGCCGAAAGACACCGCTCGCGCCGCCAGCAAACCCGAGGACCTCGAAGGCATTCCGCTGGTCGGCCGCTCGCCGGCGATGCAGGAGATCTATCGGCTGGTCGCCCGGCTGATGCAAACCGATCTGACGGTGATGATCTCCGGCGAGTCCGGCACCGGCAAGGAGCTGGTGGCGCGCGCGCTGCACGACTACGGCAAGCGGCGTGGCGGCCAGTTCGTGGCCATCAACATGGCGGCGATCCCGCGCGACCTGATCGAATCCGAATTGTTCGGCCACGAGAAGGGCGCCTTCACCGGCGCCAACACGCGCAGCACCGGCCGCTTCGAGCAGGCCGAGGGCGGCACGCTTTTCCTCGACGAGATCGGCGACATGCCGATGGAGGCGCAGACGCGGCTGCTGCGTGTCCTGCAGCAGGGCGAATACACGACGGTCGGCGGCCGCACCGCGATCAAGAGCGACGTGCGCATCATCGCCGCTACCAACAAGGATCTGCGCATCCTGATTCAGCAGGGGCTATTCCGCGAAGACCTGTTCTTTCGGCTCAACGTGGTGCCGCTACGGTTGCCGCCGTTGCGCGAGCGTACCGAGGACGTGCCGGACCTGATCCGCCACTTCTTCAACCAGGCAGAGCGGGAAGGGCTGCCGCAGAAACAGATCGACCAGGCCGCGCTCGACCGGCTCAAGCGTTACCGCTGGCCCGGCAACGTGCGTGAACTCGAAAACCTGGCACGCCGGCTTGCCGCGCTATACCCGCAGGAAACCATCACCGCCGCCGTGATCGACGCCGAACTGGTCCAGCCGGCCGCACCGGCGACGGACATGGCTCCGGCGGAAGACAACCTGATGGCCGCGGTCGAACGCAACCTCACCAAGTATTTCGCCAGCTTCGACAACGGATTGCCACCGCCAGGCCTGTACCACCGGGTCCTGCGCGAGGTGGAATATCCTTTGCTATCGGCTGCCCTGGCGGCGAGCCGGGGCAACCAAATCCGCGCTGCCGACCTCTTGGGTCTCAACCGCAACACCCTGCGCAAGAAGATCCGGGACCTGGACATCCAGGTGATCCGCACCAGCGGCTAGGGTCGAAGCCCCAGTTATCTTCTGGATATCTGGCCCCGGAATCGTCTCAATCCGGCAACATTGTTGTATAAAAGCATCAGTGTGTTGCCTTAGCGGCAGGCGTCGGCGTGGCAGGCTTTCCCGCCTGCAAATTCTTTTCGCGCTACACGTCACTCGCTCCCGCGATTGAGGGGTCATGACCAGCGCCTTGAGCGTCGAGCCAATCGCGGCGGCCGATCTTGCCGCGCCCGCCCCGGCCACGGGACGCTCGATGCGCGTGATCGGCGGCGTCGCGGCGCTGCTGTCCCTGATGTCGGCGCTGATGACCTTCATCGTACTCGCCGACCTGACGCCGATTGCGCCGACTCATCGGGTGGTCGTCACGCTGCTGATGATCAACGGCGTGACTGTGCTCGTCCTGCTCAGCGTCATCGCCCGCGAGGTATGGCAGGTCGTGCTGGCTCGGCGCCGCGGCCGCGCTGCAGCACGGTTGCATATTCGCATTGTCGGCCTGTTCGCGGTGATCGCCGCGGTGCCAGCGATCCTGGTGGCGGTCGTTGCCAGCGTTACGCTCGACCGCGGCCTTGACCGACTGTTTTCCACCCGCACCAAGACCGTGATTCAAAATTCGATGTACGTTGCCAACGCGTACTTGCGCGAACACGCGCAGTCGATCCGCGGCGACATCATGGCTATGGCGATCGACGTGGGCCGCGCCAAGCCGCTGTTCGACCAGGACCGTGACCGCTTTCGCCAGTTCCTTACCGCGCAGGCCAAGGTGCGAGGCTTGTCCAGCGCCATCGTTGTCGGCAGCGAAACCGAAATCGTCGAGCGTGCGGACGTCAAGGCCGAGCACGAGAACATCATGCCGTCGGCGGCAGGACTGGCCGCCACCAGCGAAACCGAGCCTCGCATCGGCATCGTGTTCGAGGCGAATGCGGTTGCCTCGATGATCAAGCTGCGCGGCTACGACAACGCCTATCTTCACGTGACGCGGCCGCTCGACCCTCAAGTCGTGGCGCAACTGCGTGAGGCCCAGGCGAGTGTCAGCGACTTCGCTAGCCTGGAATCGCGCCGGCTTGGCGTTCAGCTCGCCTTCGCGCTGATGTACACCGTCATCGCGCTTACGGTTCTACTGTCGGCCGCCTGGCTCGGATTGAATTTTGCCAACCGCCTGGTAGCACCAATCCGCCGCCTGATTAGCGCAGCAAACGTCGTGTCGACCGGCAATCTTTACGTTCAGGTACCAATCCAGCGCTCGGAGGGCGATCTCGCCCAGCTCGGCGAGACGTTCAACAAGATGACCTCGGAGTTGCGGACCCAGCGGGATGACATCACCCGCACGCGCGATCTGATCGATCAGCGCCGACGCTTCACCGAGGCGGTGCTGGCGGGCGCCAGCGCCGGCGTGATCGGCGTCGATGCCGAGGGCCGCATCAGCATCCTCAACCGCTCCGCCGAACGCCTGATCGACCAGTCGCAGGCCGAGGCGGCCGGGCGGCTGCTCACCGACATCGTGCCGGAACTCAAGTACATTTTTGCCAACGCGCAAACCGGCGTGCAGCGGCTGGTGCAGGACCAGGTAACGATCAGCCGGGAAGGGCGGGAACGCAATCTTTCGGTGCGCGTCACCACCGAGCAATCCGGAGACCCGGAGCACGGCTACGTGGTGACGCTCGACGACATCACCGAGCTGGTGCTGGCGCAACGCACTTCGGCCTGGGCCGACGTGGCGCGACGCATTGCCCACGAAATCAAGAATCCGCTGACTCCAATCCAGCTTTCGGCCGAACGGCTACGCCGCAAGTACGGCCGCAACATCACCGACGATCCCGCAGTCTTCCACCAGTGCACCGACACGATCATCCGCCAAGTCGACGACATCAAACGCATGGTCGACGAATTCTCCAAGTTCGCGCGCATGCCCAAGCCGGTGATGGCGGCGGAAGACGTCGCGGACACGGTGCGGCAGATCGTGTTTCTGATGCGCGTCGGAAATGCCGACATCAACATCGAGCTTGAGATCGCGGAGGACCCGATGCTGGCGCAATTCGACCGCCGGCTGATCTCCCAAGGCCTGACCAACATCATCAAGAACGCTACCGAGGCGATCGGCTCGGTGAGGCCCGCCGAGGGTCACAAGGGCCGCATCAACGTCATTGCCACCCGCAACGGCAGCGACGTCATCATCGACGTGATCGACAACGGCATTGGCCTGCCCAAGGAGAACCGCAACCGCCTGCTGGAACCCTATGTCACCACGCGGGAGAAGGGCACCGGCCTCGGGCTCGCGATTGTCGGCAAGATTCTGGAAGACCACGGCGGCGTGATCGAACTGCGCGATGCCGCCGACAAATTTCCTGGCCAGCAAGGCGCCTGGGTCCGGCTGCGGTTCGCCGCGGCGCCGGTCACAGCGCCCGAAGCGGCCAAGATCAACCCGCAACAAGCTGAATTGAGCACGAGCGAGCACTAGGCATGGCGTCTGACATTCTGATCGTCGACGACGAGGCGGATATCTGCGAACTGGTTTCGGGCCTGCTGCAGGACGAGGGCTATACCACCCGCACCGCCCGCGACAGCGATTCCGCGCTGAATGCGATCGCGAGCCGCCGTCCCAATCTGGTTTTCCTCGACATCTGGCTGCAGGGCAGCCAGCTCGACGGTTTGCAGCTTCTCGGCACGGTCAAGGAGCAGCATCCCAACCTGCCGGTGGTGATGATCTCCGGTCACGGCAACATCGAAACTGCGGTGGCCGCGATCAAGCAGGGCGCCTACGATTTCATCGAGAAGCCGTTCAAAGCCGATCGCCTTATCCTGGTCGCCGACCGCGCGCTCGAAACCTCGCGGCTGCGCCGCGAGGTCAAGGAGTTGAAGGCGCTGGGACCGCTGCCGTCGAGCATCGTCGGCCGTTCGCCCGCGATCAATTCGCTGCGCCAAACCATCGACAAGGTGGCACCGACCAACAGCCGCATTCTGATCGTTGGTCCATCCGGCGCCGGCAAGGAGCTCGCCGCCCGTACGCTGCATGGCCAATCGTCGCGGGCGAACGGGCCGTTCGTCGTCATCAACGCCGCGGCAATAACACCCGACCGCATGGAAATCGAACTGTTCGGCGTGGAGCAGACCAACGGGACGCAGGCGCGCAAGATAGGCGCGCTGGAGGAGGCGCACGGCGGCACGCTATTCATCGACGAAATTGCGGATATGCCGCGCGAAACGCAGAACAAGATTTTGCGGGTGCTGGTGGATCAGACGTTCCAGCGCGTGGACGGCTCAACCAAGGTCGCAGTCGACGTGCGCATCGTGTCGTCGACCAGCCGCAATATCGAGGCGGAAATCTCCGGCGGCCGCTTCCGGGAAGATCTCTACCACCGGCTGTCGGTCGTGCCGGTCCGAGTGCCGCCGCTCGCCGACCGCCGCGAGGACATCCCAGACCTCGTGAATTATTTCATGGAGCAGATTTCGCAATCAACCGGCTTGCCGCAAAGGAAGATCGGCGCCGACGCCATGGCGATTCTGCAATCGCACGATTGGCCGGGCAATGTCCGCCAGCTCCGCAATAACGTCGAGCGCGTGATGATCCTGGCAGGTGGCGATCCCAATGCGGTGATCGACGCCAGCATGCTGCCGCAGGATGTTGGCTCAATGGTGCCTTCGATGCCAAACGGCGGCGGTGGCGAGCAGTTGATGGGACTGCCGCTGCGCGAAGCCCGGGAGCTCTTCGAACGCGAATATCTGCTGGCCCAGATCAGCCGATTCGGCGGCAACATCTCGCGCACCGCTGAGTTCGTCGGCATGGAGCGCTCGGCGCTGCATCGCAAGCTCAAGGCCCTGGGCATCGGCTAGATCCACGATCAGGGAAAATCATGTCGCGAATTGCCTACGTCAACGGCCGCTACGTTCCGCTGCGTGACGCAACGGTGAACGTCGAGGACCGCGGCTATCAGTTTTCCGACGGCGTCTACGAAGTCTGCGAGGTGAGGGGCGGCAAGCTGGTCGACGAGCGCCGCCACATGGAACGGCTCGCGCGCTCGCTGAGCGAGCTGCGTATCGCAATGCCGATGTCGAGGCAGGCGCTCGGCGTGGTGTTCCGCGAGGTCGTGCGCCGCAACAGGGTGCGTTGGGGCATCGTGTACCTGCAGATCGGCCGCGGTGTGGCGCGCCGCGATCACGCGTTCCCGCCGGCCGGTACCACACCGAGCATTGTTGTCACTGCGCGCAATCTCGACTTGGCTGCCGCCGAGAAGCTCGCCGCCGACGGTGTTGCGGTCATCACGCTGTCGGACAACCGCTGGGACCGGGTCGACATCAAGTCGGTGTCGCTGCTGCCCAACGTGCTCGCCAAGCAGGCAGCGCGCGAGCAGGGCGCCCGCGAGGCATGGTTCGTGGACGACAAGGGGTTTGTTACCGAAGGCTCGTCGAGCAACGCCTGGATCGTCACCCGGGATGGCAAGCTGGTCACCCGTCAGGTGGACAACGCGATCCTGAATGGGATTACCCGCACCGTCGTTCTGGAGGTGCTGAAAGTTCAAGAAATAGCCCTGGAGGAACGTGGCTTCTCAGTCAAAGAAGCCCAAGAAGCACGGGAAGCTTTCATCACGTCTGCGAGCCAGATCGTGCTTCCTGTGGTGCGGATCGACGGCCGGCCGGTCGGCAACGGCGCCCCCGGCCTGATCGCAACGGCTCTGCGCCGCGACTTCCACAAACACGCGGAAATGACCTGAGCAGGGTCTGGAAAACCCCGGTTTTGCGGGGATTGTGAGCGTTTTCGGCGGCAATCGCCGTCATCTTGAGCTTGCGCCACCCCCGGCTGTGCCATCTAATGGTGGTGCCCCAAGCCCCGGCATAATTCCAAGAACGCCGGCCGGCTTGAGAACAACATCTCGCGGCAGGGGTCCGCGGGCAAAAATGGATCACGGCAATGGCAGCCGAACGCGCGCAAAATCTGCAAGACACGTTTCTCAATCACGTCCGCAAAAGCAAAGTTCCTCTCACGATCTTCCTCGTGAACGGTGTGAAACTGCAAGGCGTGGTAACCTGGTTCGATAACTTCTGCGTGCTGCTGCGTCGGGACGGTCACTCGCAGCTCGTCTACAAGCACGCCATTTCGACGATCATGCCGGGTCATCCGATCCAGCTGTTCGAAGGCGCTGAGGAAGCGCCCGCCACGGAAAAAGTCTAGTTGGAGCCGCGGCGTCGCGACACGGGCAAGGATCTCCTGAGCCCCTCAGGTTCGGGGACCGGGCGTGCGATCGTCATTGGACCCTATCGGCGGCGTGCATCCGGACGGCCTTCGCCGGCGCAACGGCCGGCCAATGACCGCGCGCCGGCGGCGCGGCTTGAGGAGGCGGTCGGTCTCGCCCGCGCCATCGATCTTGACGTGATTGAGGTCGGTATCGTTCCGGTCGGCGACATCCGCCCAGCCACATATATCGGCAAAGGCAAGGTCGACGAGATCGCCGGGCTGGTGAAGGGCCTCGAAGCCGGCATTGTCGTCGTCGACTGCGCGCTCTCGCCAGTCCAGCAGCGCAATTTGGAGAAGGCCTGGAAGGCAAAGGTGCTCGACCGCACCGGCCTCATCCTTGAAATCTTCGGCCGCCGCGCACGCACCAAGGAGGGCACGCTGCAGGTTGAACTCGCGCATCTGAGCTATCAGCGGACGCGGCTGGTCCGGTCGTGGACACATCTGGAGCGCCAGCGCGGCGGCTTTGGCTTCCTCGGCGGCCCCGGCGAGTCTCAGCTCGAAATCGACCGCCGGCTGATCGAAGAGCGCATCGTGCGCATCGAGACTGAGCTGGAAAAGGTCAAAAAGCGGCGCAAGCTGCACCGCGACAGCCGCGCCCGCGTGCCGTACCCGATCGCCGCGCTGGTCGGCTACACCAACGCCGGCAAGTCGACGCTATTCAATCGCTTGACCAAAGCGAGCGTGCTCGAAGCCGACATGCTGTTCGCCACGCTCGACCCGACGCTGCGCGCGGTGGCGCTGCCGTCCGGCCTGAAGATTATCGTGTCGGACACCGTCGGATTCATTTCCGATCTGCCGACCATGCTGGTCGCCGCGTTCCGCGCCACCCTCGAGGAAGTGATCGAGGCCGACGTGATCTTGCACGTGCGCGACGCCTCACATGCCGACACAGATGCGCAGTCCCACGACGTCGAGGAGGTCCTGCGCGCCCTTGGCATAGAGATCGAGCAGGACGAGCGGCTGATCGAGGTGTGGAACAAGATCGACCGGCTCGATGCCGAAAGCCGCGTCGCTCTCGCCAATCTGGCGGAACGCACCGATCACAAGCCGGTCCTGGTTTCCGCGCTGACCGGGGAGGGTATCAATGCGCTCGCCGGTGCGATCGAGATGCGGATCGGCACGCGCCGCATCGTGCTCGACCTGACGCTTAATCCGGCGGACGGCGCTGGCGTGAGCTGGCTGCACCGCCATACTGAGGTATTGGAGAAGTCTCTAACCGCCAAAAACGATCTCGCGGTCACCGTACGGGTCGATCCCGCAAAGGTAGCCACCGTGCAGGCGAGGTTCGGCGGCGGCAAGGCCGGGTGACGCTATTTTTCGTCCGCCTTTGCCGCGTCCCAGAGCGCATCCATCTCCGACAGCGTCGCATCTTTAGGCGTTTTGCCCTTGGCCTCGAGAGCGCGCTCGATCGCGCCAAACCGGCGCTCGAACTTCTGGTTGGCCGCCCGCAAGATACCCTCCGGATCGGCGTCGAGATGGCGGGCCAGATTGACCACGGCAAACAACAAGTCGCCTACTTCCGCCACGGCTTTCTCGCCAAGGCCGCCCTTGATCTCAGCCTCGATCTCGTCGGCCTCCTCGCGGATTTTGGCGAGCACAGCGAGCGGGTCGTTCCAGTCAAAGCCCACTTTGCCGGCCTTGGCCTGCAGCTTGAGCGCGCGGGTCAACGCGGGCAGGGCGATCGGAACGCCGGCCAGCGCTTTGGTCTGTTCCGGCGGGGAAGGGCGTTTCGCCTTCTCCTCGGCCTTGATGCGCTCCCACAGCACTTTAACTTCGTCGGGGGTCGCGCCCCGGGCCTCGCCGAACACGTGCGGATGGCGGCGCAACAGCTTCTCGGTGATCGCCACGACGACGTCACCGAAGTCGAAGGCACCTTGCTCCTGCGCGATGCGGGCGTGGAACACCACCTGGAGCAGGAGATCGCCCAGTTCCTCGCGAAGGTCTTGTAGATCGCCGCGCGCGATCGCGTCGGCAACCTCGTAGGCCTCTTCGAGAGTGTAGGGCGCGATGGTTGCGAAGTTCTGTTCGAGATCCCACGGGCAGCCGCTGCCGGGCGTGCGTAGCGCGGCCATGATCTCGATCAGCCGGGTGATATCGCGGGAGGATTTCAAGCGGGGCCTCGCATGGCGAGAACGCTAGCAGAGGCACCTGCGACCGACCGCGCCGAATCGCCTGGAGCTCGCCACACATGGGCTCAATCCACAAGCCACCGGTCTCGAATCTGGCGTTCGCGCGGGGCCTCGCAAAACTTTGAACGGCTGTGGACGATCGAAATCAGCGAACAATACCAAGCGGAAGCCAACGCCAAGGCCGGTCCATTACCGAATAGCGACGTGATAGCCGTGATGCCGGCACTACTGCGCGACGTGGTTGCGCAGCACACCTCTCAAGTCCGCCCCAGAATTTGACGAACTTGGGCTGCCGAGGAGGGGCCTAATGTCCCTCCAGATCCGCCGACCGGCCGGCCTCGAACAGGAACCACAAGCGCTTCTCGGCCTCGTCGATCCACATCTCGATCAGGCTTGCGGTGGCGATGTCCTCATGGTCGTCGCAAATGCCGTGCGCCTCGCGCATAAACTTTACGATTGTTTTGTGGTCGTTCATCAGCTCCCGAAGCATGTCGGAGGGGGCAACGAACTCCTCCTCGTTGTCCTCGATGGTCTGCTCCTGGCCGATCTGGCCGATTGACTTGAGGGTGCCGCCGCCGATCTTGCGGACGCGCTCGGCGACGTCATCGGTGTTGGCCAGAATCGCGGCCGCCTGCTCGTCGAACAACAGATGATAGTCCCGGAAATGCGGTCCGCTGACGTGCCAGTGGAAGTTCTTGGTCTTGAGATACAGTGCGTAGCTGTCGGCTAGAATGGTGTTCAGGGCGCCGGAAATAGCCGTTACGGCCTCCGGCGCGAGATCGGTTGGGGTATCGAGCGCCGACGCCGGCTTCTGGCGGGCCTTGAGCTTGGTCACCTTGCTCACGGGGTCACCTCGGAGAATGGGGCTTAAAAGGATAGGGTGCGACGCAGCCGACAAGTTGGGGCCACGGATCACAATGCGTCCGCAGAGCCGCTGGTTCCCGGCGCGATGATTCGCATAAGACATATTATGGAACATATTGGTCATTCCGAGCGACTACGTCGAAGAACACAACGTAAGCCGCTCAAAAGACCAACGTATTACGAGGATAGCGCGCACCCATGCCCTGCTTGCGAGATAGCAAAATAATAGAATAATCAAAATATTATTTCAGATTTTAGATCTAGATTTTGAGGGCGTTCAGTTTTCACTTGAGGCTATCCGAAGCCCGTCAAAAGCCGGCTCGACATTCGCCGGCAGCTGTCTTCGCAGGATCTCGTAATCGAGGTCTGAATGCAGGTTGGTCAGGATGGCGCGCCGGGGCTTCACACGCTCGATCCAGGACAACGCGTCGGTCAGGGAGAAGTGACTGGGATGGGGCGTGTAGCGCAGGGCGTCGACGATCCAGACGTCCAGGCCCGCCAGCGCCGGCAGGCTTTCCGGCGGGAAGCCACTGAGGTCGCAGGAATAGGCCAGGGCGCCGAACCGGAAGCCGAGCGAAGGGATATTGCCGTGCTGCTGGAGGATGGGCAGCACTCCCACCGGGCCGCCCTCCCCGGTGATGGTCAGGCGGCGCCCGGCCTCAATGCGGTGCTCGGTCAGGATCGGCGGATAGTCGCTGCCCGGCGGCTTCTCGAAACAATACTGAAACCGCGCCATTAAGGCGCGGGACGTAGGCTCGTCCAGATAGGCGTCCAGCCGGCGGCGGGCCCTCACAAACAGCGACCGTAGGTCGTCGATGCCATGTGTGTGATCGGCGTGGGGGTGCGTGAACAGGACGCCATCGAGCCAGTCCACATCGGCATCGAGAAGCTGCTCACGAAGGTCGGGCGAGGTATCGACCAGAACCCGGGTGCGGCCGCCAGGTGCCTGCCGTTCGACCAGAAGCGAGGTCCGCCGCCGTCGGTTTTTGGGGTTGTTGGGGTCGCAGTCGCCCCAACCCAAAGCCGGACGGGGTACGCCCATCGAGGAGCCGCAGCCGAGGATCGTGAAGCTCAGTGTCATGCCGCGACGACCGCCCCGGGCCGAGGCACCTTGCTGAACAGCCGGAAGAAATTGTCCGTGGTCTGCCGCGAGATTTCGTCCAAACTCACGCCGCGCGTCTCGGCCAGGACTTTGGCCGTCTCGACCACGTAGGCCGGCTCGCAGCGCTTGCCGCGGAATTTGCCCGGCGCGAGATACGGCGAATCCGTCTCGACCAGGATGCGGTCCGCAGGCAAGGCCGCGGCGATCGCCCGCAGGTCATCGGACTTCTTGAAGGTGAGAATGCCGGTGAACGACACGTAGTGACCCAATTCGACGCCGGCGAAGGCGAGGTCGCGGCCACCGGTGAAGCAATGCAGAACGGCCTTGAAGGCCCCTACCTTGGTTTCCTCGCGCAGAATGCGCGCCATGTCGTCGTCGGCTTCGCGCGAATGTATGACCAGCGGCAGGCCAGTATGACGGGAGGCCATGATATGGGCGCGGAAGCCCTGCTCCTGCGCGTCGCGCGGGCTGCTGTTGTCGTAGTGATAATCGAGACCGGCCTCACCGATCGCCACAATCTTGGAGTGCCGGGTCCGCGCGATCAGCTCCGCGGCGGCGATGTCGAGCTCCTCGTGCGCATGGTGCGGATGCGTGCCGACCGAGCAATAGACGTCGGCAAAGCGCTCGGCGATGGCTAGCAGATCGCTCTGCCGCCGCACCCGCGTGGAGATTGTAACGAAACGCGAGACGCCTGCGGCCCGAGCGCGGCCCACCACGCCGTCGAGGTCGTCCTTGAAGTCAGGAAAATCGAGGTGGCAGTGGCTGTCGACCAGTTGCGGCATGGGCCGGAAGGTATGCTGGAATGAGTGTCCCGGTAGCCCTACACTTGATTCCATTCGGGCCGCCAGTCCTGCGAGTGCCGCCACTATGAAGCTGCCGGGATGGGTCCTATTACTGACCTTTGGAATGGTCGGCGGCGTCTTTGCTCAGGATTCTGCGCAGGGCAGCCGGGAAACCCGGACGCCTGACCAACCTGCCCTGGAACGCGAGTTCAAGGGCGCTGCCGACCGTGACATCCGCGTCCTGGTCCTCACCAACGTCAAGCCCGACTGCACGTCCGGCCCGCTGCCGACCGTCCGGCTGGTTACCCCGCCCGCCAACGGGAAAATCACGGTCCGGCGCATCCGACTGAACGCCACCAACGTCAGGCAATGTCTGTCGCTGGAGATCCCGGCCCTGGTGGCCCTCTACCGCTCCGCGCCGGAGTTCGAAGGCAACGACACCGTGACCGTTGAAATCCGGCCCAACGAAGGCGCGCCGCACGTCCACCGCATCACCATCAATGTGACCAAGGCCGACCCGGGGCGCAGTATCTGACCGCGCTCAGGCTTTCGCGGCTGCTTCGGGCTCGACATAGCGCGGAAACACCGGCGTGGGCGGCGGCAACGCCGTACCCGGCGCGAGGCGCTTGGCGCCTCCGAGCATCTCGAACCCGCGCTCGGTTGCCGGCACGCCGAGCAGATCAAGCAGCTTGCCGGCCGAGGCGGGCATAAACGGCTGGCACAGGATCGCAACCTGACGGATCACCTCGGCGGTGACGTAAAGCACGGTCCCCTGCTTCGCTGGATCGGTCTTAGCCAACGCCCAAGGCGCCTCGCCCGCGAAATACCGGTTGGCGTCGGCGACCACGGCCCAGACCGTGTTGAGCACCTGGTGAAGCTGCTGCGTTTTCATGTGCTCGCGCGCCGCGCCGATCATAGCGTCCGCCGCAGCGAGGATGGTCTTGTCGTTGTCGCTCCACGCGCCAGGCTTCGGCAGCACGCCGCCGAGCTGCTTGCCGATCATGGTGAGCGAGCGCTGCGCCAGGTTGCCGAGATCGTTGGCGAGATCGGCATTGGTCCTGTTGACGATCGCTTCGTGGCTGTAGCTGCCGTCCTGGCCGAACGGCACTTCACGCAGGAAGAAATAACGGAATTGGTCGACGCCATAAGCATCGGCGAGATTGAACGGATCGATCACGTTGCCAACCGATTTCGACATTTTCTCGCCGCGATTGAACAGGAACCCGTGCGAGAAAATGCGGCGCGGCACCTTGACGCCGGCCGACATCAGAAAGGCCGGCCAATAGACCGCATGGAAGCGCACGATGTCCTTGCCGATCACATGCAGATCGGCCGGCCAGTAGCGCTTGAATTTTTCGCTATTGTCGTCGGGGAAACCGGCCGCGGTGATGTAGTTGGTCAGCGCGTCGACCCACACATACATGATGTGCTTGGGATTGCCGGGCACCTGGATGCCCCAGTCGAATGTCGTTCGCGAGATCGACAAATCTTGCAATCCGCCGCGCACGAAACTCGCCACTTCGTTCAGGCGCTCCTTGGGCAGCACATAGTCAGGCCGCTCGTATAGCTTGAGCAGCTTGTCCTGATACGCCGACAGCTTGAAGAAATAGCTCTCCTCCTCCACCCATTCGACGGGGGTCCCGGTTTCGATGGATAGGCGCGGGCCCTGCTCGTTCACGCGCGTCTCGTCCTCGGCGAAATAGCGCTCGTCGCGCACCGAGTACCAGCCGGCGTATTTGGACAGATAGATGTCACCGTTCTTCTCCATCCGCTGCCAGATCGCGTGGGAGGAGCGATGATGACGGTCTTCGGTGGTGCGGATGTAATCGTCGTTCGAGCAGTTCATCCTCTCGACCATGGCGCGAAAGTGCACAACGTTGCGGTCCACGAGCTGCCGCGCGGTGATGCCCTCGCGCACCGCGGCCTGCTGGATCTTCTGACCGTGCTCGTCGGTGCCGGTGAGGAAAAACACGTCATAGCCGTCAAGCCGCATGAAGCGGGCGATGGCGTCGGTCGCGATCACCTCGTAGGCGTGGCCGATGTGCGGTGGGCCATTCGGATAGGCAATTGCGGTGGTGATGTAATAGCGGGGCTTTTCGGCCATCGGGGTTCGTATCAACGACCCGCCGCCTCGGCAAGCGCGCCGAACGCCGAGAAAACAAAGGGCCGGCGGTCGAGATTATAGATTTCGGTATCGCGGCCGCCGCGGTTGACCTTGTCCCACGCCTCGGCGAGCCGCGCCATCCGGCGCTTGTCGTCCAGCCCATCGTTGAGCTGCGCCGAAAGCCAACAATTGACCGTTTCCATAAACGCGAGCAACGGGGCGGCATCCACGCCGCCGAGCTTGTCGCCAAGCGCATGCAGCGCACGCTGATCGACATGCGGCAGCCCATCGAGCAAGGCGATGATGCGCTGCCGCAGTTCCAGCGCCGGCCCATCCAAGAACATCAAGGCACGGGAAACCGAGCCATCCGCGGCCTGCGCAGCGGCCAAAATATCAGCGCTGTCAGTATCTTGGTCAAGCACGCTGGCAGCAGCGCGCGCCACGTCGCTGGCCGCGAGCGGGCGCAACATCAACAGCCGGCAGCGCGAGCGAATGGTGGGCAGCACGCGGCCGGGCGCGTGGCTGATCAGCAGGAGAAGAGCGCGCGGAGGCGGTTCTTCCAGCACCTTCAGCAGTGCATTCTCGCCCGACTTCTCGAGTTCTTCCACGCTATCGACGATGGCAATTCTCCAGCCGCCCTCGCCTGCGGTCGAGCCGAAGAACGAAACGGTCCGCCGCACGTCGTCGACACGGATCGAGCTGAACAGCTTTCCGGTTTTCTCGTTGAATATGCGTTCCAGCGTCAACAGATCGGTGTGCGATTGACCGGCTACCCGGCGCGCCACCGGACGGTCCACCGGCACCGCGAGCGATGTCGCATTCTGCACCGCCGGCGCAGCCGGATTCGGATGCGCCAGCACGAATGTCGCCATCCGGTAGGCCAACGTCGCCTTGCCAATCCCCGCCTCCCCCCCGATCAGCCAGGCGTGGGGGATGCGCCCGCCCCGGTAGGCGTCGAGCAGGGCCTGCTCCGCCTCGGCATGGCCGAACAGCGCCGCGGTCTCGCGCGGGTGCGGCAGGGCGTCTTCGTCTTCGAGGTCTTTGGCCGGGCTCATATCAAAACAGGTAGTTCACCCGCCTCACATCCTGCAAGAGCGTCATTCATTACGTTGCTATTTCCTCCCGCAATATTTCCAGCTCCAGCCACTTTTCTTCGACAGCGGCCAGTTCGGCCTGCGCGGCGACGAGCGCGGCGGATGCCTCGTCGAACGCCTTGCGGTCGCGCGCGTATAGCTCCGCCTCGTCGAGACGTAGATGCAATGCTTTGATCTTCGACTGCAGCGCAGCCATCACGGTCGGCAGAGTTTCGAGCGCGTGCCTCTCGTTGAAGCTCAGACGGCGCTTGCGTTCTGGCGCGGAGCGCCCGGCAGCGGTCCTGGTAGGTTTTGGCTCGGATTTCGGCACTTCGCGGCTCAGGCCCGTGCCACGTTGGGCCAGCATGTCGGAATAGCCGCCCGCGTATTCGATCCAGCGGCCGTCACCTTCCGGCACGATCACCGCGTTGACCAGCCGATCGAGAAAATCGCGATCGTGGCTGATCAGCAGGATCGTGCCGGCGTAGTCGCCGAGCATTTCCTCGAGCACGTCGAGCGTTTCGAGATCGAGGTCGTTGGTCGGCTCGTCCAGCAGCAACACATTCGAAGGCTTGGCCAGCGCTTTCGCCAACATAAGGCGGCCACGCTCGCCGCCCGATAGCCTGCTCAGCGGCGTACGCGCCTGCTCCGGTTGAAACAGAAAATCCTTCATGTAGCCGATGACGTGCCGCGTTTGCTCACCGACCTGAACGTGATCGCCGCGGCCGCCGGTCAGCGCATCGGCCAAAGTTACGTTGGGGTCGAGGCTGTCCCGATGCTGGTCCAGCGTCGCAATGGCGAGATTGGCGCCGAGCCGGACGCTGCCGCTGTCGGGCGCAAGCGTGCCCAGCAGCAGGTTGGCCAGCGTGGTTTTGCCGCTGCCGTTCGGCCCCACGATTCCGACGCGATCGCCGCGCTGGATGCGCGTCGAGAACCCGGCGACGATCGGCCTTCCGTCGTAGGATTTGCCGGCGTTCCTGGCTTCGATCACCAGCTTGCCGGAATTCTCCGCCTCAGCCGCTTCAAGCTTTGCGCTGCCCAACGCGCCGCGATAGGTGCGCCGCGCCTCACGCAACGCATGCAGGCTGCCCAGACGCTTCACATTGCGCTTGCGCCGCGCCGACACGCCATAACGCAACCAATGCTCTTCGGCGACGATCTTGCGATCGAGCTTATGCTGGTCTCGCTCTTCTTCCGCCAGCACGTCGTCGCGCCATGCCTCGAACGAGGAGAAGCCGCGTTCGATCCGGCGCGTTTGACCGCGATCGAGCCACACGGTGCTGCGCGACAGATTGGCGAGGAAGCGCCGGTCGTGGCTGATCATCAACAAAGCAGCGCGGCGGCTATCGAGCTCGCGCTCGAGCCATTCGATGATCGCCAGATCGAGATGATTGGTTGGCTCGTCCAGCAGCAGGATGTCCGGCTGCGGCGCGAGCACGCTGGCGAGCGCCGCCCGGCGCGCCTCCCCGCCCGACAGTTGCGAGGGCGCCTCCTGGCCGGTCAGTCCTAGTTGCTCCAGCGTATAGCGGGCCTGATACGGATCGTTGTCGGGGCCAAGTTTCGCTTCGACATAAGCCAATGTGGTCGGCGCACTGCCAAAGTCCGGCTCTTGCGGCAGATAGCGGATGCTCGCGCCCGGCTGCACAAACCGCGTGCCTCTGTCGGGATGGACCAACCCGGCGGCTATCTTGAGCAACGTGGATTTGCCCGACCCGTTGCGACCGACCAGGCAAACCCGCTCGCCTGCGGAAACCGATAGCTCCGCGCCGCTGAGCAGTGGCGTGCCGCCGAACGTCAGCGCGATGTCCTTGAGCTGAATAAGTGGCGGCGGCGCCATTCCAGTCCTTACGGCGACGCGCCCGCCAACTGCACCGGCGCGGTCGCGGGATCGAGCCGCTGGCTTACGATACGCCAGATCTGCTCGGCCACGTCTTCCTTGGGGACCGTTGCGTCGATCACCACGCAACGCTTCGGTTCGCTCGCCGCAAGGACAAGGAAGCCGTCACGCAGCTTTTCATGGAATGCGAGCGCCTCATTTTCAAAACGGTCGGCGCCGGAGTCTCCTCGGCGTTTGGTCGCGCGCTGCATTCCGACCTTCGCCGGTACATCCAGGATGAAAGTCAGGTCGGGCTTGGTGTCGCCCACCACAATGCGCTCCATCGCCCGGATCGAACGTGAATCGACATCGCCGGCGACGCCTTGATAGATGCGGGTCGAGTCGGCGAAGCGGTCGCAGATCACCCAGACGCCGCGATCCAGCGCCGGCCTGATCACAGTCTTGAGGTGATCGTCGCGCGCCGCAGCAAACAGCATTGCCTCCGCCTCCGCGCCCAGCGGCTTCGCGACGCCCGACAGGATGACGTAGCGCATGATTTCCGCGCCAGGCGAGCCGCCCGGTTCGCGGGTGAGGTGAACGCCGACGCCAAAAGTCTTAAGGCGCTCGGCGAGCCGCGCGGCATGGGTCGACTTGCCGGTGCCTTCCCCGCCTTCGAAGGTAATGAAGCGTCCGCGCATCCGTATCAGCCTCGAACTGCCCAGTAGTTAAGGGGAACAGGCACCGAACACCACCCGGACTCGACCGAAATTGGGGACATCTCGAGAAAAGCTAGATCTTGCCGACGCCGGCCCGGAGCACGCCGATGAACAACTCGGACGCCGCATCGAAAGCGCGCCGCGCCGTGCCGCCGGTGCCCACGTCCTCTGCGGCCTGCAACGGCGCTTCAAGCGCCAGCGTGTCGTTGCGCCAAACCTGCAACTTGCCGATCGGCTGGCCCTGCTGGATTGGCGCCCTGACCGGCCCGGTGTAGATCATCTTGGCGGTGATCCGGTCCGAGACGCCGCGCGGCACCATCAGGTTGATCGGACCCTTGCCGGTCAGCGTCACGCTGCCCTTGGCGCCGCCGTACACTTTCGCTTCCGCCACGGTCTGACCTTCGGCAAACAACAGCCGGGTTTCGAAACCCCTGAAGCCCCATTCGAGAAGTTTCCTGGCCTCGTCGGCGCGCTCCTTTTCGTGCTTGGCGCCGTTGACCACGACGATCAGGCGAAGCCCGTTCTGCACTGCTGAGCCGACCAGTCCGTATCCGGCCTCCCTGGTGAAGCCGGTCTTCATACCGTCGGCGCCGATGTTCATGACGAGCAACGGATTGCGGTTCTGCTGCCGGATCTTGTTCCAGGTGAACTCGCGCTCGCCGTAAAGTTTGTACTGGTCGGGATAGGTGTGAATGATGTGCTGCGCGAGCTTCGCGAGTTCGCGTACAGTGACGCGCTGCTGCGGGTCAGGTAGCCCCGTGGAATTTGTGAAGTTCAGCTTCTCGAGTCCGAGTTCGCGCGCGCGGTCGTTCATCAACCGCGCGAAAGCGGCCTCGTTGCCGGCGATGCCCTCAGCCAACACGATGCAGCCGTCGTTCGCGGACTGGATGACCACGCCGCTGAGCAGATCCCTTATTTTGATCTTGCTGTGGATCGCCGCATACATGGTCGAGCCGCCAGACGGCGCCCCGCCCCTGCGCCAAGCGTTTTCGCTGACGACGAACTCCTCATCGAGCTTGATGTTGCCGAGCGCCACCTGGTCGAACACGACCTCGGCGGTCATCAGTTTCGCAAGGCTGGACGGCGGGACCAGTTGGTCCGCGCTTTTTTCAAACAGGACCGTGCCGCTCTCGGCTTCGATCAGGATCGCGTAAGGAACTGGAGTTCTGGAAGCCGCCCGAACTCGTCGGAGCCGGGGCCGCATAAGCAGCGGCGACGCCGGCGAAGGCCGCAACCGCCATCAGCAATCTGAGCCGTATTGGCTTGGACATGGATATGGGTCGAAGCCCTTTCCCAAGCGCTGACTTAGCAAGCCTTGGAGGGCAAGAAAATGGCCGAAAACGCGAGGGTTCAGTAGATGCCGCGGCCGGTCATCACGCCATCAAAGCGCGGCGCAAACGCCGAGGCCGGCGCAGCAGGGGCTGGCGACGCTGGCGCAGGTCCGAAGCGGGATTCGAACGAGGCCGGTCCATCGGACGCTGCCATGCGGGGCGGCGGCGCTTGCACCGGCTGTGCGCGCTCGGACGCAACCGAATAGCTCGGAGCGGCAGGCGCACGCCCGGCTGTTTGAGGGGCTGCAACCGCTGTAGTCCGCACCGCGGTGCGGACCGGCTCGGCGGAGCGTTGCGGATGCGTTTCGGTGCGCACGGTTGGCTTGGGATCGAAGTATTCCGGCTGGTACGGGCGGCTCGGTTTGGCGGACGCCACCCTGGTGGTCGGGAAACCTGCCGGCGAGCCGGTGCTCAACGTTGCCGCGAGCTTGGCGTCGTCGGAGCCTTCCAACGCGGCGCGACCGGCATATTCGACCTTGACCCGAGTCACGCCGAAGCGGTGGAAGTCGAGCAGCTTCGCGGCGCGCACTGAAATATCGATCACCCGATTCTCGTGGAACGGGCCGCGATCGTTGACCCGCACGATCAGCGACTTATTGTTGCGCAGGTTGGTCACCCGCGCGTAGCTCGGGATCGGCAGCGTCGGATGCGCTGCCGAGATTGAGTTCATGTCGAACACTTCGCCATTGGCGGTCAGGCGGCCGTGAAAATCGTCGCCGTACCAGGAGGCCATGCCTTCGGCCTCGTAATTGGCATTCTCCTCCGGAACGTAGGTGCGGCCCGCAATCTGGTAGGGTTTGCCCACGCTGTACCTGCCGCCACCCTTGGGCACCGGTTCGCCCGGCTCGACCACGCGGCGGCTCGCCTCGACACCATATTTCGGGTCGACGTTCGATCTTCCGCAGTTCGCTGCAGCAAGCGCAATAGCTGCGGCCGCGCCAACCCGCGCGACCTGCATCATCCCCGGCACAAAACGCCGCCCCATCCAGCCCTCAAACGCAACCTTGGGCGCCCTAATCCTGGGCCCCGCCCATTTCTTCGCTCACAGGCTACCATAACCCGGCCGAAACCCGGCGGAAATGGGGCTCGCCCATTCCGGCTAGCAGGCATGGGGGTAAATGACAGGTTGCCGCTCGGGCCGCTTGGGCCTGAGCGCATGCCGGCGCCCACGACACTTTGCCGTGCGGCTACGCGACGTCTTCTTCCTCGTCGTTGGCAGGGACCATGTTGCGGAGCGTGCCGCTCGCCAGCGTGATCTTGCGGCGTCCGACCGGATGCACCGCCACGCGCGGCCCAGATTCGCACTCACGGGATTTCACAAACAATAGGGAGCCGGCATTGCCGCCGTAGCGCGTGAGATCGTCCTCGTCGCAGGTCGCCGCGATCGCGAGCGCAATCGAGGCGAGATGCGCGCGGCGATAGCAATACATTGCAAGCATGCCCCGCACTGCAGCCGGCACGGAAACGATCAGTTCGTTCAGTCCGTGCGGATTCGCGCGATACATTTCACCAAGCACGTCGACAGCGACAGGACAGGCCTCGTCCTCGAACATGCGGCGTTCAGGCAGCATCTTCTCCCCCGCGGTGGTTGACCACCCCGGTAGCATCGGACGCAAATTGTTAAAGCTGCGTTAACCCTGCGGCTCGGAGCGCGCCCGTGGGTCAGGCGACCCGGTCCTTCTCGGTCTCGGCAACGCTGAGAGTCCGCCAGTTGGCGGTCTTCGGCACGATGCCTTCGTAAGAGCTGATCCGGGCAAACGGCGTACTGCGCTCCTTGGTGCCGATCGCAGGCCCTCCGTCGCGCACGCGCTTCGCCGCCTCCAGCATCATCTTGCGGAATTCCACCACGGCGAAATCGCTGGCGCCGAGTCGCTCCTTGGAGCGATCGACGATCGGACCCATGGTCTCCCACATCGCGATGTCCTGGTTGGGAATGCCCTTGATGCCGCTGAAATCGCCAAGCTTCATGGCCTCGCGATTCTGCTGGTAGTTGTTCTCGAGCGTGCGCTTGTTATTGAAGCTACGGTCGAGGTCGATGCCCGGCATCGCCTTGTTGAAGACGCGCCATGTGTCGACATCGACGCCCGGCTTCGAGGCATCGTTCCAGGCCAGAAAATAAAAGGCGGTGTTGTTGTCGTCAGTCGGGCCAAGCACCGTAGTCACGTTGTACATGTTGTTCGGCGGAATGAGCGCGGTGAACGGCGCGACATAGACCGTGATGCGCAGGTAATCATGTGTGTTGGCGTTCTGGATCGGCCGGCGGATCGCCACGTAGCGAAAGCCGAAATCGGTGCGCTCCGACTGATAGCGCGGCGCGCGGTCGGTCGAGGGACGCAGCCAGCTCTTGCTGTCCGCCATGGCGCCGTCGACCCGCGCCGGCACCATGTCGGAGGAATGCAGGCTGGAGCTGTGGGCGGAATCGATCTGCCCTTCCATGACTTGAGCCCAGTTTGCCTTGACATGGATTTTCAGGATGCTGACGTTGCAGTCCGGCGTCGGCGCGAACGGCGGCGGCTCGAACTCCGGCATTTCCGCGGGCGGGCCCATGTACGTCCAGACGAAGCCGCCGGCCTCGCGGGCCGGATAAGACTTGATCTTCACCTTCTCGACCAAGCCGCTCTCGGGTGGCTCGGAGCTCATCTCGACCACGTTGCCGTCCACGTCCATCTTCCAGCCGTGATAGAGGCAGCGCAGTCCGCACTCTTCGTTGCGGCCGAGCGCCAGCGAGACGCGGCGGTGCGGACAATATTCGTCGAGCACGCCGAGCTTGCCGTCGGTGTCGCGGAACACGACGAGATCTTCGCCGAACAGGCGGGCACGGACCGGCGCGCCATCCGGCACCGCGACCTCTTCCGAAAGGCACAGCGGCGCCCAATGGCGGCGCATCAGCTGTCCCATCGGTGCATCGCCCTCGACGCGACACAGGATGTCGTTGTCTTCGCGCGTCAGCATGACGTTTCTCCCTGTCGCTTGGCCGGCATTGATTACTTAGGTCCCTAAGTTTATTGTACCGGCCGCTCTTTAGAACGTCAACAAACCCACAGGATCGATGGCTGCCGATCTAACCCCTTCCCTGCCCTTGCGAATTACCCGTACGGCGGCTGCCGCGAAGGACATCCGCCGGTTCGAGCTCAAGCGCGAAGACGGCGGGGAGCTTCCGGAGTTCACGCCCGGCTCGCACATTTCGGTGCGTGTGCCGAACGGACTGGTCCGGAAGTATTCACTCTGCAACGACCCGGCCGAGCGCGATCGCTACGTCATCGCGGTGCTGCGCGAGGCAGCCGGGCGCGGCGGGTCGACAAGCCTGGTGGACGATGCAAAGGACGGCGATGAAATCCTGATGGCGCCGCCGCGTAACGATTTTCCGCTGGTCAAAAGCCCAGCGGGCTACACCTTCATCGCAGGCGGCATCGGCATCACGCCGATCATGTCCATGGTCCGCCATATCAAGAGCATCGGCGGCCGGTTCAAGCTGCACTACTGCACGCGATCGCCCGAGCGGACCGCGTTCCACGCCGAGCTGAGCAGCACGGAATTCCGCGGCCAGGTGGTAATCCATCACGATAACGGCGATCCCACCCGCGCGCTCGATCTTTGGCCGGTGCTCGATCAACCCAAGGGACACGTCTATTGCTGCGGACCACATGGCCTGATGGCTGCAGTGCGCGACATGACCGGCCATTGGTTGCCATCAGCCGTACACTTCGAGGCATTCACCGAGCCGCAGAAGCATGCGCCCGACGACAAGCCATTCCGGGTGCGGCTCGCGCGCTCCGGCGTTGTCATCGATGTGCCGGCCGGCACCACGATGCTCGATGCCATTCGCGCCGCGGGGCATCACGCCGCGAGCTCCTGTGAAAGCGGCACTTGCGGCACCTGCCGTACCAGGCTGATCGCCGGCGAGGCCGACCATCGCGATCTGGTGCTGGCCGACAGCGAACGCGCCGACAACATCATGATCTGCGTGTCGCGCGCACGTGGCGGCGAACTCGTGATCGACATGTGACAAGATCAGCGATGGTGTGATGAAAAAATCCGTGCGATCGCCTCGCGGCAGCGACACTCAAGCGATACTCAAGCACTGGCAGGAAGCCGTGCCAAACGACCGGCTGGCGCACCTCGTGAAGGATGTGACGCGCGCTTTCGTGCGGGCACTGCAGGCACGCCTCAACGAACATTCCGTTTCATTCGGTCACTGGGCGTTTCTGCGCATCCTGTGGGAGCGCGATGGGCTCAATCAACGCGAGCTGAGCGACCAAGCCGGCGTGATGGAGCCCACCACGTTCTCCGCCATCCAGGCGATGGAAAAGCTCGGCTATGTGACCCGCACACAGCGGCCCGGCGACCGGCGAATGGTTTTTATCCATCTGACGGCCAAGGCCCGATCGTTGAAAAACAAGCTGGTGCCGCTTGCCGAGGCGGTGAACGGCATCGGCATCCGCGGCGTTAAGGCGGCCGACGTCACGATCACCCGGCGGACGCTGCTCGCCATCCTCGACAATTTGGCCGCGGACGAGGCGCAGTCCGCGAGTCCGCAGCGGAGGATTCCAGCACCTTTGGGTCAAACCACGACGAGATTCGAATCAGAAGGGGCGATCGCTCCGGCGGGGGGCAGCCAGCGCTGTCGCCGATTGCGAACTACCGGCGCATTGAAGTCCGCGCCAAAAGCCAGAGACTAATTTTCTCGGATCTCGAGAAAGCAGACCTCTTAGGGCAGCAAATACCGGATTTTTTCGGGTGCCGCTTGCCGAGGCAAAAAAACGGGATTTCCAAAGGGGTCTAGGGATTGAAGGCGTTTTAGGGAGCCATCGCGCGACGCCCAGGCCCCATCAAATCCAGCGTTTTTCAGTACGTTGCTGCGGTTAGACATGACAGAGGCGGCGCCGGGCAAACAGAATTCGGTCAAACGAAATCCATTCGAAATCCATTCGAAATCCAATCCTCGAAATAACGGCTTTTTTTTTCGAGAGTGAAAAATTGGCTTTGTTCTGCCAAAACGGATCTTTAATTCACGCGTTTTTCGTGTGGTTTTCCGTAAGCAGCCACAAGGGCAAACGAAAACCCCCGGCAGTTGCCCGCCGGGGGTCGATTGCTTAGAGCGAGACGCTCACCCGATCAGGGCAGGAAGTCGCGCTGGATGCGGAACGTGGTGGTCACAGCGTCCTGGTCGGCGACCCGATAGCAGGGCACGCCAGGCGAGATCGGCAAAGTGCAGCCAGCGTTTGCTGCGCTGGTGGACGGAATGCCGCCAGCACCGGTCAAGTTGACCAAGCCGGTCGCATTCACAGGAGCCGAGTTCAACCTGTTGTAGATCACATCGATACCCATGATGAGACCCTTAACCGGCTCCCACTGCGTCCGCGAACCGACGTTCCATGAACTCCAGTCGGCGTTGCAACCGTTAAAGTTCACAACACCTGCTGCCACTGTCGTCGCCGGGAAGATGCCGCCACCCGCATTACAGATCAGGAAGCTGGCGGCTGCGTTGTGCGAGATGTCGATGTACGAACCGTACCAGGAGGTCTTCAGAGACGGCGTCCACAGATGCTCGAACGCAGCCGAGAAGCTCCAGGCGGTGGTCAGCTGCAGGTTGCCGCAGCCGCCCGACCCAACCGCAAGAGCAGGCCCAGTAGCTCCGCACGGCCCTGCCGGGGTTATGCCACCGTTATAGATGGCGTCTTCCCAGAAGCCGGTGCCGAATGAGGCGCCCTCAAACTTGTTCCACACGGTGCCGGACGGCGTGACCGACGCATAGGCGACCGCACCTTCCGAGTAGACGAAACCGGCCGACAGGCGATCGCCAGGAGCGATCATCGGCAGGTTCCAGATGAAGCCGGTCGTCACCGCCCAGCCAAGCTTGGAGTCCGGTGCACCCGTGTTGAAAGTGTTCGGGGTGCCGAAGTACTGACCACGGTTAATGTGGGCGGCAGCGCCGACCAGCCAGGTGCCCCAGGACTGATCTAGGCGGATGTTGCCGACCAGATCAGGGTATTCCGACACGCCGGCAACGACGCCGCCGTCGATGAAGTTGCCCGTCGGGTTGGTGGAGATGGCATAGGCGCTGCCAGGCACGCGAGCGATACCGCGGACGCGGGCCTGCTCGACTGCGATGGTGCCCGACAAGCCGTTGCCGAACTGCGCGGTGTACGCCGCCAGCATCTTGCCCGCGTCACCCGTGTCCGGGTGATGGAACATGCCAGCGTTGTACGCGAAGCTCGCGCCCGGCATGATGTCGAAGAACGACGTCGCCTTGCCGAACGTGAAGCCCGCGATCTGCAGGAAGCCGCGCGTCATATAGACGTTCGGGCTCGTGCTCTCAGGCAGCGTCGAGTCCTGCGAATAGCCGAGCAGGATGTAGGTGCGCAGCGTGCCGTAGGCGGTCTGCTGGCGGGTGTCGACCGTGATCAGCGCACGGGTGCGGTGCGCAGTCTCGAGCGAGTCGACCCGGGTGGTGCGGCCGCCGCTGGCCGCGAATGGACCGGAGGTGATCGAGCTACCCGGGTTAATCGTGAACTGGTACCGGACGTAGCCACCGAGCTTGATGCAGATATCGGTGCCGGGCATGTAGTAGTAGCCGGCGCCGTAGAGACTGCAGACCTTCACGTATTCTAATAGTTAGCCTCGTTGATACCGCAAAATCGACGATACTTTAACGTGGTTCTCTTGCTTTTCGCCCAACCAACTCTGGGGGTCCACTGGGGCGGGTCTCCAGTCTTTCGGCGTCCTCGACGTAGCTTTCAACAAAACAGATCGGCAGCCTGCGCTTTGCCACTGCTGGGACTGTGGTAACTTCCGAATGTTTGATGACACAGGCCCGCCACGTGCCTATCGTTCGTATCCGGTTGAACTCAAAACCGAGAGACTCCCCATGACTACGCAAAGCAAAGGCCCCGCGCTTGCGCACGAGGCCCTGCCGGAAACTACGTCGACGAAGCCCGATCCTGCCAAAGCGGTAGGCGACTTCAAACAAGCAATCTACCCCGAGGAGAACGACACCAAACGCCTCAAGCTGGCGGCGGGTTACGGAAACGAACAGGCCCTTCACCTAGTCGGGAATACGGCCAGCGACGATCCGTTCGATCTGGCAAAGCTGCGCATCCCGCAGGACTTCCTCGAGAGCGACCGCCGTCAAAAAAACTTTTGACGACGGTGCCGGTCAAGAAACCGGGCTCGCAAAATACTTCGTGTCCACCCGTCGCCGGAATACCGGAGCACGTTGGCGTTCCTCGAGCTTAAGGACGAACGCGAGACCTTCCTCGTCAACCTGGCCGAGGTGCCAGAACTACGAAGCAAGTGCTACCTCGCCACGCTGCACACCGTGATCAATCGCTCTGGTGTGCTGTCCATGTGGACAGTGCGGATACCCGCCGCCGAGGGCCTGGCGGTGCTTGATCGGCACCTGTCGGCTGCAACGGCCGCTCAACTTGCGATGACACGTTGGCTCAGGATCAAAGCCAATATGGAATTGCGGGCCTATGAGATCTTTGAAGCTGAAGGCAAGCAAACGGACCCGGCATGGCCGGACCTATCGTTTGCGGAAATCTACCGGATTGCGTTTCGAGACCGGTTGATCAACAGCGTCAATCATCCGATTATCAAGCGCCTACGCGGCGGGTGATGCTTCCATTCAAGCGTGTCGTGGCCGTCGACTTCGAATTCGAATTTGGCGGCCACACCACCATGGAAGCGGCGGGCCGGTCGGGGGAAAGACCCCGGCCGGTTTGCATGGTGGCGAAGGATCTACGCAGCGGACAAACCTGGCGGCTGTGGCGCGGCGAATTCGGCCCCCAACCACCATTCCCAATCGATGCCGATACGGTGGTGATTGCTTTCTACGTGAGCGCCGAGCTTGGTTGCTTCAAGGCGCTCAACTGGTCGATGCCGGTTCACGTGTTGGACCTATTCACCGAATTCCGCGCACGTCTAAACGGCCACACATTGCAACACGGTTGGGGCCTACTCGGTGCCGCGACCTATTTCAGGATCGACGGGATCGACATCACCGAGAAGCATGACCTACGCGGCCGGATCTTGTCCGGCGGGCCTTGGGATGCCGACGAACGTGCGGCCATCCTGGAATACTGCGCAAGCGACGTGCACATGCTCGAGCAATTGCTCCGCGCCATGTGGCCCCGCATCGATCTACCGCACGCTTTGCTACGCGGCCGTTTCATGAAAGCGGCGGCGAACGTGGAGTGGAATGGAACGCCGATTGACCGTGCCCAGCTCGAGCCCGATCCGCCGCCACTGGACCGGCATACAGGACGAGTTGATAGCCGAGATTGATCGCAACTACGGCGTCTTCGAGGGCCGCAGCTTCCGGCGGAATTCTCTGGCAACAATGGTGCACCCGGAACGGCATTCCGTGGCTTACCTTGGAGTCCGCAGGTCAACTCGATCTGACCGATGACACCTTCCGCCAGATGGCGCGGGCGTATCCCAAAGTTGCGCCAATGCGGGAACTCCGCAGTGCATTGTCGGAGATGCGGTTGTCCGATCTTGCGGTCGGGCACGATGATCGCAATCTGCACGCTCATGTCGGCATTCCGATCACGCACGGGACGCTGCCAACCAAGCAACACGAAATACATATTCGGCCCGAGTGTCTGGTTGCGGTCTCTGATCAAGCCGCCGGAAGGTCTGGGGCGTTGCCTACATCGATTGGTCACATGCTCCCCCGCGCCGGCGAGGT
>CAWFCM010000037.1:0-58052 GCA_963814215.1 uncultured Alphaproteobacteria bacterium | reverse complement strand
GCGCCGTTAGGCGCGAAGCCGGGTGCGGGCGCTTGTGTCGAGCGCAGGCCCTCACCCGCCTCGCATTCGCTCCGGCACCCTCTCCCGCAAGCGGGAGAGGGACGTGGGGCTTGACCCGGGCACGTATCTACCATCGCAATGTATGTTCGGAATAATCGTTGCGAGGAAACATGGCCAAAGGACACAAGGATAAATTCGCCGTCATCACCGGCGCAGCCGGCGGCATCGGGCAGGCGTTCGCCAAGCGGCTTGCCGAGGATGGTGTGCACGTCGTCATCGCCGATATCGGCGACGGTTCTGCCACGACGAAGATGGTCGAGGCGGCGGGCCGCAGGGGCGTGGCCATCAAGTGCGATGTGTCCGAACCGCAGGCCGTCACGACGCTTGCAAATGAGGTCAGGAAGCAATTCGGCCACGCCGACATCGTGGTGAACTGCTGCGGCATCTTCCCGCAGAAAAATTTCATCGACATGAACTACGACGACTGGCGCAAGGTGATGTCGATCAATCTCGACAGTGCGTTCCTGGTGTCGTCGGCGTTCGCGCCCGGCATGATCGAGCGCAAATGGGGCCGCATCGTCAACATGGCGTCGTCGACGCTCGGCTCGGTGGTGACCGGCTTCGCGCATTATGTCGCGAGCAAGGGCGGCATCGTCGGTTTCACGCGGGCGGCCGCGACCGACCTCGCGCCGTACGGCATCACCGTCAACGCCATCGCGCCCGGGCTGACACGCTCGCCGGGTACGCTCGCCCGTGCGCCGCGCGCCGGGCTCAAGAGCATGGACGAGGAGTTCGAGAGCGTGGCGCAGATGCAGGCGATCAAGCGCGTCGAGGTGCCGGACGATCTGGTCGGCACCGTCTCGTTTCTGACCAGCGACGACGCCGCGTTTATCACGGGGCAGACCATCAGCGTCGATGGAGGGCGGGTGAGGCGATAGCGCGCCGCTCTCTCTACTCTCCGTCATCCTGAAGTGCCCGGCCAAAGGCCGGGCCTCGAAGGATGAATAGGCCCGGCTGCTGCCGTAGCGTGGCCGTCCATCCTTCGAGGCTCGCGTACGCTCGCGCCTCAGGATGACGGGTCAGACAATGCCGGCCCTGGTACAATAGCTCCATGCGCCGTCTGCTACGCCCGCTCTGGATTCTGCTCGCGCTCGTCTTCCTGTTCGAGGCGTGGCTGTGGGAGCGTCTCAAGCCGGCCGTTGGCTGGTTCGTCGACAAAATTCCGTGGGACGCGTTCAAGGCGCGGCTCGCCGCCGGTATCGAGCGGCTGCCGCCGCTCGCCACGCTGCTCGTGTTTTTGGTCCCCGTAGTACTGTTGTTTCCTATCAAGCTGATTGGCCTGTGGCTGCTCGCTCGCGGCATCTGGTTCGGCGCCATGGCGACGCTCGGCCTCGCCAAGGTGGTTAGCATGGGCGTCACCGCCTTTATCTTCGAGCTGACGCGGCCGAAGCTGTTGCAGCTCGGCTGGTTCAAGTGGCTCTACGAACACATGCTGGTGTGGCTCGCGTGGGCACACGGCATGGTCGATCCCATCAAGGAGCGGATGCGGCAATGGCTGCGGATGTTCGCGCCGCAGCGCGCCGGGCGGACGATGCGGTTGCTGCGGCGGCTGCGCCGCCGCGCGCAAGCGGCGGACTGACCTAGAACAAATGCACGGTGTGCGGTGCGAACAGCCCGATCGCCATGAAGGCGAGTCCGAGCAATCCGAGGCCCCCTGCGAGGTAGCTCAGCATCACGATGCCGGTGATGACGGTCGCCGAGGCCAGCACGATGCCGATCTGGAACGCGGCGGAAGCCACCTCGTAGTGGTGATACTTGGCGAGCGCGTCGTCACGCTTTTTCTGTTCCTCGATGGCGCGCCGCGCCAGCTCGACGGTGCCTTCGCCCCTGCCGCCGGCGGCCTCGGGCTCCGAGCGGTAGCGCGCCGCGGTCTTGGTCCATTCCTCGACCTGCTTGGCCATCGCGGCCTTGCGCGGCTCCTCGACGGTGCCGGTGGCGTGGACTTTCATTTCCTCACCCGCGACCAAGGTCAGGGTGCGGCGGATGTTTTTGGCCTGGAAGAAGTTCCAGAGGTTGGACGCTTCGATCTGATGATTCAGCGCATTGGTCTGCGCGCTCTTCCCCAATGTCTCCGAGAACGCCAGGAACAGCGCGATCACCGCGATCAGCAGCGCGACCCTTTTGTTGAGGCTAAGGTTGATGTCGGTGTGGTCGCCTCCACCATGGCCATGTTCATCGTGCTTGATCTTGTGCTCGACCTCGTGCTGCACCGCGTGAACGCCGTGACTCATAATGATCCCTCCGGATTCGCTTGGATGACGAATTCAACGGCGGATCGTTGCAAAAGGATGACCGTGCCGCCGTCGCCCCGGCGGCCACAATATCATGCCCGAGGATGGGCGCTGCGATAGACCTCGAGCAGCCGTTCGGTATCCACCGCCGTATAGATCTGGGTGGTGGAGAGGGAAGCGTGGCCGAGCAGCTCCTGGATGGCGCGCAGGTCGCCGCCCCGCGCCAGCAGATGCGTGGCAAACGAATGGCGCAAGGCATGCGGCGTCGCCGAGTCGGACAGGCCGAGCGCGCCGCGCAGCCGCTCCATCGCCAGTTGCACGATGCGCGGCGACAATTGGCCTCCCTTGGCGCCGACGAACAGCGGCCCATCGGGAGGCAAGTCATATGGGCAGATTGCGACATAGTCGGCAACAAGCTGCGCGACCTGCGGCAGCACCGGCACCATGCGCTGCTTGTTGCCTTTGCCGGTGACGGTGATGGCGTCGCCCTTGCGAGGCGCCGGTGCATCACCGCGCTTGAGGCCGAGCGCTTCGGAAATCCGCAGGCCCGATCCGTACAGCAGCGCCAGCACTGCGGCATCGCGCGCCAGCACCCAGGGTTCGCGATCCTCGCCGGCGCGCAGATTGGCGTCGGCGATGCGCTGTGCCGATGCGATCGTGAGCGGTTTCGGTAATGTCTTCGGCACCTTGGGCGCGCGCACGGCGGCGAGTGCAGCGACCTTACCCTTGCCGTTCTTCTCGAGACATCGCGCGAACGACCGCACGCCGGCGAGCGAGCGCATCAGCGAGCGGCCGCTCAAGCCTTCGGCGCGCCGCGCAGCCATGAAGGCGCGGACGTCTTGCGGCGTCAGCTTGGCCAACTCGCGAAGCGATGGCGCGCCACCAAAATGCTCGGTCATGAAGCCGAGGAACTGGCGGACATCGCGCTCGTAAGCCTCGACAGTCTTGCCGGACATGCGCCGTTCGGTCTCAAGATGGGCGAGCCAGCGCATCACCTCGGCCATCACGTCCGGTGTGGCGAAGGTCAGCGTGGTGTCTTCTCTTGTGTCCGGCATGGCGCAGCATCATCTACCGGCTTCCTTCACCCTTCCTTAACTGCGCGGAATCGGCCAGACCTTTGCCATGGCCCAACGTATCGTCGATGTCCTGGTGCCGGTCGCGCTCGATCAGGCCTATTCCTACCGCGTTCCGGCGGGGATGGAGCTTGCGCCGGGCGACCTGGTCAGCGTGCCGCTTGGCGCGCGGTCGGCGACCGGCGTGGTCTGGGCGGATGACGTCACGGTGCGGCCCGGCTTGCACAACCGGCTAAAGGATGTCGAGGACAAGCTCGAGATTCCGCCGCTGAAGCCCGAGCTGCGCAAATTCGTCGACTGGGTGTCGGGCTACACGCTGTCGCCGCGCGGCATGGTGCTGCGCATGGCGCTGCGGATGGGCGAGCACCTCGGCCCGGCGCGCGAGAAGGTCGGCGTGCGGCTTGCCGGACCGCACCCCAAACGGATGACCGCGGCGCGCAACCGCGTGCTGGCGGTGCTCGCCGATAAAATGGTGCGGTCCAAGAGCGAAGCGGCGCACGAGGCTGGCGTGTCCGCCGGTGTCATCAATGGATTGATCGACGAGGGCGCGCTCCAAACGGTGATCCTGCCGCCGGAGCCGGTGGCGAAGCCGCCCGATCCCGATCATGCGGTGCCGGAGTTCACCGACGCGCAGCGCAAGGCGGCGGAGACGCTGCGCGCCAGCGTGGCGAAAGGCGGTTTCGGTGTCACGCTGATCGATGGCGTCACCGGCTCGGGCAAGACCGAAGTCTATTTCGAGGCGGTGGCGGAAACCGTGCGCAAGGGCCGGCAGGTGCTGATCATGATGCCGGAGATTGCGCTCACTGCGCAGTTCCTCGATCGCTTCGCGGAGCGCTTCGGCGTGCCGCCGGCGGAATGGCACTCGCAGCTCGCGCCGCGCAAGCGCGCCCGCACCTGGACCGCGGTTGCGATGAACGAGGTGCCAGTGGTGGTCGGCGCGCGCTCGGCGCTGTTCCTGCCTTACGCCGATCTCGGCCTCATTGTCGTGGATGAGGAGCACGACCCCGCCTACAAGCAGGAGGACGGCGTGCGCTACCACGCCCGCGACATGGCGGTGGTGCGCGCCCGCGAGCAGAAAATCCCGATCGTTCTTGCCTCGGCGACGCCATCGGTCGAAAGCGAAGTCAACGCACGGCGCGGCCGCTACGCGCATCTGCACCTGCCGGAGCGGTTCGGCGGCCAACATCTGCCGTCGGTCGAAGCGATCGACCTGCGGCGCGAAGGCCCGCCGCGCGGGCGCTTCATCTCGCCGCGTCTCGCCGAGGCGGTGAAGATCGCGCTGGAGCGCGGCGAGCAGGCGCTGCTGTTCCTCAACCGGCGCGGCTTCGCGCCGCTCACGCTGTGCAACAACTGCGGCCATCGTCTCGCGTGTCAGAATTGCGATGCCTGGCTGGTCGATCACCGCTTCAAGCGGCGGCTGGTTTGCCACCACTGCGGCTTCTCGATGCCGCCGCCCGAGAAGTGCCCGAAGTGCGGAACCGAGCACAGCTTCGTGCCGGTCGGGCCGGGTGTCGAGCGGCTGGAGCACGAGGCGGCAGAGCTGTTCCCCGACAAGCGCATCCTGGTGCTGTCGAGCGATCTGGTGGAATCGATGGACCGGCTGCGCCAGGAACTCGATGACGTGGCGGAGGGCCGCTTCGACATCGTGATCGGCACGCAGCTCGTCGCGAAGGGCCACCATTTCCCGAAACTGAATCTGGTCGGCATCGTCGATGCCGACCTCGGCCTGTCGAACGGCGACCCGCGCGCCGCCGAGCGCACGTTCCAGTTGCTGCATCAGGTGGTCGGCCGCGCCGGCCGCGAGGCGGGCCGCGGCTACGGCTTCCTGCAGACGCATCACCCCGAGCATCCGGTGATGCGCGCGCTGATGGCGCAGGACCGCGAGGCGTTCTACAACGCCGAGATCGAGCTGCGTGAGAAGACCGGCTATCCGCCGTTCGGGCGCTTGGCGAGCTTACTCATCTCGGGCGGCGACAAGCACGCCACAGAGCAGTACGCGCGCAAGCTCGCAGCGATCTCGCCGCTCGACGAGACGGTGCGGGTGCTCGGTCCCGCCGAGGCCCCGCTTGCCGTGGTGCGCGGCCGCTACCGCTTCCGGCTGCTGGTGAAGGCGCCGCGCAACTACGACCTGTCGGCTTATCTGCGCGAATGGCTCACCGAAGCGCCCAAGACCAAAGGCGCGCTCAAGCTTGAAGTCGACGTCGACCCGCAGAGCTTTTTCTAGGTCTAGTCGATCAATTCGTCAGCGCGGACGATCAACGACTGCGGCAATTCCAGTTCAAAGGCCTTTGCAGTCTTGAGATTGACGACGAGCTCAAGCCGGGTGGGCTGCTGCATGGGCAGGTCACCTGGTTTCTCACCTTTGATGATCCGCCCCACATAGCTGGCGGCGGTCTTGACCATGGTCAACACATTAGGTCCGTAGGACATCAGCCCGCCCTCAACGACGAAGTCACGCCAGCCATACATTGTCGGCATGCGATGCCGGGCCGCGGTTTCGATGATATTCTTTCGATAAAACTCGGCGAAGCCGTGAGTGAACACGATGACGCCGCCCGCGCGCTCCTGCACCGCTGCCGCGAAAGCCTGCTCCAGCTCGCTTGGCTGGCTCGCGGTCAACCGCTGGAGCTTGACGCCGATCGAGCGCGCCGCAGCTTCCGTCTGTTCAAGCTCGAACTTGGTCGAGGGCTCGCCTGGATTGTAGAGCGCGGCGAAGTTGGAATGGGCTGAATAGATCTGGCGTAACAATTCCAGGCGCTTCGCGGCCAGGTCGGTCGACATATACGAGAATCCCGTAACGTTGCCGCCGGGGCGCGCCAGATTTGAAACGAGGCCCATCCCGACCGGATCACCGCTGAACGTCGTCACGATAGGAATCGTCGCGGTTGTCTGCCTTGCTGCCCACGTCGCCGGTCCGAGCGCGATCATCACATCGATCTTGCTCGCGACCAGCTCGGCAGCCAAACCAGGCAGTCGATTGAGCTGACCGTCGGCCCAGCGGTGAATAGTGACGAGGTTTCGGCCTTCGACGTAGCCGATCTCACGCAGCGATTCGGTGAACTCGACGACACGCGAATATCTTGCGTCGAAGTAATTCAGGATGCCGACTCTGGCGATCCGGCCCTGCTGCTGGGCTCGCACTCCGAATGGATACGCAGCAGCCGCGCCACCAACAAGGGCGATGAATTCGCGGCGCCTCATTTGCCTGCTCCTTGTGCAAGCGCAGCTTATCAAGCGGGATGGCATCCCGCCATTCCCCGTCAGCGACGCCAAATCAACAACTCGATCCGGGTTCACGCCCGGCCCGCAATTGCCTACCATCGGTGTTTCCGACGGCGCCAAAACCGCCAATAGGGAGGAACGTTCGATGCCGGTCTTTTCGCGTGTCGCCGCGCTGGCCCTGCTGGCGCTGGCTACCTTTCTCAACGCCGCGCCCGCGGCGGCGCAACCCATCGTGTCGAAGCCACTCAAGTTCGTGGTGCCATTCGGCCCCGGAGGATCGGGCGACACCATCGCGCGCCTGATCGGGCAGCACCTGTCGGAGCGGATCGGCCAGCCGGTGGTGGTGGAGAACCGCATGGGCGCCGGCGGCAACATCGGCGCCGACGCGGTGGCGAAGTCCGAGCCGGACGGCGCCACGCTATTGATGGCCGCGAACTATCTCGCGATGGCGCCGAACCTCTACACCAAGATGAGCTACGATCCGATGAAGGACTTGGCGCCGGTCACGATGGTCGGCAACGTGCCGATGGTCGTGGTGGTCAATCTGGCGGTGCCGGCGCAATCCATAGCCGAGCTGATCAAGCTGGCGAAGGCCAAGCCCGGCGAGCTTGCCTATGCGACGCCGGGTCACGGCACCTCCACGCATCTCGCCAGCGAGCTGTTCAAGCAGCAGGCGGGCATCGACATGCGGCACGTGCCGTACCGCGCCAATCCGCTGGCGATGAACGACGTGATTGGCGGGCAGGTGCCGGTGTTCATGGACCTGGTGACGACCGGCGCGCCGCACGTGCGCGGCGGCAAGGTGCGCGGGCTGGCGACGACGGGACCGAAGCGCTCGCCGGTGTTGCCCGAGTTGCCCACGATGATCGAGGCCGGCGTGCCGGACTTCGACGTCACCACATGGATTGCAGTGTTCACCAGCGGCGGCACGCCCCGCGATACGACCGCACGGCTGCACAAGGAGATCGCCGCCATCCTGGCCATGCCGGCGGTCAAGGAGCGGCTTGCCACGTTCGGCGTCGACATTTCAGGCGACGGCCCGGACAAGCTTGGCGCAATTCTGAAGTCGGACACCGAGAAATGGGGCGCGGTGGTCCGCAAGGCGGGGATCGCGCGGCTGGATTAGGGCAGGGTCCCGAAAGCATCGGCAAGAAACGGCCCCGGACGTTGCCGGGGCCGTTGATGCGACTTGCTAACGGGCTAGTAGCAGACGCGATTGTTGCGGATCACCACGCGACCGTTCGGCGTTACATGCCGTTGACGCACGATCCGGCACTCGCCAGGGGCATACGCATAGTGATCGCGCCAGTGTGGGTCGCCCCAGCCGAACCGAGGGCCGACGCCTACGCCCAGCGGACCGACTTGCACGCCTACGCCACTTCCGTCAGCGCCCGCCCAGAACTGAGCAGATGCAGTAACCGCGGTTGCCGCCAAAGCGGTTGCCGCTGCGACCGCAATAAGGAGTTTTCTCATCACGTCCTCCTTCCTTTGCATGGAGGAAACGCGTGAGCGGCAACAATGTTCGAAGTTCCGTAAAGACAACGCGGGCGTTATCACCCGTCTCATCCGCGGCGCGTTTGTGGCCGCGGTGGGGCTGCAGATGTCTCCGAAGCTGCGTGCGCCGTGATCGCCGCTACTGCGGCTTCAGCCCCGAAATCCGCACCACCTCCTGCCACAGCACGCGCTCTTTGGCGGCGAAGGCATGCGCTTCTTCCGGCGTGCTGGACAGAATCCGCGCGCCTGCGGACAGGAAACGCTGCTGCATCGCCTTGTCGGCGGCGATCTCCTTGTGAGCGGCCGAGAGCCGGTCGACCATGGCGCGCGGCGTTCCTGTCGGCACCACGTAGGCCGACCACGAGGTCACGACGAAATCCTTGACGCCCGCCTCGGCCATGGTCGGCACGTTCGGCATGGTCGGCCAGCGCTGCGCGGAAGTCACGGCCAGCGCCCGCATGTTGCCGGATTCGATCTGCGACACATAGGACGCGAGATTGTCGACCGCGAAATTGACGTCGCCCGACAGCATCGCCGGAATGGTCTGCGCCGCGCCCTTGAACGGCACGTGCACCGCCTTGATGCCGGTGCGCGCCTCGAACAGCACGCCGGAAAGATGCGGCGTGGTGCCGGGACCTGGGCTTCCGATGGAAATGCCGTTCGGCCGCGCCTTCGCCCAGGCGATGAACTCCTGCAGCGTGGTCGCCGGGACGTGCTTCGCGGCGACCACCGCGACGTTGGGCAGTTCGTAGGTCAGCGCCGGCGCGATGAGATCCTTCTCCGCGTTGAACGGCATGTTCGCGGTCAGGTGCTGGTTGATCGCGAAATGGCCGACCGTGGCGCAGCCGATAGTGTAGCCATCAGGCGCGCTTTTCACGACCTGATCGATGCCAATGTTACCCGACGCGCCCGGACGATTTTCGACCGTGAACGATTGACCGAGCTTGTCTTTCAGCCTTTCGGCGAGGATGCGGAACAGCACGTCAGTCGATCCGCCGGCCGGGTAGGGCACGATCATGCGGACATTCTGCGTGGGCCAGTTGCCCTGCGCGAATGCCGGCGCGGCGCTGAAGGCGGCGCCGGCGGCGACGCTGCGGAGCAGGGTACGGCGGGTGAGCATGGGCATCGGTTGAGTCCTCCCGGATTTTGGCAAAGCCTAACAAGAGTTTTGCGGCCCAGCCATCGTCCCAGGCGTCCTGGGGGCTGGGCTACTGCGGCCGCTGAAACGGCACGAAGCGCACCGCGGTGGCCGCGCGCATCGTCGTCTTGTCCGGCGCGACCTTGTCCACCACCATAAGAAGCTGCACCGAGCCCGGCGATCCGATCGGCATGACGAGCTTGCCGCCGACCTTGAGCTGATCGAGCAGCGGCGGCGGGATTTCGGTGAGCGCCGCGGTGACGATGATGACGTCGAACGGCCCGCACTCCGGCCAGCCCTGATAGCCGTCGCCGATCCGCACATCGACGTTGTTGTAGCCCAGTTCGCGCAGCACCTGCGCTGACGTGATGGCGAGCGGCTGCACGATTTCGACGGTGCACACCTTGCGGGTGAGCTGCGCCAGGATCGCGGCCTGATAGCCCGAGCCGGTTCCGATTTCGAGCGCGACGCCCTCAACTGGCACGGCCGCGAGCTCGGTCATCAGCGCCACGATGTACGGCTGCGAGATGGTGGAGCGGTGCCCGATCGGCATCGGCCGGTCCATGTAGCCGAGCGCGCAGTTGCCACCGGGAATGAACCGGTGACGCAGCGTCCGGCCCATCGCCTCCAGTACCTTGTCGGACATGCCAGACGGCAGCGCCTTCGGGTCGGAGCGCGCATGGACGCGGATGACATCGACCATGGCGGCGCGTTCGCGCGCGCAATCTTGAGCAGCCGCGTTCGACGCCGCGAGCGCAATGACCGGGATCAGCAGCAGAGCTTTCATCGTGCGGCCTCGCTTGGCACGACTGTCATTCCGGAGCGCGAGCTTATGGCGCGGTCCCAGAATGACAAACTATATTATCAACTCAATCAAAAACGGTCCGTTCCGCTTGAACGACTGCGCCATCAGGTCGGAGCAGGCCTCCAGCGTTTCGGCCTGCGCCGCCTCGACGCCGAGGCTTTGCGCGAGCTTGACCCAGCCGATATCGGGGTTGCCGAGGTCGAGCATGTTCATCGCGGTGGGGCCAGGATTGGCGCCAACCGCGAAATACTCGCCGATCAGGATCTGATACTTGCGGTTGGAGAGGATGATGGTGGTCACCGGCAGCTTCTCGCGCGCCTGCGTCCACAAGCCTTGCACGGTGTACATCGCTGAGCCGTCGGCCTGCAAAGCGAGCACGCGGCGATCGTTGGGGCCTTTCGCACGCAGCCCGATCGCGGCGCCGACCGCCAGCGGAATGCCGGCGCCGATCGCGCCACCCATGATCTGCATCCAGTCGTGCGGCGCGGCGGCATGCGTGTTGCGGAAGAAGCCGCGGCCGTAGCTCACCGACTCGTCGACGATCACCGCGCCGTCCGGCAGCACGGCAGCGATGCAGGTGGCGAGATTCTCCGGCGTCGGCTTGCCCTTCACGATGGAAGGCTTCGGCCCGTTGCCGGGGATGCTTGCCACCGGTGCGCCAAGCTCCTCCACCAGCGCCTGCAGCGCGGCTTCCGCGTTCTGCTCGAAGCGGCTGAGCACGTGCAATTCCGCGCCTTCTTTGGTGTGCCGGCTCGGCTTGCCCGGATAGGCGAAGAAGCCGACCGGCGGCACCGCGTTGACCAGGATCAGATGATCGAACGGCGCCAGCGCCTTCACCGCGGCGTCGGTTGGATACGGCACCCGCTCCAGCGGCAGGCGGCCCCGGCCGCGTTCGATGCGGGCGACGGAGAGCTCGGTCATCAGCTTGGCGCCGGTCATCGCGGCGATGCGCCAGGCGAGTTGCTGCGAGCGCTGGTGCGTTGCTTCGCCGCCGAGCAATAGCAGCACGTTCTTCTTCTCACGGAGGATGCGGGCGGCCTGCTTGACCGCATGCGGATCGATGGCAGGCGCGACGACGGCGGGCAATGGCGTGCCGACCACGCCGCCGTCGTCCCATGACGCGTCGCTCGGCAGGATCAGCGTGGCGATGCCGCCCGGCGGCACGCGCGCCGCCTGCACCGCCGCTGCGGCGTCCTCGCCGACGCGGTTCGACGACAGCACGGTGCGCACAAAGGTCGAGACCGGCCGCGCCCAGCCTTCAGCGTCGGCGGTCAGCGGCGCGTCGAGCGGCCGGTGATAGGTCGCCTGGTCGCCGACCACGTTGACGATGCCGGAGCGGGCGCGCCGCGCGTTGTGCAGGTTGGAGAGGCCGTTCGCGAAACCCGGCCCACAATGAAGGAGCGTGGCAGCCGGCTTGCCGGTGATGCGGTAGTAGGCGTCGGCCGCGCCAGTGACGACATTCTCCTGGAGGCAGAGCACGCAACGCATGCCGGCGATGCGATCCAGCGCCGCGACGAAATGCATCTCGCTGGTGCCGGGATTGGCGAAGCAGGTGTCGACGCCACACTTCAGCAGCGTATGGACCAGGCTTTCGGCTCCGTTCATTCGCATTCTCCGGCGCGAACCATACTAGTTTTTTAGTTGAGCATGATCTTTTCCGACCTGCCTTCGCCCGCCGAAGCATCAAGCCAAAATGATAACCCGTGCCAGGGCTTTGCGCAGGCGGGAAACCGGATTCCACTTTTCGGGATCATGCTCATGACGTCGCGCCGGGCGTCCGCTCCCGCGGGGCGAAGATTACGCAGGCAGCGGCAGCGAAGATCAGCGCGAATCCGATGATCTCGGCGATGTCCGGCCGTTCGCCGAGCAGCACGCCGGCGCTGACGACGCCGATCACCGGCACGGCCAGCGTGCCGAGCGACGCGGCCGCTGCCGGCAAAATTCCGGCGATGCGGAACCACCAGACATAGGCGAGGCCGGTCCCGACGATGCCGCTGAAGATCACCGCCAGCGTCGAGCGCAGCGACACCGGCTCGAACGTGGGCCAGCCCCGAAAGAAAGGAAACAGAATTGCCATCGCTGCCGCCGCGAAGATCACCTGCCAGGTGGTGATGGCGATGCCGCTCGGCAGCTTCGTCAGCTTGAGATAGATCGTGGCGACCGCCCACGTGATCGCGCAGGCGAGCGACAGCGAAAGCCCGATCAGCGCCTCCGATCCCAGCACCGGATAGACCAGCACGCCAAGCCCGGCGATGCATAGCGCAAGCCCGACGATGGCGTTGCGGTTCAGGCGCTCGCCCAGCACCAGCCAGCCCAGCAAGCTCGCCCAGACCGGAAATGAATAGGTGACCACGGCAACACGGCCTGTGCTCGCGGTGAGTTGCGCGAAGGTGCTGAACAGCCCGAACGCAACGATGTTGAGTGCGCTCGACACCACGATGTGCCAACGGATCGGGCCGCGCGGCACCGCGAGCGATAAGCCCCGCAGCTTGACCAGCACCGACAGGAACACTGCGCTGATGGTGAAGCCGATCAGGCGGTAGCCCCAAGGCGAAAGCTCCTCGAGTCCGATCTTGATGGCCGGCCAGTTGGTGCCCCACGCAAATGCCAGCAGGACGAGAAGGAACTTCGCTCGCGCTGCGTCGTCCGGTCCTGTTTTGGGGGTCACGAGAAACCTTGCGCGCGACCGGTGGCCTGCCGGCGCGGCTGCAGCAGCACGCAGGCCGACGCGGCGAAGATCAGGGCAAATCCGACGATGTCCGCGGCGGTCAACCGCTCGCCGAGCAGGATCACCGAGCCGATCACGCCGACAACAGGATTGGCGAGCGTGCCGAGCGAGGCGGTCGCGGTCGAGACCTTGCCGATGATGTTGTACCAGATGAAGTACGCGAACGCGGTCCCGAAAAATCCGGAATAGAACACGCCGAGCCAGGTGCGCAGTTGCAGCGCCTCGAACACCGGCGGTCCGCGGAAGACAAGAAAGCAGATGCCGAACACGACGACGCCGACCACGATCTGCCACATGGTAATGGCCAGCAGGTCGCCCTCGATGCGGATCGCTTTCATGTAGATGGTTCCGGTCGCCCAGCTCAGCGCGCACAGGAACGCCAGGATCAATCCGGTCGGCTCCTGCAACGACGTCGCAGCGACAGGATAGACCAGCACTGCGAGCCCCGCGATGCAGAGCGTCAGGCCAGCGCCGACCCACGCATTGGGCCGTTCGCGCAGGATCATCCACGCCAGGATGCTAGACCAGATCGGCATCGAATAGTTGATGATGATCACGCGCGTTGTGGCGGTGCTCAGTTGCGCGAAGGTGCCCAACAGGCCGAATGCCACCACGTTCAGCATTCCCGCGATGAAGACGTGAATCCAGTTGCGGCCGTACGGAATATGGAAGCTGCGGCCCTGCAGCTTGAGCAGCACGGCCAATGTTGCCGCGCCAATGCAGTAACCGAAAAAGCGTGTGGACCACGGCGTCAGTTCGTCGAGTGCGATGCGCAGCGCGGGCCAGCTCAGGCCCCAGAAGAACGCCAGCAGGACAAGCAGCAGCTTGCCCTTGGTGGCTTCGTCCATTCCTCTCTGTGACACCGGCTTGCCTCTTATCCGCCCCGTCGTTCCCCCGGGTTGTCATGCCCGCGACCCGCCTACGCCAAGAGGCTTCAGCGGGCGAGTCCCGTAGTCCGCCGAAGCTTTAGCGAAGGCGGAAAGCGGGCATCCAGTACTCGCAGGTCGCTCCGTGGTTACTGGATCGTCCGCCTTCGCGGACGATGACACCGCTGGTGTGATGGACTGGTGTGGATCAACTGGCCACTCAGCAGCGGGCATAACTGGCATGCGCAGCCCGGTTCAGGTCACCAGCTTGAGCCCGACGATGCCGGCCACGATCAGCCCGATCGAGGCAAGACGCGCAGCCGTGGCCGGCTCACCGAACAGGTAGATGCCGAGCGTCGCGGTGCCGACCGCGCCGATCCCGGTCCACACCGCATAGGCGGTGCCGACCGGCAGCGTCTTGAGCGCGATACCGAGCAGCACGATGCTCGCCACCATCGCGCCGACGGTCAGCACGGACGGAACGAGGCGGGAGAAGCCTTCTGTATATTTCAGCCCGATGGCCCAGCCGATCTCGAACAGGCCGGCGATGAAAAGATAGATCCAAGCCATTTTGCTCTCCGCTCACTTGTGCCCTGATGCCGCTCGCATGCTCAGGAAGAAGCCGAGCGTCGTCAACGTGATGCCACAAAGGGCGACCGGCAGGAACAACGTCCAGGGTAAGCCGGTCAAATCCCAGCATGCGCCAGACAGCACAGGAACGATGACCGCGATGGTGTAACTGATGGTGAACATACCGGCTGCCATGCGATGCACCTCGCCAGGCGGGCTGAGCGCTGCCGGCAGCGCAAAGGTGAGGACGAACGTGAACGCGAGCGAGAAGCCGACCAGTGTCCCGCCAGCGACAATCCACCAGCCATGGCCGAAGATGATGCCGAGCACGCCGAGCAGCGGTAGCGGGCCGAACACCAGATAAGGCCAGGCGCGCAGCTTGATGCGCTCGGCGATCCCGAGCAGCAGGAATGACGCAACGAGCTGCGAGCCATTGGTCCAGCCGAGCGTGGCCGCGATCCACGCACCTTCGCCGCGGCTGTTCAAGAAGTCGGCAAGGAAGCCGTTGACGGCAAAGTAGATCGCATTGTTGCTGCCGAACGTCAGCGCGAGCAGCCAGAGCACAGGGCTCTTCCAGTCCGGCCACCAGCGCGCCTTCGCGGTCGTGCCCGGCGCTTCGGGCCGCTGGCGCGGCGCGATCGCGATATAGAGCAGCGCCGCGACGACCACCGGCACGGTCCAGATGATAAGATCAAGCCGCCAGCTTTGCCCGACCGCGGGCAGGACGAGCGGGATGGTGAGCGCGGGCCCAGCCGCGACGCCCACCACCAATCCGTTGGTCGAAACAGCGGAGCCGAGCCCGATGCGTTCGGGGAGCCAATGCTGCACCAGTGTCGGCAGCGCGGGCTGCAAGATCGCGATGCCGAAGCCCATCGCTATGGTGGCGGCGTAAAGCGTCCAGACGTTGAATGCTCCGGCACGCGCCGCCGAGGCAAAAGCGATCACGATCAAGCTGACCGTGGCGATGCGCACCGCGCTCCAACGCGCGATCAGCAGCGCGCCGGGAACCGCGGCGATCGCGAACGTGAGCAGCGGCAGTCCGATCAGCAGTCCGACCTGCGTCTCCGTCATGTGCAGATCGTCGTGGATCAGCGGAATGACCGGCGGCACCGCCAGGAGCGTGACGCGCATGCCAAGCCCTGCGAACCACAGCAAGACAAGCGCGACCACGAGGCTCGGCGCGGAGGGGCCGGCGGATGGGGAGGATGGCATCAGCGCGGCAGGACGCAGGGAATGATCTGCCGGCCATGCCGCCGATAGATTCGAAAATCTGTGTCCGTGGTGAGCAACACCGGATCGTTCAATGTCTCGGTCATACGAACAAGGCACGCATCCGCGAAGCTGATTGGCACGTCGGCATATTTGTCCAGAAGCCGCAGCACCGCTTCGAAATCGTCGCCAAACCGGAAGCCACAAATAACTGTGCCTCGACGCAGCAGTTCTGCGAGCCTTGGAGTGCTGAGGACTCCAAGGACGTAGAAAGTCTCTGACAATGCCGCTTCGCAGGTCATCCAAGGTGGCGGAAGGCGCGCAGCCTCGGCGACGGCCCAAAGATGATTGGTGTCGCGACGATTGAGCAACGCGATGAGAAAGCCGGCATCAACGAGCGCGCTTAAGGCCATAGCCCATCGACTTTAGGTACTTTTTCTTTTGCGCGCTTAGGTCAGATGGCAACCCATCGATGGACCCGATGAGATCGGCAATTGCGTCCAGGGACGCTGGTTGACGCCGCGGTGACCGCGCGAGCGTCAATCGTTCACGCACCACATCGGATTTCGATAGTTTCCGACGTCGTGACTCGGCTTCGATCTGGGCGACCAGCGCTTCCGGCAATCGGACGGTCAAGGTTTTCATACTCGACCATACGTATTACAGAGTTGCCATATTTGCAATACATCTCGCGATGATTGTTGGGCTTGTTCGTTGCGCTGTAGCTTAGGACAATCCCTGTTGGACAAAAGGAGACCACGTCGTGAGCCAAGCACTATCAACTCGCATGCTGCCGACCGACCGCATCGCCTATTCGGCGATCACGGAGCGGCCTCCGCTGAAACTGCCCGGCGGCGCGCGCATGGCGGTGTGGGTGATCGTCAATGTCGAAGAATGGGACCCGAAGGACACCATGCCGCGCACCGTGCTGACCCCGCCGGCCGGCGGCGCGCCGACGCCCGACATCCCGAACTGGTGCTGGCACGAATACGGCAACCGCGTCGGCTTCTGGCGTTTCGTGAAGGTGTTCGATGAATTCCAGATCCCCGGCGTGCTGGCGATCAACGGCTGCGCTATCGAAGCGTTTCCTCCAATCGTCAAGGCGGCGCTGGATCGCAAGTGGGAGTTCATCGGCCACGGCTTCACCCAGCGCAACATGCAGAAGGTGCCGGACGAGAAGGCCGACATCCAGATGACCACGGCGGCGATCAAGAAGGCGACCGGCAAGCCGCCGCGCGGCTGGCTAGGGCCGGGCCTCACCGAGACGTGGGAAACGCCAGATCTCTTGAAAGAGGACGGCTACGACTACGTCGCCGACTGGGTGCTGGACGACCAGCCGGTGTGGCTGAAGACGCGCACCAAGCCGATCGTCAACATTCCCTACACGCAGGAATGCAACGACGTCGCGATGATGCTGATCCAGCATCACAAGGCATCGGAGTACTACGACCGCGCGGTCGATCAGTTCGATCAGATCTATGCCGACGCGGAAGACAGCGCGCGCGTCATGGCGATCGTGGTGCATCCCTACATCATGGGCGCGCCGCACCGGCTGAAATATTTCCGGAACATTTTTGCGCAGATCAAGAAGAAGCCGGATGTGGCGTTCATGACGGGAGAGCAGATTTTCGACTGGTACATCAAGGTCGGTCCCAACGCGCCGTAACGTTGTCACCCCCTTGAAGGCGCCATTGCGCGGGCGCATGCTTTTCGCGTTCTCCGGCAACGACCGGAGTGCGAGGAAACGTCACGGGGTGACAATGATCAAGCAGATGGCAATTGCCGTGGTGTCCGCGCTGTTGGCGGCCACTTCGGCGCAAGCGCAGGCTCCGACCTGGACGGTGCCGACCGAAAAGGAACGCTGCCCTTCGAAGTGGGGCGCCAGCGACGAGCGCGGCTCAGCCAATCATCAGAAGCCGGCGGCTGTGCTCAATGCCGCCAAGCTGATCAAGAGCGGCGAAGTGATCGAGCTCGCGCACGTGCTTGGTCCCAGCATGGCGTTCTTCGGAACGCGGCGGTTCGACGTGCATCCGAAACGCACGTTCATGAACCAGTTCTCCAACATGCGCGGCAGCAACGAAGAGATCATCATCACTGAGCTCGGGCAGGTCGGTACGCAGTTCGACGGCTTCGCGCACCAGACCCACCTAAACTCCTGGTACAATTGCTACAAGGTCGATGAAAACATAACGCGCAGCGGCTTCACCAAGCTGGGCGTCCACAACGTTGGCGCGCTGATGACGCGCGGCGTGATGATCGACGTCGCCGGGTTCAAGGGCGTCGACATGCTCGGCGACAACTACGAGATCACGGTTGCGGACCTGGAAGGCGCGCTGAAGAAACAGAACATGACGTTACAGCCGGGAGATGCGGTCATCATCAACACCGGCTGGGGCAAGCTCTACGGCAAGGACAACGGCCGCTACGTCAAGACCTGCCCGGGCATTGGAGTGCAGGCTGCGCTTTGGCTCGCTGCCAAGGACCCGATGCTGCTCGGCGCCGACAACTGGCCGGTCGAGGTGGCGCCCAACCCGGACAAGACGCTCTCGCTGCCGGTGCACCAGATCGCGCTGGTGGTGAACGGCATTCATCTCCTCGAGAACATGAAGCTCGATGAGCTCGCGGCGAAGAATGTCTACGAGTTCGCCTTCATCATGCAGCCCTTGAAGATCCAGGGCGGCACCGGATCGACGGTTTCACCGATTGCGGTGCGTTGAGTGCTTGCGTGGCTGCACGGGGGCTTCGCTCCCTCCCCCTGAAAGGGGGAGGGTTGGGGCTATCGGATGGACACATTTTTGAGCCTGAAGCCGTGAGCGATAGCATGGAAGCATTGCAGACCTCGATGCATGGTTATGGGGCCGGGTGGTTTGGCGCTCTTGGCACCGCTCCATGCGCCGAGGCGAGCGATAATCCAAGCCGCCCAAGGCAACGATCGCGGCGGGAAGGGATTTTTAAGGCGGTCGGTCTTGCCGTCGACGGTGGGGGCGATGGCTTCAAGCACCTCGACTTCTTCAGTCTCGAAGGCAGCGATGGCCGGCCGCTGATCGGCGCCGCCGCGCGCATGAACAAGCTGCATGCACACAACGGCGGCGCGCAAGGCGACGACGGCGATCTTGTGCAAGACGTGCGGCGTTTTGATCTGGCTATCTTCGAGATCGAGGCCTTGGCTCTTGAGGGTTCGGAAGAGCTGCTCGATATGCCAGCGGCGGCGGTAGTCGGCGATCGCCTGGTGCGCCGTCGCAACAGTATCGATAGGAGCACTGGACAGAAGGCGCCAATGGACCGGCTCAACCCCAGCCGGTGCCTCGATCTCGCGTACATCGAGGGCGTAGAGCGCGACGGTTGCCGGCAGATTGCGATCGGCGCTGTTTCGAGGCCGGCTCAAACTGACCGGGCCGTAACGCAGGACCATTGCGGCGCGCCGCGCGCTACGTCCGGGGATGGCTGGCAGATCGAGAATGAAGCGATCCGCGATGGGAAGACCATCGAGATGTGCGAACAGATAGCCGCCACCGGCCAACCCGCGCTCGGTCTGGGCGCGGACCAGCAGTTCGACTGCGCCCGGCCGCCGCGCAAAAGCGGGATAGAGGTCGCCCTCGCGGTCGGCCACTACGGTAACGGCTGTGGACCCGGCCGCGCGCAGGCTTGCCGCCGCCTCGGCACCAGCCAGCCAGCGGCGGGATTCTTTCTCATCCGTCGTGCGGGACGCCTCTTTCGCGGCTGTACCATGCCGTTGCCAGAGCTGCACGTCGGCCAGCCCCAAGATGACGTTGCTGTCCGCGTCAACCGCCAGCACTGGATGCACGAAAAAGGCCGCGTCGGTACCGTTGCCGCCTCGGCCGAACGCGGTCTTGCTGCGCGTATGCCGCGAGAAGTTGATTTCGCTGGTGTCCTGAATCGCCAGCACACGGCGTCCAGCCACCTGCGCCAACAGATGCGACTTCGCCGCGGTGATCAGCGCCGCCTCGCTCACACGTTTGTTGCGCAGAAACCGTCCGAAGGCCTTCTCACCGGCTTCATCGCCGCCAAGCCGTTTGATGCTGACCGTGCGGCGCAGCACCATGCGCCCAAGCAACTGCTGCCCCTTTTTTGCAGCCGCTCGTCCCCAAACACTCCGAGATCGTCCACCATCGTCATCGCGGCCTCCATCCAAAAGACCGCAAAGCACGGAATCATTGATCCGACCGTCCCGCCACTCGTTCCAAGCCACCCGAGTCAACATGTCGCACTCATGGCAAGAACAGGATGTGTCCATCCGATAGGGGTTGGGGAGGGGGTTAGCACTACGCTCAATCTCGACTCAATCGCTGACCCCCACCCGACGCGCTTTCGCGCGTCGACCTCCCCCTTTCAGGGGGAGGTATGAAAGCCCTGCGAACCCGCAGTTTTGCTGGCTTTCGCGAGACCGCGCCGTGTTGCACCGCAAGGATCGATATGTTACGCAACCGCGCGATTTTGGCGGGTTTCGCTGTTACTGATGGCGGGCCGCCGAATTTAAAGAATCCCTTGAAATCCAAGGGTTTGCGCCGGCCTTGCGGCTGGCCCGGACCTGCGGGTTGACCTCTCAAGAAGAAGCTCCCGGTGGCACGCGAAGAATCAATCGTATCCGGTATGGCGGGCCGCTACGCGACGGCGCTGTTTGAGCTCGCGCGCGATGAGAAATCCGTTGATGCGGTGAAGGCCGATCTTGACGCGCTCGACGCGATGATCGCAGAGAGCGCCGACCTGCTGCGGCTGGTGCGCAGCCCGGTGTTCGGCGCCGACGAGCAAGGCAAGGCGCTGGCCGCCGTGCTCGACAAGGCCGGCATCAAAGGTCTTGCCTACAACTTCCTGCTGCTGGTGGCGTCGAACCGGCGCCTGTTCGCGGTGCGCGATATGATCCGCGGCTTCCGCGCACTGGTCGCCAAGCACAAGGGCGAGGTGACCGCCGACGTCACGGTCGCCGAGAAACTTTCCGACGCGCATCTCGATGCGCTCAAGAGCGCGCTCAAGTCCGTCACCGGTGGCAAGGCGGTCGACCTCAACGTCAAGGTCGATCCGGCGATCATCGGCGGCATCACCGTCAAGCTCGGCTCCCGCATGGTGGACAGCTCGCTCCGCACTAAGCTCAATTCGATCAAGCACGCGATGAAAGAGGCACGCTGATGGATATCCGCGCCGCAGAAATCTCCGCGATCCTGAAGGGTCAGATCAAGAATTTCGGCCAGGAGGCCGAGGTCACGGAAGTCGGCCAGGTGCTGTCGGTCGGCGACGGCATCGCCCGCGTCTACGGCCTCGACAACGTCCAGGCTGGCGAGATGGTCGAGTTCGAGAACGGCGTGCGCGGCATGGCGCTCAATCTCGAAACCGACAACGTCGGTATCGTCATTTTCGGCGCCGACCGCGAGATCAAGGAAGGCCAGACCGTCAAGCGCACCCGCGCCATCGTGGACGTGCCGGTCGGCAAGGGGCTGCTCGGCCGCGTGGTCGATGCGCTCGGCAACCCGATCGATGGCAAGGGCCCGATCAAGGCCGACAAGCGCGCCCGCGTCGACGTCAAGGCGCCCGGCATCATCCCGCGCAAGTCGGTGCACGAGCCGATGGCGACCGGCCTCAAGGCGATCGACTCGCTGATCCCGATCGGCCGCGGTCAGCGCGAGTTGATCATCGGCGACCGCCAGACCGGCAAGACCGCGATCGCGCTCGACACCATCCTCAACCAGAAGCCGCTCAACGCACAGCCGGACGAGAAGATCAGGCTGTACTGCGTTTACGTCGCGGTCGGCCAGAAGCGCTCCACCGTTGCGCAGTTCGTGAAAGTGCTCGAAGAACAGGGCGCGATGGAATATTCGATCGTGGTCGCGGCGACCGCGTCCGATCCGGCGCCGATGCAGTACCTGGCGCCCTTCGCAGGCTGCACGATGGGCGAGTACTTCCGCGACAACGGCATGCACGCGGTGATCTTCTATGACGACCTGTCCAAGCAGGCCGTCGCCTATCGTCAGATGTCGCTGCTGCTGCGCCGCCCGCCGGGCCGCGAAGCCTATCCCGGCGACGTGTTCTATCTGCACTCGCGCCTGCTCGAACGCGCCGCCAAGATGGGCGACGGCGCCGGCGCCGGCTCGCTGACCGCTCTGCCGGTGATCGAGACGCAGGCCAACGACGTGTCGGCCTACATTCCGACCAACGTGATTTCGATCACCGACGGCCAGATCTTTCTGGAGACCGACCTGTTCTATCAGGGCATCCGTCCGGCGGTGAACGTCGGTTTGTCGGTGTCGCGCGTCGGCTCCGCCGCGCAGACCAAGGCAATGAAAAAGGTCGCCGGCAAGATCAAGGGTGAGTTGGCGCAGTATCGCGAGATGGCTGCGTTCGCGCAGTTCGGCTCCGACCTCGACGCCACCACGCAGCGCCTTCTCAACCGCGGCGCGCGGCTCACCGAATTGCTCAAGCAGGCGCAGTTCTCGCCGCTCAAGATGGAAGAGCAGGTGGTCGTGATCTACGCCGGCGTTAACGGCTACCTCGATCCAATCCCGGTCAATCGCGTGCGCGCGTTCGAGGACGGGCTGCTCTCACTGGTGCGGAGCAAGAACGCCGATATCCTCGACGACGTCCGCAAGACCAATGACCTCTCCAGCGACACCGAGAAGAAGTTGAAGAGCGTGGTCGACAGCTACGCCAGGACATTTGCCTGACCTTATCTTACCTCCCCCGCTTGCGGGGGAGGTCGACCGGCCGAAGGTCGGTCGGGAGGGGGAAATCTTGAGATAGGGAATTCGCCCCCTCCCTAACCCTCCCCCGCCAGCGGGGGAGGGGACTAGACCGAGCAAGAGGATTGAGCTGAGTTTTAAATGGCCTCTCTGAAAGACATGCGGGTCCGCATCGCCGCAACCAAGGCGACGCAGAAGATCACCAAGGCCATGCAGATGGTTGCGGCGTCCAAGCTGCGCCGTGCGCAGGCTGCGGCAGAGGCTGCGCGCCCGTATGCCGAGCGTATGGAGAAGGTGCTGGGCAACATCGCCAGCTCGGTCACCGACATCAGCTCCGCGCCGCCGCTGCTCGCCGGAACCGGCAAGGATCAAGTTCACTTGATGGTGGTCTGTACCGCCGAGCGAGGGCTATGCGGCCCCTTCAATTCTTCGATCGTCCGCCTTGCGCGCGAGAAAATCAATCAGCGGATTGGCGAGGGAAAGACCATTAAGATCCTTTGCGTCGGCCGCAAGGGCGCAGAGCAGCTCCGCCGGCAATTTGCATCGCAGATCATCGACGTCATCGAGCTGCGCGTGAAGACGATCAACTTCGAGCACGCCGAAAAGGTCGGCGAGAAAATTCAGGAGCTCTACAATAATGGTGACTTCGACGTCGCGACGTTGTTCTTCTCGCGGTTCCGCTCGGTGGTGACGCAGATTCCGACCGCGCTGCAGATCATCCCGCCGGTGTTCGAAGCCAAGACCGAGGAGCCGGTTGCCTACGAATACGAGCCGGACGAGATTGATATCCTGACCGAGCTGCTGCCGCGCAACATAGCAGTGCAGGTGTTCCGCGCGGTTCTGGAAAACGCCGCATCCGAGCAGGGCGCCCGCATGTCGGCGATGGACAACGCGACCCGCAACGCCGGCGAAATGATCCGCAAACAGACCATCACATACAACCGCACCCGCCAGGCGATGATCACCAAGGAACTGATCGAGATCATCTCCGGCGCCGAAGCTCTATAGTGTCCCTCCCCTTGAAAAGGGGAGGGTGGTCGCCGAAGGCGACCGGGTGGGGATCGACCCACCTGACGACCCCCACCCGACGCGCTACGCGCGTCGACCCCCCTTTTCAGGGGGAGGTAAAAGGAAGATTAGGTAAGAGGACGACATGGCAACGCCCAACGCAGTCGGAAAAATCACCCAGGTCATCGGCGCCGTGGTCGACGTGCAGTTCGAGGATCACCTGCCGGCGATCTTGAACGCGCTGGAAACCAAGAACGGCGGCAACCGGCTGGTGCTCGAAGTTGCGCAGCATCTCGGTGAGAACACGGTTCGCACCGTCGCGATGGATATCTCGGAAGGATTGGTGCGCGGCCAGGAGGTCACCGATACCGGACAGCCGATTGCCGTTCCGGTCGGCGACGAGTGCCTCGGCCGCATCATCAACGTGATCGGTGATCCGGTCGATGAGGCCGGTCCGGTCAAGACTGCGCAGAGACGCGCCATCCACCAGGACGCCCCGGCCTACACCGAGCAATCCACCGAAGCCGAGATTCTCGTCACCGGCATCAAGGTCGTGGACCTGCTCGCGCCGTACGCCAAGGGCGGCAAGATCGGCCTGTTCGGCGGCGCCGGCGTCGGCAAGACCGTGCTGATCATGGAACTCATCAACAACGTCGCGCGCGCACACGGCGGCTATTCGGTGTTCGCCGGCGTCGGCGAGCGCACCCGCGAGGGTAACGACCTTTATCACGAGATGATCGAGTTCGGCGTCAACAAGGACCCGAAGAAGAACAACGGCTCGACTGCGGGCTCCAAGTGCGCGCTGGTGTACGGCCAGATGAACGAGCCGCCGGGCGCCCGCGCCCGCGTCGGCCTGTCGGGCCTGACGGTCGCCGAGCACTTCCGCGATCAGGGCCAGGACGTGCTGTTCTTCGTCGACAACATCTTCCGCTTCACCCAGGCCGGCTCGGAAGTGTCGGCGCTGCTCGGCCGCATTCCCTCGGCGGTGGGCTATCAACCGACCCTCGCCACCGACATGGGCGCTCTGCAGGAGCGCATCACCACCACGACCAAGGGCTCGGTCACCTCGGTGCAGGCGATTTACGTCCCGGCCGACGACTTGACCGACCCGGCGCCCGCTACCTCGTTCGCGCACTTGGACGCAACCACCGTGCTGTCGCGCGACATCGCCGCGAAGGGCATCTACCCGGCAGTGGATCCGCTCGACTCGACCTCGCGCATGCTGTCGCCGCTTATCGTCGGCGAGGAGCACTACGGCATTGCCCGGCAGGTGCAGCAGGTTCTCCAGCGCTACAAGGCGCTGCAGGACATCATCGCCATCCTGGGCATGGATGAGCTTTCGGAAGAGGACAAGCTCGCCGTGTCGCGCGCCCGCAAGATCGAGCGCTTCCTGTCGCAGCCGTTCTTCGTCGCCGAAGTGTTCACCGGTTCGCCGGGCAAGCTCGTCGACCTCGCCGACACCCTGAAGGGCTTCAAGGGACTGGTCGAAGGCAAGTACGACCACCTGCCCGAAGCCGCCTTCTACATGGTCGGCAACATCGAAGAGGCGATCGAGAAGGGCAAGAAGCTCGCGGCGGAAGCGGCGTAAGCGGATCAACACGTGCGATGTCATCGCCGGGCTTGACCCGGCGATCCATCGGGAGAAGCACTTTTGGCGTTGTGATGGACTCGCGGGTCAAGCCCGCGGGTGACGTTAGAGAGAAGCGGATACGTCATGGCGAAATTCCATTTTGATCTCGTCGGTCCGGAGAAGCTGCTTTACTCCGGTGAAGTCGAGCAGGTTGACGTGCCCGGTTCCGAGGGCGACTTCGGCGTGCTCGCGGGCCATGCGCCGTTGATCGCCATGCTGCGTCCGGGCATCCTGACGATCTACACCGGCAGCGAGACGATCCGTTCCGTCGTCACCGGCGGCTTCGCCGAGGCGAACCCCAGCGGCCTCACCGTGCTCGCCGACTCGGCTACGGCGGTTGATGACCTCGACCGCAATGTGCTCGCCGACCAGATCAAGGACCTCGAAGAGGACGTGGCCGACGCCAAGGACGGCCCGGCGCGCGACCGTATCGCGCACAAGCTCGACCAGCTCAAGGCCGTGCAGGCCGCGCTGGGGCACTGACCCTTCCGCTTCCGGCCTAAAAAATACTTATCCCCGGTCTTGAATGTCGGCGATTGCCGTCGCGCGCCGGTGCTGCGTTCAAGCGATCCTATGAATCGATGCGAGCGAAGGCCGGGCCGCCGAGCCGCAGCGGCGCTAGCCGCGCCGTGTTACCGTACCGTAACGGCCTACGCGGAGAGAGAAATGGACCGTACAACCACGTTGGCGCTGATCGCGTTCGGACTGTTGAGCGCGACCCCTGTGACGGCCTCGGCCCAGTCTCGCGTCTCGACCAGCGGCAACACCACCACGTTCTACGACGCCGGCCGGGTCATCAGCCGCGCGACGACGAACGGCAACACCACGACAAACTACGACAGCCGTGGCCGCGTCATCAGTCGCGAAACAATAAACGGCGATACCACGACAATCTACGATCCCGCCGGGCGCAACATCGGGCGGTACACGACGAAGCGCTAACTAGCCATCCTTATGAGCGGATGCGTGCCGCGGCGGAGCGATTGCGGCCATGGCAGCAACGAACAATTGTTTGGCTGAAACTAACAAGTTCCACCCCGGCGCAAGTGCTACCTAAGAAGCGATCAAATCCGCTCAGAACGAGGAATAATCGCTATGAGTCTTTTGGATAGGACTAAGGTGGATTTCACCGGCAATGACGCCTCCTCTGCTAATCTGCACGAGCAGGATCAGGCTGATCAACTCGGAAGCGAAGCCCTGATCGAGCTGCTTTGCGGCGGAACCCAGATTGAATTGTTTTGCGGTCCTCCTCCCGCCACCAACCTTGAGGCTGGCGAGGCGGTCTATGCCTGCTTGCCCAACACTCGCCGAAGCGAGGATCATGACGTGCTGCGGTCGCTTGACGTTGGCACTCTTATTCTAACCAGCGAACGTCTGATCTTCTTTGGATTGCACACCAACGAAATTCCGCTCGCGGACGTCCTTGAGTTGGTAGCTTACACCGACGCCCTCCAAGTCAGCTACTCTAACAAGCCCAAGCTGGAGTTTTATTCGTTGAAACTCGACGAACTGCGTATAAGGACCGGTCGTGGTCAAGGGCTTCCGATCCGGCACGACATGCTTTTGCGAGCCATTGAGCGGGCAGCGAACAGCAAGCGAGCCAGAATCGACCGCGCGTCCTAGCGCCTATGCGCGCCTTTGGCTGAAATAGCGAAGGCCACGAACGCCTCATCGGCTTGTGGCTTCTTTGCAGACCTTTATACGGAAATCGCCGCGCGAGCGGCATATTCGCAACCCGCCAATCGGCAACCCCGACGCAGGATTTTGACCCAAGGAAGCTTAAGATGGACGTTGTATTTGCGATCGGCGTCTTCATAGTGATCGGCGGATTCCTAATTCGTCTCTACCGCGGTGAGTGCGCTAAGGCCACTGCCGTCGCGGCCACTGCCGCTGAACTCGCTTCCTATGAGCGCCAGCTCGATGCCGCCAATAATTGGATTCGTGATCATCGTGATCGTGGTGTGCTACCAACGGTGATCTGCGGCTCGGTCCCGAAAGGCTTCGACCATGACGAGCGGGTGCTGTGCGTGGTGCCCAATGTCGATCTGCTTGAGCCCCGCGCGGTTCGGCGCTCGACCCGGTCCGGTCGCAGTGCTTACGGCGGCCCGACCATTCGGCTCGCTCGTGGGCTGTCAATCCGACTTGGCGTCAGCGGCAGCACTGGCACCAGCGAGAGCGAGAGCTTCGACGAATTACGCCAGATCGATCATGGCACGTTGATCTTGACGACGAAGCGCCTGGCGTTTCTCGGCTCGCTGCGGACCAACAGCAGCAGCCTCGACGACCTGATCGGCGTCAAAGATGTCGGCAATGGCATCCAGGTCCATCGCGAGCGTAAGCAGAAGGCCGAGACCTATTTGCTCACGTATCCACACTCCATCGATGGCCTCGTGATCACCGGGTCAATGATCCAACTGGCAATCGAGATGGCGAAACTCGCCCAGGAAGGTGCGCTGGAAGCCACGCCGCCGCCGGCCCAGGTCGAATGGAACGAGCCGCCGTTCCATGATGTCGAGTCGGTACAGTCCGGGCCCTGGGGACCTCGTCATTCAGACGCACGATGCCTGATCCTGGAGCTCCTAATTAGGCAGCAAAGCTTGGATCGTTGCAGAGATACGCCTGTGATCCAAGTGTCCGGCCCGGCGCGGTAGCCCAGTGAGATGTCCGGCGCGACAGTGACCCAGTAGGGCTTGCGACGCTTCGCGAGTTTCAGTCTCGCGGTCCTCGTTCGAGTTGGGCGGAGCGAATGGCGCGAGGCATGACGGTCTGACTGTGCTCGCGGACTATGCGATTCCGGGCGATGAGGTCGATCAGGCCGCGTTGGCGAGCCAGATCAAGGACCTTGAAGAAGACGTCGCCGACGCCAGGGAAGGCGCCGCACGCGACCGCATTGCGCACAAGCTCGATCAGCTCAAGGCCGTGCAGACCGCGCTGGGATCGTAATTTCTCCGCCGTCATTCCGGAGCGCCGCGGAGCGGCGAACCCGGAATCCATAGTCATCACCGGGAATATGGATTCCGGCTCTCGCTTCGCTCGGCCGGAATGACGCTTTCGTGCGACTGCGCCTATTGAAATAATTGGCAAATAAAAAACTTATCCCCGGTCTTAATTCCGGCCCCATATTGGTCGCGCCACGTTCAATCGAGGGCGTCGTCGATCGCGATGCTGGATGACGGAGCGGGGCCGGTATCCCTCATATCGGATGCCGAATGGAGCGCCGGGAGGCGCAGCGGCCTACGTCACTGGCCGCGCACTCCGAAGCGGCGATCCCCGGTAACGGGGATATCGCCGTGAGTGCGTTGGCGGGCCGCGAGGTCCGCCCGGCAGGCCTCGACAGCCTGCTGCTCAAGGGCGGCGCACCTCCGCCCTGGCGCCTCCCGGCGCTCCATCCCCTCATGGGGAAGAAGGAAAAAGGGAAAGACGGGCGCCGAACGTCTCTAAACAACCGGCGGGCGGAGCGTTGGCTATCGCGTGATCCCGAAAAGTGGAAACCGGTTTCCCGCCTGCGCGAAGCCCTCGCGTGGTTTACCATCTTGGCTTGCTGCTTCGGCGGGCGAACGCAGGTCGGAAAAGATCACGCGCAAAAGAATACGTCACCGCTTCTTCAGCGGCGCGGCAAATCTGGAAAATTCCTTCACCACGCGCTCGTAGGACTTGCGCTTGAACGGCACGACGAGCTCGGGCAATTCCTGCATCGGCACCCAGCGCCATTCGCCGAATTCAGGCTTGTGCCCGCCGGCGGGCGTCTCGATGTCGATTTCGCTGTCGTCGCCGGTGAACAGCAGCGCGAACCACTTCTGCTTCTGCCCGCGATATTTTCCGCTCCACGACTTGCTCGCGATCTGGGGCGGGATGTCGTAGGTCAGCCACTCCTTGATCTCGCCGAGCTTCTTCACCGATTTGATGTTGGTTTCCTCGTGCAGCTCGCGCAGCGCAGCGGGATAGGGTTCCTCGCCCTCGTCGATGCCGCCTTGCGGCATCTGCCAGACATGGGTCGCGTCGATGTGCTCGGGGCCGTCGAGCCTGCGGCCGACGAACACGTGGCCCTCGCGGTTGATCACGCAAAGCCCGGCGCACGGGCGATAGGGCAAATCTTCGAGGCGGGGCTTTTTCGACATGGTCATTCCGGCCGAGCGCATATTTGCGCGAGAGTCGGAATCCATAACCCTGGTATTGGATTGAATCGAGCTATTTGTGGTTATGGATTCCGGGTTCGCGCCATAGCGCGTCAGTCAGGGCGTGTACGCCCGTCTTCAACGGGCTATGGACGCGCGTAAACGCGCTTATGCCGGCGCGCCCCGGAATGACGCGCGTCAGCTTGCGTTCGGCTTCGCCGCGACGGCGGTGATCGGAACCAGTATGAAGCCACGGCTTTCCACGGCCTTGGCCCAGGCCGCGATGCGGTCGATCGAGGCGGGGAGCGCCGAGGCGACGCCGACCGCGACGCCGCGCTCTTTCGCGAGTTGCTCCAGCTTCGCCAGCGCGCGATCGATGTGCGGCGGCGTCGGCGTTGCGTCGATGACGATCTCGGCCTTGGCGAACGTCAAATTGTTGGCGCTGGCGACCTGTCCGGCGAGGCTGCGGTGCGAAGAGCCGTCGTCGACATAGATCAGGCCGCGCTGCGACGCCTCCTTCAGCACGGGCGCCAGCGCCGGCTCGGATGCGGTGAAGCGGGCGCCCATGAAATTGGAGATGCCGACATAGCCCTGGAACCGGCTCATCAGCCAGTGCAGGCGGTCGACATTCTGCTCGGGCGTCAGCGAAACCAGCAGCGTCTGCGGGCCCGGATCGTTGTCGGGATAATCGAACGGCTCCATCGGAATCTGCAGCAGCACTTCGTGGCCGTCGTTACGCGCCTTGGCGACCGTGTGTTCGATCTCGAAGCCGTAGGGGCCGAATGCGAACGTGACTGGGCCCGGCAGCTTGCTCATGGCCGACTGTGTCGCGGTGCCGCTGACGCCGAGGCCGTTGATGACGATCGCGATGCGCGGGCTGCCGGGCTTGCCGGACAGCTTGGCGACGCGGGCATAGATCTCAGCGGGCCGCTTGCCGTCCGCTCCGATCTTCGGAATGGCGCCGTGGCGCGTCGCTTCGAGCATGCGCTGCTCAGGCGGCGTGCGGCCGCCCTGTGGCGCCGCGATCGGCACCTCCTGGCGCTTGCCGGTGCTGCCGTCGATGATGGTGATGGTGTTGCTGGGCGCGGCGGGTGGCGCCACTGCGACCGCCTGCGCGGGACCGGGACCGTCGTATTTGCTCGGGCCCTGCGTCGGCGCCGAGGTAACGACCGGCAGCGTGGCATTGGTCGGGATGCTCGAGGCGACGATCATTGGCTCGCCGCCGAGCGGGTCGTTGGCGACCAGCGCCCAGCCGGCCAAGGTCATGACGCAAAGGCCGAGCAATCCCGCGATCACCTGCGGAATGGCGACCGGAATCTGGAAGCGGCGGCGCTTCTTGGTGCCTTGGCCGAGCGGCCTGTCGAGTTCATCCACCACGGCGCAAACCCTCGCGAATCATGGAGGCGAGGGTAGAAGGCCGATCGTTAACTCTTCGTTTACCGAGGTATCGAGCGGGCTCGCGCCAAATGGGGCTAAAAAATTGGGGCGGTCAATCAGCCGCCCCAACCACTTCAAAAGCTGGCCGATCCGGTCAGTTCGGCATAGCCGCCTTCGGGTTGGGCGGATAGGCGGCGTTGGTGATAGTGCCGCGGATCAGGTCGAGCGCCATCTTGAGCGCCTTGTCGTTCTTCGGGTCCGGCGGGATGTAGGACTGCGAGCCGGTCTGCTCGTCGCCGTCGGCCTTGAGATGGCCGCGCAGCGAGGACTCGCCCTTGGTGTCGGTGCGGGCCTTGAGCTCGTCCGGCACGTCCTGCAGCACCTCGATATCCGGCGAAATGCCCTTCGCCTGGATCGACTTGCCCGATGGGGTGAAGTAGCGAGCCGTGGTCAGCCGCAGCGCGCCGTTCGAGGCGCCGAGCGGAATGATGGTCTGCACCGAGCCCTTGCCGAACGAGCGTGTACCAATGACGGTCGCGCGCTTGTGGTCCTGCAGTGCGCCGGCGACGATCTCGGAGGCCGAAGCGGAGCCGCCGTTGATCATGACGATGATCGGCTTGTTGCGGGTGAGGTCGCCGGCGCGGGCGTTGAAGCGCTGGGTCTCCTCGGCATTGCGGCCGCGGGTCGAGACGATTTCACCCTTCTCAAGGAAGGCGTCCGACACTGAAATCGCCTGATCGAGCAGGCCGCCCGGATTGTTGCGCAGGTCGAGGACGAAGCCCTTCAGCTTGTCGGCCGGAATCTGCGAGGCGAGATCGCTGAGCGCCTTCTTCAGGTTCTCGGTGGTCTGCTCGTTGAACTGGCTGATGCGGATGTAGCCGATGTCCTCCTCGACGCGCGAGCGCACGGCGCGGACGCGGATGACGTCGCGGGTGATGCTGATCTCGACCGGCTTGTCCTGGCCCTTGCGGGTGATGGTGAGCTTGATTTTGGTGTTCACCGGGCCGCGCATCTTCTCAACCGCCTGGTTGAGGGTGAGACCCTGGACCTGCTCTTCGTCCAGCTTGATGATGATGTCGTTTGCCATTACGCCGGCCTTGGCGGCGGGCGTATCGTCGATCGGCGCCACGACCTTGATCAGGCCGTCCTCCATCGTGACCTCGATGCCGAGGCCGCCGAACTCGCCGCGGGTCTGCACCTGCATGTCGCGGAAGCTCTTGGCGTCCATATAGCTCGAGTGCGGATCGAGGCCGGCCAGCATGCCGTTGATCGCCGATTCGACCAGCTTGCTGTCGTTCGGCTTCTCGACGTAGTCGGAGCGTACGCGCTCGAACACGTCGCCGAACAGGTTGAGCTGCCGGTAGGTGTCGGCGGCCGCGGCCTTAGCGCTCGTGAAGAGCGTCGGCTGGGTGGCCAACAACGTCAGAACCGCGCCTGAAGCTGCACTGAGGAGAATGAGGACTGTCTTGCGCATTATCCGCGAACCTTCTCGCCTTCGCTTGCTGCCCACCATGGGCTGGGATCGACGGGGGTCCCGTCCTTACGGAATTCGACGTACAAAACCGGTTGGTCGGAGCCTGACGCCAGGGTGGCGGCCACTTGCGAACCGGACCCCATAACAGCAACAGGTTCCCCCGTCAGCACGAACTGGCCAACATCGACTGAAATCCGTTCCATCCCGGCAAGCACCACATGATACCCGCCGCCAGCATTGAGGATCAAGACTTGGCCGTAATTGCGGAAGGAACCAGCGTAAACGACCCAACCGTCACACGGCACCGTTACCTGTGCACCGGCCCGCGTGGCGATAGTAAGGCCCTTTTCCGTGCTTCCCAGGCTGTCGGGGGCGCCAAATTCGCGAATCCGGACCCCGTTAACCGGAAGAGGTAAATGTCCGCGCGCCGAGGCGAATGCAACGGCTGGAGCGAGGCGTCCGGGGTCCTTGAGGGCCGCCAAATCGATCCGGCTGTTGATGGATTTTTCGTCGTCGGCGCGGGTGGCGGTGCGTTCCGAGCGGGTTTTGGCGTCGAGACCCTGTTCGATTTTTCCGATCAAATCTTTGAGATTGTCGACCTGGCGGGCGAGCGAGGTGGCCTTCCGGCGCTCTTCCTCGATGGCTTTCTCGGTGTCTGCCTGCCTCTTGTGACGTTCCTCCATCAGCAGGGCGACGCGTTGGCGCTCCTCGGTCAGCGCCGCAACGTCGCGTTGCAAGCGTTCCTTCTCCTCGGCGATGTCGCGCCGGATGCGGACCAGGTCTGAGAGGTCGGCGGCGAGCGATTCGGCCTGGATGCGCATGTCCGGCAGCACCGCGCCCAGCATGATGGCGGTGCGGATCGACGCCAGCGCATCCTCCGGCCGCACCATCATAGCCGGCGGGGGATTGCGGCCGATCCGCTGCAGCGATGCCAGCACTTCGGCAATGGCGGCACGGCGGCCGCTGAGTGACTGGCGGATGCCGCGCTCGCTGTCGTCGAGCGGCTTGAGCCGCGCCTCGGTTTCCGCAACGCGTCCTTCGACGGTGCGGAGGCGCGAGGCCGCCTCGATTAGCATCTGATTGAGCTTGCGGCGATCGTCACCGATGTTGCCGATCTCACGCTTGAGCCGCGCTTCTGTCTCGATGGTCTGCCGCTGCTGGGAGCGGATCGTCTCCAACTCCTTGTCGTGCTGGCGCAGCTTGTCGAGCGTCGATTGCGCCAGCGAGGCGCTGGTGAAGGTCAGCAGCAGAACCGGCGCCAGCGCGATGCCCAGCGCGCGATACGAATCGGTCTGCCGCCTCATACCCGTCATCGATTTTGAGGTACGCCTCCGGCGTGGCCAAGTCCAGGCGAAGTTCGGGGCATTTCTTGCCCATCGTTCCGCCTTCTAGGCGCGATGGTAGGGGTGTCCGGCGAGAATCGTGATCGCACGATAAATCTGTTCGAGCAGCATGCCGCGCACCAATTGATGCGGCCAGGTCGCGGCGCCGAACGCGAGACGCAGCGTAGCCCGCTCGCGCAACGCCGGCGCCAAGCCGTCGTCACCGCCAATGATGAAGACCGCGGCGGGCCGCCCATTGTCGCGCCATTGGCCGAGCTGTTGGGCGAACGCCACGCTGTCGAGATTTTCGCCGCGTTCGTCAAGGATGACGACCGCCGCTTTCTCTGGGATGACATTGGCGATGGCGATCGATTCCTCGATCATACGCTTGCCGACCTCTTGGGCCTTGCTCTCACGCACCTGGACGACTTCGACGTCACGAAGTCCGATCCGCCGGCCGAGTTGCTCGGCGCGCTTGCGATAGCGCTCCGCCAGTTCGCGTTCGGAGCCGTCTTTCAGGCGGCCGACTGCGGCGATGGTGAGCCGCATCGCTGGCCCTATCCTCGGCGCATGTTCTGATCGGACCTGCCTTCGCCCGCCGAAGCATCAAGCCCAAACGGCGATCTGTGCCAGGGCTTCGCGCAGGCGGGAAACCGGGGGCCACTTTTCCGGAACATGCGCAGCTAATTCGCTTTCCGGCTGCGCGTACCTGCCCACATTTTTTCGAGGTCGTAGAAGGTGCGCACTTCCGGGCGGAAGACATGCACGATGACGTCGCCGGCATCGATCAGCACCCAGTCGCCGTTGCGTTTGCCTTCGACGCGGATGCCTTTCATGCCGGCTTTCTCGAGGCACTCGATCGCGCTGTCCGCGATGGACGAGACATGGCGGTTCGAGCGGCCGCTGGTCACCACCATGGTGTCAGCGATCGAGGTCTTGCCGGTCAGATCGATGGTGACGGTGTCCTCGGCCTTCATGTCGTCGAGGCTCGCGAGGACCTGGCGGAGAGTCTCCTTGGCGTCGGAGCGCCGGGAGACGGAATCGGGCGCAACACGGCGAGCGCGGGCCCGAGGGGCTGCTGTGGTTGGCAGGGGTTCTTGTCCTTTCAACTGGCCTTACGCCCCGGAATCGCCGGGGCCCACTCACTAAGATAGGCACGAGGGTAAAGGGGTTTCAACCTCTCGCCTTGCCGGCCCGTTGCGCCCGCAGGGCAGTTGAGGACAGCGGCGACTTGAGGCCATGGAGGTAAATCCAGGCCGGCGGCTTCTGGTCGGCCAAGACTGGAGCGTATTCTTCGGGTAGGCGGTAGGGACCGAGCGCCTGAGGGGCGCGAGCGCCGGTGGCGTAGAGGCTCGAACCCATGCGGTCGATCACCGCCATCGGCATGAGCTTGGTGATGCCTCGCCAGTTTTGCCAGCGTGAGAAGCTCCGCAGATTGTCCGCGCCCATCACCCAGACGAACCGCACGCCACGGCAACGGCGCACCAGAAACTCAAGGGTGTCGTAAGTATAGCGCGTGTTGATGACAGCTTCGAGACCGGAGATGTCGATTCGCGGATGAGCTGTGAGTTCCCGCGACGCGGCCAGACGTTTTGCGAGCGGCTGCAGGCCGCGTGTGTCTTTCAGCGGGTTGCCGGGCGTCACCAGCCACCAGATGCGGTCAAGGTTGAGCTTCTTGAGCGCCAGCAGGCTGGCCCCGAGATGGGCCTGATGGGGCGGATCGAAGGTGCCGCCGAACAGCCCGATTCGCATCCCCGGCGCATGCGGGGGCAGGACCAGTCGGGGCGGAAGCATCACGGCCTGATCTGCCCCGTGCCGCGAACACGATACTTGAAGCTGGTGAGCTGCTCGGCGCCGACCGGGCCGCGCGCGTGCAGCTTGCCGGTGGCGATGCCGATCTCGGCGCCGAAGCCGAACTCGGCGCCGTCGGCGAACTGGGTCGAGGCGTTGTGCAACACGATCGCGGAATCGACCTCGTTGAGGAACTTCTCCGCCGCTCCGTTGTCTTCGGTGACGATGGCGTCGGTGTGGTGCGAGCCGTAGCGTTCGATATGATCGATCGCGGCATCGACGCCGTCGACCACGCCGGCGGTGATGATGGTGTCGAGATATTCGGTCGACCAATCTTCTGCGCTTGCGGGCTTCACCCGGCCATCGGTTTGTTGGACGGCGGCGTCGCCGCGCACCTCGCAGCCTGCGTCGAGTAACATGCCGATCAGCGGCTTGAGATGCGTCGCCGCGGCGGCGCGGTCGACCAGCAGCGTCTCGGCCGCGCCGCACACACCGGTGCGCCGCAGCTTGGCGTTGAGCACGATGGTCTTCGCCATGTCGAGCTTGGCAGCCTTGTCGATGTAGACGTGGCAGACGCCTTCGAGATGCGCGAACACCGGCACGCGCGCCTCGGTCTGTACACGCGCGACCAGGCTCTTGCCGCCGCGCGGCACGATCACGTCGATAGCGCCGTCGAGACCCTGCAGCAGCAGTCCGACCGCAGCGCGGTCGCGGGTCGGCACCAGCGAGATGGCGTCCTCGGGCAGGCCGGCATCCTTTAAGCCTTTCGTGAGCGCCACGTGAATGGCGCGCGCCGAGCGGTGGCTGTCGGAGCCGCCGCGGAGGATCACGGCGTTGCCCGCCTTGAGCGCCAGAGCGCCAGCGTCCGCCGTGACGTTAGGCCGGCTTTCGTAGATGACTCCGATCACCCCGAGCGGGACGCGCACCCGTTCGATGGTCATGCCGTTCGGCCGCGTCCAAGATTCCGTGACCTTGCCGACCGGGTCGGGCTGCGCGCGCACCATTTCGAGGCCGTCGGCCATGGCAGCGACGCGCTTGTCGTCGAGCGCCAGCCGGTCAATGAATGCGGATGTCGCCCCCGATGATTTAGCGTCGACAATGTCCTCGGCGTTGGCCTTGAGAATGTCGGCCTTCGCAACGCGGACCGCCCGCGCCATGGCGGTCAGCGCACGGTCCTTTTGCTCTGTCGAGGCAAGCGCCAGCACGCGCGCGGCAGCCTTGGCGCGGCGGCCGATCCCGGCCATCGCCGCGGCGACGTCGCTCATTCCTTCGATGGTTTTCAGCGGCGCGCTCATGGTCGTCGATAGATATGCTCAAAACGTTGATTTTTGAGGTTTCTACCATGTTTGCCCGATGCCGTCCGGACGTGGGGCGTTGCCTAGGAAAAGGTACTATTGACCTCAAATAGGTACTCATATCTACTTCTCATAGTTAGTACCTAACAGAGTTTATCGATGACAAAATACGCCCCTCTCCGTGATTTCTTGAAGAAGCAAAACCGTCAGTTGGTTCGAGTGACTTTTTCGGAAATCGAGAAAGTGATCGGCGCTCCGCTTCCTGCATCGGCCCGAAAGCACCGGCCGTGGTGGAGCAACAATCCAAGCAACAGCGTGATTACCGACGCGTGGCTGGAAGCAGGTTATCGCAGCGAGCAAGTGGATATGGAAAAAGGCACACTTGTGTTCCGGCGGGTCGAATCCCCTCCCGAAGCCGCGGCTGCGCCATCTGGTGGCGGTCCTCGCAATCGACATCCACTGTTTGGCGCGTTGAAGGGACTCGTTCGTATCCCGCGGGGTGTGGATTTAACAGAGCCCGCTGACCCCCATTGGGGCAGGGACAACTGACATGCAGCCTGTTCTTCTCGATACCTGCGCCGCAATTTGGATATCGGAAGATCAAGAGATCACGGAGAGAGCGTCCCGCCTGCTTAATGAAGCGCATGCCGCAGGTATTCCGACATTCGTTTCACCAATCACTGCCTGGGAAATAGGTTTGCTTGCGTCCCGGCAGCGCCTCCACATGCTTACGACGCCAGAACGCTGGTTTCTGCGCCTACTTGAATTTCCCAATGTGCGGCTAGCCGAAATGTCCCCTCAACTCCTCATTGCTTCGTCGTTTCTTCCTGGAAACCTGCCGCGCGATCCCGCTGACCGCATCATTGCTGCAACCGCTCGTGATCTTGGAGCAACCGTTGTGACTCGCGATCGCGCGCTGCTCGATTACGGTGAGCAAGGGCACATCAGCACGATGGCGTGCTAAACCGGGTCAGGATAACGTCCACGTCGCGCTATCTATCCCGCACGTCGGAGCACTTTATGATCCTGATCGATCTCAGCCGCGACATCGAACACAAGATGCAGGTGCTGCCCAACCATCCGCAGGTCATCATCACGGCCTTCTCTACCCACGACGAGGTCCGGGATGCTGAGGGCTACAAATTCTCGTCCGCAACGATGGCGCTGGTGATGGGCGACCACGCCGGCACCCACGTCGATGCGCCGAAGCACTTCGACGCCAAGCCGGGCGCCATGTCGATCGATCAGGTGCCGCTGGAAAACTTCTTCACCGAAGCGGTGTGCCTTGACCTCTCCCACAAGCCGCTGAAGTCCGACATTTCGATCGAGGATCTGCAGGCCGCCGAGAAGGCCGCCGGCGTCACCATCAAGCCGAAGGACACTGTGCTGCTGCACATGGACTTCTACCGGCGCACGCACGGCACGCCGGCCTTCATCACCGACTTCCCCGGCCTCACCAAGGAATCCGCCACCTGGCTTGGCCGAGAGAAGAAAATTGGTATGTTTGGCGTTGAGGCGGTGAGTCCTGGCCGGACTGGGCGCAACAATTTTGAGGTGCACCACGTATGCCGCGATCTTGGCTTCACGCACATGGAAGGGTTGGTCAATCTCGACAAATTGATAGGCAAAGGCCGTTTCCGCTTCATCGGCTTTCCGATCAAGATCAAGGGCGGCACAGGCGCGCCGATCCGCGCCGTGGCCTGGCTCGATGCGTGACGAGTACGCATGCTTCGCCTGATCGTCGTTCTCATGGTCTCGCTCACCACGCTCCCGACCGCCGCGGCGCAGACGCGCCCGGCCAGCTTCGTCGATGTTTCGACCATGGTGCCGAACCTCGTCGTCGACATGCGCTATCTCGGCGCGGATAATTTCGTCGGCAAGCCGATCGACGGTTACGAGAAGCCGGTCTGCTATCTGACCCGCGAGGCGGCGACCGCGCTCGCCGAAGTGGCGCGTGATCTCGAACCTAAGGGCCTGGCGATCAAGGCGTTCGATTGCTATCGGCCGGTGCGCGCGGTGGCGCATTTCGTGCGCTGGGCGCGCGACCTGCGCGATCAGGCGCGCAAGGCCGACTACTACCCGCAGGCCGACAAGGGCAATCTGTTCCGCGACGGCTACATTGCCGCGCGTTCCGGTCACTCACGCGGCTCGACGCTCGACATGACGCTGGTGCGGCGTGCTGATGGGAAAGAGCTCGACATGGGCACGCCGTTCGACTTCTTCAGTACGCGTTCGGCGCCAACTGACAAGTCGGTGAGTGCTGAGGCGCAGGCCAACCGCCACCTGCTTGCCGACGCGATGCGCCGCCGCGGCTTCATTCCCTACAGCAAGGAATGGTGGCACTTCACGCTGCGGAATGAACCGTTCCCGGACACGTATTTCGATTTTCCGATCCGCTAAAGCGGGATGACGTTTCTTCGAATCGTCCTCCCGCTTTAGCTCTTTGCTTTGCTTGAGCATGATCTTTTCCGAAAACCGCTACACACTTTTCGGGATCATGCTTAGGCGCAAACGGAAACCCCGGCCAAAGACCGGGGTTGTCCGGGCGATCTTTCGATCGCCTTCTGACTCATGAGCTTATCGCTTCGTGTAATTGACAATGCGCGCGCGGGCAGATCGGTTCCATCGGCGCAAAAAAATCGGGAAGCTGGGCAAGCCCCCCGATCATCTGGAAAGAACAAACGTCTTCGGGGACGCGTTTTGAACATCTCGCTCTTGCGGCGAGTTAGACCGATCCGTGTCCTATTTCTTCTTCTTGGCCTTGGCCTTCGTCGGCGCGTACGGGTTCACGGCTTTGAAGTTCTTGTCCTTTTTGGCTTCCATGATGATAGGAACCCAGAAGAACGCGGCGGCCGGCGCTGGCTTGAACGCGACGGCTCCGACGATGGCGGTAACGGCGGCGGCGATAAGTGCCTTCCTCATGAATGCCCCTCTTTGGCGTTTTTGACTTTCCAACCCTGCGATTGGTCGCGCGATTGGACGCGGTTGAAGCAGGCCCAGCAACGCGATCAGATGACGCGCGGCAGCCGACCGCGCGGCGGATCGGCGCAAGAAGCGTCTCATTCATTTGAGGTTCAGTGTTGCGACAGCCCGTCGCAGAAGCGCGCGTGCATCACGCGCCGCCCATCACCAGATCGTCGCGATGCACCATTTCGGCGCGGCCCTCGACGCCCAGGATCAGGACGATGTCGCTCGATGATTTGCGCACGATTTTTGCGGCATCCTCGGCGTCATAGGCGACCAGCCCGCGTCCGATCTCGGCGCCGTCGGGTCCGCGGATCAATACCGCGTCGCCGCGGCCGAAGGCGCCATCGACCCGCACAACCCCGGCGGGCAGCAGGCTCTTCCCGCGACGGAGCGCCGCAGCGGCGCCGGCGTCGATCGTCAGCGTGCCCCTGGGCTCCAGCGATCCGGCGATCCATTTCTTGCGCGCGGTCACCGGATTGGCCGGGGTGAGGAACCACGTCGCACGGCTGCCGGCCGCAATCGCGGCGAGCGGATGATCGACATGGCCGGAGGCGATCACCATGTGCGCGCCCGCGGTGGTGACGATCTTGCCGGCCTCGATTTTGGTGACCATGCCGCCGCGCGACAGCTCGGACCCCGACGCGCCGGCCATCGCCTCGATCTCGGCGGTGACGCGCGCCACCAGCGGGATGTGCTTCGCCTTGGCGTTGCTGGCGGGCGGCGCGTCGTAGAGGCCATCGACGTCGGACAGCAGCACCAGCAGATCTGCGCTTGCCATCGCGGCGACGCGCGCGGCAAGACGGTCGTTGTCGCCGTAACGGATCTCGTTGGTGGCGACGGTGTCGTTCTCGTTGATCACCGGCACGCTGCGCCACTCCAGGAGCTTGGCGATGGTGGAGCGCGCGTTGAGATAGCGGCGGCGTTCCTCGGTATCAGTCAGCGTCACCAGCACCTGGCCGGCGGTGATCTTGTGCTTGCCGAGCGCCTCAGCCCAGGTGCGCGCCAGCGCGATTTGGCCGACTGCGGCGGCGGCCTGGCTGTCCTCGAGCTTGAGCGGGCCCTTCGGCAGCTTGAGCACCGCGCGGCCCAGCGCGATCGCGCCTGACGACACGACGATGACGTCGCGCTTGTCCTTGTGCAGCTTGGCGATGTCCTGCACGAGCGAGGCAAGCCACGCCTCCTTCAGCCTGCCGGCGGCGGAATCGACCAGCAGCGACGAGCCGACCTTCACCACGATGCGGCGAAAATCGGCGAGGGCGGGGGCTTTGGCGGTGGGCATGGCGGGTCGAATGGGTGTTGGGCGCGCTGTCCTAGCACGCCGGGTTCCCGGCAGTCATGGCCGCCCCGGCGCCCGGATCGTGCCGAATGGCCCGGTTTTTGCTGAGTATTTCGCAGACGAAGGATTCCGGAGGCGAACCGGAAACCGCTTCGGCGGTTATTCCGGCGGCCTGGAAGTCTTGGTGGCTGCTGCGTGGGGGAGGGCGACGAAACAAACGAGGTGATACATGGTCAACCCGATGGAAATCATGCCGGTGCTGGCGCTGGCATTCGCCATTGCCTGCATTCCGATCCTCGGCGACAGCCCGATCGAGAGACGGCGACAGGCCAAGCCCAAGCCGAAGGCGCGCATCCACCTGCCTCATCCGCGGCGCTAGTAGACCACCACCGAGCGGATCGACTTGCCCTCGTGCATCAGTTCGAAGGCGTCGTTGATCTTGTCGAGCGGCATGGTGTGGGTGATCAGGTCGTCGATATTGATCTTCTTTTCCATGTACCAGTCGACAATCTTCGGCACGTCGGTGCGGCCTCTCGCGCCGCCGAACGCGGTGCCCTTCCACACGCGCCCCGTCACGAGCTGACACGGCCGCGTCGAGATTTCCTGACCGGACGCCGCGACGCCGATGATGATGCTCTCGCCCCAGCCGCGATGGCAGCATTCCAGCGCCTGCCGCATCGTCGAGGTGAGGCCGATGCACTCGAATGAGAAGTCCGCGCCGCCGCCGGTGAGATCGACAATCGCCTGCACCACCTTGTCGGCACCCACGTCCTTCGGATTGACAAAATCCGTCATGCCGAACTTCTCGGCCATCGTGCGCTTTGACGGATTGGTGTCAATGCCGACGATCTTGTCGGCGCCCGCCATCCGCGCGCCCTGGATCACATTGAGGCCGATGCCGCCGAGCCCGAACACCGCGACGTTGGCGCCGGGCCACACTTTCGCAGTATTGATCACCGCACCGATGCCGGTGGTGACGCCGCAGCCGACGTAGCAAATCTTGTCGAACGGCGCGTCCTCGCGGACCTTGGCGAGCGCGATCTCCGGCAGCACGGTGAAGTTCGCGAACGTCGAGCAGCCCATGTAGTGGAACACGTTGTCGCCATCGCAGCGGAAACGGGAGGTGCCGTCCGGCATCACGCCCTTGCCCTGCGTCGCGCGAATCGCGGTGCAGAGATTGGAGCGCCGCGACATGCAGGTTTTGCACTGCCGGCATTCCGGCGTGTAGAGCGGGATGACGTGATCGCCAACCTTGAGCGACGCCACGCCCGCGCCGATCTCGCGAACGATACCCGCTCCCTCGTGGCCGAGGATGGCCGGGAACAACCCTTCGGGGTCTGCGCCGGACAGCGTGTAGGCATCGGTGTGGCAGATGCCGGTTGCCTTGATCTCGACCAGCACCTCGCCGGCCTTCGGCCCTTCGAGGTCGATGGTCTCGATGGTGAGGGGCTCGGCCGCCTTCCAGGCGACGGCGGCACGCGATTTCATATGTTTTTTCCCCGATTTCTACGTAATGGAGCGGGCTTCACGTCGAGGCGTCCGCGCGGTCGGTTCGACACCAGCGGGCGCTCGCCGCCTTCTTGCGCGAGCACTTGGAGGCATGGGTGAACCGGATATGTCTCGCGGATATACACCGAAAGCAACTCGGCAAATGGCTGCACGTAACGCGTGGGCGCACGGCGGACGTCCCAGATGACGGATAGGTTGAGTGAGAGGGGCTCGTGTCGGTGCATCACCAGCGACGTCCGGATTCGTGCGGCATCGACACGATGGATCGAGGGAATGATGGCGATGCCGTGTCCCCCCTCCGCCAGTGCCAGCAATGCATTGATGGAGCGGCTCTCAATGAAAACTTTCGGCTTGAAACCGGTGAGATCGCACGCTGCATCGAACACATTGCGCGTCGCGTAGGTGCGGTGGAGCAGCAGCAGGGGCCGGTCGGCGAGGCTGGAAATGTCGATCGAATCCTCTGTATCGACGGCGGACGAAGCGGCGCACGCCGCGAGCACTTGGAAGCGAGGCAGTGTGTGGCATCTGAAGCGGCGGTCATCCAGAGACAGCAGGTTGACGACGTTGATCGACAGGTCGGCCTCGCCACGCTCCAGCATGGTCAGATGATCGGCCGCGTCTGCATCGATCAAGGCCAGCCGCGTTTCGGGATGGTACGCGGCGTAGCGCTGCAAGAAAGCCGGGAACAAGGCTTCGATCGTCGGCGCGGGAGCTGCAATCCTGAGAACGTGAAGATCACCGCTGCGAAGCTCGCGCGCCCGCTCGTCGAAGGCATCCGCATGGGCCAGCAGGGACTGGCATTCGCGGAGAAATTGCTCGCCGCGCGGTGTCAGCGCCAGTCTGCGTCCCGCGCGCTTGAACAGACGAAGGCCCGTCTGCCGTTCGAGACTGTGAATCTGCCGGGACAGGGCCGGCTGCGTAATGTGTAGCACCTCGGCTGCCTTTGACACGGTGCTGTGTTGCGTCACGCCGACGAACGACCTGAGAAGTCTGAGGTCCATCTGAGTCGCTCCGGAAGTGCCACACAAGTATGCAAATCCGGCATGGAAATACAGGAAAATTATGCATTGGACGCGGCAAAGCAGTTTCGCCATAGCGACGCGGTACGTTCAATCACCATGCCGGGAGTTTTGATATGACCTTGCAACTGAACGACGCCGCACCGGATTTCGAGGCGGAGACGACTGAAGGCCGAATTCGCTTCCACGATTGGCTCGATGGGAAATGGGCGGTTGTGTTTTCCCACCCCAAAGACTTCACGCCAGTCTGCACGACCGAGCTGGGTTACATGGCCCGGATCAAGGGTGAGTTCGATAAACGCGGGGTGAAGGTCATCGGCCTGTCGGTCGATCCTGTCGAGAATCACAAGAAATGGGCGACGGATATTTGGGAGACCCAAGGCTCAGCACCGAACTATCCGATGATCGGCGACACCGATCTCACGATCGCGAAGCGGTGGGGCATGCTGCCCGCCGCCGCCAACGGCAGTGCATCCAATCGCTCTGCCGCCGACAATCAGACCGTGCGCAATGTTTTCGTCATTGGCCCCGACAAGAAGATCAAGCTCGTGTTGGTCTATCCGATGACCACGGGACGCAATTTCGACGAAGTCCTGCGCGTGATCGATTCGCTGCAAATGACTGCGAAGTACAGGGTCGCCACGCCAGTCAACTGGAAGCGCGGTGACGACGTGATCATTGTCGCTTCGCTATCCGACGAGGACGCGAAGAAACAATTTCCGCAGGGCTGGAAGGCACCGAAGCCCTACCTGCGCATCGTGCCGCAGCCGAACTGAATCCCGACCATCCGAAAGGGGGCGACTGAGGGGCTCCCACAACCTCTTTGGAGAAACCTGTCATGAAACATTCAGGCAAGTTGCTTGCTGTCGCGGTCATTGCGGCTGCATTGGGCGGAAGTCTGCCGGCCCGAACCAGCGCCGCGGACTACGCCAATCCGCATCTGCTGGTTTCCGCCGCGCAGCTCAATCAAATGCTCAACCGCGACGACGTGCGCGTGATCGACGTCCGACCCAAGAAGGACTACGACAGCGGCCACATCCCGCGGGCGCTCAACATCCCGGCCGACGCGGTCAATGATCCCGACGCCCATGTGGAGGGCGCACGTCTGCCGGACGAGAAGCTCGCGGCGCTGTTCGGCGGCAACGGCATCGACAAGAACACCCACGTGGTGCTGTACGACGACAGGGGCGGCTTCCACGCCGCGCGGCTGCTCTGGATGCTGGAATATCTCGGGCAACGCAAGGCCAGCATTCTCAACGGCGGCATTCAGAAATGGACCGCGGAAGGGCTCGGCCTGCAGCGCGAGCTGACACGGGTACGGCCCGCGCATTTCACGCCAACGGTGATGGATCGCCGTCACGCCACCGCCGACTGGCTGCTCGACAAGCGACATGATCCCAATGTCGTGCTCATCGACGTGCGCCCGCCGGCGCTCTACCAGAAGGGCCACATCCCGTGGTCGCGCAGCATTCCCTGGGAGCAGAACCTTGCGGCCGACGGTACCATGAAATCGGCCGACGCGCTGCTCGCGCATTTCGCCGCCCACGGTGTGACGCCGGACAAGAACATCGCCACCCACTGCCAGGATGGGAAGGCGTCCGGCCACTCCTATTTCACGCTGCGGCTGCTCGGCTACCCGCGCCTGCGCAGCTACGACCGCTCGTGGGCGGAGTGGGGTGCGGCCGATGATCTGCCGAAGGCAATACCGACGCCGCGAGGTTGATCTGACGGAATCAAATCCGCCGGCGCCTTTTGCGCCGGCGGATGCCGCAGCTGAAAGTTGAGGTGCAAAGCTGAACGCACCGCCCCGTCCTACCAAATTGTCAGGAGAGAAACCATGCTGGCTCACATCGCGAGACTTTTGTTGTTCTGCTTTCCGCTGGCGCTTGCTGCGCTGCCGGCCGCGGGCCAGTCGGCCCTGCCGGAATGGATCGACGCCTTGCGCAATGGCGGGCACGTCATCGTGTTCCGGCATGGCGCCACCCATCAGGATCAGGCCGACACCGATCCGCTGAACGTCAAGAACGTGGCGCAGCAGCGCCAGCTCAATGACAGTGGCAAGGCGCTCGCAAGGTCGATGGGAGATTCGATGCGCAAACTCAAGATTCCAGTGGCGCAGGTTTACACCAGCCAGTTTCAGCGCGCGGTGGACACCGGTGCGCTGATGGGGTTAGGTGCGGTCAAGACCTCAACCGACATCTCCGAAGGCGGTCTCGTGGTCACGCCGATCGAAAACAACCGGCGCGCACAGGCCTTCCGCAGGCTCGCGGGCGCGATGCCGCCCTCCGGCAGGAACGCCGTAATCGTATCGCACAAACCGAACATCATGGATGCGTTCGGCAAGGACTGGTTCGACGTGCGAGAAGGCGAGGCCTCGATCTTCAAGTCGGACGGTAACGGCGGCTACAAACTGATTGCCCGCGTGCATGCCAACGAGTGGAGCAAGCTCGCGGGGGGCAACTGACGCGTTGCGCGGTCAGAACTTATTCTTCTGCATCCTGACCTCGGCGAACACCTCCGCGGCCGGCGTCCCCGCCAGCCCCACAGCAGCGGCGGAGGGAACGTCGGCGCGCAGGAACACGTTGGTTTGCGCATGTCCTGTTCGGACGACGGAGTCCACTTTTCTGGGACATGCGCTATGGCTGCCACGCCCGTTCGCCGTCGCGCCTGCGCATCATGCTGCTGCCGCCGGCGTCGTCGATCACCTTGAGCAGCGCCCGCAATGCTTCGGGCGCACCCTTGCGCGACTGCGCGGAAAGCAAGAGCGGCGTCTTCTTGGCCGCACGTTTCAAGCGCGCAGCTTGCTGCTTGATGTCTTCCACGGTCATGGCATCGATTTTGGTCAGCGCGACGATCTCCGGCTTGTCGGCGAGACCCTCGCCGTAGGCCTCAAGCTCCGTGCGCACCGTCTTGTAAGCCTCGCCGGCGTGCTCGCCGGTGCCGTCGACCAGGTGCAGCAGCACGCGGCAGCGCTCGATGTGGCCGAGAAAGCGGTCGCCCAATCCGGTGCCCTCATGCGCACCTTCGATCAGGCCGGGAATATCGGCGAGCACGAACTCGCGCCCGTCGCTCTCCACCACGCCAAGCTGGGCGTGCAGCGTGGTGAAAGGATAGTCGGCGATCTTCGGCTTGGCGGCGCTGGTTGCGGCAAGGAAGGTCGACTTGCCCGCGTTCGGCAGGCCGACGATGCCGGCGTCGGCGATCAGCTTGAGGCGCAGCCACACCCAGCGCTCCTCGCCCGGCTGGCCTGGATTGGCGTTGGTCGGCGCGCGGTTGGTCGAACTCTTGAAATGCGCGTTGCCGAAGCCGCCGTTGCCGCCTTCGGCCAGCACAATGCGCTCGCCAAGCTTGGTGAGGTCGGCGATCAGCGTCTCCTTGTCCTCGTCGTAGATCTGCGTGCCGACCGGCACCTTCAGAATCACATCGTTGCCACGCGCGCCGTGGCGGTCCTTGCCCTTGCCGGGAACACCGGGCCGCGCCTTGAAGTGCTGCTGGTAGCGGTAGTCGATCAGCGTGTTGAGGCCGTCGACCGCCTCGACCACCACGTCGCCGCCGCGGCCGCCGTTTCCGCCGCTGGGACCGCCGAACTCGATGAACTTCTCGCGGCGAAACGCCACGCAGCCGTTGCCACCGTCACCGGAGCGGACATAGACCTTGGCCTCGTCGAGGAATTTCATGGGCTATAAGTAGCGCCCGCCACCGCGCCTGGGAAGGACGCGGACCTTAATCGCGAGCCGATTTGCAGCATGGTTTCCGACAGAACCGCCAGCCGCGCCGCCATTGCCGGCATCAGCCTGATGATAGCGGGCATCTTTCTGTTCGCGGTCAACGATGCGTTGGGAAAATGGCTAATGGCGACCTATTCGGTCGGCCAGGTGCTGCTGATCCGCAGCCTGGCGGCGACGGTGTTGCTGGCGCCGTTCATCTGGCGGGACCTCGCAAGCTTTGCGTCGGCACCGCGCTGGGGCTTGCAGGCGGTGCGTGCCCTGCTCGCGACCGTCGAAGTGGCCTGCTTCTATTGGGCGGTGGCGTATATGCCGCTGGCCGACGTGATGGCCTACTACCTGGCGGGGCCGATCTTCGTCACCGCGATCGCCGGCACGCTGCTGGGCGAGCCAGTCGGCTGGCGGCGCTGGAGCGCGGTGACCGCTGGCTTTATCGGCGTGATCGTCTGCCTGCGGCCGGGCGTGGCGGCGCTGTCCTGGCCGGCGCTGATCGCGCTGGTCGGCAGCTTCACGTTCTCGTTGTCGATGATCTCGACGCGCTTTCTGCGTGGCACCAGCCAGACCGTGCTGGTGACGACGCAGACCGTCGCCGCGCTGGCGTTCGGCGTCGTGGCCGCGCCGCCTGCCTGGGTGCCATCAAATGCACGCGATCTTGCTCTCCTCGCGTTGCTTGGAATGGTCGCAATGGTTGCGCATGTTTGCGTCAATCGCTCGTTGACAGTCGCGCCTGCGAGCACTGTCGTGCCTTACCAGTACACAACGATCGTCTGGGCGGTGCTGTTCGGCTATCTGGTGTTCGGCGATGTGCCCGACGCCTGGATGCTGGTTGGCGGCACCATCATCATCGGTGCAGGGTTGTTCATCTTCCTGCGCGAGCAGCAACTCGCGCGTCGCGATCGCGCATTTTCGGAGCCGCCGCCCTGATCAATGCGAATTCATGAATCTCGTCGTGCCGTCGCGCGCGATGCGTGGCAGCAGGTCGGTTTCCCAGGCGAGATACTCGCTCATCGCATTCGTGGTGTCGTTCGGTCTTTCGTAAGGCTTGAGCCAGACATCGAGCGGTTCGTCGGCCATCATGTTCATGTCGGTCGCGAGCGGATGGCCGGCGGCTCGCCACGCAGCGTTGCCGCCGTGTAGCGCCGAGACAGGCGCTTTGGTGAGTTGCTGCGCTTCTTCCACCGTGAGGCCGGCCAGGACGCCGTCCTCCGACGTGAGCACCAGTTCGCCAGTCACCGAAATTTTGGCCAGCGCTTCCTCCAATCGCGAGCGGATCGCGTACCACGCATCCGGAATGTGTCCCCTACGATAGGCCGGGCTCAGTGAAAGGTCGATCACGGTAGCCTTGCCGCTCTTCAAAAGCGCAGCCAGCGCCGCGGCGTCGATGGTGTGCTCGATTGCAGCGGCATGCCCAAGCACCGGCGCCGCCGGCCAGCCCTTCTCGTTGCCTGTCTCGGCCAGTACGGACACGTCCGGCCAGCCCATCTGCTTGAGCCAAGACGCGGTCATCACCGCGCGCACCTCATGCTCGTCGATCAGCACGATGCGTGCGCCGAGCGTGCCTGCATATTGGTCGGTCGCTTGAACGAGCTGACCGCCCGGCGCGGAGATCGCGCCCGGCACGTGACCGGCGGCGTATTCCTCGGGATTGCGGACGTCGAACAGGTAGAGCGTGCGATCCGGCTCGTTCGCTCGCCAGCATTCGATGGTGGCGAGGCCGATGCGCTTGATCTTGTAACGGCCGGCGACGCGATCCGCCGCAGCCTTGGCGCGTTCGAGGGCTTGCTCGGACGAGGCGAGGGCGCGCCTGGCCTTGCCGCTGTCTGTTTTGAACCCAGCGAGATTGTAGCCCATCGTGCCGTTTCTCAGCGCCACGACCTTGTTCGGAATGCCCGCGTTGATCAGCGATTGCGCGCCGATGATGCTGCGTGTGCGCCCGGCGCAATTCACCACCACGAGCGTCTCGAGCTTTGGCGCGATGTCATGAATGCGCAGCACCAGCTCCGCGCCCGGCACATTGGTCGAGGTCGGAATCGAGACGCGCTGGTATTCGTCGAACGGGCGGCTGTCGACCACCACCATGTCGGCGTTGTTGCGGATCAGTGCATCGAGCTCGTCCGCGGAAATGCTGGGCGTACCGCTGTCATGCTCGACGTGCTCGCCGAACGCCTTGCTCGGCACGTTGACGCCAGAGAACAGCTCGAAGCCGGCCTTCTCCCATCCGGTCACGCCGCCGTCGAGAATGGAGAGGTCGGTGTAACCGGCGCGGGCCAGAACGTTGGCGGCGCGCTGCGCAAGGCCGCCGCCGTCATCGACAAGAACAATGCGCGTGGCGTGGCGTGGCACCAGTTGCGCGAAACGCAGCTCCAGCCGGCTCAAGGGGACGTTGCGCGTCCAGAGCAGATGGCAGAGCGAGAAAGTGAGTTCCTCACGGACGTCGATCGGCGCGATCTCCGTTCCATCGGAGAACATGGCGTAGAGCGATTGGGGGGAGACTGATTTTGCAGATGACATTCGCACTCGCCACGTCATGCCCGCGCATAGCCCATCCGAAGGACGGCGTCGCTTTGCTCGCCTATGTCGCGGGCATCCACGCCTTCCTTTGCCGCCAAGACGTGGACAGCCGTGGGACAAGCCCGGCCATGACGTCGATAGAATATGCGCGCCGCTTTACGTCGCCTGCTGCGGCGTCATCTGATGGACCTCGCCGGTCTTCAGGTCGACGCGCATGCGCTCGATGTTGTCCAGATTGGTGCCGGTGACGCGGATGAACTTGGCGTAGTCCGGGTAGTCGATGGAGTGGATCTTGCCGTCCTGGTAGATGCCGGCGTGGCCGGGATTGAGCCGGTACTTCTTGGCGGGCTTGAGCTTGGCGTGCTTGGGATCCTTGCCGTCGTCCTCGCGGTCCCATTCGATCATGTCGGTGTATTTGGTGGCCTGGCCGTAGATCGCCCAGGACGCGCCGTGATCGTGCGGCTGCGAAACGCGCGCCTTGTCATTGATGTGGGCGAGAATCTGGAACTTCAGGTCCGGGTCCTCGTAGAGCACCTTGAGCCCGCGCGGCACCTTCTCGCCGCAGTACTCCTCGATGAATTCCGGATTGCGCAGCAGCTCTTCAAGCTTGACGCGGACCGTCTCGCGGCCGCCGGGACCCGGATCGCGCTTCAAAGCGGCGCGGCAATCGGCGATGAATTGGTCGAGGTCGTAGGACATATCTATCCTCCTCTGTCCTCAGGGGAGAATATTTTCGCTCAAACGTCCGCCCAATGCCAGACGGGTTTGGCGCACAAACTTGCAATCCTGGGCTTGAAAAAACGAAGCCGGGAGGGGCGATGTGGGCCTTGCCTCACTGATGCGGCCCGAGGTGCCCGCTCCCGGCGGTCCGTCGTGATACTGCCGCCATGCCGAGGGCCGAACGGCTCCCTCGGCGTTCAGCGGCTTTTCTTTTCCGGTGGCGTCATGGATACCTCCGCGAGACCGTTGCGTTCGGTGCGGCCGCCTCAGCGACGCGCATGACACACGGCAATGGTCCTCCTGGGAGCGCGGAGTGTCAACCGCGATATCTGACCTGCGCGATCACATTTGCGCGCAGACCGGATACACCGTTCACAGACATCATTCCTAGATTTTAGGTCAGCCGGTCGTGTGCCCAGTGGTCGCCGCGTCGGCGGCCTCTGCGGCGCGCCGCCTCAGAAGGTCGTGTTCGCGCCTGTTGCCCGCCAGTGCCGCGGCCGCCTCGAAGGCGGCGCGCGCTTCGTCGTAACGGCCGAGCTTGTAAAGCAGGTCGCCCCGAACGCTCGGTAACAGGTGGTAGCCCTCAAGTACGGGCGCGCCGACAAGCCGGTCCACGATCGACAGTCCCGCTTCCGGACCTTCGGCCAGGCCGACAGCAACCGCGCGATTGAGTTCGATAACGGGCGAAGGCGCGATCGCAGCCAGCTCCGCGTACAATCCGGCAATTCGTGGCCAGTCGGTAACAGCTGCCGTTTTCGCCTCGGCGTGGCAAGCGATGATTGTCGCCTGCAGGACGTAGAAACCGCGCACTCCGCCAAGTTCGCGCGCGCGGATCAGCGTCCGCATCCCCCGCCGGATCTGCAACTGATCCCAGAGTGCGCGGTTCTGTTCCAGCAAAAGGATCGGCTCGCCCGCTGCGTCGGTGCGCGCTGCGGTGCGCGAGGCGTTCAACTCCATCAGGGCAACAAGCCCATGGACTTCCGGCTCGTGCGGCGCGATGGCGGTGAGCACGCGGCCCATGCGAAGTGCTTCGTTGCAAAGCTGAGGACGAAGCCAGTCGTCGCCTCTCGCCGCGGTGTAGCCTTCGTTGAAGATGAGATAGACGACCTCCAGCACCGACGAGAGCCGTTGCGAAAGCTGATCGCCGCGCGGGGTCTCATAGGCCAGACCCGACTCTGCAAGGGTCCGCTTCGCACGCACGATGCGCTGGGCGATTGTCGCAGCCGGCACGAGGAAGGCCCTTGCGATCTCGTCTGTCGTTAGGCCGCAGATCATCCGCAGCGCCAGTGCCGCGCGGGCCTCGCGCGACAAACGCGGGTGACAGGCGGTGAAGATAAGCCGAAGCATCTCGTCGCCGATGTCGTCATCTAGGGCAGAGTCGAAATCGGGCACGGCCTGTTGCTCGGCTTCCATGTCCCGGACAATTGTCGCGTGTTTGCGTTCGAGCATTTTGCCGCGACGTAAGTGATCCACGGCTCGGCGCCTGGCAGTCGCCAAAAGCCACGCGCCGGGCTTTTCCGGAATGCCTGTCGCCGGCCACGTCTCGAAGGCGGCGAGCAGAGCGTCCTGAGTCAAATCCTCAGCCAGCGGCACATCGCGCAGCATCCTCGCCAGGCTGGTGATCAGCCGGGGTTGCTCGATCCGCCAGACGGCGAGGATCGCGCGATGTGCGTCGGCGGCTCTCATGGCCGCCGATCCTGCCTGGCGATTTCTCGCCCTAAGTGCCGCCGAAATCGGCAAACGCACGAACCTCGCATGTCCCTTCCCAGCCAGGCATCAGGTCCTTGTGGAGTTGCATGAACTCGACCGCCGACGCCACCGCCTCTTCCTTGTTCCGGAATTCAAAGATCGCGTAGCCGCCAATAATTTCCTTGGCTTCGACGAACGGGCCGTCAACGACACTGAGTTTCCCGTCCGTGACCCGCACCTGCGCGCCGTCGGCGAGCGGCATCAGGCCGCCGCTGTCGATCATGCGGCCTGCCTTGATTTCGCGGTCGGCAAGCTTGTTCATCGCCTCCAGAAGTTCTGGAGTGGGCGGGCCGGAGTGGGCGGATGTAATGAACGACATGAAGCGCATGCGAAAACTCCTCTTGAGCGAGATGCGGCGCCATCGCCGCGGAATTGTCTCGCCTATTAGCTCGACGAACCAGCCCGCTGCAGATCGACATGCGCTTTATAAAATTGTGCCCGGGTCCTGGTGGATCGAGAAGCTAACCGCTCCCAATCACCGCTTCCATGCTGCTCAAGCGTGGCAAGTATTGTCCATTAAAATCAATGATATGAGCGAACCGGGGCGATTGCTTGACCGCGATGGGCCGTCGCAAATGCCTCCACAATGTTGCCGCGGGGTGGCGCGCCAATTGTTCACCGAATTCCAAACGACAGCAATTATGAGTACACGCCGCTAGGTTCGCGGCCGCATTCGCTCTTCGACCAGCGAAGCCATGATGTCGGCTGATTCCCCACTGCCGCGCAACGCAGCGATGACGCCGCGCCGATCCGCCTCGGGTCGGTTCTGACTGACCTTCCACTTGCCTTCGATGCGCTCGATCGCGATCTCGACGCCGACGATGCCTTTCATCTGCGTAACCACATACTCCGGCGGTGCGTCATCCACCTTCCATGCCTCTGGATGCGCGCCCTCCTTCAAACGCGTCAGGTCGTTGAGCTGGCGGCGCAGCCACGCAGCGTCTTCGATCACCTGCGGTCGCCCCCAGGCGTGCACCATGACGTAGTTCCAGGTCGGCACGACCTTGCCTGTCTCTTGTTTGGTCGGATACCAGGCCGGGCTCACGTACTGCTGCGGGCCCTGGAACACGACCAGGCACTGCTCGACCGCAGCCAACTCTTTCCAATGCGGATTGCCGCGCGCGAGGTGCGCGCGCAACGTGCCGCGCTCCGATGTGTCGGAGTAGACCAGGAATGGCACCGAGTTCGCCAACAGCCCGTTCGGCCCGCTGGTGATCAGGAGGCCGAGCGGATGGGCCCGGATGAGATCGTGTTGGACCTCGATCCGGTCCTCCCGGAAGTGCGGAGGCTGATACATCAGTCGTGTTTTCCCGTTGGGCTACGCTAGACGCTTGCTCATCTTGCCCCAGCTCTTGAGCGACGCCCACAAGCCGCGGTCGAGCCGGAAGCGATCGATCGGCGCCGATGAGCTGAGCGCGCGGATGCGCAGCAGCCCGGCGCCGGTCCACTGGAAGCCACACTTCTCCAGCACGCGGCGCGATGCCGGATTGGTGACGCGCGCGGCCGATTGCAGTGCCTCGCAGTCGAGGTCGGTGAAGGCGTGATCGATCAGCGCACGCACCGCCTCGGTGGCGTAGCCCTTGCCCCAGTACTTGGCGCCAAGCCAGTAGCCGATCTCCGGCGGCTCACGCTCGGTGGTCATCAGGCCGCAGGCGCCGATCACGCCGCCATCGCGCAGCGCGACGATGAACACGGTCTCGCCGCCCTTCCGGTTCGCAGCGGAGATAAAGTCCTCGGCATCGGCGCGCCGGTACGGATACGGAATGCGCGCGGTGTTCTCGGCGATGCGGCGGTCGTTCGCCAGCGTTGCTACGATTTTAGCGTCCCCGAGGTGCGGTGCGCGCAACTGCAACCGTTCCGTCTCGAGGACGGGGATACTTGCTTCGCGGAAACTCTCAGTTGGTATCTCGAGAATCATGGCGGGCTCCTTTGAAATGCTTAAGGGGAAACGGCACCCGTCTCCCCTTTAAGAGCCCGTATGGGCCCGCCGGTTTGACAAGATGCCGGCAGACCCAAGTGTGATCTACCGTCTTACTCTGCCGCAGCCTCCGTTGCCGGGAGGACCGACACAAACACGCGACCTTTAGCCTTGGTGTTGAACTCAACTTTGCCGTCTACGAGAGCGAACAGGGTGTGATCTTTGCCGACGCCTACATTCTGGCCGGCATGCCACGTGGTGCCGCGCTGGCGTGCAATGATATTCCCGGCAACGGCCTGCTGGCCGCCAAACAGCTTCACTCCCAGACGCTGGGAGTTGGAGTCGCGCCCGTTGCGCGAAGAGCCGCCTGCTTTTTTGTGTGCCATGGCTAATATCCTGAACTCGGTGACGTTGTAGCGTGATTCCGCGTAGGAATCATCTCACAAATATTGATATCGGAGCCTTCGCAAGCTTTCGCAAGGATGCGAAGGGTTAACCGACGTTTCGTTACTTTTTCTTCCCCTTGGCGGCAGTTTTCGGCTTCGCCGCCGGCTTTTTGGCCTTGGCAGCCGGCTTCTTTGCAGCCGCCGCTTTCGGCTTCGTCTCACCCTCGGCGTCCGTTGCAACTTCGGCCTTCGGCTTCTTGTCCGGCTTCGGCTTGGCGGCCTTGGTCGGCCTGGCGCCGTCGGTGAGGATTTCGGTGATGCGGATCAGGGTGAATTCCTGCCGGTGACCGCGCTTCCTCCGCGAATTCTTGCGGCGGCGCTTCTTGAAGGCGATGATTTTCGGTCCGCGGCCCTGCGAGAGCACCTCGGCGGCGACGCTCGCGCCCGAGATAGTCGGAGTGCCGAACTTCGGCTGCTCGCCGCCCAGCATCAGCACATCGCCGAGCTGGATGATCTGGCCGGGCTCGCCCTGGATCTTCTCGATCTCGAGCATCTGGTCTTCGGCGACGCGGTATTGCTTGCCGCCGGTCTTGATCACTGCGAACATTGTTTTCGTCCCGCGCTCGGTCTCGGCGCCCGGATATCCCGCGCCGGGGCTCAATTCGTTCGATTCTGGTGTGGTTACGGGCGCTTGCTGCCGTAACGAATGCGCGGACCAGAAGGCCCGCGCCACGGGCATGCTTATGGCGGCGGCGGGCCAAACTGTCAACAATCGAGCCGGTTTTGGCGACTTTTTGCGGGATGCCAAACGCGGCGAAAAGGGCCGTTTCCCCGCCATGGGGCGTTCCGATAGGCTTGGAAAACCAAGCAATATGAGGGACGCACCATGGGCTGGCTTCGTATCGCGACCCTGAGCATCCTGGCGCTGGTTGCAGCCGCGCCCTGGAGTTCCCCTCGTGCGCAAGACTACCCCGCCAAGACGGTGACCATCGTGGTGCCGTTTGCGGCGGGCGGCGCCGGCGACATCCTCTCCCGCATTCTGAGCAAGCACCTGGAGCAACGGCTCGGCAAGCCGTTCGTGATCGAGAACAAGCCGGGCGGGGGAGGGGTAACCGGCGTCCTGACTGCCACCAAGAGCAGTCCGGATGGACACACGTTGCTGATGTCGCCGAGCGGGCCGATGGCGGTCAATCCGGCATTGATGAAAGACCTGCCGTACGACCCGGTCACCGACCTGACGCCGCTCGCGCTGGTCGCCGGCACGCCGTTCATGCTGGTCGTCAATCCGGCGCTGCCGATCCATTCGCTCGCGGACCTGATCAAGTACGCCAAGGAAAAAGGCGGACCGCTGCCGTTCGCGATGGTGGGGCCGGGCACGCCGCATCACCTGTTCACCGAAATGCTCAAGAGCATGACCGGCATCCATGCCACCTACGTGCCGTACCGTGGCAGTCAGCCGGCGATCACAGACGTGATTGCCGGACACGTGCCGATGATGTTCTGCGATCTCGGCCCGGCCGGTCCGCAGATCGCGGCCGGTAAGGTGCGCGCGATCGGCAGCTCGACGATGACGCGCATCGCCGCGTTCCCTGACGTTCCCTCGCTGCATGAATCCGGCGCGCGTGGCTTCGACGCGGCGTCGTGGCAGATGATGGTCGCGCCGGGCAAGACTCCGCGGCCTGTCGTCGACAAGCTGAACGCCGAGCTCAAGAGCATCCTCGCACTGCCGGACGTGAAGGAAGCGATCGCCAAGAACGGCATGGTGCCGATGCCCGATCGCTCGGTGGACGGGCTGCAGGATTTCGTCAAGGCGGAGATCGCGCGCTGGGGTAAGGTGGTGCGCGACGCGGGGATCGCCGGAACGCAATAGGAGGAGGTCATGCGCGCACTCCGGATCGTTGCGGCAGCAATTGCGGCCGCGGCGCTATCGCAGACGGCATTGGCGCAGGATTTCCCGGCCCGGCCGATCACTATCGTGGTGCCGTTTGTCGCCGGCGGCTCCACCGAAATCTCGGCACGCATCGTCGCGCAGCAATTGGAGGCGCGACTCGGCAAGCCGGTGATTGTCGAGAACCGGCCCGGCGCCGGCACCGTGATCGGATCGAACTACGTCGCCAAGGCTGCGCCCGACGGCTACACGCTGCTGCAGGCGACCTCGACGCCGATGGCGATCAACGTCTCGGTGCACAAGGCACTGCCGTACGATCCGGCGACCGATCTCATTCCGCTCGCCATGGTGGCGCAGAGCCCCTTCATCCTGATCGTCAATCCGGCTCTGCCGGTGAATTCGGTGAAGGAGCTCATCGCGTACGGCAAGGCCAATCCCGGCAAGCTCTCGTATGGCTCAGGCGGGCCCGGCGCGCCGCATCATCTTTATGCGGAGCTGTTCGCCAGCATGACCGGCATCAAGATGTCTCATGTGCCGTACAAGGGCAGCTTGCCGGCGCTCAACGACGTGGTCGGCGGCCACATCCAGCTCATGTTCTGCGACGTGCCGCCCTCTGCCGGAATGATCCAGTCCGGCAAGGTGCGCGCGCTGGGCGTGTCGCCGAAGAAAAGGCTCGCGGCGTTTCCCGACATCCCGACGGTGGATGAGGCCGGTGTGCCGGGCTACGAGGCGGTGGCTTGGTTCATGGTGGCGGCGCCCGCCAAGACGCCGGGCCCGGTCGTGCTGAAGCTCCACGCCGAGCTCAAAGCGGTGCTGGCTTCGCCGGACGTGAAGGCGCAGGTCGAGAAGCTCAGTCTGGTGCCGATGGATACGCCGACGGTTGCGGAGATGCAGAGTTTCGTGAAGTCGGAGATCGTGCGTTGGGGCAAGGTGGTGGAAGCGGCTGGGATCAAGGGAACGCAGTAGCGGTCCCGGCAGCGCTAGGTCCACCGCCCGGTATTCGCGGCAAGGCGCCATGCCGGAACAGAGTGCCCGTTTCCCCACTTGTTAAAATTCAGTCGTGAAAGGCCGTCAGGGTACTGGGCGGCCGTAGAGGACGATCCCGTGAGTATCGGACTCATTGCCTTGCTCGACGATGTCGCGGCCATTGCCAAGGTGGCCGCGGCGTCGCTTGACGACGTCGCAAGCCAGGCCGTCAAGGCTGGCGTTAAGGCGGCCGGCGTGGTGATCGACGACGCCGCCGTGACACCGCGCTACGTGGTCGGGTTTTCCGCCAAGCGCGAACTGCCGATCGTCGCCAGGATCGCGATGGGGTCGCTTCGCAACAAGCTACTGATCCTGCTGCCCGCCGCGATGGGGCTCAGCTACTTCCTCCCGGCGGCGATCACGCCGCTTCTGATGATCGGCGGCGCCTATCTCTGCTACGAGGGCGCGGAAAAGGTCTATGAGGCGCTCGTGCCCCACCGCGCGCATGTCCATGAGGCGCGGCTGGAATCGGTAGCGTTGAATCCGCAAACCCTCGAGGACGAAAAGGTTGCGGGCGCCATCAAGACCGATTTCATTCTTTCGGCCGAGATCATGGCGATCACGCTGGCCGCCGTTCCTGCGTCCAATGTCTGGACCCAGGCATCTGTCCTGGCGGTGGTTGGCATCGGGATCACGGTTGCGGTCTATGGCGTGGTCGCACTTATCGTGAAGGCCGACGATCTCGGCGTGGCGCTTGCCAGAAATCAGAATGTGTCGATGGCCGGAGCGGTAAGCAGGGCGCTCGGCCGTGGCCTGGTCCAAGGCATGCCTATCTTGCTGAAATTTCTCAGTATCACAGGCACCGCTGCGATGGTCTGGGTGGGCGGCGGCATCATCGTGCACGGACTCGATGCCTACGGCCTGACGTCGATCGGCCATGCGATCCACGCTGCCGGGGAAGCCGCAGCCCGCGCGCTGCCCCTGATCGCCGGATTGGCCGGGTGGTTGGTCTCGGCAGCCGGCGCGGGGATCGTTGGGTTATTGATAGGGGGAACAATGATCCCCGCCATTGAATTTGCCTTTGCGCCGGCATGGAAAATGGCAAAAGGCCTGCTGCCGCGGCGGCAACGCGTCGCCCGCGAGCGATGATGCAGGTCACGGCGCGTCAGGCGCTCGTGAGGCGAGGGTAGGGCGCAGTAGCCGGCACAGCCAGGCTTTCCCTTGCCTGCTCATGAGGCCTTCGTTAGATAGGCGCGCTCCATCAGTGACCTTGGCTTTCATTCCGGAGAGGTGGCTGAGTGGTTGAAAGCACCGCACTCGA
>CAWFCM010000036.1:0-35265 GCA_963814215.1 uncultured Alphaproteobacteria bacterium | reverse complement strand
GGCCCGTAGAATGGCTTGATGCCGGCGGCCGCGCAGGCATCCACCATTTTTGCGGTGGTGTAGTGCCATAGATCCTGCTGAAATTTTTCGCGGCTGGCGCCGTCGTCGATGTCGGGTTTACCCGATATCGGCACGTTAACGGCGTCGGCCAGCACGAAGTAGTCCGGATGGCCGCCGCCGACGCGCGTGGTCTTCATGCCGCGCGAGGCGGCGAGATCAGCGGGTCCCAGACTGATGCCGTGCATGCGCGGCGATGCCGCGGCGATCGCCTCGACGTTGTTGACGCCCTGCGCGGTTTCCAGGATGGCGTGGATCAGGATCGGCTTCTTGACCGAATGCTTGGCCTCAAGCTGGGCCAGGAGTTGATCGAGATAGTGGATGTCCCACACGCCCTCGACCTTGGGCAGCATGATGATGTCGAGCTTGTTGCCAATCGTAGCGACGCACTCCGTAATGTCATCCAGCATCCAGGGTGAGTTGAGCGCGTTGATCCGCGTCCACAGTCCGGTGGCGCCGAACTCGACTGCCTTGGCCATGGCGATGAAGCCGCTTCGCGCCGCAACCTTGGCGTCGGCGGGAATGGCGTCCTCGAGATTGCCGAGCACAACGTCGACTTGCCGCACAAGCTCGGGCACTTTGGCGGTGGACCTTCTCGATATGCGGCGGCACGAAATGGATCATGCGCTCAAGCCGCACCGGCAGCTCCCGCAGCGGGGCGGGGGCTCCGATCGCCAGAGGCTGATAGAACTGCCGCGGGGGCTTCATGATCGTTCCTTGGCCGTCCGTTCAAAACGCCGGTCTGCCGTTTAGAGCAATGCAAGGGCCGCGCCAAGCCGGGACGTACCGTGCTTCCAGCTATTCCGAACTGGTGCGACAGGACGGCTTGCCGCATGCTCTGCTTCCCTGATCGGGGAAGCCCATGCAGCCGCTCGACGACGTCCTGGTGCTCGACTTCACCACGCTCCTGCCGGGGCCGCTCGCCACCTTGATGCTCGCCGAGGCGGGCGCGGAGGTGATCAAGATCGAGCGGCCGGGCGGCGACGACATGCGCCGGTACGAGCCGGGCTTCGACGGCGAGAGCGCATGTTCGCGATGCTGAACCGCGGCAAGCAGAGCCTGGCGCTCGACCTCAAGAACGAATTCGACCGAGGCCGCCTGACGCCGTTGGTGGAGCGCGCCGACGTCTTCGTCGAACAGTTCCGGCCCGGCGTCATGGCGCGCCTCGGTCTCGGGTCAAGGCCCTGCGCCAGATCAACCCGCGCCTGATCTACTGCTCGATCACCGGCTACGGCCAGAGCGGACCGCGCGCGCTAAGGCGGGGCACGATCTCAACTACCTCGCCCAGACGGGGCTGCTGGCACTGAGCCCGGCGCGGATCGGCCCGCTGCCGCCGGCGCTGATCGCCGACATCGGCGGCGGCACGCTGCCGGCGGTCATGAACATCCTGCTCGCGCTGCTGGCGACGCGAGCGCACCGGCAACGGCGCGGCGATCGAATCTCATGGCCGAGCGATGTTCACGTTCAGTGGCCACGCTCTTGGCGATCGGGCATCGCACTGGCGCAGTTCCGGGAGCCGGCGGCGCGCGGCTCGACCGGCGGCTCGCCGCGCTATCAGCTCTATCCGACCGGGATGGCGAGCTGGTCGCTTGCGGTGCGCTCGAGCAGAAGTTCTGGGAGACGTTCACTGCGGCGATCGGGCTGGCGGCGGAGTTCGTCGACGACCGGCGCGATCCCGCCGCAACGAGATCGGCGGTGGCAAAGATCATCGCGAGCCGCGACGCCAACGAATGGAAACCGGTGCCGGCCCAGGCGGATTGCTGCGTCACCATCGTTGCCACGTTGGAGCAGGCGTTGCGCGATCCGCATTTCATCGAGCGCGGTTTGTTCGAACACAAGGTTTCAGGCGCTTCGGGCGCGACCATACCGGCGCTGCCGGTGCCGATCGATCCGGCATTCCGTGCCCGGCAGAAGACCAAGCCGCTGCCCGCGCTCGGCGCCGACGACAAGCTTGCTACAGTGGCTGCCCGCGCATCAGGCGCGGCTGCGAAGCGGAAGGCGCGACGCCCTCGCGCAAGACGGCGCGGCGCAGCGGGCCGATCCGGTCGATAAGATAGAGACCGAGGCCGCGCGCACCCTGCACCGGCAGAAAGTCCGATAGCAGCGAACGGTTCAGCAGATCGACCGCCAACGTGCGGCTCTTGATGTCGGTGCGGCGTGCGGTGTCGTAGCGCGCAAGCACGTCAGGCGCGCCAGCATCGCCGCCACTGCGGCAAGCTCCGACCGCCATCTCGCCGATGGTTGCGGCGTCGCGCAGACCGAGGTTGAGGCCCTGCGCGCCGATCGGCGGGATCGCATGCGCCGCTTCGCCGATCAGTGCGATGCGGTTCGCCGCGAACTGCCGCGCGGTCTGCACAGCGAGAGGAAGCTCGCCGCGGCCCGGCTCAACATTGACCTTGCCAAGAATTGAGTGCGAACGCTGCTCGATCTCGTATGCAAGGGCGGTATCGTCGAGTTCAGAGCTGTATTCGGCGTCGGCCTGATCGACGACGCAGACCAGACTCGATCGTTGTCCCGGCAGCGGCACCAGCGTGAACGGACCACTCTCGGTATGAAATTCCGTTGACGTGTCGTTGTGCGGGCGCGTGTGCGACAGGTTGAAGGTCAGGGCGATCTGCGGATAGCTCGATCCGTCGGTTTCGATGCCGGCGGCCGCGCGGCACAGCGAGCGCAGGCCGTCGGCGCCGATCGCGAGCTTCGCAGCGACGACCTTGCCCGAACGCAGCCGGATCGCAGTTTGATCGTCGCTTGTTTCGACGGCGCGGGCTTCATCCTCGATGCGCTTGAGTGAAGGCAATTCGTTGGCGCGAGCGTTCAGCGCCGCCCGAAGGTGACGATTCTCGATGTTGTAACCGAACGCTTCGAGCCCGATCTCGTCGGCCGCGAAACTCACCTCGGGCGCGCGGATCAGCCGTGACGTGTCGTCGACGATCCGCATCACGCGGAGGGCGGCGGCGTGGGCCCGGCAGCGCGCCCAGACGCCGAGCGTGTCGAGCGCGGTCACGGAACCGGCCAGCAGGGCGGTGGTGCGGTGGTCGTCGTCGGCAGCGCGCGCGATCAGCACGGTTTCGATGCCGGCTTCGGCCAGCGCAATCGCCGCCGTGAGCCCCGCCGGGCCTCCGCCGACGATCGCCACCTGAACGGTTAACGGGGCTGTCTTGCTTGCCATCATCAGTTCCTAACGCGTCCGGACGGCGGAAACCATGATCCGGAGCCTCATTTCCGCTCGCATCGCCGATGCGTTATCACTGGCTAGTGACCGATATTCCGCACCAACTCGCGCTGCGCCATCTCTCGCCGGCCGCGACGCACCTCACCGCCGCCGTGGCGCGGCCGCGACGGATTGCGATCGCATGCGTGATTGCGCTGACCGCGTCGGGCTGGGCGGCGCTCGGCCTGATGGCGGCGGATGCCGAGATCTGGATCGCGCTGTGCCAGCCGATGGGTGCAGGCGGCGGACTGGAACTGGCGCTGGTGTTCGCCATGTGGGTGGCGATGACCTTGGCGATGATGTTGCCGACCGCCGCGCCGATGGTCCTGACCTACGCCGAGATCGCCGACACCGCAGCCCACAAAGGAGAGCCGGCGGCGTCGCCGCTTTCGCTCACTGCGGGCTACACGGCGGTGTGGATCGGTTTCGCCGCCGTTGCGACGGCGCTGCAGTTCGCGTTGACGCAATTCGCGTTGCTCGACGCGGGCCGCACGAACACGTGGCTGGCCGGCGCGATCTTTCTCGTCGCCGGGCTCTATCAGTTCTCCAAGCTCAAGCACGCGTGCTTGACGCAGTGTCAGCGGCCGTTTCCGTTCTTCTTCGCCAACTGGACGGCGGAGCCGTGCGGCGTGCTTCTGCTTGGCTTGCGGCAGGGACTGGCCTGCCTCGGCTGCTGCTGGGCGATGATGCTGGTGATGTTCGCCGTCGGCGCCATGAACGTGATCTGGATGGCCGCGCTGGGCGTGCTGATGACGGTCGAGAAGATGGCGACCACGGCGCGGTTCTCGCACGCGGTCGGGATCGCTTTCGTGGCAATTGGCCTTGGCGTTGTTGCGATGGGATTGGTGCGTTGACATGTCGATGATCGAAGAGCTTCGTGTGGTCGATCCCTGGTACCTGCGGGGTGAGCTTGCGCTGTCGTGCAATTGCGAGGTGTTCTGTCCCTGCGTGCTGTCGCTGGGCAAACACGCGCCGACTGAAGGCTATTGCCAGACCTGGGCCGGCGTGCGGATCGATGAAGGCCGTTTCGGCGAAACCGATCTGTCCGGGGTGAAGTTCGGCTTCATGGCCGACATTCCGGGCCGGCTCGGCCGCGGCAACTGGACGGTCGCCTTGTTCGTCGACGACAAGGCGTCGGCCTACGCGGTGAAGGCGCTGACCTGGATCATGACCGGGCGCGCCGGCGGCTCTACTGCGCTTCTGAAAATCCTGGCCGGCAGCTTCCTCGGCGTGCGGCAGGTGCCGATCACCTACGAGCTTCACGGCGACACCCGCATCGTCAAGATCGAGAAGATCGTCGATGGCGCGATCACCCCGGTGCGCGGCGGTAACAAGGGCAACGTGACGATCCGCAACAGCGAGTACTGGATCGCGCCGGACATCATCGTGTCGCGCGCCGACAAGTCGCGCTTCCGTCTGTTCGGCCGCAACTGGAATTTCGAAGGACGCTCGGCGGAAATCTGCCAGCTCGACTGGGGCAACCAGAAGAAGTAGTCGCCCGCGAACCTCGCGTTCCGATTCAAATTTCAAGCCAACGCTCCGCCTCCCGGGGTCTTGGTTTCGGGCGCCCGGGTAAGCCCGTACTCCTGTTTCCTTCCCCCTCTCACGAGGGGATGGAGCGCCGGTCCATCCCCCGGGCATCCCACAGACACCCACAGGCTCTCAGGAGCACCATTTTATAAGGATATTCTTGCATTTGCCGTCCCACCGCGTCTTATATCCACCCACGGATACACGGCCCCTAAAGTGGGGTACAGAGTGGGGACATCAAATGGCGAGAACTTGGAACCGGCTCACGGCGAACGCGGTGCGCGCGGCGGGCAACGGGCTGCACGCTGACGGCGGCAATCTGTACCTGCAGGTTGGCAAGGGCCGGTCGTGGCTTTTCATCTATGGGCGCAATGGCGCTCGCCGCGAAATGGGCTTGGGCGCGGTGCGCGTGGTGCCCTTGGCGCTGGCGCGCGAGCTAGCCGTCCAAGCTCGCGAGCAACTGGCGCGCGGCCTCGATCCTATCGACGCCCGCAAGACCAACACGCAGGAACAGGCCAACGCCCGCGCCCGGCTCCAAACGTTCCGAGAGGCTGCCGAGCAATTCCACCGCGATAACCTGTCCCGGTGGCGCAGCGCGAAACATAAAGCCGAGTGGCTGTCACCGCTGCGCCGCTTTGCGTTTCCTGTGATTGGCAGCGTGAGCGTCGGCGAGCTCGACACCAACCATGTCTGCCGGGTGCTGCAGCCGCTCGTGGCGAGTAAGCCGGTCACTGCGGCAAGGTTGCGCGGCAGGATCGAAGCCGTATTGGATGCCGCCACGGCAGGCGGACGGCGCAGCGGCCTCAACCCAGCAAGCAAGAACCTGATTGCCAATCTGCTGCCGCTGCGTTCGGAAAAGTCCGGCGTCGCGCATCAACCGGCGTTGCCCTACGCCAAGGTGCCCGTCTTCATGGCGGCGCTGCGAGCCACGCCAGGTAAGGCGGCGCGGCTGCTGGAATTGCAAATCCTGAGCGCCATGCGCAGCGAGGCGGTACGGCCCGCCTGCTTCAATGAATTTGATCTTGCCGCCGCGACGTGGACGATCCCGGCACACCGGATGAAAAGCCTGCAGCGCGATCACCGCATTCCGCTCGGGGGGCGCGCGGTTGAAATCGTGCGCGAGCTTCGCGCCGCGACCGATGGCGACCTGCTGTTCAACGGCGCTGACGACACTCAGCCGCTTGGCAAAAACGAAGCAGCCAAGACGTTGAGCAAGTTGCTCAAGGTCATCGGCCACGATGCGCACGCTGTGCCGCACGGCTTCCGCTCAGCGCTTAAAGATTGGTGCCACGAAGAGCGGGATCATCGCGGCGAGGTGGTCGAACAAGCACTCGGCCACCGGATCAAATCGAGCGTCGAACGGGCCTATCGCCGAGGCGATCTGTTCGAAAGGCGCAGGTTTTTGATGCTGGATTGGGACAAATACTGCAATGGCGGCGAAGCGAGCAGCGCGGTCATCCAGTTGCGGGCCTGATAGCCCGTTGACCGTGAACCAAATTGAGAAGTTAAGGAGGAGGTGCTTCGGCTATTTCCACGACTTTACGGAGCAGGAATGGAACGATCTCATCGCACTACTGCCGCCAGGGTCGAAGGGACGTGATGTTTTCCATTATCTTTTTTCAACAGCGGCACACCGTTATTGGAGCGCGGTGGGAAACTCCCCGACGCTGCAGGAAAAGCAGCAAATAAATGATCTAAAGAAACTGCTCCATGGGCTGCGTCGTCTTAGGGAAAAACATAAGCCTAGGGCTCCAGAATTCTCTGTTGTGCCGTTTAAGCCACTTCCGGGTGATAGGCCCTCCAGGCTTTATTTCCAAGCCACCGATCCGCATTCAAAAGCAATTGCTGCTATTCGATCCGTGGAACGGGACTTGCTGTTGCATATAGCTCACCCAAGGATTGACCGACGAGATCCGGTCGAACGCCGTCGTTTTGTGTACACGATGCTTCGGCTGTGGGAGCACTGCGGTGGCACGGTCACCCGTTCTCGGTACAAAGGTAAGCCATCCAATGCGCTGATGCGCTTCCTCACGTGTGCCTGTCGCCTTGTCATGGGCGGCGACTCCCCCGGCGCAGAATCATTGGTGCATTACATCAAACTGTATCGGTCGGGGACGCTCAGGCCTCGCAGTCGGCTGGTATAGTAACGCCGGCAGCCAATTTTTTTTGACTTACTATACTTTTGTAGGCGCCCAGCGGCGTGCACATGCTCTCACATCATAGAGGAGCATCGCATGGATCCGCGGAAAGAACCTCTGCCAAGCTCGGACGAACGTGTGCGCGGCGAACGTCGCCGTGCGCCGCTGCCGGCGGTGGCGCGCGAAGATCTCATCCGCCGCAAACGGCAGCTGTTCACCACCACTGCGCCGATCAGCGTTCAGGAACATCAACATCAGCCGCCCGTGCTGCCACAGCGCGCGAGTGGCGATCAACCACATCGAGATCGCGAACGCGAAGACGAAAGTGGACGCGCTACCTATCCAGGGACTTCCAAACTGCCCCCAGACCAACGAGGGGAAAACCACGCCGGCCAGTGCTCCGATGATGCTGGCGATGCAAGATACGACCAAGGTGCCAGAGCGAACTCCGCAGACAACGTTGATGTAGCGGAAAGTGGCGAAGTCGTGCGCCGCCGCAAGCGACGCCGAATCTCACCTCCGACGCAAGCGCCGCCCGAGTATCTGAATCGCCGTGAACTGCTCGGGCTCGTGCCGTTGTGCATGTCATCGATCGACACTCTGGAAAAGGCGGGCATTTTTCCCTCGCGGTTCGTGTTGTCCCCGACGACACGTGTTGCGTGGAAACGCAAGGAGGTCGTTCGATTCTTAGAACAGCGAGCCGCCAAGCGCGTGCATGCCGTGCGTTCTCCCGAGGCTACACAAGGCCGGACTGACTCAATCACCAGGGAGCACTCTGACCGACGAGTTTCCCCAACATGGCCTCCGCGCACGTCAGCGCTTCAGCATCAAGACCCTGACCCCGAACCGCCCGGTGGTCGAGAAGCAGCTTCGCAACAAATGAATTCGTCTTGTCGACGAGTGGGCCGCCGACGCTCTCCGCCGGCATTATCTCAATCTAAGAGGATCTAAAAATGAAACGTGATGAAGTGTTTCCCTCGAAGTACCTAAAATTCACGGACCTGAACGGCGGGCGGATTGAAGCCACCATTGAGCGCGCAATGCTCGAAACTTTAAAATCGCCTGATGGAAAAGAACAAAACAAAATGGTGCTCTACTTCCGTAATGCCAAAAAAACGCTGCCGCTTAATCGCGTGAACTTTGAAGCGGTGACTGCAATCGTCGGTGACGACGAAACCGATCACTGGCCAGGTCATCGGATTGAGTTGTACGCAGATAAAACGCAGATGGCGGGTAAAACCGTTGACTGCGTCCGCATACGGGCGCCGGCCCAACGCGAACTTCCGCAGCAAAAAGCGCCAGCGCCAAAGCCGTCGCCGGACGACGAAACCGACGATGGTGTACCGTTCTGACCCAACAATGCAGCCGTCCCTGATGCGCACAGCCTTAACCCTGGCGCGTCGGGGACGAGCTGTGTTTCCTTGTCGCCCGCGCGACAAGCGGCCCGCGACAACGAACGGGGTTCGGGACGCCACCAAAGACTTGGATGCAATTCGAGCGTGGTGGCGTCACGATCATCGGTTTAACGTCGGGATCGCTACGGGGGCTGTATCAGGGCTTTTTGTAGTCGACGTGGACGGCCTCGATGCCGAGGTTGAACTGCGCAAGCTCGAACAGGTGCATGGCGAACTGCCTGCCACCGTCGAGGCGATCACTGCACGCGGACGCCACGTTTACTTCCAGACACCAGGAGAACGTGTTCCCAATTCGGCAAGTAAAATCGCCCCCGGCATCGATGTTCGGGGGGATGGGGGTTACGTTCTGGCGCCCCCTTCTATTCATCCATCCGGTCGTGGCTACGCTTGGAGTGTCGATAGCACCGACACATTGACAATAGCGCCTGACTGGTTGCTCGCAAAGATCATCACGCTGGGCGGCGGCAAGAAAAAATTGCCAACGCCCTCATCGGAATGGGGCGCCTTGATCGTCGATGGCATTGACGAGGGGCAGCGCGACAACGCCGCCACGCGCCTGTGTGGCTATCTCCTACGGCACTACATCGATCCTATTCTTACTCTCGAACTGTTGCGCTTGTGGAACGCCGCGCGATGCCGACCGCCTTTGCCGCAGGAAGACATCGAGCGCATCGTCGCGTCGATCGCGGGCAAAGAAATCAAACGGCGTTGCAGTCATGGCTGACGTTAGCAACATTCTGCGTTTGGCCGAGTTACAGGAGCGGAACCCGTCGTGGCTGGCAGATTGCATTCTTGGTAACAACGGGCGGCCGTTGCCGGTGCTAGCAAATGTATTGATTGCTCTCCGCGCCGAATTTCCAACGGTATTCGCTTTCGACGAAATGATGCGAGTACTTGTACTTAAGGAGCCGCTCGCGTCCGATCCGAATTTTATTCCGCGGCCGTGCACCGACGTCGACGTCGGCATCGTGCAAGAACAACTTCAACATTTTGGATTAAAGCGGCTAGCCAAGGATGTGACCCATCAGGCTATCGACATTCACGCACAGGATAATCGATTTCATCCGGTGCGTGATTATCTTGAACAGCTGCAATGGGACGGAACAACGAGATTGCCAAGTCTGTTCTCCCGTTGTTTCGGGAGCGACGATACCGAGTACACACGAGCAATTGGCGCCATGTTTTTAACCAGCATGGTAGCGCGCATTTTTGAACCGGGCTGCAAGGCGGACCACCTGCCCGTGATTGAAGGTCCGCAAGGGACGTTGAAATCGTCAGCGTGCCGGGTCCTCGGCGGGCCTTGGTTCTCCGATAGTCTGCCCGACGTGACTGCGGGCAAAGACGTCTCGCAGCATCTTCGTGGCAAGTGGCTCATCGAGGTGCCGGAGATGCACGCCATGAACCGGGGCGAGGCAGCTCAACTCAAGGCATTCATCAGCAGGCCGGTCGAACGCTACCGACCACCCTATGGCCGAATGGAGGTGATCGAGCCTCGCCAATGCGTGTTCATTGGTACCACCAATCAATCGGCGTACCTGCGCGATGAGACTGGGGGGCGCCGGTTTTGGCCGATCAAGACGTCGGTAATTGACATCAACGCACTGATCGCGGAACGCGACCAATTGTTCGCCGAGGCAGTCGAACAATTTCGGAGCGGCGCTCGCTGGTGGCCGGACAAAGCATTCGAACGCGAGCATATCGCGCCCGAGCAGGCCGCGCGCTATCAGGCCGACGCGTGGGAACAGCCGATCGCGGAATACTTGGAGGGTAAGTCGGAAACGACGATCCCTACTATCGCGATCAATGTGCTCAGTGTGGAGATTGGTCGCATCGGTCCCGTCGATCAGCGGCGGATCGCGGGGATCCTGACGCATCTCGACTGGGAACAGCGACGCGATAATTGCCGCCGCTGGTGGGCCAAAGCGGCGATTAGCTGAAATGCTACCCGGCGAGCGCAAACGTACTTGTTCGCAATGCGGCCAACTGATGGCCACGCATCGGCTTGGCGTTCGCCTGGGTCCGCTGCGCGCCCGCATCTTTGACGCCATCAAACGCGCGGGTCCGGGCGGTATTGAGGGCGACGACTTGTTCGATCTAATTTTGGCCGAGCGCGGCGTCCAGCGCTCCGCGCTGAAGGCGCACGTCTGGGCCATCAATGATTTAATTTCGGATAGCGGTTGGCGAATAGCTAGTGCACGGGGCACTGGCGCACGATTTTGGCTTGCCAGGGTGAATGCGAATGCAAGCGAGCATAAGAAAACCGGGTGACACCGTGACGGCAGGTGACGGCATTTTCTTATATAAGCCTATATCGCTTCTAGGGCTCATATAAGAAGACGGTGTCACGCTGCTGTCACCGGGCGAAAAACGTAATAATTTCAGTGGAGCGGTGACGGCACTTTCCAAGAGGCCTGTCTCGGCAGCGGGCCGCGACCGCTGCAAAACCTTTATCCGCCGTTTCCCGCGGACTAAGTCCAGAAACACCGAAATTTTGTCGAGGAGGGTTGCGTACGCTTCCGCCGCCCTTTTCGGGGGTCACCAGGGGGCGGGTCGGCACGCTAGCGGTTTATTCGCGCCAAAAATCCTTGAAGCGATGGGGCGACAGCTCGGTATAGCGAACCGTATGCTGGATGTTCTTGTGCCCGAGGTAGGCCTGCAGGGACCGCGTGTCGTGGCCCTTGTTGGCTAGGGCAAAACCGCATGCGTGTCGCAGCATGTGGGCATGTGCCTTGAAGCCAAGCTTTGCAGCGGCCCCGGCCCGCTCGATCAAACGAGCAAATCCAGCTGTGCTGAACGGGGCGCCGCGTTCCGACGTGAACACGAACGGCGAGTTGGGTTTCTGTTCCCGTTGCAGCTTGCGGAGGGCGCGTAGCTCGTCGCCATTAATGGGGTGGGTGCTGGGTGTGCCCTTCTTAACCCGACGAACCGCCAAGGTTGCCCGGTCGAAGTCGAACTGGTCCCAGCGTAGGTCGACCAACTCGCTGACCCGCAGGCCGTGGCGGTAAGCGACCAGGATCATGGTGGCATCACGATGGCCCCAGCGGTTATCCTGGACCGCCTCGATCAGCTTGGTGATCTCGGTCTCGGTTAGATACTCCCGGGTGCGCAAATCGGCGTTTGGTTTGCGACGTGGCGGGGCAACTGTTCGGTTTTCAGTCGCCGGGGTGATCAGTTTCAGGTGTGTTTGGGTCAAGGTTTCCGGGCTCCTGCGTTATCAACTGTCCGTATAACACCTCTTTTACAAACAGTCGTCAATCGATCAGTCGAGTTTCCGCCCTTAGTCCGAGCTGCGGTCGGACACACAAGGCGGGACGCGGCCCTGATAACGCTGGCAACGGGTGAGACGCATTCCGCACGGGCCGTGGCTGCCGAGTTAACAGGCAAGATTAGGACGCCGACAGCCCCTTGCCCTATCGCTGAAGTGGCGTCGGAAATAATTTGTTGGGTGCGCGTGGCTGGCGCTTATCGGCGCTGCAGGAATTAGGACTTTGGGAGGCTTTCAGACTAAGCCCCCGCCCTTGCCGACTTCCTGGCACGACGCACCAACGAGCGGGAGGCGAGCGCATAGTGGACCTGCTCATTCGCATTTCGGAGATCGCGTTCCTCGGGCAGTCGAATGCCAATGATCTCAGCGGCGAAGCGGCGCTCATCTTCGCTTACCTGAAGCTCGGAAGTGAACGCCTGGAAACGCCATTGCAAGGGCTCACCGCCCGACATCGCGTTCAGGAAGGCTCCTGCCGCGCAGGCGACATCTTGCGAACGATAAGGCCGGATCGCGTCCCCAGCGCGATAAAGCCGCCCGACCAAGTCCGCCGTTGCCCAACCTTCGCGGATCGCCTGGGAGATGAGCGTGGTCGCTCGTTCTGCCTCAGCCTCCCGACGCGCCAACTGGCGCTCGCCCGCCTTTAGATGGCGTCGAATTCGATTGCGGTGCGCCTTCTCAAAATACCAAAGGCATTTGGCCATGATGGACCGTGATCGCGTCGTGGCTAGCGTCTGGCGAGCGCGACGCAACAGCATTGACCCGCCACCGTGATGACGGCACCGGTTGGCGCCAGCGACTTTTGTCCCTTTGCACCGGGTGCCTCTTTTGGTGCGAGCGCCGCAGACTGGATGAGCCGGAAATCGGGTCCAGAGCCCGGCCAATGCCGCTCCGGCTCGGAAAGCAGCATTGGCATCACGGCGTGGGGGCGCTAACTCTGGGCGTTGTTGCCACAGTGGTGGCAACCTCGCCGGTGGACGAATGGGTCGCAGCCGCATGATATTGCTCCTCGCACGAGCCGATCATACCCGTTGTAGATCAGAATCGGCGACGTTCTCTTATCGTCCACTAAAGAGTTTGTGCGCTGCGGCAACTTTCCCGGCCTCCATACTGAGGCGTGGGTAGCGTCCGATCGGTACGATAACCTCGCCTGACCGGGCTACCCGACGAATAGCCCCGCGCAAATCTGACTGACAACATTCCAGTTACAGCCGGAATGTATGTTGACCACCGCACAGACGAGCGCCTATGCCCGCTCTATCACTGACACATGCATGGGCGTCAGTGGCTGAGAGACGCGACCGCTCAAGCTCAGCAATCGGCTGGGTGCAACGCGAGCCACTCTGTCGAAGCCCGCATGTGCCGCTGGCTGCTGCGCATGCGCGACCTGACTGGCTCCAATGAACTGAAACTCACCCAAGAATTCCTTTCGCAGATGCTTGGCGTTCGGCGCAGCAGCGTATCGATAGTGGCTGGCACGCTCCAAAGCGCTGGCTTTATTAAATACAGGCGAGGCCATATCCGCCTCTTGGACGTGGCGCAAATCGAGCAAGGCGCTTGCGAGTGTTACGGGGCTGTCAAAGCCCACTATCGGCGGTTACTCGCAAAATAGGCGCAGAACCCGATCCTGGCCGAAGATTTCCCTCCGAACGCGAAAATGCATCCTGGGTTTAACCAAGAAAGGCCTCAGCTACTGGCGAACGAAACCCCGGACCAGGAGGCCGGGGTTTCGTTGGAAACGTGAGCAGGGTGTTGAGGGGAAACTCGACGCTTCCATCCAGGCAACACGAGACCTGATCGTTCGTTCCAGCCTTCCGCTAAATTTCCAGGGGAGCGCTGTAAGTATGTCAAATGCAATTGGTAAGGACCTTGAGCCTGACTAATTTTACCTGTGAAGAAATTCGATCATTAAAGTTTGGCCGATGAACGAGCCACTCCTCATTCCAGACAGCCACGGTGAAACCGTGGAGGCTGCACTTGTCACGAACGCCAATTCCCCTACTTTTTATCGTACGGGGTTAGTCTTCCCTCGCAGCGACAGTAACGTGCCCGGCTATTCGGTGATGTATTGCGCCGATGACGGGCACGAGCTTTATGTGGGACGCATCTTCAAGCTCGACGCCATCGAGGGGCTGCCGTGGATGTGGACAGTGGACTTTCACCAGCGCAAGGGCCGCGCCGAACCACACGAAGGCCACGTCCAGACAGAAGACGAAGCCAAGGCGGCGTGGAAGCGATGCTGGGAGAGTGCCGACGTGCCAATCCGGTGGCCGCCGACATTTTAGCCGGGGTTGGCAATTGCCACTGTGGAAACTCAGCGCCGGAGAAGACGACGTTGAGCCGGTGTCGAAAGGGCCCGCCCCCTTACCCCCATGGCCCTTAGACGGAGGCCTCGGTTCTCACCATTGGACCGGGGCCTTCCTATGCGCGCCGGACCCTAGTGGAAGCACCCACGCCGCCTATGTTTGCCGCATGGTTCCGTGGTTACCCCGCGCAAGCGGTCATCGCTTGCACCAGCCGCATTCATCGACCCCGCCTGCCGTCGCGGATCGAACGCGCGCCGGTCGCAGACGTGCGGGCGACCAAGCGTCTGGACCGCGACCCCGCTGAGGTGGACGGGATGGCCCGCGACCTTGAAGGGACTGTGAGCCCGCCGCTCTCGGCGCACCGAAGCCACTGGCCCAGTTCGGTCAATTCACTATCGGGAAGCTAGGGCGGTGGCGATATTTGCCAGCACCGCGTGACTATCGTCCTCGTCGAACACGGACGTGCGGGCAACCTCCGCCGTGTAGCTTGCCAACGCGCGGGTTCCGGCGATGGTCGTAGGGATGGTCGCTTTGAGCCGCTCGCGCGCGCGTTGCCATCGGATGCAGGCTCGATCTTGCATCAGTTCGAGCTTCGTAACATCTTTTTCGCCCGCTTCCTCGTCCCACGCCTGTTCAGCAAGACGGTCTTCTTCGATAATCCCAAAGATCGGATCGAGCTCCGATACCGTTTGATCGCGGACTGCTTCTGCCTTAACTGATTGGGTGCAAAGAGAGCGCGCGTCATGCATGGGCCTGGGCTCCAGCTTCTTGACGTTGGCCCGGATGAGCTAAGCGAAGCTCACTGCGCTTGAGGTGCGACGTAGCCGTTAAGCGGCTTCCTTGGGCTTATCAATGAACCGTATATAAAGGCGGGTCCGTATAGAGCCCTTTTTGTGTCAAAAATTAGAACAAGGACCAGGCATGCTGTGGAAGACCTAGTTTGACTGTGTCATGAATTTCTGCGCGGCGACGGTGTTGCGATTGCAGCGTTGCAGCACGGACATCGCGGCAGGCTTCTGACGAGCGCGACGATCAATCGCCGGCGCATGGTTGCGACGGAGTTCGGGATGTGGCGTTCAGGCCGCAAGGGCGGAGCCCCTGGGTCGGTAACCGTCGGGTACGGCAAGTTCCGGGAACAGCGTGGCGGGACGAGGTCCTGAGGGGGGAATCGTCTCCCGCTCGGAGATCAGAAATCCGTAAGCCGCGATGCACAGCGTGGCGTGATGATGGAAGCCGCGCCACCCGCGCCCTTCAAAGTGGCCGAGCCCGACCTCCTGTTTGAGGTCCTGATAGTCGCGCTCGATGCGCCAACGCAGTTTGGCGATGTCAACCAATCGGTGGAAGGGGATGTTCTTGGGAAGGGTCGAAAGCCAATATTTGGTCGGCTCGTTCTCGCCCTTTGGCCACTCGATCAGCAGCCACTCTTCCGGCCGGCCTTCGGTGAGATTGTAATCGCGATGCGCCACACGAACGCGCATGCGCGCAAAGCGCGAGGACAGGTGCTCGGCCGCACCCTCCCGCCACTTGACCGTGCGCCAAGCGCGCTTTGGCAGGCCGAGGGCGAGTTGCTTGACTGAGATCGGTTGATGCTTGCCGTCCCGGCGGGTGAGCTTTGGCGGTCGCCCGCGGCCCGACCACTTTTCCGGCGGCAGCGGCCCCGTGCCCGATGCCCATACAGACGTCTGCGGCAAGATGCCGGCGACATAGCTCAGCGCGAGCGCGCTGACGCCAGCGCGCAAATCTGTGTTGCAGCCATAACCCGCGTCCATCAGCACCACGCCGCGAGGAAGGCCGGCCGCACAGGCCCAGCGCAGCTGCTCGATCGCGATCTCCGGCTTGGTCTTGAAGCCGATGTCCTCAGGAACGCCCGCTTTGCGCCGGCGTTGGCGGTCCTTCGCCCAGTCTTGCGGCAGATACAGGCGATAGGCCACCGGCAGGCTTGCGTGGTGATTGGCAATCGACAGCGAGACCGCAACCTGACAATTGTCCTGTTTGCCGAGCTGGCCGCAATATTGCCGCGCCACGCCAACCGAGTGCAGCCCCTGCTTGGGAAAGCCGGTGTCGTCGATGATCAGAGGTGGTCCCGGTTGTCTGAACAGATTTTCCGCCTCGATAAGTGGAGCCTCTGCCGGGGTTAGGCTGCCAAGCGGATTGGCAGCGGGTTGAAGTAGGCTTGATCGGGCGTGGCATCGTCAAGGCTCGAATGCGGCCGTCGGCGATTGTAGAAGTCGAAGTAGCGGCCGATCGAAGTGCGGGCCTCGCTGACGCTGTCGTAGGCCCGCAGATACACCTCCTCGTATTTGACGCTGCGCCACAGCCGCTCGACGAACACGTTGTCGCGCCAGGCGCCCTTGCCGTCCATGCTGATCGCAACGTCGTTGTTGGCGAGCACACCGGTGAAGGCCTGGCTCGTGAACTGCGAACCCTGATCGGTATTGAAGATGTCCGGTTTGCCGTGACGAGCCAAAGCATCCTCCAGCGTTTCGACGCAGAACGCCGCCTCCATGGTGATCGACAGCCGCCACGACAGCACGCGGCGGCTGAACCAGTCGAGCACGACAGCCAGATAGACAAAGCCGCGCGCCATCGGAATGTAAGTGATGTCCATCGCCCACACCTGGTTCGGCCGCGTGATCGCCATCCCGCGCAGCAGATACGGATAAATCTTGTGGCCGGGCTCGGGCTTGGTCGTGCGCGGACGGCGATAGAGCGCTTCTATCCCCATCCGCCGCATCAGCGTCTTCACATGCCGACGGCCGATCCGGCACCCCTCGGCAGCCAGCAGGCCTCGCAACATCCGCGAGCCGGCGAAGGGGAACTCCAGATGCAGTTCGTCGATCCGCCGCATGATCGCAAGGTCCGCGGCGGACACCGGCCGCGGCAGGTAGTAGACGCTGCCACGGCTGATGTTCAGCGCCTTGGCTTGCTTGGTGATCGGCAGATCGTGTTCGCGGTCGATCATCGCTTTGCGCTCAGCAAACCGGCTTTGGTGAGCGCTCCTTCCAAAAAATCGTTCTCCAGCGTCAGCGCTCCGATCTTGGCATGCAGCGACTTCACGTCGATGGCCGGGAGCTGCGCCGCTGCATTGCCGCCGGGACCGAAGACATCGGCAGCCGCACCCTCAAGCTGAGCCTTCCACGATGTGACCTGATTGGGGTGGACGTCGAACTGCTCCGCAAGCTGGGCCATCGTTCGGTCGCCCTTGATAGCGGCAAGCGCCACCTTCGCCTTGAAGGCCGGTGTGTGGTTCCGGCGCGGTCGTCTGCTCATGGTCTCTCCTGATTCGCAGGCCACAGCGTGCCCGCCGTCAGGCAGAAACTCCACTTATCGTCCTGTGCAGATTTCCGGGACCGGCTCTATCCAAGCCTCGATCGACCCGTGGCGCTCCACCTCCGGGAGCACCATCTCCCGCACCTTCGCCAACACCTTCTCGTCCGACCACTGTCCTTCGCCGACAAAATGCAGCAGCGATTGATGCTGGGCTGCCACCCGCGAAGGCGCCGTCACCGCCGCCATAGGCTCCACGCTCTTGCGCGCGCACGGCAACATCAGCCCCACGCAATAGTCCCGTAGCGGCTTGGCGCGGTCCGCGTGCCCGATCACGCTCACAAGCCCCTCGACATACGCCGCAAACCGCGATTCATTGTCATCCGCTCTTCGGAGATCCATCTCAGCCTCCACATGCTGATGTCTGAATCTCGGCCAATACTTGATTCTGCGGTGGTTGCCCCGCGACTTTCTGACTCAGTCAAACTAGTGGCTGCGGGTTTTAAGCCATCTCAGATCGCGCTCTTATCAAGCAGGGCATTACAATCAGCTGTTGCACTTTGCTCAATTGGCTGAAGCATCTTTGCCGATGCGTCTTTTATATAAGCCCGCTCACTTCCGTATTGGCTATCAGGGTTCTGTTCCATTGCGACCGCGGCCATAAATCTACGTCGTTGGGAAGAAGTGTGACCGTACAAACCGGCAATTTTTTCGTCGCGGTATTCGAGAATGATAGTTCGCGCACTTTCGGGTAGGTTTGGGCACGCCAGCATCCGCTTGATGATCGCTCCGGAGAGCCCAGAACTCTTGTAGTTGCGCTGGAGGACGGCATGCGCGGTGCTGGGACACAGCCCGAGCAGTTTGGCTTGCTCCCTGACCCTCAAGCGACCGTTTGTAAGGAAAACTTCCCTCAGTTGCTCGAGCTTGCGTGTTTGCCTAGCTTTCATCGCCCGCAAGGAATTGTCCTGTGTTGTTGCGCCCATCTGCACCCCAGCTCAACTACGTGCACGGATGGTAAGCCCAAACAGCGACTTTGGTTCCGGTGGTGGATTACCACAAATAGCTGCGGATCAGCCCAGCGCTTTAAACTTTGACATGGACTTGCGGGACCTAACGATGAGGGCGCGGTGATTGCTTCTAACAGATGGAGGCCACTCGCCTGAGAAATCCTAGCCGGGAATGGCCGTACACATCCCTGTGCCGGCTCTCCTAGAAACCTGCCTAGCTAACGGACGGAATCGAAAACTGATCCGAATGGATGGTCGTCAGCCCGGCGCTGTTTGGCTTCACGGGTGGGATTGTCGCGAGTATCACGCACGTCTTTGGCCGCGGCCTTGGTCGGCTGCTCGATGTTCGCCGAATGAGGTGACTGATCGTTCGTCGCGGCAGTTTGCGGTTGAATCCGAGGAGCAGGGCGCGGCAGCGGTATCGGGGTTTGCTCGACCAGCGGACGCACATAATCCCGATCATTCGGTACTGACTCCGTCTTGCTGTTTAATGTGAAATCGCTGGTCGGGCGCACGGAAGCTTCAGCAGCAATACGCTTGGCGTGCTCGGCCCGGTCGCGGATCTCAGGCCGTTCCGCCGCTGCGCCAGAGACTGCGGGAGGGGGGATTTGTTTGCTCCAGCGCAGAAGCGTTTTCGCGCGTCCCGGTTCGCCCCGATACCAGCAACGGCGGCCATCGATTTCACGCCATGCCCAGTGGCCGTGATCCTGCCCGCGCACGGCACTGCATTCGATAATCTCGCCACCGTTCTCCAAATCCTGGGCCATGCCTTCAGACCGCTCTAGCTCAGTGGGAAACCTGCTCGTCCATTCCGTTTCATTCGCCTTTGACAGCTTTTCCAAATCTAAGATGCCCCCACGTGCAGAAGCTTCAGCCGCAATGCGTTCTGCAAGCTCAGCTCGGACGGTTGCCAAGTCTCGGGCTAAACCATGTGAGCGTTCTCGTTCGGCGTCTAGCTTCGTCGTCCAATCCTTTTCATTCGTCGCTAACCGCTGGGTTAGCTGTTCTATCTCCTTGCGTGCGGAAGCTACAGCAGTAATGCTATCTGCAAGCTCAGCTCGGACGGCAGCGAGGCTTGCGCTGTCTGAGCCTCGCTCAGCAGTGAGTCTCGTCGTCCATTGGTTTTCGCTTGCCTCTAATCGTTTTGTCAGCTGTGCAATCTCGTTTCGAGCAGAGGCTTCAGCAGTGATGCGATCTGCAAGCTCGGATCGGACGGCTGCCAAATCTCGGGCTATACCATCTGAACGCTCTCGTTCAGCGTCAAGCGCGCCCGTCGACAGCATCTCGTTGTCTTTGAGCCATTTTTCTAAGTATGCGATCTGCCTGCGTGCAAACTCTTCAGCCGCAATAGACTTGGCAAGCTCGGCTCGGACCGCCGCCAAATCTGACGCTGTATCATCAGGTCGTTTCGATTTTTCGTCATCGCCACCGAATACTTTCGCAGGTCCCTCTACCGGTCTAAAAGCGCTATTTTTGTCGGCCCCAAGCTCGTCAGCTATGTCTTTGTTGCTAGGCCAGTTAAAAAACTTCTCGCTCAACGAATAGCGAAATTGCTCAGAGACAAAGGAATTTCCAATGAATGTTCCGCCGGCGATAACCGCTAACAGCGGGATCAGAACGAAAAGCCACCGGCGGGGCGGCGAAACCCAGTGTCCCCTGGGTTTGGAATTATCTTTTTTCGGACCCATTTTAGGCACTCGAATTTTCGACCGTTTCGGAGCCCTTTTGGCTGTCGGGTTGGCAAAGGCCAAAAACAATTTCTGACAATTGATCGTGGAAATTGTCTGGCCGATTTGTAGTGGATGTTTGAATGTAAGTTCCCGCTGCCCCAAATTTGCCCTATCTGGTGGTTGGAGCGACGCGCGCTGTCGCTTAATACGGCGCGGGCAGATGGCGCGGCCTTCCGTTGTAGAGGAAGCGTCGAGGTAATGGCGGTGAGGCTAAAGTGGCCGCAAAGAGCGGCTTATTCGCGTGACTGTCTCGTCCCAAGCCCTTTTCTCCTCCAACGGATATGTCAGATCGATGCAGTGGATCATGCGAGCGTCAAAATTGCATCGTCTGTGCTCCGCCCTCGAGCCCGTGAAATCGGCCACATGAAAGCCGAAGGTCACCTCGGCCGCTGCTCCCTCAAAGGCCGTGCCGGCGATGCCGCCAACACCATCCTCACCGGGGTCGGCTACAACTTCCAACGCATCCTCGCCTGGCTGAGGGCTTTTTGCGCAAAATCCTGATCGCAATCTTGCGCCCCTTCGTCACCCAGCGCTCAGTCCGGCTTGTCATATAATCGCACACTCTTTTTTGAGTTCCTGCCGGCGAGTACAAATGGCGATACGACGCCGTCAATCCAACCGATACGAGCCCGAAGAATTTTCTCAAGGGCTTTCAAGGGTATCTTCTCCCGCTTAACCAGTACACTCTCTCTTACTAATTTTGACGCATCGTCACTCATGAGCCGTTACCCCCGCGTCTGCCAAGGGAACCGAGACTTCCCACCCACAATCCTTACATTCAAATATCGAGTGATGGACTTTCGAAAGTCTGTCCTGAAGAACGCGCGTCATCCAGCTTCGGCAATAGACACACTTGGGAATGAAAGCCGACTGATCGACATCTCGGACATCTGAATGGATGCTCATGTCGCCATAACAGCGGCGTGCCCTGGTTAGTTCCCTCACACGACAGGCAAAGACCTAAAAGCTTTATCTGTTACGTCGCCCTGATGTCCCCCTAAGGTGCAAGCACTGCATTAGAAATTTCCAGCTATGCTAAGGCCTTTCCAATCAAGAATTTTGACGTTTCCCGTTTGCGATTGAATCGGTCAGTCCTTGTTTTCTCGAGCGTTTTGTTTGTGTGAACAGGGAAAGTCCTAGAGAACCGGCTAGGTCTTGTTGAGTTGCATTAAATACCACCCTGCAATTCATGAAAGCGGGCGATCTTTTCGACCCCCGAGGCGGGGTCTAAAATACGTACCCTCCAAGGTGGCCGGGATTTCATTACCCGATGGATTACGTATTTTGTCGATGCGAGCGCTGCCGTCTTTTGTATCCGACCACCTGCCTTTGCCACCTGCCACCAGCCCTTGGTCACTGAATTGGTTATAGCTTGGTGAGGTACTAAGCGTTCGAGGCAAACCGACACCTTGACCGACTCGGTCCAGCAACCGGAACATGGTCCTCGGTGAAGTACACGACACTACACCACTTACACTCGAACACGTTCACGTCGAGTTCAGTGCTGACGACGTCGGCCGGGGCTTCGAGCATTTTGTGCCCGCAGTTCGGGCATGTGGGTGGCAGTGTCATTGTTGAAAAACGCCACCGTCGCGGCTTCGTTCCAACGTGAGGCGGCCCGCGGCGCTAAGAGCCGTCTGCATTCCGTTGGGGTAGCAGGCGTAGGCCGTCCGGCACTGATAGGGGCTGGGCAAGCCACAAGCCCGGAGTCTTGACGGCTCCAATTGTTCTACTAAATCGGTTGCGCCACAGGAGTTGTGTTGGAATGGCTTTCAAGTTTTCGATTGGGCAGGCCGTGGAATACAAGCCGATGGGCCGGACGGCGGGCCTGTTCTCGGTCATTCGGCACATGCCGGAAGAGGATGGGGCTGCGGACAGGAAGTATCGCATCAAAAGCTTACACGAAGGCTTTGAGCGCACAGTGCACGAGTTTGAATTACAACCCGCCGATCTGACGGACGGTGCCTATCCTGGGCCGGCTAAGCCGGAACGTCGCGGGAGATAGGTTATCCCTAACACCCCGTCTGCCCATCATTCCCGCTTGGAGCATGGGAACCTCGAAATTCCGCCGCGGGAACTCTCGGGCCGACTACTGATTAAAGGAGGCGGGGCGAACATGCACGAACCAGTATGCGGACGCGAAACAATGCTGCCGTTTCACTGCAGGACGCCATCTTTTCGTCCCGCAAGTCTATTGCGTGTGATGCGATCCAAAGATGATATCAACCGCGCTAACGCGTTCGAGCACGAATGAAGGTCGCAACTTTCAACATCAACAACGTAAACCGACGCCTTCCGAATCTGCTGGCTTGGCTCCAATCAGCCAGGCCCGATATTGCCTGCTTGCAAGAGCTTAAGTCTACCGATGCTGAGTTTCCGGTCGATGCTCTTGGGAAGGCCGGTTACCGCGCCGTCTGGCAAGGGCAAAAGACGTGGAACGGGGTCGCGATCCTGTCGCGCGGGGCGGAGCCGATCATTACGCGCACCGCATTGCCAGGCGATCCCGGAGACAATCAGAGCCGCTATATCGAAGCCGCCATCGATGGAATGCTCGTGGGATGCATTTACCTACCGAATGGTAATCCGCAGCCAGGTCCGAAATTCGATTACAAATTGGCTTGGTTCAAGCGTCTGCATTCATACGGTCGCAAGCTCCTCAATGCAAAAGTCCCAGTCATTTTAGCGGGCGATTATAATGTCGCCCCAACTGATATCGACATCTACCCGACGAAATCCTGGGATAATGACGCGCTTGTCCAGCCCGAGAGCAGAGCCGCCTATGCGAAGCTTGTGAAACAAGGTTGGACAGACGCGTTGCGCCAACTCCATCCGGGAGAACGGATTTATAGCTTTTGGCACTACTGGCGAAATAGCTATCAGCGTAATGCCGGATTACGCATCGACCATCTCTTGCTTAGCCCGGACCTTGCAAAGAAGCTTAGCGCAGCGGGCGTCGATGGGCATGTGCGCGATATGGAGGGCGCAAGTGATCACGCGCCGGCGTGGATATCACTTACAAACCCAGCGCAATCGGTCAAAGACCGCCAAACGATCTGCCATTCGCAAACGAAGATAGCCGAATATTATCGTGGCCAAGCGCACACTAAGTGGATCGCTGCCTGACTTCATCCCGCCGCAGCTTTGTGAGTTGGTCGATCGTCCGCCCTCGCAAGCGGGTTGGGTTCACGAGATCAAGCTCGATGGTTACCGGATGCAGCTGCGCGTTGCTGGCGGCAAAGCCACGTTGCGCACGCGAAAGGGACTTGATTGGACCCATAAATTCGCAGCGACCGCACGCGCGGCGGGGAAACTGCCAGATTGCATCATTGATGGCGAAGTCTGCGCGCTGGACAAGAACGGTGCTCCAGATTTCGCCGCACTTCAGGCGGCGCTTTCAGAAGAGCACAATGAAGATCTGATCTACTTCGCCTTTGACCTTCTGGCCGAAGGCGCCGACGACTTGCGACGAAAGCCTCTGAAAGAGCGCAAGCAGCGACTTGAAAGACTTCTTGCCAGGAAGGGTGACGGGGTTGGCCTCCGCTACGTCGAGCATTTCGACACAGGTGGTGATGCTCTCCTGCGCTCAGCGTGCAAACTTTCGCTTGAAGGCATCGTCTCAAAAAGGATCGATGCGCCCTACGTCTCGGATCGCACTTCCAATTGGGTAAAATCGAAATGTCGTGCGGGCCACGAGGTCGTCGTTGGGGGCTGGACCACGACCGGATCAAGCTTCCGGTCACTGCTGGTTGGCGTGCATCGCGGGGACCATTTCGTCTATGTGGGGCGGGTCGGCACGGGATACGGCAGGTCGAAGCTGGATACTCTGCTTCCACGTCTCCGCAAGGCAGAATCGAAAAATTCCCCGTTCACGGGCAAGGGGGCGCCACGGCTCAAGCATGATGTTCATTGGACCAAGCCCCAACTAGTCGCCGAAATCGAGTTTGCAGGCTGGACCGGCGACGGCATGGTACGCCAAGCCGCATTCAAGGGATTACGTGAGGACAAACCAGCTGCGGAGATAGTAGCCGAGAAGCCAGCCAAGCCCGCGAAGACCTCGCTCGCAAAGCCTGCAGCTGCAAAGCAAGATCAAGATAAGCCGGTCGTTATGGGAGTGCTGCTCAGCAATCCTGCTAAGCCCTTATGGCCTGACGCAGGGGACGATACGCCCGTCACGAAAATCGATCTTGCTCGTTATTTGGAAACCGTCGGGCCTTGGATGATCACACATCTGGCAGGAAGGCCATGCTCTATCGTCCGGGCGCCAAACGGCTTCGATAAAGAGCAATTTTTCCAGCGACACGCGATGCCGGGTTCGTCAAATCTCCTCACTCTGACTCCAGTGCGGGGCGACAAAAAGCCGTACCTTCAGGTCGACCGCATCGAAGGACTTGTGGCGCTGGCGCAAATAGCTGCGCTCGAGCTTCATCCCTGGAATTGCCAGCCGGGTAAGCCGGAAGTCCCTGGACGGTTGGTCTTTGATCTCGATCCCGGTCCGGACGTACCATTTTCGGCGGTTATTAAGGCTGCGCTCACAATGCGCGATGTACTGCAACTTCTCGGGCTGAACAGTTTTTGTAAAACGACGGGGGGCAAGGGCCTGCACGTCGTTACGCCGCTCGCACTCGTAAAAAACAGTCCGATGTGGCCGGAAGCGAAGACCTTTGCTCGCGACGTGTGCGCCGCGATTGCACATGATGACCCCAACAGCTTTGTCCTCAACATGGCGAAGAACAAGCGTCAGGGCCGCATCTTTCTCGACTATCTGCGTAACGACCGGACGGCGACGGCCGTTGCGCCGCTCTCCCCCCGTGCGCGACCGCACGCGGCCGTTTCGATGCCGTTGACGTGGGCGCAAGTCAAACCCGGGTTAGATCCCACGTCATATAATGTTCGTACCGTCCCGAGTCTCCTCAAGCGAAGTCCAGCATGGGTCGATTACGCGAAGGCCGCCGAGCCTCTGCGCCTTGCCATGAAGCGTTTGAAGAAAGTCATGTAGTGAGACCCACGATGGAGAGGCAATCTCTCGACTGCGTGATCGTCGGCGGCGGTCCGGCGGGACTTTCCGCTGCACTTTATCTCTCACGCTTCCGCCGTCGGGTGATCATTGTAGACTCAGGGCGAAGTCGAGCGGCAAAAATCCCGACAAGCCACAATCATCCCGGGTTCGCCGGCATCTCCGGCGAAATGCTTTTGGGTTTGATGCGAAAACAGACGGTTGACTACGGCGTCGAGACTCATGTCGGCTCGATTGTTTCTATTTCCAACACAGGCGGTTCATTTGTTCTGGCCACTGTAGATGAGGAACTGACCGCACCTTGCGTGTTGCTTGCAACCGGTATTGTCGATGTCCCGCCGGACCTTCCAGGAGTTGATCGTGCGGTAGCCGAAGCTTTGGTTCGCTATTGCCCGATTTGTGACGGCTACGAAGCAATCGATAAAAACATCGCCGTCTATGGTCCGCTTAGTCAGGCCGCAAGCAAGGCGCTTTTCCTCCGAACCTATTCAAAGCGCGTGACGTTGATCCAGAGCGGGGACACGGCCGACAAAGAATGTCTTGGGGAGTTATGTGACGCCGGCATCCACGTGGTGTCTTCTGAGCGTTCAAATTTTTCAAAGACCAATGCTGGTGTGGGCGTAACGCTCGGTAGTGGAGATAAGCTGGAATTCGATGTGCTCTATCCCGCACTTGGTTGCGCGGTGGGCTCTCAATTGGCTCTTCAATTAGGAGCGGACTGTACTGACGCGGGGTTTCTGAAAGTAGATGACAAGCAGCAGACGACTGTTGCGGGCTTGTATGCGGCGGGAGACGTTGTTTCCGACCTTCACCAGCTATGCGTTGCCGAAAGTCATGCGGCGATTGCGGCAACTGCAATTCACAATGATCTACCATGCAATTTTACCTGATCAACAATAGGATCCCGAAATGCGTAGCTTCGTCCGCTCCCGAATATCATTGCGAAAGAAGTAGACTAAAATCTCTTCTTTCGCGTTCGGTCGAGTTTTTCTGACCACGCCCTTGCGTAAGGCCTTCGCGGCATGCGCGTGGGTTTCTTGTTGCGGTCAACCAGCATGCGCTTTATTTCGCCATCCGTATCGACGGTAATAACCACCCGCTCGTCATTTTCTTCGACGACTTCGATATCGATAATCTTCTTAGTCCGCCTAGCCATGGTGACGTTGACAGCCTGGTCAGTCTTCGCTTGTGCACGATGCGTCGCGGAAGTTGCTGAATCTTTGCAGCGCTGCCGTAGCTCAGCTAGGCTCTCGTCGGTGAGCTCGGTACCGCCGGCGCTCAGGCTGCCGGTCGCAGCACCACCTTGATGACGCCATCCTCCTTGTCGCGAAACTTCTTATACATTTCTGGCGCGTCTTCCAGACTTGCGGGATGCGTGACGACGAAGCTCGGGTCGATTTCCCCAGCTTCGATCTTCTCAAGCAGCGGCTTGGTGTAGGCCTGAACGTGGGTCTGCCCCATCTTTATCGTGAGACCCTTGTTCATCGCCGCGCCGATTGGAATCTTGTCTCCCATGCCGACATAAACACCGGGCACGGAGATCGTGCCGCCCTTGCGACAGCACATGATAGCCTCGCGCAGGACATGCACGCGGTCGGTGGCCAGAAAGGTCGCTGCCTTGACCTTGTCCAGCACTGCATCCGCGGCGCCGTGGCCGGATGCCTCGCATCCAACTGCATCGATGCAGCTATCGGGACCGCGCTTGTCGGTGCGGGACATCAGTTCGTCGTAAACGTCGGTTTTCGAGAAATCGATAGTCTCCGCGCCGCCGGCCTTGGCCATTGCCAAACGTTCGGTTACCTCGTCGATCGCTATCACACGGCCGGCGCCCATCATCAGTGCCGAGCGGATCGCGAACTGACCGACCGGCCCGCAACCCCAAATCGCAATAGTGTCACCGTCCTGGATCTGAGCGTTTTCGGCCGCCATGTACCCCGTAGGGAAGATGTCCGAAAGGAACAGCGCCTGTTCGTCGGTAATGTTGTCGGGAATTTTGATAGGGCCGACATCGGCCATCGGTACGCGCAGATACTCCGCCTGACCGCCGCTATAGCCCCCCAACATGTGGCTGAATCCGAACAATCCCGCGGGCGAATGCCCCATCGCTTTGATGGCCATTTCAGCGTTCGGATTGGTTTGGTCGCAGCAGGAAAACAGGCCCTTCTGGCAAAACCAGCACTGGCCGCAGCTAATGGTAAATGGAACAACGACGCGGTCGCCCTTCTTCAGGTTTGTGACTTCGGAGCCAAGCTCTACCACTTCGCCCATATTCTCATGCCCGAGAATATCGCCGCTCTCCATGGTAGGCTGATAGCCATCGAGAAGGTGAAGGTCGGAGCCGCAGATGGCGCACGCGGTAATTTTGATGATTGCGTCGCGTGGGTGCTTGATTTTCGGATCGTCAACTGTATCGACCCGGACGTCGTTCTTCCCATGCCAGCACAAAGCGCGCATCATCGATCTCCTTCTTAGATACTCACCAATCCGCTGGGCCGATGACAGTTCCTAACAGATGCTGTCCGCTGGGGAACCTTGGTGCGCGATCCTTTCGTAGGCAACATGCTGCTCGGCGGGCACGGAAGCCGTGTCCCCGGCACTTCAAGCGGAAGCGGGCGAGCCAGACGATGCGCTAGAGGCACCCAAGATCGGCAGCGCGTCGAGAACGTCCAGCCCTTTGGCGATCTCCCTCGCTTGTCTACCAGCAGGCGGCATTAAGAAAGCTGCTTTTGGAACATTTGGATTTCTTTCACGTTGCTAAGGCGCATAACACCCCAAAAGCAGGAAAGAAAACTCATGGGCACGGGAGGCAGTTGCTGAGCGGTTAAGTAGTCAGCACCTACTCTCAGAGATCCCGGCTTGCAGACAATGCTCCCAATTACGTGGTTCCGCGTTATCCTCTGGAGGTAAAAGTGGGCCTGTTCAGCAAAGACATCAAGACGATGGACGATCTCTTCCTGCATGTGCTGCAGGATGTTTATTACGCCGAAAGCCAGATCCTCAAAGCTCTACCCGATATGATCGAGAAGGCGACCAACCGCGAGCTGACCGCTGCTTTCACGACACACCTCGGCGAAACGGAAAAGCAGGTGGGCCGCTTGGACCAGGTATTTCAATTGCTCGGCAAGGAGCCGAAGGGCACCAAATGTCCGGCCATCAACGGAATTATTGACGAAGCCAACGAGATCGCCGGCCAGGTTGACGACAAGGCGGTGCTGGACGCGGCCCTCCTGGCGGCGGCACAGGCTGTAGAGCACTACGAGATCACGCGCTACGGCACGCTGATTGCCTGGGCCGAAGAGCTAGACAAGGGCGCGGTGGCCAAACTCCTGACCACTACGCTCAACGAGGAGAGGGCGGTCGATAAGAAGCTCACCGGCATCGCCGAGAAGAAGGTCAACCTCAAGGCTACAGGGTGACCGTCCTATCAAAGGCGGAGGCTGGCATGAACGCCAACGATGAACGCACCAAGTCGTTATGGATGCAGACTGATATTGCGGTGAAGGCCCGCCGTCTTGAAGAGAAACTGCGATGCGATACGGTGATCATAGGCGCAGGCATCGCGGGCCTTTCCACGGCGTACGAGTTGGCCAGCGCGGGCCACAAGATCGTGGTCATCGACCGCGGAACGATCTGCGGCGGAATGACGGCCCGCACCACCGCACATCTCGCCCCGATTTGCGACGACGGGCTGAGCGCGCTGATCAAGTTGCGAGGTGAAGAGACCGCCGCGCTGTTTCAGCAGAGCCAGGAAGCCGCGGTCGACCGCATCGAGGCGATCGTTGGGACGCACGACATTTCCTGCAATTTCCGCCGGCTCGATGCGTTCCTGTTTCCGGCCCTGGGGATGGAGACCAAAGAAGCTAGGGAGCAGGCCGATAAGGAATACGACGCCGCGCGCAAGGCCAAGGCGGCTGTCGAGCGAGCGAAGGGCGTTCCGCTCAAAGGCTTCGAGAGCTCGCCCTGCCTGCGCTATCCGCGCCAGGCGACCTTCCACCCGCTCAAGTACATCAACGGCCTGGTGGCGGCAATCCAGGAAAAGGATGGACTTATCTTTGGAAACACCCCGGTCACCGGAATCGAGGAACTTGATAACGACGTTCGGGTGACGACCGACACCGGCGCCAGCGTGACCGCCCCGTACGCGGTGTTCGCGACGAATTCACCCATAAACGACACCGTCGACTTGCACAGCAAAATGGCGCCTTATCGCACCTACGCGATGGCCTTCACGATCCCGCGTGGCACACTCCCCGACGCTCTGTACTGGGACATGGCCGACCCCTACCACTATGTCCGCCTCAATCCCGGTCCGGGAACGACGGACTACCTGATTGCGGGCGGAGGCGACCACAAGTCCGGCGAAGCCGACGATGGCGATATTCGTTTCGAGGCGATCGAAGCCTGGATTCGACAGCTCATCCCAAATCTCGGCAAGGAGGTCCACCGTTGGTCCGGCCAGGTGCTCGACACGATCGACTACTGCGGCTTTATCGGTCGCAATCCCGGAAGTGAAAAGGTGTATGTCGTCACCGGCGATTCCGGTCAGGGCATGACCCACGGGGCGCTCGCTGGACTGCTGCTCAAGGACCTCATCGTTTCTGGCGCAAGTCCCTGGGAGGCGGTCTACGAGCCGTCCCGCAAGACCCCGACCGGCATCCTGAACTTCATCAGCGAAAACGTCACGCTGATCAAGAACTTGGCCGAGCACGTCCTGCCGGCCGAACTGGATTCGGCTGCGGAGATCGGTCCCGGCGAGGGTGGAATCATCAGCGAAGGCAAGAGCAAGATCGCGGTCTGCCGCGATCTTGACGGAAAGCTACATCGCCGCTCCGCCGTATGCACGCATCTGGGCTGCGTGGTGCAATGGAATTCCACCGAACAGTGCTGGGATTGTCCCTGCCACGGCTCGCAGTTCGGGCCAGACGGCGCGGTGCTTAACGCGCCCGCCATCGCGCCGCTCGAAGCGGCCGGCCAAAAGTCGAAGATCAAGGCCGAAGTCTGATCCCCGTTGTGGCAATGCCGGAAAGCTGCCTGCACGCGCCTCTAACCTCTTCCGCGGTGCATCTTTGCATCGACATGCAGAACATTTTCGCCCCTGGCGCTCCGTGGGGGACACCGTGGCTGGAGCGCGTCGCACCTGTCGTCACGGCGCTTGCCGAACGATTCGCCGCGCAGACCGTGTTTACGCGCCTCATCACACCGGCACGGCCGGAGCACATGCCAGGCACCTGGCAACGCTATTACCGCAAATGGCGCGATACGACGCGCGAGCGCGTGGATGCAGGGCTGCTCGATCTGTTGCCGTCGCTCGGGCGGCTGGCGCCGCCAGCGGCTGTGATCGATAAGACCCGCTATTCCCTTCGCGGAGCCGCAGCTCGCCGCGCACCTCAATGCGCGTAAGGTTGATACTCTGATCGTAACCGGCTCGGAGACCGATGTCTGCGTGGCGGCCACTGTGCTGGGCGCCGTTGATCGCGGCTACCGGGTGATCGTGGTCACGGACGCAATCTGCAGTTCGTCCGACGAGGGGCACGACGCGCTTCTCAAGGTCTATCGCAACCGTTACAGCGAGCAGATCGAAACCGCGAATGCCGATACCATTCTTTCGCAGTGGCGGCCCTAGCGACCGGAAAGAGGCTTTTGTGCAGCGGCTCCTCAGCCTTCCTAGAGCAACCGAACGTCGACTCAAGAAGGGATTGCTGGTTGTTACTGTTCCGGGATTAATTTTTGCGCTGCTCGCGCTTGGAATTGGTGCGGCCTACTTTATCCTGGAACCAACCATACTGAGAGTGGCAGTTTCGACCGACCATCCATACGATCAGCGACTTCTAAGAACTGCCATCGAGCTTCTCAAGAGCCAACGCGCCGGGATACGCTTGCGCCCTATTCTCGTTCGTAGTGGTGACGAAGCAGCTGATTCAATCCGAGCCGGCCAGGCCGATCTCGCGGTTATGCGATCAGATGGTCTTGTTAAGACACAGTTACAAACCGTACTCATCTTTCGCACGGAAGCGCTGGTAATAATTGTTCCCCGGAATGGCAAGGTGCAAAAGGTGACGGACCTAGCAGGTGCGAGGGTCGGACTGATTGAGCCCGACAAGTCCCAAGCCGCCTTTGACCGCATGCTCGAATTCTACAAGCTAACAGACAAGTCCGGGAGCCGAGTTGTCATTGATACGTCTGATGTGCAATCCGCGTTTCAGGAACGCCGCATTGATGCGCTTGTTATGACGGGACCTTCAGCGTCGCGCGAAATGGCGGATGTCGTAGCTGCCTCCGCCAGAGGTGCAAAGGATATTCGGTTCATCGCAATCGATGAGGCGGCAGCGTTCGAGAAGACTGTGCCCTGGCTAGTTAAGGTCGAAATTGACCAAGGTGCATTTGGCGGCAAGCCGCCACGGCCTGCAGAAGAGGTGACAACAATTGGGACTTCAACGCGGTTGGTCACAACTCCAAAGCTCGGCAACGACACGATTGCTGATCTTACTCAACACTTGATTGCGCTGAGGGGCACGTTGAACGCAGCCTTCCCCGGCTTCGGGCTTCTCGAAACTCCTGACACCGACAACAATTCTTCATTCGTAATACACCCTGGAGTAAAGGCATATGTGAACAGCGAACGCACCACCATCTTCGACCGGTACGGCGATTGGCTTTACCTCATTGCGATAGTTGCTAGCGGGTTGGGCTCTCTCATTGCGGCCACTTTCGGCTGGTTCCAGAATCAACGCCGACAAGAATCGCTGCGCAACATTATGCGAATTGAAGAGCTTTATGACGAGTTAGTAAAAGCCAAAAATCCATCGGCATTCAAAACCATCGAAGAGAAGGCGGATGGGATCTTTCGCGACGCCTTAAAACGCGCGGCTGCAGGCGAGCTGGGAAGCGACCAAATCCTTACGGTCGAGATGGCGATGGCGGAGCTTCGCGCACGCCTATTGGTCGCGCGTACAGTCGCTGCCGATTAGAGCTGCAGGTAAAGAGTAAAATGGCTAAGTTTCTCCACCCCCCATTTCCTCCGATGGAGGCCTTGTCGGTAAGCGAAATCCCGGACGGGCCGGAGTGGCAATACGAGCCCAAGTGGGACGGTTTCCGCTGCTTAGTTTTCCGTGATGGCAAATCCCTCACACTGCAATCGAAATCTGGGAAACCATTAACACGGTATTTTCCGGACCTGGTCGACGCGGTTCGGTCCATCAAGGCCGACAGGTTCGTATTCGACGGGGAAATTGTTGTGCCAGCGGGTAAAGTGTTCTCGTTCGATGCTTTGCTGCAACGTATTCATCCGGCGGAGAGCCGCGTGGAAAAGCTCGCGAAGGAAACCCCGGCGCTGATGATCGTATTCGACCTGCTGGCCGATCCGGACGGTGTGCTGATCGATCGATCACTACCCGCGCGTCGCCAGCGGCTTGAAGCATTCGCCCGCAAATACTTTGCAAAGAATGGAAAGATGCGATTATCGCCAGCTACAACGACGCTCATGGAAGCGAAGAAGTGGCTCTCTCGTGTCGGTCTGACACTCGACGGCATCGTCGCCAAGCGGCGCGACATGCCCTACAGCTCGGGCAACCGCCGAGGTATGCAGAAGATCAAGAACTATCGTTCGACCGATTGCGTGGTCGGCGGTTTCCGCTACAACGAGGGCAAGCCCGTCGTCGGCTCGCTTCTGCTCGGCCTCTATGATGACAACGGCAGCCTGAACCATGTCGGCTTTGCATCCAATATCCCACGCGAAGATAAACCGGCGCTGACCAGGAAATTGGAAAAGCTGATTGCGCCGCCCGGTTTCACCGGTAATGCGCCCGGCGGACCAAGCCGCTGGTCCACCAAGCGCTCGGCGGAATGGCAGCCCCTTAAGCCGCGACTCGTGGTTGAAGTCGGCTACGACCATTTTTCTGGCGATCGCTTCCGTCACGGAACCAACCTGATGCGGTGGCGGCCGGACAAATCCCCGAAGCAATGCACTATGCATCAGGTGGCTCAGAAGAAGGGCGATCTGATGAAGCTCCTAAAATAACAGCTGGCGAGCCTTGGCGCGAGATGCACTAAGGAGGAAATCCCTGCGACCCTCATGTCCTGCTATTGTTTGCTATTGGCAGATTGTGTTGCAAAGTCTTTTGCACCGTTGACCGTAATTTTTCCGATTCATAGAGCGGCTTTCGAGTAAACATGTGATGGACCTCTCTCATCGCCCGGTGATGACTCACAGCGACGTCGGCAACGAGCCTGACGCCTAGCAACCAGCGATCTCGACTTGCTTCGTCTTCTGGCGGGAAATTGTCGACTGCGACTTTTGCAACAATATCGGCATTTGGTGGACATTCCTGAAGTCGCAATCAATATCCGCTGTTTGGAGTAAAGCGCATCACCATTTGAAAAAGCCCAAAAAATTCTGCGCCTCCAGCGGTAGGTGCGCGCATGCCTACGCGAACCATGGTGTATCACCCGAAGCGTAGAGGCGTTTCTGGCAGTCCCGCCGGGGCGATCTAACGCTACCGCTCTACCATCGATTGGGCCGATGCAGCCGAGAACACCGCGCCGCGCTAGTCGCCCGCTTCAACTCATTTGAAAGGATTGGATGATTCGCTTTGGTCGCGATTCGAGCGACGGAGGCGACCATGGCTGGAACGGACATTGCGGTAAAGAAGTATGTGGTGCGGCTGAGCGCGGAGGAACGCGAGCAACTGCAAGCGCTGATCCGCAAGGGAAACATCCGGCGCAAAAGCTGCTGAAGGCCCGCATCCTATTGAAAGCCGACGCCTCGGAAGGTGGTGAAGGCTGGAGCGACAGCTGGATTGCGGCGGCGCTGCAGACCAGTGTCGATACGGTCGCCCGGACGCGCCAACGGCTGGTCGAAGAGGGGTTGGAGGCTGCCCTGATTCGCAAGCATTCGCCGAATTCGGCGAGGCGGCGCATCTTTGACGGGGCGGCCGAGGCCAGGTTGATCGCGTTGGCGTGTTCCAAACCGCCGGCCGGCCGCGCACGCTGGACATTGCAACTGTTGGAAGAGGCGGTCGTCGAACTGAAGATCGTCGAACGGGCCAGCGACAACACGATCGGGCGGACGCTGAAAAAAACACTCTCAAGCCGCATCTGAAGCAGCAATGGGTGATCCCGCCGGACGCCAACGCCGCCTTCGTTGCCGCCATGGAAGACATATTGGAGGTTTATCAACGGCCCTATGATCGGCAACGTCCCCTGGTCTGCCTCGACGAGAGCTCAAAGCAACTCATTGCCGAAACGCGCGTGCCGATCGCGGCGAAACCAGGACAGCCCGGCCGGCACGATTACGAATACCGACGCAATGGGACGGCCAATCTGTTCATGATGTTCGCGCCACTGGAAGGCTGGCGGCACGTCAAGGTCACCGACCGCCACACGGCGGTGGATTATGCCCAGGTGCTCAAGGAATTATCCGACACGCACTTCCCCGGTTCAGCGAAAATCGTGCTCGTCCAGGACAACCTGAACACGCACAAGCCAGCATCGCTGTACGAAGCCTTTCCCCCCGCCGAAGCCCGCCGGCTTGTCGAACGGTTCGAGTGGCACTACACACCAAAACACGGGAGTTGGCTGGACATGGCGGAATCTGAACTCGGTGTTCTCTCCTCCCAATGCCTCGACCGCCGCATCCCCGATCAGCAGGTCTTGAAGGACGAAGTCGAGGCATGGGAAGCTGACCGCAACAGGAAGCACGCCAAGGCCGACTGGCAGTTCACAACCGCGGACGCGCGTGTGAAACTCAAACACCTATACCCTGCAATCTAGCTAGAATCGAGCGACTAGGAAGCCGAGCTTCGCCAGTTCAGCGGCGACATCGCGCTTGGCGACGAGATGGCCCTGGGAACACGCCAGTGCCGAGTGCGTTGCCAACGGCATGGACACGACAACGGCAATAGGCGGCTTCGCCGCCGTCTGTACAACCGCTTCTTATATTCCGCAGCTCAAAAAGTGTTGGGAAACCGGCGAGGCAGGCGACCTCCCCTTAAAGATGTTCCTGATCCTCACGGCTGGCATCGCGTCGTGGGTCGTTTTTACGGCGTGCTGCGTAAAGACTGGGTCATTATCGCTGCCAACAGCGTGAGCCTCTGTTTCCTAGCGGGAATTCTTTACTTCAAGCTGCGGGAGAAATGACGGAACCCCTCTACCTGGGCAATGCTAGCGGTTTCAGAGCAGAGGCTTGCCATCGTTCTCGCCCCACCTTGAGAGGCACTGAAAAGAAACGAACGTTACTTAAGAAGAAAACAAACGTCTATGAGTGCAAGATATGCCACGTGCCACGTATCCGGTGAGCCAGCGCTGCAATGATTGCGGCCCCACGCCGGCCT
>CAWFCM010000035.1:0-44988 GCA_963814215.1 uncultured Alphaproteobacteria bacterium | reverse complement strand
CGACTTGAGGCTGCTGCTCGGGCTGATCTTCAATGTCATCGTGCTGGGCACACAGATCGACGGCTCGCTCCCGGCGGCGTACGCAGCGGCATTCGTCGTGCTGTTCGCCATGCAATGGACGATGCGCAAGCAGGCGTCCCGCGCCTATCTTGAAAATCAGCGCATGACCAACCGTATGACCGCGCAAGGCTACACCGCGTGGGACAATATCTTCACCGGCAATCGCTACAATCTTCGGCTCTGGCTGGCGGGCTTCAAGGCCAAGCTGCGCGACGGCCTCGACGCGCAGATCAAGGCGATCATGACCAAGGAGGGCTTGAGCGCGGCCAGCGCCATCATCGGACTGGCGATCGTGTTCGGCACGATGGCGTGGGTCGCAAGCAACAACCCGGACAGAGGATTCCGAAGTTTTGATTGCGCTGGTCGCGACGCTGCCGCGGCAGATCGAGATGACAAACAGCATGCACCAGTTCACCTCGGGCTGGAACGAGCTGCTGGCGGTGTGGACACGCTTGCGTGGCGTGTCGGCGAACCTGCATCTCGAAGCCGATCCGCAGTTCGACGCCCGCATCAAGCCCGACATGCTGATCCTGCGCGAGCGCGAAAAATCCAACACGGTCGTTTCCGTGGACGAAGCGATCGGCTTGATTCTTCCGAATATCCCGACCGGGCGTATCAACGTGCGCGGCGCCAACGGTTCGGGCAAGTCGACACTGCTGACCAGCTTGAAATCGCGGGTCAAGAACCGCGCCTATTATTGGCCGACGGCCGATCGCCTGGCCTTCCAGTTCACTCGGGGTTCGGAGCCGGAAGATCTCGACTATGGCGACGACGAGGAACCGAAAAAGCCTGCCAAGCCGCCGGGGTTCTCGTCAGGCGAGCGGCAACTGCGGGCGTTGCGCGAGATCGTGGCGCACACCGCGGCGGAGATGTATCTGCTCGACGAGTGGGACGCCAATCTCGATCCCAACAACCGCGCCGCCGCCGACGCGCTGGTCGAGGAACTCGCCAAGCGCGCCCGCGTGGTCGAAATCTCGCACCGCGATCGCGTTTAATTACATATTTAGCACGCGCCCGTAGGCGTCGAGCACCGCCTCTTTCATCGTCTCCGACAGGGTCGGATGCGGGAAGATGGTGTGCATCAGCTCTTCCTCAGTGGTCTCAAGGTTCATCGCGACCACGTAACCCTGGATCAGCTCGGTGACTTCGGCGCCGACCATGTGCGCGCCGAGCAGCTGGCCGGTCTTCTTGTCGAAGATCACCTTCACCATGCCCTGGTCCTCGCCGAGCGCCACCGCCTTGCCGTTGCCGACGAACGGGAAGCGGCCAACGCGGATGTCGAGCTTCTTGTCCTTGGTGGCCTGCTCGGTGAGACCGACCGACGCAATCTGCGGCGCGCAATAGGTGCAGCCGGGGATCAGGCTTTTGTTCATCGGGTGCGGGTGCAGCCCCTTGATCGCCTCGACGCAGATAATGCCCTCGTGCTCGGCCTTGTGCGCGAGCATCGGCGGGCCGGCGACGTCGCCGATCGCGTAGATGCCGGGCACGTTGGTCTTGCAGAAGCCGTCGATCACGATGGTGCCGTGCTCGGTCTTTACCCCGAGCTTTTCGAGGCCGAGGTTCTCGATGTTGCCCACCACGCCGACGGCGGAGATGACCCGGTTGACCGTAATGGTCTGCGTGCCGCCTTTGCCGTCGTCGATGGTGGCGGTGACGCTGTCCGCTTTCTTGTCGAGCTTGGTCACCTTGGCGCGCGTAAGATTTTGATGCCCTGTTTCTCGAACGCCTTGCGGGCGAACGCGGCGATTTCGGCGTCCTCGACGGGCAGGATTTGCGGCAGCACCTCAACCACCGTCACCTCCGCGCCCATGGTGCGGTAGAAGCTCGCAAATTCGATGCCGATCGCGCCGGAGCCGACCACGAGCAGCGACTTCGGCATCGCGTCCGGCGCCATCGCTTCGAAATAGGTCCACACCAGCTTTTTGTCGGGTTCGAGACCGGGCAGCACGCGCGGCCGTGCGCCGGTCGCGACGATGATGTGCTTGGCTTGGTAGCCGCCGGGGCCGAGCGTATCCTTCGGCGCCGGTGCGCTGCTCGCCTTGACGGTGATTTTGCCGGGCGCGTCGATCGCGGCCTCGCCCCAGATCACCGAAACCTTGTTCTTCTTCATCAGGAAGGTGACGCCTGCGTTCATGCGCCCGGCGACGCCGCGCGAGCGCTTCACCACCGCGGCCGGGTCGAACGACACGTTGCCGGCCGACAACCCGTAGTCCTTGGCGTGCTGCATGGCGTGATAGATTTCCGCCGAGCGCAGCAGCGCCTTGGTCGGGATGCAGCCCCAGTTCGAGCAGATGCCGCCGAGATAGTGCCGCTCGACGATGGCGGTCTTGAAGCCGAGCTGCGCCGCGCGGATCGCGGTGACATAGCCGCCCGGCCCCGAGCCGATGATGATGATGTCGAAATTGGTGTCAGCCATGTCGTTCTTTCAATTTTGCCGGCCAAGTGTAGCGCGGACGGCGCAAAATCGTCGGGGCATGATCTTTTCGGAAAACCGGTTCCCACTTCTCCGGATCATGCCCTACCCCGCTTGCGCCAGCCGCCGGCGCAGCATTCGGCCCCGGATATAGGTCTCCAGGAACACCATGGCGAGCAGCACGGCCGCGCCGCTGAGGGCAATGGTGCGCACCATGTCGCGCAGCCAATTGGTGGGCGTGTAGGTGATGGCCTGTCCGACGATGTCGAGGCCATAGGGATTGAGGATCGCGAGGCCGCCGATCACCGTCGCGGCCCAGGGCCAAAGGCTGAGATCGTCCTCGCCGCGCAGCCGCAGCCAGCGCCTGCGCACCAGGCCCCATTGCACCAGAACGGCGGTGAGCGCGGGAACGATGAATTCCAGTGCGACTGCGGTGTTCTCGATAGCCAGTGAAAACGGATTGGTCGAGCGATCGGCTGCGGCCTTGACGAACGCCGGAAACGCCAGCGGGATGAAGGTGAGCAAAGCGAGACATGCTGCCACCGCATTGAAGGTGCGTGACTGGCGCGCCAGCGCGTTGGTTGCGATGAACGCCAGCAGGCAGATTGTCACGAACACCGGCAGCGCCATCAGGACGAGAGCGAATTCTTCCGTGGCGGCGAAGTAGTCCGCGAGCTGTAGCGCAGCGAGCAATGCGACGAACAGCGACAGCAGGTACGTGCCGAGGAAGGCAAGAAACGCACTCATGAGGCGGCCCTCCTCGGCCGCTGCCGATCATTCCACAACGAGCTTCAGCTCCTCGACGACCGGCCTCACCTGGGCGATCTGCGCTTTCAGCATCTTATCCATCTCCGCCGGCGTGTTGCCGGAGGGCTCGGCGCCGACGTCGGTCATGCGCTTGGCGATGTCGGGGCGCTTCACCGCTTCTGCCACCTGCTGCTGGATCCGGTTGACGATCGCGTCCGGCGTACCCTTCGGCGCGAGGAAGCCGTTCCAGCCCTGCAGCTCGAGATTGGGGAAGCCCATTTCGCGTGCGGTCGGCACGTCCGGCAGTGCCGCCGACTTGGTCGCAACCGCCATCGCCTTGAGCGAGCCGGAGCGCACATGCTGCAGCGAGCTCGACAACTGGTCGCCGCCGAAGTGGATGCGCCCCGCGAGCATGTCGGTGACCAGCGGCGCCGCGCCGCGGAACGGGATGTGATCCATCTTGATGCCGGCGTCGCGCTTGAGCACCTCGCCGCACAAATTCATGATGCTGCCCGGCCCGGTCGAGCCGTACAGCAGCGGCTTGTCGGCTTTCTTGGCGTAGTCGACGAACTCCTTGAGATTGTTCGCCGGCACATCTTTGGCCGCGAGGTAAAGGATCGGCACCCAGGCGCCGACCGACACGGTGACGAAATCGTCGAACGTGTGGCGCGCACGCTTCACGTACATCAGCGACGACGTGGTGGTGCTGAACGTGATGTTCCCAAACAGCAGCGTGTGTCCGTCGGGCGTCGCCTTGGCGACCTGATCGGCGCCGATCGAGCCGCCACCGCCGCCGACGTTCTCGACCACGAACGGCTGGCCCATCGTCTCGCTGAGGCGCTGCGCGATCAGCCGCGCCAGCATGTCGGTGGTGGCGCCGGCCGGAAACGGCACGACGATGCGAACGTTGCGGCTCGGGAATTGCGATTGCGCCAGCACTGCGGGAGCAAACAGCGCCGCGCCGCCGATTGCCGCCGCGCCTTTGAGGATTTCACGCCGGTTCTTGACTGCGTGTGTTTTGGCCATTTGCCGCTCCCTGAAGTTTTCTTGCATCGCCTCGATCGACTTTAGCGGCTAATCGCGATCCATGCGACCCAGCCAACGCTCCGCCTGCCGGTTCGTTTAGAGACGTTGCGGCGCCCGTCTTTCCCTTTTTCCGTTTCCCCGAATGAGGGGATGGAGCGCCGGGAGGCGCCAGGGCGGATCGCCGCCCTTAAGCGGCAGGCTGACGAGGCCTGCCGGGCGGACCTCACGGCCCGCCAACGCACTCACGGCGATATCCCCGTTACCGGGGATCGCCGCTTTCGGAGTGCGCGCGGCCAGTGACGCAGGCCGCTGCGCCTCCCGGCGCTCCACAGCGGCGTCCAATATGAGGGACACCGCGCCCCGTTCCGTCATCCAGCATCGCGATCGACGACGCCCTCGATTGAACGCGGCGCGCCCAATATGGGGCCAGATTCTAAGACCGGGGATAAGTTTTTTAGAAGGAAATCTCGCCTTCTCCCGTCGTTCCGGGACCGCGCGAAGCGCGGGGCCCGGAATCCAGCGGCACGCATCTGCCGAACGTCTGGATTCCGGATTCGCTCGCTTTCGCTCGCGCCCCGGAATGACCAGCGCTCACACCACCATCATCACCGGATTTTCGATCAGCTTCTTGAACGCGCCGATCAGCTCGGCGCCGAGCGCGCCGTCGACCGCCCGGTGATCGCACGACAGCGTCACGCTCATCACATGCGCGGCCTCGATCTTGCCGTTGACGACGACGGCCCGCTCCTCGCCGGCGCCGACCGCAAGGATGGTGGCGTGCGGCGGATTGATCACCGCGGTGAAATCCTTGATGCCGTACATGCCGAGGTTGGACACCGCGGTGGTGCCGCCCTGGTACTCGTGTGGCTTGAGCTTGCGGGCGCGGGCGCGCGCCGCGAAATCCTTCATCTCGTTTGAGATTGCGGAGAGCGACTTGGTCTCGGCACTGCGCACGATCGGCGTGATCAGGCCCCCCGGCATCGCGACCGCGACACCGACGTCGGAATGCTTGTGCTTGAGCATGCCGGCTTCGGTCCAGCTTACGTTCGCGTCTGGGATGCGCTGCAAAGCGACCGCCAGCGCCTTGATGACGAAGTCGTTGACCGAGAGCCTATAGGCCGGCTTGCCGTCCTTGTCCTTCGGCGCCGACGCGTTGATCTCTTCGCGCGCCTGCAACAGATTGCCGATGTTGCAGTCCATCGTGAGATAGAAATGCGGGATGGTCTGCGTCGACTGGGTCAGGCGTTGCGCGATGGTGCGGCGCATGCCGTCGTGCGGCACGACCTCGTAGCTGCCGTCTTCGAACAGCGCGCGGATCTGCTGGTCCGACATCGACGGCGCGATCGCCGGAGCACCGCCGCCAGCCGCGGCGGCGACAGCCGCCGCGGCGGGCCTCAATCCCTTGCCGGACTTCGCCGCATCGACGTCGCGCGCGATGACGCGGCCGTGCGGGCCGGAGCCGGCGATGCGCGACACGTCGATGCCGGCTTCCTTGGCGAGACGCCGCGCCAGCGGCGAAGCGAACGCGCGGTTGCCGTCGGTGCGGGCGGCCGGCGCGGGAGCCGCGGCAGAGGTGGAGGAGCAGTGGCGGCAACTGGCTTTGGCGCCGCAGGAGCAGGCGCTGCGGCCGCCGATGCAGGTTTCGCCTGTTGCGGAGGGATGACAGGCCGCGATGCAGCGGCGGCCTTCACGTCCTCGCCTTCGTTCGCCAGCACGGCGATAACCTGATTGACCGGGACGTCCGCGGTGCCTTCGGCGACGACGATCTTCGCCAGCGTGCCCTCGTCGACCGCCTCGACCTCCATGGTGGCCTTGTCGGTCTCGATCTCGGCGATGATGTCGCCCGGCTTGACCTTGTCGCCCTCCTTCTTGAGCCACTTGGCGAGGTTGCCCTTCTCCATCGTAGGCGACAGTGCAGGCATGAGGATGTTGGTAGGCATGTCAGTGGCCTTGCGGCTTAGGCTTGGTCGTGCCGCGGTCTGTCGGCCGCGCGATCTCAGACTCGAACATTTCGACGATCCGCGCCATCGCCTCGTCCTCGCCACATACTCCCTCTTGCGCAAATGTCCGTGCCGCATGGCGCGCGATATCGACGAGCATCAACCCCCACATATCCGGCTCTTCGAATGCGCGCAGGAATGCAATCGACAACCGGCCGTCGACGACGAAGGCACGCAGCACCTCGGCGGCCTCGTCGCGCCCGACCACTTCCGGAGGAAGTGACAATTCCTTTGGTGTGCCACTCATGATCACGCCAACATATCCGGCTACCGGTAGCAGACGGCTTTCGCCGCCTCGACGACTTCGGCGACGGACGGCAACGCAAGCTTTTCGAGATTGGCGGCGTAAGGCATCGGCACGTCCTTGCCGGACACCCGCGTCGGCGGCGCATCGAGATAGTCGAACGCCTCGGTCATTACGCGCGCCGCGACCTCGGCGCCGATGCCGCATTGCGGCCAGCCCTCCTCGACCGTCACCACGCGCCCGGTCTTCTTCACCGACGCGATGACCGTGTCTGAATCCATCGGGCGCAGCGTGCGAAGGTCGATCACCTCGGCGTCGATGCCCTGTTTGGCGAGTTCGTCCGCGGCCTTGAGCGCATAGATCATGCCGATCGAGAAAGCGACGACGGTGACGTCGTTTCCGGCGCGCGCAATGCGCGCCTTGCCGATCGGCAGCACGAAATCGTCGAGCTTGGGAACCGGCCCGCTCTGGCCGTAGAGGATTTCGTTTTCGAGGAAAATCACCGGATTGGGATTGCGGATCGCTGCCTTGAGGAGGCCCTTGGCGTCGGCCGCGTTTGAAGGCGCAATCACCGTCAGTCCCGGAATGTGCGAGTACCAAGCGGAGTAATCCTGGCTATGCTGGGCGGCGACGCGGGCGGCGGCGCCGTTGGGGCCGCGGAACACCACCGACGATTTCATCTGGCCGCCGGACATGTAGAGCGTCTTCGCCGCCGAATTGATGATCTGGTCGATTGCCTGCATGGCGAAGTTGAATGTCATGAACTCCACGATAGGCTTGAGACCGGCGAGCGCGGCGCCGACGCCGAGGCCCGCGAAGCCGTGCTCGGTGATCGGCGTATCGACCACGCGCTGCGGGCCGAACTCCTGCAATAGGCCCTGCGTGACCTTGTAGGCGCCCTGATACTCGGCGACCTCCTCGCCCATCACGAAGACGTCCTTGTCGCGGCGCATCTCCTCGGCCATGGCGTCGCGCAACGCTTCGCGCATGGTGACGGTGACCATCTCGGTGCCTTCCGGGACTTCCGGAAGCTCGATGGTGTCGGGTTTGGGCAGCGGCGAAGCCTGTGCCTTCGGCGATTTGACCGCGCCGGTCTCCTCGACGCGCGGCTCGGATTCCTCGACGTGCTGACGTGTCGCCGGATCGGGCGCCTGCGGCCTGCGCGTCGGGGCGCCCTTGATGTCGGAGGCCTTCTCGCCCTCGCCCAGGATCACCGCGATCGGCGTGTTGACCGCAACGTCCGCGGTGCCTTCCGGAATCAAAATCTTGCCGAGCGTGCCCTCGTCGACCGCTTCGACCTCCATGGTCGCTTTGTCGGTCTCGATCTCGGCGATGACGTCGCCGGCCTTGACCGTGTCGCCCTCGTTCTTGAGCCACTTGGCGAGGTTGCCCTTCTCCATTGTGGGAGACAGCGCGGGCATCAGCACTTCAATGGGCATGGACGCAAAACCTTCTACGCTCTTTGTTTGAGCATGATCTTGTCCGACCTGCCTTCGCCCGCCGAAGCATCAAGCCAAATGATAGCCCGTGCGAGGGCTTCGCGCAGGCGGGAAACCGGTGTCCACTTTTCGGGATCATGCTCAGCGCGACAAGCGTGACAAATTGACCGACAGCGAAAACGCCGCGGCCGCGATCATTAGGCAGGTGAAAAACGCGACCAGCGCCTTGTTGACGTTGGACGAATAGACCGCGGCTTGCCCCGACATCTGCCGCGAGGCGAACAGCCAGGCGAACGCCGCGCGCCACATCAGCTTGCGGTCGCCTTCGCTGGAAAGGGCGCGGAGCGTGCGCGCGTAGTTCACCGCGCCGAACACCCAGCTCGCAACCGCGCCGATCAGCGCCATGACGGCCACGATGGTTGCGAGGGTCGACATGCGCCGTCATCGCACCACGTCGGTGTAGAGCTCTGACGGATCGGGCTCGGGATCGTTGGTGGCGAACTCGGCCGCCTCGTTGACGGCGTCACGCACCTTGGCGTCGATTTTTTTAATCTCGTCCTCGCTCGCCCATTTGCGCTCGATGATGCGGCGGCGCACCTGCTCGATCGGATCGTTTTCGGTGCGTACCTTCTCGACCTCCTCGCGGGTGCGGTATTTCGCCGGGTCCGACATGGAGTGGCCGCGATAGCGGTAGGTCATCATCTCCAGGATAATCGGGCCGTTGCCCTCGCGGCACCAGCCGACCGCCTTCTCCGCCGCGGCCTTGACCGCGCGCACGTCCATGCCGTCGACCTGCTCGCCGGGGATGTCGTGGGACAGCCCGCGGTTCGCAAGCTTCGTGGTGGCCGACGAGCGGGCGATCGAGGTGCCCATGGCGTACTGGTTGTTCTCGATGATGTAGACCACCGGCAGTTTCCAGAGCTTCGCCATGTTGAAGCTCTCGTAGACTTGGCCCTGGTTGGCTGCGCCGTCGCCGAAATAGGTCAGCGAGACGTTGTCGTTGCCGCGATACTTGTTGGCGAAGGCAAGGCCGGTGCCGAGCGGGACTTGCGCCGCGACGATGCCGTGGCCGCCGAAGAAGCCCTTCTCGGCGGAGAACATGTGCATCGAGCCGCCTTTCCCCTTGGAGTAGCCGTGGGTGCGGCCGGTCAGTTCCGCCATGACGCCCTTGGGGTCCATGCCGCATGCCAGCATGTGGCCATGGTCGCGGTAGCCGGTGATGACCTGATCGCCCGGCTTGAGCGCCATCTGCATGCCGACCACGACAGCCTCCTGGCCGATGTAGAGATGGCAGAACCCGCCGATCAGGCCCATGCCGTACATCTGCCCGGCCTTCTCCTCGAACCGCCGGATCAGCAGCATGTCCTGGTAGGCGGCGATCTGCCGGTCCTTGGGGAGCTCCGGTGCGGCGGCTCCGTTCCCCGCCGGGATGGCGGACGGGAGCCGCTCTGCCTTGTCCTTGGCAACGGCCATGGTGCTCCTCGGGCGAAAGCGCCGCCGGACGGCGGCCTTGAATCCTTAGCGTATATCGTTGCGCGGCGAAAGCGTGCGGGGTTCCCGCACGCACAGCCTTCGCGGCGCACAAGCCGCTGTGTTCGCAAGGAAAATGGGAACGATCGCCGGCGATGCAAGCCGCGTATTCGGTTCGCTCAGGGCCGCTTCAGGATCAGCGTGAGTTCGCGGCGGTTCAGATAGCCGAGCACCGCCCGCGCTCGCTCGTCCAGCGTGTCGGGATCGATGCTCTCTGACTTGAGCAGCGCCACCTTCCGCTGCCATTCGGCCCGCTCGCGCTTGAGGCGGTCGAGTTCCTCGCTCAACGCTGCGTACTGCTGGTCGAGATCCTGCTTGGCGCGAAGGCCGTGGTTTCCGGTGTAGGCGTTCACGCCGAAGTAGCCGATGAACAGCGCCGCGCCGACATAGAGGCCAAGCGTGGTCAGGAAGGATCGGAGCCGGCGACGGATCACCATGCCGGCAAGATGCCGTGCGCCGCGTTAAGAGCTTGTTACCGGACCAGCAGCGGCTTCAGCATCCGTTTCGCTTTGCTTCCACGCCGCGCAGCGCGGCTTCGAGGTCGCTTGGTCCGGCGGCGATGATGTCACGGCGCGGGATATGTCCGTTCATGATCACCATCTTGAGCGCCTCGGCGACTTGTGGGTCGGTCCGGATCGTCGTCTCTCGGCTTTGCGCCTGCGTGCGGTAGTAACTCCGCATCGCCGCGATGAAATGCGTGCGGTGGGCCGCCTGGCACAGCCGCTTTGGGTTCTCGGCGGCGAGGCAGGCTACATAGGCGGAGGTCTTGCGGACCGGGCTGGCGCCGGCGGCATCGCCACGCGATTTACAGGTCTTGTTGACCTGGTCGAGGAACACGTCCTTCGCTCCGATCGGAACGTAAATGTCGTCGACGGCCGTGCCGTCGTTCTTCTTCCAAAATTGGCCGAGGCCTTGCCCCGAACCCCTTGTGCCGACGTAGATTCCGATCATCAGCGCAGCGGTGCCGATCCAGAATACCATCTTGCGCAGCTTCGAACCGCCCTTCTGCGAGTCATCGTCGTCGGTCCGCTCGAAGTGCACGCCCTGGATGTTGCGCAGCCCCTCGCGCGTGATGCCTTCCGTCCGCTGACCGAATTGCTTGGCGCGCATGCGAATGCGACCTCAGGCGCAGCACGCAGCGCGGCCTGCGGCAAGCGGCCGAGCGAGCGAATGGGCAATAGCGAACCAGCGCATACAAATCCCCACGGTTCTCCCATAGGCTAGCGCGGCAAAGGAACCGTCGCCGGGCGGTCGCCAATTGGGTCTTTCGCCCGGAAAACCCTTATAATCAGGCCTTAAAGGCCCGCGCCGATGACCGCACCCCCATCCACCAAGCAAGTCCTGACCGCACTCTGGCGGCTGGCCGGTCAGCCGGCCGCCGCCCTGGAGGCCGTGCAATTGACCGGCAGCGAGCCGGTGCTGCCCTCCTCGTTCGCGGTCGGCACCGCGGCGCAGACCACCGTCGCGGCGTCCGCGCTGGCCGCGAGCGAACTGTGGCGGTTGCGCACCGGACGGCAGCAGCAAGTCAGAGTGGCGATGCGTGACGCGGCGATCGAGGCGCGCAGCGAGCATTATCTCGGGATCGACGAAAAGCCGGTCGACGATCATCGCGACCCGATCGCGGGCCTCTACCGCTGTGGCGACGGCCGCTGGGTGCGGCTGCACACCAACCTGCCGCATCATCGCGAGGGCACGCTCAAGCTGCTCGGCTGCGGCCACGACCGCGCTTCGGTGCAGCGGGCGCTGGATGGATGGGATGCTTACGAGGTCGAGGACGCCGCCGTGGTAGCCGGTCTGGTGGTGACAGCAACGCGCTCGTTCGAGGAATGGGACGCGCATCCGCAAGGCCGCGCCGTTGCCGAGCTGCCGCCATTCAGCATCGAGAAGATTGGCGAGGCGCCACCTGAGCCGCTGCCAGGCGGAGATCGCCCGCTGTCCGGCATCAAGGTGCTGGACCTCACCCGTGTGATTGCCGGGCCGGTGTGCGGGCGCACGCTGGCTTCGCACGGCGCCGACGTGCTGCTCATCACCGCGGCGCATCTGCCGTCGATGGAAGCGCTGGTGATCGACAACGGCCGCGGCAAGCTTTCGGCGCATCTCGATCTGCGCGACACGAGCGCGCGGGAGAAGCTCGCCGCGCTGCTGCGCGAGGCCGACATTTTCGTTCAGGGTTACCGGCCCGGCGCGATCGCCCAGTATGGCTTCAGCGCCGAGCAAGCCGCGAAGCTGCGGCCCGGCATCGTCTGCGTCTCGATCTGCGCCTACAGCCACGAAGGACCCTGGGCCAACCGGCGCGGCTTCGACTCCCTGGTGCAGAACGCCAACGGCCTCAACGATGCGGAGGGCAAAGCGTTCGGCTTGAAGGAGCCGAAGCCCCTGCCCGCCCAGGCGCTCGATCACGGCACCGGATTCCTGATGGCGTTCGGCGCCATGACCGCGCTCAACCGCCGCGCGACCGAAGGTGGAAGCTGGCACGTCCGCTGCGCGCTGGCGCAGACTGCGCACTGGTGCCGCGGCCTCGGCCGGGTCGACGGCACCACGCTCGCTGATCCGAAACGGCCGGACGTGCAGGACCGCCTCTACGACAGCGATTCAGGCTTCGGCCGGCTCACTGCCGTGCGCCACTCCGCCGTCATGTCGGAGACGCCGGTGCGCTGGGAGCGGCCGTCGGTGCGTCTAGGCAGCGACGCTGCGGAGTGGCCGCAACGCTAACGAACTAATTCGCGCCGAGGGAGTCGGTCAACGCGTCCACGGTCGGCGCGACGTGTGCCGGATATGCAGGATGCGGACGCGATCGAGGAGGACCCGGTAGAAAATCATGTAGGGAAGCGGATCAGCGGAACGACGTGCACGCCCGGACGTCCTTCGACCTGCGGTGCGCTTCCCGGATGCTTGGCGATCTGCGCAACGACCTGGCGGATGCGCGCCTCGAGGCAACGGTCACCGCCTCGCCGTAGGGCTGGCTGTCAGTGGATACTTTGCGGAGATCGGCAGTTGCGCGATTGGAGTATTCGACCTTCATGCCCGGCGGAACGTCGCAAACGCCGCGGCGACCTGGGCGTCGCTGGCGACGCCACTGCGGTCAGCCTCGTCGATCGCTGCGAGCTCGTCGGGTGTGGCGCGATAGACGCCACCGCGCATCGCGGCCTCCATTTCGAGAGCGATCTCAGCGAGCTCCACCTGGGCCTCTTCCGGCCAGGTCTGCGCCCGTTCCAACACGTCCTTAAGTTTGGCGATCATAAGCGCATTATACCACATCACGCCTATTCAGGGAGGGTCAAGCGTGACGCGAGGCTAGCGCAGCGCCTTGAGCGCTGCGCGGCCGGCGTAGTTCGCCTGGGTGCCCAGGTCCTGCTCGATGCGCAGCAACTGGTTGTATTTCGCCGTGCGGTCGGAGCGCGCCAGCGAGCCGGTCTTGATCTGCCCGCAATTGGTGGCAACCGCGAGGTCGGCGATGGTGGCGTCTTCCGTTTCACCAGAGCGGTGCGACATCACGCAGGTGTAGCCGGCCTTGTGCGCCATCTCGACGGTCGCGAGCGCTTCCGTCAGCGTGCCGATCTGATTGACCTTTACCAGCACCGAGTTGCCGAGACCTTTGTCGATGCACTCCTTCAGCCGCTTGACGTTGGTGACCATCAGGTCGTCGCCGACCAGCTGGCACTTCTTTCCGATCAGGTCGGTGACGGCCTTCCAGCCTTCGAAGTCGTCCTCCGCCATGCCGTCCTCGATGGAATAGATCGGATAGCGCGACACCAGGTCGGCGAGATACTTGGCTTGCTCGTCCTTGGAGCGGGTTTTTCCCTCGCCTTCATAGACATAGGCGCCGTTCTTGAAGAATTCGGTTGAGGCCGGGTCGAGCGCAAGCACGATGTCGCTACCTGCTTTGTAGCCCGCCTCTTCGATGGCCTTCATGACGAAGCCAAGCGCCTCCTCGGCGGACTTGAGGTTCGGCGCGAAACCGCCCTCGTCGCCGACGTTGGTGTTGTGGCCCTGGTCGTGCAGCGCCTTCTTGAGTGTCTGGAACACCTCGACGCCCCAGCGCAGCCCCTCGGCGAAGGTCGGCGCGCCGACCGGCATGATCATGAATTCCTGGAAATCGATCGGGTTGTCGGCGTGCACGCCGCCGTTGACGATGTTCATCATCGGCACCGGCAGGAGCCGCGCCGACGTTCCGCCGACATAGCGATAGAGCGGCTGCCCCCGGGCGATGGCAGCCGCCTTGGCGACCGCGAGCGACACGCCGAGGATCGCGTTAGCGCCGAGCCGCACCTTGTTCGGCGTGCCGTCGAGCGCGATCATCGTGTGGTCGATCTGCGTCTGGTTCTCGGCGTCCATGCCGCCGATCGCATCGAAGATTTCGGTTTCGACCGCAGCGAGCGCCTTCTGCACGCCCTTGCCGAGATAGCGCTTCTTGTCGCCGTCGCGCAGCTCGACCGCCTCGTAGGCACCGGTCGATGCGCCCGACGGCACGGCAGCGCGGCCGATCGAGCCATCCTCCAGCGTCACCTCGACTTCGACCGTCGGATTGCCCCGGCTGTCAAGAATTTCACGCCCGATGATGTCGGTGATGGCGGTCATGGCACTCTCCGGCTGAATGCGCCGCTTCTAGAGCATGATGCCGCAAAGCGAAACCCCGTCAGCGGTCCAGAACGCGCGTCACCGCCAGAAACAGCCGGTCTTCGCCCTCGAAGCCGCGGGCCTTCATGCCCAGGATCACCGCCAGCGTGACCTTGCCGTCGGGCCGGTCGAATGCGTGGACTTCGGCGATGCCATAGCCGCTGACGCCGTTGCGCGAGGCCGGAACGGTCTTGTCGTCCTGCAGCACGATGGTGCGGCCGCCCTGCTCCAGCGTGAGGCGGAACGCGGCGCCCTTGCCTTCGACCTCACTGGCGCAGGACGGCGCCTCCTTGCCGGCATAGAGCCGCGAGGATTTCGGCCAGGGAATTTCTTTGGTTTCCAGCTTGAGCTTCAACTCGCCCAACTGAGAATGCTTGGCGGTCACCTTTGTTGCCCCGGCGGGCGGCGGCGGCTTGGCTTCCGTATGCTCGTAATCGCCCACGCGTGTGTCCGCGACGCTGGCGAGCACAGCGCCCGGCTTGCCGATCTTATGCTGGCCGATCAGGCTCGCGGTGCGCTGGCCGACCCGGCCGAGGAACGCCTTGAGCTCCGGTTCGATCTTGTCGGAACTGGCGTCCTCTTTCATGTCAGTCGATACCCGCACCGGCGCGCCCTGCACATAGCGGTCGGTGCTTGCGTCGATCACATAGGTCTCGGCGAACAGCTTGCCGGCGTCCCACTGCGGACCGTATGGCATGAACGCGAAATAGCGTCCGTCCGGCGAGAAGCCGAGTACCTTGAGAGCAAGGATGTCAAAGGCTTGCGCCGGGCTTGCGGTCAATCCGGCGACAACAAGGATGGCGGCAATTCGTTTCGACATCGGCAGTTATATTCTCTAATGTCCGGCCCCGTAGCAATGAACAAACGAACCCGCCAGCTTGGCCGCCCGGTGGCGCTGCCCGCCTCGCCTGAAAAGGCGCAGCTCGATCGCGTGCCCAATCCGCACGCGGACACCGACTACGTCGCGCGCTTCACCGCGCCGGAATTCACCACGCTGTGCCCGATCACCGGCCAGCCGGACTTTGCGCATCTCGTCATCGACTACGTGCCAGGCAAATGGCTGGTGGAGTCGAAGTCACTGAAGCTCTACCTCGGCAGCTTCCGTAATCACGGCGCATTCCACGAGGACTGCACGGTCGCAATCGGCAAGCGGCTCGTCGATCTGCTCAGGCCGAAATGGCTGCGGATCGGCGGCTACTGGTATCCGCGCGGAGGCATGCCGATCGATGTGTTCTGGCAGGCGGGCACGCTGCCAAAGGGCGTTTGGGTGCCAGACCAAGGTGTCGCGCCTTATCGCGGGCGGGGTTAGGCCGGCCTGGGCCGGGTGAGAAGCTGTGCGCTCACGATCCCAGTCAACGCAATAGCGGCCGAGCAGATCGCAAGAGTTGCCGGCGCGCCGAGATAGAACAGCCCGTAGCCGAACGCCGCGGTGCCGATCGACTGGCCGACGAAAATAGAGAACGTATGGAATGCGATCGCGGAGCTGCGCGTCGCGGGCGCAAGCTCGGTGACGAACACCTGGATGCTGGCGTGCAGCATGTAGAAGCCAAGGCCCATGATGCCGACCACCACGCACTGCACCTGCCACGGTGGCGCGAATGCGAGCGCGGCGATGCCGAACGCCATGAACAGTCCGCCGGCGATCATCACCCATTTTTGGCCGAGCAGCCGCAGCAATGCTCCAATTCCAATCGAATAGACGATGCCGCCTACGGCAAACGACGCGATGACCGCGCCGGCGATCGAGGCGCGCGGCTCACCCGCTTCAAGCAGCAGCACGGCGACATAGGCGAACAGCCCCATCACGAAGATGCCTTCGCAAAGGACGGTCAGGTAGCAAATACGCGCCGTCGGAATGCGGAAAATCTGGCGGTAGCGCAGGACGACGGTGCGCGGGTCAAGCGGTTGGCGGGGCGCCTCAGGCAGACCGCGCAGCCCCCACGCGGCAAGGACGAGCGCGATCAGCGAAATCACCCCGAGCACGATGAACACGCCGCGCCAATGGATGAAATCGGCGACGATACCCGCGGCGGCCGATCCCAGCAGGTTGCCGGTGATGGTGCCCGCCAGCAGCCGTCCGATCGCGACCTGGCGCTGCGCCAGCGGCACCAGGTCCGACAGCATCGCCATGCCAAGCGGAAACAGCCCGCCGCAGCCAGCGCCAGCAATGACTCGAAGAATGAACAATTGCTGGAATGTCATCGCGACGGCGCAGAGGAACGACGCGATCGTCAGCACGACAAGGCAGCCGATCATGACGCGTTTTTTGCCAACCGAATCCGCGACCGGCCCCAATACCGGCAACACCATGCCGTAAGAGATGAACGCCGCCGCCAGCATCGCCGCGGTCGCGGGCGGTAGCCAGAAATCGTGGGCGATCTGCGGAATCATCGGATCGACCGCGCGCACGGACAGCGCGGACGAAAACGTCATGAAGGAGATGATCGCGAGCGTCAGATTCATCGCGCCGTTTGGACACTGCCATTTGGCGCGCCGCAAGTCTTATCGGCGCAATCCACCTATCCAACGATCGCGTGCGGCAAGAAGCGCGACGAATTCTTGGTGATCGGACTCGCATCCTCACGCACGTTCAGGCCACACGGCTCGCCGGCGGCGAACCATGAGCCCAGCACTGTGTAATTGCCGTCGAACTCCGGCAGCGGCGCGACGGCCTGGCGGATGAAGCCCTCGGCGCCGTAGGGCCCTGCGTCGCGGTCCACGGGCTTGCCGTCGACGATAAGGTCGACGTTGGCGCCTTCGCGCGAAAACAGCGGTTTGCGCGCATAGGAATTGCCCAGCTCGGTGACCTTCGCGTCACCCTCAAAATAGGCAGGCAGCAGGTTCGGGTGATTGGGGAACATCGCCCAGAGCAGCGGCAGGATCGCCTTGTTCGACAGGATGGCCTTCCACGGCGGCTCGACGAATTGCGTCGGCGCGCCAGGCAGCGACGCGCCGAACGTCTCGCGCATCATCCACTCCCACGGGTAGAGCTTAAACATCAGCTCGATCGGCGTGTTGTCGAGGTCGACGAAGCCGCTTCGTCCGGCCTTGCCGATGTCTTTCATCTCGATCTGCTTGGTTTCGAGTCCGGCCTGCCGCGCACAATCCTCGATGTAGGCCAGCGTGCCGGCATCCTCGGCGGTTTCCCGAACTCCGGCGAAATGAACGAGCCGGCCCTTGCCGATCACCTTCCAGCCTTCGATCAGGCGCTCGTGCAGCGAGTTGAATTGATCGGCATTCTCCGGCAGCACCTTCCGCGCGATCGCGTCCTCCAGCCACTTCCACTGGAACACGCCGGTTTCGAACGCCGCGGTCGGCGTGTCGGCGTTGAACTCCAGCAGCTTGGCGGGCCCCTTGCCGTCGTAGCGCAGGTCGAACCGGCCGTAGAGGCTGAGCTCCTCGCTTTTGAAGCTGCGGGCGATCCAGTTCCAGAACGGCCGCGGAATCTGCAGCGTCGTCATGATGCGATCGTCGTTAATCGCCTTGGCGACCAGCTCGCGGCACATGGCTTCGAGCTCGGCGGTCGGCGCCTCGATGTCGCGCTCGATCTGCTCGAGCGTGAACGCGTAATAGGCGCTCTCGACCCAATACGGCGCGTCGTCAATGGTGTGAAAATCGAATCCGGTGTCGTGCGCGATATCACGCCAGTTCGCGCGTTCCTCGCAGGCGACGCGCCGCATCAGCCGCCCGAGGATGAATACGAGCTTGAGCTCGAGCCGAAGCCGCTGCGCGTGGTGGTCGTCGGGGCACTGCGCGACGTGCTCGTGCTGGTTGACGTGCTGGTGCTGGGTGACGAGCGGCTGGTGAGCGGGACCGAGGTCGAGGATGTCGTCGACGTCCCGGTGCGCGAGAACACCGGCCGTGGCCACACGCTGCTGTTCGAGCTGCTGTTGGTCCGCGTCCAGGTGGATCGGCTGCTGTGACCGCTCGACGACGACCATGAACGTTGCGGCGGGCACGGCTCGCGCGCGCCTTGTGAGAGCGGAGAGGGAGCGGCCGGGCTGCCGTGCGGGACGCAGTCCGGTGGCGGCTTGGTCAAGGCGTAGCCTGTGGCGCCGACGCCGGTGACGCCCATCAACAGCAGCGCGACCTGGGAGGACCGCTTCATGGCAGCCTCACCACGTCATCGACGCCGCGCTCAGAAGACCTGCGGTCACCGAGGCCAGTCCCAGCCACACTGCGGGCCCGAGATCGCCGGCCGCGATGCGCTGCGACAGATTCGGCACCGGAATGCGCGCGACATAGTAGGCGATGATCTGCACGCAGAGCGCAATCACGCTCCAAACGATGCAATCGACCACATTGGAGGCGTGCGCCACGGCGCTCGCCACCGGCAGGGCAAACCCGAGCGTGCTCAGGCCGAGCGAAACCGCGGCGCCGGGGACGTTCTTGTTGAGCAGGGTGAATTCGTCATGCGCGGTGATGTGTGTGTAAATCCACAGGAAGGCGATGACGGCAACCGTCGAAATGCAAAAGTAGAGAAGAAACGCCGGCAATCCGGCTAGCGATTGTAGAACCATCATGGCCTCCTGATCGATCTTCCGAATTACTGACGCAGTTTTGAAATGCTGTCGAACGCCTGCAGCGTGCGCAAGAGGCGTTCCATATCCTTGAGCGCGATCATGTTGGGCCCGTCGGACGGCGCCTTGTCCGGGTCCTGATGCGTCTCGATGAAGACGCCGGCCACGCCGATCGAGACAGCGGCGCGCGCCAGCACCGGGACGAATTCGCGCTGGCCGCCCGACGACGTGCCCTGCCCTCCGGGCTGCTGTACCGAGTGCGTGGCGTCGAAAATGATCGGCGCGCCGGTTTCGCGCGCCATGATCGGCAGCGCGCGCATGTCGGAGACCAGCGTGTTGTAGCCGAATGAAGCGCCGCGCTCGGTGACGAGCACGTTGGGATTGCCGGCGCCGGTGATCTTCTGCACCACATTCGTCATGTCCCACGGCGCGAGGAATTGCCCTTTCTTGACGTTGACCACACGGCCTGTCTTGGCCGCCGCCACCAGGAGATCGGTCTGACGGCACAGGAACGCCGGGATTTGCAGCACGTCGACGGCCTCCGCGACGCGCTCGCATTGCGCCGGTTCGTGGACGTCGGTGAGCACCGGCACTTTGAGGCTCTCGCGGATTTCGGCGAAGATCGGCAGCGCCCACTCGAGGCCGATGCCGCGCGCACCCTTGCCGCTGGTGCGGTTCGCCTTGTCGAACGAGGTCTTGTAGACGAGCCCGATGCCGAGATGATCGGTGAGTTCCTTCAGGCCCTGCGCCATTTCGAGCGCATGCGTACGGCTTTCGAGCGCGCACGGACCGGCGATCAGGGTGAGCGGCAGCGAGTTGCCGAAGCGCGTCTGCCCGACGGTGACGACGGCGTTGGGGGCGGGCCCGACCTTCATTACGTCCTCGGCTTTCGCACCCGGCGGCGCGGCGGTTAACCTAGTGTCCCGGACCCGAAGTTCGCATGAATGTTCAGCAACCATCTTTGCGAACTTCGGGTCCAAAGGGACACTAGCATCATAGTGTTGCTAGCGTCGCTTTGGTTCGGAAGTTCGCTTCGGAGCAAGCCGAGAACTCGGGCGAACTTCCGAACCGAGACACTAGCGCAACGCTCAGGCTGTCCGAAGTGGCTCGAAAACCAACGTCGTGCCCATGGCGGATTCGGGACCGACGATCAGTTTTTCCCTGTATTCGCGCGCATTGAGATTTGTCCCGCGTAGCACGGCATTGGCTATCCCCCAATTTCTGACGGCGATGTGGATGGCGGCAAGCCGCGCCCCGCGGCGAACGTCTGGGGGCTTCTCCCCGCAATTGCGTTCGAAGGACGCCGGATCCATCACCTGGATTTCACCCTGCGGCGTCGTCACGCCGAGCCCGCTCGTCGAGGCCGCCACTTCGTTGGCGCCGGTGAACGAGGTCAGGAAACGATAGTGGTCCGACGGCTTCGCCGCCACCACGACTACGCCGGCGATGCTTGTGGCGGTATTGAAATGAACCTGAAATGCCGGATTCCAGAAATTCTCCGGAAATCGGTGCTGGCAGGTGAAGAAGCCGATGTCCGGCGCGGCCGGATCGCTGGCAAAGGCGAGCGAGAATGCGACCTTGATCGGCGTGCCGTCCGGCCGCCGGCCTTCGCGCTCGAAGTCGAACGCGTCGAAGTCGCCAATGCCGGCGCCGCGGAACTCGCGTGCGTCGGTATGCGCGTCGGTGCTTGCGAGCACCAGCATCGAAAGCCCCTCGCCGCGCGTGAGCGCATCGCGATTGTGCGCGCCGAACGAGAAATGCCGCGGGCCATGCGGCGCGATCTGCGAGCTGTCCGCGACCGTGAGCACTTCGATGAAGCTGCCCGCGAGCTGCACGATGTGGTTCCGCGTGCCCCAGGACGGCGCGTGCGTGTTGCGTGCGCCGACCTGAAAGCCGAGTGCGCGGTAGAGCGCGGCGGCGGCATCGAGGTCATGCACCGCATGCACGATGTGATCGATGCCGCGCGCCATGGCGAACGCTATTTCAACGCCGAGAACGCCGTCGGCACCAGGAACGAGCTCTTGATGTTGGCGAGGATCGGGCCGTCCTTCTCGCTGTCGGCGCGGGCGGTAATCCACGCCTGATCGGACTGGAACGTGTTCCAGATTTTCTCGCGCTCGGCGAGCGATTCCCACGCGAGCATGTAGTGCAGGTCGTGATTGCCGTCGCCGACCAGCACGGTCCAGAACCCGACCGGCCGCAGGCCGTGCGTCTTCCAGATCGGCAGCGTGTGGTTCTCGAAGCGCTTGAGCAGAGCCGGCAGGCGGCCCGGAATGCAAGAATAGATACGCTGTTCGTAGATCATGTTTCTTCCCGTAGTGCCCCAATGGCGGCGCATGGTGCTTGGCGCGGCCGCCACGCACAAGGCAGATATCTGGCGACCGCGGGATTGTGGGCTGGGTTTACCGCTCAGCCGCGGAACCAGGTTGAACGATCATGGTTGCCGGGGCATGCACGGACTCGCCCGATTGCTGCTGGCTGCCGTACTGGCACTCGCTCCGGTTACAGCCGGCGCTGAAGTCCAGTTCGGAGTGGTGCTCCTTCACGGCAAGCAAAGCGCGCCGGAAGAACACGAGCCGCTTGCAAATGCGATCGGCAAAGCAGGTCATCTGGTGGAGCGGCCGGAAATGTGCTGGTCCGGCCGGCGCATCTATGATCAGCCTTATCTTGCATGCCTGCGCGAGATCGACGCCGCTTTCCAGCGTCTGCAACGGCGCGGCGCCACGGCGTTGATCGTCGCGGGCCACAGCCTGGGGGCTAACGGTGCCCTCGCCTACGGCGCACGTCACCAGGTCGCCGGAGTGATCGCTCTGGCGCCCGGCCATCGGCCGGAGTTGCTGGCGCGACGCCCAATTATCATGGCGGCGCTCGACCGGGCGCGTGCGCTGATGGCGGAAGGCCGCGCGCGGCTTTCCCTGTCGTTTCCCGACTTCAACGGCGATTTCGTGGTCAGCGTAACCGCCACGGCCGAAACCTATCTCAGTTTCTTTGCGCTGGATTCCCCCGCGTTCATGCCTGTGAATGCATCGCAGCTGAACGCACCTTTGCTGTACGTCGTTGGCAGCGCCGACCCGCTGCAACGCGGGCCGGAGGAAATTTTCGCGAAGGCGCCGCCGCACCCGCTCAATCGTTACCTGACAGTGCGAGCAGGCCATTTTGATACGTCGGCCGCCGCCGCGGCGCCCGTTGTTGAATGGCTCCGCGATCTAAACAAGCGGTGATTAAACCAGCCGGCTCTGCTCCACCGCCGCTTCGACGAACGACGAGAACAGCGGGTGCGGCTCGAACGGCCGCGACTTCAGCTCGGGATGGAATTGCACGCCGATGAACCAGGGGTGGTCGGTGTATTCGATGATCTCGGGCAGCACACCGTCCGGCGACATGCCGCAGAACCGCATGCCGTGCTGTTCGAGGCGGCCCTTGTAGGCGGTGTTCACCTCGTAGCGATGGCGGTGGCGCTCCGAGATTTCAGTGGCGCCGTAAATGTCCGCGACGCGGCTGCCGCGTGCGAGCGACGCCGGATAGGCGCCGAGCCGCATGGTGCCGCCGAGGTCGCCGCTCGCCGCGCGCTTTTCCAGCGCGTTGCCTTTCAGCCATTCGGTCATCAGGCCCACCACCGGTTCGGGTGTTTGGGCGAATTCGGTGGAGTTGGCTTCCACGATGCCGCAAAGATTTCGCGCAGCTTCGATCACGGCCATCTGCATGCCGAAGCAGATACCCAAATACGGCATGTTGCGTTCTCGCGCGAACTGTGCCGCGCGGATTTTTCCCTCGGCGCCGCGCTGGCCGAAGCCGCCCGGCACCAGGATGCCGTTGACGTGTTCGAGGAACGGCGCCGGGTCCTCCTTCTCGAACACCTCGGATTCGATCCAGTCGAGATTGACCTTCACCTTGTTGGCGATGCCGCCGTGCGAGAGCGCCTCAATCAGCGATTTGTAGGCGTCCTTCATGCCGGTGTATTTGCCGACGATCGCGATGGTGACGTTGCCTTCGGGGCTACGCACGCGGTCGTTGATGAATTGCCAGCGCGCCAGGTCGGGCGGTTGGCCGGGCTCCAGGCCGAACGCCAGCAGCACCTCGCGGTCGAGTCCTTCGGCCGAGTAAGCTTCCGGCACCGCATAGATGTTGTCGACGTCGCGTGCCTCGATCACCGCGCCTTCGCGCACGTTGCAGAACAGCGAGAGCTTCCGCCTCTCCTCCTTGGGGATCGGACGGTCGGTCCGGCACAGCAGGATGTCCGGTTGGATGCCGATCGAGAGCAGTTCCTTGACCGAGTGCTGGGTCGGCTTGGTCTTCAACTCGCCCGCGCTCGGGATGTAGGGCATCAGCGTGAGATGCACGTAGACCGCGTGGTTGCGCGGCAATTCGTTGCCGAACTGGCGGATGGCTTCGAGGAACGGCAGGCTCTCGATGTCGCCGACGGTGCCGCCGATCTCGACCAGCACAAAGTCGTAGCCGTCGTTGCCTTCGCGGATGAAGTCCTTGATCGCGTTGGTAACGTGCGGGACCACCTGGATGGTGGCGCCGAGATAGTCGCCGCGCCGCTCCTTGGCGAGGATGTCCTGGTAGATGCGGCCAGTGGTGATGTTGTCTTGCCGGTTGGCGGGGCGGCCGGTGAAGCGCTCGTAGTGCCCGAGGTCGAGATCGGTCTCGGCGCCGTCGTCCGTCACGAAGCATTCGCCGTGCTGGTAGGGCGACATCGTGCCGGGATCGACATTGAGATACGGATCAAGCTTGCGCAGCCGCACGCGGTGGCCGCGAGCTTGCAGCAAAGCGCCAAGCGCAGCCGATGCGAGACCCTTGCCGAGTGAGGAAACCACGCCGCCGGTGATGAAAACGTACCGCGCCATGGGGTTCAACCTTTAGCCCTCGCGAATCGATTCGACGAGGCCGCTGAACGCAAAGCTGACAAGACCGTGCGGCGATGTGGACAGGGCGCCGAAACCATCGTCTTTCCAGCCGCTTGCACCTGCTTGTTCATTTTCCACATCGCCCAAAGCGAAGGGGCCGGTTTCCCGGCCCCTGTGTGATCCTTATTGCGACCTCGGCACCTGCGGCCCGCTTGGGGCCGCGGGTGCCGGTTGCTGGGGCGTACCGCCGCGAAGCTGGTCGAGCACCCCACCTCCCGGTCCACCCAGCGGTGTACTCGGCGTGACCGGCGCGCTCGGCGACGGGGCGCCGGGCGTGAGCACCGATCGCGGCTTGCGGTCCATGCCGGCGAAAATCGACAGGATGAGACTGGTGGCGAAGAACGAGGCCGCGAGGATCGCTGTGGTGCGGGTCAGCACGTTGGTGGTGCCGCGGGTCGACAGAAAGCCGCCACCGCCGCCGCTGCCCATGCCGAGGCCACCGCCTTCGGACTTTTGCAGTAGGATCAGGCCCACCATGGTGAGCACGATCATGAGATGGATGATGATGATGACGCTCTGCATAATTGTTCCGCTCAAGCACCGAGAGGGCCAGATGGCCCGCTCTCGGTCCCTCATATAGGAATTCGGAGCGGTCTCTACACGATCCCCCGGCGCATTTCCACCCCGCCGGGGTTCAGCGATAGACCCCCGCAATGGCCAGAAATTCGTCAGCTTTGAGACTGGCGCCCCCGACCAGGGCGCCATCGACGTCGGCGGCGGCCATCAGTTCCTTGGCATTGGACGCTTTCACTGACCCGCCATAGAGGATGCGGATGGCTTGCGCGGCCGCCCCATGGTGCGCCGCCAGGCGGCCGCGGATGAAGCCGTGGGCCTGCGCGACGTCGGCCACGGTCGGCGTGAGCCCGGTGCCGATCGCCCAGACCGGCTCGTAGGCGACCACCAGGTTGGAGCCGGTGGCTCCGTCCGGTAGCGACCCGTCGAGTTGCCGTTCCAGCACGTCGAGCGTCTGGCCCGCCTCGCGCTCCGCCCTGGTCTCGCCGATGCAAACGATCGCGATGAGCCCGGCCCGCCAGGCGGCCAGCGCCTTGGCGCGCACCTGCGCGTCGGTTTCCTTGTGAATGGTCCGTCGTTCGGAATGGCCGACGATGACCGCGGTCGCCCCTGCGTCGGCCAGCATCTCCGCGGCAATGTCGCCGGTGAACGCCCCACTTGGCTCGGCGTGGCAGTCCTGACCGCCGATCGCGACGGCCGAGCCTTTCGCCACCGTGACAAGGGTGGCCAGCAATGTGAACGGCGGGCAGACCATGACGTCGGCTGAGCCGGCGAGGCTCGCCGCGCCCGCCACCATCTTGCTGAACTCGGCGGCCGAAGTGGCCAGCCCGTTCATCTTCCAGTTGCCTGCGACCAGTGGCCGCCGCGCCGTGCCTGCCATTGCGAACCCCTCTCAAGCAGCGGTTAGCAGAGCGTTTGCGGCCGCACCAGAGCCTGCTTTGGTCGCCCTGGATCAGTTGCGAGGGGGAAGCCCGATCCGTATATTCTGGCCATCAGCGGTCGTTGAATCGCTATTTCCAATCAGCAGATCGGATCCATGCTTCGAGGTATTCACAAAGCCTCTGCCAATTGGCTCGGCCGCGTCGTCATGGGCGTCCTGCTCGGCCTGATCGCGATCAGCTTCGGCATCTGGGGCATCGGCGACATTTTCCGCGGCTTCGGCCAGTCCACCGTCGCCAAGGTCGGCAGCACGGAAATCCGGGTCGACACGTTCCGCCAGACCTATCAGGACCGGCTGCAGCAGCTCAGCCGCCAGATGGGTCGTCCGGTCACGCCGGAGCAGGCGCGGCTCGCCGGCATCGACCGCCAGATGCTGGCTCAGGTGATCGCGGAAACCGTCCTCGATGAGCGCGCCCGCGCTCTCAAGCTTGGTATCACCGAGCAGGAAGTTGCGCGCCGAGTGATGGACGACCAGAGCTTCAAGGGCATCAATGGACAGTTCGACCGCACCAAGTTCGAATACCTGATCCGGCAGATCGGTTTCACCGAGCAACGCTTCCTCGCGGAGCAGCGCCGCAGCATATTGCGCCAGCAACTGGTCGGCACCGTGGGCGGCGAAATGGCCGTGCCCAAGACCGCGGTCGATGCGCTCAACCGCTTCCGCAACGAGCAGCGCACCATCGACTACGTGATGCTCGACCGCGCGCAGGCCGGCGATGTTGCCGATCCGAGCCCGGAGGTGCTCGCCAAGTATTTCGAGGAACGCAAGGTGCTGTTCCGCTCACCCGAATACCGCAAGGTCTTGGTGCTGGCGCTGACGCCGGCTGAGATCGCGTCCGCGATCGAGATTTCGGATGCCGATCTCAAGAAGGGCTATGAGGACCGCAAGGCACGCTACGCGACCGCCGAACGGCGCCACCTTCAGCAGATCGTGTTTCCGAACATGGAGGAAGCCAAGGCCGCCGCCGACAAGATCGCCAAAGGCACGACGTTCGCCGCGCTCGCCGCAGAGCGCGGTCTGAAGGATGCCGACACCGACCTTGGGACGTTGACCAAGAGCGCCATGGTCGATCGCGCGGTCGCCGATGTTGCATTCGAGCTCAAGCAGGGCGAGGTCAGCGCGCCGGTCGAGGGCCGCTTCGGCATCGTGCTGGTGCAGGCAGACAAGATCGAACCGGCGAGCACCAAGCCGTTCGACGAGGTCGCCGCCGAACTTAAGCAGGAAATGGCCGCGGAGCGCTCCAAGGCGGAGCTTCTCACCCTTCACGACAAGGTCGAGGACGAACGTTTGGCTGGCGGAACGCTGGCCGACCTGGCCAAGAAGCTCAACCTGCAGACCCGCGTCATCGAGGCCATCGATCGCGCGGCCCAGGACCGCGACGGCAAGCCCGTCGCCGGGCTGCCGCAAGGGGTCGATTTGATCAGCGCGGTGTTTCGTGCCGATCAAGGCTCCGACAACGATCCGCTGAACGTTCCGCAACAAGGCGGCTACGTTTGGTACGAGGTCATGGAAATCGCGCCCGCGCGGGACCGCACGCTCGACGACGTCAAAGACCAGCTCGTGACGCGTTGGCGTGACGACCAGATCGCGTCGCGGCTCAAGGCCAAGGCCGACGAGATGCTCGAAAAGCTCAAAGCCGGCACGCCGTTCGCGGAAGTGGCTGCGGCGTTCAACCTGACGCCGCAGTGGCTGCCCGGTCTCAAGCGCGGTATTCCCCCGCCCGGCTTCCCTGCCCGCGCGCTCGACGTGATTTTCGCGACCCCGAAGGATCAAGCCGCCAGCACCGAAGGCGCCACGTTGACAGATCGCATGGTGTTCCGCGTCACCGAGATCACCGTGCCGCCGCTGGAGGCCGAGTTGGCCGACGCGAAGCGGTTCGACGATCTGCTGCGCCGCGCGATCGCTGACGACATGCTTGCCCAGTACGTCTCGCGGCTGGAAACGGACATCGGCGTCACCATCAATCAGGCGGCGCTCAACCAGATCACCGGCGCCAGTCCCGCAAACTGAACCTCCGTCATGCAGATCGAGCCGCCGGGGAGCGCCTTCGCGGACCGTTACGCGCGCGGCGAGCCGCAGGTGGTGTGGACCACGCTGGTCGCCGATCTCGAGACGCCGGTCTCGGCCTTCCTTAAGATCGCCGGCGGCAAGCCGATGAGCTTCCTCTTGGAATCGGTGGAGGGCGGTGCGGTGCGCGGCCGCTATTCGGTGATCGGCCTCGAGCCGGACCTGATATGGCGCGCCAACGGAAACACAGCCGAGATCAACCGCTCGGCGCGTTCTTCCGCCATATTCCAGCCTTGCGCCGAAGCTCCGCTGGATGCGCTGCGCGCCCTGATCGCCGAAAGCCGCATCGCGTTGCCCGACGATTTGCCGCCGATGGCGGCCGGCGTGTTCGGCTATCTCGGCTACGACACGGTGCGGCTGATCGAGGAACTGTGCGCGCCCAATCCCGACCCGATCGGCATTCCCGACGCGGTGCTGATCCGCCCGACGCTGATCGTGGTGTTCGACGCCGTGAAGGACACCATCACTATCGTCACGCCGGTGCGCCCCGAACCTGGCGTCGGCGCGGCGACGGCGCTTTCTCGCGCGCAGGAGCGCCTTTCGGCGATCGTCGACGCGCTCGACCGGCCGCTCGACAAGGCGGCAGCAGCAATCGATTCCGGCCCGCTCGACGTCGCCGCCAAATCCAACACCACGCCGGCCGAATACCGCGACATGGTGCTGAAGGCGAAGGACTACATCCTCGCCGGCGACATCTTCCAGGTCGTGCTGTCGCAGCGCTTCGAAGCGCCGTTCAACCTGCCGCCGTTCTCGCTCTACCGCGCGCTGCGCCGGGTCAACCCGGCGCCGTTCCTGTACTTCCTCGACTTCGGCGGCTACGCCATCGCGGGCTCAAGCCCGGAAATCCTGGTGCGCGCCCGCGGCGGCACGGTGACGATCCGGCCGATCGCAGGAACGCGGCCGCGCGGTCCGACGCCGCACGAGGACAAAGCGCTGGAGGAGGAGCTGCTCGCCGATCCGAAGGAGCGTGCCGAGCACCTCATGCTGCTCGATCTCGGCCGCAACGACGTCGGCCGTGTCGCTAAGATCGGCACCGTCAGCGTCACCGACCAGTTCTTCGTCGAGCGCTACAGCCATGTCATGCACATCGTGTCGAACGTCGAGGGTAAGCTGGCGGATGGCCGTGACGCGCTCGATGCGCTGGCCGCCGGCTTTCCGGCAGGCACAGTGTCGGGCGCGCCGAAAGTCCGCGCGATGCAGATCATCGACGAACTGGAGAAGGAAAAGCGCGGCCTCTATGCCGGCTGTGTCGGCTATTTCTCGGCGGCCGGAGAGATGGACAGTTGCATCGTGCTGCGCACCGCGCTGATCAAGGACGGCACCATGTACGTCCAAGCTGGCGCCGGCATCGTCGCAGATTCCGATCCGGGCTCTGAGCAAGCCGAATGTATCAACAAGGCCAAGGCCCTGTTCCGCGCCGCCGAGGAGGCGCGGCGGTTTGCGAGTGCGGCGGGCCGGGGGCAGTAATAGAGTTTCGGCATGGCCGATGCGCTATTACCACCGACTGAAGCAAAGCGCGTTCTTAGGATACGTCGCGAAACTCGCTGGATTATCGCGGTGTTGGAAGGCATTGGTGCGGGCGCATTCGTCGCTTGCTTGTTTCGTGACTCCCCGCCAGGGGCCGCAGCGAGTTTTGAATTCGTGGTTGCCGCAGCATTTCTGATCGGGAGCGTGGTGGCATTCTTGCTGTGGCCGATGGTCTCGAAAGACCGGTCGTTCGAATATGATTGTGGGGCTGCGTTTGGAGCGCTCGTCGTGCTCCTCACCTCCCATGTGTGGACGCTGGTTTTTGTCTGTGCGTCGCCCGTTACCTTTGCCGCGGCCACATCTTGATGAATCTATATTTCATGGGCGTACTTTCGCTGCTGGCAAGCATGGCGATCAGTGGACATGGCTCTGAGGTGTCAAACGATCCTTCGGCGCCGTCGGCATGTTTATGAGTAATGGAAGCTGGCTAAGACGCGTATGCCAAGCTATATTATGACCAGAATTCTGACCAATTGAATGAGGGCTCCGATGGTGACCATCAGCGTAGCCGACGCCAAGGCTCATCTCAGCGAATTGCTGGACCGGGTTGAAAACGGCGAACAGATCGTTATCACGCGGCATGGCAAGCCGGTCGCACAACTGTCAGCGGCGGCGACGCCGAAAAAACCGATTCCGTCCATGGCCGCGTTTCGTGCGCGCATGCCGAAATTGAGAAATCCGACCACCTCCGAGCTGTTGCGCAAAATGCGCGATGAACAGCGTTGATGAACTATTTTGATACCAGCTTTCTGGTGCCGTTTGTTCTTGACGAGCCAGGCAGCGCGGCAGTCGAACGGTTCCTGAAGGCTCAGTCAACGGGCATGGCCACGACGAGCCTCTGGACGTGCGTTGAATTTTCGTCGGCCATGGGGCAACAGGTTCGGATCGGCAGGCTGTCTTCGGAAGAAGCGATCGAAGCTGAGTCCGGATTCGAACTCGCTTATGTCGGAGGCATTTGTGATGGTTGCGCCAACCGCGGAAGATTTTGAGCAGTCGAGGCGGTTTCTTCGCCGACATGAGACCGGCCTACGTTCAGGCGACGCGTTGCATCTTGCTATCGCCAGCAACCGTGATGCTCGCGCGATCTATACCCTGGACCGCGGGTTCCTAAAGGCTGGGCAAATACTGAGCTTGCCGGTCAAAAGCGGCATACGACTGCCTTAACGCCTGTCCTGCCTCCCAACCCCCGAAACGTGCTAAGGAAACGGCCATTATGGTCGTCCTGATCGACAACTACGACAGCTTCACCTTTAACCTCGTCCATTACCTGGGCGGGCTGGGGGCGGACGTGGTTGTGCATCGCAACGACAAGGTCGCGGTGAAGGACGTGCTGGCGAGCAAACCCGACGCGATCGTGCTGTCGCCTGGACCCTGCACGCCGAACGAAGCGGGAATTTGTCTCGACCTGATCAAGCAAGCCTCGCCTTCGACCCCGATCCTCGGCGTCTGTCTCGGTCACCAGGCCATTGGCCAAGCATTCGGAGGCGCAGTGGTGCGCGCGCCCTCCCCCGTCCACGGCAAGCTGTCCGACGTGCGCCACCAGGGCGCCAGCGTGTTCCGCGGCATCAACGGCTCGTTCAAGGCGACGCGTTACCACTCGCTGGTGGTCGATCGCGGCACGATTCCTGAGGCGCTGACAGTCACCGCGGAGACTGACGATAAGCTTGTGATGGGGCTGAGCCACAAGACGTTGCCGGTGCATGGCGTGCAGTTTCATCCCGAGAGCATCGCTTCGGAGCACGGCCACCTGATCCTGAAGAATTTCCTGGACCTTGCCGCGCATTGGAATGCGCAGCGGCGCAAGGCGCATTGAGGAGCCGCCGTGGCTGAAGATTTCAAAGGCCTGATCGCCAAGGTCGCTTCCGGTGCGAAGCTGTCGCGCGAGGAATCCGCGCACGCGTTCGACCGCATGATGTCGGGCGAAGCGACGCCCTCGCAGATGGGCGGCCTGCTGATGGCGCTGCGCGTGCGCGGCGAAACCGTCGACGAGATCACCGGCGCGGTGACGGCGATGCGCGCCAAGATGCTGAAGGTCGACGCGCCGCCCAATGCAATCGACGTGGTCGGCACCGGCGGCGACGCCTCGGGCTCGTTCAACATATCGACCTGCGCGGCCTTCATCGTGGCGGGCGCCGGCGTGCCGGTGGCGAAGCACGGCAACCGCGCGCTGTCGTCCCGCTCAGGGTCGGCCGACGTGCTCGGAGCGCTCGGCGTCAAGATCGAGCTCAGCGCAGTTCAAGTTGGCGAATGCATCGACAAGGCCGGCATCGGCTTCATGTTCGCGCCGGCGCACCATCCGGCGATGAAGAACGTCGGGCCGACGCGGGTCGAGCTTGGCACCCGCACCATCTTCAATCTGCTCGGTCCCCTTTCCAATCCGGCCGGCGTGAAGCGCCAGATGATCGGCGTGTTTTCGAAGGACTGGATCGAACCGATGGCACACGTGCTGAAAAATCTCGGCTCGGAATGCGTCTGGATCGCGCACGGCTCGGACGGGCTCGACGAGATCACCACCTCCGGGCCAACCGCGATCGCGGCACTGGAGAACGGCAAGGTGCGCACCTTCGAGATCAATCCTGAGGACGCCGGGCTCAAGAAGGTCGGCCGCGATGCGCTGCGCGGTGGCGACGCCGAAACCAATGCGACGGCGTTGATGGCCGTGCTGCAAGGCACCAAGGGTCCGTTCCGCGATGTCGCGTTGCTCAACGCGGCGGCGGCGCTTACGGTGGCCGGCAAGGCCAAGGAGCTGAAGGGTGGGATGGATCTGGCCGCGAAGTCGGTTGATTCCGGCGCGGCGAAGGATCGGCTCGACAAGCTGGTCGCGGTGTCGAACGCGGCGGTGTCATGACCGACATCCTCAAGAACATCGAGGAATACAAGCGCCGCGAGATCGCTGAAGCGAAACGCGCGCGATCCTACGCCGAGGTCGAAGCCGCCGCCAAGGCCGCGCCCCGCGTGCGCAACTTCCTCGGCGCGCTGGAGACTTTCATCGCTACCGGCCAATACGCGCTGATCGCCGAAATCAAGAAGGCGAGCCCGTCGAAGGGGCTGATCCGCGAGGACTTCGATCCGCCGGCGCTGGCCGAGGCCTACGAGGCCGGCGGCGCGGCGTGTCTGTCGGTGCTGACAGACAAGCCTTCGTTTCAGGGTGCGCCGGAGTTCCTCACCGCGGCGCGCGCGGCGACGCGGCTTCCCGTGCTGCGCAAGGACTTCATGTACGAGATCTATCAGGTGGTCGAGGCCCGCTCCTGGGGCGCCGACTGCATCCTGATCATCATGGCGGCGGTCGACGACTACCAGGCCAAGGACCTGGAGGACGCGGCGCGGGCGCAGGGCATGGACGTACTGCTCGAAGTGCACGACGAGTGGGAGCTCACCCGTGCCCTGAAATTGCAGTCGCGCCTGATCGGCATCAACAACCGCAACCTGAAGACCTTCGAGACCACGCTGACGACCAGCCAGGCGCTGGCCCGCAAGGTGCCCGCCAACCGCGTCGTGGTCGGCGAAAGCGGCATTTTCGCCGCCGGCGACCTCGATCAGCTCGCCAAGTTCGGCATGAAAGCGTTCCTGGTGGGCGAAAGCCTGATGCGGCAACCCGACGTCGCCAAGGCCACGCGGGCGCTGTTGGCGCACAACCAGATTCGGTCGGCAGCGGAATGACTTTGGGCAAGAAGCTCACCCATCTCGGCAAATCGGGCGAGGCTCGCATGGTCGATGTCTCGGCGAAGCCCGCAACCGAGCGCATCGCGGTCGCCGAGGGCCGCGTGCTAATGGCGAAAAAGACGCTCGATCTGGTGCTCAAGGGCAACGCCAAGAAGGGCGACGTGCTCGGCGCCGCGCGGCTTGCCGGCATCATGGCGGCGAAGCGGACCCACGAATTGATCCCGCTGTGCCATCCGCTCGCCTTGTCCAAGGTTGAGGTCGATATCGCGCCGGAGCGCGGCGGGCTCAGGGTTCGCGCCGCGGTGAAGGTGACGGGGCCCACCGGTGTCGAGATGGAGGCGCTGACCGCGGTGTCGGTCGCGTGCCTGACGATCTACGACATGGTGAAAGCTGCCGAGCGCGGCATGCGGATCGAAGGCATTCGTCTCGTCGAGAAGATGGGCGGCAAGTCGGGCCACTACCGGGCCAAAGAAAGCGCCAGGGGCTAGTCATGGCGGACCTGCTGTCGGTTGCCGACGCATTGGCTCGCGTGCTCAAGGACGCCGCGCCCCTGCCCTCCGAACAGACGACGCTGCTCGAAGCTCATGGCCGGGTGCTCGCCGCTGACGTCGCGGCGTTGCGCACGCAGCCGCCGCAGGACCTTTCGGCGATGGACGGCTACGCGGTTCGCGCCGGTAGCGTAGCAACAGTTCCGGCGACGCTCAGGCTGATCGGCGAAGTCGCGGCCGGCCACCCGTTCGACGGCAAGGTCGGCGACGGCGAAGCGGCCCGCATCTTCACCGGCGGCGTGCTGCCGCCGGGCGCCGACACGATCGTGATCCAGGAGAACACCACGCGTGACGGCGACAAGGTCGTCGTAACGTCGGGGTCGCCGTCCGGCAAGCACATCCGCCGCGCCGGGCTCGATTTCAAGCAAGGCGCTGTGCTGCTGGCGAAGGGCCGTAGGCTCAACGACCGCGACCTGATGCTGGCGGCCGCGATGAACCATCCCAAGCTGCCGGTGCACCGCCGGCCGCGCGTTGCCGTGCTCGGCACCGGCGACGAGCTGGTGCCACCCGGCACGACGCCCGGTCCCGCAGAGATCGTCTATTCCAACGGGTTTGCGCTGATGGCGCTCGCCCGCGGCGAAGGCGCCGACGTGATCGATCTCGGCATCGTGCCCGATCGGGTCGATGCGACAGTCGCGGCGATCCGGGAAGCGCGAGCTGAGCGCGCAGATATCCTGCTCACCTCGGGGGGCGCCTCGGTCGGCGACTACGACCTGGTGCAGAAGGGACTGGCTGCTGAAGGCCTGGCGCTGTCGTTCTGGAAGGTGGCGCTGCGGCCCGGCCGCCCCATGATGCACGGCAGGCTTGGCGACATGCAGGTGATCGGGCTGCCTGGCAATCCGGTTTCGGCCTTCGTCTGTGCGCTGCTGTTCCTGGTTCCGCTGATCCGGCGGCTCGCGGGACGAACCGACGTCGAGCCGCAAACCGAATCAGCCAAGCTTGGCGTCGACCTGCCTGCCAACGACGAGCGCGCCGACTACATGCGCGCCAAACTGTCCGCCGGTTCCGATGGAACTCGGGTCGCGACGCCCATTCCGATCCAGGATTCTTCGATGATGGCGGCGCTCGCAAACGCCGATTGCCTCGTCATTCGCGAGCCTTTTGCCCCAGCCGTTAAAGCCGGCGGTCAATGTGTGATCCTTAGGCTTACGCCCACGTTTTTACGGTCGCTCGACTTGTTCACGGCAAATTAAAGGGTTGCGGAACACATATGGAACATATAGTGTCCGTTCATGATTTGTTTTCGGCCCAGGGACGGCCGACCTTTGGGGAGATAACCAAGGATGCTGACCCGCAAGCAATTCGAGCTGCTCCGCTTCATTAACGAGCGTCTGAAGGAATTGGGCGTGCCGCCCTCCTTCGACGAAATGAAGGACGCGCTCGATCTGCGCTCCAAATCCGGCATCCACCGGCTGATCACGGCGCTGGAGGAGCGCGGCTTCATTCGCCGGCTGCCGAACCGCGCCCGCGCCATCGAGGTGATCAAGCTGCCGGAACTCGGTCAATCCGGGTATGGGCGGCGGGCGCAAGCGGTTCACTCCGAGCGTGATCGAGGGCGATCTCGGCCGGGTGCGGCAGACCTCAGAGGACGACAACAGCGGCCGTCCGGTCGCAGTGCCGATGATGGGCCGCATCGCCGCCGGCACCCCGATCGAGGCGATCCAGACCAAGAGCCACGTCATCAACGTTCCGCCGGACCTGTTGGCGACCGGCGAGCACTTCGCGCTGGAAGTGCGCGGCGATTCCATGATCGAAGCCGGCATCCTCGAAGGCGACACGGTGCTGATCAAGCGCACCGAGTCCGCCGACACCGGCGACATCGTGGTGGCGCTGATCGACGACGAGGAGGCGACGCTGAAGCGCTTCCGCCGCCGCGGCGCCTCGATCGCGCTCGAGCCCGCCAACACCGCCTACGAGGTCCGTATTCTGCCGCCGACGCGGGTGCGCATCCAGGGCAAGATGGTGGGGTTGTTCCGCCGCTACTAGTCTTTCACCGCCGTCTGTTTGGTCTGGTGCCGCACGTTCGGTTCATTTTTCCCTATGGGGCAGACGACGTGATGGACGTGTAGATCGTGGATTTCTGGTGGATAGCCCGCCGGCATCACTTAGCTTGGCAATCGGATCAGACTAGACTTGCAAGTTAGGCATTAGATGAGCGTCGTACTTATTGAGACTGGCTCCCGCCGCATCCCCGGAATTCCGGTGAACGATGCTGCGCCGGGAGCACTCGCGAAGCTCTTGCGCATCAATAAGACGTACCGCACGGCGCCTTGGCCCGCTCCGTATGATTCAACAAGTCACCGACTTCACCTTGGCGATGCGCGTGACTTGTCGTGGCTGGCATCAGGATCGGTTCATCTTGTAGTGACTTCGCCGCCTTATTGGACGCTAAAGAAATATGCTGACAACGAACGGCAGATGGGTGCCATCGACGATTACAACGTATTTTTGTCTGAGCTCGATAAAGTCTGGAAAGAGTGCGCCAGAGTGCTCGTCCCGGGAGGCCGCGTTTGTTGTGTTGTCGGCGATGTTTGCGTGTCACGCAAGCGGGGTGGTCGCCACTATGTCATGCCGCTGCACGCCGACATTCAGGTAAGGGCGCGTCGGGCTAAGCTTGATTGTTTGACGCCGATTCTATGGAACAAGATTGCGAACGGATCGACGGAGGCTGAAGGCAATGGCGCTGGGTTTTACGGAAAGCCGTATCAGCCGGGCGCAGTGGTGAAGAACGACATTGAATACATTTTGTTCATGCGCAAGGGTGGCGAATATCGAAAACCCACCTCTACGCAAAAGGCACTTTCTATGCTGACGAAGCAGGAGATGCAGGCGTGGTGGCGGTCTGTTTGGGCGGACATCAAGGGTGCATCAACCCGAGCTGGTCATCCTGCGCCTTATCCTGCTGAACTCGCCGAGCGCCTAATTCGAATGTTTTCCTTTGCTGGCGATACGATCCTTGATCCTTTCTTCGGAACTGGATCAACTTCCGTTGCGGCAATAGCCGCGGGCCGGAATTCAATAGGCGTTGAAATCGAGCCAACGTACCTTCAGCGCGCCAGAGCACAATTAGACGAATTGGCGCGGCGTCCCCGTTTGGTGGGTGCCACGAAGGTAGCAATCGAGGCTGGCTACTATGGCGATCGAAATCGAATTGGCGGCTCATCTTCAACAGGGCGGGTACCATCCTCGAACGTCAAAGCACAGTGATTTTCAATCACTCATCATCATCCGCGATTTGGTAGCTCAGTGCGATTTGATCGGCAGGCGAGCAGCAAGGGGTGAGATTGTTGCTAATCTTCGGCATCACCAGCAAGTCGGTCATGCTGATTGGGTAATAGATATTGCGATCGGTACTTGTGCAGGTGCTCCCAAGCTTCCGACGAGCGCAACGCCGATTACGATGGGTCCGCCTGTTATCATCCAGATAGCCATCGAACTGAAATCTGTTTGGACCGAGCATGGTAAAGCGCGTTTGAATAGACTTCGGGACTTCAATTCATTCCATGGATACGCACACCAATATAATCAGAGCACGGTCGCTGCCGCGTATCTCGTCGTGAATAGCGCTAGCCGTTTTTGGTCTCCGTTGCGCCCAGCCGGAACGATTACTATCCACGGCGGGGCAACGAGGACCGCCCGTCAACTGGCGCAGGAAACAGTGGACAAATTTCGGTCCATCCATCTGCGGAATAGCAGCACCGATGTTCCGGGCATGGAAGCCATCGGCGTCACAGTAATCGAGCATGACAATTTGGTTATTATACCAACGGCATTAGATAGTAACCGATGCCCAGGGGCGGGTCGTAATTGATTGGATGCGGCCCGGTTCAGCGGTGAGTGCATTCCAAGCATCGCAGCAGGCGTCGACGATGGCATCGTAGCCGTCGAAGACGCGGTTGCTGAGCTGGTTCTGGCGCAAGTATTGCCAGACGTTCTCGACCGGATTGAGTTCGGGCGAATAGGCCGGCAGTTTGAGCAAGCTGATGTTGTCCGGCACCTTGAGTTTGCCGCCGGTCTGATGCCAGCCGGCACCGTCGAGCAGCACGACGGCATGGCTGCCGGGCGTGACGTTGCGGCTGATCTCGGCGAGATGCAGGTTCATCGTCTCGCCGTCGGCGACCGGCAGCACAAGCGCGGCGCCGGCATCGCGCGCGGGACAGACTGCACCGAACAGATAGGCCCAATCGTAGCGCTGGTCGCGCGGGGCCCGCGGCCGGCTGCCGCGCTCGGCCCAAATCCTCGTCAACGTGCCCTGCTGGCCGACGCGGGCCTCGTCTTGCCACCAAAGCTCGATCGGCTTGTCGCGCGCATGCGCGGGGATGGCGGCAGCGACCAGATCGGGAAAGTTTTTTTATGCGCCTCCTGGATCGCGGCGTCCTGTTCGGGACATCGTGGCCGCACCGAGATACGCCGAAAGCCGAGACGACGAAGCAAATCGCCAACCGATCGTTCGGCCAGCTTGACCCCATAGCGTTGCTCGATCACGTGCGCGAGGTCGATCCGCCGCCAACGGATAACGCCATGCTCGGCCAAATCCGGCCCGTTACGAACCAGCTCGGCCACCTCCCGTTCCTGCTCGGGAGAGAGCCTCGGCTTCGCTCCCGGCGCAGTTCGATTCCGAAGACCCACAAGGCCTTCCGCATTGTAGCGGTGCACCCAGTCGCACAGGATTTGCCGGTCCATGCCGCACGATATCGCAGCCTCGCCGCGCGACTTGCCCTCCAGCACCAGCGCCAAGGCCAGCATTCGCCGTGCCACGTCCGCATCATCCGTACGCTTCGCCTCACGTCGAAGCTCGGACGCGCTGTAGTCCAGGTGCGTGATCGAAACCGCTGCCGGCATTCTGGCCTCCTCCTCGAATCAAGAAGGCCAGCGAATCATGCCGCCGACCCAACCGGTATCCCCTATGAGTCAGAATTCATCACCGCTGGTATTAATCCAAATGCTCCAATGTATGCGAGTATTCATCAGCCGACTGCCGTCGCGCCAGTGCCGCCAAATCTTCCGATCGGCGACCCGCTTCATTACGAGTCGATGATTCAGCGGATATGCAACGCCTATACGCAACGATTTCGCTAAGCCGTCACGTTCTGCTTCCCCCTAATCCCCCGGCTCCAGATCTTCCACCCGAGGTGTCGCATCGCGCGGCTGCGGCCGCGTGGCTGATGCTGGCTGCATCGTACCCGCCGGTACTGCTTTGGCGCGCGTCCAGGGCCGGTCCTGGTTGGCCGGGCGGGCAGCCGTGATCTCCCAGCGGTCGCCGTCGCGCGTCAATGACAGCGCCCCGAGGCCGCGCGAGACCTTGCGGTCGACGATCATGGCGGCGCAACGCGGCGGCGCCTCGCGGGCGGTGACGATCAGCGCAGCGCGGCCGCAGTCCTCCTCGAAGGCGTCGGGCGCCAGCACGTAGGACACGATCCGGCCGCCGGCGAGCTTGGCAACGCACCCGGAAGGGTCACAGACAAAGCTTTCGCGCAGCGCGGGATCGGTTGGCAGCCGGGCGTCGCCGTCGGCCGCCAGCCACTCGCGAACTGTGAAGGCGTCGCCGCCCTGACGCAGGATCGCCAGTTTTCCGTCCGCGCCACGAACGGCCAGCGCCTGCCCGTCGGATGCGACCAGCACCTCGGGCTGCGGGGCGCGGATTGCGAGCATGGCTGCAAGCGCCATCAGCGCCGCACCGCACCAGCGCAGCGGCGTCTTGAGAAGGCAGAGAACGACCAGGCCCGCGGTGCAGGCCAGCAGCGGGCCAATGCCGAATGCCGGCATGCGTCCGACCGCGCCCGGCAGGCTCGCGACCCAGGTCGCGACCGCCATCATCCAGCCGATCCCCTCGCCCATCAGCCGCCAGAGGAAGCCGTCGAAGCCGAACGGGATGGCGAGCAGGGCCAAGAGGCCGGTCGGCATCACCCAGATCGAGACGATCGGCATCGCCATCAGGTTGGCGATCACGCCGTAGGGCGCGAGGCGATGGAAATGGAACGCGGCGTAAGGCGTGGTGGCTAACCCGGCGACCAGCGACGCCAGGATCAGGCCAGCGACCGCATTGCCGCCCCACAATGCAATGCGGGCGCCGGTTGTTGTGTCGGCATTGGGCTGCCAGCGCAGGCTGCGCTCATAGGCGGCGATCAGCGCCAGCGTCGCGGCAAACGACATCTGGAAGCTTGGATGCGAGTTGTGGAAGTGCCTGTGCCATCGGATTAACTGACCTCGCGGAGCCGAGTTCGGGACTTTTTTCGGGACTTCGCCACGCGCTCGATGGCGGCGGCGACATCCTCATCCAAGACGTGCGCGTATCGGAGCGTGGACTTGATGTCCCTGTGGTTCAAGGCTTTCTGCACCAGCTTGAGGTTGCCGGTGTCGCGCAGCAGCTTGCTGCCGAAGTCGTGGCGGAAGTCGTGGAAGCGGAAGTCCTTGACGCCTGCCTTGGCGCGCATCCGCTGCCATGCCGACTTCGCTCCGTTGATGGTGAGCGGGTAACGCTGGCCGCGCACGATGCCCAGCCGCTGTGTTGCCGTACGCCGCGACGTAGGTGAACACGAACTCCGCATGCTGGCCCTGCAACGGGAACAGGATTTCGCGGATGGTGTCGGTGATCGGAAACGTCACGCGCCTGCCGCCCTTGCCGATGCGGACGATCTGCTTGGTGCCGAAGTTCACCTCGCTCCACCGCAGCGTGACGCACTCGCGCTTGCCGCAGTCCGCTGGCGCGGACGAAGGCGAAGAACGGTGCGTAGTCGTCGCGCATCGCGTCATCGAGCGCCGCCGCCTCGTCGTCCTGTAGCTCGCGCACCCGCTCGACCGGCTCCGGCAGCAACAGCTCGTCCCACTTCGGCTCGCGCTCGAACACCGCGCCCTCGGCCTTGGCGAACGTGAACAGCCGTTGCAGTACCTTGGTGGCTGATGCGGTTGACGGTCGCAGGCGAAATCAGCGGTGCATGCGCGCGGCCCTTGACGCGATGGCCGCGCCGCCATGCCACCATCCGCTTGGCCTCGTTGTGGTCGATGTCGGTCAGCGGCTTGGTCTTGCCGAAATACTCGATCAGCCGTGCGAGGTTGGCCGACGTGGCGTTCGGCTCCGCGTCGTGCTGCGCGCTCTGGTCCCACAGCCGTGCGGCAACGTCGTCAATCAGCAGCGACGTGCGCGACCGCGCCATCGCCTTGACCTGCGCCTTGGCCTTGTCGCGCTCTACCGCTTCGTAGGCTTCGGCTTCGCTGCGAGTTGTGCATTCCGTCGAGCCGTGAAACCGATGACCACGGAGCTTGGAAGTCGAAGTGGTAGAACGGGGACTTCGCTTGCTTGTAGACAGACATGCGACTTCCTTCTGGCGACGACGCTCGATGAATGCGTCAAGGTCTTGCTTGGTGAACCGATAGCGCGGTCGCTTCTTGCCGCGACCGACGTTGATGTAGTCGAGCGTGCCATCCGCGACGAAGGCGGCGACCTGATCGTCGGTGATGTTGAGATACGCCGCCGCCTGATCGAGCGTCAGCAGCGCGGTGTCGCTGTCGGGGATATCGGCCTTGCGCCGCTTCACCGGCTCGACTCGCTCCGCATCCTCGCCGCTTTCGCCGATGACGATGCCGGTGGACAGAAGGCGCTGCACCTCATCGGGATCGGGGTTCAACGCAAACGCTCGAATCCGCTCCAACTGCCGGACCCTATCCAGTACGGTCTCGGTGTCGTGGCTCATGCAGCGTCCTCCGGCTTGCGCCGTGGCGGCAGCGGCTTGTCGGCGGGGATGACACCGGCATCCTGCAGCACGCCCCAGATCAACAGGCGTTGCCGATCTTCTGCCGACACCTTGGGACCGCGCTGTTTCTTGTCGAATGCCATCGTCCGGCAACTCGGTTTGCAGTACAGCGGCACCCGGCCAATCGGATTGACCCCGAAGCTGCGGCCACAGTGGCGGCAGGTGGCCGTGGTGGGGTCGCTCGTAGTCCATGCGCATCCCGCCGTTTTCGGTCATATGTCCTGACTAAACTATCGGAAATACCGGGCCGATTCCAACATTTTGTGGCTGGTGCCTGCCTTGGCCCTACAGGTAGTTCCGGCCCCCGGTCTTGCCCCGACGCATGGGCGGGCTTCCTACGGCCTCGACGCTGATTGGCTGGACGCCTCGCCTGCCATGCGCGGGCAGTGCCTGATCGCCTGCCGCCTGCCCGTCCGTCCGCTCCCCGGTGGGGGCTACGTTTGAACCTAACCGCCACCGCCCGTCTCCAGAAAAAGGTGTGCGGACCGCACACCTTTTTTCGGTCTACCCTTGCTCCGCTGCACCGCCGCCAGCATCTGGCCGAGCCGCCAGCGTGCCCGCATTCGGTTTTCGTTGATCTCCAGCTTGCAGATCATCATGGCGCGTCTCGATCAATGTTGATCTCACGCGCGTAATGGAGCGGATCAGGCGTCACGTCACGCGCACGACGCTGCAAGCCAACTGCTTCAAGCAAGCGGCGCAAGTTGTTTGATCCTCGCAGATACAGATCGAGATCGTCGGGCTTCGCTCCATCGCCCGCAGTGGCAAAGCGAGCTTCGAGAAATTCCAGTTCGGCGGTGATGACCGATGCGCGCCTGACAAGCGAACGCTCGGCGGCACTGGTGTTGTCCTCGCCGCCAAGGCCCGCGACATGCTCGGCGATCAGGTCCTTGGCTCTTCGTATCCACGCGGAGCGGCCATCGATACCCGGTAGGAACGCGCGGTTAGGCAACTGGCGACGTGATCGAGATGTTCACGAATGAAGCGAACGACTATGAGCCGCGCGCTTTCGAGCAGTGAATAAAGGCACAGCGCAAACTTTACAATGAACTCGGCCCGGCTCGATTCATCGAACGCGCGAAGGCAGCGGACATCACGCTCGGTGCCATAGCGGAAGTCATAGCTCTCTATTAGCCGTAGAGGGTTGGCGGGCCAGCTTGCCCCTATCGCGCTAGTTGGCGCGCCGGTTTCGTCTGCGCGCAACCGATACCTGTCCAAAGAAAATAGGCACTGCCTGTCCGGTCGAATAATCAGTTACTTCTCTCAACGGCCGCGGCACTCGGTACATGGGATCGAGGGGATTGGACCAATCGTCAGGCAGGTACTGAGAATCCATAAATCGTTCGTCGATGGTGTTCCAGAGCTGTCCTGCATGGTTCTTGTGAAAGTTGCCGATCATTGCGTGCTCGAATTTGTAGGCTTCCTTGTCCGTGAGATCGGTGCGGATAATCTTTTCCTGAATCACCGACCCGCGCTTGACAGCTTTAACAAGTTGTCGCCGAAAAAACGGACCTATGATGCCGGGCGTGTTTGCCGTACGCCTGGCGTCGATCAGGTGAGTGTACACACGACCGTTTTTACCTTTGCCGATGTAACGGATCACGCCGTCCACGATGATGTGATACACATAGCAAGTCCCTGAAACCTGGGCTGGCGCTTGCTGAGCGAATTTGGTTTTACGTTTCGTCATGTGTCCCCTGCTTAACGAACCCTCTCTCGGAAGCTTGCGAATGCTTTTTTTCGCTCGACCGGGTGGAGAGCAGTGCGTCACGCTCGACCGCGTGAACCGGCCGGCTTATGATTGAAAATGCCTGCCCCTGCTTTCCGAGCTTAAATATAGGTAATACTAAAATATGAGGCCGTCAAGAAAAAAAGTAATACTTAAAAAACGCGGTCGCCCGGCCACAGGCAATGACCCGATAATGAGCCTGCGGATGCCGACGGAATTGACGAATGCTGTAGAAGGCTGGGCCGCTCGTCAGGCAGATAGCCCGGCCCGTTCCGAGGCCTTCCGCCGGTTGGTCGGGATGGGCCTTGCTGCTTCCGCTTCGGCTCGTCCACACGGCGCCAAAACGCGAGCCAAGGCCGCCAACTTGGCCGCCGAGACGATCGACCGCCACTCCGATCCCTTAGCTTCGCCGGAGGAGCAAGCGAGTCGAAAACGGCGACTACTTAAGGGTCCGAAGGAGTTCCTTGATCTTCGCAAGGATCACAACTGACGAGAACGGTCGAAAAAGCAAACGCCTCGTCCAGCTCTGCTCATTTAAAACAATTGAGGTTCCTTCACTATGCATTTGCTAGGAAAAACTATGCCACGGAAACGACTAACCCAGGAGAGTGTTCGCAAACTAAATCCGGTACCGGGACACAAGTCAGTTATTTTGATGCTGGAATGCCTGGCCTTGTTTTGTGGCTCAATCCGGGAGGCACGACGACATGGTCGGCACTGTTCTACGCTTCCGGCAGGCCGCGATACAAGAAACTCGGCAGGTACCCCGTTCTTTCACTCGCACAGGCGCGAGACGCGGCTCGCAAGTTCCTCGAGAACCCGCAGAAGGCCCTCAGCGACACGGAGGCAGGCACCTTCAAGGATGTCTCAGACAATTTTATGAAGCGCTACGTCGAAGCGAATGGCCTGCGTTCGGAACGTGAGATCGCTCGCACTCTGAACAAGTACATTCTACCGCGCTGGCAGGATCGGAAAATCTGCGACATCCGGCGTTCGGACGTGACGGCGTTACTCGACAAGGTGGAGGACGATCACGGCGCAAGGCAAGCCGACATGGTGCTCGCGATCGTTCGGAAGATGATGAACTGGCACGCCTCAAGGCATGATGACTACGTCAGCCCGATTGCACGCAACATGAACCGGGTGAAATCAGCCGACCGGGCGCGCAAGCGCGTTCTCGAGGATGACGAGCTGCGCGCCGTGTGGCACGCCTGCGATGAGGTTTCGACGTTTGGCGCTCTTGTGAAATTCGCACTCCTGACGGCCCAGCGGAAGGAGAAGATCGCGACCCTTCGGTGGGACGACATCGCTGACGGCGTATGGGCCATCAGAACCGAACCGCGGGAGAAGGGGAACGCTGGACGGCTCCGGCTGCCACAGGTGGCTCTCGATATCATCGCGGCGCAGCCACGTATCGACGGCAATCCGTATGTGTTCACGGCCGCCCGTGGTGCAGGACCGTTCAACTCCTTTTCCGAGTGGAAGGCGCAACTCGAGGCCAAGCTGCCCGCGAACATGGCGCATTGGACGATCCACGACCTGCGCAGGACGGCTCGCTCATTGCTCTCTCGCGCAGGGGTCCGGCCGGACATTTCGGAACGCGTGATGGGGCATGCCATCCCCGGTGTGGAAGGCGTCTACGATCGGCATCGCTACGACGACGAGAAGGCGCACGCGCTGCAGGTTCTTGCTGACTTGATCGATCGCACCCTGAACCCGCCCGCGACAAACGTCGTGCCCTTGCGCGCGGGTGTTGCAGAAGCAGGACACCCCGCTTGACGCGGCGCTTCTTGTTCGTATTTGCGTTCAGTTTCGCTTTCATCGCAACCATCCAATTGGACTACACCGCACCCTGAGACGCTGCCCGGAGAACGAGCGCCCTCCATAGCGGAGCGAGATATACGCCGCGTACTCGGCAAGCCCGAACGGGCCGCGCTCAATTCCTGTCGCCTTCGAGCGAACTTTGCGCCGGATCATGCGGTGATGCCGCTTCGCCGTCGCTACATTAGGTAGTTGGCCTTCGAAAGCCGGAGAAAATCCAACCTAAGATCAGGCCGAGGGCTAAAATCACAAACGGCGGTACTAGGGCCCAGCCCAAATACGGGATCGCGTCAACCGATATCAGATCGTCAAAACGTACATGGCCCTTGTCGAAGCAATCATTGGGGTTGCCAAGCGAAGCGTCGCCCTTTCTCGCATCGGCGCAAGCCTGCTGCGCTGCGATCTTTGCTGGAACGACAACGTGTTCGTAAGCAAAAACGGTAGCTATCCAGAGAAGCGAGATGGCAAGCCATAGTCGAAAAAATCCGCGCGCCCAATTCATGATTTGTGCCCCATGTGCGGCAGCTTAGGCGCGCCGCGCCGGGGGCGGCAATTGCCTTAGCGGAAACTGCTCGGCCTCGCCGTGCCAGACGCGCTGCTCACGAGCGCCAACGCGGTGATCGAATGAACCGAATGTCAGCTAATGGCACTTCGCGTCATCTCGGACCCATGGCTTGGCAGATTGTGTTGCAAAGCTCTTTGTTGCGTTGCGAAAGCCAACAATCGAAGCCGCCTGCACGCTGCTTTGAATCAATACAGCGAGCCTGCGTCCAACGCGATGCGGCGCGAGCAGCCGTTCTCGCGCATCACCCGTCGCACACGCGGAGGCTAACCAATGGGAACGCGCGAAGGTGTTGCAGAAGCAAGACACCACGCTTGACGCGGCGCTAAGAGTCGCACACGCGGTTTGGCACTTTGCCGGT
>CAWFCM010000034.1:0-54854 GCA_963814215.1 uncultured Alphaproteobacteria bacterium | reverse complement strand
CGATTTAGACTTCGATCTTCGCTGCATTAGAACGTGGAGAAACGATAGTCGAGTTCGAGTCCGCCTGATGTGTAGTTCGGGATTTTCCAACCTCGGCGACCTGATCGTTCGCGACCGCGACCTCTCGAAGGTCGCGATCATCGACCTCGGTAGCGAGGAGGTCCCGTGCGAGTACACTTACGCGGAGCTCGATGCGATGTGCATGGCGGTGGCACGAGCGCTGTCGAAACGTGGTCTCAAGCGCGGTGACCGCATTGCCATCCTGTCGATGAATCGCACCGAGTATCTTGCGGCGTACTACGGCATCATGCGCGCAGGCTTCGTCGCCGTGCCGGTGAACTATCGCTTTCCGCGCAAGACCATTCATTTCATCGTCGCCGACAGCGGCGCAAAGCTGGTGTTCTGCGACAAGCCACGCCGTGAGGATTGCCCGCCGGACTTGCCGGCTGTGGTGTTCGGCGAGGGCGGCGAAGGCGGGTTCGATGACTTTCTCGATCCCGGCCCGTTTCAGTCCGTGGTTCCCGCTGACCGCGAGCCGGCGATGTTCCTCTACACGTCGGGCTCGACCGGCACGCCGAAGGGCGTCGTGCTCTCACACCAGAGCCATATCTGGGTTGTCGAGGCGCGGCTCACGCCCCGCCTCGACCGCCACCGCTACCTGATCGCGGCGCCACTCTACCACATGAACGCGCTGGCGCTCGCCAAGCTCGCTTGCGCGGCGCACGCCACCACCGTGCTGCTGCCGCGCTTCGAGGCGCGCGCCTATATCGACGCGATCTCGCGCTATCGCCCGACCTGGCTGACCGCGGTACCGCCCATGATCGCGATGACGCTGCGCGAGCAGGACGCCCTCGCCAAGGCCGATCTTTCCAGCGTCGAGTTCATCCGCATGGGCTCCGCCCCCGTAAGCGCCAGCTTGATGGCTGCGACGCATGCGGCATTCCCCAAGGCCGCGGTGACCAACGCCTACGGCACCACCGAGGCCGGCATGATCGTGTTCGGCCCGCATCCGAACGGCTTGCCGCAGCCGGAGGCGTCGGTCGGCGCCAACAGCCCCAAGATCGAATTGCGTCTGGTCGACGGCAACAACCGCGATGCCGAGCAGGGCGTGCTGGAGATGAAGGCGCCGGCGATCATGAACGGCTATCACAACCGGCCCGACGTGCCGCCGCCGCTCACGCCGGACGGCTTCTACATCACTGGCGACGTATTCCGCCGCGACAAGGACGGCTTCTACTATTTCATCGGCCGCACCGACGACATGTTCGTCTCGGGCGGCGAGAACATCTATCCGGCCGATGTGGAGCGCATGCTGGAGAAGCATCCCGGCATCGGGCAGGCCGTGGTGATCCCGGTCGACGACGACATCAAGGGCACCAAGCCGGTCGCTTTTGTCATCCCGAAAGCTGGCCAGCATCCGAGCGAAGACGAGATCAAGCAGTTCGCGCTCGCCAACGCGCCGGCCTACCAGCACCCGCGCTCTGTCTGGTTCGTCGACGACCTTCCGCTTGCGTCGACCAACAAGGTCGACCGCGCCGAGCTGAAAAAGATCGCCCGGGCGCGGGTGCGTCCTAAATCTTGAAATTTGTCGCCTTGACGATCGGCGTCCAGCGCTTGAGCTCGTTCGTCACGGTCTGCTGACCCAGATCCGGACCGGAATTGGTGATCGGCTCGAAGCCCGACTTGATCAGCGCATCCTGCACGTCCTTCTCGGCGAGCGCCGCCTTGGTGAGCTGCGCCAGCCGGTCGACCACCGGCTTCGGCACGCCGGCCGGCGCGAACAAGCCGTTGAAGTTCGCGGCGATCATGCCGGGCAGCCCCGCCTCGATCGCGGTCGGAATGTCGGGCGCGGCGGCGAGCCGCGTCTCGGCGTTGATCGCCAGGATGCGCACCTTGCCGGTGGCGTGGAACTGCAGCAGCGGTCCGCCGACGTTCGGCGTCATCATCGGGATGTGGCCCGAGGCGAGGTCGGCGACGCCGGGCGCCGCGCCCTTGTAGGGCACGTGCGTGATGCCGGGCACGCCGATCAGTTGCTTGAACAGCTCGCCGGCGAGGTGCGTCAGCGTGCCGGTTCCCGCGGTGCCATAGGACAGCTTGGTGGGATTGGCCTTGGCGTAGGCGATGAACTCCAGAAGCGTCTTTGCCGGCACCGACTCGTGGACCACGATCGAGGTCGGCGAATTGCACATCAGGTACACCGCCTGGAAATCCTTGACCGGATCGTAGGCCGGCTTTTCCGCGATCGCCGGGATCAGCACCTGCGTGCTGGTGTTGCCGAACAGCAGCGTGTGGCCGTCCGGCGCTCGAGCGCGCCACTTCGGTGGCGCCGATCACGCCTCCGCCTCCGCCCTTGTTCTCGATGATCACGGTGCCGAGCGGTCCCTTCATGCGTTCTGCCCACAGCCGCGCCGCGACATCGGTCGCGCCGCCGGGCGAGAACGGCACGATCAGCCGGATTGGCCGATCCGGATAGGCGAAGGCGGGCGTGGGTAGCGCTGCGGCGGCCGAAGCAATTCCAAATTTGATCAATTCGCGGCGATTTATCGCGCATCCTTTGCAGCGGCTGCGGTTCCGGCCATCATTATGCTAACAGAACACCGGTGAGAACTGAGCTTTCCGCATGACCGCTGCCAAGATGCCGCACGAGGCCGACCGCCAGCTTCCGGTCGGGGGCGAAATCTTCCTCGATCACGTCGGCCATTTCGTCGGCGATCCGCAGGCGGCGAGCGCGGCGCTGGCACGCGCCGGATTCGCGCCGACCCCGGTGTCGGTGCAGTCCAATCCCGACGGCACGCCAACCGGCACCGGCAACGTCACCGCGATGTTCACGCGCGGCTATATCGAAGTGCTGTTCAAGACCGCCGACACCCCGCTTGGCCGGGAATTTGAGGCTGCGCTAGCCGACCATCCGGGCGTGCACCTTGCCGCCTTCTCGATCGCCGATGCGCCGGCAACACACCAGCGGCTCGCCGGTGCCGGCTTCGCGATGCGTCCGCTGGTGCAATTTCAGCGCCCCGTCGACACTGCCAATGGTCCAGGTGTTGCGGCCTTTTCGGTGGTGCGGATCGAGCGCGGCGCGATGGCCGAGGGCCGTATCCAGTTGCTCGCGCATCGCACCGAGGACATGGTGTGGCAGAAGCGCTGGCTCTCGCATCCCAACGGCACGACGGGGCTGATGGATATGCTGCTGGTGTCGGCCGATGTCGCGGAGGCAGCCGCGCGCTTCGCGCGCTTCACCGGGCGCGAAGCAAAAGCGATGACGTTCGGCCGTTCGATTCAGCTCGATCGCGGCCGCGTCGAGATTGTGACGGAGACTGCGTGGATGGCGCTGGTGCCGGAGGTGGCGGCGCCGCGCCTGCCGTTCCTGGCTGCTTACGCGATCCGCGTGGCGTCGCTGCGCGATACCGAGGAGTTGATGGACAAGGTGATGCTCAATCCCCGGCGCACCGGCAAGGCGCTGGTGGTGCCGTTCCCACCGGAACTCGGAACTGGGGCGTGGTTCTTTGCCGAGAGCGCGGCGGACCTCCCTTGGCGCGCCTGAGCGGGCTCTTTAGTTTGAGCATGATCTTGTCCGAAAACCGGATTCCACTTTTCGGGATCATGCTCATGGACAGGGCAGGGAGTTTCCAGTGACTGACGCACCGCATCTCACGCTCGTCAAACCTGCCGTCGCCTGGCCCGACGAGTTGTTCGACGTGCTCAAGCGCGCCGACATCCGCCAAGTCGGCTACGTGCCGGACGCCGGCCACTCGCGCCTGATCGCGCTCTGCAAGGCCGACCCGGACATTCACGACGTGTCGCTGACCACCGAGGAGGAAGGTATTGCGCTCGCCGCCGGTGCGTGGCTCGGCGGGCAACGTGCCGCGCTGCTGATGCAGTCAAGCGGCGTCGGCAATTGCGTCAACATGCTGTCGCTGGTTCGCGCCTGCCGCTTCCCGATGCTGATGCTGGTGACGATGCGCGGCGAGTGGGAGGAGTTCAATCCGTGGCAGGTGCCGATGGGCGCCATCGTCAAGCCGACGCTCGAACTGTGCGACACCCACGTCACGATGGCCGAGTCGCCCGATCAGGTCGTGCCGCTGGCACAGTCGGCCGCTCAGATCGCGTTTGGCGGCGACCGCGCTGCGGCGGTGCTGCTGTCGCAGAAGCTGATCGGGCGGAAGGTGTGGAAATGACCGATAAGACGCTCGATCGACGCGCCGCGATGGCGACGCTGCTGGCCGATCGGCCGAAGAACCTGTTCGTCGTGCCGGGTCTCGGCTCGACCACCTGGGATGCCGCCGCCGCTGCGGGCGGCAACGACGACCGCGACTTCTATCTCTGGGGCGCGATGGGCGGCGCGGCGATGATCGGGCTCGGCCTCGCGCTGGCGCAGCCGAAGCTGCGCGTCGCCGTCATCACCGGCGATGGCGAGATGTTGATGGGGCTCGGCAGCCTCGCCACCATCGGGGTCAAGCAGCCGCCCAATCTGTTCGTCATCGTGTTCGACAACGGCCTTTACGGCGAGACCGGTATGCAGGCGAGCCACACCCAGAATGGCGTCGACTTATGCAACGTGGCGCGCGCCTGCGGCTTCGAGCGCGTGCTCGACGTTTACGATCAGGACGGGTTGAACGCGCTTACCAGCATGCTTCGCAAATCCAATCGCATGCTGTTCGCGCGCGTTCGCATTTCCCGCGAGGACGCGCCGCGCTTTCTGCCGGAGAAGGACGGCGTGCTCATCAAGGACCGCGTGCGAAAGGCCGTGGCGGCACTGAGCTAGCGATGCTCATGGTCGTGATGATGATCGTGCCCATACCCGTGACCATGTGAGTGCCCATGATGATGCAAATGCGCTTGGCCGCGCGGCAATCTCGGGTCCTCGCTGAACACCAGTGACTTGATCGTCACCGGCACGGTCATCGACGGTAGCCGGATCTTGCCGAGATCAATATAGTCGAAGTCCCACAGCACCACGCCGTCGATCGCCAGGATCTCGCCCTGCACAGCGAGCTCCTCGCGCAGAATCGCCCCGAGCGTCTGCGCCACGTCGCCGTCGAGCATGATGTAGAGCGGTTTTTTCCGCGCGACCGTCTGAGGCATGCCTTGGACGATGCCTTGCGCGAACGCGAAGACGCGCTCATGCGATGGCGCGCCGCGCCAGCGCAAGGCAAGCGCAATGTCAACGTCGCCATCCACCAGATCGAACGCCGTGAAATGCGCGCGGATCGCCGCCGCCAGCTTGTCGGGGTCGATCGTCTCTTCGCAGATGTAGGGGGGTTGCAGCACCTGGAGATTGCGCCGCGGCAGCAGCGCGCCCGGATTGGTGATGGTGCTGGTGTTGCCCGAGAGCTGCACGCTGTACTCCGATGCGCCCAATGCGGTGGCGCGGATGCACTCGCCGGCGGGCAGTAGCGGCCACGGCAGCGCGCCGGCGTCGAGCCGCTTGCGCAGTGCCTGGCCGAAGCGGCGTCCCATGTCGCCGAAATCGCGATCCTCCCGGCCATAGACATATTCGGCGACGCCCCCCGACACCATGATGCCGTCGATCTGGCCGAGCTTGGCGATTGGTTCAGTGAGATAGAGCTTAGCAAGGGGCGCGGGCAGGGGACGCATCCGGATCGCGGCGAGCAGCGCGTCGGCCATGTACGTCGAGACCTTGTCGAGCGCCGCTGCGTCGGCGCGGCCGCCCTTGTCCCAGGCGAAGCCCGCCTGAGCGGCGTGATGCTTGCCGGCTGGATCGAGCCGGGTAATGACGCCGCTCTCGTCGACCACCTGCAACCGCCCGCCGATATGGATCGCGGCCGTCGCGACGACGCGGCCCTGCTCCAGCAAAGCGAGCTTGGTAGTGCCGCCGCCGATGTCGATGTTGAGGATGCGCTTGCCTTGGTCGGACGACACGCGCGCGGCGCCGGAGCCGTAACCCGCCAGCACCGCCTCCATGTGGTGACCTGCGGTGGCGCAGACAAACTCGCCGCCTTGCTCCGCCAGCATATCCGCAATCGCCTGCGCATTGTCACGGCGCAGCGCCTCGCCGGTAAGGATCACCACGCCAGTGTCGATATCGTCCGGCGTGGTGCCCGCGCTGCGATATGCCTCCTCGATGATGGCGCGCAGCTTCGCGTCGTCGATGCGTTCCTCGCTCTGGTAGGGCGTCAGCGCTACCGGTGAGCGGAACAGCGTCTCGCGGTTGACGACGAAATAGCGGCTGGACAGGTCCTCGCCCATCCGCCGCAACTCGACCCTGGAGAAGATCACCTGCGTCCCCGCCGAGCCGATGTCGATGCCGACGCTGGTCAGCGAGACATGGTCCTGCAGCCAGAGCGGATTGTCTTCGATCGGCCCGTCGAAGGAGTCGTCGTGATCGTGGTCGGCGTCGCCGTCATGAATATGGGCGAGATCGGCGCCGAGCTTGTGGTCGGCCAGCGAGTGCGAGTCCTTCGTGTCCTTCCGGTCGGCCATGCGGTGTCTGGATACAGCAAAACGGGCTCCCGAGGGAGCCCGTTTGCAGCGTCACCGCGTGAGCGACGTTACCACTTCTGGGTGCCGTACCAGTCGTCGATATCCTTGCGGACCTGATCCCGCGCCATGCCGTAGCGCTCCTGGATCTTGCCCTCGAGCTGGTCACGCTTGCCGCCGATCACGTCGAGATCGTCGTCAGTGAGCTGGCCCCACTTCTCCTTGACCTTGCCCTTGACCTGCTTCCAATTGCCTTCAACGCGGTTCCAGTCCATTGCGTGGTCTCCTTTGTTTGGATGGTGCAGGTTAACGTTTCGCATTGCGGAAGGTTCCTGAATCTGCGGAACGGCAATGCTGGGCGGCGCGTTGCATTCGGATGGAACCGAAAAACCGAAAACCCGCCAAAGATGCCGTCATCGAAGATGGCGTAGCAACTCCGGACCGTGGTGCGCCGGTCGACCGCCGCGGGGCCACGCGCTCGAACACGAAAGATGAAGCCGCGCTCGAAACTTACGAGCAGCCACCGCGCCGCGGCAGCGGCGACGACGCCCGCAGCGAATTGTCGCGGCAGCCCGACAACATGGAGCAGCCTGCACGCGGCGAGCGAACCGCGCGCGACGAGCCGTGAGATATTGACTCCGGCGGCGATTGCGGTGCCCCCTCGCTCCGGATGAAAAACTGTGTCATTTGACACAAAAAAGAGGTTGGTTTCGGCCGCGACCGCCGTCCGATTCGGCCGATTGATTACCCACCCAAGCCTCCCCGGCGATCTCGTTTCAGACTACGTTCATCCTCGTGATGCAATAGGCAGCTACTTGTCCGGTGCCGCCGGATCGGCGAAGTTGTCGCCGCTATTCAGCGGCCCATAGCAGAGCAAACTAGAATGAGTGGGCCTACCGCGGACGCGGCATCACCCCGGCGTGTCCTGGTCGTCGAGGACGAGATGCTGATCGGCATGTTGCTGGAAGACATGCTGACCGACATGGGCCACACGGTGGTGGCGATCGTGCCGCGCGTCAACGAAGCGCTCGCCGCCGCGCGGCGCGAGTCGTTCGACCTCGCCATTCTCGACGTTCATCTCAACGGCCAGGCGGTCTTCCCGGTCGCCGAGGCGCTGATTGAGCGCGGCATCCCGTTCGTGTTCGCGACCGGTTACGGCGAGCGCGGCCTGCCGGAGCAGTACCGCAAGCGGCCGATCCTGCAGAAGCCGTTCGCCAAGGACGACCTGGAAAGGACGCTTGCCGCGTTGAAGGTCTGACGTCTCGCGCCACCTCCCAACCGGTGCTAGCCTCGCGCCCGCAAACAGTGGGGAGAGGAACGCACATGGCCCGCATCAGGCTGATCGACCGCGCCGATATGAGCGCCGAGCAAGGCCGCGTCTATGACGCGGCCAAGGCCGCCGGCGGACCGCTGGGCGGGCCGTACTACGCCTACATCAGATTGCCGAAATTGTTCGAGGCGTCGCAGAATCTGCGCGGCACTCTGGCCGCCGGGCCGTTGTCGCGCCGCGAGCAGCAGATGATCCACCTCGCCGTCGCGCGGTATTGGGGCGCCAAGTATCCCTGGTTCGCGCAGGTGCGCGCCTCGCTCGGCGTTGGTATCGACCAGGCCACGATCGACGCGATCAATGCGCGCAAGGAGCCGAACTTCGCGGACGCGCGCGAGCGGGCCTGCTTCACGCTGGCGCGCGAACTGCTCGCCAACAAGGGCTTGAGCGAGGCGACCTATGCCGCCGCCAACAAGGCGCTGGGAGAAGAACACCTGGTGGCGGCCGTCGCCACGACCGGAACCTTCTCGATGACGTGTATGACTGCCAACACCTTCGGTATCGAGCCGCCGGCGGAGAACCCGACGCCGCTGGCGGACTAGCCGTTCACCACCGTGCCGCCGTTCGGGTGCAGCACCTGACCGGTCATGTAGGACGCGTCGTTGCTCGCCAGGAACACGTAGCAGGGCGCGACCTCGTTCGGCTGGCCGGCGCGCTCCATCGGCGCGCTGGAGCCATGCTTCGCTACTTTCTTCGGCTTGAACGAGGCGGGGATCAGCGGCGTCCAGATCGGCCCTGGCGCCACCGCGTTGACGCGGATGCCCTTCTCGACCAGCGACTCCGACAGCGAGCGGGTGAAGGTCACGATCGCACCCTTGGTCGCCGAATAGTCGAGCAATGTCTTGTGGCCCTGATAGGCGGTGATCGAGGCGGTGTTGATGATCGACGCGCCCTTCTTCATGTGCTTGAGCGCATGCTTGGCCATGAAGAAGAAACTGAAGATGTTGGTGCGGAAGGTCTTCTCGAGCTGTTTCTCAGTGAGCTCGGTCAGGCTTTCCACCTCATGCTGCTCGGCGGCGTTGTTCACCAGGATATCGAGCCGGCCGAATTCCTTCACCGTCTGCTCGACGCAGCGCTTGCAGAACGCCTCGTCGCCGACGTCACCCGCGATCTTGATGGCGTCGCGGCCTTCGTTCTCGATCAGCTCGATCGTTTCGTCGGCGTCCTTGTGCTCGTTCAGATAGACGATCGCGATGTCAGCGCCCTCGCGCGCCATGGCGACCGCGGTGGCGCGGCCGATGCCGCTGTCGCCGCCGGTGATCAGCGCGACCTTGCCCTCAAGCCGGCCCGCACCGTGCGACTTCGGAAGATACTCCGGCAGCGGATGCATTTTGTATTCGCGGCCGGGCTGCCGGGTTTGTCTCTGCGGGGGCTGCGGCATGGCTCACCTTGCTCATTTGCGCTTGCCCGGCAGCGATTGCTTGATGCGGGCCATGTCGGCCCAGGGATCCTTGCGCTGCCTGGCAAGTCGTTTCGACAGGTTCAGCACGGTGAACAAATTCGGCGCCTTCTGGGTTCCGAGTTCCTCCCACGAAAGCGGCACGGCAACAGTGGCGCCGGGCCGCGCGCGCGTCGAATACGGCGCGATCGCGGTCGCCTCGCGGCTGTTGCGCAGGTAGTCGACAAAGATGCGCTTGTCACGCGCCGCCTTCTTGATCGTCGCCGTGTAGCGCGCGCGGTCGTCGGCGGCCATGCCTTCGGCGATGCCACGGCAGAATTCCTTGGCTTCATCCCACGGCGCCGGACGAATCGGCAGGACCACGTGCAAGCCCTTGCCGCCGGTCGTTTTGACGAAGCTCTTGAGCTTCAAATCTTCCAGGCGCTCGCGCACTTCGCGCGCAGCGCCGATCACGTCTTTCCACGCGATGCCGGGGCCGGGATCAAGATCGAACACCAGGCGGTTGGCCTCTTCGAGATGCTCGATGGTGGAGCCGCGGACATGAACCTCGAGCACGCCGGCCTGCGCCAGGGAAACCAGTCCGCTGAGGTCGTCGATTGAGATCGACTCTTCGCCGTCGGGCTCCTTCACCAGATGCAACCGCTTGCGATCCATGCCGGCCGAAGCGTGCTTCTGATAAAATGTCTGCCCGCCGACGCCGTCAGGCGCACGCACCAGCGAAAGCACGCGGCCGGCGACGTGCGGCTTCATGCGCTCCCAAACCGTCTCGTAATATTCCGCCAGCATCTCCTTGGTGACGCCGGCGTCTTCCCAATAGACCCGATCGGGATGGGTGAGCGGCACGCCTGCGATCGTCACCGCCTTCTTGCCCTTCGCCGCCGTTGTCTTCTTCGCCACCGGCTGGCGCGCTGCCGCTTGCTTGATTTCGGCCGGCGCCTGCTCGACTTCGCGGGTCACCTGCTTGGCCGGCTTGTCCTCGCGGATGCCCTTGAACGACGCCTGCCGCACATAGCCTGAGTGGGTCCAACCGGCGAAATCGACCTCCACCACCATCTGCGGCTTGACCCAATGCACCGCGCGGGTGCGCTCTTCCTCCGGTACCTTGCCGAACGGGCAATGGTCGATGCGCAGCGGCTGCAGCCGCTTCCAGAAATCATCGCGCATCTTGTCGGTGAAGCCGGTGCCAACCCGGCCGGCGTAAGCGAAGCCGAGCTTGTCGTAATAGCCGAGCACCAGCGCCGCTATTCGCCTGGGGCTGACGTCGGAGGGGGCATAGCCGGCAACCGCCAGCTCCTGGCTGTTCGAGACCTTGATCTTGAGCCACTCGCCGACGCGGCCCGCGCGATAGTGCGACTCGCGGCGCTTCGACACGATGCCTTCGAGCTTCATATTGCGGGCCGACTGAAGCATCGTCGCACCGTCCGTCTCGAAGTGCTCCGACAGGCGAACGATGCCGTTGTTCGGCAGCTTGGTCAGCAGCGCTTGCAGCACCGCCTTGCGGTCGATCAGCGTCGCGCCGGTCAGGTCGTAGCCGTCGAGATGCAGGAGGTCGAAGGCGTAATAGACCAGCCGGTCGCGCCGGCCGCTTTTGAGGTCGTCCTGCAATGCTGAGAAATCGGCGACGCCATGCGCATTGCCTGACACGATCTCGCCGTCGAGGACGGCGTCGTGGCGTTTCAGCGCAATCAGCGCGTCGGCAATGGTGGGGAACCTGTCGGTCCAGTCGAGGCCAGTGCGGGTGCGCAGTTCGACCTTGCCGCCGCCGATCCGCGCCTGGATGCGATAGCCGTCGAACTTGATCTCGTGGACGAAGTCGGCGCTGTTCGGCGCGTTTGCCGCGAGCGTGGCGAGGCTTGGGCTGACGAAGGTGGGTAGCGCCGAGCGCCGTGCCCCGGACATACGTCCGATCTGGCGTAGCGACCCGGACGATTTCTCCTTCTTTGCCGCCTTCTCCCTGGGTTTTGCTGCGCTCACGCGCTTCTCGCGTGCGCCGCCCGCCCGGGCCGGCTTCTTCTTCGGCGCGATGCGCTTCGAGGATTGCTCGTTTGCCGGCTTGTTGGAGTGCCACACCCGGCTGCGGCCTTCCGCGATCTGCTCCATCGAGCGGCGCGACGCTGCCGAATCCGGCAGCTCCTCCAGGATATCGGGTTCGGACTTGGTGCGGGCGTACTCGTCCTCGCCCTTGATCAATAGCCACGGCTCCTGCCGCTCCCCAGGCCGCTTGTTCATGCGCACCAGATGCCAGCGGCCCTTCAGCTTCTTGCCGTGCAGGGTGAATTCGAGGTGACCCTTCTTCATTCCGCCCTCGGGATCGAATTCGGGCGTCCACGTTCCGCGATCCCAGATCATCACGGTGCCGCCGCCGTACTGGCCCTTCGGGATGGTGCCCTCGAAGCTGTTGTATTCGATCGGATGGTCCTCGACGTGGATGGCGAGCCGCTTGTCGTCCGGCACCAGGCTCGGGCCGCGCGTCACCGCCCAGCTCAGCATCACGCCGCCGAGTTCGAGCCGCAGGTCGTAGTGCAGCCGCGTCGCGGCGTGCTTCTGGATGACGTATTGCCCGCCGGATTTGCTTTTCTTGCGGCCCGTCGCGCCGCGCGGCTCCGAGGTTTTCCCGAAGTCGCGCTTGGCGCGGTAGGTCTTCAGCTTCGCCACGACTGTCGATCCTCAAAGATCAGCCGGCGGCGCGCTTCACCTTCGAGCGCGATGAGGCGGCGCGCTTGCGCGCATGCGTGGTGCGGCCGTGCCCGGCGCGGGTCGAACGCGACGACGCGCTCTTGCCGCCCTTTTCGGCGCTGACGCTCTTGCGCAAGGCGTCCATGAGGTTGACCACGTTGCTCGGCTTCGGTTCCGACGCCTTCGGCGCCGGCTTACCGGCCTGCTTGGCGCGGATCAGCGCCGACAGCGCGGTTTCGTAGCGGTCCTCGAACTTGTCGGCATCGAACTTCGCCTTCTTGCTCTTGAGGATATGGGTGGCGAGGTCGAGCATGTCGCCAGGCACCTTCACCGACGGGATTTCGTCGAAGTAGCTGTCCTCGGCGCGGACCTCGTTGTTGTAGCGCAGCGCCGTCGCCATCAATCCCCTGCCGCGCGGCTGCAGCATGAGAATGCGTTCGCGGCGGTACAGCACCACGCGGGCGAGACCGACCAGGTCTTCCTTCGCCATCGCGTCGCGGATCACTGCGAAGGCCTCGTAGGCGACCTTGTCGGTCGGCACGATGTAATAGGATTCATCGAGGTAAATCTCGTCGACCTCCTCGCGCGGCACGAATGACTCGATGTCGATTGTGTGGGTGCTCTCCAGCGCGACCTCGTCCAGCTCGTCGTCTTCGACCTGGATGTATTGGCCCTTCTCGAACTGGTAGCCCTTGACGCGATCCTCCTGCTCGACCGGTTCCTCGGTCTCGCTGTCGATCACCAGGTTGCGCACCCGGTTGCCGGTCTTCTTGTTGAGGATGTTGAAGCGGATGCGCTCGCTGGTGGTGGTCGCCGAATAGAGCGCAACCGAACACGAAACCAGCGACAGCTTCAGATAACCCTTCCAGTTCGGACGCGGCGCCATGGAACTCACCCCAACACGCAATTGTTGACCTCAGTCGAAGGTAACACAACGGGGCCGCTTTGCGTTCCATTTTTGGACGGTTTGCCTACCGCGACTGGCCGAATTCATTCAGTGTTCTGGAGGGTTAACGATGGCGGCGATCGGCAAACGGGTTTGGGCCATCGCCGAGGGCTGGATTCCGCAGGGCGACGGCTTTGCCGATCGTGCGCTGGCCTCGCACGAAACCGCCTGCATCCTCAACGCCGGCGACAACGACGCGCACATCGAGCTGACCGTGTTCTTCGCCGATCGCGAGCCGGTGCGCTATGCGCTCACCGTGCCGGCGCGCCGCACCCGGCACGTGCGGTTCGACGACCTCACCGATCCGCCGGTGCCGCGCGGGACGGATTATGCTTCGCTGTTCGTGTCCGATGTGCCGGTGGTGGTGCAGCACACGCGGATCGATTCTCGCAAGGCCGAGATCGCGCTGACGACGACGCTGGCGTACGGCGAGGGCTGAGCCGTCAACGATCCAGCAACTGTGACCGACGACAGCGTCCGCGATCTCTCGCGGCTCATCACGCTGGCGGCCTGAGCGCGTTCCCGCAAAAACTAAGCGATCTGGCAAAAAAAGACCCCGACAAGGGGATGCCGGGGCCAGGGAAGGGAACAGGAGGAAGGAAACGTGAGTGCAATGTGCCCTCCGGCGGCTTCTGCCGCTGTGACCGGCATCACAAAATGGCGGATTGTCCTGCGCAGCCTGAAAACCGCGTGATTTCAGCGCGCTAGCCGCGCGGCGCGGCCGGGTTCGTTGTTCCCGCACCTCAATCACATCTCCGAATGACCGGAACTGCCGTTCTGCGCAAGCAGAGGAGCCGGCGCATGTCCGATGCTCCGCAAAGCCTGAAAGCCACGCCGCATGTCCTCTCTGCGCGAGCGAAACGGTGCTCAAGCGGGTGCATCGCGAACTGACGCGCCGCCTCGATGTGTTCAGGTGCCTTAATCGCGCGGTGGAATATCCCGTGATCGACGTGCTCACGCGCGAGTGAAGGGAAACGGCGCGACAATTCACTGCGCCGCGGAACGATGTACAGATGTTCAGCGTTGCTCGCGTGAAGTGAGGGGCGGCAATGCGAGTTTGGAATGTCTCAGGACGCACGCGACCTGCGCAACGTAGGACTGTATCTTATTGCCCTTGCCATGGTTGGCGGGGCCCTTGTGCTGGGCGGCGTGGTCCTCAGTGAACGCGCGACCGCGAGCGGCACCCTTGCCGAGCTGGCATCGTTCCTCGAACCCGAACCGGACCCCGCGCCGACGCGACTGAGTATCGCGGTTGAAAACGCGCGCGCGATTCAAGCCGCGCTGGCGAAGCCCATCCCGCCGCCCGCGCCGCTGCAGCCAATTACGGCGAAGCTCGCGCATGGGCATCTCAAGCCGGGCTCGCGCGTCGCGCAGCCGCACCGGCCGAAGCTTCCCAAGGCGGCGATGAACGCGATGGCGTCGGCGGACGCCGGCGTGGAGACGCCGCGTCCGCAGGCGACGCCAGTGCGGGTGGAACTGCATCGGGTGTATTGAGCAGAGTTGATCCGAATATCCATTTGTCTTCGACGAACGATTGCCGGGCGGAAATCCAGACGGTGCTGTTCTCGCGCTTCGCGCCGCCCTTGGCTTGCTCTCCGATCAGGTTTTGGTCACGCTCGCAGATGGCCTGCGAAAAGCAGGGCTGCCGGAATGACTGGTTGTAAGGGAGGGCCGGGATGAAGTTGTTAGTCCGCAAATGGTTTAGTTTCGTGGAACATCATGTGGACCACGGCCATGAGCACGCCGCTCCGCTGCGCAAGATGGCCGTAGCCGCGGTCATAGAAAACCCATACGCGGGCGAGCAGGTCGATGATTTGCAGCCGATGATCGCGGCCAGTGAGGAACTCGGCCGTGAGATGGGCAAGGTCCTGGTCGAGAGCTTTGGTCGTTACAAAATTCAGAGCTACGGCAAGGCGGGCATCGCCGGACTTGCCGGCGAGCAGGAACATGCAAACGCCCTTCTGACAACAACCTTTGCGAATCCTCTCCGCGAAGCCGTCGGTGGCGGCAAAGCGTGGATTTCTTCGTTCACGAAGAGGGCGCCACCCGGCAGTCCGATCGATGTTCCGCTGGCGAGCAAGGACGCGCTATACATTCGGTCGCATTACGATGGCATGACCGTTACGCTGACGGATTCCCCTTTGCCTGACGAGATCGCCGTTATCTTTTGCGTCGCCAACCGCGGGAGAATTGGTGCCCGCGTGGGCGGCTTGAAGTTCGAGAACATGAAAGGGGAAGACGGGCTGCTTTGAACATTTGGCCACCGACCAAGAAGCCACAGCTCCAATTCCATGAAAACAGCAATCGTCAATCTCGGTGTTATTCTGACCGGTGACTGGCGCGAGCCTGTCGCCGCCGGCGATTCAATCGTCATGAGCGCGGGCAAGATTGTCCATGTCGGGACTGCCGCTGCTTCGCAAATCGAAAATTGTGACGTGGTGATCGATGCCGATGGTGCGGTCGCCATCCCGGGCCTGATTGATTCTCACGTCCACATTACCTTCGGCGATTACACGCCGCGGCAACAGACAGTCGGATTTCTCGAAAGCTATGTTCACGGCGGAACCACCACATCCATCTCTGCGTCCGAAGTGCACGTGCCTGGGCGGCCAAAGGACCCTGAAGGTGTGAAGGCACTGGCCGTGGCCGCGATGAAATCGTTCGAGAACTATCGGCCGGGAGGCATGCGCGTCCGCGCCGGATCGGTGATTCTGGAGCCTGGTCTTGTGGAGCGGGATTTCAAAGAACTGGCAGATAAAGGTGTGTGGCTCGCGAAGGCGGGTTTCGGCGCATTCGACACGCCGTTCGAGTATGCGCCCATGATCCAGTGGGCCAAGCGGCACGGCATGATCACCACGGTGCACACCGGCGGCTCCTCCATCCCCGGCTCGTCAGGGATCTGGGCAGATCACCTGATTGCGATGCAGCCGCACGTTTCGTTTCACGTCAACGGCGGCCCTATCGCCATGCCCGATCGCGATTTTCCCCGGATGGTGGAAGAAACAAAAGCCGCGCTCCAGGTGTGCACCGCCGGCAATCTGCGCACCTGCCTGTGGACCGCTGAATTGCTGAAAAGCGCCGGTCAGTTCGAAAGGCTGCTCGTCGCGACCGATACTCCGACCGGAAGCGGAATCATGCCGTTGGGCATGTTGTACACGATCTCGCATCTCGCCAGCCTCGCAAAGATTCCTGTTGAATGGGCGATCGCCGCTGCAACCGGCAACAATGCGGATGTCTATCGCCTGAACAGCGGCTATCTCCGGCCGGGCCGGGACGCCGATGTAGCGGTGATCGACGCTTGTGCCGGCGGTTCTCAGGGCAATGCGCTTGACGCGCTAAGGAACGGAGATATCGCGGCGGTGGCTGCCGTCGTTTCGAACGGCATACCTCGATTTGTCGGGCGGAGCAGGAACACGCCAGCTTCGATCAAGAATGTGCGCGTCGCGGATTGCAAGCTGGCACGGGATTTCACCGGAAGCATGCACTAAGACAATGCGGCCAAAGGCCTTTCATTACATAGGAATTCGCGCTTTGCCTTGTAATTGACGCACATCGCGTCTATGTAGTGCAATCGATTAGGCCGGACAACTGGGCCGCTTCGCCTCGTCACTGACGGCGCGCACGTTTCAGACTGCTTACCAAATCGACGAATTGGGACTGCGGCGTGCGATGTTCGTGCGTCCTGTCCCTCGTGCACACCGTAGTGAAAGGACATTCAATGAACACGGGCACCGTGAAGTTCTACAACGACCAAAAAGGCTTCGGCTTCATCCAGCCGGACGGCGGCGACAAGGACGTTTTCGTCCACGCCACCGCTCTTGAGCGCGCCGGCATCCAAGGCCTGCGCGAAGGCCAGAAGGTGAAGTTCGAGACCCAGAACGATCCGCGCAGCGGCAAGGTCGCCGTCTCCACGATCGAGATGGCGTAATAGTTCGGCGAACGGGACCGCCGCCTTCGCTGGCGGCGGTTTTTTCAAACGGATCGGAAGACCAGATGCGCCTCTTCATCTTCAAATCGGAATCGGGTGCGCTGTCCGCGTTCGCCGGCGATTCGGATGCGCGCGTGCTGCCGACGCAACATGGTCCCTGGCATCCGATCGGCGTGGTCCGGCCGGACGCGGATCCGCCGCACAACTTCAAGCGCGCTGCGATCGAGAAGGCCATTGCGGACCAGGGCTTCCAGCTGTTCCGCCTCAAGAAGAATCCGGCCTAGGCGCCGCGCAGCAAGGACATCGCAACGTTGCAATCGGTCACAGACGTCGGGTCCGATCGGGCCCGTCAATGGAGCAAGCTGCTGGCGCGCTATCGCGAGCCGAGCCACGCCCGCAGCGCCATCGAAATCGCCATCACGCTGCTGCCATTCGTCGCGCTGTGGCTGTTAAGCCTCACATCGGCGCGTTTCGGTTACTGGGAATTGTCGCTGCTGCTCGCCATTCCGGGCGCAGCGTTCCTGGTGCGGCTGTTCATGATCCAGCACGATTGCGGCCACGGCTCGTTCTTCCGCGGCCGCCGCGTCAACGACGGCGTCGGCCGCGTCATCGGCGTGCTGACGCTGACGCCGTACGACGCCTGGCGCCGCGCGCACGCCAGCCATCACGCCACCTCCGGACACCTCGACCGACGCGGCATCGGCGACATCGACACCCTCACGGTGCGCGAGTTCAACGCGCTGTCGGCTTTCGGCCGCCTGCGCTACCGCGCCTACCGCCACCCGTTGGTGATGTTCGTCATCGGCCCCGCGTATCTCTTTTTGCTCCAGAACCGCGTTCCCTCGCGGCTTCACAAGGACGGCTGGCAAAGCTGGGTGAGCGCCATGCTGACCAACCTGGCGATCGCCGCGATTGCCGCCGTGGTGATCTGGTTCGCCGGCATCGGCACGTTTTTGCTGGTGCATCTTCCGATCACGCTGCTCGCAGCGTCGGCCGGCGTCTGGCTGTTCTACGTGCAGCACCAGTTCGAGGAGACGTTCTGGGCGCGCGGCGAGGAGTGGAGCCGGCACGAGGCCGCGCTGCTAGGCAGCTCGCACTATGTGCTCCCCGGCGTGCTGCGCTGGTTCACCGCCAACATCGGCGTGCACCACGTGCACCACCTGTGCAGCGGCATTCCGTATTACCGCCTGCCGCGTGTGCTGCGCGACCATCCCGACCTGTCCGGCATGAACCGCCTGACGATGGCGCAGAGCCTGCGCAGCGTGCGGCTGGTGCTGTGGGACGAGGCTCGGCGCCGCCTGGTGTCGTTCCGCGAGGCGCGCTCCGCCTGACGCGCCCGATTGCCGCAAGTTCTGCTTGCGCCTCGACTTCCGCCGCGAAAAGGCAGATGGTGGGTGATCACCGGCCGATCGCGATTCTGATCACAGTCCTGGGCGCCGGTGGCTGAGAGACACTTGTGCTCCCGCCTGCCAAGCAGGAGGCGCCGGTGTCGCAGCAAGCATCCGTACAGCCCGTCCTGATCGAGCGGCCGCCGTGCCCGCAGTGCGGCGCGCAGATGATGGTGGCGCGCATCCGCCCGCACACGCCCGGCTCCGACGAGCGGACCTATCAATGCTCGAAATGCCGCTTCGTTGAGACGCTGCTCATGGAGCGTCGCGCATGCCCACAAAACGAAAGGCGGCCCGCCATGAAAAGCGCCAGGAAAAACGCCATGAAAAACGCCATGAAAAGATCGCTTGCGCTCCATAGCATTGCCGTCGTGCTGGCGCTTGCTCTCGCGGCGCCGGCGCTCGCACAGCCGCGGCTGAACATAGCCGGCAACTATCGCGGCGTGATGACCGGGTGCATCTCGTCTGCGCAGCCGCCGGAGTGCCGCAAGGGCCTCACCGAACTGGTCCGGCTCGCCGACGACGTCGATGCGAAGCGTGCGGGCTGGGCGGCCGGCGGCGCGTCGGCCGTCAAGATGGAGGCCGACCATGCGCAGGCGCTGGAGCGGCTCACCGGCGCCGTCGCGGATTTCAACAGGGACATGGGCGTGGCCCTGGCGCCTGTGCCGGCCCGGTAACGGGCGGCCGCGCTTGAGAGCATGATCCCGAAAAGCCTGCCCCCGGACTTGATCCGGGTGGAACCGGTTTCCCGCCGGCGCGAAGCCTTGGCACGGGCTGTCATTTTGGCTTCATGCTTCGGCGGGCGAAGGCAGGTCGGAAAAGATCATGCTCAAACAAGAAAGTAGGCGACGAGTTTGATTCAGCGCAGCTGAATCAAACTCCGGCGGCAAGGGAGACGGCGCGAGGAGGCGGAAATGTTCGCTCCAGCCACGGCATCCGAAGTGCATCGCGCGCCCTCTTGCCCGGCGTGCCTTGCGCCGATGATGCTGGTTCGCGCCGTGACGCCCGCCGCGTCGGACGGGCTTCGCGTGTTCCAATGTGCGCCGTGCGGCGTGGCGATGTTCACGGAGGTGGGGTGAGGCATTTTCCGGCCTTCCTTCTTCTCAATGGTTTCAAAGAAAAAGTCCCGGGCGGGGATGGCCGGGGCCAGGGAAGGGAACAGGAGGAAGGAAAACCGTGAGTGGGTGCCTGCGGGGGCTGGGCGATGCGGGGTCACAAAAAGGCGGGTTGCCGGATCGCTACAGGCGGTTTGCGGAGATTGGCTGCCATAATCTCCGCATTAGTTGCGTAGATTATCCTTGCTCGCGCGGTAAATAGGGTCCTATATTCACCGCATAAGGTGCGGTGAATGCCCGAATACATCCATCAGTTGAAAAACTGGCCTGCCTTTACGTGGGACCACAATGCCCTTGCACAACAACTGGCTGCGGTCAGGCACCGTCAGGGCCGGCTTATTGGCCGTATGCAGGGGTTGGGATTCGCCTTGCGCCGCGAGGCTGTCCTCAACACGCTTACTGAAGAAGTCATCAAGTCCAGCGAAATCGAAGGCGAGATCCTGGATAAGGATCAGGTCCGTTCGTCAATCGCGCGGCGGCTGGGCATGGATATCGGAGCGTTGACGCCTGCCGAACGCAATGTGGAAGGCGTCGTCGAGATGATGCTGGACGCCACGCAGAACTACGACAAACCGCTGACCGACGATCGTCTGTTCGGCTGGCATGCCGCCCTGTTTCCAACGGGACGCAGCGGCATGACAAAGATCGTGGTCGGAGCCTGGCGCGATGACAAATCGGGGGCGATGCAGGTTGTTTCAGGACCGGTTGGCCGCGAGCGCGTCCACTACGAAGCGCCTGCCGCGAAAAAGTTGCCCGACGAAATGGTCGGCTTTCTGAACTGGTTTAACGCGGCGCCGGACATCGATCCCGTACTGAAAGCTGCGATCGCCCACCTCTGGTTTGTCACCATCCATCCCTTTGACGATGGCAACGGGCGCATGGCGCGCGCCGTGGCGGACATGGCGCTTGCGCGTTCCGAAGCAAGTTCGCAACGCTTCTACAGCATGTCGGCGCAAATCCGGCAGGAGCGGAACGGCTACTACGACATCCTTGAAGCCACCCAGAAAAACTCGCTCGATATCACGGCCTGGCTGCAATGGTTTCTGGGATGCCTTGATCGCGCCTTTGACGGCGCCGAGCGCATCCTTGCGGACGTGTTGAAAAAAGCGCGGTTCTGGGAATCTCACGCCGCGGCGCAGTTCAACGATCGCCAGCGCGATGTGCTCAACAGGCTGCTGGATGGTTTTGAAGGAAAGCTGACTTCGTCGAAATGGGCCGTGCTTGAAAAATGTTCTCAGGACACCGCGCTGCGCGACATCGACGACCTTGTGGAGCGCGGTGTGCTGGTCAAGGACGCCGCAGGCGGCCGCAGCACAAGCTACTCGCTGGTTGAAATCCCCATCGCGGTTTAGGCGCCATACCTTACGGCCTTCCGCCAGCTTCTTCACCTAATCGCGCAGCTGCGAAGTATACACGCCCAGGTCTTGCGATGTCTGCACATAGGAAACGCCTCGGTCCTTGATCAGGCGCACAGCTTCAAGCTTGAACTCTCGCGCGAACTTCCGTCGCTCCATGACGCACCTCCGGTCCCATGAAAATACCTAACTCGGTGTCTTCGGAACCGGGTGCAGGCCACTATCCGGAGATATTAGACTAATCCAACCCTTACTACGGAGTGCCCGCCAAAGCGTCACATCCCCCGGCCATAAAACTCACCCGCTTCCCGCGTAAACGCTTTCCTCGCCTCCGCATCGAAATAAAACATGTGTCCGCCGCGATGCAGCTTGAGCTGCACGCGGCCGGCGCCGCCGATCGGCGGAATGTTGTCGAGCACATAGCGCGTCACGCCGTGCGGCGTGACGAGGTCGCTGCGGCCGTGTGCCACCAACATGCGGAACGACGGGTCGAACGCGAGCAGCGTGCGGATGTCGTCGGACACGCCGGGCGGGTTGCGCCGGTCGCCCCATTCCCATTTGCCGGCGGTGTCGGCGAGCAGCACATAGGTCATCTCGGTCTTGAAGCCGAGCTCGTCGCGCGCGTAGCCGACGAAGGCGCCGGACAGCGCGCGTGTGAAGCCGTCGAGCACCGGGTCGCCGCCGCGTTTCGACTCGCTTTCCGGAAACGGGTCCGGCATCAGGAAGGCGCCGTCGTAGCTGCTCGCCACCTGGCCCTTGGCGCGAAGCTGGGCGAGATAGGGCGCGCGCACATAGCCGCGCGATTTCTCCACCGCTTCGATGGGAAGTCCGGTCATCGTCGCGAGCGTGCCGTAGAATTGCATGGCGCGTTCGCCCACAGGTGGCGGGCCGGCGAGTGTCGGCAGATAGTCGTTGAGCGCGAAGCGCTCGATCTCCGCCATCTTCTCGGGCGTGTAGCGTCTGGTGCGATCGAGCTCGGCCGCGGCGAGCGAGGGAAAGTGCAGCGCGGCGCCGAACGGGTTCGACGCGCCTGCCCATTGCAGCGCGGTGTCGAGCATCGGCGACACCATCACGATGCCGGTCGCGGGCAGGCCCTGTTCGATCTGCATCGCGCGCGCCACCTTGGCGGCGCGGAAGCCGCCGTAGCTTTCGCCGAGCAGGTATTTCGGCGAGGCGGTGCGGCTGTTGTTGGCGGCATAGAGCGCGATCACCTTGGCGATCATCTCGGCGTCGCGGCGCACGTTGAAATAGGCGTTGGCGGCCTCCGGCTTGATGGTGCGGCTCCAGCCGGTGGCGAGCGGGTCGATGAAGACGAGATCGGTGAAGGCGAGCCAGGTGTCCGGGTTGTCGACGAGCTTCGCGGCGGCGCCGTCGTTGCCCTGCGGGCCGAACTCGACGATGCGCGGACCGGCGAGGCCGAGATGCAGATACGCGGACGCGGCGCCCGGCCCGCCGTTGAACGCGAAGGTGACCGGGCGCGTCGCGCGGTCGGCGCCCTTCGCGACATAGGCGGTGTAGAAGACGGAGCCGATCTTTTCGCCGGTCTGGTCGTAGAGTGAAAGCGTGCCGGCGGTCGCGGCGTAGGGAAGCGTGCGCTTGTCGGGCAGCGTGATCGATTTCTCGGTGACGGAGTCGGCCGGCAGGAGGCGCAGCACGCCCTGCTGGTCGGCGGGCTGCGCGGCCGCCGCGAAGGAATAAGCGGCGAGCGCGAACAAGACCGGAATAAGCCGGAGGAAGGACAAGCTCAGACCCCTGAGGTGCGTTGTTCCGGCTGGTTGTAGCGGATGAGGACCGCGAAAAGTGAGGCGGCGTCTGGGCTTTCGCGGGTGAATTCAAATTAGGCAAGCGCCTGTTTCTTAATCATGCTGCTATGCCTACGGCTTAGGCAGCTATGAAAAAGCTAGCGAAAACAACAGTCTGTGGTTGGCATGTGGCTTGCGATCAAGTGCCTGCGCGGGGCCAAAAAGGCTGGGCTGCGCACGTCAACGCAGAGGGATTATCGCGATGCTCCACTCCATTCATAGCCGCCGCTGGCTTTTGGCCGCAGGCGTAAGCCTTGGAATTTCAATGGGAATTCCGTCCGTGCAGGCGCAGGAGACGATCAAGATCGGGATTCTGCATTCGCTGTCCGGAACCATGGCGATCAGCGAAACCACGCTGAAGGACACCATGCTGTTCCTGATCGACGAGCAGAACAAGAAGGGCGGAGTACTCGGAAAGAAGCTCGAAGCAGTGGTGGTAGACCCCGCTTCGAATTGGCCGCTGTTCGCCGAAAAGGCCCGCGAACTGATCACCAAGGAGAAGGTTTCCGTGGTGTTCGGCTGCTGGACCTCGGTGTCGCGCAAATCCGTGCTCCCGGTGTTCAAGGAGTTGAACTCGATCCTGTTTTATCCGGTGCAATACGAAGGCGAAGAGAGCGAGCGCAACGTGTTCTACACGGGTGCCGCGCCGAACCAGCAGGCGATCCCGGCGGTCGACTATCTGGCGAAGGAAGAGAAAGTGCAGCGCTGGGTGCTCGCGGGCACCGACTACGTCTATCCGCGCACGACCAACAAGATCCTTGAGGCCTATCTCAAGTCGAAGGGCGTCAAGGATGCGGATATCATGATCAACTACACGCCATTCGGTCATAGCGACTGGCAGACCATCGTCGCCGACATCAAGAAGTTCGGCTCAGCCGGCAGGAAGACCGCGATCGTCTCCACCATCAACGGTGATGCCAACGTTCCGTTCTACAAGGAGCTCGGCAACCAGGGCATCAAGGCCAAGGACATCCCGTCGGTGGCGTTCTCGGTCGGCGAAGAAGAGCTCGCCGGCATCGACACCAAGCCGCTGGTCGGCCACATGGCGGCCTGGAATTACTTCCAGTCGATCAAAAACTCGGGGAACGCCGAGTTCATCAAGAAGTGGCAAGCCTTCACCAAGAATCCGAAGCGCGTCACCAACGACCCGATGGAAGCCCACGTGATCGGCTTCGCCATGTGGGTCAAGGCGGTCGAGAAGGCCAAGTCCACCGATCCGGACAAGGTCATCGCCGCGCTGCCGGGGACCGAAGCGCCTAACCTGACTGGCGGCGTCTCCAAGATGCTTCCGAACCACCACATCACCAAGCCGGTGTTCATCGGCGAAGTGCGTGGCGATGGTCAGTTCGACGTGGTGTGGAAGACGCCGAATCTCGTGCCGGGCGATGCTTGGTCCAAGCACCTCGACGGCTCCAAGGACCTAATCGGCGATTGGGTCACCAAGAAGTGTGGAAACTTCAACACCAAGACCAACAAATGCGGCGGGGCATGACGACGCCCATCCACCGATTGGCGTAAGCTTCAAACCGAGAGGCGGCGAGCAGTCGCCGCCTCTCATACATCCCTGCCGGGACATCGCTACGATGCCAACCATGCGAGAGCGCCTCGTCGCGCTGCTGTTCGCGCTCATCGTCATCCTTTCCGGAACAGCCGCTCATGCGGCCGATCTCAGGGACGCGCTGGCGCGCTTTACGACGGACGATTTCAGCGAGACCGCCGAAGGCATCACGGAAGTCGCGGCGACTGGCGATCCACACGCTGCCACGATCATCGAGGCGCTGCAGGCCGGCCGGCTGCTCTACACCACGGAGCCCAAGGCGGTTTATTACAAGGACGCCGCCGGAAAACTGTTCGACGGTGCCACGGGCCAGCCGGTTGCAAGCGAGCCGGCAAGTCTCGAAACGGTCCGGCTCAACAACCGTCTGCGCCGCGCGATCGACGCCGCGCTCGGCGGCTTGACACTCCTGGCGCCGGATCCAACGAAACGTTTTGCCGCCGCGCAGGCGGTGTTCAAATCACGCGAAGCTGCGGCGCTACCGGTGCTCGATGCGGCGCTTGCCAAAGAGACGGATGAGCGCGTCAAGCGGGGGCTCGCCGAGGCGCGGGCCGCCGTGGTGCTGCATTCCGACGACGCGAGCGAAGCGGATCGACTCGCCGCCATCGCGACGATCAAGGCACGCAGCGGACAGGACGCGGTTGCTGCGCTGTCCGGCCTGCCGACGTTGGTGCCGGACGCCGTCTCCGTCGCTGCGCGTGACGCTATCACGGGAATGCAAAGCCAACTTGTGGTCTGGGAGGCGGTTCAGAATGCCTGGTACGGCATTTCCCTCGGCTCGGTACTGCTGTTAGCCGCGATCGGGCTTGCCATCACTTTCGGTGTGATGGGAGTGATCAACATGGCGCACGGCGAGATGGTCATGCTCGGCGCCTATGTCACGTTCGCCGTTCAGGAACTGATCCGGCAGCATAATCCGGCATTGTTCGACTACTCGCTGTTCATGGCCGTGCCTCTCGCGTTTCTCTTTACCGGATTTGTCGGCATCCTCATCGAGCAGGGCATCATTCGCTTCCTTTATGGTCGTCCGCTGGAAACCCTGCTCGCCACCTGGGGGCTATCGCTCGTCCTGCAACAGGCAGTGCGCACGGCATTCGGCCCGACCAACAAGGAGGTCGGCAATCCGTCCTGGATGAGCGGCGCCTTCGAAATCGGGCACATCACCATCACCTACAACCGGCTCTGGATTGTTGTCTTTACGCTCGCGGTATTTGTGGCGTTGCTCGGAGTTCTGCGCTTCACGCGGCTCGGTCTCGAGATGCGCGCGGTGACGCAGAATCGCTCCATGGCAGCGTCAATGGGCATCCGCACCGCCCGCGTCGATGCGCTGACCTTCGGTCTGGGTTCCGGCATCGCGGGAATCGCCGGCGTTGCCCTGTCGCAGATCGACAACGTCAGCCCCAACTTGGGGCAAGGCTACATTATCGACAGCTTCATGGTCGTGGTGTTCGGGGGCGTCGGCAATCTTTGGGGTACTTTGGTTGGTGCCTTTACGCTTGGCATCGCCAACAAGTTCCTTGAACCATACGCCGGCGCGGTGCTCGCCAAGATCGCGATCCTGGTCATCATCATCCTGTTCATCCAGAAACGGCCGCGCGGTTTGTTCGCGCTGAAGGGCAGGGCGGTCGAAGCATGATGACCGGTCGTCACCCGCTGATCCGCATGCTCGACCGTGGCGCGCTGATTTTCCTGGGCGTGCTCGCGGCGATCGCGGTGCTGGTGCCCGTCCTCAATCTGGCGTTCCCGCCGTCATCCGCACTGCATGTGCCGACCTATCTGGTCGCGCTGTTCGGCAAATATCTCTGCTACGCGCTGCTCGCCCTCTCTATCGATCTGATCTGGGGTTATTGCGGCATCCTTTCGCTGGGCCACGGCGCGTTCTTCGCGCTCGGCGGCTATGCCATGGGCATGTACCTGATGCGGCAAATCGGCACGCGTGGCGTCTATGCGCATCCGGAACTGCCGGACTTCATGGTGTTCCTGAATTGGCCCGAACTCCCAGTCTACTGGTATGGCTTCCAGCATTTCCCCTATGCGATGCTAATGATCCTGCTGGTGCCCGGCGCGCTCGCCTTCGTTTTTGGCTGGTTCGCGTTCCGTAGCCGCGTCACGGGCGTCTATCTCTCGATCATCACCCAGGCGCTGACCTATGCATTGATGCTCGGATTTTTTCGTAACAATTTCGGGTTCGGTGGCAACAATGGTCTCACCGACTTCAAGGATATCCTCGGCTTCAACGTGCAGGCGCAGGGCACCCGGGCGGCGCTGTTCTTCATTTCGTGCCTGGCGCTGGCGCTCGGATTCCTGATCTGCCGGGCGTTGGTGACCTCGAAATTTGGCAAGGTGCTGATCGCGGTGCGCGATGCGGAAGCGCGCACCCGGTTTCTCGGCTACCGTGCGGAATCCTACAAGCTGTTTGTGTTCACCTTGTCGGCCTGCATGGCCGGCGTCGCCGGCGCGCTCTACGTGCCGCAGGTGGGCATCATCAATCCGAGCGAATTTTCGCCGGCTAATTCCATTGAAGCCGTGATCTGGGTCGCGGTTGGTGGTCGCGGCACGCTGACGGGTGCAGTGATCGGTGCGATCCTGGTGAACTATGGAAAGACCACCTTCACCAGCGGCATGCTGGCGCCCTACTGGCTGTTCGTGCTGGGCGGTCTGTTCATCCTGGTAACTTTGCTGCTGCCACGCGGCATCGTCGGCACGTGGCGACATTGGCGCTTGCAGCAGCGGGCGAAAACAGACGCTGCGCGAGAAACTTCGCCCTCGACAGCGGCTGCTGCAAGGCCGGCGGAGTAGGGCATGGATGCGCGAACCACCACGGCTCTGCTTTATCTCAACGGCGTTAACGTGTCGTTCGACGGCTTTCGCGCTATCAACAATCTGTCGCTGGCGGTCGAGCCTGGCGAGATGCGCGCCATCATCGGCCCGAATGGTGCGGGCAAAACCACGATGATGGACATCGTCACAGGCAAGACACGCCCCGACAACGGAGATGTCTTCTTTGAGGGTAGTCACGACCTGACCAAGCTCGACGAAACGCAGATCGCGACGCTCGGCATCGGCCGCAAATTCCAGAAGCCGACGGTGTTCGAGATGCATACCGTTGAGGACAATCTCTTGCTTGCGCTCAAGAACGATCGCAGGCCCCGTGCCACGCTGCGGTGGCATGAAACCAACGATGAAATGCGGCGCGTCGCCGACATTCTCGAAACCATCCGGCTCAGCGCGATGCGCAAACGGCCGGCCGGCAGCCTCGCCCATGGCCAAAAGCAGTGGCTCGAGATCGGCATGCTGCTGGCTCAGGAGCCCAAGCTCCTGCTGGTCGACGAGCCGGTCGCCGGCATGACCGATGTCGAGACGCAGCAGACCGCAGAACTTCTCAAGGAAATCAACCGCGATAAGACCATCGTCGTCGTTGAGCACGACATGACGTTCGTCCGCGAACTGGGGGTCAAGGTGACGTGCCTGCATGAAGGCACCGCGATCGCCGAAGGAACCATCGACCAGGTGTCGGCGAACGAGCGCGTGATCGAAGTGTATTTGGGGCGATAGCAATGCTGGACGTGCAAGCCATCGATCTGCACTACGGCGCCGCGCAAGCGTTGCGCGGCGTATCGCTGCAGGCCAGGATCGGCGAGGTGACCTGCGTGCTCGGTCGCAACGGTGTCGGCAAGACCAGTTTGCTCGACGCCTTGGCGGGACAGCAGCCTGTGAGCGCCGGCTCCATCATCTGGGAGGATCAGGACGCGACCAGGCTCAAGCCCTATGAGCGTGCCCGCCGTGGCATCGCCTATGTGCCGCAAGGCCGCGAAATCTTTCCGCTATTGACAGTTGAGGAAAACCTCAAGTCCGGCTTTGCGCCGCTGCCGCGCGACCATCGCGTCATCCCCAACGATGTGTTTTCGCTGTTTCCGGTATTGCACGACATGCTGAGGCGGCGCGGCGGCGATCTTTCCGGCGGTCAGCAGCAGCAACTCGCGATCGGGCGTGCCCTGGTGATGAGGCCGCGGCTTCTGCTGTTGGATGAGCCGACCGAAGGCATTCAGCCGTCGATCATCAAGGATATTGGCCGCGCCATATCCTATTTGCGCTCGCTCAAGCAGATGGCGATCGTTCTGGTCGAGCAGTATCTCGATTTTGCCAGCGAACTGGGCGATCATTTCACGGTGATGGATCGTGGCGCGATCGTCTATTCTTCCGATCGCGCCCATCTCGACGATGCGGCTCTGAAACGGGCGCTTGCGATCTAGGAGTATCGTGTGCCGGCTGCGTCCGCGTTGAACAGGATATTCGCTGCCAACCGCGCCGCCGGACATATCGCGCTTGTAGTCGGCGCGCAGGGCGGCGTGACGCGGCGCGTCCGCGTCGGCGAGGATGGCCCGCTGCGTGTGCGGTTTCCGGGGCCGGATAGTCCAAGCCTCGAGGCGATGATCGTCAACACCGCTGGAGGGATCGCGGGCGGTGACCGTCACCGGGTCGATATCTCGGTCGGGAACGGCTCCCGGCTTTCCGTCACCACGGCGGCGGCGGAGAAGGTCTATCGGTCGCTCGGCCCGCCCGCCGATGTTGCCGTGAGGCTTCGCGTTGAGCCAGGCGCGCAGCTTCGCTGGTTGCCGCAGGAAGCCATCCTGTTCGATCGCGCCAGCCTGCGCCGCCGTATCGAAGTCGATCTGTTCGGCGATGCTTCGCTGCTGATGGCCGAGGCCATCGTGTTCGGCCGCTCCGCGATGGGTGAGATTGTGAGGCAAGGCCTGCTGACCGACCATTGGCGGCTGCGCCGTGATGGCAGACTTGTCTTTGCCGAGACCGCGCGCCTTGATGGGCCGATTGCGGACAGACTTGGCGAATCCGCCGTCGCAAACGGTAGCGCCACCATTGCGACCGTGCTCGCTTCGCCGATCGACGAAGCAGCGGTCGAGCGCGTGCGCGGCTCGAGTTTTTCTGGAGAAGTCGGCATATCCGCCTGGAACGGGCTTGCGGTGGCGCGGCTCTGCGCCAAGGATGGTGCGGCGTTGCGCGGCGACTTGGTTGCGGTGCTGATTGCGCTTGGCGGCGATTTGCCACGGCTCTGGCTCAACTGAGGCGACGATGAATCTCACTCCGCGGGAAAAGGACAAGCTCCTCATCGCCATGGCTGCGATGGTGGCCCGCCGCAGGCTGGAACGCGGCGTCAAGCTCAATCATCCCGAGGCCGTGGCGCTGATCACCGACTTCATCCTGGAGGGCGCGCGCGACGGCAAGACAGTGGCGCAGCTCATGGAAGCGGGCGCGCATGTCATCACCCGCGTGCAGGTGATGGATGGGATTTCTGAGATGATCCATGACATCCAGGTCGAGGCCACCTTTCCCGACGGCACCAAGCTGGTGACCGTCCACGAGCCGATCAGGTGAGCCAATGATCCCGGGCGAGCTTTTCATCAAGGACGGCGAGATCGAGCTCAACAAGGGCCGCAAGACCGTAACGCTGACGGTGGCCAACACGGGAGATCGCCCGATTCAGGTCGGCTCGCACTATCATTTCTTTGAGGCCAACCCGGCGCTGAAGTTCGATCGCAAGAAGTCGCGCGGCATGCGGCTCGATATCGCGGCCGGCACCGCGGTGCGCTTCGAACCCGGGCAGACCCGCGACGTGACGCTGGTCGCGCTTGCGGGCTCGCGCTCGATCTATGGATTCAGGGGCGATGTGATGGGGAAGCTCAAGGGGTAGGCCCAAAAATCATGACGGGCGAGCTTGCGCCCGCCCGTCACGTTTCCAGCGCTGCTACCCGCAGCTGAAAACCGAGATCAAATCGATCACATGGTGCGACGCTGGTAGCGGCCTCAGCACCCAGACCGGTCTGGTCTTGGCGACCCTCACACTCGGCGAACCGAACGTGAGCATCTGGGAAAGAGGATAGCGCGGCGGCGAAGCGAAGCAAGTTAAAGCGCGAGTCAAAGCGGTTCGCCCGCGTGTGTTGATAATTCTGGGGATTGGTCCCGTAGCCATCTGAGATATCGCGAGAAAAATCATGCCCGTCAAAATAAAGCGCTCGATTTATGCAGACATGTTTGGGCCGACCACCGGCGATCGGGTGCGGCTGGCCGACACCGATCTCATCATCGAGGTCGAAAAGGATTTCACCACCTACGGCGAGGAGGTGAAATTTGGCGGCGGCAAGGTGATCCGCGATGGGATGGGCCAGAGCCAGGTCACCAACAAGAAAGGCGCAGCCGACACAGTCATCACCAACGCGCTGATCCTCGATCACTGGGGCATCGTGAAGGCCGACGTCGGCTTGAAGGAGGGCCGCATCGCCGCGATCGGCAAGGCCGGCAATCCGGACATTCAGCCGGGCGTCACCATCGTCATCGGGCCGGGCACCGAGATCATCGCGGGCGAAGGAAAAATCCTCACCGCCGGCGGCTTCGACACACACATCCATTTCATCTGTCCGCAGCAGGTCGATGATGCGCTCATGTCGGGCGTCACGTCGCTGCTCGGCGGCGGTACCGGTCCGGCGCATGGCACGTTCGCAACCACCTGCACGCCGGGACCGTGGCATCTCGGCCGCATGATCCAGGCGGCGGATGCGTTTCCGGTCAATCTCGGCTTTGCGGGCAAGGGCAACGCGTCGCTGCCCGCGGCGCTCGAGGAAATGGTCAAGGGCGGCGCCTGCGCGCTCAAGCTGCACGAGGACTGGGGCACCACGCCGGCCGCGATCGACTGCTGCCTCTCGGTCGCCGACGACTACGACGTGCAGGTGATGATCCACACCGACACGCTGAACGAAAGCGGCTTTGTCGAGGATACCATCAAGGCTTTCAAGGGCCGTACCATCCACGCCTTCCACACCGAAGGCGCCGGCGGCGGGCACGCGCCCGACATCATGAAGGTCGCGGGACTGAAGAACGTGCTGCCGTCGTCGACCAATCCGACCCGGCCGTTCACCCGCAACACCATTGACGAGCATCTCGACATGCTGATGGTGTGTCATCACCTCGACCCGTCGATCGCGGAGGACCTGGCGTTCGCCGAGAGCCGCATCCGCAAGGAAACCATCGCGGCCGAGGACATCCTGCACGACCTCGGCGCTCTGTCGATGATGTCGTCGGACAGCCAGGCGATGGGCCGGCTCGGCGAGGTCATCATCCGCACCTGGCAGACCGCCGACAAGATGAAGAAGCAGCGCGGACGCCTGAAAGAGGAAAAGGGTGACAACGACAACATGCGCGCGCGGCGCTACGTCGCCAAATACACCATCAATCCGGCGATCGCGCACGGCGTGTCGAAGCACATCGGCTCGGTGGAGAAGGGCAAGCTCGCCGATCTGGTGCTGTGGTCGCCGGCGTTCTTCGGCGTCAAGCCGGACTGCATCATCAAGGGCGGCAGCATCGTCGCCGCGCCGATGGGCGATCCCAACGCTTCGATCCCGACGCCGCAGCCGGTGCACTATCGGCCGATGTTCGGCGCGTTCGGCAAGGCGCTGACCGCGTCGTCGCTGGTGTTCGTCTCCAAGGCCGCGGTGAAGGCGAAGCTCGGCGACAGGCTCGGGGTGGAGAAAACGCTGGTCGCGGTCGAGCACACGCGCGACATCGGAAAAAAGAACATGATCCACAACGGCGCGACGCCGAATATCGAGATCGACGCGGAGACGTATGAGGTGCGGGCTGACGGCGAGCTGCTCACCTGTGCACCGGCCGAAGTGCTGCCGATGGCGCAAAGGTATTTTTTGTTTTAAATTTTCTGAATGACATCGCAAAGAACGGATTTGACTACCGCAGGCGTTTTTGGCGCAGTTGCCGGTGGGTTTGCTTGGCAAGTCCACGGATTTTGGTGGGGAGTTGCAATTCTCGTCGCGTACAATGTTCTGATCGTGCCAGTAAACATATTTGTAGGCTGGCTGTGGACGAGGCGAGAGGGCACGGGAGGGACTGACCAATTGGTAAGATGGTTTCAGGCGGCTAAGTGGATTCTGTGTGCCGTGTTTACGGTCGGAATAATGGTTTCCGGTGCGGAACTTGCGAAAGACTAGTGACATATCGTGTCAACCCAACACGCTCCCCGAGCCCTTGCTGCCCGAGCCTTCGCCCAGCACGACGGTGTCGTGGTCCGCGAGGATTTTCGACGTCAGCGCGCCATCCTTGAGCTGCTCCGGCGAAAGCGCCTTCATCGCCGCCATCATGCCCTCGAGGCCGGGGCGCGAGTACACCATCAGCATGCGCATGCCTTCCTTGGAGCCGACCTTGTGCGGCGTGCCGGGCGGGATGTTGACGCAGGCGCCCTTCTTGGCGTGGAACACCTCGTCGCCGAGCTGGAATTCGCCCGAGCCGTCGACCACGTAGCAGACCTGGAACGACTTCACGTGCATGTGCAGCCGCGACTCGAAGCCGGGCTTGCAGATCTCGTCGAAAATCTCGTAGGTGCCGTCGGTGTCGGCCGCGGTGACCTTGCAGGTCGCGGTGTTGGCGCGCGCGTAGACGTTGCCCTCGCCGGCGGCTGAGTATTTGGCCTTGGGCGTGGTAGGCTGCGGCATGGTCGTCTCCTTCAATTCCAATTTCGCGTACCTGTCTGCCACGGCCGCGAGGCTTCTGTGAAGCGCGGCTGGGCGATCTGCCGCGCCGGCAACTGGAACCCCGCGATGGCGGTGGACCGGGTGCTGCTGGATTCCGGCGAGCGGCATCGCCGCCGCATCGTGCTGACCGGCGAGAAGGGCCCGTTCCTGCTCGACCTCGACGAACCGGTCGCGTTGCGCAACGGCGACGGCATCGTGCTGGATGACGGCTCGATCGTCATGATCGCCAGCCAGCCTGAGCCGCTCGCCGAGATCGCGGCGCGCACGCCGCTCGCGCTGGTGCAGCTCGCCTGGCATCTCGGCAACCGCCACACCGACGTGCAGATTGCCGATGGCAAGCTGCGCATCCGGCGCGATCATGTTCTTGAGGAGATGGCGGCGGGGCTCGGCGCGGCTGTGACGTTGATCGAGGCGCCGTTCGATCCCGAAGGCACTGCGCCGGCGCATTCGCACGATCACGGCCATGACCACGAACATGATCACGATCATCACTACGATCACGAGCGCGATCATGGCTAAGCGCCGCACGATGCCGTTGTTGAGTAAGGCGGTCGCCAAGCGTCATCTCTCCTCGCGTGCGGGGAGAGAGCCTGCCCCCGACTTGATCGGGGGTCGACCGAGCAAAGCGAGGTCGGGTGAGGGGGAAACTCGTCAAGCACCGATTTCGGAGCTTGCCCCTCACTCCGACCCTCTTCCCGCTAAAGCGGGGAGAGGGAGAAGAAAGAGTGGCGCAAGCGGAAGCAAAAATTCCGATGCCGCTTCGTCCGCCCTCTACCGCCTGATGGCCTGGCTGTCGCCGGCTTATCCCGTCGGCGCGTTCTCCTATTCCAGCGGGCTCGAATGGGCGATTGAGGCCGGCGACATCAAGGACGCCGAGAGCCTGCGGCGCTGGCTCGCCGTGATCATCGGCGAGGGCGGGACGTTCTGCGACGCCGTGTTCCTCGTTCACGCGCATCGCGCCATTGCTGGCAACAATAAAAAGGCGCTGCACGATGTCGCCGAGCTGGCCGCCGCGTTCGCGCCGTCCAAGGAGCGCCATCTCGAAACTACCGCGCAGGGGCGCGCCTTTGTCGAGGCGACGCGCGCCGCGTGGCCGTGCGCTGCGCTCGACCGTCTTGCCGAAATCTGGGACGGGCCAATCGCCTATCCCGTCGCGGTCGGCGTCGCGTCCGCCGGACACGGCATTGCACTCGAAGCGGCGCTCAACGCCTATCTTCATGCCGTCACCGCCAATCTGATCTCGGCTGGCGTGCGGCTCATCCCGCTGGGGCAAACGGAAGGCCAGCGCTTGCTTGCCGCGCTCGAGCCGGTTGCGTCCGCCACCGCGCAGCGCGCGCTCGCGACCAAGCTCGACGACGTCGGCGGCGCTGCGTTCCGCGCCGACATCGCCAGTATGAAGCACGAGACGCAATACACGAGGCTGTTCCGCACATGAGCGCATCGCATCGCGGCCCCTTGCGCGTCGGCGTCGGCGGACCGGTCGGCTCCGGCAAGACCGCGCTGATGGACGCGCTGTGCAAGCGCCTGCGCGACCGCTTCGAGATCGCGGCCATCACCAACGACATCTACACCAAGTGGGACGCCGAATACCTGGTGCGTTCCGGGGCGCTGGCGCCCGAACGCATCGCCGGAGTCGAGACTGGCGGCTGCCCGCACACCGCGATCCGCGAGGACGCCTCGATCAACCTCGCCGCGGTCGCCGACATGCGGAAGAAATTTCCCGACCTCGATCTGGTGCTGATCGAATCCGGCGGCGACAATCTGGCCGCGACGTTCTCGCCGGAACTCGCCGATCTCACCATCTACGTGATCGACGTCGCGGCCGGCGACAAGATTCCGTCGAAAGGCGGCCCCGGCATCACGCGCTCCGACCTGCTCGTCATCAACAAGGTCGATCTCGCGCCGCACGTCGGTGCCTCGCTTGAGGTGATGCAGCGCGACGCGAAAAAGATGCGGGGGCCAAGGCCGTTCGTGATGACCAATCTGCGCAACGGCGATGGCGTTGCGGATATCGCGAAGTTCATCGAGGAGAGGGGCGGGTTGGGGGCGTAGCGCCGCGCGACCGTTCTCTCCGCCGTCATTCCGGGACAGCGCGAAGCGCTGGACCCGGAATCCATACTCCCGGCGGTAGTTATGGATTCCGGGTTCGCTCGTTTCACTCGCGCCCCGGAATGACAGTGTGTGTTGCGCCACGTCGCGCCTCCTTGCCTTCCAGACATGCTTGATCGTCACGGCCCTCGCGCTCTTCGCGGGGCCCTCACATTTGTCCCTCTCTCCGAGGGGAGTGGCGCGCCAAGCAGCGCTGCCTTTGTCTCATATCAGTGCACGCTCTCATCGGAGAGCGTGGCGCCACCTGGCGCGCCACCGGAGGCTTGTCCACCTCCGGCTCACTTGCGGCGATTTCGTGCGGGGCGTTACGCTTGTCCGCACTGACCTCGGGCCGCGCTTGCGAGCCCTGACCTTTCGATCGGGGCCGTCCAGCAGGCTCCCTGCGCACCGGTCGTGGTGCCGGTAGGGCGGGGTCCCGAAAGCCCCCCGGGAGTTCGGCTGACGAGGCCGGACCCGCGGGCGCCGCCCCCTGCTCCATCAACTGGCGTCACCGGTTGACGCCCCTCGTCGAGCAGGGTGAGGACTATATACCCAAGGAATATGATCCTGTCAATGGCACTCTGACAGTAAAAAATCATGTTAAGAACAATTGGAATGCTGCCCCGCTCATCGTCCGTATGGCGAACTTTAACAATTTGAGCGAATATGCCGCCGGCTGGAATCCGGGGGGATGATTCAGTGTCTGCGCGCCTTTTCGCTGTTGCGATGCTGTCTGCCCTGGCCGTGTCATCGACCGCGCCGGCCAAAGAGGTGTCGCCCCAACTGGTCGCATGCCACGACTACGCGACAAAGCGATACATCGCGGACTTTCGTCAAGTTAGCCCGGCCCAGACATCGTTCCGTGATGAGACTCCAATCGTCGTCACGGTATTTCAAAATGATAGCCTCAGGTACGAGGACTACTTTGCTGAGTGCATGAAGCGCCGCAACCGCGAAAAAGCACAGTAGGCTGACTAAGTGTTCAGTCCCGTAGTGAGGTGGCTCGGATCGTATCTGAATTGGCCCGGCTGGTCTGCCCAGGCATTGCAGACTTGTTCATAGGGCGTGGGGCCTCTCAGAGTCTTTAGCCGCTTGGCAAAGTTGTACGCGTCAAGGAAGGCAGCCAGGTGGTCTGCGAGCTGACGGTTGGTCTCGTAGTGGTATCGCCGGACAATGGCCTCCTTGAGCGTTCGGTTCATCCGCTCAACTTGGCCGTTGGTCCAGGGATGGTAATTTCCCCGGCTTATGGCAGACAGGCGGCTTTTCTCGCCGAGATGTAGGGACAATCTTTGCAACACCTAATTGGCAATGCTTCGCGCGGAAATTTTAACTTACAGACTTGGTTGCGCCTTGTCGGACAAAGGGCTCACTTGGCCGTCTAGCCACTCTTCCGTCTCCGCAAGCCGAAGATACGTTTGCTCCATCCGCTGGTAGCGGCGGCGGCTCGCCTCATCGGCGGCCTCATCCGCCATTTCGGCGCAGTTCTCTGCGTTTTTTCTCAGACGTTTTGCGGTTGGCATAGCCCTGCCTCCTCCGACGATTTCAGTTTCATTAAATACCGCACCCCTCGTTTGGGTTCCTGTGTCGGGAATCGAACACTACATCCTCACAATAATGCCAGACGCAGTTTCGAGTGAGATAGGAACTCGCGCCATTCTCGGGCCGTTGTCCGCCGGCAACGGATTGAGAATGCATGTCCTTCACTGTTCCCATTGTTGCCCTTGTCATTGCGTTTGGCGCACTCGTGGCCATGACCACGTTCGGCGTCGCTTGGATCGAGGCCGTGCACCCGCCAGCCGGACAATTCGTCGAGGTTGAAGGCGTGCGTTTACACGTGGCCGAGACCGGACTTGCACGTCATGCGCCCGGTGCCGAGCCCGCGGTTGTCCTGATCCACGGTGCGAGCGGGAACATGGAAGACATGCGGCTTGCGCTCGGTGAAAGGCTGGCAGCCTCACATCGTGTCATCCTGAGCGACCGGCCCGGCCACGGATGGAGCTCGCGGCCCGCGGATGACTCCTATGCCTCGCCTGCACGTCAAGCGGAGCTGGTTGCACAGGCTCTTGAGCAACTCGGCGTCAGGCGCGCGATTCTGGTCGGCCATTCCTGGGGTGGAGCATTTGCGACAGCCTACGCGCTCTCGTTTCCTGACCGCACCGCCGGCCTCGTATTGCTCTCCGCCGTTACCCATCCTTGGTCTGCCGACCCAGGCTGGTATAACAATCTTGCAGCGTTACCGGGCATTGGTCCGCTGTTTTTACGCACGCTTGTTTATCCGTTAAGTTTTTTCCTGGCCGACCGCGTCTCACGCAGTGTGTTCGAGCCTCAGGCGGTGCCTGATGACTACCTGCGCCGGGCTGCCATCTCGCTGGTGCTGCGCCCGAAGACATTCTTCGCCAACGCGCGCGACCTAGCGCTGCTCAAGGGTTTCATTGTCGCACAGGTGCCACGCTACGCCGGCCTGCGGCCGCCGACGATTATCATTACCGGCGACTGCGACACCATGGTCTCACCGGACATCAATGCCCGCGCGCTCGCGGCCGTATTGCCGCGTGCGAAACTGGTTTCCCTCAAGGGCGTTGGACACATGCTACATCATGCCGCGCCGGACATCGTGGCAGCAGCGGTCAACGAGTTAGCGCCCATGGGTTGATCGAGTGATGCACGTCGCTTCATTATTGCCGAACGGAAAAGGCTCCGGCATGTGCGGAGCCTTTTTCGTTAGTGAGCAAGCATCTTCTTACTAGCCGCTTACGATTTTGTAGATCACCCAACTCCCGGAAAGCCCGGCGCGGTAGCTCCTCCGCGTCGGGCTTTCTGTAGACTCTTTATTTTATTCCTCTCAATGTCCGCTGCAGCACCCGACCAATGCTGCAGAAACGTCAGAAAGTCCTTGCCCGGGCGCCGTCTACACGTGATCCAAAGCGGACTTTCGGCACTCGGTAGGGCCACAGCTATGGCTACGGGCAGGGCATCGCCAAGCCGTAGCCATAGCTTTTTGCTACCTGCGACGCCTACCTTTCGACTTCTTCTCTAACTTCTTGAGGACCTGGTCGACGTCTTTCAGCCGGGTCGTCAGTAGCTGCTTACAATCCCGCAATTTTCTCTTGAGCTTGGCCTTTTGGGGGGCACTCAACTCTTCAAGATTGATGAGTTCTGGCGCAAAACACATGATTTTCTCCCGTTGATCTCAGTGAATTCGGGAACTGATCAATGGTGTATCAATGCGGCGACAACGGTTGGAATGTTCAACCATGTCGAGAGCATAATCAAGCTGGAAAATCGCTTGGCTATCTGCTTCCGCGATCGATTTCCGACTTCATTCCGTCAGCCGGCCGAGCAAAGTCTCAGGACGAGCTGCAGCCTTGGCCAGAATCGCTGCGTAATCTTTGATCCAATGCCGCAGCATGCCTGGGGCGAACAAGTCGCTTTTGTAGATGCCGAGCCCGGTAATGCCCGACGGCGTCTCTCGAAGACTCACGGCGAACCAGGTGGAATCAACCCGCATGACGGACTGCTCTTGCCGGTCCGCGAACGGCCGGACCGTGACACTGCGCAGCTTGAGCGGGCGGCTATACGTATTCTGAACGCCGAAAAACACCCGGTTGAGGCTTGTCGCGTCCAGTCTTTCGTCTTCGGCAAGCCGGGCGGCCAGAACGGCGAACGGAAGCTCCTGCTTGGCGTAGGCTTCCAATACCGAGTCGCGCACGCGTCGAAGCGCTTCCTTAAACGGCAAATCCGGCGCAATTCGGGTGCGGATCAATGTGGTGTTGGAGAAGGGTCCGATCGCACGCTCCGTCCGCGGTTGCGAGCGGTTGGCCATTGTGGTGGAGATGCAAAGGTCGTGGCGTCCGCTTCGGACCATCAGCAGCGCCTTAAACCCCGTCAGCAAAGTCATGAAAAGGGTTGCGCCTTGGCTATGGCTAAAGGCATGCAGACGCGCGGTCAGATCCTTTGGCAGATGGATTGGCTCGCGGGCAATATCTGTCGAGAGCAGTGCGCTGTTGGCGTCCCCAATCGTTGAAAACACTGGCGCGGCTCCCCGCAGGCGCCCCTTCCAGTAGGCGACGTCGGCGGTTGCGGCATCGCTTTCGACCCATTGATGCTGCCACCGAGCGAAATCTGAAAACTGAAGCGTCGGCATGGGTAACTGTGCCGGGCGTCCGGCCGCAAAGGCGGCATAGAGCGCGGAGACTTCGTCCATGAAGACGCCCATCGACCAGCCGTCAGCGGCGACGTCGTGAACGACGAGCAGCAAAACGTGGTCGTCGGCGCCGAGCCGCAACAGCCGCGCTCGGAGCAAGGGGGCCCGATTCATGTCCAAGGCTGTCAACGCTTGCTGTTCGGCTTTCAGCTTTGCCTTTGTGAGCAAGAGCGCCTTGGCTCTGCCGCGTCGGGTGCGGGTTTTGGCCGCCAGATCTTCAAAGACAAAGAATGATCTCATGACGGCGGCCCGGTCGATGCGAGCAACCAGCCGCTTGCTGCGCCAATCAAATCGAGTGCGCAGCGCGTCGTGCCGACTTATGACCTCGGTCAAGCTCCGCTTAAGCGCCGACACATTGAGGGGGCCCCGCAGCCGATAGGCCGCCGGTCTGTTGAATTGGGGCAAACCCGGGAGTGCCCGCTCGATCCGCAGCGCCTGCTCCTGGAGAATGGACGCCCGCTGCGGACCATCGCGCTCCATGAACGCCACGTCGTTCGATGCGCCCAGGCTCGGTGATGCGCCGGGGATTTTGGCCGACCGTTCAAGTCGCGCCGCGAGAGCGGCAACCGTTGACGCATCGAAGATATCCTTCAATGAGAAAACAACGCCAAAATCTGTCCGCAGACGCGAAAGGACCTGCATGCTGATGATCGAATTGGCGCCGAGTGCAAAAACGTCTTGGTCAACGTCAATCTGCTTCAACTCGAGGAGGTCCGCCCAGATCTTGGCCAGTTGCCGCTCCAGTTCGGAACCAGGCAGAACCTCTTTGTTGCTGCCACGCAGTGGTTTTGGCGGCGTCACTGAAAACAACGCCGCCAATTCGCCACGCTTGACCTTTCCGCCGGCGCCTTTCGGGATCTCTCCCACGATCTGAATCAGGCCAGGGACTTTGAAGCCGGCTAGGCGTTCTCGCGCAAAACTCCGGAGCTTCTGTGCACTGATCTTTCCAGCCGGACGCAGAACGATGGCCGCTGCGACGTCGGCGCCAAGCCTTTTGTGGGGGACTGCGAAAACGGCGGCGTCAATCACATCGGGATGGCTCAACAATGTCTCTTCGACCTCGGCGGGCGCGACCTTCTGCCCACCACGGTCGATGACGTCTTTGATGCGGCCGACAATGAAGAGATATCCCTCAGGGTCCAGATACCCAAGGTCGCCGGTTCGAAACCATCCGTCGCGAAACGCCGACGCGGTCGCACCAGCATCATTTTCATATCCTCGGGTCATGGTGGGGCCGCGCAGCACAATCTCTCCAGAGGAGCCGGAGGGGAGTTCTCGGCCTTTGGCATCCCGGATTGTGATCTCAGCTCCTGCGGACCGTCCGACGGAGCCAAGCTTTCGCCGGGCCATCGGGTTTGCGGCAATCTGGGTGGCCGCTTCGGTCATGCCGTAGGTATCGATCACGGGAACTCCGAACGCGGCCTCCAGGCCGCGAAGCACTTTTGACGGAAGGGTCGACGAGGCCGAGCGAATGAGGCGCAAAGAGGATTGCTGGGCACCGGGCTTGCGCTCAGCGGCCGCCAGCAGGACTGCGCGATGGATTGCCGGAACTGCCGTGTACCAGGTCGGTCGAAACTTGCTCAGCCAGTCGAAAAAGGCTGCGGCGTTGAAGCCGGACGTGCAGACCACACTCGAGCCTGCCGCAAGCGAACCAAGGAGTCCGGAGACAAGGCCATGACCGTGGACCAGGGGCAGCACGTGCAGCAATCGGTCCTGAGGCCCAAGGTTTACGGCCGCGCCGACGTTATAGGCCGACAGACAGACGCTCGCATGCGTCAGCGGCACCATCTTTGGCCGTGCCGTGCTGCCCGAGGTCAGCAAGATGAAAGCGTCATCGGTGCCGGACGCAAATTCGACGTTGGGGACGTGCCGTTCAGCCGCGCGCCCAATGTTGACCGCGCCAAGCCCCTCGCCCGACGGCAATGACAGATCGACAACAGGTATGCCGAGGGATTGCGCGAGACCTTGGCTCGCAGAATTGATTTCTGTGCGCGTGACCAGCACCGCTATCCGCAATTCGGCAAAATAACGCTGGCATTCATTGATCGTGAAGCCAGGGTGAAGCGGTACACAGACCGCACCGGCTGCGACGGCAATCATCGTCACCGCAGTCTCAGGTCCATCGGGTAAAACTACGGCAACCCGGTCGCTCCGGTGGACCCCGATGCTACGCAAGCCGTGAACGACATCTCTGGTTCTGGCCCAGAGCGCGTCATACGTCAGCGAAGGACACCCGGGCGCGAGGATCGCAACCCGGTCGGGCGCAGTGCGCGCATAATAGCCAAGAAGTTCTGAAAGGCACGAAAACGCTCGATAGCCAGCTTGTTGTTTCGCCAGATCGTCCTGCAATTGCTTGGCAACTCTCGACACGCCTGGCCCTTCTCAATGCTGCGTTATTCTGTCCCTGCAGATCTGTATCGGTCTTGGCGGCGGTGCGACGCACCTATTCGATCACTTCGGTGGCGCGCTCGCTCAACGTGCCCGGCACGACAAGATCTATTGTCTTGGCGGCCTTGAGATTGATGACCATTTCGAACTTTGTCGGAAACTGAACCGGCAAATCGCGTGGCTTTTCCCCACGCAAGATCCGATCGACATAAGATGCGGCGCTTTGGAACAGATCGAGGTTATCCGCCCCATAGGACATCAGACCGCCTGCAATCGCGAACGACTTCAAATTGCTGATCGAGGGAAGCCGATGTTGTGCAAGCCGAGAAATGAACTGTTCCGGGTAGGCGCTAAAAGGTGGAAGCAAGATCAGTGCGCCATTCGGATACGCACCGACCGCATCGACCTCCTGGATGAGTTCTGTTGTACTTTGATATGACGCCCTCTTGACCTTTACGTCGAGCGATAAGGCCGTTGTTTCGATCGACTCGAAGTAGGGTTCACTGAAAAATAGCTTTGGGTTGAACAATAGCGCGACTCGTTCCGTGCGGGGCGCAGCCTCCTTGAGGAGCTGCAACCACTTGCCGCCAATTGAGGGGAACAGATTGGTAATGCCCGTAGCATTTCCCTCTGGACGAGCGATATCGTCGACAAAGCGATTTGCAACAGGATCACCCACCGCCACAAACACGATCGGGATGTTTTTGATCTGTTGTCGAACAGCCCCCATCACTGGACTGCTGTGAACCAAAACCACATCGGGTGAGAGCCCAATGATGTCCTTGATAGCAGCCTGGATGCCGTTGAGATCTGACGCAAAGCGCAGGTCTATGCGCACGTTTTGACGGTCAAACCAACCGAGCTTTTTCAGCCCGCCTTGGAACGCGGCAACCCAGCTTCTTTGAACGGGATCCTTCTCGCTTCCGAATATGAGCCCCCCGACGCGGCGCGTGCCTCCGCGCTGCGGCTGTGCGCGTGCCGGAAGGACCCACGCCGCGACGCCGCCACCGAGAAGCGTGATGACTTTCCTTCTTGAAAAGGTGATCGTCATCCTAATCTTCAGCCTTGAAGGCGTACTGCTTAATTAAGCAGATTATATACCGCCTTCGAGCAAACCGGAAAACCCTTTAGGGTGTTCGTCTCACGGCGTTTAGAGATAGCTGTTTCGAGCGCCGTGCACGCGGCTTCCCAGCAGAACTGCCTGGCGTCTTCAGGGAACCAATTATTCACGATTGCGAGAACGCCGCAAGAAACTAGCGCTTCCCCGTAAACACCGGCTTGCGCTTCGCCAGAAACGCCTTCACGCCCTCCGCGTAATCCGGGTGCGATCCGGCCTCACGCTGCAATTTGCGTTCGAGGTCGAGTTGCGTTGAAAGATCGTTGTCCTCCGCCGCGTCGAGCGCGCGCTTGATCTGCGCATAGCCGTAAGTCGGGCCAGTGGCGAAATGCGCGCAGAGGCTTGAAGCCTCGCTCATCAGCCTGTCGTCGTCGACCACCTTCCAGATCAGTCCCCATTCCTCCGCCTGCTCGGCGGAAATCGGCTCGGCGAGCAGCGCGAGGCCGCGGGCGCGCGCCTGGCCGATCAGGCGCGGCAGCAGCCAGGTGCCGCCGGCGTCGGGAATGATGCCCAAGCGCGCGAACGGCTGCAGGAACGACGCCGAGCGCGCGGCGAGAACGATGTCGCAGCCGAGCGCGATGTTGCAGCTCGCGCCGGCGGCAATGCCGTTCACCGCGCAGATCACGGGAAAGGGCAGCGCGCGCAGCTTTAGCACCAGGGGATTGTAGTACTTCTCCAGCGCCTCGCCCGGGATCACCACCTTGCCCGTTGCGGTGACGCGCTCGTTCAGGTCCTGCCCGGTGGAGAATGCGCGGCCGGTTCCGGTGATGAGCAGCGCGCGGCACGTCTTGTCCGCTTCGACGCCGGCGATCTCGCGCGCCAGCACCTGGTGCATCGGGATGGTGAAGGCATTGAGCCGCGCCGGACGGTTGAGCGTGACGACGCGGTAGCCGTCGCGCTTCTCGACCAGGATTGGACTTTCGTCGGTAGCGTCCGGCATGCCTTTGCCCTCCTTGGGCGGCAATCCGCCGCACGGCGGAAACTCAAGTTATTGCAGTATGTTACGACAAGCCTGTCAATCGGGCAGGGGCCGTCTGGAAAGCGGACTTGGCCTGTCCGGCATTGAGGCTGTTCGCGGCTGCCGTCATCGGCGATGATGGGATCAGGCGACAACCAACAAGATTGCTCCATGGGAGGAGATCGACGATGACGAAACGTGCCTTGAGCTTCACTGTCTCCGCGATGGCGTTGGCCATCGGCCTTGCCGGCGTGCAGACCGCCGACGCGCAGCAGCGCAAGTCGCTGCGCTGGACCACCTCGCAGGTCGGCTCCTACGGCTACACCGTCGCCGCCTCGATGGCGAAGATCGTCGAGCAGGCGCTCGGCGGCGAGTACACTGTCACGGTCGCGCCCTATGCGACGCCGACCGTCGCGATGAAGGCGGTGATGGATGGCAACGGCGAGATCGCCTACACCGCCGATATCGGCATCGCCGACTTCCTGGCGCGCAGCGGCGGCTTCAAGGACTACAAGCCGTCGAAGCCCGAGATCGTGCACACCTGGTACGCCTATCCGATGGAATCGCTGATGGCGACCACCGCGAAACACGCTGGGACTATGAAATGCTGGAAGGACTTCAGCGGCAAGCCGGTGTTCTTCACGCCGGCCGGCTTCATGAACTGGCTCAACTTCCAGCGCATCTTCAAGGCGCTGAACTACGACTTCAAGCACGTGCAGATCGACGTCAAGGCGAACGCCGACGCGCTCGAGGCCGGCACCGTGGTCGGCTCGGTTGCCTACACCACGTCGGGCTCGCAGCTCTCCGCGTACTGGAAGGAGACCGAAATCCGCTCGGACGTGCGGGTGGTCAATCCTTGCCCGGACGAAGTCGCCACGCTGCAAAAGGCCGGCCTCGCGGTGGTCGACGTCGACGCCAAGGGCGCGTTCACCAAGAACGTCGGCCCCACGACGCTCAAGGGCGTGCCGATCCTGTTCGCGTATCACGCCCGCGCCGACATGCCGGAGGACATGGTCTACAAGATGGTGAAGGCGTTCTACGACAAGAAGGACGAGTTGGTGAAGATCGACTCCGGTTTCTCCACCATGGCCAAGGACTTCGTCGGGCTGCAGGTGAAGGGCATCAACGCCAACCCAGGGATGGCCGTCCATCCGGGTCTCGCCAAGTTCCTCAAGGAGCAGAAGGCCTGGGACAACAAGTGGAAGGTTTCCGGCAGCGCGAGCTGACCGGCTGAAGCGTCATCCGGGGCGGGGACCAGCGCTGGCGCAGGTTTCCGCCCCGAGGTATTTCAAGGACGGGGATGATCGCGCCTGCGGGGGCGCGAAACGGGTTTGAGGGGAACCATGGCGAGCGACGCGATCAAGAAATACGCCACGCTCGGCAATATGATTTTCGTCTTTGCGACCATCCAGCTCGTCTGGCTGGTGTGGTTCTTCTACACCGGCAAGGGCGGCGGGCAGGAACTGGTCGCGCACGTGCTGCCGATCGCACTGACCCTGCAAATTTTGTTCATGTGCCAGGCCAGCCCACTCTACCCGAGGCTGCCGCTGATCGTGAACCATGCGCTGGTCGGTCTCTATGTCGGCGTCTGCACTTATTCGTTCGTCTATTTTTACATCCACTTCGAGCGCATCGCGATCTACGCGCAGGGCTCGTACACGCAGCACGATTTCTTCGTCGGTCTGATGATGTTCCTGCTGGTGATGGAGCTGACCCGGCTCGCGCACCCGATTCTGTTCTGGACCAACGTCATTCTCGTCGTCTACACGCTGTGGGGCTATCTGAGCCCGATCGATTTTTTCTGGCATCCTGGCACCGACTTCTATCGCGTCATCACCTCGAGCACCGTCGAGCTCTCGACCGGCATCTACGGCACCTATGGCCAGCTCGCGCTGACCTTGATCGCGGCTTTCCTGTTGCTCGCCGGGGTCGCCAACGGGTTCGAGGCGCAGCGTGCGATGATCAATGTCGTACGGCTGATTGCCGGCCGCTCCCGACAGCTCATTCCGCAGACCGCTGTGGTGGGCTCAAGCGCAATCGGCATGATCAGCGGCTCGGGTTCCGCCAACGCCGCGGTGGTCGGCACCATCACCATCCCGCTGATGATGCGCTACGGCGTGCCGGGCACCTTCGCGGCCGCGGTGGAGACTTCGGCTTCGATGGGCGGGCTGATCATGCCGCCGATGATGGGAGTCGGCGCATTCCTGATGTCGGAGTTCCTCGGCGTGCCCTACTGGGACGTCGTCATTCGTGGGTTCTCGCTGGCGTTCGTCTACTACGTGTCGATCGGCGTCGCAGTCTATCTGCTTTGCGTGCGGCTCTTGCCGAAGGATCCTATCGAGAAGCCGCAGGTGCCGCTGTACGACAAGGTGAAGACCACGATCTTCTTTTCGTCGGTGCTCTATCTGCTGTTCCTGATGGGTTACGTGGGCAAGGGCGAGCTGCTTGCGGCGCTCTATACCGCGATCTTCATGTACGCGCTCCTGGTTGCCGCGTACCTCTACTTCAAACATGTGATGAAGGATCCGGCGCTCCAGAACGAGACGCTGTTCGGCAACACGCGGGTGGCGATCGAAACCCATGCCGAGATGACGTCGTACCTGACGCTGCTGCTCGCCACGCTCGGCATCATGATCGGCCTGTTCACGGTTACCGGCTTCATCAACCGGATGGGCTCGATCCTGATCGACCTCGGCGCCTGGAATATCATCGCCATGGTGGCGATGGCGTGGGTGTTCGGCTGGCTCGCCGGCGCCGGCCTGCCGCCGACCGCGACCTACATCATCGGCGCCGTGGTGATCGTGCGGCCGATGCAGGAACTCGGCATCAATCCGTGGATCGCGCATTTCTTTGTATTCCTGCTGTCGGTCTGGGGAGAGCTGTCGCCGCCGACCTCGCTGACCGCCGCCGTCTCGGCTCGCATCGCCAATGCGTCGTTCCTGAAGACGATGTATGAGGCGCTGAAGATCTGTGCGCCGATCACGCTGATGACGTTTGCGATCTTCACCCGCTCCAACATGGTGGTGAACCCCGGCTGGCTGCAGATCGCCGACACCATTCTCGTGCTGATCAGCACGCTCGGGATCACCTTCGCAATGTTCGGCCGGTGCCATCCTAGTACCGCGGCCGATGTCGCGTTGCGGTGCTTGCTGGCGGCTGTGTCCTTCCTTGCGATGTTCCATCCGGACATCAAGATTTCTGCCGCGGTCAGCGTGGTTGTGGCGATCGCGCTTGTCGCCGGGATCTGGCAGCACCGCAAGATCGCCCCGCCGAAGAGTTTCGCCGCCACTCCGGATCAGGTGGCGCCGTCCGGCGATCTCGCTCCGGTGCTGGCCGAGGCCAAGCGCGACATCGGATAGTTCGCGTATACTGGTGGTATGAACAAAGCCTCCGCACGCGACCGCCTCGAACAATCGCTCGCCCGCATCGCCGACCCGAACGGCGAGGGCGTCCGCGCCTGCCTCACCGTTTATGCCGACACGGCGCGCGCCGCCGCGGACGCCGCCGACGCGCGCGCCAAGGCCGGGCAGTCATTCGGCCCGCTGGACGGTGCGGTCGTCAGCATCAAGGACCTGTTCGACGTCAAGGGCGAGGTGACGCGCGCGGGCTCACGCGTGGTGGCGGAGGAGGGCAAGCCGGCAGCGGCCGATGCGCCCATCGTGACGCGGCTGCGCGCGGCCGGCGCGGTGATTGCCGCCAAGACCAACATGAGCGAGTTCGCCTTCTCCGGCGTCGGAGCGAACCCGCACTACGGCACGCCGGGTAATCCGTTCGACCGCTCGCGGGTACCGGGCGGCTCGACCTCGGGCGGCGCAGTCGCCGTGGCGGACGGGATGTGCGAGATCGCAATCGGCAGCGACACCGGCGGCTCGACCCGTATTCCCGCCGCGCTGTGCGGCATCGTCGGCTGGAAGCCGAGCCGCCAGCGGGTGCCGACCGAGGGCGCGTTCCCGCTGTCGTTCACGCTGGACTCGATCGGGCCGATGGCGAAGGCGGTTGCCGAATGCGCCGCCGCCGACGCGGTGATGGCCGGCGCGAAGCCGCAGCCGCTGCAGCCGGCTTCGCTCGCGGGGCTGAAGCTCGGAATCATCCAGGGCATGCCGTTCGAGAGCATCGACGATACGGTTGCGAAAGCCTGGGAGGGTGCGGTCGCCGCGCTCGGCAAGGCGAGTGCGAAGCTCTCCGACGAAACCATCGCGCTGATCCCCGAGATGATCGCGTGCAATGGCAAGGGCGGCTTTGCGCCGACCGAGGCGTTCTCGATCCATCGCGACCGGCTCATGCGCCGTGGCGGCGACGTCGATCAGAACATCCGCGCCCGCATCGAGCGCGGCGGCACGGTGAGCGCCGCCGACTACATCGACATGGCGCAGCAGCGGTCGCGGCTCATTCGCGCCATGGACGCCAGCATGGCCGGGCTCGATGCGCTGATCCTGCCGACCACGCCGATCGTTGCGCCCAAGCTGAGCGAGGTCGCGACGCCGGAGAGCTTCGGCCAGAAGAACATGCTGCTGCTGCGCAACACGTCGATGATGAATTTCTTCGACCTTTGCGCGATCTCGCTGCCATTGCCCCGTGGACAAGGCCTGTCGGCGGGCTTGATGGTGGTTGCGCGAAACGGCCAGGATGACCACCTGTTCCGTATCGCCGCCGCTGTGGAGCGGCTGTTCGCATAGCGGCAGGCGAGCGCGTGATCCCGAAAAGTGGGAACCGGTTTTCGGAAAAGATCACGCGCAAGGTAACAAGGCACGCTGGAGGCCTCCATGGGCCCGTTTCCGCACGACGCACCGCCCGCCGGTATTTCAGAATCCAATCCCATGGGCACCGATGGGATGGAGTTCGTCGAATATGCCCATCCGCAACCACAGAAGCTCAAGGCGCTGTTCAACACGATGGGGTTTGTGGAGGTCGCACGCCACCGCTCCAAGGACGTCACGCTGTGGCGGCAGGGCCTGGTCAACTTCGTCGTCAACACCGAGCCGGATTCGTTCGCACAGCGCTTCGCGGCCCAGCATGGGCCTTGCGCCTGCGCCATGGCGTTCCGCGTGACCGACGCCAGGCACGCCTACGAGCGAGCGCTGTCGCTTGGCGCGGAGCCCGGCGAGATCAAGGTCGGGCCGATGGAACTTTCCATTCCGGCCATCAAGGGGATTGGCGGCTCGCTGCTCTATTTCGTCGACCGCTATGGCGACAACGGCTCGATCTGGGACGTCGACTTCCACTGGACCGGTGAGCGCGATCTGAAACCGCCGGGCGCCGGTCTGCACTACATCGATCATCTCACCCACAACGTCCATCGCGGCCGCATGGACCATTGGGCCGGCTTCTACGAGAAGCTGTTCAACTTCAAGCAAATCCGTTTCTTCAATATCGAAGGCAAGCTGACTGGCCTGATCTCGCGGGCGATGACGTCACCGTGCGGCAAGATCCGCATTCCGATCAACGAGTCGCTCGACGACAAGTCGCAGATCGAGGAATACCTCAAGGAGTATCACGGCGAGGGCATTCAGCACGTCGCGATGGGCGCGCGCGACATCTACGAGTCGGTCTCGAAGCTGCGGGCCAACGGGATGTCGTTCATGCCGCCGCCACCCGTCACCTACTACGAGAAGGTCGATGCGCGTCTGCCCGGCCACGGTGAGCCGGTCGAAAAGCTGCGCCAGTCCGGCATCCTGATCGACGGCGAGGCCGTGGTGGACGGCGGGCGCACCAAGGTGCTGCTGCAGATTTTCTCCGCGACCGTGCTGGGCCCGATCTTTTTCGAATTCATCCAGCGCAAGGGCGACGAGGGCTTCGGTGAAGGCAACTTCCGGGCGCTGTTCGAATCGATCGAAGAGGACCAAATCCGGCGCGGGGTGCTGCAAGACCGGCCGCGGGCGTAACGCGGCGCGCGCCACCATCGCGATCTCAAAGATCGAAACTGCGAAATTCCTCCAGCAGAAATTTGTGATGCGCTGCGCCGAGCCGCGACTGCAACCGCGCCTCATGCATGGCGGCGAGCGCCTTGGCGCGCTTGAGCAGCTTCTGTCCGCCGGGCGTCAGATGCAGCGCGTGCGAGCGGCGATCGTTCGCCGCGGGGAGGCGCTGGGTCAGGCCGCGTTTCTCCAGGTGATCCAGCATCCGTACCAGCCGCGCCCGCTCGATGCCGAGCAACTCCGCAACCTCGGCCTGCGACGGCCCGTCGTTGGCACCGACTACCACGAGCACCGAATACTGCGCGGGGCCGATGTCGATCTCGGCGAGCGTGCGGATGAAATCCTGAAACACGGAAATCTGTGCGCGGCGCAGAAAGTATCCCAGATGGCCGTCGAGCACGCCAAGCCCGGGCGGCGATGGGGCGTCGCGCCGAACCGGTGCCACCTTGCGCGGTTGGAGCGGCGCGCCGTTGGTCGCAACGCGTTGCTGACGGCGGTCGGCCATTGCGTGTTCCATTGGTCCGGGATCGGAACGGGTTTCGCCGATCATAGTCTATATTGTTGTTGACGACATCTGTTGTCCTCAACAACAATGTGTCCATTCCGGCCTGGGTAGCGTATCCGGCGCGACCCGCCGCCGCGCGCCGTTGCTCATCACAGGCATTGCATCCCGGGCCGAACCGAAAGAACAATGGCGTCACGCTGGCCGGTCGCCGCACCGCCACAGGGGAGGATATTCATGGAACGCAAGCCGCTCTCACATTCGACAAGCGTCACGCGCCGCAGCTTTGCCGCGGGCGCCACTGCCACGTTCATCGCCGCGCCGTCGATCCTGCGTGCACAGGGCGCCGCCTTGAAGGTCGGCGTGCTGCTGCCGCGATCGGGCTTCCAGGCCAGCATCGGCCAGGACTGCCAGCGCGGCGTTGACGTCGCGGCGGGCCTGCTGAAGCAACTCGGCTTGCCCGCGTTGCAGATCATGAACGCCGACACCGAGACCAACGTCGAGGTTGCTCGCGCCCGTGCCGAGAAGCTGATCAGCGACGGCGCGCAACTCCTGGTCGGTGCCTTCGACTCCGGGCAGTCGACCGCGATCGCCCAGGTGGCCGAGCAGAAGGGCATGCCCTTCGTCATCAACATCGCGGCGGCGCCGCCGATCACCGAACAAGGCTACAAGTTCGTGTTCCGCAACTTCCCGACCGCGCCGATGATCCTAAGCGACGCGTTCCTGAACCAGAAAGAAGTGTTCGAGGCGAGCGGTGTGGCGCCGAAGACCGTGGTGTTCATGCACGTCAACGACACCTTCGGCACCGCAATGCAGAAGGGCATCGGCGGCCTGATGCCGAAGTTCAACATGCCTTATACGATCAAGGAGACGATCTCTTACGACCCGGCCGCGCGCGATCTGTCGGTCGAGGTGTCCAAGGCCAAGGCGACCGGCGCCGACGCGCTGCTCATGGTCAGCCGCCTCAACGACGCGATCCTGATCACCCGCGAACTGGTCAAGCAGCGCTGGTCGCCGATGGGCATCCTGAGCATGGGTCCAGGCTGGTACGAAGACCAATATCTCAAGACGCTCGGCAAGCTCGCCGACGGGCCGCTGAGCTTCGTGCCCTGGTATGACCCCAACAAGAAGGTCAGCAAGATGCTCGAGGCGGCGCTCGCCAAGTCCGCGCCAGGCGTCAATCTCAACACCAACCAGATCTACACCTTCGAGGCGCTGATGGTGGCGGCCGACGCCTACAAGCGCGCCGGTTCCGCCGATCCAAAGGCGCTGGCCGACGCGATCCGCAAGACCAGCATCACCGACAACGTCTCTACCGGCCCCGGCATCCAGTTCGACGCCAAGGGCCAGAACGACAAGCTGCGGAATTCGGCGATTCAGAACCGGGGCGGCAAGCTCGTTACGGTGGCGCCGAAGGGCGCGACCAACGCCAAAGCCGAATGGCCAATGAAGCCGTACGATAAGCGGTAGGCGATCCCGTCATTCCGGGACGGCGTGCAGCGCCGGACCCGGAATCCATACTCCCGGTGGTGCTTGTAGATTCCGGGTTCAAGCGCCATAGCGCGTCGAAGACGCGCGTAACCGCGCTTACGGCGCGTGCCCCGGAATGACAGCCGAGAGATAACCCGGTGCCCGCAGAGATCTACTTCAACGTGGCAATCAGCGGGCTCTTGACCGGGCTCGTTTACGGCCTGATGGCGCTCGGCCTGTCGGTGATCTTCGGCGTGGTGCGCGTCGTCAATTTCGCACACGGCGAGATGATGACCATCGCGATGTATCTGGCGGTGGTGCTGTTCGCTTCGCTCAAGCTCGATCCGCTGCTGATGATGCTGCCGATCGCGGCGGTGCTGTTCGCGCATCGGCTATGCGATGCAGAACTGGTTGATCACGCCATTCATCAACCGGCCGGAGCATGCGCAGTTCATGCTGATGATCGCGGTGGCGATCATCATGGTGAACGGGCTGCTGATCGTGTTCGGGCCCGATGCGCAGAGCGTCCAGACCTCCTACTCGTTCGACAGCTTCGCGCTCGGGCCGCTGATCGTCGACGCCACCAAGGTCTATGCCGCGCTCGCGGCGCTGGCCGTCGCCGCCGCGCTGTTCGCGTTCTTCAAGTTCACGCCGACCGGCAAGGCGATCCGCGCCTGCGCCGACAACTACACTGGCGCGCTGGTGGTCGGCCTCGACGTGCGCAGGCTTTACGCGCTCACCTTCGGGCTCGGCGCAGCCTGCGTTGGCGCGGCAGGCGCGATTCTGGTGCTGATCATCGATGTGACACCGCCGCTCGGACCGGCGTTCACGCTGCTTGCCTTTATCATCGTCATCGTCGGCGGGCTCGGCTCGATGCCCGGCGCGCTGCTCGGCGGGGTGCTGATCGGCGTCACCGAGGCGCTGGCAGGGCTTTTGTTCACGCCGTCGGCAAAGAGCATGTTCGCTTTCGCCATCCTGGTGCTGGTGCTGCTGTTCCGGCCTGAAGGCATCATCGGCAAGAGGGCGGCATGATCGCCCGGCTGACCGACGGCGTGTCGCGCCGCGCGCTCACTATGCTGGGCGCGCTGCTGCTCGTGTTCCTGATCGCGCCGTGGTTCGCCGACGACTACGTGCTGACGGTCGTGATCCTGATTCTGTACTTCGCCTATGTCGGGCAAGCCTGGAACATCATGATGGGCTTCGCCGGGCAGCTTTCGCTCGGCCACGCACTCTACGTCGGGCTCGGCGCCTACACGACGGCGGCGCTTTACGTGCATTTCGGCGTGTCGCCGTGGCTCGGGCTTCCGGTCGCTGTCGCCATCGCCGCGCTGGCTGGCGCCGCGATCGGGTATCTGGCCTTCCGGTTCGGCGTTGCCGGCGTCTATTTCGCGATCCTCACCATCGCCTTTGCCGAGTTCGCCCGAATCGGCTTCGACCACTTCCGCTGGGTCAGCGGCTCGTCCGGCTTTTTCCTGCCGGTGGCCAACTACACCCGCAATGACCTGTGGAACCTGCGCGGCTCGCCGACCATGTTCTACTACGTGATACTGGCTCTCACCGTGCTGGCGTTCCTGATCTGCCACTGCCTGCTGCGCAGCCGCATCGGCTATTTCTGGCAGGCGATCCGCGAGGACGAACTGGCGGCGAAGACGCTCGGCATCGACACCTTTCGCTGCAAGATGATCGCGGTGGTGATCTCGGCGGCCATGACGTCGGTCGCCGGCGTGTTCTTCGCGTTCTACTACAACAATCTTTTCCCCGAGCAGGTGTTCAACATCTCGCGCTCGATTGAGCTGATCCTGGGGCCGATCATTGGCGGCATCGGCACGCTGTTCGGCCCGATCATCGGCGCCATCCTCATCACCGGCCTCGCCGAAGGCATCTTCGAATTGCTGAGCATGCTCGGCTTCACGCCGCCGGGCTCGCGGCAGGTGTTCTACGGCTTCTGCCTGCTGTTCGTGGTGATGCTGCTGCCGGACGGTATCTGGCCGCCGCTGGCCCGCAAGCTGGGCCTCGACAAGCGTGACGACAAGGCGGAGCGCTGAGATGGCCGCCTTGCTCGAAGTCGCCAACGTGACCAAGGATTTCAGCGGGCTGCGCGCGGTCGCCGACGTGTCGTTCGCGGTTCCGCAGGGCGTGATTTTCGCGGTGATCGGGCCCAACGGCGCCGGCAAGACCACGCTGTTCAACATGATCGCGGGTGTGTTTCCGCCAAACGCCGGCAGCATTGCGTTCGCCGGCGAACGCATCGATGGGCTCGCGCCCGACGTGGTGTGCGGCCGCGGTATCGGCCGCACATTCCAACTGGTGCGTCCGTTTCCTGGGCTCAGTGTCGAGGACAACGTCATGGTCGGCGCGCTGCATCGCCGGCACGATGTCGCCGCGGCGCGCGCCCATGCCCGCGAGGTGCTCGCCCGGCTCGATCTCCATGACAAGCGCAACCAGCCGGCCGCCGCGCTGACGTTGCCCGACCGCAAGCGCCTCGAAGTGGCACGCGCGCTCGCGACCGATCCGAAGCTTCTGCTGCTCGACGAGGTTATGGCGGGGCTGCGGCCGACCGAAACCGACCGCATGGTCGAGATTCTGACCCGCATCAACAAGGAGAGCGGCCTGACGATCCTGCTGATCGAACACGTCATGCGCGCGGTGATGTCGCTCGCTTCGCGCGTGCTCGTGCTTCATCATGGCGCCGCCATTGCCGAAGGCGCGCCGGAACAAGTGGTGCGCGATCCGGCGGTGATCGAATCCTATCTCGGAGCGGAGACGCTGTAGATGCTCTCCGTCGAGAACCTCGATGTGTTCCATGGCGATGCCCAAGCGCTCGACGGCGTCTCGCTGGACGTGGCGGAGGGTGCGATCGTCGCCATCGTCGGCGCCAACGGCGCTGGCAAGACCTCGCTGATCCGCACCATCGCCGGCATGCACCGGCCGGTCCGCGGCCGGATCGTGCTGCGCGGCGCCGACATCGCCGGATTGCCGTCGCACCGGGTTTGCGATCTCGGTGTCGGGCAGGTCGCGGAAGGTCGCCAGGTGTTTCCGTCGCTCACTGTCGCCGAAAATCTCGAAATGGGCGCGTTGCTGCCGCGGGCGCGCGCCAGCCAGAAGCAAAACCTCGATCGCACGCTGGCGATGTTTCCACGGCTGAGCGAACGCTACGGCCAGGCGGCGGGTACGCTGTCGGGCGGCGAGCAGCAGATGCTGGCGATCGCGCGCTGCCTGATGGGCGAGCCGCAGCTCGTGATGTTCGACGAGCCGTCACTCGGGCTCGCGCCCACCGTCGTGCAGCAGGTGCTGGCAACGATCCGCGACCTTAATAGGCAGGGGCTTACCTGCGTGCTGGTCGAGCAGAACGTCGCGGTATCGCTCAAGCTCGCGAGCCGCGCCTATGTGCTGGAGAACGGACGCGTCACATTGTCCGGGACTGGCGCGGAACTGCTTGCCGATGACCGGGTGCGGCGCGCCTATCTCGGGATGTGAGCGCGCCTCAGCGTCTGCAGCGCAGCGATGCGCTCGGCAAGTGGCATGTCGGGAAAGGTGCGGCGCAATTCCCTCAGCAACTCCGCGGTGGATCGTGTCTCCGCGGATGAACGTGGTGTCGCGCGCCGCGAATCGGCGCTCGCCAAATGAATCTCGGATCCTCTCGCGGTGGGCGTGGCGCTCATGGGCGTTCAGGCGTTTCGGTCGTTGCCGATTCCTACGCGGGTTTCATGCCAGTGACGCATTAACCG
>CAWFCM010000033.1:0-124702 GCA_963814215.1 uncultured Alphaproteobacteria bacterium | reverse complement strand
CGCCAAAGAACGCGCAGACGGTTGCGGTCCAATCGCATCCGCGCACGCTGAATGCGGTCCATGTCTCCGGACAGGCCTGCAGCCGTCAATCGTATCCGTTGAGCAGCATTCCCACTGTGGCAGAAGCAGGTTGACCGACCGCGCATGCGTGCTGCCCTGCACGGCTCGCCCAGCTTGTTCACAGCTGTGCATCGCGGCATCTGCCTATTCGGCCCGTTGCTGAGCCGCGCGCGACCGATCATGAAATTCTCGCGCTGCTGCTCGGACTGAAAACCGAAGACGCGGCCGGTGCGTTGGTCTCGCCACCCTTGGAGGGGTTTCATGGCGCAAACTTTTCAGTGCGGGTTGCTAGCGGATCATACCATGACACGCACCTGCTGCCGAAACTCGTCGCCGCGAAGGTCATCCGCTCGAAGAGCCATGGCTGCCTTGATCTCCTACTTCGCGATTTCGGGCCGCCGGCCCGGACCGTTCGATGGGCCGCCTTCGGGGGGCGAGCCCGATAAAGCACCCCCGTGAGGCAAGGACATCAAACATGGGTGCCGCAAAGCGTTGCAGACGGTGCCTTCGCGGCGATAGCGGGCGCGTCGATCACGGAGACCCGGAGGTCCGGAAGTGCCGGAGGTGATCGCCATTGTTTTTTATTTTTTGTCATCTCTCTCAAAACTGACAAAAAATGAAAAAGGGTGGTGACTACCTCCGGCACCTCCGGACCTCCGGCGCTTCAGCATTGCGCCACCACCCAGCGCGATGTGTTCGTCGCCGTGTCCCAGCTTTGACGCAAAACGAGATTGTTGAGCCTGCGATCTCTATGCCTGCGCAGCCACCTGCCGAGACGGCTTGAATTGATGTCGCCGCCTCTGCTGGCCGCTACTGCCATGATTGCGTCGCGCAAGTCGGTTGCCGTATAGGCTCCGGTCGTGTCGCGTTCGCTGGCCCGCTTGATGACGTGAGCGGTCGAAATCTCGCTTCCGCCGAACGCAGCCCACCAGGCTGCCAGCAATGCACCGAGCGCCTGCCGATCGGGATCGTCGGCCACCGCAGTCGCCACGGTGCGGACCGGATCGCCGTAGCCGAAGGCGACGATTGCGCTGCGCACCCAATTCGACCACGTCGCAAACGATGCCAGCGGCGGCTGTGTCGGTTCGCCTGACAGCAGAAACGCGCGCACCGCGGTGAGTGCGGCGGCGATGTAGCGGCCGCGATCGGCCATCACCTGCGCCAGCGGGTCGACCTGAAACTGCCGGTGCCACGGCTCGGCGCATGCTGCGTCCATGCGGGCGATCACGGCGCGGCGCACCACGTCGCCGAGCAGGGTCAGGTTGTTGCCGGTGGCGAGCAGCGTTATGCGCGGCTCGAGCGTCGGCCCGCCGGTCTGTCCCAGAATGCGGATCTTGAGCCGCGACTGGTCGAGCACCTGGCACAGGAAGTCACCGCCGAGCGGCTGCGAGACGTTGTCGATCGCCGCCACGGTCAGGCCGCTCAGCACCACGGCGGCGAGACGCTTTTCGGTTTCCTCCTCGTTTCTGCCGGCGGAGATGACCGGACAGGGCGAGCCGGTGGCGATCGCGGCGGCGATCTGGGTGAGGTAGCTCTTGCCGGTGCCGGCCTCGGGCGCCGAGATGGCGTGCAGCGGCGCGGTCGGCAGTGCGGCCCGCACCACCGGCGTGATCAGTGCGCTCAGGCCAACCGCGCGGGCATCGTCGTCGCCCTGCCACGGGAAGCTTTCCAGCAGCCGGTCGAGCGTTTCCATTGCCTGCTGGCCGTCGGCCCAGGTCGGGCGATCGGGTATGTCGGGCATCGGCGGCGGCTCGATCAAAAACATGCCGGTGTCGGCGTCGTAGCCTGGCCGGTCGAGCAGCGAGCCGTCGGGGCGCAGTGACGGTGCCGCCAGCACGCCCCGAAGTGCGGGGAATGGCCAGTGCCCGGCACGCGCCAGGATCAGTTCGGCAATGTCGGCCGGCGGCTTGCAATGCACCCAGGCTCTTGGCGCGGCTGTCGTACTTTTCGAAGCGCGCTGCCTGGTCGAGAAACCCGCGCATTGCGATGGTGCTGATCGGGCTCAGCCCGACAGTATGGACGGTGCGGCCATAGGCGTCGCGTTCCTTCAGCACCACCGGGCGCACCAGCAGCGTATCGCGTCGATACACCGGCAGCCCGGCACCCGCGATCGCACGCTCGCCGGCTTCCGCCACCGGCGTCATGGTGGCACCGCAGCGGATCGTCGGCCCGGCCTGCGCCGCCGAGCCGGCACCGCAGCCGAGCCATTCGGCGAGCTTGCCGGCCACCGCGTCGCCGAGCAGTTCCTTCAACTTCGGAAAGCCATAGGCCGGTTGCGCGTCGGCCACCGCGGCGGCCGCATCGAGCGCGCAGCGCACCCGATCGCCTGGCCGCGGATCATTTGCGCCGTGCACCACGACGCCGACGAAGTTCTTGATCGCCGCGTCGTCCCAACCGCCGCGCGCCAGCATGCCGCCGATCGCCAGCGAAAGATCGTGTCGATTGCCCTTCGGCGGCCAATAGCGCACCAGCAGGGACAACGCAGCGATACGCGTGGCGTGCGCGGTGAGCTCGTCGGCCATGATCGTTGCAGGTGTCGCCGATCCGTCGTCCTCCCAGGTGATCGGCTCGCCGCTTTCGTGCACCGATCCAGGAAATACGGTCTGCGCCGCCCTGTTGCCGGCACCGGTGCGCAACTCGAGCAGCCGCGCAGCCTTGGGATCGGCGCGCAACTTCACCGGATCGTCAAAGCGTAATAGCCGCCTTGGTGCCGGCCGGAAAGCTCGTGCGGTAGATCCAATGCGCCGCGCGCGTGCTCGGCCGACCGAAGCGCAGCGTTGGCGGCAACACGGCGGCGGCCACCGCCAGAGCCTCGGCGCAGTCGAGATCGATGTCGGCCAGGCCGCCAGAGGCGGCGCCGAGAATGACGCCGATATTCACCGGCCCGTTGGCGAAGTACTTCGGCGCGGTCTGTTCGTTCAACCGCAACGCTGGCCAGTCCTTAATCACCGGCCCTTTTTGCCGATACGGTACCGGCACCGGCGCCCAGCCGTTCCGGATATAGTTGCAGGCAATGGCGAGCATGTCGGGCATGACAGTCACATCGTAGGCCGCTCGACAGCGGCACGCTGCTGAGGCGAAAACGGCTTGTCGTCGTCCTCGTAGAAGGCAACGAACCCGGCCGCGCCGGCGTGGCGAAACACCGCGTCGGTGAACAGCTCGATCTGGTCGCGGTCGGGTTCGAGCAATGTGCGTCCCGGTCCTAAAATGGAATTTCGTCGTCAACCAGTTCGTGGTTCGATACCGCCGCTACTGGTTTGCCGATCGCGGCGACGGCCGCCGGCTCGGCGATGGCAGGACCGGGCTCGCCATTCCCTAATTGTCGCCAAGCCACCACCCGAAACTCGGGGCGAATTTTCGCACCCTTTCGGGTTTTCATGGGCGCACTCGAAAGCTCGACGACGGGGAACACATCCGCCCCGCGCATTGCCCGCATCCATTTGACCTTGTCTTTGAGATTTTCGACCGCGATCCGGGCGCCGACAGTGCAGTTGGTGAAGGTGTACTGCTCGGCGCTCACGCAATCGAGCAAGTAAACCGAATATTGCTTTTGCCATGGCGGCCGCGGCGCCCCGTCGAGCCCGGGCTCCCATTGCTCGCGTGGGATTGCCGCGTTGAGTTCGTCGATATTTGGCAACGACTCGCCGGGCCGCTTGGGGATCGTCTCGGCTGGCTGACCGTCCTGCCACCGTTGAAGCAACTGATGCGTCGATAAGGCCAGTAATCGGGTGCTCGACGGGATCGCGCGTTTGTCGCGATCGGTCCAGTGCCCGTCGACGCATTTGATCAGGGTGCCCTGAATAACGCGATCGTCGGCGCTGTCGGCGTCGTCCCAGCCGTCATTTTTGTAGTGCGTTAGTTTTGTGGTCATTGGTAGTCTCCTTTTGTTATCGGAATCTTCGTTTTGTTTTGCGTTGCCGAGTGTCCTGTGTGTCAGCCTCCTTTGTTTGTTCTTCCGACCAGGATTGATCGGAGATCGTTAAGCCGCGCGCGTCGGCTTGCGCAGCATCAGCGCATCCTCGACGCGCATGCCGTCTCGCCGCGGCGACAACTTGATGATTTTGGAACCGTGATGCCGGCGAAGACTATCTTCGCTTAGACCGGCAAGCCGGGCGGCCTCCGCCATGCTGACAATTCGGAGCCGCTCGAGTTTCGACAGATCGTCAGCAGAAACTCTTTCCGACATTCTCAATCCTCCGCACGGGGCGCACACGGCGCGTTAGACGTGCGAAGGATTGGGCCAACTCGCAGGCAGGGTCACGCGGCACATTCGGCAATGCCGAATATGCCGAATGCAGCGTGATGGTTATAGACTGTGACGCGCCCGCTGAACCGTGCGCAGGCTCGGCACGGAAAGCTTGAGCTCGGCGGGTTCTTGCTCCGCTAAAAAATTCGCCACGGCGTGATGGAGGACCCCCGGCTTAACTGTATCCGGCACGCCGCTGGGATAGCGAGCCTTGGGATAGAGCTGCAAGATTGCCCAGCGCGCTCGGTCTCGGTCTGTTTGCGCCTTCGCCTTGCGCTTTGTTGGCGCCGCTTTATTGGCTCTGACCGACGTAGCTGCCCCACGCGCTTCCTCGCGCTCGTCTGGCCCTTCGGGCAGCAGGGCGAGAAGGTGCGTATGCGATACGCTGATTCCTAAGGCCCGTGCACCATCACGCACGACGTCCTCGCGGGCGCAATTGTCTTCCCAATCGATCTTGATTGGAAGGTCGCTCCAGAACCGAGGGTCACCCGAAGCTATCGAAGCCAATTGGGCGGCGAAGACGCTCCCAGGATGATATTTACCCGCCTTCCAATCCATGCAGAACCACGGCAGTTTCCCGGCCGCCAGCCATTCCGTTAGCCGCTTTTTTGCCAGCGCCACCGATCCGAGACGTTTGACTGCAAGCGCCAGGGCGTCACGCAGCCAGATCTCTATTGTGCTACTTGTATCGTCAACCTTGGCCATGGCTGACCCGTGGCTTTGGGGGTAGGGCCGCCTCGGCGTGACAGCGGCGGGGCGGTCCGCTTAGTTTTTTCAGGCGCGCAGCAGCGGTATGACCTTGCTTTCTCGGCCTTCTACCAGCGTCATTATGTGCTCGGCCCACCGCATGAACGCGGCCGCTGTCGCCCGCTCGTAGCGGGCTCGATTGTAGATGCCGGCAATGCCGCGCCGGTGGCCGCTGAAGTGGTTTAAGCACGCCTCTATGATGTGTGGCTCGATGCCGATGTCGGCCATTTTCGTTGCGACCGATCTGCGAATATCGTGCAAACGCCACGGACGAACGGTGCCTGCGAGACGCCGTTCGAGCGCCTGCACACCCGTCGTAAACGAGGTAAAGCCGGCGGCGCGGAAACCAAACAGGTGATCGTCAGCGCGACGCGGCGTTGACGACAGGATGGCCAAAGCCTCTTGCGGCAGGGCAATGACATGCTCGCGGCCATTCTTGCTCCGCTCCTTCGGCAGGCGCCACGTGCCCGCATCAAAGTCGATTTCGTCCCATCGCATACCGCCGACTTCCTGACGGCGAGCACCGAGCAAGATCAGCAGCCGAACGATGCGGCCAAAATCGTCATCTCTGCTGGCACGCCAGACTTTGACCAACTCGGCGTCAGTCAGAACGTGATCGCGCGGCTCCGGGTCGGCGGGCCGATGCGAACCATTGACTGGGTTGGCGCCGTCGCCGAGCAAGCCGTCGGCGATGACCCAAGCAAAGAACGCGCTGAGAGCGCGGCGGGCGGCGGCGGCGGTGTTGGTGCTGTGGCTGCGCGAGATGGCGCGCACGCAACCCGCGACGTCGGTTCGTGTGATGGCGTTAATCGCCGCTGGGTGTAGCGGCCGAAAGTAGGGGCCGGTCAGGTAGAGCTTGTTGACGCGAAGCGACGCCGGCCGCAACTCCGGCTGCTTGGCATCCAAATAGTCGGCAACCACCGACTTGAACGTGCGAGCCTGCGCCTGCCGTTTGGCTTCCCGCTCGGCCTGCGGATCATGCCCGAGCGCCACCTTGGCCAGCACCTTGCGAGCGGCTTCGCGGGCTTGGCCGAATACCAGCATGTCGGCGCTTCCGATGGTGACGCGGCGGTTGCGCCCAGCGACGCGATACTGCGCGACGTATTTGCGAAAGAAGCCGCCGCGGCGGCGACGTAGCCGGACCCCGAAGTTTTCAAGCTCGGCATCCCAGAAAATTTCGTCGTCCTTGCCGTCCGGCAACGTCAAAGTGGCGACCGTTTTGGCATCCAGTTTTATCTTCATGAGCTGTTTTCCGAAAAAATTGGGAAGCACCTGGGAAGCAGCTGGTGCGTTTTCTTGCGTCGATCGTTAACAGCGAAAGTGAAAAACGCAAGGAAATACAATGGTTCTGCGGCGCCTGCGTTCTCCTGCTGTTCTAAACGGGGTGACGGGGCGTTAACAGCGAGCACGTAGGTTCGTGCCTTTATCGCTCCCGCGTGAATGCGTGCTGTCGTCCATGTCGCTGCAAGGTCCGATCGTCGTCGTTGCCGAGAAGCCGGCTGAGGGCCTCGTGCAAGCGTTCACCGCGGCGGGCGCGTTCCCGGTAGTCGAGACACGCTGGGCCGATGCGCCGGACGCGGTCGCTTCAATCAAGCCATCCGCCGTCGTGCTGGCCGAGCCGCAGGCGCCGGACGCCGCGGTGGCGCGGGCGCTCGAAGCACAGGTCGCCGCCAGCGAAACCTACATGCCGGTCGTCGCCCGCGCGCGCGAGGACGACGCCATCCCGCTCGCCAACGCCCTCCCCATTGCGGAAGACGCCGATATCGCGCGGATCGTCACGCGCCTGACATCGGCATTGCGGCTGCGTTCGCTGCACGCGACGGTGATCGGCCGCGCCCGTACGCTGCGTTCGGAGCGCAACATCATAGCCGAACTGCCGCCGGGCGACCCGATCGAGGACGCCACCGCGCTGGTGGTCGGCCGCGGGCGTATGCATCCGACGTTGAGCGTCGCGATTGGCGAGCGCATGGGCGTGGTCGGCGCGATGAGCGTCGAACTCGCGGCGAACTGCCTCAACGTGCGAGACATCGACGGCATCGTGATCGGTGATGGCCTGTCGCCGAAGATGGTGGTCGCGCTGTTGGTGGTGCTGGGCCAGAACGCTCGCTTCCGCGAGCTGCCGGTCGCGATGCTCGGCCCCGAAGAGCACGTCGACGAATTGCCCAATCTCATTCATGCCCGCGATCCACACAGACTGGTGGAACGCCTGATCCCGATGGTGCGCCAGCGCGCCTTCGAGCAGCGGCTCAAACGCCTGCTCAAATCGATCGAATCCAAGGGCATGATCGACCCGAACACCGTTCTGCTCTGCCTCGATGCGTTCGGCCGCGACCTCGCTCGCGCCATCGACGACGCTGGCGAGCGCGGCGTCGGCCTCTCGGTCGCGCGCTTCTCGTTCCCAGAAACGCTTGACTTGCGCACCAGCATGGATGCCGCGCGCCTGGCCGGCCGACTCATCCGGGGTATAGATTTCGCCTGCCGACAGGACGACGGCTCGATCGTCGCTGTGTTCACCGGCACCGACCTGAAGGCCGCGCACGTGGTGGCACGCCGCCTCGCCAGCGTGATCAAGCACACGCTGCTATCCCCGGAGCGCAGGAACGCGCCGCCGCAGGCCAGCGTAACGCTGGCCACGCTCAAGCCCGGCGACACCCCTCTCACCTTGATGGCGCGCGTCGCACCGCGGACGGTTGCCGCCGAGTGATCCGAGGCCTAACTGTAGCGGCTCAACCAGCGAGGTCCGCCATGCCGCAAGCCGCTCCCGTCACGATCGACGTCGTATCCGATGTCGTTTGCCCGTGGTGCTTCATCGGAAAGCGTAGACTTGAGAAGGCCTTGGCACTGACGTCGGATATTCCGGTTGAGGTCCGCTACCATCCCTATTTCCTCAACCCCTGGGTGCCCGCCGAGGGCATGACCCGCGACGAATACCTTACCGCCAAGTTCGGCTCGCCCGACCGCTACAAGCAGATCGCCGGGCGCGTCTCCGCTGCGGCTGCGGCCGAGGGGCTGACTTACGCGGTCGACAAGATGAAGCGGCAGCCCAACACCCGCGATTGCCATCGCCTGATCCTGTGGGCGCAGGCGATCGGCGAGGCACCACAGATGAAGCAGCGGCTGATGGACCTCTACTTCACCGAGGGCGCCGACCTCTCCGACAGCGAAGTGCTGGTCAGGGCCGCCGCTGACGTCGGCCTGGACGCGACCACGATCCGCGACAGGCTGGCGAGCGATGCCGACGTCGATCTGGTGGACCAAGCCGCAACTTCCGCCAAGGAAGCCGGCATCGACGGCGTGCCGACGTTCATCATCGGCGGGGTTGCCGCGATTTCCGGCGCGCAGGACCCGCAGGTGCTGGCGAACGCCATCGAGCAGGTCGCGAACAACCGCGACAAATTCGTCGAGCAAGCACGGGCGGCCCAGGTGGCGTCCTAACGCGCGAAGCGCAGCACCAGCACCAGAATTGCGCTCGCCGCGATCCAGGAGCCGATGATCCGTGCGGCGATGCGCACCCAGCCGGTCTTGAAGCGGGACGCGATCGCGACCCCGGCGATCAGCAGCAGCGCAGCGCCCAAGCCCGTGCCGATCAGCATCAGGTTCGCGTCCGTGAGCGAGATCGCCTCCGGCGGTGAGTCCAGCGCGATGCAGAAGCCGAGCAAGACCGCGAGGATGCAGCCCAGAATTTCGGGCACGGGACGGGCGAGCGCGACCAGCAGCCCCGCGATCAGTGCGCCGCCCAACACAAGCTCGTTCATCCACACGGGCACGACGCCGAGCGTCATCACGCCGAAGCCTGCCACCAATCCAAAGACAAACAACAGCGCCGCCATCCGACTCCACGCCTGCTGTCCGATCAGCAGGGCGAGCGCCAGCACCGCCATCGCATGTGCGGGAACGAACAACGGATGGATCAGCCCGCCGGGAAATCCGCCGATGCCGAGCGGTGGCGGATGCGCGAAGGCCGCTTGCGCCGACAGAACAAACGCCGCCGCGGCAAGCAGCCATGCCCACGCGTTCATGCCAGCCGTGCCAGGAAGATAACTCCCGCAAGCGCGATCAACCCGCCCGCGCCACGCACCGCCAAACGCCCGGCAGGCCATCGTGCCAGCAGGCCGAGTGCAATACCCGTGAGGTGCAGCAGTCCGGTCGCAACGACAAAACCAAGGCTGTAGGCCAGTGCATCAGCGCCGGCGGGCAATTCCGCGCCATGGGCATGACCGTGGAAGATCGCGAACACGCCAACCAGCACCGCCGCCATCCAGATCGGCGGCTTGATCGCGAACACCACCGCGAAACCCAGCAGCACCGCCGAAATCGCGATGCCGAACTCCTTACCGGGCAACGGCACGCCCAAGATGCCGAGCACGCCGCCGAACGCCATCACCAGCGGAAACACGACCGGCAGCAGAAAGATTGCAGGTGGCCCGAGGAACGCACCCCACAGTCCGACCGCCACCATCGCCGCGACGTGATCGGGCCCCAGCACCGGATGCGCGAGTCCGCCCACAAACCCACCCACCACGTCGCCGGTGTGCGCCACCGTGGCCGTCGCCGCCAACAGGCAGGGCAGCATTGCAATGAACAGGGTTACACGCAGCGTCATGTCAGCCACTATAGCGTCGCCGCGCAAAAGCGGCAGCGAGGGAGTGAAATGCCGGCCGTTACCATCGACAAGATCGATACCTTTCCGCTTCGGATTCCGCTCGACACCTGGGCCCCGCCGCCGATGTTCGCTGGCCGGCCGCGCACCCACGTCGAGATGTTCCTGGTGCGCGTCACCTGCAGCAACGGGATCATCGGCTGGGGCGAAAGCTACGGCAGCAGCCTGCCCTTGCTGGACGGCGTATTCGACGCCTGGGTCAAGCACCTCGCCATCGGCCAGGACCCAACCGACACCCAACTCACCGCGCGGATCGAGCGGCTCCTTCACGGCATGGGCCGCGCCGGATCGACGGTCCACGCCATCAGCGGCCTCGACATCGCGCTGTGGGACATCCGTGGCAAGATGGAGGACGTTTCGGTCTCCACCCTGCTTGGCGGCGCCAAGCGCAAGCGCGTCGAGACCTATGCCTCGCTGCTGCAATACAGCGGGAATGTCGATCACGTCGCCCGCAACACCACGCGTGCGCTGGAGCGCGGCTACAAGCACATCAAGCTGCACGAGCGCACTGCCGAGGCGGTCGCCGCCTCGCGCAAGGCGGCGGGCCCCGACATCCCGATCATGGTCGACACCAACTGCGCCTGGACGCCGGCCGAGGCCGAGAATCCGGTCGCCGCGATGGCGCCGTCGAAGCCGAAATGGGTCGAGGAGCCGATCTGGCCGCCGGAGGATTTTGAATCGCTCGCGAAGCTTCGTAAGGCGACCGGCGTGCCGCTGGCGATGGGTGAGAACGCCACCGGCGTGCTCGATTTCCGCAAAATGGTGGCCGCCGGCGCAACGGACTTTGTGCAGCCGAGCATCGTCAAGATCGGCGGCCTGACCAACCTCTGGCAGATCGCCACCGAAGCCGAGAAGGCCGGCGTCAATTGCACGCCGCATGCGTTCTTTTTCGGCCCCGGCTATCTCGCGACGCTCCACGCCATCGCCTGCAAGGAAAAAACCAGCGTGTTGGAACGTCTGTTCGCCGACGTCGCATTCGTCGCCTATTCGAAGGCCGTGCCGGACGCAAACGGCGGCGTCGACGTGCCAGATCGTCCGGGACTTGGGGCCGATCCCGAGACCGACCTGCTCGAACGATTCAATATCTGAACGAGATAACGGGAGGAAACGATGCAACCACTCAACAGGCGTGCGCTGCTCGGCGGCGCGGCCACCCTCATCGGCACGACGCTGCTGCCGCGCCACGCCGCCGCGCAAGCCTATCCCCTGCGCGCCGTGCGGCTGATCGTGCCCTATGCGCCAGGCGGCGGCACCGACGTGTTCTCGCGACTGCTGGTGGCGCGGATCGAAAAGGAGTTCGGCCAAACGTTTGTGATCGACAACCGGGCCGGCGGCGCGAGCGTCATCGGCACCCAGGCGGTCGCGAACGCTCAGCCCGACGGCTACACCATCGGCATGATGGACTCGGCCTTCTTCACCAATCCCGGATTGCTCAAAGACAAGCTGCCTTATGACACCCGCAAGGATTTCATCACGGTGTCGCTGCTGTCGCGCACCCAGCTTGTGCTGTGCGTGCATCCATCCTCGCCGTTCAAGACCGCGAAGGAACTGGTCGACCACGCCAAGGCCAATCCTGGCAAGCTGACCTTCGCTTCGGCCGGCATCGGCACCGGGATCCATCTCGCCGGCGAGCAGTTCCGTCAGGTCACCGGCATCGATATCGTGGTCGTGCCCTATCGCGGCGGCGCGCCTGCGCTGCAGGACTTCCTGGCTGGCAAGACCGACTTCACCTTCGGCGCGGTGCCGACCATCAAGCCGCACATCGAGGGCGGCAAGGCGCGCGGCCTCGGCGTGACGCGCGGGCGCGCGCCGCAACTGCCCGGCATTCCGAGCATGGAGGAGATCGGCTACGGCAGCGTCGATTCCGCGAGCGAAATGGGCCTGATCGTGCCGAAGTCAACGCCGGACGAAGTCGTGACCAAGCTGCAGCGGCTAAGCGCCAGTGCGGTGAAGGACCCCGAGTTCGCCAAGAAACTGATCGAGCTCGGCTTCAACCCGATCGGCACCACGTCGGAGGAATACCGCTCCCACGTCGACCGCGAGATCGAGAAGTGGATCAAGATCATTGCGGCCGGCAACGTAAAGCCCGAGTAGCGGCGCGGCTCGCGTTGCTGTGTTACCCTTCGGGCTAAGCGTCAGGGAGGCACGGGAATGACAAAGGCAATTCTCGCTATCGCTTTGGCGGCACTGCTCGGCGCCGCGCCCGCGCGGGCGCAGTCCTATCCGTCGCGGCCGGTCACCATCGTTGTGCCCTACCCGGCTGGCGGGCCGACTGACTTGGTGGCGCGCCAGCTTGCACCGAAATTCTCCACCAAATTCGGCCAGAATTTCGTCGTCGAGAACGTCAGCGGCGGAGGCACAAATATCGCAGGCCAGCGCGTCGCGCGCGCGGCGCCCGATGGGCACACGCTCTACATCGCCAATCTGCAATTTTCGGCCAACGTCTCGCTTTACAAGACACTGCCGTTCGACACGGAGAAGGACTTCGCGCCGATCGGGATGATCAACAACAACCCGCTGGTGCTCACGGCACGGAAGTCGCTTCCCGCGAACACCCAGGCCGAGTTCGCGGCCTGGGTGAAGGCCAACAAGGCGCGGATGGCGCATCCCGGCACCGGCAGCACCGGCCACCTCGCCACATTCCTGCTGGCGCAGGCGCTCGGCGCCGATGTCACGCACGTGCCTTATCGCGGCGCCGCGCCGGCACTGCAGGACATTCTGGGCGGGCATGTCGATCTGTTCTTCGCCACGCCTCAGCAGGTGGTCGGCAACGTCACGGCGGGTGAGATCAAGGCATTCGGCATCACGTCGCGCGAACCGTCGCCGCTGTTGCCACAGGTGCCGAGCTTCGTGCAGACATACGGACCGAAGCTGGAGATCCTGTTCTGGCATATCATGCTGGCGCCGACGGGCACGCCCGCGCCGATCATCAATGCGCTCAACGCCGCGCTGCAGGAGGCTGTTCAGGATCCCGCGATCCTCGCCGTCTGGGCAAAGACCGGTGTCAGCGCCTATCCCAAGGAACAGCAGACGCCGGCCGGCGCCGCCGCCTATTTGAAGAAGGAGATCGCGCACTGGGGACAGGTGGTGCGCGACAATAATATCGAGGCGCCGAGCAACTAGCCGGTTTGCCAATCGCGGGAACAACATGACGGGGATTGAAATGAGGAAGATATTGCTTGCGGCTGCGTTGGCCGCGCTGACTGCATTTGCCGCTCAGGCGCAAAGCTATCCGACGCGTCCCGGCACCCTGATCGTGCCATTCGCCGCCGGCGGCCCGGCCGATATCACCGGGCGCATCGTGGCGGACATTTTCTCGAAGGCTCTCGGACAGCAGTTCGTGGTCGAGAATGTGGGCGGCGCCGGCGGCACGACCGGCACCACCCGCGTCGCGCGCGCCGCACCGGACGGCTACACGCTGGGCCTCGGCCACGTTGGAACGCACGCCGCCGCGATCACCTTGGTGCCGAACCTTGCCTACAAGCCGCTGGAGGATTTCGAGCCGATTGGTCTGGTCAACACCCAGCCTGTCATTCTCGTGACCCGGAACGGCCTGCCGCCCACCAACCTTCGGGAGTTCGTCAGCTACGCCAAGACCAACGCGGACAAGCTCAACCCGGCCCATGCCGGCATCGGTTCGGTGTCGCATACGACCTGCCTGCTGCTGAACCATGAGATCGGCATCAAGCCGACGTTCGTCCCATTCACCGGAACGGCGCCGGTCCTGAACGCCATGCTCGGCGAGCAGGTGGACTACGTCTGCGATCCAATTCTGGGTCCTGCCGGGCATATTCGAGCCGGCAAGCTCAAAGGTCTCGCCATTGCGAGCGGGAAGCGGCATCCGCTGTTGCCGGACGTGCCGACGTCCGCCGAAGCCGGCCTGCCGGGTTTCCAGGCCGCGCCGTTTTACGCGATCTATGCCCCCAAGGGCACGCCGCAGGCCGTGGTCGACAGGCTCGCCGATGCGCTCGACAAGGGGCTGGATGATCCAGCCGTACGCAAGCGGTTGACCGATCTCGGCGCGGAAGTGACCGAGAAAAATAATCGCGGCCCGAAGCCTCTTACCGCGTTGATGAACAGCGAGATCGCCCGGCTGACACCAATCCTGAAGGCCGCAGTGTCGAAATAGGCCGACATCACATCATGGACATCACCGCCGCGGTTGTGCCGGAGAAGTTCAAGGGCTTTGAAGTCCGCAAGGTCGTTCTGAACGATCCACGGCCCGACGAGGTGGTGGTTCGCATCGTTGCGAGCGGCATGTGCCAGACCGACCTGCATGCCCGCGACGGTTATTACCCGACGCTGAAATATCCCGCGGTGTTCGGCCACGAAGGCGCCGGCGTTGTCGCCGCGGTCGGCTCGGCGGTGCGTAAGGTTGCGCCCGGCGATCACGTGATCATCTCGTTCCCCTGGTGCGGCGCCTGCCCGAACTGCCGCCAGCACACGCCGGCTTATTGCCTCGATGCTCGCAAGCTGAAGTCGAGCGGCACCCGCGCCGACGGCTCGACCTTGATGTGCGTCGGCGACGACCCGGTCTACAGCGCGTTCTTCCAGCAATCGTCGTTCGGCAGCCACGCGATCTCCAGTGAGCGATTCGTCGTCAAGGTGCGCAAGGATGCGCCGCTCGACCGGCTCGGGCCGTTCGCGTGCAGCATCCAGACCGGCGCCGGCGCGGTGCTCAACGCCATGCGGCCGAAGCCGGGCGACAGCTGCGTGGTGTTCGGCGTCGGCGCGGTCGGCCTGTCGGGGCTGATGGCGGCGAAATGCGCCGGCTGCGACCCGCTGATCGCGGTCGATGTGCACGACCCGCGATTGGCGCTTGCCCGTGAACTCGGCGCGACGCACGTGATCAATCATGCCGGGCGCACCGACGTCGTCGCCGAGATCAAGCGCATCACCGGGACTGGCGCGCGCCTCGCGCTGGAGACCTCGGCCCTGCCCACAGTGTTTCGCGAAGCCGTGGAAGCGCTGATGCCGGTCGGGATGTGCGTGCTGGTCGGCACCGCACGCTCCGGCACCGAGGTGACGTTTCAAATGCCCGTGATGCAGAATGGGCGCACCGTGCGCGGCGTCATCCAGGGCGACAGCCAGCCGGACGATTTCATCCCCAAGCTGGTCGACCTGATGATGGACGGCAGGCTGCCGGCCGAACGGATGATGACGTTCTACGAGCTCGCCGACATCAACCGCGCGGCAAAGGACTCGAGCGAAGGCCGCACGATCAAGCCGGTGCTGCGCATGCCGCATTAGCGATTGAGCGCTACGCCGCCTTGGCCTGTTCGGCGAGCCGCACCAGGTTGCGCAGCACCGCGGTGGTGCCGTGCAGCCGCTGGTTAGGCTTCTCCCAGTCGTAGAAGAACACCACCTTCTGGTCGGGGCGCACCCGCGCAGCCGCGCCCTGCTTGGCGATGAATGCGATCAGGCCCGCCGGATTGGCGAATATGTTGTCACGGAACGATAGCACTGCTCCCTTCGGCCCGGTCTCGATGCGCTCCACGTTGGCGCGCCGGCATAGAGACTTGATAGCGACGATCTTAAGCAGGTGCTGCACCTCCTCCGGCAGCGCACCGAAGCGGTCAACCAGCTCGGCGCCGAATGCCTCGATCTCCTGCTCGTCCTCGATGTCGGCGAGCCGGCGATACAGCGCCAGCCGCACCGACAGGTCGGCGACATAGTCCTCCGGAATGAGCACCGGCGTGCCGATGGTGATCTGCGGCGACCAGCGATCGGCAACCGGCGCGGCGATGCCCGCCTTGAGGCTCGTCACGGCCTCTTCGAGCATCTCCTGATAAAGCTCGAAACCGACCTCCTTGATGTGGCCGGACTGCTCGTCGCCCAAAAGGTTGCCGGCGCCGCGGATGTCGAGGTCATGCGAGGCAAGCTGGAAGCCGGCGCCGAGCGTGTCGAGCGATTGCAGCACCTTGAGGCGGCGCTCCGCCTGCCCGGTGATCTTGCGCACCGCCGGCAGCGTGAACAGCGCGAAGGCGCGCAGCTTCGAGCGCCCCACCCGGCCGCGCAACTGGTAGAGCTGGGAGAGACCGAACATGTCGGCGCGATGCACGATCAGCGTGTTGGCGGTCGGGATATCGAGGCCGGACTCCACGATTGTGGTCGAGAGCAGCACGTCGTACTTGCCGTCGTAGAACGCCGACATGATGTCTTCCAGCACCGTCGACGGCATCTGGCCGTGCGCCACGCCGACACGCACCTCCGGCACGGTCTTGTCGAGAAATTCTTTGACGCCCGCAACGTCCTCGATGCGCGGCACCACGTAGAACGACTGCCCGCCGCGGTAGCGCTCGCGCAACAACGCCTCGCGGACGCTAAGCGGATCGAACGGCGCCACAAAGGTGCGCACTGCCAGCCGGTCGACCGGTGGTGAGGCAATGATCGAGAGGTCACGCACGCCCGTCAGCGCGAGCTGCAGCGTGCGCGGGATCGGCGTCGCGGTGAGCGTCAGCACATGCACCTCGGTACGGAGCTGCTTGAGCTTCTCCTTGTGAGCGACGCCAAAGTGCTGCTCCTCATCCACCACGACGAGGCCGAGATCCTTGAACCTGATCGCTTTGCCGAGCAGTGCGTGGGTGCCGACCACGATGTCGAGCGTGCCGTCGGCCAGCCCCTCCTTGACCTTCTTCAGGTCCGCCGCAGCGACGAGGCGCGACGCTTGGCCGATCTGCACCGGCAGGCCGCGGAAGCGCTCGGTGAAGGTCTTGGTATGCTGGCGCGCCAGCAGCGTGGTCGGCACCACCACCGCCACTTGCTTGCCGTTCATCACCGTCATGAAGGCGGCGCGCAGCGCCACTTCGGTCTTGCCGAATCCGACATCGCCGCAAATCAGCCGGTCCATCGGACGGCCGATGTTAAGATCGTTCACCGTCGCGTCGATCGCGGTCTGCTGGTCCTCGGTTTCCTCGTACGGGAAGCGCGCCGCGAATTCGTCGTAGAGACCGTGCCCGACCGCGAGCCGCGGAGCTTCGCGCAGCTTGCGCTCGGCCGCGATCTTGATCAGCTCGTGGGCGATCTCCTGGATGCGCTTCTTGAGCCGTGCCTTGCGGGTCTGCCAGCCGCTGCCGCCGAGCCGGTCCAGCTCGACGTTGGTGTCCTCCGAGCCGTAGCGTGACAGCAGCTCGATGTTCTCGACCGGCAGGAACAGTTTGGCGTTCTCGGCGTAATGGATCTCCAGGCAGTCGTGCGGCGCCCCCGCCGCCTCGATGTTCTGCAAGCCGGCAAAACGGCCGATGCCGTGGTCGACGTGAACGACCAGATCGCCCGCCGACAGGCTCGTCACCTCGGCGATGAAGTTCTCGGAGCGTTTGGCGGCGCGGCGCGGCCGCACCAGCCGGTCGCCCAAGATGTCCTGCTCACTGATGACGGCGGCGGCATCCGTTTCGAACCCAGTTTCCAGGCCCAGCACCGCGAGCGCGACTTGCGGCTTCGGCAAGGCGAGCGCCTCAGGCCAGGAGGCGACGTTGGAGAGGTTGGCGACCCCGTGGTCGGCCAGCACGTGGCCCATGCGGTCGCGCGCGCCGTCGCTCCACAGCGCGACCGCGACCCGTTTGCCTTCTCCTTGCAGCGCCTGCGCGTGCTTGACCACGGCGTCGAACACGTTGGCGTTCTGCTCGGTGCGCTCGGCCGCGAAGTTGCGGCCGGTGCGTGCGCCGACATCGATCACGCCCGGCCCTTCCGGCACCGCGAACGGCGTCAGCCGCGCCAGCGCGACAGCATCAAGCCGCGCCTTCCATTCCTGATCGGTCAGGTAGAGCCGGTCCGGCGGCAGCGGCTTGTAGATCGGGCCGCTTTCGCCGGCAATCTGCTTGCGAGCATCGTAATAATCCGCAATCTGCTTGAGCCGCTCGCCGGCCGCCTCTTCGTCCAGCGGCTCCAAGATCACTGGCGTGCGGGGCAAATAGTCGAACAGCGTGTCCATCTTGTCGTGGAACAGCGGCAGCCAATGCTCCATGCCGGGATGCCGGCGGCCTTCGCTCACCGCCTCGTAAAGCATGTCGTCGCGCTCGGCGGCGCCGAACGTTGCGACGTAGCCGGTGCGAAACTTGCGAATCGTCTCGGTGACAAGCTGGAATTCCGAGACAGGAACAAGATCGAGCCCGCGCATGTCGAACACGGTTCGCTGCGTCTCCGGATCGAAGCTCCTGATTGTCTCCAGCGTGTCGCCGAAAAAATCGAGCCGCACCGGTAAATCCATGCCGGGTGCGAACAGATCGAGGATGCCGCCGCGCACCGCGTAGTCGCCCGGCTCGCGCACGGTGGACGCGCGGATGAAGCCGTTGAGCTCCAACCATTGCATCACACCCGCCATGCCCAGCGTGTTGCCGGGAGCGGCGGAGAGCGCCTGCTTGCCGATCAGGTCCTTCGCGGGCACGCGCTGCAGCACCGCGTTGACCGTGGCGAGCAGCACCGCAGCCTTGTCGCGGCCGGTGATGCGCGCAAGCCGCGACAGCGCGGTCATGCGCTGCGCCACGACGCCGGCATGCGGCGACACGCGATCGTAGGGTTGGCAGTCCCAGGCAGGAAATTCCAGGACTTCGAGATCGGGCGCAAAAAACGCGATCGCCCGCGCCAGCCCCGCCATGCGCGGGCCATCGCGGCAGATTACCAGTGCGCTGGTCGCGGGCGCATTCTTTCGCGCCGCCACCGCGCGGACGAGGTCGGCAATGACCAAGCCTTCCGCGCCGTCCGCCACATTGGCGAGGGTCAGCGGCCGGTCCGACGACAGCATTTCGGCAGGAGAACTCGCCACCGGTTTCACCTGTCGATCCGGTGGTTGAAGTCGCGCAGCCGTCGGAACAGCAGTGTGTCGTAGGCCGCAGGCACCGCTACAGTGCCGTCGATCCACGACAGGACTTCCTGGTCGCGCAGCTCCATCAGCTTTTCGTAGTCGTCGAGCTCGCGGACGGACAGTTCGGCAATGTGGGCGTCGCTGAAGCGGCCCATGATCAAATCCATTTCCTTGATGCCGCGGTGCCAGGAGCGGAACAGCATCCGGCGGCGGCGGGCATCCAGCCCCTCGCTCGATCTCGTGCTGCCCGTCACGCCGCCTCCGAAACGCCAAAAGCCCGGCGGGAACCGGGTGCGGGGTTTATATAGGCGGGAAGCTGATCGATGTCAGCGGTTGCGTCGATTATTTCGGAATCGCACCGCCCGCGCGGATCGCATCACCCCATTTGGTGAATTCGGTTTTCACGAAACCACCCAAGTAGGCGGCCGTGCGCCGCTCCGGCGAGACCAGCGTGGCGGCGAGACCATCAAGCTGCTGGCGCAGGCCGGGACCGTTCATCGCCTCGAGCATCGCTGCGTTGAGCTTCGCGACAACCGGCGCGGGTGTCCCCTTCGGCCCGAATACCGCGGTCCAGGTGTAGGCCTGCACCGAAGGCAAGCCTTTCTCGACTGCGGTCGGCAGGTCCGGCAGCACCGGTGAGCGCAAGTTCGACAGATTGGCGAGCCCCTTCACGTTGCCCGACCTGATGTTCTGGACAGCGGTCACGGCAATCTCGCAGAGAAAATCGATCCGCCCTCCGATCAGGTCCTGCATCGCCGGGCCCGTACCTCGATAGGGAACGTGCGTAATGCTGGTGCCCATCGCGCGATCGAGCATCACGCAACCGAGATGCGCGGCGGAGCCGACACCGGCCGAGCCATAGTTCATCTTCGCTTGATTGGCTTTGGCGTAGGCGACGAACTCCTCGAACGTGCTGACGGGGAAATCCTTGCGCGTGATCAGGATCAGCGGAATTTCCGCGATCAGCGCGACCGGCGTGAAATCGACCACCGGATCGTATGGCGGCTTGTCGGTCAGCAGTTGCGGGTTGGCATGCGTTGCAATCGTTCCGAGCAGCGTGGCGTAGCCGTCCGGCTCGGCGCGCACGACGCGCTGGGCGCCCAGCGTGCCGCCACCGCCGCCGACGTTCTCGATCACGACACGCTGCCCCAGGAAGGGCGACATGCGGTCCGCCATGATGCGTGCGAACACGTCGATCGGCCCGCCCGCCGCCGCGGCGACAACCATGCTAACGGCGCGACTCGGATAGTCCTGCGCAACGGCCGGGATAATGCCGCTCGATGCCACGACAAGCGGCACAACCATGATCCAACGAAGCATTTCACACTCCTGAAGCAGCTCAAGCGACCATACGCGCCGCCACCGAACCGTCAAAGACCTTCGCAAAGCTGTGCAACGGCCGTGCCATTGCGCTTGCCACCTAATGCAATGCTGCAGGACCATCGCGTCATGCGCCCATCGCTGCTCGATCCGCTGTTCGCGTCGCTGACCGCATTGCCGGGCATCGGGCCGAAACTTGAGAAGCTGTTCCGAAACCTGTTCGGCGAGCCGGAGCGCCCGGCACGCGTCATCGACCTCCTGCTGCACATGCCGTCCGGCGCGGTCGACCGCCGGGCGCGGCCGATGCTGCGCGACGTGACGCCGGGCACCGTTGTCACTGTGGCGGTCACGGTGGACCGCCATCGTCCGTCGCCACCGCATCGGGCGCGCGCGCCCTATCGCATCGAGACCTCCGACGAGAGCGGCACGCTGACGGTGACCTATTTCAACGCGCGGCGCGACTACCTCGAAAAGCTGCTCCCGGCCGGCGAGCGGCGTTACGTGTCGGGCACCGCCACGCTCTACGACGGCGTGTTGCAGATGACGCATCCTGACCGCGTGTTGAGCGAAGCCGAGCTCGACAAGATGCCGCTGATCGAGCCGGTCTATCCGCTCACCGAAGGCCTTGGCGCCAACCAGGTGCGCAAGGCGATCGACGCTTCGCTTGCCAAGCTACCGGCGCTTGCCGAATGGCAGGATGCGAGTTGGCTCAACCGCAATAAATTCCCGGCCTTCGCCGACGCGCTCAAGACTCTGCACCGGCCCGGCGATCTCGGCGACCTGTTGCCGGAACACCCCGCATGGTCGCGGATCGCCTACGACGAGCTGCTGGCCGGCCAGCTCGCGCTCGCGCTGGTGCGCGCGCACCAGCGCCGCCAGCCCGGCCGCGGCAGCTCCGGCGAAGCCCTGTTGCGCGCCAAGGTCGCCGCGGCGCTGCCCTACTCGCTCACGCCGTCGCAGACCCGGGTCGTCGGCGACATCGTCACCGACCTCGCGTTGCCGCACCGCATGGTGCGGCTGCTGCAGGGCGACGTCGGTTCCGGCAAGACCGTGGTGGCGCTGCTCGCCGCCGCGACTGTGATCGAGCCGGGGCGTCAGGCGGCGCTGATGGCGCCGACCGAAATCCTGGCACGGCAGCACTTCGCCACCATCGCGCCGCTCGCGGAAAAGGCTGGCATCCGCGTTGCAATTCTGACCGGGCGCGACCGCGGCAAGGAACGCAGCGAAACGCTGGAGCGATTGGCTGCCGGCGATATCGATCTGGTGGTCGGCACGCATGCCCTGTTCCAGGACGAGGTTGCGTTCCGCGATCTCGCGCTGGCCATCATCGACGAGCAGCACCGCTTCGGCGTGCATCAGCGATTGGCTTTGGCGCGCAAGGGCGACGCGGTCGACATGCTGGTGCTCACCGCCACGCCGATCCCGCGCACGCTGGTGCTGGCGTTCTTCGGCGACATGGAAATTTCGGAGCTGCGCGAGAAGCCGGCCGGCCGCCTGCCGATCGACACCCGCACTGTGCCGCTCGAGCGGATCAACGAGGTGGTCGCGGCGGTCGGGCGCGCACTCGATGGCGGCCAGCGGGTGTATTGGGTTTGTCCGTTGGTTGGGGAATCAGAGGTGAGCGACCTCGCTGCCGCGGAAGAGCGTTATGTGCAATTGCAGAAACAATTCGGCGACCGCGCCGGCCTCGTCCACGGTCAGATGAAAGGCACGGAAAAAGATGCGGTCATGAAGCAATTCGCCAGCGGCGAAAAGCAGCTTCTAGTCGCAACGACGGTGATCGAGGTCGGCGTGGATGTGCCGGAGGCGACGGTGATGGTCATCGAGCACGCCGAGCGTTTCGGCCTCGCGCAACTGCACCAGTTACGCGGGCGCGTCGGCCGCGGCACCGCCCGCTCGACCTGTCTCCTGCTTTATCGCGCGCCGCTTGGTGAAACCGCGAAGGCACGATTGGCCATCCTGCGCGAGACCGAAGACGGCTTCCGCATCGCAGAGGAGGACTTGCGCCTGCGCGGCGAAGGCGACGTGCTCGGCACACGTCAGAGCGGAATCCCCGGCTTCCACGTCGCGCGCATCGAAATACACGGCAAGCTGCTGGCGCCGGCACGCGACGATGCATCGCTGGTTTTGTCGCGCGACCCGGAGCTGACGTCGCCGCGCGGCGAGGCGCTGCGGCAACTGCTCTATCTGTTCGAGCGTGACGAAGCGATCCGTCTGCTCAGAGCCGGATGACTATTTCGCCGCCGCCGGTTCTCGCCGACCATTCTTTGCGGCATCATTCAGCGCGGCCAATTTCTTCTGCGCGTCAACGTTCGGCTGCACCATGCCCGCGGACATGATCAGCGCCATCGCCTGCTCGACGGTGATGTCGAGCTCGATCACCTTGCTGCGCGGCGCATAGAAAAAGAACCCGGTGGTCGGGTTCGGCGTGCACGGCAGGAAGCAGGAGATGTAGTCCGGACCCGGCAGCCGGTCCGCTATGTAGACACTCGGCGACGACGCCACAAAGACCACCGACCACATCCCAGTCGGGAATTCCGCCAGCGCAACCTTGCGGAAGCTGGAGCCGCCCTTGGCGAACAGCGTCTCGAAAATCTGCTTCATCGTCTTGTAGATCGGGCGGACGATCGGCATGCGGTTGAGCAGCCGCTCGCCAGCTTCGACCAGCGTGCGCCCTACCAAGTTGGCGGTCAGGAAGCCCAGCAGCGTCAGCGCGAAGAACGCGACGACCAGACCTATGCCTGGAATGCGATAGGTCAGATAGGTCTCGGTGCGCAACCAGACCGGGATGAACGGCCGCATCACGTCGTCGGCCCAATTGATCAGCCACCATGTCAGATTGATGGTGATGTATAGCGGGCCGACCAGGATCAGGCCGGTCAGAAAATAATTTCGTAGCCGCGCGGCTGGGCCCGAGTGATGCTCTTCGACCTCCTGCAGTATGACAGGCGGAGGTACGGGCTGCTGGTCGTTCATCGGCCCTACTTACTCCACCGTCACTGACTTGGCGAGATTGCGCGGCTGGTCAACGTCCGTGCCGATCGCGGCGGCCGTGTGATAGGCCAGGAGCTGCACCGGAATGGCGTAAACCAGCGGCGTCACCGTCGAGGCCATATCCGGCAGCGTCAGCGTAACGGTCGAACTCGATCGTCGCCTCAGCCGAGCCCCTGGGATCGGTCATCAGGATGATGCGCCCGCCGCGCGCCGCAACCTCCTGCATGTTCGACACCGTCTTGTCGAACACCCGGTCATAGGGCGCGATCACTATCACCGGCATGGTCTCGTCGATCAACGCGATGGGCCCGTGCTTGAGCTCGCCCGCGGCATAGCCCTCGGCGTGGATGTAGGAGATTTCCTTGAGCTTGAGCGCGCCTTCGAGCGCGATCGGGAAGCTGGTGCCACGCCCGAGATAAAGCACGTCGCTGCATTTCGACAGAGTCTGCGCGAGCTCTTCGATCTGCGGTTCAAGCGAGAGCGCGGCGGCCATGTGGCGCGGCACTTCGATCAGCGCGCGCACGAGATTGCGCTCGTCGGTTTCCGAAAGCACGCCGCGAGCCCGGCCGGCGGCGACCGCGATACACGCAAGCACCGCAAGCTGGCAGGTGAAGGCCTTGGTCGAGGCAACGCCGATCTCCGGGCCCGCGAGCGTCGGCATCACGACGTCGCTTTCGCGGGCGATGGTCGAGGTCGGCACGTTGACCACGGACAGCACGTGCTGATTGTTCTGCTTGGCATAGCGCAGTGTGGCGAGCGTGTCTGCGGTCTCGCCGGACTGCGAAATGAAGATTGCAAGATCGCCCGGTGAAAGCGGCGCTTCGCGATAGCGGAATTCTGAAGCGATATCGATCTCGACCGACAGCCGCGCAAAGCGCTCGAACCAGTATTTCGCCACCAGCCCTGCGTAGAACGCCGTGCCGCAAGCGGAGATCGACAATTTGTGGAGCTTCTTCCAGTCGAATGGCAGATTTTCGGGAAGCCGAACGCGCTCGGTCGTCATGTCAATGTAGTGCGCAAAGGTATGTCCCACGACCTCGGGCTGCTCGTGGATTTCCTTGGCCATGAAGTGCTTGTGATTGCCTTTGTCGACCAGCGCCGCCGACGCCGTGGTCTTCACCGTCGTGCGTTCGACCACCGTACCCTTTTCGTCGCGGATTTCGACGCCCTTGTGCGTCATCACCGCCCAATCGCCGTCGTCGAGATAGGTGATCGTGTCGGTGAACGGCGCGAGCGCGATAGCGTCCGAGCCCAGATACATCTCGCCGTTGCCATGGCCGACCGCCAACGGCGAGCCCTTGCGGGCGCCAATCATCAGATCGTCCTCGCCAGCGAACAGAAACGCCAGCGCAAAGGCGCCGCGCAATTGTCCTAGCGCAGTCGCGACAGCCTCGACCGGCGATTTGCCCTTGTTCATCTCCTGGGTGACCAGATGAACGACCACCTCGGTGTCGGTTTCGCTGTCGAACTTCGCACCGTTCTTGCCGAGCGATTCACGCAGCTCGCGGAAATTCTCGATGATGCCGTTGTGCACGACCGCGACCCGCTCGGTCGCGTGCGGATGCGCGTTGAGCTCGGTTGGCTTGCCGTGGGTGGCCCAGCGGGTGTGACCGATGCCGGCCGTGCCGGCGAGCGGCTCGCTGGCAAGCCGCTGCTCCAGATTCTTGAGCTTGCCCTCGGCACGGCGGCGCGTTAGCGCGCCGCGCTCCAGCGTTGCGACCCCGGCGGAGTTGTAGCCGCGATATTCCAGGCGCTTGAGCGCATCGACGAGCTGACCCGCAACGGGCTCACGCCCGAGAATTCCAACGATCCCGCACAAAGTGGCCTCTACCCCCTCGCCGCTACGGCGCACGGTGTTGTTTAAGCGCCGCAGCCCGATCCGCGGAAATCAAAATGCATGTCCGGATGTGACAGCCAAATTGGATCACATGGTGGCGGCGCAATTGCGCCGGTCAAACGGACCTTTTGTACCTACTTCTTGCCTGTGGATTTGAGGCTGCGCAAGCGTTTGGCCCAGCCTTCCTTAACGGTTTGCTGGGAGCGCTCGAGCGCCAAAGCGTCGGCCGGCACGTCTTTGGTGATGACAGACCCCGACCCGATATAGGCGCCATCGCCGACCTTGACCGGGGCCACCAGCGCCGTGTTCGAGCCAACGAAGACGCCCTTGCCGATGTCGGTCAGATGCTTGGCGAAGCCGTCGTAGTTGCAGGTGATCGTACCGGCGCCGATGTTGGCGCCCTCGCCCACCCGCGCATCGCCGATGTAGGTTAGGTGGTTGGCCTTGGCACCGGCCTCGAGCGTCGCCTCCTTGACCTCGACGAAATTGCCGATGTGAACCTTTTCGCCAAGCTTGGCGCCAGGCCGCAGCCGCGCATACGGGCCGACAATCGCGTCCTTGCCGACGTGAGCACCGTAGATGTGCGAGAACGAGCGGATCGTGGCGCCATCCTCAATGGTGACGCCGGGCCCGAACACCACGTAAGGCTCGATCGTGACGTTGCGGCCAAGCTTTGTGTCGGCGGCGAGAAACACCGTTTCCGGCGCCACCAGCGTGACGCCGGCATCGAGCGCCGCCTGGCGGAGACGCTGCTGGATCTGTCCCTCCGCGGACGCGAGCTGCGATTTGCTGTTGATGCCGCTCACTTCATCCTCCATCACCTCGATCGCGATCGTCTTCAATCCCAATCGCCGCGCGATCGCCACCGCATCGGTCAGGTAGAATTCCTTCTTGCGATTGTCGCAGCCGATCTGCTCCAGGATTTCCAGCGTCTGGCGGCCGGCAAAGCCCATCAGCCCGGCATTGCACAACGTGATGGCTCGCTCTGTGTCGCTGGCATCGGCGTGCTCGCGAATGTCGATGAGCACGTCACCCTCAGTGATCAAACGCCCGTAACCCTTCGGATCGACGGGACAAAATCCGAGCACGACCACCGCCGCGCCGTCCGCCAGCGCGGCACGCAGCTTGCCAAGCGTCTGCGGCCGGATCAGCGGCGTGTCGCCGAAGATCACCAGGACGTCGTCGGCGCCCTGCGCGATTGCGGCCTTCGCAGCAAGCACCGCATGCGCGGTGCCGCGCCGCTCGGCTTGCACGAAAATTTCGGCATGAGGTGCGACGGCCTTCGCCTCGGTTGCAACCCCCTGATGATCCGGACCGACCACCACGGCGCTCTGCATCCCGCCCGCCTCGCGCACGGAAAGGAGAACATGCGACAGCAACGTCTGCCCAGCGATCTGATGCAGCACCTTAGGCAGCGAGGAATGCATGCGGGTGCCTTCACCAGCGGCCAATACGATTGCCAAACACGTGCGTGCGCCTGCTCCGCCAGCATTCATCCGCGATGTATTCCCGTAATTGCCAACCTCAGGCCGTCATAGCCGAGCGGCGTTAAGGAAAAAAGCCGCGGGCGGCGCCGCCAAGCGCCCGATCGAGCGACGCGGAAGCGAATCTGCTAACGTTTTCAACGATCTGATTCGTGCCGGAGAGACGACCAATGGTGGAAAAGCTGCGCCGCGAAGGCGTTTGCGCCGCCACGGCGGGATTTTGCGATGCGTGACCTTTCGCGAGTTGCCGCCTGGGGATTGGCCACGCTGGGCGCACTGACGATTGCGGCCTACGCGGCCTCCTCCGAGATCGGCGAGGATCGGCTCATTTTGGCCGTCGCGAACTTTCGCGGCGTGCCGCCTCCGGAGCGCTTGGCGCGCTCGCCGGCCGATGGCCTGACGCGCCAGCTTGTCGTGACCGTTCGTGAACTGTCTGCCGAACGCGAGCAATTGCTCGCGCGTTTGGACACGTTGGAGCGCAATCTCCGCGACGTCACCGGCTCTATCTCTCGTGCCGCGAACCGGCCGCCCGCACCGGCGCCCACGCCCACGACCTTGCCGCCCGTTGTCTCGGCGCCTGACCTGGTGACGCCGGCATCGCCGGCCGCGCCCGACAATCCAACAGCTCGCGTGACGCCGCCGACCCAGGTTCCGACCGACGAACCCGCCGCCCGGAAAGCCGAATTTGGTGTCGATCTCGGCCGCGCCAATTCGGTCGAAGGCCTGCGCCAGCTCTGGAACGCCGCGAAGAGCCGCCACGGCGGCGCGCTGGACGGCCTGCGCCCAATCGTGACGGTGCGCGAGATAGCCCGCGGCGGCGGCATCGAGTTGCGGCTGGTCGCCGGGCCGTTGTCCAATGCAGCAGCAGCAGCGCGAATCTGCGCACTGCTGCCAGGTTCGGCCTGTCATCCGACCGTGTTCGATGGACAACGGCTCGCACTGCGCTGACAATCGCGGCATGATAGCTCCATGAGCCGGCCGCTGTTTCGCCCATCGCTGCGCCAGACCGCATGGCTTGCCGCCATCGCGCTGATCTCGATCGGCTATGCGCTATATCTGCGCCACCAAGTGATCGAGCAATCCGCAGTCGGCATCGCCTGCGGCGCGGGATCCAAAACGTGGATCTGCGCCAGCAGGAACGCCGCGATATTGCTATTCACTCCATCCGTGTTCGGAATGGTGGCGGTCGGAGCGGCGGTGCTCAATTTCGTTCGGCCGTCGTTCGTGTTGTGCGCCATCGCGCTCGTCGCCGGCGGCTTCGGCATCGTGCTCTACAATGTAGCGCTGTCTGCGCTGGCTGTAGCTCTGCTTATTCTGAGCCTTGCGCGAGCCGCGCCCGAGCCAGACTGAACGCCACTGCAGCGAAGGCCACGCAGCACCAGACCGCTTGCCAGTTCGCAAAGCCTTCGTTGACCGCGATCGCAGCGGCAGCCAACACGAGCATCGAAGCCGCCACCTTCTCGGCGGCCGGGCGCGTCCCGGCAGGCCGTGGCACCAGAAACGCGACCAGCAGGAACGGCACCGCGGCGCACGTCAGTGCTGCAAAGGGAAAATCGCGGTAGCGCGGATCGAAGGCGAGCGCCAAGGCGGCCTGCACGGCAAGAACGCAAAGCGCTAAGAACAACCACCCCAATGCCGACACCAGCCGGCCCCGCACGCGATCGTCTTTCGGGCCGATCAGACGGGCGAAGCTCGGCACGTTGACGTTTGCGGCAAGCGCCGCCGCGCATACGATCGGCGCCGCGAGCGCCAGCGCAGCAAGCGCCAGCGAGCGCGTCCAGCCGCCGAAGCCTAGGCTCTCGAGCGGAATATTCTCGATGGTCCAGCCGATCAGCACGCCGCTCACCGCCGCGACCGCCGAGATTGCGATCCATCGGCCGGGCGTCGGCTCCGGCGCGGATGGAGCGTAGCGCCGCACCGCAAACACCGCGCCGAACACCAAGGCTGCAAAGGCAATGCCGCCCGCGGCCTGCCAGCGCCAATGCGGGTGATTGGACACCGGCGCGCCCCATTCGAATTTTTGCTTGCGCGGCGGATCGGTGATGATGCCCCAATGTCCGCCGACCGTGCCTTCCTGATAGCGCTTCCACGGCTGATCGAACGCCTCGATAAGATTGACCCGGAAATTCTCGCGTTTACCGCGCGCGAGAATGTCGTGAATGGCTCGCGCCTGGTTGGCCGGTGACGGCAACGCGCCGGAACGCATGCGGCCCGCACTCGGCCAACCGACCTCACCGATCAACACCTCCTTGCCCGGAAATGCCGCGACCACCTGCTTGCGGATGGAATCGATATGGTTCGCCGCCTCGTTCGCCGCGATCGGGTGATCCTCCCAGTAGGGCAGGATGTGAACCGTGACGAAATCGGCTGCGCCCGCGAGTTCGCGGTTCCGCAGCCAGAATTCCCAGACATCGGCGTAAGTCACCGGCATCGTTACCTGCGACTTGACGGTGTGGATCAAATTGGCGAGCGCTGCGGGCGCGACCTCGCCGCGCAGCAGCGCTTCGTTGCCGACGATCACCGCGCGGATGACGCCGGGAAACCGCTTGGCGACCGCAATCCCGGTGTCGATCTGGTATTTGGTGCGATCGGCGTGGCTGGACACCCAAAGCCCGAGCAGCACTTTGAGGCCATGGCGTTCGGCAATCTCCGGCACGCGATCAAGGCCGAAATCGACCGAATAGATGCGGACGCAATCGGTCAGCTTGGCCAGCCGGCCAAGATCTTCGTCGATCTGCCAGGGCTCGATCCGCGTCGAGAGGTCGAGCGGGGTCTGCTGGCCGCGGAACGGCGCATAGGACACGCAGTACAGCTTCTCGCCCAAATCGAGCGGCGAAGGCGGCATCGGGATTACGCCGCCCAGCCACCACCAGGAACCGGCGATCACCGCGGCAATGAGCGTGAACAAACTGACAGCTTTGCGCATCCGCCACCGGTCCATCCGACCTGACGGCCCGGCTTAGCTGCTGCCGGGAAAAGTGCCAAGGTGCGGCACTTTAGGCACGTTAACCGTCCCCGCTGGACAACCACCTCGGCGGTTCGGCATCCTGCTAGTTGTTCGGATCGGCCGGCACGTCGCAATGCTGACCCATTCGTTGTCCAGAGACGTCAAACTGTCAGTCGCGAAATCCAACGAACCATAAAAACCGGCGCAGTCATGTCCTTTCTTCCGCGTGTTTTTCCCGTTGCACTTGCTGCGGCCGTTTTGCTGTTGGCGCCGCTTGCCGCGCTGGCGCAGTCCAACGAAGCCAAGCCCGGTGACAAGCCGCCGCAGGCCGGCCAGACCGGCGATTCCGCCAAGGATTCGCAGCGCCGCGCCGATGAATTTGCGGAAGCCGCAGCCCAGGTCAGCGGCCCGGCCGGAAATCCGGAATGCGTCTGGCTCGGCCGCCGGGTGGTGAACCTGCTCTGGAGGGACGATCTCGATACCGCGTTCCGCCATCTCGATCTCTACGACCGGTTTGGCTGCCCAGGCCAACACATTCAGGCGACGTTCAGGTGCGTGGTGCGAAAAGGCACCATTGATCCGAAGGCGCCAGAAAGTCTGAGCGCCAGGGTCCATGCCTGCTGGTTGAGTCCAGCGTCGCCGCCCCCGCCGGCGACGTCCGCATCAAACCCGGCCCCCGCCGCAGGAACGACTACGAAGTAAGTGCGTTCTAGTGGCGTGTGGGGTGTCATTAGAACGTCAAGTGCTTGGATTAGCTGCTGAATGACTACCTTCGAGGTATTGCGCCTCGTTGCCCACGCCGGCCCAGGGGACGGGCTGGCGTCGACAAAAAATCGCCCCGTCCGGTCGCTTTGATGCGCATTGTTGCTCTTGTCGGCGCGTTTGTTGCCTGCCTGCACGCCGGTTTCTGGGCTCTCTCCCGAGAGCGGGCCTCCGCTCCAAATTTCACGGGCCAACTTGCCAGCATGTCCTACACGCCGTTCGACGGCTCGGCACATCCCGACAGCGGCACGCGCACATCACCCGCGCAGATCCGGGCCGATCTCAAGGCCATCGCACCGTACACGCGCATGGTCCGTACCTATTCCGCGACCGGCGGCGCCGAACTGGTGCCCTCGATCGCCAACGAATTCGGCCTGCGCACCTCGATCGGCGCCTGGATCGACAAGGACGACCGCCGCAACGAGCGCGAGCTTCGCTCGGTGATCGATCTCGCCCGCCGCGGCGTCGCGATCGACAGCGTCGTGGTCGGCAACGAAACCATCTTCCGCGGCGAGCAGACGCCGGAAGAACTGATCAAGAAAATCCAGCGCATCAAGCGCGAGACGTCGCTGCCGGTCACCACCGGCGAAATCTGGCATGCCTGGATCGAACACCCCGAGCTTGCCTCCGCGGTCGACTTTATCGCCGCGCACGTGTTGCCCTACTGGGAAGGCATCTCCGAGAAGGCCGCGGTGGAGCACACCATCGCGATCTACAACAGGTTGCGCCAAGCCCATCCCGGCAAGCGTATCGTGATCGCCGAGTTCGGCTGGCCGAGCGCGGGCTATAACCGCCGCGACGCCTATCCCGGCCAGATGGCGCAGGCCGAAGTGCTGCGCGACTTCGTCACCCGCGCCGAGGCGCTCGGCATCGACTACAACATCATCGAAGCCTACGACCAGCCGTGGAAGACCTTCGAAGGCGGCGTCGGCCCCTACTGGGGCATGTTCGACACCTCCCGCCAGCAGAAGTTCTCCTGGACCGGGCCGATCACCAATCCCGACCACTGGAAGCTCGCCGCCCTCGCGGTGCTGATCGGCGTGCTGCTGTCGCTGCCGATCCTCACGCTCGCCGGCGCCACCGTCGGCCAGGCTGCGATGCTCACGGCGGCCGCGCATGTAATCGGCGGCTGGTTCGCAATCGTGTTCGCCTATTGGAACGGGCATTACTTCGTGCCCGGCGCCGTGTTCGCCTTTGCGCTCGGCCTGCTGCTGCTGGTCCCGCTGATCCTGATAGCGCTCGGCCGCATCGAGGAGATCGCGGCGGTTGCATTCGGCCGCGCGCCGCGCCGGCTGATCGCATCGCCCCCTCTCGCGTCTGAGGCGCTGTTCGCGCCGAAGGTGTCGCTGCATATCCCGGCCTACATGGAGCCGCCGGAGATGCTCAAGGCGACGCTCGATTCCGTGGCCCGCCTCGATTATCCGAACCTCGAATGCGTGATTGTCATCAACAACACGCCAGACCCGGCGTTCTGGATGCCGGTCGAAGAGCACTGCCGCGCGCTCGGCGAGCGCTTCAAGTTCGTGCGCGAAGACAACCTCCACGGCTTCAAGGCCGGCGCTCTGCGGCTTGCCCTCACTCACACCGCGCCCGACGCCGAGATCATCGGCGTGCTCGACGCCGACTATGTCGTGCATCCGGACTGGCTCAAGGACATGGTCCCAGCGTTCGCGGATACCAAGGTCGGTCTGATCCAGGCGCCGCAGGATCATCGCGACGGCGAACGCAGCGTGATGCATCACGCTATGAACGGCGAGTACGCCGGCTTCTTCGACATCGGCATGGTGCAGCGGAACGAGGCCAACGCCATCATCGTGCACGGCACCATGTGCCTGATCCGCCGCACCGCACTGGCGCAGGCCGGCGGCTGGTCGAGCGATACCATCGTCGAGGACACCGATCTCGGCCTGACCATCCTCGAGCAAGGCTGGCTCGCGCATTACACCAACAAACGCTACGGCCACGGCCTGCTGCCCGACAACTTCCAGCAATACAAGCGGCAGCGCCACCGCTGGGCCTACGGCGGCTTCCAGATCCTCAAGAAGCACTGGCGGTTCTTCCTGCCGGGCGCGAGCCGCCTCACCCGCGAGCAGAAGCGCGAGTTCACGCTGGGCTGGCTGAGCTGGCTCGGCGCGGAGAGCCTCGGCGTGGTGGTCGCGCTGCTCAACCTGATCTGCGTGCCGTTCGTCGTGTTCGCCGGTATTGCCGTGCCCGACAAGATTCTCACCGTGCCGATCCTGGCCGCGTTCGTGGTGTCTGTTGCGCACTTTGCTGCGCTTTATCACCTGCGCGTCAAAATCCCGGCGGGACAGGCGTTCGGCGCCGTTTTCGCGGCAATGTCAGTACAATGGACGGTGGCGCGGGCGGTCGGATTTGGTCTGATCAAGGACAGCCTGCCGTTCGTGCGCACGGCCAAGGGCGGTAACTCGCGGAAAGCGCAGGACTTTCCGGCGTTCTGGGAGGCGGTGATCGCCGGCCTGCTGATCGCCAGCGCGATTTTCGTCTACGCCACCAACTGGGAAAAGGTGCGTGAAATCAATTTGTTCGCGCTGGTTCTTGCGGTGCAGTCACTGCCATTTCTGTCCGCGGTTGCGATTGCGACGCTAGAGTCCTCTCGCGTCAACGAATTCGCCGCCTGGCGCGCTCTGGAGGCCCGCCTCACGGGGCTGTTGCCGCAGCGTGGCCCGAACGTCGAGGCGCCCGCCGCGGCCACCGTCGAGAAGCGCGTCGAGCCGGCAAACTAGTCGCTCGATTCAGCTAGATTGCAGGGTATAGGTGTTTGAGTTTGACACGGGCGTCTTTGGTTGTGAATTGCCAGTCTGACTTGGTGTGATAGGCATTGCGGTCGTGTTCCCAGGCGACGATTTCGTCCTTGAGGATTTGTTTGTCGGGGATGCGGCGGTCGAGACACTGGGAGGCGAGGACGCCGAGTTCGGACTCGGCGAGGTTGAGCCAAGAGCCATGCTTTGGGGTGTAGTGCCATTCGAAGCGCTCGACGAGCCGTCTGGCTTCGGCGGCCGGGAAGGCCTCGTAGAGCGACGCCTTGCTGTGGATGTTGAGGTTGTCCTGGACGAGCACGATGGTCTTGGCCTGCGCGAAGTGGCGATCGGCCAAATCCTTCAAGACATGCGCATAGTCGATGGCGGTGTGGCGGTCCGTCACCTCGATGTGGCGCCAGCCTTCGAGCGGCGCGAACATCATGAACAGGTTGGCGGTGCCGTTGCGCTCGTACTCGTAATCGACACGGGCCGGCCGTCCCGGCTTCATCGGGATCGGCACGCGCGTCTCGGCAATGAGCTGCTTTGAGCTCTCATCCAGGCAGACCAGCGGGCGGTCGGGATCATGGGGCCGCGTGTAGACGGCCAGCACGTCTTCCATCGCCGCTACGAAGCCGCTGTTAGCCTTCGGCGGGATGACCCAGCACTGCCGGCGATGCGGCTTGAGACTGTTTTTTTGAGCGCGCGGCCGATCGTTGAGTCGCTCGCACGCTCGACGATGCCGAGTTCCACGACCTTGTTCTCCAGCAGCCGCAAGGTCCAGCGCACGCGTCCCTTCGGCGGCTTGGAGCACGCCAGGGCGATCAGCTTGGCTTGCTTCTCGCCGTCGAAGATCGCCGGCACCGGCGGATGCGCCCGCGGCTTACGGCTCAATACCGCCGCAAAGCCCTCTTCCACCAGTTGCTTGCGCACCCGGTAGGCCATCGAGGCGCTGGTATCGAGCGCCGCGATGATCTTGCTATCGCTCCACCCCTCGCCGGCGTCCGAAACATCGGCCTTCAACAAAATGCGCGCTTTCAAGAGCCGCTTCGCCGGACTTTTTCCCTTGCGGATCAGCGCTTGCAGTTGCTCGCGTTCCTCCGCGCTCAGCCGCACCACATACTTCTTTACCGCAATGTCCGTTCCAGCCATGGTCGCCTCCGTCGCTCGAATCGCGACCAAAGCGAATCATCCAATCCTTTCAAATGAGTTGAAGCGGGCGACTAGACTAGCCTGTACCTCCGCGGGGTTGCTCCGGGACGTTCGGGCCGGATCCGGCCGGTGCTCGCCGCCTCCCCGGCCGTGCTCGGCTTAGTTCTTCGCAGCCATGCCGAGCACCTTGGCGATCTCCGCCGCGCGCTGCGCCTGCTGCTTGAGCGTCTGCGTCATCTCGGCCGGCCCGCCGGTCCGCACGTCCTGGCCCGAGCTCGCGATCCGCTGCGAGATGCCCGGATCGTTCACCACCGCAACCACGTCGGCGCCGATCTGCTGGCGCAGCGCCAGCGGCATGCCGCGCGGCCCATAGAACCCCGATGTGGTCTCGATCTGCAGCGACGGATAGCCGGCCTCGGTCACGGTCGGCACGCCCGGCGCAAGTGGCGTGCGCCCGCCGACCCCGACCACGCGGACCTTGCCGGCCTCGATCAGCGGCTTCACCGCCGCGTACGACGACACCAGGAACTGGATGCGGTTCTCGCCGAGGTCGCGCCCGCCCTGCATCACGTCCTTGTAGGGGATCTTGCTGATGCCGAGGTTCTCGCTCTTCACGAACGCCATGGCGGCGAACTCCGGCAGGCCCGCGGCGCCGGCGAAGTTGTGCTTGTCCGGCGCCTTCTTCGCTCCCTCAACAAATTCGCGCAGCGTCTTGTAGCCGCTCTCGGCCGGCACGGCGGCCGACAGCACGGTGTCGCTGACGCGGGCGATCGGTGCGAGGTCGCGCTCCAGGTCGTACGGCACCTTCTCCTGCGTATACGGGTGCGCGATGAAGCTCGCGCTCGACGCGTACAGCAGCACGTGGTCGTCGGCGGCCGAGGTGAAGGCGTTGATGGCAAGGAGCCCGTCGGCGCCCGGCCGGTTCTCGACGATCACCGGCTTGCCCCACTTGGCGGCGAGCTTGTCGCCGATCAGCCGCGCCGCAATGTCGGTCGCGCTGCCGGGGCCGAACGGCAGGATGAATTTCACGCCGCGCTGCGGCCAGGGTTGGGATTGGGCCTGCTGGGATTGCGCCTGCGCGGTGGCGGGCAGTGCGGCGAGCGCGCCGATGAAGGCTGCAGCGAGTGTGAATTTGCGGATCGGCATGGCATCCCTCCCTGGAATTTTGCGCGCCAGTCTAGCACCGGTCACCGCTTCCGTGTCCCGGGCGACTGAGCGCAGCGAAGAAGACCCGGGACCCCGGTTTCCCGCGTTGAGACAAACCGGGGTCCCGGCTCGCGCTCGCAAGTGCTCGCTTGGCCGGGACACGAGAGCGGCGAGAGCAGCGCGCGCTCACCCCCGTAGCGCGGTCCAACCACACCACGCGCGCCAAGACGGCACATCCCGAGCCTGCTAGCATCGCCGCATGAAGCGGCGCGAATTCATCACGTTTCTCGGCAGCGCCGCAGCAGTGTGGCCGATCGCTTCGGCCGCGCAACAGCCGGCGATGCCGGTGATCGGATTCCTCCACGCCGGATCGCTCGATGGCTATGCGAACCAGGTCGTTGCGTTCCGTCAGGGCCTCAACGAAGCCGGATTTGTCCCAAATCAGAATGTGACGATCGAATACCGCTGGGCGGCGGGGCACTACGACCGGCTGCCGGCGCTGGCGAACGAACTGGCTGGTCGTCAGGTGGCGGTATTGTTCACCGGCGGCGGCGCAACCTCTGTCCGCGCCGCCAGGACAGCGACGACGACGATCCCTATTGTCTTCACGTCCGGCGCTGATCCAGTCGAGGCAGGACTGGTTGCCAGCCTGAACCGGCCCGAAGGCAACGTGACCGGCGTGGGTTTTTCAACGCGCGCTTTGGGACCAAAGCGGCTTGAGCTGATCCGCGAGTTATTGCCGAAAGCCACAACAATCGCGGTTCTGCAAAATCAGCAAAATCCTATTCGTCCGGCGGAAGTGGCGGAGCTGAATGCGGCGGCGGCAGCCCTGGGACAACAGCTGCGAGTTTTGTCGGCCAGCACCGTTGCCGAAATCGACCAGGCCTTTGTTCAGCTTGGCCAGCAACGGCCGGATGCGCTCATGCCTTCCGGCGATCTGTTCTTCACCAACCAACGCGATCTGATCGTGGCCTTGGCCGCGCGCCACCGCATTCCGACAATGTATCATTCGGAAGAATACGCGCGATCCGGCGGACTGATCAGTTATGGCGCCAGCGTCACAACGGCCTATCGCCAGGCCGGCGTCTATACGGGACGAATCCTCAAAGGCGCCAAGCCCGCCGATCTGCCGGTCGTGCTGCCGACCAAGTTCGAACTGGTGATCAATCTCAAGACCGCCAAGGCGCTCGGGCTGACGGTCGCAGAGTCATTCGTGCTGTTTCGGGTCGACGAGGTGATTGAGTAGGCCAGCGTTCCAGGCTTCCCACGCCGCCGTTCTCTCTCCGCCTCATCCTGAGCGCCCATAGCAGGCGCAGCCTGCGTACACTTGGCTGCGTGGCGCGTCTCGAAGGATGGTGCGGCCGCGCTGCTAACCCCGCAGCGCCGTCTCCACCAGCTTCACCCAATACGACGCGCCCACCGGAAGGAGCTCATCGTTGAAGTCATAGGCCGGGTGGTGCAGCCCCGCGGTGTCGCCGTTGCCGACGAAGATGAACGCGCCGGGCCGCGCCTCCAGCATATAAGAAAAGTCCTCGGCGCCCATGACCGGCGGCACCGCGTCGTCGACCCGGTCCTTGCCGACCACGTCGCGCGCGATCTCAGCGGCGAACGCGGTTTGCCGCTCGTGATTGCGCGTCACCGGATAGTCGCGCTTGTAGACGAGCTTCGCCTTGGCGCCGTAGAGCTTCGCGGTGCCCTCGATCACCTCGTGGAGGCGCTTCTCGACCAGGTCGCGAACCGCCGGATCGAGCGTGCGCGCGGTGCCGGACAGCTTGGCGGTCTGCGGGATGATGTTGTCGGCGGTTCCGGCGTGAAACTGCGTGATCGAGATCACCGCCGACTCCAGCGGATCGACGTTGCGCGCCACGATCGACTGGATCTGGTTGATGATCTGCGCGCCGACCAGCACCGTGTCGATCGAGACGTGCGGGCGGGCCGCGTGGCCGCCGAGCCCCTCGATGTCGATATAGAGCCGGTCCGCCGAGGCCATCATCGGGCCGGGCCGGATCGCGAAGTCGCCGACCGGCAGGCCCGGATAATTGTGCATGCCGTAGACCTCCTCGATCTTGAAGCGGTCCATCATGCCGTCCTTGACCATCTCGCGGCCGCCGCCGCCGCCCTCCTCGGCCGGCTGGAAGATCACCACCGCGGTGCCGGCGAAGTTGCGCGTCTCGGCAAGATATTTCGCGGCGCCGAGCAGCATCGCAGTGTGGCCGTCGTGGCCGCAGGCGTGCATCTTGCCGGAGTTGGTCGAGGCATAAGGCAGCCCGGTAATCTCGGTGATCGGCAGCGCATCCATGTCGGCGCGCAGCCCGATCACCTTGTCGCCCCCTGACGATCCTTGGGACGATCCTTGGGACGATCCTTGGGCCTTCTTGCCGCGGATCACGCCGACCACGCCGGTGCGGCCGATGCCGGTCACGATCTCGTCACAGCCGAAGGCTTTGAGCTTTTCCGCCACCACGCCGGCAGTGCGGTGCACGTCGAACTGGAGTTCCGGGTGCGCATGGATGTCGCGCCGCCAGGCGGCGATCTCGGGCTGCATGTCGCCGATGCGGTTGATTATGGGCATCCGAAAACTCCTGAAAGCTTGGCGCAAACTTGGGCATTCGCGCGCGTCCGGCCCGGCCCGCGAGCCGCCAGCAAACGCCAGCGAACGGGAGCGGTCAACAGTCCGTAAATATGCGCATGATCCGGCGAAGTGGAAGCTGGTCCGCCAACACGATCATGCGCATCTTCAAAACGCTCGATTTTGGTTGGAAAGCGCGGCCCTATGGCCTAGATACGCGGCCGGTGAGAGCTCGTAGCTCAGGTGGTAGAGCACGTGACTTTTAATCATGGGGTCGCGGGTTCGAGTCCCGCCGAGCTCACCAGTAAAACCGGGCATTTCCGTGAGGTCGTGTTTCCAGGAAAAACACTTTGGAAACACATGGGAAACAAACCCGTGGGCTCACTGCCACTGCCAATTTTTCAGACTCGTCACACAAATTCGGTAGCGACAACTTCGTTAGGAAAGCCGCGAGCGCGAACTTGCGTGATTGATCGACCTGATTTTGGCGCAGTCACGAATAAAACGCACCAGTGACTCGCTGGCGGGCAATGGCGGGCCATCCTAGGAGGTCGCCCCTATCACACGGCGTGGCTCAACCGGATCGGCTATGAGTGAGTGGTGTGACGGATCATGCGCGGGGCGCTTGAGGCCCTTGTTCTACTGCCAGTTTCCGCAGAGCCGCCTGCACCTGCCGGAACGTGCCGTCGTTTAACTCTTCCCGCTCGGCCATCCTGGTCCAGTCCCGCTCAACGGTCAGCCAAGCTCGCTGCGTTGTCTCGGGGATGCCCGCACGCATCGCCAATTTATGGGCATGCGATGCCCTTTCGCGAAAGGCAAAAGCCCGCGCCTCACTCATGCCAACCTCCGCACAAGCACACACCCCCCGCCGGCCCGGCTGAAGCTTACTGCATACACACTGAGCCAAGGAAGGCGGTCGGCGGCCCGCGCCCGTGATAGGCTTGCCTACGAGGCAACGGTGCGCCGGACCGAACGCAGCGCAACGGTCGGAATAGCATCTGAAAACGCGGCGCAATTAGTGCGATGTGTTTAATACTTCTTCATGGTCGTCGTCGTTATCCGGGACCAAACCAGTGCCACCGCACGTTGGACATCGCTGTTCATCGTCCGTGCCTTTGTCAACGACACCATCACCGTTGCAGTCTGGACAGGTTTTCATCTGTGCCTCCACAGCTCACGGTGGCAACGCAATGGGCGGGGCGCTGGCGGGTGGCAGCCCAGCATCAATCGCTGCTGCATTTTGTCGGCGAAGGACAGTGGTCGGACGAGAAGGTGTTGGCGAAGGTGCGGGAGATGGTGCTCCCGGAGATGGAGCGCCACGGGTCGATCGAGGCTTGGATCATCGACGACACCGGCTTTCCCAAGCAGGGGCTGCACTCGGTTGGTGTGGCGCGGCAATATTGCGGCCAGCTCGGCAAACAGGACAATTGTCAGGTTGCGGTCTCGCTGTCGATTGCCAATCACCACGCAAGCCTGCCGGTGGCCTATCGCCTGTATCTGCCGCAAGACTGGGCGAAGGACCGCCAACGCCGGCGCAAAGCGGGCGTTCCTGAGGACATCGGCTTCAAGACCAAGCCGGAGATCGCGATCGAGCAGCTGCGCTGGGCCTGTGCGGCCGGCCTTCCTCGCGGCGTGGTGCTGATGGACGCGGGTTATGGCTGCAACACAGATTTGCGCGCTGGCGTCAGCGCGCTCGCGCTGAGCTATGTCGCCGGCATCTTGCCGCAGACGTCTGTATGGGCATCGGGCACGGGGCCGCTGCCGCCGGAAAAGTGGTCGGGCCGCGGGCGACCGCCAAAGCTCACCCGCCGGGACGGCAAGCATCAACCGATCTCAGTCAAGCAACTCGCCCTCGGCCTGCCAAAGCGCGCTTGGCGCACGGTCAAGTGGCGGGAGGGTGCGGCCGAGCACCTGTCCTCGCGCTTTGCGCGCATGCGCGTTCGTGTGGCGCATCGCGATTACAATCTCACCGAAGGCCGGCCGGAAGAGTGGCTGCTGATCGAGTGGCCAAAGGGCGAGAACGAGCCGACCAAATATTGGCTTTCGACCCTTCCCAAGAACATCCCCTTCCACCGATTGGTTGACATCGCCAAACTGCGTTGGCGCATCGAGCGCGACTATCAGGACCTCAAACAGGAGGTCGGGCTCGGCCACTTTGAAGGGCGCGGGTGGCGCGGCTTCCATCATCACGCCACGCTGTGCATCGCGGCTTACGGATTTCTGATCTCCGAGCGGGAGACGATTCCCCCCTCAGGACCTCGTCCCGCCACGCTGTTCCCGGAACTTGCCGTACCCGACGGTTACCGACCCAGGGGCTCCGCCCTTGCGGCCTGAACGCCACATCCCGAACTCCGTCGCAACCATGCGCCGGCGATTGATCGTCGCGCTCGTCAGAAGCCTGCCGCGATGTCCGTGCTGCAACGCTGCAATCGCAACACCGTCGCCGCGCAGAAATTCATGACACAGTCAAACTAGCAGTCTGCTGAAAAACGTAGAAATTGAAGCATTGTTCTCTCTTGAGGGTCCGTGGCTGTGCTGATGTGTACGCTCATTTGAGACGCTTTTTTGTGGTTTGAACGCCCGTTCGCCTAAGCCGCGATCAATTTGGGAATGCGGATCAGGTTGTAGGCGATCAGATTGAGCATGAAGTCGGCGGCGACGCCGCAGATGCCGCGATGTTTGGTCTTGCGCATGGTGCCGTGCTGCTTGCCCCAACCGAAGATGCATTCGATCATCGCGCGGCGCGATTGCGACATGCCATAGCCTTCATGCTGCGTGGTGCGTCCGTCGATGGCGCTTTTCCGCCGCTTGCCGGTCTTGGTCGGGCTATCGTTCTGCGTCACATGCGGCGTGATGTTGCTGGCGCGAAGATTGGCCACATGATCGGCCGTGTCATAGGCCTTGTCCTCGCCGGCGGTGATGCGGTGGCCGGCGGCTTTGCTCCTGGCCTTGAGCATGATCTCCGAGGCGCGGCGCTCGGCGGTGCCATTGGCGTGCGTGACCATGCCGGCCACCGCCAGCCCATGCCGGTTCTCCATGGTGGCGTGGCCCATATAGGACAGTTTGGCCTCGCGCCCCGCGGCCTTGCGGTAAAGCCGGCTGTCGGGGTCGGTGGTGCTGGCATGGGTGTCGTTCTTGCGCTTCTGCCCGTGGAAGTCGGCGCCGCCATCTCCGTCGCCGCTGCCGTCCTTGGGGCGAAAGCTCTTCTGTGAAGCCCAGGCCTCGATCAGCGTACCGTCCACCGAAAAATGCTCGTCCGACAACAGGGGTTTGACCTGCGGATGGTTCAGAAGCTTGCTCATGAACTTTGCAAACACGTCGCCGTTCTGCAGCCGGTCCCGGTTCTTCGTAAACGTGGTCGGGTCCCAGACCGGGTCGTCGGGCGAAAGCCCCACGAACCAGCGGTACAAAAGATTGTAGTCCAATTGTTCCATCAACTGCCGTTCCGACCGGATGCCGTAGAACACCTGCAGCAGCAATGCGCTCAGCAATTGCTCCGGAGGGATCGAGGGGCGCCCTTCGCTCGCGTAGAGCTTCCCGAGGCTACGGCTCAGCTCGCCAAGCACCTCCCGGACAAGCTCACGGACCTTCCTCAACGGATGGGTCGTCGGCACCCGCGCCTCGGGCGAGATGTACGAGAACAGTCCGCCTTGATCAAAAAATGCCCCCCGCATCCTCGCCTCCACCGATTCGTGATACAAAACTGAATCAGTAAACCCTCGTCATGGCGAGTGGGTTTTTCAGCAGACTGCTAGAGCAACCCGAGTTCACGCAGCTCGCGCCGCAACGGCTCGGGCATGTCGGACGCCCCGCGTGCAACGCGGCTCAAGTCCGGCGGTGCATCCTTGGGATCGAGATAGCGCCAGCCCTGGAATGCGCGATAAGGCCGCGGCCGCACCGGCACGCATTTCGGATCGAGCACCAGCCGGCAGCGGCCGATGCCGTCCTTGTCGACAAATGGGCGGATGTCGAGGATGCGCTCACGGCACAGGATCTCGCCGCGGATCACCCAGTAGATCGAGCCCCCGTCGAGGATTTCCTCGACGCGCTTGGGCACCATGCGCGTCGTGTGAAAGCGCTCCGGCTTTTTGACGCCGCGCTTCTTCTGCTCGTTGAGTTTCAGCTTGATCCAGTCCTCGAGGTCCTCGATCGAGTTGGTGCCGACGCTGAGCTTGATGAGATGGAGCGGCATGTCAGTCCGCCTCGTTCGCGGGCTCGATTGTCATGACCTTGGCGCCCTCCGCAACCTGACCTCCGGCCGCCACCGAAATGCCGGCAACGGTTCCGTCGTGCGGCGCTGTCAGCGCGTGCTCCATCTTCATAGCTTCAATGATGGCAAGACGCTGGCCTTTCACCACCCTATCCCCTTCCGCGACCAGAAGCGCGAGCACCTTGCCGTGCATCGGCGCCTTGATGAGGCCGTCGCCGCCCGTGCCATCCAACGCTCCGTTACCCGCCGGCGAACGCCGCACCACGGTTTGCCGGCCGTGGCGCAGCACGTAGACACTATCTGGGCTTTCAAACATGACAGCATCAAGGGCGGCGGCTTCGCCATCCACAGTCACACTTGCCCGATTGGAGCCGAATACCACTTCGGCCTGTGTCGGTTCGCCATCGACCAGAACCGGGACTGAAAATGACCGTTTCCCGGAAAGCTGGAAGCCATCGGCCGCGTCCCAGGGCGAGGCCGGCGCGTCCGCGGCGAGATCGAGGTTACGGACGATGCGCTCGCGCTCCCGTTCGACCAGCCGGGACGCGCCAGCCGCGGCCGCGGCGCGGTCCACACCTTGGGGAGCAAGTCCGAGCGCGGTCCCATTGCGCTCGATGAAACCGGTATCGACCGCCCCTGCGCGGAATTCCTTGGCGCGGCAGAGCGCGCCCAAGAACGCAACGTTCGAGCGCGGACCGGCGACGACCGTCCGCTCGAGCGCTGCGCCAAGCCGGGCGAGCGCCTGCTCCCGCGTTGCGCCATGGGCGATCAGCTTGGCGATCATCGGATCGTAGAATGCGGTGATTTCGCTTCCGGCTTCGATTCCGGCGTCGACGCGGATGCCCTCGCCGTGCGGCAGTTTCAGCGCGGCCAGCCTGCCGGTTGACGGCAGGAAGCCGCGCTCCGGATCTTCTGCGTACAGCCTCGCCTCGATGGCATGGCCGTTAAGCGGCACTTGATCTTGCGAGAGCGGCAACCTTTCACCGGCCGCGATACGGAACTGTAACTCCACCAAGTCGAGCCCAGTAACGGCTTCAGTGACCGGATGCTCGACCTGAAGCCGCGTGTTCATTTCCATGAACCAGAAGCCGTCGGCTCGCAGCTTGCCCGCGCCGTCGGCGATGAACTCGACGGTGCCGGCGCCGGTGTAGCCGACGGCCTTGGCCGCCTTGACCGCAGCCTCGCCCATGGCCGCGCGCAAGTCCCCCGTCATGCCTGGCGCCGGCGCCTCCTCGATCACCTTCTGGTGCCGCCGTTGCAGCGAACAGTCGCGCTCGTTGAGGTGGATCGCGTTGCCATGCGCGTCGGCCATCACCTGGATCTCGATGTGGCGTGGCGAGGTTACGTACTTCTCGAGCAGCACCCTCGCCTCGCCGAACGCGCCCATTGCTTCGCGTTGCGCGGCCTCAAGCGCGGCCTCGAACTCGGCATGCTTCTCAACCTTGCGCATGCCCTTGCCGCCGCCGCCGGCGATCGCCTTGATCAGCACCGGGTAGCCGATTTCGTAGGCTTTCTGCCTGAGGAAGACCGGCTCCTGGCGGTCACCGTGATAGCCGGGCACCACGGCCACGCCAGCTTTCTCCATCAGGGCCTTGGCGCGATCCTTGAGGCCCATCGCCCGTATCGCCGATGGCGGCGGTCCGACGAAAACGATACCGGCCTTCGCGCAGGCTTCAGCAAAGCCGGCGTTCTCCGAGAGAAAGCCGTAGCCCGGATGGATGCATTCGGCGCGTGTGCGGCGCGCGACGTCGATCAGCTTTTCGACGGATAGGTAGCTGTCCTGCGCCGGAGCCGGTCCAATCGGATGGGCCTCATCGCACAGCCGCGTATGTAGCGCGTTGGCGTCGGCTTCCGAATAGACCGCGATGGTGCGCAGACCGAGCCGCTTGGCGGTGCGCGCCACCCGGCATGCGATCTCGCCTCGGTTGGCGATCAGGACGGATGAAAACATGGCGGCGCATTACACCATCGCCGCAACAGCTTGTCAGGTAAAGCGCCTTCGCTTGGGCATGATCTTACCGGAAAACCCGATTCCACTTTTCCGGATCATGCCCTAGCGCGGATTGGCCATGGTGCCGGGGGGCGGCAGCGGCGTTGGCGCAGGCGGCGCGCCCTGCTGCGGCTGGTGCTGAGTTGGAGGCGTTTCGCGAGCCGTCTGGCGGCGCGGCGCGGGTTTGGGGGCCGGCGTGACAGGTGCAGCGCTTTGCTGCGGCGGCGTGTTCGCTTCTCCAGGGGGAGACGCCGGTTCAGCGTTCATGATGCTGATCGCCGGGATCGAGGCCGACGACGGAAAATCGTACTTGCCGGACGGCGGAATGGCGGCGCCGGTGGTCGCCACGCCCGGCACCGAGGCGAGCGCGGGAGCGGCTGGCATCGCTGCCACGGGAGCGGCCGCAGGCGCTGCAGGCTGAGCATTCCACGCTGCCGCGTGCACGATGACATTCGCGTCGAAGCTGCGCTCGCGAAGATTGCTGGCGACATGCTTCGGATCGCGGAACAGCTTCAACGCCGCGCACTTCTCAGCCGTGCAGCCGCGGCTTGCCAGCACATGCGCGACCATGCCGAAGCGGTCCGCCTCAAGCGAACGCCGCGACCGCTCGGTCGAAGCCTCGTAGCCGCGGTCGCGCGCGGCCAGTTCAAGACCGTCGGCAAGCAGGGTGAGACGCGCATCCACATAAGCCACTGCCGCGGCGACCGTTTGAGGATTGGCGAACAGCAACTTCTCGCATCCCGTTTCAATCGTATCGGTCCCCACTGTGTCGAGGCAGGCGAGCGGCGAGCCGGGGGTGATCGCGCGCAACGTCAAGTCAGCCGCGCGGGCGTCGAGCACGTGACGTGTAGCGATCCGGTCGCGGCCGCCGAGGTTATCCGCGACGACCCACATCAGCCCCGCGCCGACCAGCAGCAATGCAACGCGCCACGACGCGCCGCCACGGCCCGGCTGAGCCGCGCGTGAAAATGCCACCACGCCGGCGAAGAACAGTAGCGCCGCCAAGGCGCCCGCAGCCCACACCGGCAATGCCGAGGCGCCACCGACGGAACTAAGGCTGCCTGACAGCCACTGGTCAAAACCTGACATGACTGAATGACCCGAACCCGCGACAGGCTATAGCACAGCGTAAGGTCTGAAATGCGACCTTCAACAACGCTGAAATCCGCGGATGGAACCCGAGGCCGTTGCGCCCAAACGCAGCAACGGCGCTATTTCACGAGGTTCGCCGCCTTCACAACCGCGGCCCACTTCTCGATGTCCTTGCGCAAATACGCATCGAATTGGGTTGGAGTCATGGTTAACGCCACGGCGCCCTGCTTGTCCCAGGCGGCTTTCACGTCAGGCTTGCCGATTGTCTTGTTGATCTCGGCATTGAGCTTGTCGACGACCACCTTCGGCGTGCCGACCGGAGCCATGACCCCGAGCCAGATCGTGGCGTCATAACCAGGCACGCCGGCCTCCGCGACGGTGGGTACCTGCGGCAGCACTGAAGACCGCTGCGCCGCCGATGTGGCGAGCGCCCGGACCTGACCGGCCTTGACGTTCTCCGTCATGGTGGTGACGGCATCGAACGCCATCTGCACGTGCCCGCCGATCACAGCGCTGCGCATCTCGCCCGATGCCTTGTGCGGAATGTGTACGATGTCTGTGCCGCTCAAAGCCTTGAACAACTCGCCGGCCATGTGATAGGGCGTCGCGATGCCGGACGAGCCGTAATTCAGCTTGCCGGGCTCCTTCTTGGCCAATGCAACGAACTCCTTGAGGTCCTTCGCGGGCACCGCCGGGTGAACGACCATCACCAGGTCGGAGTAGTTGATGGCCGCCACCGGCACGAAGTCGCGCATCAGCTGAAACGGCTTGTTCGGCGTCAGCGACTCGTTGGTGGTGTGGGTATTGGACATCAGGAGCAGCGTGTAACCGTCGGGCGGCGACTTCGCGACCGCGTCGGTGCCGATGATCGAACCCGCGCCGGGGCGGTTCTCGACCACAAAGGACTGCTTGAGAGTGTCGGATAGGTGCTGCGCCAGTTGGCGCGCGTACACATCGGCAGGGCCGCCAGCGCCGAACGGCACGACGATCTTCACCGGACGCGACGGGTAGTCCTGCTGTGCTGCGGCCGACGAAGCAAAAAACGGGGCTGCGACCACAAAACCCAGCGCGATAGCGCGCGACAAAAGCTGCATCCCATCCTCCCGAAAACGGTCTTTCTGCGTCAACCGGACCAACGTTTCGCGTCCGCATCTATTCCCTGGACGCGGCTAAAGCACGCGCGGCCGCCGCGCAAGCCCCCTGCGACCAAGAGCGCCGAGCCAAGAAGCAGCCAACGGATCAGGTCCCGCCGGGGCCCTGATAGGACCGCGCCAGATCGCCGGCTGCTGCAAATGCGCCTTTGGCCTCGATCGTGGTCATCGCCAGCGTGGTGCGTAGTCCGGTGACGCCGCCGCCGCTCGCCGCGGTCAGCAGCGCCGCCGCGATCTGAGTTTCGCTTTGGGCCTCCGCGATCAGCAGGAAGTCGTATTCGCCGAAGGTGAAATAGAGGCTGATCATGCGGGCGCCGGCTTTCGACAAGAGCCGCGACACCGCATCGGCCCGATCCTCGGGCCGCACAATCATGCCCTTGATGGCTTCCCGGGTGTAACGGCCCTGGGTGATGTAGATCGGCATGGTTTCCTCCTAATCGGCGGCCTCCCACTGGCCGCATCCATTCCGGCATCATAATACAGCCTGAAACCGCCGGCATTGGAACAAACTGGCGGATGCGGCGTTTCCATGCCGCCCCGACCTTTGAGGAGCAGCCGATGCGTGTGTTTTTTGGAATGGTTTTGGGAGCCTTGCTGACGGTCGGCGCCGCATTCTTCTACGACACCTGGGCCACTGGTCCGTCAGCCAGCAAGTCGCCCACTGTCGAACAACGCCCGATGGTGAACTGGGATGTGGTCGACGAGAACTGGCGCGTCGTGCGTCAACGGGCCAGAGAGGCCTGGACCACCCTGTCACACAAGGTGACCGGCTAGTTTTCTTCGTTTCCGACAAACGACAACGGGCCCGCTAGTGGGCCCGTTTCGTTTTGCCTGACGCTACGCCCTAGCGGTCGCGATCCAGTTGGCTCTCCTTTTGCCTGACGCTACGCCCTAGCGGTCGCGATCCAGTTGGCTCTCCTTGGCGACGCGCTCGAAAGCCTCACCTGCGCTTTTGATCCGGTATTGCTGCTCGTCGCCTTCCGGCGGCAGCAACTTCACGATTTTGAACGACCCGCTCGCGCCAAACCGGCTGAACGGACCAGCCGTGTAACGGACGTTTTGCCCTATTGAATACTTGTGTGTTCTCAACACCGCACGCCTCCCGTCAACAACACCGCTTTGTCGTTCGCCCCGCATGACGGCACCCACACATCCCCAATGAATGTCCGTTCAGCAAAATCATAGCACTTATCAACAGCCCGGAGTGGAAAAAAATGCAAATCGGGAGGTCAAAAATTCGCATTATTTCAAAGGCTTGTAGAAGGCCAACGGTTCCTGATTACCGTTTCTGGACGGCTCAGCCGAAGGTGATCGATTGTGGCAGACGGAGCAGCGAAATCACGCAATGGCCACCGGGATGCCGGTTTGGACTGTCAGATCACGGCCGATCGGCTGCCACCACAAGGAGGCCGCTATGGAACGATTGCACTTTGACTGCCCGAACACCGGCGAAGTGATCGACGTCGGGATCGAAAGCGAACTCGATACCCTGCTCCGCATCCGCGACAAGCGGGTGCTGGCGCGCTGCCCGCGCTGCGGCGAATGTCACGAATGGCGTGTCGCCGACGCGCAATTGCAGCAGGCGGCCTGACGCTCTCAGAACTTCTCCACCCACGGCCGCAATTCCAGTTCTGACGACCAGGCGCTATGCGGCTGATGGATCAGGTGCATGTAGCTCGCCGCGATCGCACCGGGATCGAGCATGCTCGCGGGGCTGTCGGCTGGCTCCGCGCGCCGCTCGCTCTTGATGCCGCCGTCGATCACCACATGCGCCACATGGATGCCCTGCGGATGCAGTTCGCGCGACATGCTTTGCGCCAGGCCGCGCAACGCAAACTTCCCCATCGCGAACGGCGCTGACTGCGCATAGCCCTTCACGCTGGCCGACGCACCCGTGAACAAAATAACGCCGCGCCGCTTCGGCACCATGCGCCGAGCCGCCTGCTGGCCCACCAGGAAGCCGCCATAGGCGGTAACGATCAGCGCCTTCTCGACTTCCGCCGGATCGAGCTCGAGAAACGCACCGCGCGTCCGATAGCTCGGGTTGTAGACCACGATTTCCGCCGCACCGAAGCTGGCATCGAGGTCGGCGAACAGCTTCTCAACATCGCCGCGCTTTGACGCATCGCAGGTAAAAGGCTGCGCGCCGGCTTCCTTCGCCAGATCGGCCAAGTCGGCCGTGCTGCGCGCGGCGAGCGCAACCTTGATCCCCTCAGCGGCCAGCGAGCGGGCCAACGCCGCGCTCAGACCCGAACCCGCCCCCACGATCAGCGCCGTCTTGAATCGCTCGGTGGTCATGACTTGCCTCCTGGAGAAGCCGGAATGCCATTGCCGCGATGGCGATCCATCGACAAAATGCTCCGCGGCGAATGGAGTAAGCGATGCGTGCAGCGTACTACGAGAAAAACGGTTCGGCGCGGGATGTCTTGAGCCTTGGCGAGTTCGACACGCCCAAGCCCGGCCCCGGTGAAGTCTTGGTCCGCCTCAAGACCTCCGGGGTCAATCCCTCCGACGTCAAATCCCGCGAGGGCCGCACCCGCAAAATCGTTTTTCCAAGAGTCATCCCGCATAGCGACGGCGCCGGCGACATCGAAGCCGTGGGCGACGGCGTGCCCCAATCGCGCGTCGGCGAACGGGTTTGGACCTGGAATGGACAGTGGAAGCGTCCATTCGGCACTTGCGCCGACTACATCGTGCTGCCCGCAGCGCTTGCCGTGAAGCTTCCCGACCACGTCAGCTACGAGGCCGGGGCCTGTCTCGGCATTCCGGCCATGACCGCCTATCATGCGGTTGAAGTCGCGGGCGCGGCCAAGACCGTGCTGGTTTCCGGAGGCGCAGGCGGCGTCGGCCACTACGCCATCCAGTTCGCCAAGGCGCGGGGCGCGACCGTCATCACGACCGTCAGCTCGGATGCCAAGGCCAAGATCGCACGCGACGCCGGCGCCGACCACACCATCGACTACAAGCGGGAGAGCGTCGGCGAGCGAGTGATGGCGATCACCAACAAGGCCGGCGTCGACGCGATGATCGAGATGGACTTTTCCGGCAATGCCAAGCTGATGCCATCGGTGCTGCATCCGCGCAGCACTGTGGTGGTCTATGGCAATTCGAGCGCGGAAGCGACCATTCCCTCGCAGTTCTTTCTGCAGAACGTCATCACCATCCGCTACATTTTTGTCTACGAGCTGACCCTGGCTGAGCGCGACGCCGCGGTATCCGGGATCAACCGCATGCTGGAAAACAAGACGCTGCTCAACAACGTGGCGCTCACGCTGCCGCTCAACCACATCGTCGCCGCCCACGAGGCCGTCGAACAGGGCAAGGCTTTGGGCAACGTGGTGGTTTCGATGAGCTGACAAATGACAATGAACCGGGGAGGATCGTTATGCGTATATTTGGATTTGTTTTGGGATTGGCAATGACCGCGCTCGGCGCTTCGGCCGCGCAGGCGCAAGCTGCGTTCTACACCGTGACCTATGTCGAGGCATCGCCGAAGGACACCCGACAGGCCACCGCGCTGCTCAAGAGCTATGTCGCGGCCGGCAAGAAAGACGACGGCAACGTCAGCTTGGAGCTGGTCAAGGGCATTCACCGGCCGACCTGGTTGGTCGTAGTCGGCGCGTGGAAGGACCAGAAGGCGTTCGAGAACCACGTCGCCGCCGCGCACAGCAAGGACATGAACGAAAAGATCAAGACGCACGTCGCGGCGCCGAACGACACCCGCCAGCACACCGCCTTGTCGTTCGCCGCGGCGCAAAGCGGCAAGGCCGGCGTCTGTGCGGTCACCCACGTCGACGTCATCCCGCCGCAGCGCGAGAACGGCACCGCCGCTGTGAAGCAGCTTGCCGAGGACAGCCGCAAGCACGCCGGCAACGTCCGGTTCGACGTGTTCGTGCAGACCAACCGGCCGAACCATTTCACCGTGGTGGAATGCTGGAAGGACCGCAAGGCGTTCGACGCTCACGTCGCGGCGAAGGAAACCAAGGCATTTCGCGACAAGCTGGTCAGCATGACCGGCGCGCTCTACGACGAGCGGCTCTACAAGGCGGTCGACTGACGCACAGAAAGCGCAGGCCGGGCGAACCCGGCCTGTGTTTTTGATTCATCAAGCGTCCACTACGCCCGCGGCCCACCGCCCATGATCATCCGGTTCGTCCTGATCTTTGCGTGCGTGCTGCTGCTCACCGGATTGTTCTGGCCGTAGCTGACCAGGTTTGGGCTCGGCCGCCTGCCGGGCGATCTGGTCGTCGAGCGCAAGCGGTTCAACATCTACGTCCCGCTGATGACCAGCATGCTGATCAGCACGGCCGCGACGTTCGTGCTCAGCGCCGCGCTGTGGCTTGGCAGCCAGCGCTGAAATGAAACGCCCGGCGAAACCGCCGGGCGCTCCACTATTCTGCGATGTGATTCAGATCAGGCGGACCTGATATTGCCGGCAGCGGGCTTGCCGCGCTCGGTCAACACGTCGAAGCTGACCTTCTGACCCTCGTTGAGCGAGTCCATGCCAGCCTTTTGCACGGCGCTGATGTGGACGAACACATCCTTCGAGCCGTCGTCCGGCTGGATGAATCCGAAGCCCTTCTGGGTGTTGAAAAACTTCACGGTACCAGTAGCCATTTTAATCTCCTTGCTAGGTTCACCGATGTCGCGTTCATCGCGCACCGGGCAGCCATCCGAGTTTTGGGAGGTGTCTTGTAGGCGCAGCCCAAAACAGCGGGAGGCGTAGCAAGGCAGCAGGCAAAACCTTGGTTGCGCGGCGTGTGTACACAAACCGGGAACGCCCGTCAAACCAGAGGCCGGAGTATGGTTGAGGTTTGGCAACCCAATTCGTTGGAACTCTTCAACAATCCAGCCGTTATGCCCTCAACGAGTGGGAATTTTTGGAGATGAACCATGACCTGGGGCAAAGGTGCTCTGCTGTGGCTGATCGGAATTCCGTTGCCGATCATCATCCTGCTGGCGCTGTTCTGGCGCTGACCTCGATCGACGACACAGGGCGCGTCCGGAGCAGAGTCATTCCGGACGCGCTCGCGTTTTCCGTGTTCCACCTCGACGTTCCGATTCAATTTTCAAACAGCCGTTCGCATCGCGTGTCGAGCGCAGTCCGCACGCGATCCATAAAGCGACACGCAAGACACGCGTCATCGCTCGCGGACTTGAGGCGCCGCGCCGCCTTCCTTTTCGTCTCCTCCCTCTTTCAAGTGAGGGAGGCGGAGCGCCGGGAGGCGTTCCTTGGTTTCGCCTTGCGGCGACGCGCCCTCTGCGAAAGGACGCCCGCCTGCCGGCGCTCCACCGCGGCGATTTTTGGCGCTCGGGACCGTAACTTACAGCGACGGATGGGTGGGCCTTCCACCTCGGGATCGGGCCGCGTTCGCGTCCCTTCCTCCGCCACCCACCAGCCCACTCAAGGGCAGCCCCGCATAGTCGGGACGGACGGTGACCCGGGCCTCCCGGGCCCCTGTTTGCGAGACAGAGGCGCAGGCGCCGCACCTTGCTCCACCATCAGATCGCCTCATGACAGCGCCCTCGATCGAGCAAAGCGCGATCAATATGGGGGCGGTTTCCAGACCGGGGATAGATTTTTTATTCGCCAATGATTTCAGTGGGGCGAAAATGAACAAGGGCGGGGATAGCGGATTTTCAGCGAGGCACCAGAGTCACCAGCGGCTTGTCCTTTGGCTTGAAGCGGACGGCGACAAGCTTGGTGCCTGCCTTCTCGTCGGCAAGGCCGCGGTGGATCGCATTCGGCGGGACGTGGCTCGCCTCGCCCGCCTTGAGCACGCGGACGCCCTGCCCTTCGATCTCAAGCGTCAGCGCACCATCGATGATGTAGGCGATCTCGTGCGCGTCGGCATGGATGTGCCACGGCAACACTGCGCCGGGCGGGAATTCATAGACCTGCGCGACCGCCTGCTCGAACACGCCGCCTTTCACGTCAGTCTCCAGGATCGTGCGCGCGGTGACCTGCGACGAACCCGCCGGCTCTCGCGCGACGACCGCATGGGCGGACATACCCGCAGCGAAGGCAAGCGCGACAATGACAACGCGTTTCATGATTGCTCCTTCACCCCTTCTGCACCCGAACGCTCGCGAGATAGCGCAGCTCGCCGCCGATCGTGACCGGCACCGTCTCGTCGTGCTCGAGCAGCCGCGCATAAAGCGGCGGCGGCGCGGCGCCTGGATACGGATCGATCACGTGGACCTGAAATACCAGCGGCCGCCCGTCCGGACCGTCGTAATAGTCCGCGCGCGCCACCACGGTGGCGTGCTTGCGCGCGCCGCACAGCAGCGGGAAATCGTTCTTCAGGTCGTCGAGCACGCGGCGATTGTCGACGTCGAACTTGTCGAGGATCGGCGAGAACACGATCGCGCTGGTGCGCAGCAGCTTACCGTCATCGTCATCCCATGTGCGGTTGAGCGCCTCGGTCAGCAGCTTGTCGTCGCCCGGCTTGTTGATCAGTCCGCCGTGCATCTGCTGCACGATGCGCGGCTGCGAAAGATTAAAGCCGTGGAATTTGCAGATCATCGACACGCAAGCCGCCCAGCACCACTCCGAATTCATCTGCCGCGCGTAGGTTTCCTGCGAGTGGTAGCGCTGCAGGTCGATCAGTGCCGAGCATGATTTCGGCAGCAGACCCGGCGCCGGGCAGAGCTGATAGGCGTGCGCGGACGATGCGGCGGCGACGCCGGCAACGCCGGAGAGGAATGCGCGGCGGGAGAATGCGGTGTTCATTGCCAACAAGCCATCCGACGAATGATATCTTTACATCCTAAACACGCCGAACCTGCTCCTCCGCACCGGCGCGTTCAGCGCCACCGAGAACGCCAGCGACAGCACGCGGCGCGTCTCTTGCGGCGTGATGATGCCGTCGTCCCACAGCCGCGCGGTGGCGTAGTACGGGTTGCCCTCCTCCTCGTATTGCTCGCGGATCGGCGCCTTGAACGCCGCCTCGTCTTCGGCGCTCCATTGCTTGCCTTCGCCTTCGATGTTGTCGCGCCGCACCGTCGCAAGCACGGAAGCCGCCTGCTCGCCGCCCATCACCGAGATGCGTGCGTTCGGCCACGTAAAGAGAAACCGCGGGCTATAGGCGCGGCCGCACATACCGTAGTTGCCGGCGCCGAACGAGCCGCCGACGATCAGCGTGATCTTCGGCACCTGCGCGTTCGCCACCGCCATCACCATCTTGGCGCCGTCCTTGGCGATGCCGCCTGCCTCGTAGTCGCGGCCGACCATGAAGCCGGAGATGTTCTGCATGAAGAGCAGCGGAATGCGGCGCTGGCAGCACAGCTCGATGAAGTGCGCACCCTTCAGCGCGCTCTCGGAGAACAGGATGCCGTTGTTGGCGAGGATGCCGACCGGGATGCCGGCAAGATGCGCGAAGCCGGTCACCAGCGTCGAGCCGTACAGCGCCTTGAACTCGTCGAACTCGGACGCATCGGCGAGGCGCGCGATCAATTCGCGCACGTCGTATGGCTTGCGGGTGTCGCTGGGCACGATGCCGTCGAGCTCTGCCGCGGCGTATTTCGGCTCTCGCGGGGGGATCAGCGGAATATCGACGTTCTTCTTGGTGTTGAGGTTCGCCACTGCGCGCCGCGCCAGCGACAGCGCGTGCATGTCGTCCGCCGCCATATGGTCGGCGACGCCGGATTTCCGGGTGTGGACGTCGGCGCCGCCGAGGTCCTCCGCCGACACCACCTCGCCGGTCGCGGCCTTCACCAGCGGCGGGCCGCCGAGGAAGATGGTGCCCTGCCCTTTGACGATGATGGTCTCGTCCGCCATCGCCGGCACGTAGGCGCCGCCCGCGGTGCACGAGCCCATCACCACCGCGATCTGCGCGATGCCGGCGGCGGACATGGTGGCCTGATTGAAGAAGATGCGGCCGAAGTGCTCGCGGTCGGGAAACACCTCAGTCTGGTGCGGCAGGTTGGCGCCGCCGCTGTCGACCAGGTAGATGCACGGCAGCCGGTTCTCGCGCGCGATCTCCTGGGCGCGCAGGTGCTTCTTCACCGTCATCGGGTAGTAGGTGCCGCCTTTAATCGTGCTGTCGTTGCACACGATGACGCATTCGCGGCCTTCGACACGGCCGACGCCCGTGATCAGCCCCGCGCCGTGGATCGCATCGTCGTACATCCCGTTGGCCGCAAGCGGCGATAGTTCAACGAAGGGCGACCCCGGATCGAGCAACTGCATCACGCGCTGGCGCGGCAGCAGCTTGCCGCGCGACAGGTGACGCTCGCGGGCTCGAAGCGGCCCGCCCTCCGCAGCTTCGGCGCGGCGCTTCGCCAACTCATCGGCGAGCGAGCGCATCCGCACGGCGTTGGCGCGGAAGTCATCGGAACCCGGGTCGATGGTGGATTCGATCGGCAAGGCGATTCCCCCTTGCAATGCACTATACGCATCACACACGCGCGAATGAACGCCTCATTCAGAGTGGAACAAAAATGAAGTTTCGGAAATGTCCGGAACTGCACGCGGCCGCCCCTTGTTGACCCTCCGAGGGGAATACCCAAGGAGAGACGGAATGAAGAAATCGCTGTTGGCAACCGTTGCCATTGCTGCGTTGATCGCGGGCCCGGCGCTCGCACAGCGCCAGGAAACGCCGGCCGGCGACACGAAGGGCGCCGCCCCGCCACCCGCTTCCATCCAGAACGCACCGGCCGAGAAGGTCGCGCCGCCGGCCGGCAAGGCATCGCCTGACCGCGCCGCGGACGACATGAAGGCGCCGAAGCCCGGCACAACCGGCCAAGCTTCGCCGTCGGGCCGTCAGTCTGAACCCGACGTGAAGTCGCGCTCGGGCACGGACACCAAGTCCGACATGAAGGCCAGGCCGGACGCAAAGCCTGACAGGTCGACCACCGGCCAGGGCACGCCATCCGGGAAGCCAGCCGCCTCGGAAAAAGCGGACGACAAGCCCGGCATGAAGGCCGACACCAAGCCTGCGCCGAACGCGCAGACGCGTTCGGGCGCAACGACCGACACCAAGGCGTCGGCCAACTCGGCTTCCCTGACCACCGAGCAGAGGACCAAGATCCGCACCACAGTGCTCACGGCCAACGCGCCGCGGGTCACCAACGTGAACTTCTCGGTCAACGTCGGCACCGTGGTACCACGGACAGTCCGTCTGGTCGCGGTGCCCGCCCCGCTGATCGAGATCCACCCGGCGTGGCGCGGCTACATGTACTTCGTGCATGGCGATCGGATCGTGATCGTCGAGCCGGGTACGTTGAGGATCGTCACCATCGTCGATGTCTAAAGACCTCAATCACAGGTGACGTAAGAAGGACCGGCCCCAAGGAAACTTGGGGCCGATCCTTATTGTGCGCGCGAAGCGACCTGCACGTCCGCAATCACCGGCAGATGATCCGAAATCGCCCGCGCGGCCGGGTCGGTGCGGCCAGCAATCAAAGCCTCGCGCGGCCGGCAATAGATGCGATCGAGATGCAGCACGGGGCAGACGGACGGAAAGGTCCGGTGCCTGGTGCGGCCCGGTAGCGTCCGCGCGAGCACCTTTCGCACCGACCCGGCCCAGAGCCAGTCGTTGAAATCACCCAGCACGACCGTCGTGACCGGCGAATTGCCGATCATTTCGAGCAGAGTCACAACCTGGCTGCGCCGCTCGCCAAGGCTCAAGCCCAGATGCGTGGCAATGACGCGCAAGGGCCCTTGCGGCGTCTCGATCTCGCAGCAGATGGCGCGGCGCGGCTCGCGCTCGGGAAAAGAGATATCGCGGATTTCGCTTGAGCGGATCGGCCAGCGGCTGAACAGCGCCTGCCCGTAGTCACCGTCTGCCGTCGTGATCGTCTTGGCGCCGACGCCGTGCGTGCCGACCGCTTGCTGTAAGATGTCAAACGGGTTGCCGCCACTTGCGATGGCACGGCGGGAATCGATCTCCTGGAGCGCCACGATGTCGGGCTTGTGAGACGAGATCAGTTCGACCACACGCGCCAGATCGAAACGCGGGTTTCGGCCGACCGCCCCGTGGATATTCCACGTCATCAGGCGAACCGTACAGCTCACGATGTGCTGCCCCACTTTTTGGAAACCAGGGCCTGAACGGCGAGCGACACCAGAATCCAGGCTACAACGGCGCACGCCAGCAACAGGACTTCGCTCAGGGACGGATCGCTGACGATCGCGACGACGCGATGGCCCAGCGCCGACATGACGATCAGCCCTGGCAGCATTCCAAGCAGCGTCCCAGCCACGTAGTCGACAAGCTTGATCGCGCTGGCGCCCGCCGCGAGGTTGACGAAAGTGAAAGGCGCAAGCGGCACAACGCGGATCGCAGCGACGGCAAGCACACCACGGCGGACGATCATTGTCCGGATGCGATCAAGGCGCGGCCCCATCACATTTCGCAACGCACGCTGCCCGAATTGTGCGCCCAGCGCGTAGGTGGCGAGCGCGCTGGCGAGCACGCCCATAGTGGCATACAGAAATCCGAACCACGGACCGAACGCAGCCGCCGTCGCCGCGATCAGGATCACCACCGGGAACGCCACCAGTCCGCCCGCCACGAACACGGCGACCACCAGCGCTCCTGCCCAAGGCTGGCGTGCCATGGTGCGAAACCAGTCACGTACGCTATCCGGGTCAGCCCAGCCGGCAAGCGGTGTCACGTACCAGGCAGCCGTCAGCAGGCCGAGCGCCAGCACCGCGACCGCGATTTTCCATGCCGCTCCGCCGCCCGCCGCCACGGCATGCCGGCCCAGGCTCCGCATCAGCTCGGAAGACCGGAAAGGGTGCGCCGGATCGGCCAACTCCTCGACGTAACCGGCGAACTCGCCGTCGTCGGGTTCGCCGTCGTCGATCGGCCGCAGCGAGTGGCCGCTGGCGGCGAGCCTGTCGGCCAGTGCAACGAGCGAATTGCGTGTCCTTTTCAGCGCCGGTGCAACTTCGGCAGCGGAAACGCCGCAATGCTCTCCGATCAGCCGGTTGCGGATGTCGATAATGGCACGGCGGTTCCGAGCGTTGCGCGCCTCGATCGCCAGGTCGCATTCGCTATCGGCGCCCATCGAGCGGTTGTTGATGTTGGCCGAGCCGATGCGCAGGAGGCGGTCGTCGATCACCATGACCTTGGAATGGATCATGGTGGCGGTGCCTTCATCGCCGTCTTCCACATGCGGATACATGAGACGGACGCGATCGCCGCCGGCCTTGCGCACCGTGCGCCAGAAGCGAATCCGGCCGTTACGCATCGTCTTCGATTCGACCCATGACTCATGCTGGCGCGGCGCCACGATCAGCACTTCGAGCTTCCTGCGCTCGCGCAGGCGCCTGGCAAGCCGCCGGGCGACAGGCTCCGAGGTCACGAACTGATTTTCGATGTAGATCGTGCGCTCCGCGGCGTCGATGGAATCGAGGAAGAGCGCTTCGCACTCCCTCACCTCGTCGCGGCCGCGATAGCGGGGCTGTGTCCGCGCGATACCGATCTCCACGTCGGTAAAATCGGGCCCGATGGTCTGCGGCCAGGGATCACCTTGCGGTTCGGCCGGCGGCGGCTGGCAGGCGGCTGCTGGCGCCCAACGTTCGCAGGCGATTTCGGCCAACGCACGCGCAGCGTCGCCATCGACCATCATCTGCACGTCGTGAAACGGCTCGAAGGAATGCCCGGACGGATCGATCCGGTGCCGGTTGCCGGCGGAGTGGTCGGTGGTGTCCCAGCGGCGGATGGTCAGGTCGAGCCCGCCGGAGAACGCCAGCGCGTTGTCGACCACGATGATCTTCTGATGCTGGGAGCAGCCGAACGGCACGATATTGTCGAGGCACAGGCTGATCTGCTCGGGCGTCCGCCATTGCAGCGACAGCCGCGGAAAAAGCTCCCGCTCGCCGGCATAGAGCAGCGAATAGTCCCAGAGCAGCAGATTGACCTTGAGTTCTGGCCTGCGGCGGACCAGTTCGGTCAGGAAATCACCCAGCGTCGCCGGCAATCCGTCGTCCGGCCGGTTGGTCTCGCCGACCAGCCGCATCCGGCTGTCGATGTCCCAGCCGAGCACGAAGATGCTGTGCCGCGCGTTGCGGAAGGCCTGACGGACCGCATCGAAGAATGCAGCGCCGTCAATCAGCGCGGCGGCGCGGGCGGCGCGTTCCGTGCGCCAGACATTGCGGTTGGGCTGGAGAATTGCAGGAGCCATTCCCCTGCTAACGCAATCGCCCGAAAATGGTTTGGCCGCAGCCAATAGTCATTTTGCCGCAATGGCTTGGGCGGCAACGCTCATATCGAAAAACAACGATGCGCGCCGTTGGGCGCGCATCTAGCCGGTGCGCGCTTAAGCACGCACCTCTTGGCGCTGGAACGCCACGTAGCCGACGACGTAGAGCAGGATCGTGCCGGCGATCAGGCTGACCATCTGCGGCCAGGCGCTGAGCACGCTCTGCCCGAACGGCAGCGGCGCCCCCATGATGCGGCCCTGGAACTGCGCCAGGAGATTGGTCAGCGACTGCGCCTCCGGGCTCAGCATCGCCAGCACGGCCTCGCCATAGAGCGTGCCGGGCGAGAGCCGCGACAGCCCCTGCTGCCAGGCCACCGTGTCCGGAGTCGGCAACCCGAGCTGCGCAAAGCGGATGTCGGACGGCGAGATCACCTCACCGACCAGTTGCGCGAACGCCGGCCACAGCAAAGCGAGGAACAGCCAGACGCCGAGCGAGATCAGCGCGGCGGTCGCGGTGGAGCGGAACAGGATCGAGAACAGCATGGCGAGCGCGAGCCACACCCCGGCGTAGGCGATGCTGACGAGCAGGAACATCAGGCAGCGCGCCAGCTCCTCGGTGCTCGGTGGAATGCCGAGCCGCAGCAGCCCGAAGCCGAGCACCATCAGCCACAGGGTGATCAGGCAGATCGTGATGGTGGCGAGGGCCGCGAGGAATTTCCCGAGCAGCAGCGCGTCGCGGTAGATCGGCTGCGCCAGGATTCGCGACATGGTGCGGCGGTTGTACTCGCCGTTCACGGAATCGAAGCCGAGCCCGATCGCGATCAGCGGGATCAGGATGCTCAGCACGGTGACGAACGACAGCAGAGTTTGTCCGGGAGGCGCAAAGAGCCGCAGGAACAGGAACGGGTCCTCCGCCGTGGTGTTGCGGATCTGCTCGGCGGCAAAATAGACCACCATCCCGCCGAACACGATGACCAGAAGCTGCAGCACCAGCATGCGCGCGCTGGTCAGATGGTCGAACAGCTCGCGGAAGAACACCACGCTCAAGCCGCGCCAGGGAGAGCCTTCACGCTGCATTTTGAGTGCCCTGATTCTGGAAATAGCGGTTGTAGATGGCATCGAGCGACGGCGCCTCGACCGACAGGTGACGGAGCTGGCCGCCGGCGTTGACCACCGCGGCGGCGGCCTGCGGGCGCATGTCGCCTTCGGCCAGCAGGCGGTAACGCCCCGGCCCGGGCTGCTCGACTGAGCGGACGCCCGGCACTGCAGCCAGCTTGTCGGCGAGCGACTGACCGCCGTCCGCCTCGACCTCGACGGTGTAGCCGCCGCCCAGCACCTGCCGCGCCAGCTCCGGCACGGTGCCGAGCAGCGCGATGCGCCCGGCATGGAACAGCGCGACGCGGTCGCAGATGCTCTGCACACGCTCGAGCAGATGCGAGGACACCAGCACGGCGACTCCCTCGCGCTTGAGCGCGCGGATCATATCGAGCAGTTCCGCGGTGGCGTGCGGGTCGAGGCCGGAGGTCGGCTCGTCGAGGATCGCGATCGACACCTGCTTCATCACGATTTCGGCAAGCCCGAGCCGCTGCCGCATGCCGCGGGAGAAGTTGCCGACGTGCTTGTTGCGAACGTCGCCAAGCCCGACGCGTTCGAGCGCCGAAGCGATCCGCGCATCGCGCTCGGCGACCGGAATGCCGATCAGCCCGGCCGTGTAGCGGAGATTGTCCGCCGCCGTCATGTGATCGTAGAAGCCGACGGTATCCGGAAGATAGCCGACCAGCCGCTTGACCTGCAGCGGCTCGCGCACCGGGTCGTATCCCATCACGCGAACCGTGCCACCGGTCACTTCGGTGAGGCCGAGCAGCATCAGGATGGTGGTGGTCTTGCCGGCCCCGTTCGGACCCAGCAGGCCGAAAATCTCGCCCCGCTGGATCGTAAACGAAACGCCGTTGACCGCCGTGGCCGTCCCGTAGCGCTTGGTCAGGCCCGACGCTTCGATGACGGTATCGCTCATCGCCGGCCGAACCTCGCAACCGCTCCGACCATGATGAGAAGCGCGATGGCGATGATGCCGGCGCCGACGATGCCCCACATGGTCGACGTCGAAACCGCCACGCGGAACTGCTGCGACGCCGTTTCACCGCGCGAGGCGACGTTGAGGGTCGGCGCATAGTCGCCCGCCACCGCCTTCTCGGGCGGGGTCACCAGCGCCTGCACTTCCTTGTTCTGACCCGGCGGGATGCGGTCGATCGCCTTCGGCTCGAACACGATCTTCCAGCCGCTCGGCGCGGTGCTGGTGAGCTCGACCTCGTCGGCCGGCGCGGTGCCGGTGTTGGTGATCAGAATCGGGATCGAGGTTTCCTTGCCGGCTTCGGCGCGGCTCGACACCAGGCCGTCGCGGCCGGCGAGCGAGAGACGCGGCTGGCCGGCGATCTCCAGCGCGACCTTGGCGTCGGCGCTGGCATCTTCCGCGGTCGCCTTCATCGTGACCGGATAGGTGCCGGCACCGATCGTGGTCGGCGGGCGCACCTTGAGCTTGACGGTCTTGGACTGGCCGGCCTCGACCGGCATCGAGTTGATCTCCTGGCTGCCGTACTGCTCGGTGAAAGAGGTCTCGAAGTTCGGCGGGCCCGCCGCCGAGAAGCCGACCACCAGGTTGCGGCCGCTGTCGTTCTTGACGTTGAGCTGATACTCGAAGCTCGAGCGCGCATTGCCGCGCAGCGAGGGAAGCTGCGGCTCAAGGGTGAGCTTGGCGGGCAGCTCCTTGGCGAGCGTCACGGCGACCGGCAGACTCACTTCGGTCGAACCGCCCTTGGCGGTGACGGTCAGGGTCTGGGTGCCCATCGCGGCGCCGGCCGGAACGTCAACGCGAAGCTGCAGCGAGACGCTCTGGTTGCTGGCCGGCATCGCGGCCGCCACCGGCTGGCCGCCGCCCAGCAGTGTCGCGGTCCAGCCCGACGGCACGCCTGTAACGGCAAGCGCCAACCGCTCGGGCGGCAGCGCATAGTTCTGGAGGCGGAGATTGACGGTCGAGGCGGTGCCTGGCCGCACCGTGACGGCGGGATAGTCGGTCAGCAGAAACAGGCCCTTCACGCCGGCCGGCGCTTCCTGCGCGGCAACCGGCAGGGCCGGTGCAAAGGCAAACGTGACAAGGGCAATCAAAGCGGCAGCAATTCGCATGGTGTCCTCTCCGGCAGAATTCCGTCCCTGTTTGAACCCCGAAACGATCCTGTCCATCCAGACGGGACCGGGGGCCCAATTTCGGGGCAACAAGATGGGATTTACCCCCACCTTGGCAAGAGTCCGTACGTTAAATTTTGGATGGCTAAATGCCGCGAAGGCGCGCTCGGGAAATGCCCGGAAATCAGGCCTTCAGGACGGTCGGCCAGTCCGGCTCGTCATGGGGCAGAACCCAGGGCTCCTGGAGCGCCGCCGCCCGCCATTCGGCCCAGGCCGGAAGCGCCATGACCGCGGCCATGTAAGCCTTTGAGGCGGCTCCCGTCTCGATCCCGTAGGTGTGAAAGCGGGACACCACCGGGGCGTACATGGCGTCCGCTGCCCCGAAGGCGCCGAACAGGAACCGGCCGCCGGCGCCGAACCGGGCCCGGCAGTCGCTCCAGAGCGCGTCGATGCGTTTGACGTTGCCGGCGACGTCATCCGGCAGCTCGCGCTTGATGACCGGACGCCACATGTTCATGGGACAATGGTTGCGCAGCGGCACGAAGCCGGCGTGCATCTCGGAGGCAACGGTGCGCGCGTGCGCGCGCGCGGCTGGATCGTCCGGCCATAGCTTCCTGTCGGAAAATTTCTCCGCGAGATATTCGAGAATCGCGAGCGTCTCCCAGACTTTCACGGCACCGTCGATCAGCACCGGCACCTTTCCGGTGCCGGAAGCTTTCAAGACACGCTCCTTGAAGTCCGACGCTTCGAGCGAGATCAGAACTTCATCGAACGGAATGCCGGCCGTCTTCATGGCGATCCACGGCCGGAACGACCACGACGAGTAGTTCTTGTTGCCGATGATCAGTGTGAGTGGCACGGCGATGCTCCGTCGACGCGCAGCTTCAAAGCGGGCATTCTTGCTGGCAAGCGAATTCTGCTGATTACGCCAATCAGAGCGGCGAATACCGCCTCAGGCTTTCGGCTTCGCCTCGCCCTCTTCCACCGGCCCGCCCGCCTTTTTCCAGGCGCTGAAACCGCCGCGGATGTGAGCCACCGGCTTCAGTCCCATGCGGTGCGCTGTCCGCGCGGCGAGCGCCGAGCGCATGCCGCCGGCGCAGAAGAACACGTACTTCTTGTCCTCGGCGAATTTCGGCTTGTGATACGGGCTCTGCGGATCGATCCAGAATTCCAGCATGCCGCGGGTGCAATGGAACGCGCCCGGCACCTTGCCGTCGCGCTGCAACTCGCGGGGATCGCGGATGTCAACAAGCACCACGTCGTCGCGGCCGTGCAGCTCGATAGCGTCTTCGACGGCCAGCGTTTCGATCTCGCGTTCGGCCTCCTCGACCATCGATTTCGAGCTGACGGTGATGTTCTGCGGCATTGAAAACTCCTACTGCCGCAATCGTGACAGAAGCGATGCCCCAAACGCAACGGCGCGCCCGGGAAGGCCGCGCCGTTGCCAAACACCAAGCTTTGGGCGTGGCCGGAAAGGCCGCGCCGTTGCCAAACACCAGGCTTTTGGGCGCGGCCGGAGAGGCCGCGCCGTCGCCAAACGACCAAACGCTACCGCGACGGCTCTGCCACCGTGATGCCTAGCTCGTTGCCCACGCCACCGCCGCGATGGCAAACATCGCCGCTACCACAAGCACCGCCGGCCAGAACGAGCCATCCAAGTTGCTGTCGAAATAACCGTGATGAGGATCGGCGTGATGACGATCGGTATGCATCGACATGAGACACCTCCACGATTGAGCCTGTCGGGCCGCTCGCCGGGGACGCCGCGAGAGGCCATAGGCCCGCCCATACAACTTTAGTCGTATGGACTTGGTTCCATGCCCCGGACGCAACGTAACGCTCTGAAAAATAATGCTATTTTCAGGTGCCATCTCGAACCGGGGTACCGCAAGCGCAACACACCGCGGCCCGTTGCGCGATGCAACAGGATCAGCCCGGACCGGGCAGCAATTCCGAGATCCGACCGGTGAGCCAGTAAGTCAGCAGTCCGACCCATTCGCGAGCCGCAACGTCGGTGCGCGCGAGCCCAGCAGCCAAGCCGCCAAACGGCATGATCAGATCGACCGTGCCGCGCGTGCGCCAGTCGACCGGATAGGGCTCGACGGCAAAACCGGCGCGGCGGAAGCATCCAACAGACCGCGGCATGTGATGCGCCGAGGTTACGAGCAGCCAACGCTCGCCAGGCTTCGGATCGGCCATCGCCTTGCTGAAGGCCGCGTTCTCGGCGGTGTTGCGCGACTTGCCTTCCAGCTCGATGCGCTTCCCCGATATGCCGAAGCTCTCGAACAGTGACAGTGCGTGTTTGGTCTCCGGGCTGCTGTTCTCCATCAGGCTGCTGTCGCCGCCGCTGAACACGATGCGGGCATTCGGATAGCGCCGCGCCAGCTCCGCGACCGCCGTCATGCGCTCGGCGGCTTCGTTGAGCGAAGCCTCGCCGCGCGCATCCGACATCGCCGGGCCTATGGCGCCGCCCAGAACGACGATGCCATCGGGCGCGCCGCGCGAGGCGTCCCACGCGGGAAAGCGCTGCTCCAGCGGCAGGATCAGCGCATTGCCAAGCGGCGACAGGCCCGCGATCCCGATGAGCAAGACGCCGAGCGCAACGAGCCACTGGCCGGTGCGGGCGAACCGCGTGAACATCAGGACCACGCCCGCGGCCGCGATCAGGAACAACAGGTTTGAGGGAACTGCGAAGAAGGCGAGGATCTTGGAGAGCGCGAAAAACATTCGTCCTCGCCTTTCGTCGCGGCGGCGCAGATAATTGCGGCTCCGGAATTCACCGGATGGGCCGCCATCAATCCCAATCGGGGGCGCCCGACCATTGCACGATGCGGCCTTTGGGGCTTCCAAGCGCCGCGATCTCGTTCATCTCGGCGGCCGACAGCTTGAAATCGAACAGCTCGAAATTCTCCTTGAGCCGACCGGTATCGCTGGTGCGCGGGATCACCACGATGTCCTGCTGCACCAGGAAGCGCAGACAAACTTGCGCCGCGGTCTTGCCATGCGTCTTGCCGATCCGGGTGAGCACGGCGTCGCCCTTGATACGCCCGCGTGCGATCGGGCTGTAGGCCACCACCGCCATGCCGCGCTTGCGGCTCGCCGCGATGGCTTTGGAAGCATCGAGATACGGGTGACATTCGAACTGATTGCAGACCAGCGGCTCGGTTGAGAGTTTCACCGCTTCTTCAATCAGCGCGGGGGTGAAGTTCGACACGCCGATGTGGCGCGCAAGCCCTTCCCGCTTCATCTTGCACAACGCGCCAATGGTGCCGGGCAACGGGGTGCTCGGGTTCGGCCAGTGGATCAGCAGCAGGTCGACGAACGGCAGCTTGAGCTTGGCCAGGCTGTCCTTGGCGGAGCGCTCGAAATCGCGCGGCGCCAGGTCGCTCTGCCAGACCTTGGTGGTGATGAATACTTCGTCGCGCTTGATGCCCGAGGCGCGGAAGCCCTCGCCCACCGCTTCCTCGTTGCCGTACATCGCAGCGGTGTCGATGTGGCGATAGCCGAGCTTGAGCGCCGCCTCGACCATCCGCGCGCAGGTCTTGCCGCGCAGGTCCCAGGTACCGAGCCCGACGATCGGAATACGGGCGCCGTTGGCTTCGACGAACTGAATGGCACTCTCCTCGATGCGGCATCGAACATGCCGCATCGCCTGGAGCATGCCAACCCGGCGACGGCCGCCAGCGTTGCGGCTACTTCGGCCGCAGCACCGAAAACGCCACGTCGGGCGCATGATCGAGCAGCTTGAGCAGCGCGCGGGCCGGGCCGCGCGGCGAACGCTTGCCCTGTTCCCAGTTGCGCACCGTCTCGATCGGAACCCCGATCCGCGCCGCGAACTCGGCCTGCGTCAGCCGGGTCTGCGAGCGGATGCGCCGCGCATTGGCGGCGTCGGGCGCGCTGGCTCCAGCCGAAGCGACCGCCGGTTGGGCGGGCATCGGCTGGGCCGCGACCGGCGGCAACACGCGCTCCTGTCCTTCGGAGGTGACCTCAACCAGGCGTCCGTCCGCCTTGAGTTTGACCCGCATCATGGTGGCTCTCCCCTCATCCAGAGGCCGATGCGTGGACTGATTTGGTTAACGAAAGGTTAAAAAACGCTCTGAGGACCACCTCTTGAGGCCGAGACGTTCAGCGGCCCCGCCTCAATGCCCGACTAATCCACTGAATGATGGGCTAAAGAGTAACTCTGCCTATGGCAGATAATTCAATGAACCATTCGGCCAACGGCTTAGTTTGACTGAGTCAGAAAGTCGCGGGGCAAGCACCGCAGAATCAAGTATTGGCCGAGATTCAGACATCAGCATGTGGAGGCTGAGATGGATCTCCGAAGAGCGGATGACAATGAATCGCGGTTTGCGGCGTATGTCGAGGGGCTTGTGAGCGTGATCGGGCACGCGGACCGCGCCAAGCCGCTACGGGACTATTGCGTGGGGCTGATGTTGCCGTGCGCGCGCAAGAGCGTGGAGCCTATGGCGGCGGTGACGGCGCCTTCGCGGGTGGCAGCCCAGCATCAATCGCTGCTGCATTTTGTCGGCGAAGGACAGTGGTCGGACGAGAAGGTGTTGGCGAAGGTGCGGGAGATGGTGCTCCCGGAGATGGAGCGCCACGGGTCGATCGAGGCTTGGATCATCGACGACACCGGCTTTCCCAAGCAGGGGCTGCACTCGGTTGGCGTGGCGCGGCAATATTGCGGCCAGCTCGGCAAACAGGACAATTGTCAGGTTGCGGTCTCGCTGTCGATTGCCAATCACCACGCAAGCCTGCCGGTGGCCTATCGCCTGTATCTGCCGCAAGACTGGGCGAAGGACCGCCAACGCCGGCGCAAAGCGGGCGTTCCTGAGGACATCGGCTTCAAGACCAAGCCGGAGATCGCGATCGAGCAGCTGCGCTGGGCCTGTGCGGCCGGCCTTCCTCGCGGCGTGGTGCTGATGGACGCGGGTTATGGCTGCAACACAGATTTGCGCGCTGGCGTCAGCGCGCTCGCGCTGAGCTATGTCGCCGGCATCTTGCCGCAGACGTCTGTATGGGCATCGGGCACGGGGCCGCTGCCGCCGGAAAAGTGGTCGGGCCGCGGGCGACCGCCAAAGCTCACCCGCCGGGACGGCAAGCATCAACCGATCTCAGTCAAGCAACTCGCCCTCGGCCTGCCAAAGCGCGCTTGGCGCACGGTCAAGTGGCGGGAGGGTGCGGCCGAGCACCTGTCCTCGCGCTTTGCGCGCATGCGCGTTCGTGTGGCGCATCGCGATTACAATCTCACCGAAGGCCGGCCGGAAGAGTGGCTGCTGATCGAGTGGCCAAAGGGCGAGAACGAGCCGACCAAATATTGGCTTTCGACCCTTCCCAAGAACATCCCCTTCCACCGATTGGTTGACATCGCCAAACTGCGTTGGCGCATCGAGCGCGACTATCAGGACCTCAAACAGGAGGTCGGGCTCGGCCACTTTGAAGGGCGCGGGTGGCGCGGCTTCCATCATCACGCCACGCTGTGCATCGCGGCTTACGGATTTCTGATCTCCGAGCGGGAGACGATTCCCCCCTCAGGACCTCGTCCCGCCACGCTGTTCCCGGAACTTGCCGTACCCGACGGTTACCGACCCAGGGGCTCCGCCCTTGCGGCCTGAACGCCACATCCCGAACTCCGTCGCAACCATGCGCCGGCGATTGATCGTCGCGCTCGTCAGAAGCCTGCCGCGATGTCCGTGCTGCAACGCTGCAATCGCAACACCGTCGCCGCGCAGAAATTCATGACACAGTCAAATTAGGACGTCTTCTCGAAAATCTCGCGGCCGATCAGCATACGGCGGATTTCGCTGGTCCCCGCCCCGATTTCGTAGAGCTTGGCATCGCGGAGCAGGCGGCCGGTCGGGAACTCATTGATGTAGCCGTTGCCGCCGAGGCACTGGATTGCCTCGAGCGCCGCCCAGGTGGCCCGCTCGGCAGCATAAAGGATGGCGCCGGCGGCGTCCTCCCGGGTGGTCTTGCCTTCGTCGCAGGCGCGCGCGACGGAATAGACGTAAGCCTTTGCGGCATTCATCGCGACGTACATGTCGGCGATCTTGGCCTGCATGATCTGGAAGGTGCCGATCGGCTGTCCAAACTGCTTGCGGTCATGCACATAAGGCAGCACCAGATCGAGGCAGGCTTGCATGATGCCGAGCGGTCCGGCCGCCAGCACCACCCGCTCGTAGTCGAGCCCGGACATCAGCACGTTGACGCCACCTCCGACCGTGCCGAGCACGTTCTCCGCCGGCACCTCGCAGTCCTGGAATATCAGCTCGCCAGTGTCGGAGCCGCGCATGCCGAGCTTGTCGAGCTTCTGCGCGGTGGAGAAGCCCTTCATGCCCTTCTCGATCAGGAACGCGGTGATGCCGCGCGGCCCGGCGTTCGGGTCGGTCTTGGCATAGACCACGATGGTCTCTGCGATCGGCCCGTTGGTGATCCAGAACTTCGAGCCGTTGAGGATATAGCGGTCGCCCTTCCTGTCGGCGCGGGTCTTCATCGAAACGACATCGGACCCGGCGCCAGTCTCCGACATCGCCAGCGCGCCGACATGCTCGCCGGAAATCAGCTTGGGCAGGTATTTCTCGCGCTGCGCGTCGTTGCCGGTGCGGCGGATCTGATTGACGCAGAGGTTGGAGTGGGCGCCGTAGGAGAGGCCGACCGAGGCCGAAGCACGGGAGATTTCCTCCATCGCCACGCAATGGGCGAGGTAGCCCATGCCGGCGCCACCCCATTTTTCCTCGACCGTGACGCCGAGCAGGCCGAGCTGGCCGAGCTGCGGCCACAGATCGCGCGGGAAGGTGTTGGTGCGGTCGATCTCGTCGGCGCGCGGCGCGATCTTGTCCTGCGCGAAATTCTTGGCGGTGTCGCGCAGCATGTCGACATCATCGCCGAGGCCGAAATCCAGGCCCTGCCAGGCGTTGGCGATCATGGGCGCTCCCGGGACTGAACCGTTGTTTCGGCCATTATGGACGCGGGACGGCGCGCTGTCAGCTTGCGCCGATGGCGGCGGGATTGTCCGCGAGCAGGCGGTCGAGCGCCTCGCGCGGGCCGGGAACAGCAAACAAATAGCCCTGCATCTCGTCGCAGCCGGCGAGGCGCAGGATCACGCGCTGTTCCTCGGTTTCCACGCCCTCGGCAACGAGCTTCAGCCCCAACGCGCGGCCGAGCGTTACGATCGCCTGGATCATCGCCTGGCTGCTGCCATTGCGGCCGAGCGGGTCCACGAACGCCTTGTCGATCTTGAGCTTGTCGAACCGGAACTGCTGAAGATAGGAGAGGCTCGAATAGCCGGTGCCGAAGTCGTCGAGCGCCAGCCGCACACCGAGCGCGCGCAGCGCATCGAGGCGAGCCTGGGCGTCTTGCGGATCGTCGATCAACACGCCTTCGGTGACTTCGAGGATCACGCGGGACGGCTCGATGCCGGTGTCCTCGATCACCTCGGTGACGAGATCGACCAACGCGGGGTCGCGCACCTGGACCGGCGAAAGGTTGACGGCAATCGACATCCCCGGCCAGCGCCTGGCATCGGACAACGCGCGGCGCAGAACCAGTTCGCCGACTAGGCCCATCAGGCCCGACTGCTCGGCAACCGGGATGAAGACGCCCGGCGGGATCGCTCCGCGCACCGGATGATTCCAGCGTGCCAGTGCCTCCGCGCCAACGATGCGGTTGCCGTCGGCGCTGATGATCGCCTGGTAGTGCACGTCGATGGCCTTGTCGGCCAGGGCCTGCTTGAGTTCGCGCTCGATGAAGCGGCGCTCGTTGAATTCAACGTCCATGGCCGGATCGAACACGGTCATACCACCGCGGCGCTTGCGCTTGCCGTCGCGCAGCGCAAGGTCGGCGCGGCGCGTGAGCTCGTCGCGGGTCACGCCATGCAGTGGCGCGTGCGCCAGGCCGACGGTGACTCCGACCTGCACCGCCTGCTCCTGGACCCAGAACGCGCGAGCGAGCGACGACATCATGGCCTCGATCGTGGTCTCGGCCAGTATTACGTCGGGCATGACCATAACGACGGCGAACTCGTCGCCGTCGAACCGGCCGCCGATCGCATTGCCGGGCAGCATGTCGCGCAGCCGCCGCGCGAAGGCCACCAGGAACTGATCGCCGGCATTCGTCCCCATCGCGTCATTGATGTCGTTCAGGCCGTCGAGGTCGATGAAGGCGAGCGTGACGGTCTGCTCCGCGGCGCGTTCGGCCATCGCCGCGTCGATCAGCTCGATCATCTTGCGGTGGTTGGGCAGCCGCGTCAGCATGTCCTCGTGCGCCAGCGTCCACGCGCGCTTTTCGCTCTGGCCGAGGTCGCCGATCGCGCGGCGGACCTGCCACAACGCAAGCCCGGCAAAACCGATCAGGCAGAGCCCTGTCAGCGCGAGCAGCGGCTGGAGCTGCTTCAGCGCCGCCGCCATGGAGCGTTCCGCTTCCCAACTGAACCAACCGACGATGCGGCCGTGCGCATCGATCACTGACAGCATCTCGCGGCCGCCACCGGCGGGCTCTGTCTCGAAGCGCAGGTCCTTCAGGCCGGCGGTGCGCTCCAGGCCACGGATCACGGCCGGATCGAGCTTCGAGAAGTTGACGCCGGACGCCCGGCTGTCCTGGACGGCGGCAAGCAACGCGCCACGGCGCTCGAGCGCCTGGCGGTCGTCGGCCTGACGGACCAGCACGTAGCTGACGATGGTGCAGAACAGGGTGATGCTGATGACAAACAGCGCGAGCGTCGCGATCAGCCGTGGCGTGACCACCCGGCGGCGTGGCGCCGGCAGCGACAAGGCAGCAAAACTCATGACTAACGCCCGTCCGGCCGATCCCACAAAACCCGGCGATCAACCTAGAACCGAGCGGTTAACGGCCCGTCATCATTTGAGGCCGAACCAGAGCGTGGCTATGCCGAGGAAGGCGAAAAAGCCGATCACGTCGGTCACGGTGGTGACGAAGGGCCCGGACGCGATCGCCGGGTCGACCCCCAGACGCGACAGCAGCAGCGGGATCGCGATACCGCCCAGCGCCGCGGCGGCCAGCACGCAGATCATGGCAAGCCCGATCACCAGGCCGAGATCGGCGATGCCGAACCATGCTGCCGCGACCGCGCCCATGATCACGGCAAAACCCAGGCCGTTGAGGACGCCCACTAACAACTCGCGGCGCACCACGCGCGCCACGTTGGCGTCGCCAAGGTCACGGGTGGCGATGGCGCGCACCGCAACTGTCATCGACTGCGTGCCGGCGTTACCGCCCATGCTGGCGACGATCGGCATCAGCACCGCGAGCGCCACCATCTTCTCGATCGAGCCCGAGAACTGGCTGATCACCCAGACAGAGATCAGCGCCAGGCACAGATTTGCGAGCAGCCAGGGAAAGCGGCTGCGCACGATGGTCCACACCGTGTCCGACAAGCCCTCGTCGCGGGTGATGCCGCCCATCGCCTTGATGTCCTCTTCGGCCTCCTCCTCGATGACGTCGACGATGTCGTCGAAAGTCAGGACGCCGACCAGCTTGTCGCCGTCGTCCACCACCGGTGCGGCAACGAGGTTGTAGCGCTCGAACATGCGCGCCACCTCCTCCTGATCCTCGGTCGCACGCACCCGCCGGCGCTCGGGATCCATCAGGCCGGACAGCGGGGTGGGCCGCTTGTTGCGCAGCAGAAGATCGAGCGCCACCGCGCCAAGCAGCTTTGACCCATCGTCGATCACATAAAGCTCGTAGAAGCGGTCCGGCAGCTCAACGGTCTCGCGCATGTAGTCGATCGCCTGCCCGACGTTCCATGACGGCGGCACCGCGATGAATTCGGTCTGCATGCGGCGGCCGGCAGACCCTTCCGGGTAGTCCAGGATGAGCTTGAGTGCGACCCGTTCCAGGCTCGGCAACTGCTCCAGAATCTCGGCCTGCTCCTCTTTCGGCAGGTCTTCGAGAATGTAGGCGGCGTCGTCGGAATCGAGCTCGCGGACGCCTTCGGCCACCGTCTCGGGCGGCAACTCCTCGAGGATTTCGTCGCGGACCGCGTCGTCGACCTCGGTAAGCGCGGTGAAATCGAATTCGCGGCCAAGCAGCTCGACGAACCGCGGCCGCAGATTGTGGTCGAGCGCGTCGATCAGGTCGCCGGTGTCGGATTCGTGGAGGTCGCTGGCGAGCGAGCGCAGTGCTGCCGCGTCGTTGCGCTCGATCGCATCGCTGACCTGCTCAACAAAATCCGAGCGCAGCGCACCTTCGTCGTCGCGGATCGCCGGCTCGGCGCCTCCAGGCGGCGTGGTCATGTCCTTTTGGTCGAGCATGCCGTTTCCGCCGCCAGGAGAAAGCTTTGGGCTTGTACGCCCGCATTGTTATCGAGGCAATTGCGGCGTCTTAACGGACGCGGTTAACAGCAGCGCGGCGCTGGTCGCAAAGTGCGCCGCGCCAGCAACCGGCCACGCCGGCGGCGGCACCCACCGTGACGACGACCATCACCGTAGCGAAGCCGCAACCGCCCGCTCAGCCGCCCCGTGAGATAACCGCCTCACCGGTGCCCTTCCCCGCCACCACGCCGCCCGCAACAGCCGCGCGGCCGGAGACGTCTGTGGTGGTCACGCGCCCGGAGGCGACGGTCACCTCAAGCGCGGTGGTCCGCGCCGTGCCAAACACGCCGACACGACCGCCGGCGTCCGAACCTGTCACGCCTGCCGTTGAACATCAGCCGCAGTCCCCTGCCGCCATTGCGCCCGAACCGGCTGTCGCCAACGCCAGCCCGGTTCCTGCAGGGCCATCCGCCGAACCTGAGCCGGGGCGTCACCGGCACCGCGTCTCACCATGCCGGTTCGATCCTGGAGGCGGTTCGCTCGGTGCCGATCAACGCCGGCCCCGCGCCGGAGCAGCAGCCCAATCGGCAGCAGGCCGCACGCCCGCTGACGCCCGGCTTCAAGCCGGCGCATAGCGATGCGCCGCCGATGAAGGTCACCGAAATGCCGGTGGAGCGGCAACAGGCCGATCCCTGGGCGATGCGGGCCGAACTCAAGCCGCGCTGACGCGCGTTCGTCGTCGATCTTTAGAATGGTGCGGCCAAGAGGACTCGAACCTCCACGGGTTGCCCCGCTAGCACCTCAAGCTAGTGCGTCTACCAATTCCGCCATGGCCGCGTTTGGGATGTTCGCCGGCCGAAATCGACCAGCGTTCGAGGCGCGGTCGCTGTAACAAATCGGCTGTTGCGGGTAAAGGGTCGCGGCTGGCCGGCCAAAGCGGCGTCCCAGCACGCCAAACGCCTGACTTTGCGTTGCTTTCCGGCGAGCTTGCGTCCGCTGCGCCAGAGCATCGGAATTATCTAACGTCAGGCGCGCGCGGCAGCAGTTCCCGCACCTCGACGGCGATGCGATTGCCCTGCACCACCACGGTGCCCTTGGCCACCGGAAGGTTGTTGGCCAGGATCTGGACCTCGTCGTCCTCGGACGCATCGAGCTCGATGATGGCGCCGCGGCCGAGCCGAAGCACCTGATGGACCGGCCGCATGGCAGTGGTGCCGAGCACGACGGTGATATCCAGCGAGACGGTGTCTAGTGTGGGCATTGGAACCCTTGGCAAAACCGGCGGGAACAACAGGTCACTACGGCATGGTGAATGAGCTGTTAACGGGAGATAATCGCGAGCCGGATCAGGTGGGTACAGGAGGTGCGTATGAAACGGCGATGGCTGGCGGGAGCACTGGTTCTGGCGGCGTACGGACTGACGGCGCAGGCGGCCGCAGGTCCCGCGGTCGCCACCCGCTGGCAGAAGGTCGCCGCATCCCAGGATGAATGCCTGCAGCGCGCCGAGGACACGATCCGCAGGAGTGGATTCGGCAAGCTGGAGCGGACCCAGCAATCGCGCTATGGCACGCTCGACAATTACACCGCCGCGATCCGCTGCATCACCAGCAATGGGCTCGCGATCTTCATCGTGTCGGGCCCTTCGCGCGGACAGGCCGACAAGATGGCCGGCGCGCTGTTCGAGAACTGGAAATGATCGTGAGCGGACGGCAGCCGCAGGCAACCCTTCCGCTTCCGCAAGGCTTGCCGCCTGCCGAGTGGCGCGTCAGCGATGCGCCGGTCGATTACCAGGCCGCGCTCGCGGCGATGGACGCGCGGGTCGAGGTGATCGCCGCAGGGCAGGCGCCCGAGTTGGTCTGGCTGCTCGAGCACCCGCCGCTCTACACCGCCGGCACCAGCGCCAAAACCGAAGAACTGATCGACGCGCGTTTCCCGGTGCATTACGTCGGCCGTGGCGGGCAATTCACCTATCACGGGCCGGGCCAGCGGGTGGTCTACGCCATGCTCGACCTCAACCGCCGCAAGCCCGACGTGCGCGCCTACGTGGCGACGCTGGAGGAATGGATCATCCGAACGCTCGCCTCGTTCAACGTGCGCGGCGAGCGGCGCGAGAACCGCATCGGCGTATGGGTGAAGCGGCCCGACAAGGGCCAAGACCTTCACGGCCAAGCCTACGAGGACAAGATCGCCGCGATCGGTATCCGGGTGCGGCGCTGGATCACGCTGCACGGCATCGCCATCAACGTCGAGCCGGATCTGTCGCATTTTGCCGGCATCGTGCCGTGCGGGGTGTCGGAGCGCCGTTACGGCGTGACCAGCCTCGCCGACCTCGGCATCACCGCCACCATGGCGGAGCTGGACGTGGCGCTGCGGTGCGAGTTCGAGACGCTGTTCGGTCCGGCCAAATTGCCGTAACCCGGTAAGCCGCCGCTAACCGCAAATCCGGACGCGTTGCTGTCGAAGCCCCGCCTGCGTGGCACAATCCGCCGGCCAACGCGTTGGTATTGCCATGATCAAGCGACTTGCACCCTTCCTGCTGCTGTACGGCAGCGTTCTCTGCGGGACGGCCATTGCGGAATCCGGTCCTGCCACCAAGTGGCGCCTCAACGGCGAGGCGCAGAACCTCTGCCTGGGTCACGCGGACGGGAGCCTGCGCCGCAACGGGTTCAAGCCGCTCGACCCCGGCTCGCAGTCGATGATAGGCACCCGCGGCGAATACACCGCCCAGATCGGCTGCGTGCCGGAGCAGCAGATCGTTCTTCGTCGTCTCCGGCCCCTCGGCCGGCGAAGCGAACCGGCTGCTGGATTCCGTGTACCGGGTCTGGGGTCCTTGATCTCAGATTGTGGGCAGGACCGAGAACTCCTCGCCTGGACGGCGCTGGCCGAGGTCGTCGGCGCTGCCTGCCCGCTCGTCGACGCCATCGACCCGCGCGCCCCACGGACCTTTGCGGCAAGCCGCAACCAATCCCGTGACGGCATCGGAGGGACCGGCGAACACCGCCTCGACCGTCCCGTCGCGCCGGTTGCGCACCCACCCTGCGATGCCGCGGTTCATCGCCTCGCCGGTCACAAAGGCGCGATAACCGACGCCTTGGACGCGGCCGCGCGCGATGATGTGGCGGATGAGGTCGCTCATCCGAACTCTCCGATCTTGTGCGAAGGCCCTTTGAATATTGAGGGATTTCCTTCGTCGCTCCTTGGCAGCCAATGCCGCAAGGACTGGATTTAAGGCCTGGGCACTCGCCACGTTTCCGCCGCCGCGATCACCACCTCCATGTACCCCGGCCTGGCTTCGCGCTGACGCCCCGGCCGGGCGACATAGACCAGCGCGAGGCGGCTCCGCGTTCCGTCTGCACCCGCAGCAGTTCGGGACGATAGAGACCGGCGGCCACGTTCTCCCAGATATCGAGCGTGACGCGGTCGCGGGCGGTCAGCCGCCACAGCAATCCATAAACGGCCTCGCCGAACGAAGGCTCCACCGATGCATAGCCGTCGCAGGTGATGACAAAACGATAGCCTAGAAGCTTCGCGACGCCGGCCGGTTCGGTGCCGGCCGCGTGGCGGCGCATCAGCTTGCGGCTCATGTTGGAGCCATAGGCGAAGTGCATCATGGCGATGGCGGCGCGCTCGGACGCGTGGCCGTCCAGATCGAGAAGCCGAGCGCGATCACCACCGGCAACAGCAGCAACGCCACCAACCCCATCAGCCAATAAAGCAGCACGCCGAATTCGGAACTGCCGAACAAGGCGGCGAACAGATAGATCACCAGAAAGAAGCGGATCAGGCCCTGCCCGGTCCGCGCCACCTCGCCGCTCGCCTCGGTCGCGGTGATCATCACCACGACAAGCAGCAGCAGAGCCAGCGCCAGGATGTAGAGGCCCGCGATGCCGAATGCGACGCCGGGCGACCGTCCGGCGTCGCGCAGGCGCTTCACGTGCAGCAAGAGCCAGGTCCAGACCAGCGCCGCCTGCAACAGCGTGAACGGCCACAGCCCCACGCGTCCGGTGACCGGCGCCCCGAGCAACACCTGCGAGAAGAAGCTCGTCAGATAGACGCCGATGATCGCAATGGCGAACGGCCGCGGCGCCAGACGGCCGGACCAGGAGAACAGCAGCGCTAGCGTATCCATGTCGCGGATCGTGGCATGCGGCGAGCCGGCCCGCCACGGCCGTCAATCGGACTTGATGACTGTCTTGGCGACCTCGTCCGTCATCTCTTCGTAGTCTTCGGGACCGAGGTCCTCCAGATCGTAATCATGGATCGGATGTTGCGCGACGCCGCCATCCTCAAGCGGACTGACGCCGCCAATCTTCGCATTTTCGTCAGGGCGCGGCACGGTGCCCGGCGCGTCAGGCTCGGGCTGATCGCGGCGGCGGACCGCGTCCGGCATGTCGGGCTGATTGATGTTCACGGCCGGCTTGCGTGACATGTTGGCCTCCGTTTCGGAATCAACACGGGGGCTCGCAGGAGAGTTCCGTCAGGCGAACTCCATGATCACTGTATCGACGGCCAAGCTGTCGCCCTTCTTCGCCTTGATGGCCTTCACGACGCCATCGCGCTCGGCGCGCAGCACGTTCTCCATCTTCATCGCCTCGACCACGGCGAGCGTCTCGCCCACCTTGACCTCCTGCCCCTCGGCGACCGCGATCGACATCACCAGCCCCGGCATCGGACAGAGCAGAAACTTGCCGGTGTCCGGCGATTTCTTAATCGGCATCAGCCGCGCCGCCTGCGCTTCAGTGTCGGTGTAGACGTAGACCTTCGCCTCGATGCCCTGATGAGCAAGCAGGAAGCCGTTCGGCACCGGCCGCACCTGCACCGCGACGGCGCGCCCGTCGACCGAGCCCGACCACACCGGATCGCCAGGCTTCCACTCGGAGACGAGGACGCGCCCGGGACCGGCGTTGCCCTTGGCATCGACGAAATGCACCGCGATGCCGCTGGTCTCGCGGCCGATATCGAGCGTCAGTTCGGTGTCGCCGAGCTTGACCATGCGTCGCCGTTCCCGGGTCACTTCGCGGCCCGTCATCTGGCCGGAGATTCGGCGCTTGCGTTCGCCCAGCACGTGATCGACCGCCGCCGCCACGGCGGCAATCGTCTGCGCGGCCTCGCCGGCCGCGGCGACGCCGTGGAAGCCGTCGGGAAACTCCTCCGCGATGAAACCGGTCGACAGCTTACCGGCCTGCCAGCGCGGATGTGCCATCAGGGCGGCGAGGAAGGGAATGTTGTTCCGAATGCCGTCGACCACGAAGGCGTCGAGCGCGTTCGATTGCGCGGCGATCGCTTGCGCACGGGTCGGCGCGTGGGTGACGAGCTTCGCCACCATCGGATCGTAGTAGATCGAGATTTCGCCGCCCTCGGTGACGCCGGTGTCGTTGCGCACGGTGACGCCGTCGATCGAAGTCTCGGCGGGCGGGCGGTATTTTGTCAGCCGTCCGGTCGAGGGCAGGAAATCGCGGTACGGGTCCTCCGCATAGAGCCGGCTCTCGATCGCCCAGCCGCTGAGCTTCACGTCGCTCTGCCTGAGTGCGAGCTTCTCGCCCGCCGCGACGCGGATCATCTGCTCGACCAGGTCGATGCCGGTGATCAGTTCGGTCACCGGGTGCTCGACCTGAAGCCGCGTGTTCATCTCGAGGAAATAGAAGCTGCGGTCCTGTCCCGCGACGAACTCCACCGTGCCGGCGCTGTCGTAGCCGACCGCCTTGGCGAGCGCGACGGCCTGTTCGCCCATTGCGTTGCGGGTGGCTTCGTCGAGCAGCGGCGACGGCGCCTCTTCAACCACCTTCTGATTGCGGCGCTGGATCGAGCATTCGCGCTCGCCGAGATAGATGACGTTGCCGTGCTTGTCGCCCAGCACCTGGATTTCGACGTGGCGCGGATTGACGATAAATTTCTCGATGAACACGCGATCGTCGCCAAACGACGACTTCGCCTCGGAGCGAGCGCGGGCGAAGCCTTCGGCCACCTCGGCGGCCGAGTGCGCGATGCGCATGCCCTTGCCACCGCCGCCGGCCGAGGCCTTGATCATGACCGGGAAGCCGATCTCCTGCGCGATCTTGAGCGCCTGCTTGTCGTCGGCGATCTCGCCGAGATGGCCAGGTACAGTCGAGACCTCCGCCTTGGCCGCCGCCTTCTTGGATTCGATCTTGTCGCCCATCGCGGCAATCGCGCCGGGGTTCGGTCCGACGAAGACGATGCCGGCCTGCTCCAGCGCCATGGGGAAAGCCTCACGCTCGGACAGGAAGCCGTAACCGGGATGCACCGCCTCGGCCTTGGTGCTGCGGGCGGCTTCGACGATCTTGTCGATGACCAGGTAGCTCTGGGCGGCCGGCGCGGGACCGATCGCCATCGCATGATCCGCCATCTCGACATGCAACGCGTCGCGGTCAGCCTCCGAATAGACGGCAACCGTCTCGATGCCCATTCGCCGCGCGGACTTGATGATCCGGCAGGCGATTTCCCCGCGGTTGGCGATCAGAATGCGCTTGAACATGCGGCGCGCTACCTCAAGCCGTCACGAACCAGGACGTCAGCCACCATGCCACTCCACCCGCCACGAAACATGCAAGCGCCATCCCAGCTATTTCCAGCGCAAACGCACCCCGCCCGATTGCCGCCCCGATCGCGATTTTGCTGATCGTATCGGTAATGATCGCGGTGAGGATCGCAACCGCTGCCCCGTGCGGCGTCAGGGTCGCGGGCACCAGCCGCGCCAGGGACACCGTCACGGCATCCACGTCAACCAGTCCGACGATCGCGGCGCCAATCGTTGCGCCGGAGGCGCCGAAGGTCTCGCCCAGCAAGCGCCCGACGACGATGATGGCGCCAAGGAACAGCGCAAATCCCAGCACCGGCCAGAACTGGAACGGGTTTTTGAACTCGATCCTGGCGTGCTTTTCGCCCGGTGTTCCGCGCCAATAGGCAGCAACCAGTGCAAACGCCACGGCGGCAGCCGCGGCCGCGACCAGCGCCGGCGTAACTATGGTCAGCAGGCTCGCCTTGACGGCCGCGACGATCGCCAAGACCCGCAAGAACATGACCGCGCTTGCCAACGCCACGCCGGCGGCAAGCAGCCGCGACGATCCCTCGCCGGCAGCCGCATGCCGGGCGTTGGTCACGGTGACCGCAGTCGACGACGCCAGGCCGCCGGCCGCGCCCGCCAGCAACAATCCCCTGCGGGTGCCGAAGTACTTCACCGCGGCGTAGCCCAGAAACGAAACGCCCGCGAGCATGATGGCGATGAGCCAGACCTCTTGCAGATTGACCCCGCCGTACGGCCCAACCGGATCGGACGGCAAGAGCGGCAGCGCGACGAACGTCATCGCCAGCAGGACGAGACCCGATCGCAGCTCCGGCCACGTGATGTTTTCGACAAACCCGTGGATGCGCTCGCGCAGCGCCAGGATTGCGGCAATCGCCACCGCGAGCGCAGCGGCGATCTGGACGTTGCCAACCAGCGCATAGGCGCCGAGCGCGAACGTCGCAATCGCGGCAATCGCGGTCGTGGCCGAAAAATTCTTCTCCGCGCGATTCTCGTCGCGGCAAAACATCGCGATCACCGCCGCATACGCCGCGATGCTCAGCCCGAGCACGATGCCGCCGCTCGGATTGGCAACGCCGCCGAATGCCAACCCCAACGCGCCGGCGGTGCCGCCGAGCAAACCTGAAATGGCAAACGTGCGGATGCCGGCGGTCCTACTGCCGGCGGCCTCCTCCCGCGTGCGCCAGCCGCGCTCCAATCCGATCAGCAGTCCGATGCCGAGCGCGACCGCAAAGCGGGCCATCAAGTCTTCAAAATCCATCGTCAGCCTCGACAGAGCATTATGCTATCGGCAGCCGCCAGCGGATGATATCCTTCTCTCGGACGCGGCATTTTCGAAACACCAACACCTTAAAGGCCGTCAGCGATCCTTTATATTCCGCTTCGACAATCCATCGTTCCCAGTTCTGCACGTTCCAGGAGGTCACCATGGCACTTTCGATCAATGACACCGCACCCGATTTCGAGGCCGAGACCACCGAGGGCAAGATCCGCTTCCACGACTGGATCGGCGACAAATGGGCAGTGCTGTTCTCGCACCCCAAGGACTTCACCCCAGTCTGCACCACCGAGCTCGGCTACATGGCGAAGATCAAGCCGGAGTTCGACAAACGCGGCGTGAAGATCATCGGTCTGTCGGTCGATCCGGTCGACAAGCATTCCGGCTGGGCCGCCGACATCAAGGAGACGCAGGGCTTCGCGCCGAACTATCCGATGATCGGCGACACCGATTTCGACGTGTCCAAGCTCTACGGCATGCTGCCGGCGGCCGTGTCAGGCGATCCGGCCAAGCGCACAGCGGCGGACAACCAGACGGTGCGCAACGTGTTCGTCATCGGCCCGGACAAGAAGATCAAACTGGTGCTGGTCTACCCGATGACCACCGGCCGCAACTTCGACGAGGTGCTGCGCGTGATCAACTCGCTGCAGCTCACCGCGAAGCACAAGGTGGCGACGCCGGTGAACTGGAAACACGGCGAGGACGTCATCATCGCCGGCTCCGTCAGCGACGACGACGCCAGGAAGCAGTACCCGCAGGGCTGGAAGTCGCCGAAGCCGTACATCCGGATCGTGCCGCAGCCACGCTAGTATCGTCCGGCCAGCGGCGTAGTATCGAGGGCGCGGCCCAAGCCGCGCCCTTTCGATTTTTCTTTCGATGAACACCGACCTCGGCTTCATCCACCGGTTCATTTCGGCGACCGCGCCCGGCAAGCCGACGCTGTTGCTGCTGCATGGCACCGGCGGCGACGAAAACGATCTCCTGCCGCTCGCGGCGCGGATAGCGCCCGGCGCCGGCATTCTATCGCCGCGCGGCAAGGTGCTCGAGCACGGCGTGCCGCGGTTCTTCCGAAGGAGCGGTGAAGGCCAGTGGGACATCCATGACCTCAAGCGGCGTACCGCCGAACTCGCGGAGTTCCTTAGCCGCGCGCGGGCGGACTACGGCATCGGCGCACCGATCGCGCTCGGCTATTCCAACGGCGCGAACATTGCGTGGTCGACGATCCTCGCGGAGCCGCAGGCCTTCTCCGGCGCGATCCTGATGCGCGCCATGCTGCCGTTCGACCCCCGCCCTCTGCCCAACTTGTCCGGCCTGCCGATCCTGATGCTCGCCGGGAGGCATGACGAACTGATCCCGCCGCAGCAGGCCGGACTTCTGGCCGCGCTGTTCGGCGAGGCTGGCGCGGACGCGACGTTCGAGGTGATCGAGGCCGGCCACGGCCTGATCGAGGAAGACCTCAGGCTCGCTGCCGGATGGCTTGCGCGCCACGGCTAGATTTGAGTATCGAAGCGTCATGAACGACAAACCATCAGGGCCCTGGCGCGCCGACCTCCAGCCGCCGTTCGCCGATTTCATGGGCATGAAGATCACCCAAGTATCGCCGGAGCGCGTCACAGCGGAAATGGTCGTCACCGATCAGCTCAGCAACCGCAACGGCGTGCTGCACGGCGGCGCATTGATGGCGCTTGCCGACAATCTCGGCGGCACCGCCGCGGTCGCCAACCTCGGACCCGATCAGATCACCACGACGATCGAGAGCAAGACCAATTTCTTCGCCGGGATCGCGGTCGGCGACACCGCGCACGCCGAATGCACGCCGCTGCATCGCGGCCGTTCCACCACGGTCTGGCAGACCCGCGTCACCCGCGGCGACGGCAAGCTCGCCGCCTTGGTGACGCAGACACAGTTAGTGATGGCGAAGAAAGCCTAGCGGTCTGAGAGCGCCAGCCGGGCGCCCAGCGCCGCAAAGGCGCCGGCAAAAATCCGGCGCATCCACGCCAGCACCTGTGGCCGCGAGATCACATGGTCGCGCACGCAGGCCGCGAACAGCCCGTAGCCGACGAACACCACGAAGGTCATCAGCATGAAGACGACGCTGAGCGCCAGCATCAGCGGCAGCGGGTGCGGCTCGTTAGCTTCAATGAACTGCGGCAGGAAGGCCAGGAAAAAGATCGACAGCTTGGGATTGAGGATGTTGATCAACACGCCGGTTACCGCGACCTGCGCCGCCGATCGCGCATCCGGCTCTTTCTCTACCCGCATGGTGCCGTGCTCGCGCAGCGTGCTCCAGGCCATGTAAAGCAAGTAAGCGACGCCGACATACTTGAAGATCTGGAACGCGAGCGCGCTGGTATGCAGCAGCGCCGCCAGTCCCAAGATCGCGGCCGCCATATGCGGCACGATGCCCAGCGTGCAGCCGAACGCCGCGACAACGCTGGCGCGGGAGCCTCGCGACAGGCCGGCCGCAAGCGTATAGAGGACACCGGTGCCGGGCGAGATGATGACGATCAGTGACGTGATCAGAAATTCGATGCCCACCCGCGGTCCTTTCTTATGCGCGTGATCTTTCCCGACCTGTCTTTGCCCGCCAAGGCATTAGGGGCTTCGCGCAGGCGGAAAACCGGTTCCCACTTTTCGGGATCACGCGCTAGTTCTTCATCACCTGCTTCGCCTTCTCGATCAGGTCTGGCGGCAATGCATAAACCGCGGCCAGCAGACGGTCGATCTCCGCGCCGGTGATCGGACTCACCTCCAGTCCCGCCTTGACCGCTTCGGCAACGAACTCCGGGTCCTTCATGGTGGCGTCGAAGGCCGTGCGCAGCGCTGCCTTGCGGTCAGCCGGAATGCCGGGCGGCGCGGCGAACGGCCGGCCGAACGCCTGCCCCGCGAGATGAACACGCAGGATCTGCCGCATCTCCTCGTTCGGCGCTTTGTCGAGCGCGAGCGGAACCTCGGCCGGTATTTGCGGCGACTTCTCCAGCGCGAACACCAGCAGCAGATCGATCTTCTTGTCGCGCAGCCAGTCCGGCCGCGTGCTGCGGATGCTGTCCCACGACCAGCCGCAACGGCCGTCGATCTCGCGCCGCTCCATCGCCAGGTTGACGTCGTTGCCGCCCGGATAGCCGGAGATGATCTTCAGCTTGGCGCCGAACACGTTCTTCAGGAGCGTGCCGAACAGGTCGAGGTCGGAGCCGGGTCCCTGCCCGCCCAGCACGAAGGGCTTGGTGATGACGTCCTGCCAGGTCTTGATGCCGACTGTGTGCCACATCGCGCACAGGCTGTTGTTGTTGGCGATGTTGCCGATCCAGGTGAACTGCCGGCCGTCGAACTTGGCGTCGCCCAGCAGCGGCTCGATCGGCATGCTGCGCGACATGGTGCCGAATACGCTGCCGTCCTTCGGGGCGACCGAGTAAATGTATTGTGCAGCGCGCTGGCTGCCGGCGCCCGGCATGTTCTGCGGCACGATAGTTGGATTGCCGGGGATGTAGCGCCCCATGAAGCGCGCGAGATTGCGCGCATAGAGATCGTAGGCGCTGCCGACCGAGAACCCGATGATCAGCGGCAGCGAGCGGCCGCGGTAGAATTCCTCGACGGATTGCGCCTGAAGTGAGCTCGCCGTGGCCGCAATCAAAGCGGCGGCGAGCCCCATTCGCGCGACGTGACGGCTCCTGCGTTGCATTGGCGCCTCCCGCTTGAGGGAGCAAAGGCTAGCTCAGGGCTGCGCGGTCCGCCAGTTCACCAGCGCGACGCCGATGACGCAGATCGCCATACCGAGGAGCGCAAACGGCGCCAGCCGCTCGCCGAACAGCGCCCAGGACATCAGCGCGGTCAGCGGCGGCATCAGATAGAGCAGGCTCACGACGCGCGACGTCGCGGTGCGCCGGATCAGAAAGTAGAACAGCCAGATCGCGCCGAACGACAGCACCAACACGAGATAGGCGACCGCGAAGACGAACGGCAGCGTCCACTGCACCTCGCGGGTCTCGAACATGAGTGCGGCGAGCGCGAACACTGCGCCCGAGGCGGCGTATTGCACCAGAAAGCCGGTGCGCCACTCGATCTCGCCGCCGAAGCGCTTCTGGTAGAGCGTGCCGGCAGTGATACCGAGCAGCGCAACGGCGACGGCGATCCAGGCGGCGAGCGTCCCCTCACCTTCGGTTCGGGCATGGACCACGAAATAGACGCCGACGATGCCGAGCGCGAGGCCGAGCCACTGCCGCGGCGTAACCCGCTCGCCCAGCAGACGATTGGCCAGCGTCGACGTCAGCACTGGCTGCAGCGCAACGATCATCGCTACGAGGCCGGCAGGCATTTTCTCCGCGATCGCGACGAATACACCACCGAGATAGCAGCCATGCACCAAGAGTCCGATCATCGCGCTGTGCCACAAATCGGCGCGAACTGGCCACTTCGGCTTCGTGATCAGCACGATCACGCCCAGCAATACGACCACCGCGGCCATCCGGATGGTCAAAAACGTCATCGGCTCGGCATAGGGCATGCCGAGCTTGCTGCCGATGAAGCCGGACGACCACAGCACCAGAAACACGCCCGGCGCCGAGAAAACGGCGAGATCGGTCAGCGAATTTTGCGGAAAACGCGGCGACATGGACGGCCGTGTCTAGCTCAAAAACGCGGCACCGTCGGCGGCTGAAACGAAATAAGGCAAATACTTCCGTGGGTTCTTGAAGCGGAACCTTCGACTTGAGGCTGAATTGTCCCCCTCAGGAAGGACAACATGGGAGCGCCAAATGTCTGATCCCCGTTATACCGACCCGCGCCTGAGCGAGCCGCCGCTGCAGGACGATTTTCAGCGTCAACGGCTCGGCGAGCTCGACAAGTCCAACACCATGTGGGGCTGGGTCGCCGGCGGCATTGTGCTGGCGCTGCTGCTGGTCTTCGTGTTCGGCCGGGCGCCGACCACCGATCAGGCGAGCACCCAGATGACCGCGCCGCCTCCGGGCCAATCCACCCTGTCGCCGCCGTCCAGCCCGCCGACGCCGCCTGCCGCGGCGCAGCGTCCTGCACCGGCCACCACCGGTCAGGGTGGCACGCAGCAGTAAGCGTTCGCGCGTGAATGCGGCAACAACCCCGGTCGTCTGACCGGGGTTGTTGCGTTAGGTTCATTCGGCGCGGTTAGGCGAGAGCCTTGGCAATCAGCGCGCGCGTCGCGGCAACGCCTTCGCGGCAGACCTCGACCGGCGGGCGTTCCCATTGCGCGGGGTTCGGCGCTTCGTAGCTCAGGTAGCCATCGAAGTTCTTTTCCTTGAGCAGCTTGAACACCTCGAGCCAGCGCACGATGCCCTTGCCCGGCGGCAGGCGATCGGTCGGCCGCTTCACGCCGGCCGCAACCGGCGCCGGCGGCGTATCGCTGTACTGGAACGCCGCGATCTCTTCCCGCGCAACGCCCTCGAAGCCGCGGCCGCCAGCGCCGCTCCGTTCCATGTGATAGGCGTCGAGCAGCATGCCGGCGTTCTTACGGCCGGCGCCATTGAGGATTTCCCGCAGCGTCGCGATGCTGTTAAGCACGGCGTGCTGCGAATTGAACTCAATCGCCAGCTTGAGCCCGCGCTCGCCGCAGATGTCGGCGCCTCGTTTCATGTTCTCGATGGCGTTGCTGACCGGACCGACGTTCTGGCCCGGCGCGCACATCACCATCGGGCAATCCAGCGCCACCGCGTTGTCGCAGGTGACCTCGAGATCGTCGAACAGCCGCTTGCTCTCGTCGCCGGTTGCAAAGATCCAGCCGTATTCGCAGCCCAGCGTACAGACGGGAATGCTGGCAGCGCGCACCGTATCGAGCACCGCATCGTTCGACATTCCCTCCTCGTAGCAGCGCTTGAAATCGGTGCGGCGCAGCTCGACCGCATCGAAGCCGCCGTCCCGCGCCGCCTTGATCGCGGCATCGAGCGGCGTGGTATCGAGAGTCCAGGTGTGCAGCGCAAGCCGGCCAAATGGATTCATGGCAATCGTCCTAGTCGCTCGATTCAGCTAGATTGCAGGGTATAGGTGTTTGAGTTTGACACGGGCGTCTTTGGTTGTGAATTGCCAGTCTGACTTGGTGTGATAGGCATTGCGGTCGTGTTCCCAGGCGACGATTTCGTCCTTGAGGATTTGTTTGTCGGGGATGCGGCGGTCGAGACACTGGGAGGCGAGGACGCCGAGTTCGGACTCGGCGAGGTTGAGCCAAGAGCCATGCTTTGGGGTGTAGTGCCATTCGAAGCGCTCGACGAGCCGTCTGGCTTCGGCGGCCGGGAAGGCCTCGTAGAGCGACGCCTTGCTGTGGATGTTGAGGTTGTCCTGGACGAGCACGATGGTCTTGGCCTGCGCGAAGTGGCGATCGGCCAAATCCTTCAAGACATGCGCATAGTCGATGGCGGTGTGGCGGTCCGTCACCTCGATGTGGCGCCAGCCTTCGAGCGGCGCGAACATCATGAACAGGTTGGCGGTGCCGTTGCGCTCGTACTCGTAATCGACACGGGCCGGCCGTCCCGGCTTCATCGGGATCGGCACGCGCGTCTCGGCAATGAGCTGCTTTGAGCTCTCATCCAGGCAGACCAGCGGGCGGTCGGGATCATGGGGCCGCGTGTAGACGGCCAGCACGTCTTCCATCGCCGCTACGAAGCCGCTGTTAGCCTTCGGCGGGATGACCCAGCACTGCCGGCGATGCGGCTTGAGACTGTTTTTTTGAGCGCGCGGCCGATCGTTGAGTCGCTCGCACGCTCGACGATGCCGAGTTCCACGACCTTGTTCTCCAGCAGCCGCAAGGTCCAGCGCACGCGTCCCTTCGGCGGCTTGGAGCACGCCAGGGCGATCAGCTTGGCTTGCTTCTCGCCGTCGAAGATCGCCGGCACCGGCGGATGCGCCCGCGGCTTACGGCTCAATACCGCCGCAAAGCCCTCTTCCACCAGTTGCTTGCGCACCCGGTAGGCCATCGAGGCGCTGGTATCGAGCGCCGCGATGATCTTGCTATCGCTCCACCCCTCGCCGGCGTCCGAAACATCGGCCTTCAACAAAATGCGCGCTTTCAAGAGCCGCTTCGCCGGACTTTTTCCCTTGCGGATCAGCGCTTGCAGTTGCTCGCGTTCCTCCGCGCTCAGCCGCACCACATACTTCTTTACCGCAATGTCCGTTCCAGCCATGGTCGCCTCCGTCGCTCGAATCGCGACCAAAGCGAATCATCCAATCCTTTCAAATGAGTTGAAGCGGGCGACTAGTTCATTGTGATGTTGGCTTGGCGCGTGACTTTGGTCCATTTCTCGATCTCGGCCTTGATGAAGGTGCCGAATTCTTCGGGTGTACTCGCAGCCGGCTCCATGCCGGCGGCCAGCAGCGCCTTGACCGCATCGGGGTTGGCCAGCGCCTTACGCAGCGCCGCGGCGAGCACGTCGATCACCAGCTTGGGCGTGGCGGCCGGCGCCGACAAGCCGTACCACGACACCACCTCGTAGCCCGGAAACGTATCGGCCACCGGCGGCACATCCGGGAAATCGGGATGGCGCTTCAGACTGGTCACTGCGATGGCGCGGGCCTTGCCGCTCTTGATCCCGGGCAACGCCGACGGCGCCGCCGGCATCATGAACGACGCCTCGCCGCTCATCACCGCGGTCACGCCGGGCCCGCTGCCGCGATAAGGCAGATGCGTGACGTCGAGGCCGCCCGCCACGGTGCGGAGCAACTCCACCGCCAGGTGCTGCGAACTGCCCTGCCCGGGCGTCGCATAGCGCAGCGTGCCGGGCCTGGCGTTGGCAAGCTCGATCAGTTCCTTCAGCGTTTTGACCGGAAGCTCCGCGTTGACGATCACGATGTTCGACGTCGCACCGGCGCGCCCGATCGGCGCGAAATCCTTGACCGGATCGTACGGCAGCCTGGCATAAAGCCCCGGATTGACTCCGTGCGTCGAAATGTTGGCGAGCAGCAGTGTGTAGCCGTCGGGCGGCAACTTGGCGGCCAGTTCCGAGCCGAGCAGCCCGCCGGCGCCCGGACGGTTGTCGACGATGATCTGCTGGTCGATCTCGGCGCCGATGTGTTGCGCCAACAGCCGCCCCACTGTGTCGGTCGCGCTGCCGACCGCCTGCGGGACGATGATCCTGATGACCTGCTTCTTGGGATATTGCTGAGCCGAAACCGGCGCGGCCGCGACGAGCATCCCCGCAATCAGGACAAGAAGAGCGCGGCATCTGGCTGGCATCTTTGACGTCTCCTCATACGCGGCCCAATTGCGGCAGGAGCCTATATCAAATTGCGAGCGCGCGAGCGGCCGCGCGAAACACCTGCCAGAACAGCAGGAAGTGTGGCAATCTTCCGATCCGCTGTTTTCGCGAAAGGCCGCCCATGCACGTTCGATTGGCCGTCATGGTCCTTGTCACTGCCGGTTTCGCTCGCACGGCGATTGCCGCCGAAACCTGCCACACCCTTGAGCACCAGTTCGGCAAGACGCGGACTTGCGTGAACTCGGTGCTTCCGCCGCAGGGCGAGCGGACCTACGGTCCCAACCATCTTATTGTTGGAGAAGACGGCGCCTGGTGCGAAGGCGGCGGCGGGCCGGGCATCGGCCAGTCCGTCACCATTCACATGCAGCCGAGGCCGCGGTTCCGGACCATCTCGATCACCAACGGCTACGCCCGCACGGACGATACGTTCCACCGCAACGGGCGCGTGAAGCGCGCTTACATCGAAGCCGAGGGCGGCTACAAGACGGTCATCACATTGCAAGATACGCGCGAGCCGCAACGGTTCAGGATTCCGACCAGCCGGGCGCTCTGGATCAAGTTCACCATTGCTGACGTCTATCCGGGCACCAGCGGCAGCGACACCTGCATCACTTGGCTGTCGGTCGACCACGAGGAACCGAACAATTGACCCTCGTTCGCCTGATCTGCGCTAGCATTGGCGCGTTCGCCCTGCTCTGCGCCAACGCGGAAGCGAGCCGCAAGCGCGTGCCACGGTTTGAAGACTATCCGGTCAAGGAAATCCACCAAGGCAAAGCCGCCAAGCTGGTGCTAGAAACCGAGGACCAGCGTAGTGCTTCGACCTACTATCAGGCGATCGCCGACGGCGGCACCAGCTTCGCCGGGCACTACGCGGTGGTGCCGCTGACGTGCGGATCGGCCTGCATCTCCGCCGATTTCCTCGACACGCTGACCGGCAAGATCATTCCCGGCTCGTTCTCCAATTCCGGTTGGAAGGAGCACCATGACGCGTTTCGGGAAATCGAGTTCCGCCGCGCCAGCCGCCTGATCGTGTTCGCCGGCCAGATCGACCAGAAAGGCCCGCTCGGCTGGCACTTCTACGTATTCGACGACGGCAAGATGAAGCGCGTCCACACCGTCGTGACCAAGGGCGACTTCCGCAAGCCGCTGACGGAGTGGATGAAATAGGTTGCTCCAGAGTTCTGATTCAGCTGCGCTGAATCAGACTCGCCGCTTACTTTTTTGTTTGAGCATGACCTTGTTCCGACCAGCCGTCGCCCGCCAAAGCATCAAGCCAAACTGAAAATCCGCGAAAAGGCTTCGCGCAGGCGGGAAACCGGTTTCCACTTTTCGGGATCATGCTCTACTTATTGAACGCCGCATCGACCGGCACGCGATAGCCGTTGGCGAGCCGGTTCGTCTCGTTCGCCATGCCGATCACCGCCATCAACTCGCCGAACATCGCGTCCGTCATGCCGGCCTTGCGCGCCGCCGCGCCGTGACTGGCGGTGCAGTATTCGCAACCGTTGCTGACGCTGATCGCGAGATACACCATCTCCTTAGTGCGCACATCGAGCGCGCCGGGCGCCATGACCTCCTTGACCGATTCCCAAGTGCGCCGGAGCGTGACCGGATCGTTCGCTAGATACTTCCAGAAGTTGTTCACGTCCTCGACCTGACGGGTCTTCTTGATATCGTCAAACACGGCGCGCACCTTGGGCGACGCATTGCGATAATCGACCGGCTTGGCCATGGTCATTCAGCCTTGGCGCCGGAGGCCTTGATGACCTCGGCCCATTTCGAGATTTCGGATTTGACGTAGGCGGCCAGCCACTCCGGCGTGCTGGTTTTCACATCCACGCCGGAATCCGTCAGCACCTTGCGCACCGCGGGATCCTCCAGCGCGCCGACGATCGCCTTGTTCAGCGCGGCGACGGCTTCCTTCGGCGTACCAGCCGGCGCCACGATCGCGTGCCAGGTTGCCGCGTCGAAGCCGGGATAGGTTTCCGCGATGGTCTCCACCTCCGGCAGCACCGGGGTGCGCTCCAGTGTGGTGATGGCGATTGCCTTGATGGTTTTCTGTTGCAAGTGCGGCATCAAGGGCGACGGCGGATTGAACGCAGTCGGCACGTGGTTGCCGATCACGCTCTGCAAGGTCGGACCGGTGCCCTTGAATGGTACGTGGGTGTAGTCGATCCCGGCCTTGATGCGCAGCAGTTCGCCGGCGAGGTGGGCCGGAGTGCCAACGCCGCCCGAGCCGAACGACAGCTTGCCCGGATTGGCCCTGGCGTAGGCCACGAACTCCTTGATGTTATTCGCGGGGACGGAGGGGTGCGTGTAAAGCACGTTGGTCTGTACGCCCAGCATGCTGATCGGCGCATAGTCCTTCACGCTGTCATAAGGGGCATTCGGGTAGAGCGTCACATTGATCGCCAGGATACTGCCGGTCGCCAGCATGATGGTATGACCGTCGGGCATGGCACGGGCGACGATGCCGCCCGCGATGGTGCCCCCCGCCCCCGCCCGATTCTCGATGATGATGGGCTGCTTGAGGTATTCCTCCATCTTCTTGGAGAGGACGCGGGCCATCACGTCGCTCGGGCCACCGGGGGCAAAGCCCAGGATCATGGTGATCGGCTTGGTCGGATAGGCGGCCGCTTGCGTTGGCAGCGCCACGATCAAGGCGGCCAATGCCGCCGATGCCAGCTGTTCCTTCATGGTCGCCTCCTATTCAGTGTTGTTGTTGCGTTCTCCTATTGTGTCACTGCGGATCGTGCACGGAAAGGTCGTCAAAGCAGCGCACGCCGTTCCGAGGCGCAGCGCAGAGCAGGAACAGCGGGGATAAGTGCAGGCCGAAAACTTTTGCAACGGCGGTACAAGTGACGACACGCAAGGTGGGTTGCGCATTGAAGCGAGGCAGCAAGCGATTGCTGAGCCAGTGGTTTCCCATCTGCGGTGCTTCGCTTGAATTGCAACGCACAAATTTTTCAGCCATGTGTCACTTGAAAGAACACACAGGAAATTTTTTTGCGGACCTTACGCATCGCAGTTCTTTGGCGTAGCTGTTGTGCAAGCTCACTCCAAGCAACGGATCGCACATGCCACCCCGGATGTCGGATGAAGACGTCGGCCGCCAAATCCTTGGCATTTTCATGCGCTACCGGGTGGTCGCGGGTGGTACGTTGCGGCGCAACAATTTCTTCGACGTGCGCGATGCCGACTTTCAGCGCGGTCTGAACTTCGCGATCGCGAGCAAGTGGATCAAGCAGCACCTGCGCGACCGCTATACCTATCAATTGACCGAAATCGGCTTCGCGGCGGGATGGAAGCCGGAGCCCAGGGTCGAAAAGATTGATGGAAGCGCGGCGGACGTTGTCGCATCCGAGCCGCTGCAGCCCGAAGCGGAGCAACCCGAACCGGTCACGATGGCACCGCAGGCGCCCGGCCCGGTCGAGACCGACGAAATTCCGACCGCGCCGGCGTCGAGCGATCCCTGGAAGTCGCCGGCCTGACGCTTCGCTGGTTCAACGGGCCAGCGGAGCGAATAAGTCCGCCGCCTACTTGATCGGGTTGACCAGCGGCTTGCCCTTCTCGACCACGTACACGGCGATCAGCTTCGCCGGCACCGAGCCGACCGCGCCTTCGTTGTGGATCGCCTGGTTCGGCACTTCAAGTGACTGACCTGCCTTGAAGGTCTGCTCCGGCTTGCCGTCGAACTGGATCATGAACTCACCTTCCAGCACCTGGGCCTGGACGATGCCGGGGTGGTTGTGACGGCCGGCCTTGAAGCCCGGCTGGATTGTCACAATCGCGGTGATGACCTCGTAGTTGGAGCCCGGCACTTCGGTCTTGCCAATCGGCGTGCGCTGCACGGGAGCCGGTGCCACCGGCGCCTTCTGGGCGGCAACCGGAACGGCGAAAGCGATCCCGGCGAGAACGGCCACGAGGCCAAGGTTCTTGAGCATGATTTCCTCCCTGGAATGAGGGGCAATCCTACACGCAGGACGACAGGTAGGAATACGGCCTTGGCAGGGTCGCGCGATAGAAGTCATGCCGCGCAATGAGCTACCCTTCCCGGACAAGCTGCGGGAGGAATGCCATGCCGAAGACGCCGGACTATTTTCACGGCAAGACCATCATCATCACCGGCGCCGCGAGCGGCATCGGCCGCGCCACCGCGCGTATCTTCGCCCGCGAGGGTGCGAACGTGGTTTGCGCGGACCTCAACGAGGCGGGGGTGCGCGAGACCGCGGGTGAGGTCAACGCCAAGGGCAGCCAGGCGCTTGCCGTGGAAACCGACGTCACGTCGCGAAAAGCGGTCGAGGATATGACCAAGCGCGCGATCGACGCGTTCGGCACCGTGCATTTCCTGTTCAATTCGGCTGGCGCCGCGATCCGCCGCGCCAGGTTCATGGAGATCGACGACGCGCTGATCGAGAAGACGTTCGATCTCAACGTGAAGGGAACGTTGTACGGCATGCAGGCGGTGCTGCCGCACATGGTCGGCAACAAGTTCGGCGTGATCGTCAACGTCGGAAGCATGGCGCACCGGCGCGGCGGGCCAGGCTCCTCGATCCACTACGCGGCGGCGAAGGGCGCGGTGGTCACCATGACCATGGGCGTCGCCCGCGAGTTCGCCAATCAGGGCATCCGTGCGCTGTCGATCTCGCCCGGGCCGGTGAAGACGCCGTTTCAAGATGCGGCCGCGACTTCGCCCGAGCTCTACCAGCAGTTCCTCAACGACATCCCGATGAAGCGCTTCGGCGAGCCTGAGGAGATCGGCGAACTGGTGCTGTTCATGTGCTCCGACGCCTGCGGATTCATGACGGCGGACACCGTGTATGTGAACGGCGGCGGCGGCTGGCGGTGACAAAAAGGGGAATTATATACATAACTCCCTTGACAGGGGTTAGGGAGTTATCTACATTGAAGGGGTAGGGCGATGGACGCCCTTTAGGGAGAAACCGATGAACCAGATTGACACCGCGCTCAACGCCCTGATCCCGATCCCGGCTCTGGACGAGCTGAAGGCCACCGATCAAGAGAAGCTGCTCCAGTTGATGGACTGGCTTGGCCGCTGGTCGCGCGAGATCGACGGCGAACTCCGCATTCGGCATTCGGCCAAGGCGGTCTGATCCATGTCCAAAAGCACCATTTCGACCTTTGAACTGTTCGCGCTGTTTCCCGATGCAGAGACGGCGCGAACCTACCTTGAAGGGCGGCTTTGGCCGAACGGTCCGCGCTGCCCAGTCTGCGGCCTTGGCGAGCGCGTGACGGCCCGGAAGGGCGGGTACTACCGCTGCAACCAGTGTCGGGAGGATTTCACCGTCCGGACGGGCACCATTTTCGAGCGCAGTCACATCCCGCTGCACAAATGGGTCTATGCGATGTATCTGCTGGTCACGGCACGAAAGGGAATTTCGTCGCTCCAATTGAGCAAGGAAATCGGCGTCACGCAAAAGTCGGCATGGTTCATGCTGCACCGGCTGCGCGAAGCCTGCGGCAGCGACTTGGACAAGCTTCAAGGGCTGATCGAGATCGATGAGACGTATGTCGGCGGGATCGAGGCTAACAAGCACGAGCACAAAAAGCTGAAAGCCGGGCGCGGCACGGTCGGCAAGACTGCGGTGCTTGGGATGCGCGAGCGCGGCAAAGGCGGGCGCACCAAGGCCGTGAAGATCGAAAGCACGGACGCGCAAACCATCCAAGACGTGATCGTTCAGAGCGTCGAAGTTGGTTCGATGCTGCACACCGACGAAGCCGCCGTCTATCATGCGATGGGCGGTCTGTTCTTCGACCACGAAAGCGTCAACCACAGCGAAGGCGAGTATGTCCGCGATGGCGTCACGACCAACAGCATCGAAAGCGTTTTTGCGGTTCTCAAGCGCGGGCTGATCGGCGTCTATCACCACGCCAGCCCGAAGCATCTTGGACGCTACGTTGACGAGTTTGCCTTTCGGCTCAATGACGGCAACGTGGCGCGCCACACGCTGGAACGGCTGGATAGCTTTGTGTCCCGCGTTGTCGGCAAGCGCCTCACATACAAGGCTTTGATCGCATGAAAACGCCGAAGATTTTGGATGCCGTGACCGACGTGGTTCTGCGGTATCGGCCAAAACCGAAAAGCGAACCCGCGAAGAAACGCCAGCGGAAACGCCGCAAGATTGCGAAAGAAAATGGCTAAAGGGAGTCATCTATATAATTCCCACAAAAAGCACACGCCCCTGTCGCCGATGCAGGCGATCACCCGGCCGACTTGCCGGGGCCTGCGCCGTCCACCTTGAAGCCGCGGAACGCCCATGCCGCCGCGACGCCGAACAGCAGCAGCGCAACCGGCGGGCCGAACAACAGGACCGGAATTTCCAGGACATCGCCCGTGGTCTGAATGCCTCCCTGCAACCCGTGCATGATCAGGAAGATCGTCCAGCCCATGATCCAGGCAACCGACAGCAGAACCCACACGCGATAAAGCCCGCGGCGCCAGTTGATCAGCGTCTGCTCGTTGTCGTTTACGCCGAACGCACGGCGCGGAATGCCGTATGCCATCGCGAACCTTTTGAATGTTGCTTGAGTGTAACTCTTTCCCGCCTGGGAGAACACGGCCGCGCGCCCAGAATGTGGCGGCGAGTGTGACCGTGCTGCGCAAAAACCGGGCGAAACAGGCAACGATCGCCCGGGCTGGCCGTTGTTCCTTCGGTATCCGCAACCGAAGGAGCCGGCAATGGCCGTCAAACCGATCCCCGAGGGCTATCACAGCATCACGCCCTATCTCGTCGTGCGGGGCGCCGACAAGACAATCGAATTTCTCCAGAAGGCGTTCGGCGCCGAAGTGGTGTTCGATCCGCTCAAGCGGCCGGACGGCACGATCCTGCACTCCGAGGTCAAGATCGGTGACTCCCGCGTCATGCTGTCGGAGGGAACCGACCAGCACAAGCCGATGCCGACCATGCTTTATCTTTACGTGCCGGACGTCGACGCCAGCTACCGGCAGGCGCTCGCGGCCGGCGGCACCAAGATGAAGGACCCGACGGACGAGTTCTTCGGCGACCGCACCGCCGGCGTGAAGGATCCTTCCGGCAACCACTGGGAGATCGCCACGCACAAGGAAGACGTGTCGCCGCAGGACCTCAAGAAGCGCGTCGAGACCATGTTCAAGCAGGGCAGCAAGGCCGCGTAGCTTCAATTTAATCCTCCTTAGCCAACGCTTCGCCTGCCCGGATTTTTGCGAGGGCGCCGGGCTTGCCCTTCCCTTTTCGCTCCCCCCTGCCGAGGGGACGGAGCGCCGGGTGGCGCACCATCGTTTCCGCACCTTGGGAGTGCGGCGCGCGTCTGGCGAGACGCGCACGCCCTCCGGCGCTCCATCGCGGCGATCTTTGGTTCCTCGGGACCGTAACTTTCAGGACCGGATGGGTGGGCCTTCCACCTCTGGGTCGGCCGGCTTTCGCCGTCCTTCCTCCGGTCCCCACCAGCCCACTCAAGGGCGGCCCCTCATAGTAGGGACGGACGGTGACCCGAAGCCTCCCGGACCTCTGCTTGCGAGGCAAAAGCGCGGGCGCCGCATCCCGCTCCGCCATCAAGACGCCTCTAGATGGCGCCCTCGGTCGAACGGGACGCGACCAATATGGGGGCGGATTCAAGACCGGGGATAAGTTTTTTTCCGCGTGGCGTCGGTTAGAGTTCCGATGGGAAAGGCAACCCTCACCGGAGCCACAACCCATGATCAAACATCTGACGCGGGCTGCCCTTCTCTCATTCGCCCTGGCCGCAATCCCCGCCACCGGCGCTCTCGCTACCACGGTCTACGACGGCGGCTGGAGCCTGACCTTCATCACGCAGCGCGGCCGGGAATGCGACCGCAGCTACAATTTCAACGTTCAGATCACCAACGGCGTCTTGAGCCACGCCAACCTGGTCAAGTTCAAGGGGCGCGTCTCGCGCAACGGCAAGGCCACGGCTTCCGTGTCCGTCCCCGGAAAATTCGCGTCCGGCTCCGGCCGGCTGACGCGCACCGACGGGCGCGGCCGCTGGAGCGGCTATTCCGACAAGAACCGCTGCTCGGGGATCTGGACCGCGCGAAAGCACTAGCCGCGCCGCCATGAGAGCCTGCGCGGCTTTGCTGGTGCCGGTCACGTATCTGGCGGCGCCTGCGCTCGCCGCTCAGAAATGCGAGACCGAACTGGCACGGCTCGAGAGCGCGGACAAGCGCGTGTTCGCGGTGGCGCGCTACGGCACCGGCGCCTGGACCGAGCAACACGACGGCCGCCGCGTCACCTATTTCGTGCATGCCTGGCAGGGCCAAGAAACCGGTCAAGCGAACGGCGCAACGCGCATCCTCACCTTCACGGAAATCCCCGGTACCTCCGGGCCGAACTGGGGCTCGGTAAGCGACCCGAAGGAGCTGAAGGTGATGATCGCGTGGCGCAAGCTCGGCGCCGCGAAGCTGGACGATGAGAAGCTCCGCGTCTACGGCGGACCGCTCGAAGGCGAATGGACGCTTCAATGCCAGGGCCGCCCGCCCATCAAGGTGAGCTTCCCGCGCTTCGCCGACCATCCGGCGGCCAAGCCCTACACCGGGCGTATCGCGGCGATGAAGGTGCCGCGCGGGCTGCACGAGGACGTGCGGCTGCGCCTCAAGGACTCGCTGCGAAGCGATGACAAGCCGGGCATCGCCGGCCGCTACGTCCGCCTGACCTGGCCGTGCGGATCGACCTGCGTCGGCAGTGCGCTGCTCGACGCCAAGACCGGCCGCGTCATCATGCTGCCCACCATGTCCGGCTGGGGCGAAGTGGAGGACAGTTTTGAGCCGATCGACGGGCAGATCGGCAGCACGCTCGTCGTGCTCTCCGGCGCGCGCAACGAAAAGGGCGTGTTCGGACGGCACTTCTATGTGCTGGAGAACGGGCGGCTCAAGCATTTGCGCAGCGTCGAAGTGGAGCGGGAGTTTCCGCAGAAGCTGGAATAGCCTCCGGCTGAACGGGGCCGCGCGCGCCACAGCCCGGCTTGCTCCGCACGCCAGTCAAAGGATAATGGTTCGGGCCGCTGATGGGATCGAGCGCGTGACGAACAACCTTGTTATTGTCGCCGGCGGCGGCATCGGCGGCCTGGCGACCGCACTGACGCTCCACCAGATCGGCGTCCCCTGCATCGTGTTCGAGGCGGTGCGCGAGATGCGGCCGCTCGGCGTCGGCATCAACCTGCAGCCCAATGCCGTGCGCGAGCTCTATGACCTCGGCATCACGGAGCACGATCTCGATCGGATCGGCCTGCCCGCCAAGGAGTGGGCGCTGGTCGGACTGAACGGCAACGACATCTATTCCGAGCCGCGTGGGCTGCTGGCCGGCTACAACTGGCCGCAATACGCGGTTCACCGCGGCCAGCTCCACATGATGCTTTACGACAAGGTCGTGGAGCGGATCGGGCCGGACGCGGTCCGTCTCGGCAGCCGCATGACCGGCTACCGCAAGACCGGGGATGGCGTCAGCGTTTCGATCGCGCATGCCGACGGCTCGGCCTCCGAGATCAGCGGCGCGCTGCTGATCGGCGCCGACGGCATCCACTCGGCGGTGCGCGCGCAGATGCACCCGGCCCAGCCGCCGATCCATTGGGGCGGCGCGATCATGTGGCGCGGCACCACCTGGGGGAAGCCGATCCGCTCCGGCGCTTCCTTTGTCGGGCTCGGCACGCATCGCCACCGCATGGTGTTCTATCCGATCTCGCAGCCCGACCCGCGCACCGGCCTCTCGATGATCAACTGGATCGCCGAGGTCACGATGGACAACGCCGAGGGCTGGAAGCAGAGCGGCTGGTTCCGGCAGGTGCCAATCACCGAGTTCGTCCACCATTTCAAGAGCTGGATCTGGGACTGGCTCGACGTGCCCGCCCTGCTCCGGCAGGCGGACAGCGCCTTCGAGAACCCGATGATCGACCGCGATCCGGTGTCCACCTGGCAAGATGGCCCGGTGGCGCTGCTCGGCGACGCCGCGCATCCCATGTATCCGACCGGCTCCAACGGCGGCAGCCAGGCTGTCGTCGATGCGCGCGTTTTGGGCGCCTGCATGGTGGAGCACGGCGTGACGCCTGCCGCGCTTGCCGCCTACGACAAGAAGCTGTGCGGCCCGATCTCGCAGGTCGTGCTGCGCAATCGCGGCGCCGGTCCCTTCGGGCTGCTCAACATGGTCGACGAACGCTGCGGCGGAACGTTCGACAACATCGACGACGTGATCCCGCCGAAGGAGCGCACCGAATTCATGGCGGGCTACAAGGCCGCCGCCGGATTCGCGATCGACAATCTCAACAGGGCGCCGCGTACGATCGCAGAGGGCGCGCGGGCGGGCGCGTGACCTCAGTCAAACCTGCACCGTCATTCCGGACGCGCCAAAGGCGCGATCCGGAATCCATACTCCCGATGGTGGTTATGGATTCCGGGCTCGCTCGCTACGCTCGCGCCCCGGAATGACCAAGACGTCAGTTCACATCAAGCAGTTCGACATCGAAGATCAGCGTCGCGTTGGGCGGGATGGCGCCGCCCGCGCCCTGCGCGCCATAACCGAGGTTCGGCGGAATGATCAGCGTGCGCTTGCCGCCGACCTTCATCGAGCCCACGCCCTCGTCCCAGCCCGCGATCACGCGGCCGGCGCCGACAGGAAAGCGGAACGGCTCATTGCGGTCCACCGACGAGTCGAATTTCTTGCCCTTCTGGCCGTTCACGTAGAGCCACCCGGTGTAGTGCACGACCACGGTCTGGCCCTTGCGCGGCGCAGCGCCGGTGCCGGGCTTGGTGTCGATGATCTGCAGGCCCGACGAGGTGGTGACGGGCTTGGCGGATTGGGCGTCTGAGGGATCGGACATGATGGCTGAACCGATGATGGCGAGCGCAAAGGCGGAAGCGGCGATGAGGCCTGAGCGGAACGCGGGCATCGGTGGTTTCTCCTGACAGAGGGTGAGATCGAACGCGGGACGGATAGCTTCTGACGCGATCAAACGAGATTGACAAGGCCGTCGCCGCTCACATCACCCGCCGACAAGGCGCATCACGATGCCGGCAATCGCCCCGATCAGCAGCAATCCGCAAGCCGATAACTGGATGAAGAACCCCGGCAGGGCCGAGCCCCAGGCTAATGGCCTGGGGCTTTCATAAAACGTGAGCGGATTGAGCGCGGCGGAATCCGCCCTGCCCGATGACAATCCGTTCGCCGGACGGCTCAGTCCACCACCGCAACCATCTGAATCTCGATCAGTTGCTCCGGCTCGCCTAGTTCCAACACCGCCATATTGGTCGAGGTCGGAAAGTGATTGAAGGGCTTGAAATAGGAATTGATGATCAAGGCGGCGCCGCCGATGTCGCCCATGCGCGGCCGGGTACGGAACACAAAGACGTGGACCACGTCCTTGAATGTGGCGCCAGCGGCTTCCAGCGTCTGCTTGATGCCTTCCATTGTGGCGCGGGTCTGCGCGCCGAGATCGTTCGGCATGTTCTTGAGGATCTGATCCCGCTTGTGCGGATGGTCGTGATAGACCGGAAGCGAGGTCGAGCCGGCCAACCACAAGAGCTTGCCGCTCTTGATCTTGATCGCCGGCACGAACGGCATGAACACGCTCTTGTCGTAGTTCGGATGGTGGATGATCTCCATATGCTGGTTCTGGGCGGCGGCCGGCGCCGCATTGAGCGTGAGGGCGCCGAAACCGAGGATGGCGAGGCTCAACGGGATGCGAAGCGAACGTGTCGTTCGGAACATGATGTCCTCCTGGGTTGAGAGAGGACACAAGCGTAGCCCTGAAGACCGGGGGGCGAAATCGGGTTTACCGAGAAATGGGCCGTTGTTCTATTCGCCGTGCCGCATGTTCCATGCCGTAGCCCGCATTGAGCGAAGCGAAATGCGGGGATTGCCAATATCAGTCCCGGATTTCGCTTCGCTCAATCCGGGCTACGCTGGCTGAAGGGCACAATAGCGAAGCGGATGGTGCCGACGAAGCAAGATTGTCGGATTACGCTTCGCTAATCCGCCCTACGCGCTACGCTTGCTAAGGCACCGTCGATGACGTTCCGTGGAGATATTTCTCGACCCAGGCATTCGCTACGTCGAGGTAGCGCTTGCGTGTCGCCAGCAAGGTCGCATCCTTCCCCTTGTGGTCCGAAACCAGGATAACAGTCGCATGGCTCAGTCGCTTCGCGAGTTCCTGGAGCCAAGCTTCAAGCTTCTTCTTGTCGAAGAAGGGGCCAACCTCCCCCAGGTTCTTCTCGTTCACCACCAAACTAAAGCCGGGATACGAGGCGTGCGATGCGTACTCCGAGATTAGGTCGTAAATCTTCTTCCGCTGGCCGCTCGTGTAGCCGTCCCGCTTATCGAGCGCGTTGCGAATGATGCCCGGGCCGAAATGCGCGATGCGCGCCTTTTTGTCCGCCGCCTTCCACTCCGCGATCTTCTCTGGATACGTCGTGAGATAGTCGGCCAGGAAATATGTCTCCAGCACGTCCCGCACGTGATCAAACGCTTTCTGGTAATAGCCGGACAGCGCAAGCTTGATGGAGGCGCCCGCGGCGTTGAAGAGCCGGATGCCGAACAACTGAAGCGTCAACTCATCGTCGTCTTGATGTTGGTAGTCGTGGCTGAACGCGTAGATGAGATTCATCGCTTCACTGACGATATTGAGGTGGTCCGTCAGAGCCGGGTCGGCCTTGATCACCTCCAGGCTCTGCGAGCGGATTTTCTGCTCGTGCTCGTGCAGCGAGTGGAGATTCTCAGTCGGGTCCATGTGTGTAGTCAGCTAGCTCAGACCTGAGAATGCGTTAAGGGTTTCAGCCTTCACACCGGCAAGTTATCGTGCTTCCTGGCCGGCATTTCCACCTTCTTCCCCTTCAGCATCGCCAGCGCCCGCGCGATCCGTTTGCGCGTCGAGTGCGGCATGATCACGTCGTCGATGTAGCCGCGCTCGGCGGCGACGAACGGCGACAGGAACCGGTCCTCGTACTCCTTGGTGCGCGCCGCGATCTTGTCGGCGTCGCCGATGTCGGAGCGGAAGATGATCTCGACCGCGCCCTTCGCGCCCATCACCGCGATCTGCGCGGTCGGCCAGGCGTAGTTGAGGTCGCCGCCGATGTGCTTCGACGCCATCACGTCATAGGCGCCGCCGAACGCCTTGCGGGTGATGACGGTAACGAGCGGCACGCTCGCCTGCGAATAGGCGAACAGCAGCTTGGCGCCGTGCTTGATCAGGCCGCCCTGCTCCTGCGCGGTGCCCGGCAGGAAGCCCGGCACGTCGACGAACGTGACGATCGGGATCTCGAAGGCGTCGCAGAAGCGCACGAAGCGCGCAGCCTTGCGCGAGGCGTCGCTGTCGAGCACGCCGGCCAGCACCATCGGCTGGTTGGCGACGAAGCCCACCGTGCGGCCGGCGATGCGGCCGAAACCGGTGACGATGTTCTTGGCGAACGCCGCGCCGATCTCGAAGAAGTCGCCCTCGTCCACCACTTTGTGGATCAGCTCCTTGATGTCGTAGGGCTTGTTCGGGTTGTCAGGAATTAAGGTATCGAGGGAACGCTCCTCGCGCTCGATATCGTCGTGCGAGGGCCACTCCGGCGCGCCGCTCGAGTTGCTCGACGGCAGAAAGTCGATCAGCCGGCGCATCTGGAGGAGGCACTCGACGTCGTTCTCGTAGGCACCGTCGGCGATCGAGGACTTGGTGGCGTGCACCGACGCCCCGCCGAGCTCCTCCGCGGTCACCACCTCGTTGGTGACCGTCTTCACCACCTCCGGCCCGGTGACGAACATGTAGCTCGTATCCTTCACCATGAAGATGAAGTCGGTCATGGCCGGCGAATAGACGTCGCCGCCCGCGCACGGGCCCATGATGACGCTGATCTGCGGGATGACACCGGAGGCGATGACATTGCGCTTGAACACCTCGCCGTAGCCGCCCAAGGAGGCTACGCCCTCCTGGATGCGCGCGCCGCCGGCGTCGAACAGGCCGATGATCGGCGCCCGCGCCTTCATCGCCATGTCCTGCACCTTGGTGATCTTCTGCGCGTGCGTCTCGGACAGCGAGCCGCCGAACACGGTGAAGTCCTTGGAGAACAGATAGACGGTGCGACCGTTCACCGTGCCCCAGCCGGTGACGACGCCGTCGCCGGGGATTTTGGTCTTCTCCATGCCGAAGTCGCTGGAGCGGTGCTCGACGAACATGTCGAACTCCTCGAACGAGCCCTTGTCGAGCAAGAGCTCGACGCGCTCGCGCGCGGTCAGCTTGCCGCGCTTGTGCTGCGCGTCGATGCGCGCCTGGCCGCCGCCGAGGCGGGCCTGCGCGCGCCGCTGTTCGAGCCTGTCGAGGATGTCTTTCATGCGCCTCAGCCCCGGGGAATCCGTGGCAAGAGGCATACCACGCCGGGGGGCATGGGGCGACGCGGGCCAATCCTCGTCATTCCGGGACGCGCCGCAGGCGCGAGCCCGGAATCCAGATGCGAATAAGGAATTCTTGTCTGGATTCCGGGTCCGGCCCTTCGGGCCGTCCCGGAATGACGGTGGAGAGACCTACGGCTCGCCTGGCTTAAACGGCGGCTCGGCGCCATCCGGAGGCGTCGCCTCCGCCACCGCGAGCAGCATCGCGGCGGTGACATACGTTCCGCTCACCGCCACCAGATCGACCACCTGCTGTTCGCCGAGCAGGCGTTTGGCGCGGGCGAAGGTCTCGTCCGACACCGCGTGGTTGGCGGCAAGCTCCGTGCAGAAGTCATAGACGATCGCCTCGTCGTCCTTCATGCCCTCCGGCCGCTTCTTCTGCTTGAGTTGGTCGATGATCGACTGCGACAAACCAGCTTTCAGGGCAATGGGAACGTGGGCGTACCACTCGATCTGCGAGCGCCAGCGGCGGCCGACGATCAGGATGGCGAATTCGTTGAGGTGAAGCGGCAGCGAGGTGTTCCAGCGCAGGTAGTTCCACAGGTCCAGCATGCGCCGCAGCAGCACGGGGCTGCGCATCAGGATGTTGTAGGGGCCGCCGATGCCGACCCTGGAGAATTTCATGATCTCCTCGCCGAGCGGGCGCTGCTCGGCGTTGAGCTGCTCCATGGTGAGCTGCGGAAAGCGCGCAGGCTTGGCTGAAACGGTCATCGCGTTACTCCCTGGTCATCGACAGCACCTGCGCGGCCGCCTGCATTTCCGCGAACTTGTACGCGCGCCGCGCCAGCGCCTCTTCGTCGCGGCCCCACTTTGCCATGTTCCAATCCTCGTCGACATGAGCGGCGGCCCATGCCGCATCCACGTCAAGCCGGCTGTGCGCGAGCGCAAGCGCGAGCAGCGCGGAGCCAGTCAGCGCGGTCGCGGAGTTCACCGCGCCGAGCCGCCAGGGATGCCGCGGGATCGCCTTCGCCGCGGCGGCAACCGCTTCCGCGCCCTGCTGCACGAAAGTAACGCCTTGCGTCAGCACAAAATGCGCGCCGAACGTTTCCCGCGTCCATTGCAGGACCGGATCCCAGTGCTGCGCCTGCGCGGCGACCAGTCCCTCGGGTTCATCGGCGCGATAGAACAAGAGGTCGGAGCCGAGATATTTCTCGATTTCGGCAGCCACCGGCTCCGGCCTTTTCACGACGCCGTCGATGATCGCGTTGGCAAGCCGCGTCAGCGGCATGCGCGCCGGATCGATCGTATCGCGCTGCGCGTCCCACTCGGCGGCGAGCGCCTGCGCCAGTTCGCGCGACGGCGCGGCGAGCGCAGCCTTCGCCGGCGTGCGCACCGCGCGGCCATCAATCAGGACCGGCACGCCGCCCTCGCCCGCCTCCCCGGCCTCGGCGCGCTGGTAGAACCGGGCTCGCAGGTTCGGCCGCGCGCCGCGCCTGGCCGCCGCCATCGGATCGACCGGCTCGCTTTCGAACACCTCGGTGAAAATGTCTCGCATGATGGTTATTGTGCGATGCAACAATCCGGCCGCGGGCGATCACTCAAACGTGCGCGAGAATAGCCGTTTCGAGCACGTATTGGGCGTGCTTTGCCCGCCAGCGCCTTCCTCGCGCCGCTTTGCAATATCACAGGTTTTCCAGGGCCGACGCACATTCACAGGACGCCACCATGTGCGCTGTCCGGGTGGAATTCGGAAGTCGTCTAAACTAACATCGTCCCCGGAATCGGCGCCTTATAAGCCGGGCCGCTGGGATTGAAATCGCAAAGGCTGCGTGACCGCCACTCGACAGAGTTCCGAGGGGATGCACGTAGATGCAGGAGTAAATGAAACCGACCGATATTGCGGCACCGGACTACTTCCACAAAGTCGTCGACTGCCAATGGGCCTGCCCGGCGCACACGCCGGTCCCCGAATACATCCGATTGATCGCGGAAGGGCGTTACAGCGACGCCTACATGATCAATTGGAAGTCGAACGTGTTTCCGGGAATTCTTGGGCGCACCTGCGATCGGCCATGCGAACCAGCCTGCCGGCGCGGTCGCGTGGAAAAGGAAAAGGATCCGGTCGCGATCTGCCGGCTCAAGCGTGTCACCGCCGACTACAAGGACGATGTCAGCGGCCGGATGCCGAAGCCGGTGGCGAAGAACGGCAAGCGCATCGCTCTGGTCGGCGGCGGCCCCGCCTCGCTCACCGTGGCGCGCGACCTCGCGCCGCTCGGTTACCACTGCACCGTGTTCGACCAGGACCCCAAGTCCGGCGGCATGATGCGCTCGCAGATTCCGAAATTCCGCCTGCCCGACCGCGTGATCGACGAGGAGTGCAACTACATCCTCGACATGGGCATCACGTTCGTCGGCGGCAAACGCATCGATAGCCTGAAAGCCCTGCTGGCCGAGGGCTACGACGCGGTGTTCGTCGGCTCCGGCGCGCCGCGCGGCCGCGAGCTCGATATCCCCGGCCGCAAGGAAGCCGCGAAGAACATCCACATCGGCATCGACTGGCTGTCGTCGGTGTCGTTCGGCCACACCACCCAGATCGGCCGGCGCGTCATCGTGCTCGGCGGCGGCAACACCGCGATGGACTGCTGCCGCTCCTCGCGCCGGCTCGGCGGCGAGGACGTCAAGGTCATCGTGCGGTCCGGCTTCGAGGAGATGAAGGCCTCGCCCTGGGAAAAGGAAGATGCCCAGCACGAGGACATCCCGATCCTGAACTTCCTGGTACCGAAGGAATTCACCCACGACAACGGCAAGCTGACCGGCGTGGTGTTCGAGAAGGTGAAGGCCGAGTACGACGCCAAGAGCCGCCGCAATCTGGTTCCGACCGGCGAACCGGACCAGCATTTCGAATGCGACGACGTTCTGGTGGCGGTCGGCCAGGAGAATGCCTTCCCCTGGATCGAGCGCGACATCGGCATCGAGTTCGACAAGTGGGACATGCCCAAGGTCGATCCCGCGACCATGGCCTCGACCAATCCGAAGGTGTTCTTCGGCGGCGACAGCGCGTTCGGCCCGAAAAACATCATCTGGGCCGTGGCGCACGGCCACGACGCCGCGCTGTCGATCCACAAGATGCTGTCGGGCGAGGACATCAAGGAGCGCCCACTGCCGGACGTCAAAGTCAGCAGCCAGAAGATGGGCATCCACGAGTGGAGCTACGATAACGACATTTCGGGCGACAAGCGATTCCGCGTTCCGCTGCGCGATAAGGTGATCGCGCTGAAAGACATCAAGGCGGAGGTCGAACTCGGCTTCGATCCCAACCTCGCCTTCGCGGAGGCGCAACGCTGCCTGAATTGCGACATACAGACGGTCTTTGCACCCTCGCTCTGCATCGAGTGCGACGCCTGCGTCGACATCTGCCCGATGGACTGCATCACGTTCACGGCGAACGGCGAGGAAGCCGACCTGCGCACGCGCCTCAAGGCGCCCTCGCCCAACGCCACCCAGGACCTCTATGTCGCCGACGGCCTCAAGACCGGCAACGTCATGGTCAAGGACGAGGACGTCTGCCTGCACTGCGGCCTTTGCGCCGAGCGATGCCCCACCGGTGCGTGGGACATGCAGAAATATCTCATCGACATGACCCACGCGAACACGCCATGCCAACCAGCCCGATCAGCAGCGTAAACGACTTCGTCATCCGCTTCGCCAACGTCAACGGCTCCGGCTCGGCGAGCGCGAACGAGATGTTCGCGCGATCCATTCTGCGCATGGGCGTGCCGGTCAGCCCACGCAACATCTTCCCCTCCAACATCCAGGGCCTGCCGACCTGGTACGAAGTGCGCGTCACCAAGGACGGCTATCTCGGCGCCCGCGGCGGCATCGACATGATGGTCGCGATGAACCCGCAGACCTGGGACAAGGACGTCGCCTCGATCGAGCCTGGCGGCTACCTGCTCTACGACAGCACCAAGCCGATGCCGGCCTCGAAATTCCGCGAGGACATCACGGTGATTGGCGTTCCGCTCACCGCGATCACCAACTCGACCTACAGCGATCCGCGCCAGCGCCAGCTCTTCAAGAACATCATCTATCTCGGCGCGCTGTCGGCTCTGCTCGACATGGACGTCAAGACGATCGAGCAACTGATCAGCGAGCAGTACAAGTCCAAGGAAAAGCTGCTGTCCTCGAACGTTCATGCGCTGCATCTCGGCCGCGACTGGGCGCTGAAGAACCTGAAATGCCCGATCGGGCTTCGCGTGCAGAAAACCGACAAGGTCGGCGACCGCATCTTCATCGAAGGAAACAGCGCCGCCGCGCTGGGAGCGGTCTATGGCGGCGCCACGGTATGCGCCTGGTATCCCATCACGCCGTCGTCCTCGCTCGCCGATGCCTTCACCAGCCACTGCAAGCGGCTGCGCCACGACCCGGAAACCAAGAAGGCCAAGTACGCCATCGTCCAGGGCGAGGATGAGCTTGCGTCAATCGGCATCGTGGTCGGCGCCGGCTGGAACGGCGCGCGCGCCTTCACCGCCACCTCCGGCCCCGGCATCTCGCTGATGCAGGAATTCATCGGCCTCTCCTACTTCGCCGAGATTCCCGCCGTGATCATGAATGTGCAGCGCGCCGGTCCCTCGACCGGCATGCCGACCCGCACCCAGCAATGCGACCTGACCTCCTGCGCCTACGCCTCACACGGCGACACCAAGCACGTCATGCTGTTCCCCGAGGATCCTGCCGAAGGCTTTGAATTTTCCGCGCAATGCTTCGACCTCGCGGAGCGGCTGCAGACCACGATCTTCCTGATGCTCGACCTCGACATCGGCATGAACCATCGCCTCTGCCGGCCCCTCAAGTGGGACGAGAGCAAGCAATACGACCGCGGCAAGGTGATGACCGCGGAAATGCTCGACGACGGCCGCGACTTTGGGCGTTATCTCGACGTCGACGGTGACGGCATTCCGTTCCGGACCTACCCCGGCACGCATCCGACCAAGGGCTCGTTCTTCACCCGCGGCACATCGCGCGACCGCTACGCGCGTTACACCGAGGAAGGCCCGGCCTATCAGGACAACATGCAGCGGCTGTTGCGCAAGTTCGAGACCGCCAAAGACCTGGTGCCTCGTCCGCTCCAGGCCAACGCCGCCAAGCCCACCAAGTACGGCGTGATTTATTACGGCTCGACCTCTCCGGCAATGGACGAAGCGATTGGCATGCTTGAGAAGCGCGGCCATCAGCTCGACCGGCTGCGCATCCGCGCCTTCCCATTCCATTCCAGCGTGGCCAGCTTCATCGCCGGCCATGATTTCGTGTACGTTGTGGAACAGAACCGCGACGCGCAATTGCGCTCGCTGATCGTCAACGAGAACGGCATCGACCCGGTGCGGCTCGTTCCGATCCTGCACTACGACGGCACGCCGATCACCGCGCGCTTCATCGCCAAGGCGATCGGCGACCATCAAGACCAGCTCAAAGTCACCCCGCTCCGGAAGGTCGTGTCATGACCTACATCGCCAAACCGAAATTCAGTCATCCTGGCCTGCCGAAGAACGAGCTCGGCTACACCCACCGTGACTACGAAGGCAAGGTTTCGACGTTGTGCGCGGGCTGCGGCCACGACTCAATCACAGCGGCAATCATCGAAGCCTGCTTCCAGCTTTCGATCGAGCCGCACCGGGTGGCAAAGATTTCCGGTATCGGTTGCTCGTCGAAGACCCCGGATTATTTCCTTGGTAACTCGCACGGCTTCAACACCGTTCACGGCCGCATGCCGTCGGTGCTGACCGGCGCCAACCTCGCCAACCGCGACCTGATTTACCTTGGCGTGTCGGGCGACGGCGACAGCGCCTCGATCGGCTTCGGCCAGTTCGCGCATTCGATGCGGCGCGGGGTCAATATGACCTACATCGTCGAGAACAACGGCGTGTACGGCCTCACCAAGGGCCAGTTCTCGGCCACCGCCGACCGTGGCTCCAAGAGCAAGCGCGGCGTGGTCAATTCCGACAATTCGATTGATCTCGCCGCAATGGCGCTGCAACTCGGTGCGAGCTTCGTCGCCCGCTCGTTCTCCGGCGACAAGACGCAACTTGTCCCGTTGATCGAAGCGGCGATCCGGCACAAGGGGGCGGCCTTCATCGACGTGATCAGCCCCTGCGTCGCCTTCAACAATCACACCGGCTCGACCAAGAGCTTTGACTATGTGCGCGAGCACAACGAGGCGGTGAACCGGCTCGATGTCATCACAGGCCGCGCGCCGATCAAGGTCGAGTATGCGCCAGGTTCGGTGCAGGTGGTCGAGCAGCACGACGGAACCAAGCTTGCGCTGCGCAAGCTCGACGCCGACTACGACGTGCAAGATCGCGTCGCAGCAATGGGCTTCTTGCAGAAGCACACCGCCAAGGGCCAGGTGGTGACGGGACTGCTTTACGTCGATCCCGAGTCCGAGGATCTGCATGCTCACCTCGACACGGTGGATACGCCGCTCAATTCGCTGGAGTCCGATCTGCTTTGTCCCGGCTCCGCGGCGCTTGAAAAGATCAACGCCAGCCTGCGGTAAGCGCGCTCAGTTCGCGCATTGGCGTATGTAGGCGCTCTGATCGGTGGGATTGTTTCCGATGCCCGCATTGAGCGGGTAGGAATGGATGCAGTTTCGCACCCGGTCGCTGTAGGTGTTGATCGGCGGCGGCTTGTAGACGCCCGGCGGGGGCGAGGTGATGATCGCCTCGGTGCGCGGCAGGTTGGCCGGCGGAATGTAGCTGGAGCCGCGCGGATAAGCTTTCCGTTTGGGAGCTTTCTTCACCTCGCCGGCGGGCGGCTCGACAGCTTTCGGAGCCCTTTTCAGCGGCTTGCCGCCCTCCTCGACCATGATGTCGTAGGAGCGCTGCGCGCTGGCAGGCTGCAAGGTCCAGAAACCCACAAGAATAAGCGCCAGGAAGACTTTGAACATCATCGGCATGCCCTCCACATAGGAAGCCAACACCGCAGCGCTAAACCTAATCCTCGTCCGGAGATTCCACAATCGGATCATAGCGCTTGGCGTCGAAGCCGAGCAGGTTCCAGGACTGCTGCATGTGCGGCGGCAACGGCGCGGTGGCGTCGATTGTTCCGCCCCGGGGATGCGGAATAGCGATCCTCCGGGCATGGAGGTGCAGCTTCTTCTGCACGCCTCCGGGCAGTTCCCAGTTTTCCTTGTTGAAGTACTTCGGGTCGCCGACGATCGGATGGCCGATGTGATCCATGTGGGCGCGGAGTTGATGGGTGCGCCCGGTGACCGGCTTGAGCGACAGCCATGACATCTTCTGCCCCGCGGTCTCGACCAGCGCGTAGTACGTCACCGCGTGACTCGCGCCCTCATCGCCGTGCCGCGCGATCACCATCACGCTGTCCTCGTCACGCTCCTCCTTGGCTAGGAACGTGGAGATACGGCCCTGCTTGGGCCGCGGCGCGCCGACCACCAGCGCCCAGTAGATCTTGCGCGCCGAGCGGGAGCGGAAATTCTTGGCGAGCGCGGACGCCGCAAACCGCGTCTTGGCGACCAGCAGGCAACCCGACGTGTCCTTGTCGAGCCGGTGTACGAGGCGCGGCTTCTGCCCGGAGCGATCGCGCATCGAGTCCAGCATGCCGTCAACGTGCTTGAACGTGCCGGAGCCACCCTGCACCGCGAGCCCCATCGGCTTGTTGAGGACGAGCACGTCGTCATCCTCGTAGAGCGTGATCGACTTGAGGAACGCGCGGTCCTTCTGGTCCTGCGGCGCGTCGGCGCCAGGCTTCGGCGCGTCGAGCTTGAGCGGCGGAATCCGGATCGCCTGGCCGGATTGCAGGCGATCCTTCGGCTGCGCGCGCTTGCCGTTCACCCGCACCTCGCCTTTGCGGATGATGCGTTGGATGTGGGAGTACGACAGGCCCGGGAACCGCGCCTCGAAGAAGCGATCGAGCCGCATGCCGTTCTCGTCGTCGCTCACGGTGACGGTCTGCACGCCGCCGGCGGCCTTACCGCCGACGGGCGCAACCGCGCCTACCGCCCGACCAGCGGAGGCGGCTTCTTGTCGACCTTGGCCTCGTATTTCGGCAGCTCGCCTTTGGGGCATTCCTTGGCCTCTTCCCACAGGTGGAGCTCAGCCTTATCACCCTGCAGCCGCCATGTCGCGGAGACCGCACAGACGCCGGGCCGGTCGTCCGGCGCCCAGGCGCCAACAAACCACGGCGTGTCCGCCTTGACGTGGGCGTGGGGCTGCTGATCGCCCTCCTTGGTGAAGGCCTCGCGGGCCGGCGTCACCGAATAGAGCATCTCCAGCTTCGACGCGCTGCCGTCAGGCGCCAACCCCTCGAAGGTCACGAGCTTGGCGCCGCTGCCCTTGGCGTCGCATGCGGGGTGAGAGCGCCACGCGCCGCGGTGCAGGAAATGAAGAACACCACCGCCCTGGCGTAAGCTTCGGAATCAATCTCGACCGTCGCCTTCGGCATCGCGCAGACGTGAACCGTCTTGAGTGCGCCCGGCAGCTTGTCGACCGCGGTGGTCTTCGGCTCGTCGGCGGCAGGCTTTGGCTTCTCGGCTTTTTTCTCGGCCTTCTTGTCAGCCTTTTTCTCCGCTTTCTTCGAAGCAGGCTTGACCGGCTTCTCAGCGGCGCTCTCGGCCGCGAAACCTTCGGCAGCCGGCTTCTCGATCGCAGGCTTTTCCGTTGCCGGCTTCTCGGCGGGCTCGTCCTTTGCCACGGGTTGGCCATTTGCGGCGGTGGCGAGCAGAACGCTCAAACCCAGAGCCACCCAGCGAGCAGTCATCGCAATCTCCTTGCGGCCGCTCCTACTTGCAGCGCTGCAAGTCTTCGGCCTTGCCGCGATCCCACGCCACCGCCGTGACCGCCGCGCTAACCAACTACGTTCGCATCATTCACCACTTTGCAGTTTCCGCAGCTTTGCCCAGTACTCCAGCCGCTTCCTGATCTCACGCTCGAACCCGCGCTCCGGCGGATTGTAGAACTGCCGCCGCTCCATTCCCTCCGGAAAGTAATCCTGGCCGGAGAACGCCTCTTCCTGGTCGTGATCGTAGGCGTAGCCGCGGCCATAGCCTTCCGACTTCATCAGGTTGGTCGGCGCATTAAGGATATGCTTGGGTGGCAATAGCGAGCCGCCCTGCTTCGCAGCCTGCATCGCCTGGCCATAGGCCATATAGGCCGCATTCGACTTGGGTGCGGTTGCGACATAGATCACAGCCTGCGCAATCGCCAGTTCGCCCTCCGGGCTCCCCAGGAAATCGTAGGCGTCCTTGGCGGCGTTACAGATCGCCAGCGCCTGCGGATCGGCAAGCCCGATGTCCTCGACCGCCATGCGCACCACGCGGCGTGCGATGAAGAGCGGGTCTTCGCCGGCGTCGAACATGCGGCAGAGATAGTAGAGCGCGGCATCCGGGTCGGAGCCGCGCACTGACTTGTGCAGCGCCGAGATCAGGTTGTAGTGGCCGTCCGCGCTCTTGTCGTAGATCGGGGCGCGCCGCTGCACCACGTTCTGCAAGCCGGCGAGATCGAACGTCTCGCCCGGACGCGCGGCGCGCCAGATCTCCTCGACCAAAGTGAGCGCTGCGCGGCCGTCGCCGTCAGCCATACGCGCGACCGCCGCGCGGGCATCCGCATCGAGCGGCAACCGCTTGCCTTCGATCGCCTCCGCGCGCGCGAGCAGCTTCTCGACCGCCTCGGCATCAAGCGATTTGAATACGAGCACGCGCGCCCGCGACAGCAACGCCGCATTGAGCTCGAACGACGGGTTCTCGGTGGTGGCGCCGACCAACACAATGGTGCCGTCCTCCATCACCGGCAGGAAGCTGTCCTGCTGGGCACGGTTGAAGCGGTGCACCTCATCGACAAACAGCAGCGTGCCCCTCCCGGTCTCGCGTCGAGCGCGAGCGGTGTCGAACACCTTCTTGAGGTCGGCCACACCGGAGAACACCGCGGAAATCTGCTCGAACTGCAAGTCGGTTTCCTTGGCGAGCAGCCGCGCCACCGTGGTCTTGCCGGTGCCGGGCGGCCCCCAGAACACCAGTGAGCCGAGCGAGCGCGTTGCCAGCATGCGGGCCAGCGCGCCATCGGGTCCGAGCAGATGGTCCTGCCCGACCACCTCGGCGAGCGTCTGCGGGCGCAGCTTGTCGGCGAGCGGCCGCGGCGCGTCTGCGTCAAGGCCGGACGCGGCAAACAGATTGGGGCCGGAGGCTTGTCGCTTTGCCATCGGTCAGCAAATTGGGGCCTGCGGAGCGTGACCGCAAGCGCTCAGCGAAGCAATCCCAGGCCAGAGCGCCGCCTTGCCCCTGCGCCGTCACGGGCAAATGCGCCTAACCGCCGAACACAGCGGAAATCTGCCGCCCGCCACGCTGGATAGTGACGCGCCAGACGCGAGAGCCGGCCTTGGAGGCCTTGTCCAGGTCTCGCGTCTTCTCGACCTTGTCGCTGTTCACGATGACGATCACATCGCCACGCTGCAAACCGACGCTCTGCGCCGGCGAGCCATCCTCGACATCGACGATGACGACGCCTTCGGCGGACATTTCGAGGCGCAGCTCGTCGGCGAGCGATGGTGACAGGTTGGCCACCTTGGCGCCGACGAACGGCGAGCGGCCACGGATCGTCACTTCATCGCGGGGGCCTTCCGGCGCCGTTTCCAGCGCGACCGCGACCTTGGTCTCGCGGCCGCCACGCATCACGCCGAGTTGGGCCTGCCCGCCAAGCGGGCGCGTCGCGAAACGGTAATCGAAGCCATTGGGATCGTCGACCATGTGGCCGTCGACCGCGACGATCACGTCGCCGGTCTTGATGCCGGCGCGCGCGGCCGGGCTTGCCGCCGCGACATTGGTGACGACCGCTCCGGCGGGACGCTTGAGGTCGAAGCGCTCTGCGAGGTCAGGCGTCACCGCCTGCAGCTTGGCGCCGAGCCACGGACGCTTCACCGCCGATGCCGCCGCTACGAGCTGATGCTACGACAACCTGCACCATGTTGGCCGGGATGGCGAACCCGATGCCCTGCGAGCCGCCGGAGCGCGAGAAAATCGCGGTGTTGATGCCGACCAGCTTGCCGGTCATGTCGACCAGGGCCCCGCCGGAGTTGCCGGGATTGATGGCAGCGTCGGTCTGGATGAAGAACTGATAGTCGGTGATGCCGACCTGGGTGCGCGCCAGCGCCGAGACGATGCCGTGCGTCACCGTCTGCCCGACGCCGAACGGATTGCCGACCGCCAGGACCACGTCGCCGACCTGCAGCTCATCGGAATTGGCGAAATCGAGGAACGGAAATTTCTCGCGGCCCTCCTTGACGCGCATCACGGCGAGATCGGTGCGCGGGTCCTTGAGCACCACCTCGACGTCGAACTCGCGCTTATCGTCGAGCAGGATCTTGACCTGATCGGCGCCGTCGATGACGTGATTGTTGGTGACCACCAGTCCCGACGCATCGATGATGACGCCGGAGCCGAGCGAGCGCTGCTGCTGGGGCCCGCGCGGACCGCCGAAATTCGGCCCGAAGAAACGCCGGAAGAACGGGTCCTCCATCAGCGGATTGCGGTTTTCGACCGTCTTGGCGGCGTGACACCGTCACCACCGCCGGCGCGACGCGCTTGACGATCGGCGCGTAGGACAGCCGCAGCTCGTTGGTGGAAGCGGGAGGCACACGTTGCGCCGACGCGGGCAAAGCGAACAGCAAACGCCGCCAGGGCGGAAAGCAGAAAGCGGCGGACGGCAAAGGTCCAGTCAGACATGAAAACATCCCCGAGACGGCGCGGGTTGAGATATAGGCCGGTCTGCGGCCCAATTGAAGGCCGGGCAGCGCCCTTTCCTGCCTGCTAAGTGCTTGTTACAAATCGAATACGGCCCTTGGGGCCCCGATATCCCGGCCTTGTGCCCAAGGAGCCTCAGGCGTGCCCTCTCAAGCCTCCGAAACGAGCCCGCCGGCCTCGGTGATCTACCTGATCGCCTTCGTCACGGGCGCCATCGTGATGAGCTTCGAGATGCTGGGCTCGCGCTACCTCAACCCCTATTTCGGCAGCGGCATCTACACCTGGGCGTCGCTGATCTCGACCGTGCTCGGCGCGCTGACGGTCGGGCTACTTCATCGGTGGCTGGCTCGCCGATCGCACCCCCTCGGTCATGGTGCTCGGCGTCACCGTGCTGATCGGCTCGCTCTACATGCTGGTGCTGCCGGGCTTCGCGCAACCGATGCTGGAGTGGGTGCTGGCCGGGATCGACGACATCAAGGCGGGCAGCCTGCTCGCCTCGATGGCGATCCTGTTCTTCCCGGTGACGTTCTTCGGCATGTACTCGCCGTTCGCGATCCGGCTGATGCTGCGCTCGGCGGCGCGCTCCGGCACGGTGTCGGGCGCGGTGTACGGCATCTCGACCATCGGCAGCATCGCCGGCACGCTCGGCACCACCTTCTTCCTGCTGCCGTCGATGGGCTCGCGCACGCTGACCCTGACGCTCGGCGCCATCGGTGTGGTATCCGCCCTGGTGCTGATCGCCCTGCCCTCGGCTGACGCGGCAGCCTGTGACTGCCGTCGCCTTCGCCCTGACGATGCTGTTCGCCTGCGCCGAGGCACGCGCGCAGGCGCTGGTCGACGAGCAAGCCCGCGCCGCGCTGCTCAAGCGGCCGGACGGCCAGATCGCCCGCATCGAGACCGAGTTCAACGACATCTTCATCACCAAGCGGCGGCACGAGCTGACCATGTCGTTCCAGCTCAAGGGCTGGGACTACACGGAATCGGTCACCAACCTGCGCGACCCCGACGACCTGCCGGTGCACTACACGCGCTTCATGCCGGTGGCGCTCGCCTATCCGGAGACACCCGCGAAAATCCTGATGATCGGGCTCGGCGGCGGCTCGATCTCGACCTATCTCGGCCGCGCCATGCCGGAGGTCGCGATCGACACCGTGGAAATCGACGCCGGCGTGATCAACGCGGCGAAGCGCTATTTCGGCATCCTGGAAACGCCGAAGGTGAAATACCTCGCCGCCGACGGCCGCGTCTTCCTCAACCGCAACAAGCAGCTCTACGACCTGATCCTGGTCGATGCGTTCCACGGCGGCTACGTGCCGTTTCATCTGCTGACGAAGGAATTCTACACGCTGATCAAGCAGCGGCTCGCGCCGGGCGGCGCGGCGGCGTTCAACGTGCACGACGGCACCAAGCTCTACGTCTCGACGATCAAGACGCTGAACGAGGTGTTCCCGGCGCGTGCACCTCTATCCGACCGGCGAAGGCGAGGTGATCATGGTGGCGACCGCGCAGCCGTCGCCGGCCGACGACGTGCTCAAGGAGCGCGCCACGGCGCTGCAGCAGAAGCACGGCTTCCGCTACCCGCTGCCGGGCCTGGTGGCGAAGCGGATCGCGCAGCCGCCGCTCGACAAGGCTGAACTACTGACCGACGATTTCGCGCCGGTCAATCTCTACGACCAGATCGGCCGCGAGCAGAAGAAGCGGAAGTAGCTCACTCCTTCGGCGGCACCGTGCGCAGATACGCAACGATGGCGCTGAGGTCGGCGTCGGTCATCGTGGCATAGAGCGGATAGCCCATCGGCGGCTTGAGCGGCGTGCCGTCGCGGCGCTTGCCCTGCGTGATCGCGGCCTTGATCTCGGCGTCGGTCCAGGCGCCGATGCCCTTTTCCTTGTGCGAGGTGATGTTGCGCGCGACCGACACGCCCCACGGGCCCTTGAACTCCTCGCCGCCCTTGCCGAGCGAATTCTTGAAGTCGGTGCCGGCCGGCGTCTTGGTGTGGCACTCCATGCAGTGCCCGATGGTGACGAGATAGAAGCCGCGCTTCACCGGGTCGGCCATATCGGCCTCGCTGAACGGCTTCTCGGCGCCGGGCGGAATCGTCGACGTGCATCGGCGCCTTGTAGACCGGCGGCTCGACCGCATTGCGCGTCGCGGGCACCGACTTGAGGTAGGCGACCACCGCGTCGATGTCGGCCGGCGTGAAGATCTTGTAGAAGGCGAACGGCATCTGCGGCGACAACGGCGTGCCGTTGGGGCGCACGCCGTCCTGGATCGCGCGCTTGATCTGCTCGTCGGTCCAGGCGCCGATGCCGGTTTCCTTGTCCGGCGTGATGTTGGAGCCCTTCACCTTGTATTGCGGGGTGTCCCAGGTCTGCGGTCCGCCGGAGAGCTGCTTGGCCATGTCGAACACGCCGCCCGGCCCGCGCGGGGTGTGGCAGTTGCCGCAGGTCAGGATGCCGTTGACCAGGTAGCTGCCGCGCTCAAGCTGGGACTGCGCGCGCCGCGCTGTCCGACCGGTGCAACAACAATGGCCGCAATACAGGCGAGTGCCCACCGAGACATGAATTCCTCCGCTTGGCTGTAGTTTCGACTCGTTCCAAGCTTAGCGGAGCGGCGTAACGCCGCCAAGACGGGGTTAGCGTGACGCGCCGGCAGGATTTGCACCATCTCGGCATAGCCGCGTTGCTTGGCGTGCTCGAGCGGCGTGATGCGGTCGCGGTCGGGAATGCCGGCGTTGGCGCCGGCCGCCACCAGCAGCCGCACGATCTCGGTGTGCGCCGCGCCGCCGTCGCCGAGCACCACCGCCTCCATCAGCGCGGTCCAGCCGAGATTGTTGACGTGATCCTTGTCGATCGTGGTGGTGAGCAGGAGCTTCACCGTCTCGACGTGGCCGCGGTGCGCGGCGGGAATGAGCGCGGTGCCGCCGAACCGGTTGGTGTCCTTGAGGTTCGGGACCCGCACCCAGGATCAGCTTGAGGATTTCGGTGCGCCCCTCGGCGCCGGCGTAGAGAAACGGCGTGTCCTGGATCAGATCCTTGGCGTTGACGTCGGCGCCCTCCTGGATGAGGAAGCGCGCGACGTCGATCCGGTTGCGCTGCGTCGCCGCGAGCAGCGGCGTGCGGCCGCGGTGGTCGCGCCAGTTGACGCGCGCGCCCTCCCGCACCAGTTCGCGCACCGCGACGATCTCGCCGCGCTCGGCCGCCATCAGCAGGTCGCGCTCGCGCTCCGGATTGCTCTGCGCCATCGCGCCCGACATCGAACCGATCAGCAAAAAGGCGGCCGCAGCCGCCTTTGGGAATTGTCGTGCCATTCCCGAGAAACCCTTACGCCGCGGCGGAAGCTTCCTCTTCGACCTTCTTATCCTGCACCGGACCGGAATCGAGGCCCTTGGCGCTCTCGTCGCGATCGACGAACTCGATCACCGCGACCGGCGCGTTGTCGCCGTAGCGGAAGCCGGCCTTGAGCACGCGGGTGTAGCCGCCCTTGCGCTCCTTGTAGCGGGGGCCCAGCACGTCGAACAGCTTCTTGACCATCGCGACGTCGCGAATCTGCGAGATCGCCTGGCGGCGCGCGTGCAGGTCGCCGCGCTTGCCGAGCGTGACCAGCTTCTCCACCACCGGGCGCAGCTCCTTCGCCTTCGGCAGCGTCGTGGTGATCTGCTCGTGCTTGATCAGCGCGGCGCACATGTTCGCGAACATGGCCTTGCGATGCTCGGGCTTCTTGTTGAGCTTGCGGTGAACCTTGCCGTGACGCATCGAACTAGTCCTTCATTTCTCTGTGTCGCGACGGTTCGTCGGACGCTGTGCTCAGGTGGGCTTCCTGCGTTCGCCCAAAAAGTCATGGCCGGACGAAGCCGGCCACGACGGTGAAGCTCAAGCTCAGTAATGATCCTCGAAGCGCTTCGCCAGCTCTTCGATGTTCTCCGGCGGCCAGCCCGGCACTTCCATGCCGAGATGCAGGCCCATCTGGGCCAGCACTTCCTTGATCTCGTTGAGCGACTTGCGGCCGAAGTTCGGGGTGCGGAGCATTTCCGCCTCCGTCTTCTGCACCAGATCGCCGATGTAGACGATGTTGTCGTTCTTGAGACAGTTGGCCGAGCGCACCGACAGCTCGAGCTCGTCGACCTTCTTGAGGAAGGCCGGGTTGAAGGCCAGGTCCGGGATCGTGACCTCGGTCTGCTCCTTCTTCGGCTCCTCGAAGTTGACGAACACGTTGAGCTGGTCCTGCAGGATGCGCGCGGCATAGGCCAGCGAATCCTCGGGTGTCACCGCGCCGTTGGTCTCGATCTGCAAGGTGAGCTTGTCGTAGTCGAGGATCTGGCCCTCGCGGGTGTTCTCGACCTTGTAGGAAACCTTGCGCACCGGCGAGTACAGGCTGTCGACCGGAATGAGCCCGATCGGCGCGTCCTCGGGGCGGTTGCGCTCCGACGGCACGTAGCCCTTGCCGGTGTTGACCGTGAACTCCATGCGGATCTCGGCGCCCTCGTCGAGGGTGCACAGCACGAGATCCGGATTGAGCACCACGATGTCGCCGACCGTCGAAATGTCGCCGGCGGTGACGGTGCCCGGTCCGGATTTCTTGACCACCATGCGCTTGGGGCCATCGCCCTGCATCTTGATGGCGATGTCCTTGATGTTGAGCACGATGTCGGTGACATCTTCGCGCACGCCCGCGATCGAGGAGAACTCGTGCAGCACGCCGTCGATGTGCACCGACTGCACAGCCGCGCCCTGCAGCGAGGAGAGCAGCACGCGCCGCAGCGCGTTGCCCAGCGTCACGCCGAAGCCGCGCTCCAGCGGCTCGGCGACCAACGTCGCCGAACGCTTGCCGTCATGCCCCAGACGCAACCTGGAGCTTGTTAGGCCTGATCAATTCCTGCCAATTCTTTTGGATCACGTTTGCACCCATCGCGTTGAGTGGCGCGGACTTCGGGGCATCCCACTCCGGCTTGTGAGACAGGTCCGCGGCGTCCGACGAAGAGTCGGTCGGACGGCTGAATGAAGTATCGCTCATACGCGACGCCGCTTTCTCGGCCTGCAGCCGTTGTGAGGAATTGGCGTAACGTCTCGGATCGAAGTGACGGTGAAGCCCGCCGCCTGCAGCGCGCGCAGCGCCGACTCGCGGCCCGAGCCCGGACCCGCGACCTCGACTTCGAGGGTGCGCATGCCGTGCTCGGAGGCCTTCTTGGCGGCATCTTCGGCGGCGACCTGCGCCGCGTAGGGCGTCGACTTGCGCGAGCCCTTGAAACCCATGGTGCCGGCAGACGACCAGGCGATCGTGTTGCCCTGCGCGTCGGTAATCGTGATCATCGTGTTGTTGAACGACGCATTCACGTGCGCCACCCCGGAGGCGATGTTCTTGCGTTCGCGCCGGCGGACGCGGCCGGTTGCGGTAGCTTCCTTACCCATTCCTGATCCTTTCGCGGCTCGCGCGTTGCGCGCCGAGCAAACTGAATTGTCGGTCTAGGCCTACGCGGTGGCCTTCTTCTTGCCGGCGATGGCCTTGGCAGGACCCTTGCGGGTGCGGGCGTTGGTGTGGGTGCGCTGGCCGCGGACCGGTAGGCCCTTGCGGTGGCGCAGCCCGCGATAGCAGCCGAGGTCCATCAGCCGCTTGATGTTCATCGCCACGTCGCGCCGCAGATCGCCCTCAACGACATAGTCGTGGTCGATCACCTCGCGGATCTGCAGCACCTCCTGATCGGTGAGCTGCGAGACCCGCCGCTCCGGCGCGATGCGGACCTTTTCCATGATCTCCTTGGCATTCTTCTGGCCGATGCCATGGATGTACTGCAGCGCGATGACGACGCGCTTGTTGGTCGGAAGATTTACGCCTGCGATGCGGGCCACGACCTTACTCCTGTTCCCGCCGGCGCGATGCCGTGGCGGTGCTGTTCCAACTGGCTTGCAAGGAGCCCTGCAAGCAATAACGCGACGCCAATCCCCGTCCCTTCGGGGCTGGCATCGTTCGTACTCTGTCCGACAGAATGTGCAGTGTATTAGGGGATTCCCCGTCACTTCGTCAACCTCCGGGACCGAGCCTTTCCGCGTGATTTCGGGCGTCCCGTCGCCTTTTTTCCGGCTTTCGGACCGGCTGGCTGAAGCCGCCTTGGCGCGGCCCTTGGTCTTGGCCGCGGCTCGGGGTTTTGCAGCCAATTTCGTGCTCTTGGACCGGGATTTGGCCTTGGATTTAGCCTTGGCGGCCGCCTTTTTGGGTCTTGGGGGCCCCGAACGCAGCGGCGTCGGCCAGCGCCCGGCCGATCGCGCCAGTCACCTCCTCGATGGAGGCCATGCCGTCCACCGTCCGCAGCAAGCCCTTGTCCTTGTAGTAGGCGACCAGCGGTGCGGTCTGGGATCGGTAGGCGCCCAGGCGCTGCCTGAGCACCTCCGGCGTGTCGTCCGGGCGAATCGGCATGCCCATGTTCCGCATCTCGAAAACCCGGCTCTCGATACGGCGGATCAGAATGTCCTCGTCGACCTTGATCTCGATCACGCCGTCGAGCTTGAGCCCCTTGCTCTTGAGCATCCGGTCGAGCGCTTCGGCCTGCGGCACGGTGCGCGGGAAACCATCGAGGATGAAGCCGCGCTTCGCGTCCCGTTGGTCGATCCGGTCGGACACGATGCCGACCACGACGTCGTCGGGCACCAGTTCGCCGCGGGCCATGATGTCGCGTGCCCTCACGCCGACCGGCGTGCCGGCAGCGACCGCCGCCCGCAACATGTCGCCGGTCGAGAGCTGCACGATGCCGTAACGGTCGATCAGCGCCTTCGCCTGCGTGCCCTTGCCGGCCCCCGGCGGACCAAGCAGCACAACCCTCATCTACGCTTCCCCCGCAGCTTGGAGCGCTTGATCAAGCCCTCGTACTGGTGAGCGAGCAGATAGCCCTGAATCTGCGCCACCGTGTCCATGGTCACGCTGACGACGATCAGCAGCGATGTGCCGCCGAAATAGAACGGCACCGCCGCGTATGAGATCAGAATTTCCGGGATCAGGCAGACGATCGAAAGATACGCGGCGCCGACCACGGTGATGCGGGTCAGCACATAGTCGATGTATTCGGCCGTGCGCTCGCCCGGGCGGATGCCGGGAATGAAGCCGCCGTGCTTCTTGAGGTTGTCCGCCGTCTCGGTCGGGTTGAACACGATCGCCGTGTAGAAAAACGCGAAGAAGATGATCATCGCGATGTAGAGGATCAGGAACAGCGGCCGGCCGTGGCCGAGCTGCGTCGTGATCGTCACGAACCACTCCGGCCCCTGCCCGGCATTGAAGTTGGCGACCGTGGTCGGCAGCAAGCAGCAGCGAGGACGCGAAGATCGGCGGGATCACGCCCGAGGTGTTGAGCTTGAGCGGCAGATGCGAGGACTGACCCTCGAACATCCGGTTGCCGACTTGGCGTTTGGGATACTGGATCAGCAGCCGCCGCTGCGCGCGCTCCATGAACACGATGAAGGCGATCACCACGACCGACATCACGATGACGATCAGGATCAGTCCGGTGGACAGCGCGCCCTGGCGGCCGAGCTCGAGCATGCCGGCGATCGCCGACGGCAGCTCGGCGACGATGCCGGCCATGATGATGAGCGAAATACCGTTGCCGATGCCGCGCGCGGTGATCTGCTCGCCGAGCCACATCAGGAACATGGTGCCGCCGGTCAGCGTGATGACCGTGGCGATGCGGAAGAAGTAGCCGGGCTCGCTCACCACGTTGCCGGCGCCTTCCAGCCCAAGCGAAATCCCGTAGGCCTGGAACACCGCAAGCAGCACAGTGAGATAGCGGGTGTACTGATTGATGACCTTGCGGCCCTGCTCACCCTCTTTCTTAAGTTGTTCAAGTGTCGGTGAAACAGTCGTCATCAACTGAATGATGATCGAGGCCGAAATGTACGGCATGATGTTCAAGGCGAAGATCGCCATGCGGTGGATGCCGCCGCCGGCGAACATGTTGAACATGCCGAGGATGCCGCCGGCCTGCGACTTGAAGATCTGGTCCCAGGCGGTCGGGATCGATGCCGGGCAGCGGGATGTAGGTGCCGAAGCGGTAAACCAGCAGCGCGCCGAGCGTGAACCAGATGCGCTTCTTGAGCTCCTCGGCCTTGGCGAGCGCGGAGAAGTTGAGATTGGCCGCCAGTTGTTCCGCTGCAGAAACCATTGAGAGCTCCCGTTACCGCCCGCCCCGCTCAGATATAGGGATCAGGCGGCCTTTTCGCCCTCTTCCGCCTTCGGCGCCAGAATCTTGACCGAGCCGCCGGCCTTCTCGACCGCAGCCTGGGCGGACTTCGACGCTCCATAGACCGCGAAATCGACCTTGGACTTGAGCTCGCCGCCGCCGAGCAGCCGCACGCCGTCCTTGGCGCGGCGCATCAACCCGGCCTTGATCAGCGCGGCCGCATCGACCACCGCGCCGGTGTCGAGCAGCTTGGCGTCGATCGCCGCCTGCACCTTGCCGAGATTGACCTCGTTGAGGCGGAGCTGGAACTTGGTGTTGCGGAAGCCGCGCTTGGGCAGCCGCCGATGCAGCGGCATCTGGCCGCCTTCGAAGCCCTTGATGCGCACGCCCGAGCGCGCGGTCTGGCCCTTGCCGCCGCGGCCGCCGGTCTTGCCCATGCCGGAGCCGATACCGCGGCCGATGCGCATGCGCTTCTTGGTCGAGCCCGCCTTGGGGGCGATTTCGTTGAGCTTCATGGCCTTGTCCTTACTTGCCCTCGACCACGCGGATCAGGTGCTTCACCTTGGTGATCATGCCGCGGGTCATCGGCGTATCCGGCAGGTCGCGGGTACGGCCGATCTTGTTGAGCCCAAGACCGATCAGCGTCTCGCGCTGCGTGTGCTCGCGCCGCATCGGGCTGCCGGTCTGCTGGACCTTGATGGTCTTGCCACTTGCCATGGCGATTACTCCGTGGCCTCGGCGTCGGCGCCTTCGCGGCGGCGCGACTGCAGGGCCGAAACCTTGATGTTGCGACGCGCCGCGACCGAGCGCGGCGAATCGACGCTCTTGAGCGCGTCGAAGGTGGCGCGAACCATGTTGTAGGGGTTCGACGAGCCGATCGACTTCGCCACCACGTCCTGCATGCCGAGCGACTCGAACACCGCGCGCATCGGGCCGCCGGCGATGATGCCGGTTCCGGGAGGCGCCGCGCGCAGGAACACCTTGCCGGCGCCGTGGCGGCCGCGCACGTCGTGATGCAGCGTGCGGCCTTCGCGCAGCGGCACGCGCGTCACGTTGCGCCGCGCCGCGTCGGTCGCCTTGCGGATCGCTTCCGGCACCTCGCGCGCCTTGCCGTGGCCGAACCCGACCCGGCCCTTCTGGTCGCCGACGATCACCAGCGCGGCGAAGCCGAACCGGCGGCCGCCCTTCACCACCTTGGCGACGCGGTTGATGTGAACGAGCTTGTCGATGAACTCGCTCTCTTCGCGCTCTCGTCTCGGTTCACGTGCCATAGCGATCTTCTTTCCTCTGTCGGGCGTTCGCCCGTCAAAACCCGTTCAGAACTTCAGGCCGCCCTCGCGCGCGGCATCGCCCAGCGCCTTGATGCGCCCGTGATAGAGATAGCTGCCGCGGTCGAACACCACGTCGGTGACGCCCTTCTGCTTGGCGCGCTCGGCGACCAGCTTGCCGACCGCCTTGGCGGCCTCGATGTTGGCGCCGGTCTTGAGGCTGCCGCGCATGTCCTTCTCGACCGAAGACGCAGCGGCGACCGTCGAACCCTTCACGTCGTCGATCACCTGCGCATAGATGTGCTTCGAGGAGCGGAACACGGTCAGCCGTGCGCGGCCGGAGGCCGCTGCCTTGATCCGGCGCCGCACGACGCCCTTGCGCCGTTCCGTTCTGACTTTGACCGTCGCCATAGCGCGCTCCGTTACTTCTTCTTGCCTTCCTTGCGGAAGATGTATTCGCCGGCGTACTTCACGCCCTTGCCCTTGTAGGGCTCCGGCGGCCGGAACCCGCGGATTTCCGCCGCGACCTGGCCGACCTTCTGCTTGTCCGAGCCGGTGATCTTGATCTCGGTCGGCTTCGCCGCCGCGATCGTGATGCCCTCCGGGATCGGATAGACGACGTCGTGGCTGTAGCCGAGCTGGAGCTGCAGGTTCTTGCCCTGCACCGCGGCGCGGAAGCCGACGCCGGTGATCTCCAGATTTTCCTCGAAGCCCTTGGTCACGCCGACCATCAGGTTGTTGACCAGCGTGCGCGCGGTGCCCCACTGCGAGCGGGCGCGCTTGGTCTCCGAGCGCGGATCGATCTGGATCGCGCCCTTGTCCAGCTTGGCGTTGACGTCGCCATGCAGCACGAGTTGCAGCGCGCCCTTGGGGCCCTTCACCTTGACGGTCTGGCCTTCGACGTTCGCCGTGACGCCGGAGGGAACCGGAACCGCCTTTTTGCCGATACGAGACATGGTTTCTCTCGACTGTTTCTCTCGTGCCCTTAGAACACCGTGCAGAGCACTTCGCCGCCGACGTTCGCGTCGCGCGCGTCGTGGTCGGCCATCACGCCCTTCGGCGTCGACAGGATCGCGACGCCCAGGCCGTTGTTGATGCGCGGCAGGTTGCGCACCGCGACATAGACACGGCGGCCCGGCTTGGAGACCCGCGACATCTCGCGGATCACCGGCTGGCCTTCGGCATACTTGAGCTCGATCTCCAGCTCGCTGCGCCCGTCCTTGTGCTCGACGGTCGCGTAGCCGCGGATGTAGCCCTCGTTCTTGAGAACATCGAGCACGCTGACACGCAGCCGCGAGCCGGGCGTGGTGATTTTCGGCTTCTTGCGCATCTGCGCGTTGTTGATGCGCGCAATCAGATCGCTGAGCGGATCGTTGATTGACATGCGATCCTCCTCACCAGCTCGACTTCACAAGGCCCGGAATCAGGCCCTTGGAGCCGAGCTCGCGCAGCGCGATACGGCTGAGCTTGTGCTTGCGATAGAACGCGCGCGGCCGGCCGGTCAGCTCGCAGCGATTGCGGATCCGCGTCGCCGACGAATTGCGCGGCAGTCTCGGCCAGCTTGAGGCTCGCGGCGAAGCGCTCTTCCATCGGCTTGGTCTTGTCCATAATGATTGCCTTCAGGCGGCGCGACGGCCGGCGCCTGTTCCGC
>CAWFCM010000032.1:0-27695 GCA_963814215.1 uncultured Alphaproteobacteria bacterium | reverse complement strand
CCGTTAACTCCAATCCCCCGGCAAGGTTGCATTGCACAAGATGCGAACGCCGGCGGTGTCTGATATGACTTCTGTGAGAATCGGTTTTGCATTGCAAAAACAACAAGGCCCGCCGGGGCCGCTCCGGCGGGCCTAATGTTTGATCGCGTGTTGCGCGTTATTTCAGCGGCTGGCCGATCTTCACGGTCAGCTTCGGAATGCCCGCGACCTCGCATTCGAGCGTGTCGCCGGCAACCGTCGCGGCGACCCCCGACGGCGTTCCGGTCATGATGATGTCGCCCGCTTCGAGCGCCACCATCTCCGAAAGCTTGCTGATGATCTCGGGCGTGTTCCAGATCATCTGACCAAGATCGCCGTCCTGGCGGACCTTGCCGTTGCACTTGAGCGTGATCTTGCCCTTGAGCGGGTGGCCGATCTTGGTGGCCGAGATCAGCGGGCCGCACGGCGCCGAAGCATCGAACGCCTTGCCAACCTCCCAGGGGCGCTTGATGTCGCGCGAGGCGATCTGCAGGTCGCGGCGGGTCAGGTCGATGCCGACGCCGTAGCCCCAGACGCAATCCAGCGCCTTGTCGACCGGGATGTTGCGGCCGCCGCTCTTGAGCGCGACCACCAGTTCCACCTCGTGGTGCATGTCCTTGGTCAGCGACGGATAGGGGGCCGTGCCGCCATCCGGCACGATGGCGTCGGCGGGCTTGGCGAAGAAGAACGGCGGCTCCCGCTCGTCCTGGCCCATCTCCTTGATGTGCTCAAGGTAATTGCGCCCGACGCACCAGATGCGGCGGACTGGAAACAGCTCGGAGGAGCCGGCAACGGCCAGGGCGGCCTGCGGCGCGGGCGTAATGACGTACTTAACGTTGGTGCTCATGCTTCGCTTTGTTGTGGAAATGAGGCTGGATGTGCCGCGACGTCAGTAGCACATCAGGCGTTTGAGGCAATCGGGATCGGCGCGTCGGCGCCCTGTTCCCGGACTTGCAGGCGGTAGAATGCGGCATAACGACCGCCCTTGCGCAACAGTTCGTCGTGCCGCCCGGACTCGGCGATCACGCCGTTCTCGACCACCAGGATACGGTCGGCGTGGGTGATGGTGTGCAGCCGGTGGGCGATCACCAGCGTGGTGCGGTTCTCGCAGAGGTGCACCATCGCATCCTGGACCAGCCGTTCGGATTCGGAGTCGAGCGAGGCGGTCGCCTCGTCGAGCAGGATGACCGGCGCGTCCTTCACGAGCGCGCGGGCAATCGCGACGCGCTGGCGCTCGCCGCCGGAGAGCTTGGCGCCGCGCTCGCCGACCATGGTCTGGTAGCCACCCGGGAAGGCCGAGACGAATTCATGCGCGTGGGCGGCCTTGGCGGCGGCGATGATTTCCGCTTCGGTCGCGCCGGGTTTGCCGATCGCAATGTTGTCGCGGATCGTGCCGTGGAACAGGAAGACGTCCTGCCCGACGTAGGCGATCTGCTTGCGCAGCGACACGCGCGAAACATCGGCGACGTTCTGGCCGTCGATGGTGACGGCGCCGCTCTCGGGCTCGTAGAGCCGCAGCACCAGGTTGAGCACGGTCGACTTGCCGCCGCCGGACTGCCCGACCAAGGCGGTTACATTGCCGGGGTTTGCGACGAACGACATCCCGCGCAGCACCGGCTCTTCTGCCCGATAGCCGAACCGCACGTCCTTGAATTCGATGCGGCCCGCGCTGACATTGAGCGGCGGCTTGGCGTCGTCCTGCGGCTCGGACGGCGGCGCGTCGATGATATCGAACAGCACGCGCACGCCGACCATGTTGGAATTGAGCTCGATGTTGAGCCGCGCCAGCCGCTTGGCCGGCTCGTAGGCCAGCAGGAACGCGGCGAGGAACGAAAAGAACTGGCCGGGCGCCGCCCCCGTCTCGACGACGCGATAGCCGCCGTAGATCATCGCCAGCGCGACGGCCAGGCCGCCGAGCGCTTCCATCAGCGGGCTTGCGCGGTGCGCGACCCGCGCCCAGCGGTTGGATTCCTTTTCGAGCTCGGCGATGTTGGAATGCACGCGAGCGCGCATCTCGTCTTCGAGCGTGAAAGTTTTGACGGTGCGCACACCCTGCACCGTCTCCTGCAAGCTCTCGAGCAGCCGCGTGCCGCCGACGAATTGATTGAGCGCGATGTGATAGATGCGGCGGACCATCTTGCGCAGGATCAACAGCGCCGGCGGCACGACAACCAGGCCGACCAGCGACATCCACGGGTCTTGCACCACCATCACGGTGACCAGCGCCACCACCGAGAGGAAATCGCGGCCAAGCGCGCCCGCCAGCAAATTCAGCACGTTGCTCGCCGCGGCGGCGCCGGCATTCAGCCGCGCCATGAATTCAGACGAGTGGCGATCTGCGAAGTAGGCGAGGTTCTGCCGGATCAGCGACTCGAACATGCGCCGCTGGTTTTCGGCAATGATGCGATTGCTGATCCAGGACATGATCAGCGTATGGCCGTATGTCGCAGCGGCCTTGACTATGAAGACAAAAGCCGCGAGCAGCGCGAGCGCGACGATGCCCGACATGCTCCTTTCCACGTAGGCCTGGTTGATCACGTCGCCGAGCAGGTACGCGCTCAGCCCGGTGGCGGCCGCGGCGACCGCCATGCAGGCAAACGCGATCGTGTAAAGCTTCCACTGCCCCGCCGCCTGCTCGACCAGCAGACGGCGGATGAGCGCAATCGTGCTGCCCTTCTCCGAGAGCTGATCCCAGTATTTCGATGCAAACATTCAGTAGACCGGATTGTCCCAATGGAGGCGGCGCGGGCCGGATGGCGGCCGAAGCCATGCCGTTCCTTGCCCGTCGAGGCAGGGTTTTTCAAGTCAAATCAGCGATATGCAGATGAATCGGGTCAGCCGGAGCGGGCTTCGCGGGCATCCTGCTTGTTTTGGCTCAATAGCAGGCGTTCCCAGGCAATCGCGTGCGCAACGATGGTGTCGAGGTCGTCGAGTTCCGGCTTCCATTGCAACCGCTCGCGAATGCGTTCGGCGGCGGCGACGATCGACATCGGATCGCCGGGCCGGCGCGGCGCCATCCGCACCGGGAATTCGTGGCCAATCGATCGCCTCACGGCTTCCGCGACTTGCAACACTGAATAGCCGCGGCCGTAACCGCAGTTCAGCGTGGCGCTGTCGCCGCCGGCGCGCAGATAGTTCAGCGCGGCGCGATGCGCGCGGGCGAGATCGGTGACGTGGATGTAGTCGCGGATGCAGGTGCCGTCCGGCGTCGAATAGTCGGTGCCGAACACGTCGAGGCCCTTGCGCATGCCGAGCGCGGTCTGCACCGCGACTTTGATCAGATGCGTCGCCTCCGGCGTCGACTGGCCGGTCCGCATCTTCGGGTCGGCGCCGGCGACGTTGAAGTAGCGCAGGATCACGTGGCCGAGACCGTGCGCCGCCTGCGCGTCGCGCAGCATCACCTCGGTCATCAGCTTCGACCAGCCGTAAGGCGAAACCGGATTGAGGGCTGCGTCTTCCGCGACCGGCACGCGCGCCGGATCGCCGTACACCGCGGCGGTGGAGGAGAAGATGAAATGTCGCACGCCGCACTTGACGGCGGTCTCCATCAGGTTGCGCGAATTGACCGTGTTGTTGCGGTAATAGCCGAGCGGATCGCGGACCGATTCCGGAACCACGATCGAGCCGGCAAAATGGATGATGGCATCGACGCGATGCGTCGCGATGATGGAAGTCACCAGCGCCTGGTCGCCGGCATCGCCGACGATCGGCAGCATCGGCTTGGGCAGCGCGGAGCGGAAGCCGGTGGAAAGGTTGTCGAGCACGACGACGCTCTCGCCGGCGTCGACCAGCGCATGGACCGTATGACTGCCGATGTAGCCTGCGCCGCCAGTGACCAATACGGTCATTGCCGTCTCCCCGTGATCGTCCGCCGATCTCTACCGGAGTGCCCTGAAAGCGAGGTTATTTCGGGGGTAGACGGCCGGGTCAAGTGGTCGGCGTGATTAATGCCGGGTATACGAAGTTCCATGTCGGACGTCCTTTTCATCAAGACTTCGTCGCTTGGCGACGTCATCCATCATATGCCAGCACTGACCGAGGCGAGGGCGCGGCGGCCGAACGACCATTTCGCGTGGGTGGTCGAGGAGGCGTATGTGCCGCTGGTCAGCTTGCATCCCGCCGTCGACGACGTCATTCCGGTCGCAACGCGGCGGTGGTGGAGCGGGCTGAACTCTCTGGCGCCGTCAACGTGGTCGGAACGGATCGCCTTTCGGCGCAGGCTTCGCGCGCACGAATATGCCGAGGTGATCGACACGCAGGGATTGTTTTTCAAGTCGGCGATGATCGCGCGGCGCGCGCGGGGACGCAGCCATGGCTACGACGAGCAAAGCGTCAAGGAGCGGCTGGCGGCGAAACTCTATGACGTGCGCCATCATGTCGAGAAGAACCAACACGCCATCGCGCGCAACCGCGAACTGACCGGGCTTGCGCTCGGCTATGCGCCGCAGGGCGCGCCGGACTACGGATTGGATGTGACGCGCATCGTGAGGGCGAAACCGGCGACGCCCTATGGCGTATTGCTTCACTCCACGGCCGAGCCCGACAAGGAATGGCCGGCGGAAAACTGGCGAAGTCTCGCCGCGGCGCTCGGCGTTGATTTTGAGTTGCTGCTGCCGTGGGGCACGCCGGCCGAACAGACGAGGGCACAGCGCATTGCTTCGGGCATCGGACGGGCGCGCGTGCCGGAGCGCCGGTCGCTCGATGAGGTGGCGCGGCTGATTGCCAGTGCGTCATTCGTGGTCGGCGTCGATACCGGGCTGATGCATCTTGCCGCCGCGCTCGGCGTGCCGCTGGTTGCGATCTTCACCGATAGCGAGCCCGGCCTGACCGGACCGGTCGGACGCGGGCCGATGAAGGTGCTGGGCGAGAAAGGTTCGCCGCCCGGCGTGCAGGACATGCTTGGCGCGGTGCGGCAGGTTATTTCCTGATCGCGAGGCATTGCGCGACGAAGACGTCGAGGTTGCCACCCGGGAAGAGATAGCTGTCGATGCCGGCGCGTTGCGCGGCTTCGAGATCGCTCTGCCGGTCGCCGATCAGGAAACTGCGGCGGGTTTCGATCGGCCATTCGCCCATCAGATCGAGAATCATGCCGGGCGCGGGTTTGCGCAGATCCGAATTCCAGCGATAGCCCTCGAGCTTCGCTTCCGGATGGAATGGGCAATAGCGCACGTCGTCGATCCGCGCGCCCTGGGCTTCGAGCTCGTCGCGCATCCAGAGGTCGAGCTTGATGAGGTCGTCCTCGGTGAACAGGCCGCGGCTGATGCCCGACTGGTTCGAGACGACGAACACGAGATAGCCCGCCTCATTGAGCCGGCGGATCGCCGCCGCCGCGCCCGGCATCCAGCGGAAACGCTCGATCGTGCCGACATACTCGTCGTCGTAATTGATGACGCCGTCGCGGTCGAGGAACACAGCAGGTTTTTTCTCGACAGCGGCGGGCATCGGTCAGGCTCGTGCCGGAAGCGCGCTGCGCACCGCGGCGAGCACCTGACTCACGGCGATGTCGCGCATGCAGCGGTGGTGCAGCATCCGGCAGGTTGGCTTGTGGCACGGCCGGCATTCCACGGCGGTCAGAGTCTCAATGGTAGCGGCGAGCGGATTGAGCGGCGCCCAGTGCCACGGGCTGGTCGGCCCGAAAATGCCGACGGTCGGTGTGCCGATCGCCGCCGACACATGCACGAGGCCCGAATCGTTCGACACGGTCGCGGTGGCGAGCTTCATGGCGAGGATCGCGTTGCGCAGATCGTTCGAGGTGAGGTTGAGCGCGTGCGGACCGGCCTCGCGCACGATTTGCACGGCGAGCGGGCTTTCTTGCGGGCTGCCGAGCACCCACACTGACATGCCCGCACTCGCGAGATTGCGCGCGAGTTCCGCGAAATGCTCCACCGGCCAGCGCTTGCTTGGGCCGACCGCGCCGGGCGCGAACGCGACGACAGGACGGTCCACGGCGAGGCCGCGCTGCGCGCGCCATTGCTCGGCTTCGTCCGCAGGCACCTTGAGGTCCGGTACCGGCCAGTTCTTCGGCAGGATCGCATCGCGCGGCAGCGCGAGCGCGCCGCAACGGTCGATCATGCGTGGCAGCTTGCGCTCGCCCCAGCGCAGATCGTTGAGCAAAACGAAGCGGGCTTCGCCGGCAAAACCAATCCGCTCCGGGATGCCGGCGAGGTATGGCGCGAGCGCCGCCTTCCAGGTGCGCGGCATGACCAGGGCGCTGCCGTAGTTCTCGGCGCGCAGCACATCGGCAAGCGCGCGATGCTCGGCCAGTGCCAGGGTATTGCGCGGCAAATTCCAGACGATTCCTTTTCGTACGCCCGGCATATAGTCGAGCAACGGGGCGCACAGACTGGTGGTCAGTACGTCGACCGGCCGGTCGGGGAAGCGCTGGCGCAGCAGCCGCACCACCGAATGGCAGCGCACGAAATCGCCGATCCACATGTAGGGGACGAGCAGGATTGGGAAGCGGCTGTCCGGCTGATGGTCTGAATTGTGGTTCATTTATTATAGCCTGCCGGGAGGCGAATACCCGCCGGTAACGGCTGTACAGCCCGTTTCTCGGCCCCGTGTAAAGCGTTTTGGCTCTGGAAGGGCTCATCCCCCCGAAGTTGCGCCCCCGGCCAGCTTGGGGCAAAGGATGGCTTCCATATTTTATGGATGGCGCATGTTGCTGGTCACCGGGGCGGCCGGGTTCATCGGGTCGAACGTGGTCGCGGGCCTCAACGAGGCAGGCCGCACCGACGTCGCCGTCAACGACATCATCGGCGCCGAGGGCAAGTGGCGCAATCTGGCCAAGCGCCAGGTCGCCGACGTGGTGCCGCCGGCCGAGCTGTTCCGCTGGCTCGACGGGCGAAAGCTGGACGGCGTCATTCACATGGGCGCGATTTCCGATACGACCGCGACCGACGCCGACCTGGTGCTGGAGAACAACTTCCGACTTTCGCTCAAGCTGCTCGACTGGTGCGCCGAGACCCGCACGCCCTTCCTCTACGCGTCCTCCGCCGCGACTTACGGCGACGGCACAGCGGGTTTCTCCGACGACTGGTCGCTGGAGGCGCTGAAGAAGCTCCAGCCGATAAATCTCTACGGCTGGAGCAAGCACCTGTTTGATCTCGCGATCGTCGAACGCGCTGTGAAGAAGGAAAAGCTGCCGCCGCAATGGTGCGGGCTCAAATTCTTCAACGTGTTCGGGCCGAACGAGTACCACAAGGGCGAGATGATGAGTCTCGTCTGCAAGCGCTTCGACGACGTGAAGGCGGGTCGCGCGGTGCGGCTCTTCAAGTCGCACAAGCCCGGCATCGCGGACGGCGACCAGCGGCGCGACTTCATCTATGTCGACGACTGTGTCTCGGTAATTCACTGGCTGATGGACAGCCCGAACGTGTCCGGCATCTTCAACGTCGGCACCGGCAAGGCAAGAAGTTTCCGCGACCTGATCACAGCGGAGTTCCGCGCGCTCGGCCGCGAGCCGAACATCGAATACATCGACATGCCCGAGAATATCCGCGGGCAGTATCAGTATTTCACGCAAGCGGGAGTCGATAACATCCGCCGCGCCGGCTACAACGCCGGCTTCACGCCGTTGGAGGATGCGGTCGGGCAGTACGTCACCAAGTTCCTCGACGCCAACGACCGCTATCGCTGAGGGCCGATGTTCGATTTCGAGAAACAGCTCTCCGCGCTCAACAAGCAGACCGTGCTCTGCATCGGCGATCTGATGCTAGACTATTTCGTCTACGGCGATGTGTCGCGCATCTCGCCAGAGGCGCCGGCGCCGGTCATCGCGGTACGCCGCCAGGACGTGATCGTCGGCGGCGCCGGCAATGTCTCGCGCAACATCGCGAGCCTCGGCGCCCGCTGTATCTTGATCGGCGTGGTAGGCAAGGACATGGACGGCAGAAGGCTCAAGTCCGAGCTGGCGGGCCGCAAGAGCGGGGTCACCGCGCACCTGGTGGTCGATCCGTCGCGGCCAACCACCCGCAAGCTTCGCTTCGTCTCCGAGCATCACTCGACCCATCTGCTGCGGGCCGACTGGGAAGTGGCCAATCCGGCCGAACCGAAGGTCGAGGCCGCGCTGATCAAACAAGCGCTCGCGGCGCTGCCCAAGGCCGATGCGGTGGTGATCTCGGACTACGCCAAGGGCGTGCTCACACCGCGCGTCATCCGCGCGGTGATCGACCGGGCGAAAAAGCTCAAGAAGCCGGTGGTGGTCGACCCCAAGGGCGGCGACTTCTCGATCTATCGCGGCGCGACCGTCATCACGCCGAACCGCAAGGAACTGATCGAGGCGACGCGAATGCCGGCCGGCAGCAACACAGAGATCAGTAAGGCCGCTGCCGCGCTGGGCCGCATGGTCGCGAGCCAGGCGGTGTTGGTGACACTGAGCGAAGCGGGCATGCTGCTCCAGGGGCGCGGCGGCAAGCCGGTACACGTGCCGGCCTATCCGGTCGCGGTGCGCGATGTTTCGGGCGCCGGCGACACCGTCGCCGCCGTGCTTGCGGTCATGCTGGCGATGGGGGCCGATTTTGAGGCGGCGATGCGTGCCGCCAATGCGGCGGCATCTGTGGCGATCGGCAAACGGGGCACCGCCACTGTGACCGCGGCGGAACTGCGCGCCCGCATTCTGCCGGCGGCAACGCTCGCACCGGAAGAAAAGATCGTGTTCGACTGGAGCGCGATCGATCGGCGGCTCGACGAGTGGCGCAAGGACGATCTGCGTATCGGGTTCACCAATGGCGTGTTCGACCTCGTGCACCCCGGTCACGTCAAGGTGCTGGCGCAGTCGCGTGGCCGCTGCGACCGCCTCGTAGTCGGCCTCAACAGCGACGCCTCGGTGCGGCGCCTCAAGGGCAAGGAGCGCCCGATCCAGAGCGAACGCGCCCGCGCCGAGGTGCTGGCCGCGCTCGAGGCGGTCGATCTCGTGCTGGTGTTCCCGCAAGACACGCCGCTCGAACTGATCCGGCGCGTGCGGCCGAACGTGCTGGTGAAGGGCGGCGACTACCGGCCCGACCAGGTGGTGGGCCGCGAACTGGTCGAAGCACAGGGCGGCGAGGTGGTGCTGGTCGACCTGGTGCCGGGCTTCAGCACCACGCGGATTGTCGAGCGGTCGCGGGTGCGCAAGCCGCGCCGCCGCTGAGGATCGTTCGTGGCCGCGCAACCGCCGCAGGACGAAGCGCAACAGGTTCACGCCTTCTTCGGCAATTCGGACAAGGGCTTTTTTTTGCCGAGGTGGGCATCCGCGCCGGTTCTCCGACCTGGCCGTTGGAGAGGGCGGGCTGGTATGGTGTGCTGGTCGAGCCGCTTCCCGACGTTGCCGCGTTCCTGGTGACGGCCCGCACCGCCAAAGTGTTCGCCGCGGCCTGCGTGGCGCCGGACGTTGCCGGGCAACCGCTGGCGCTACGCGTCGCAAGCCCTCTCGCGTCGATCAACGTCGGTCAGCCGGTGGGCGCGCCGCCGCCGAGCTATGTCGTCACCGTGCCGACTCGCACCCTCGATGACATCTTGCGCGAGGCGGAGGCCCCCACGCCGCTCGATCTGATCGTGCTGGATGTGTACGGCCATGAGCTCGATGCGCTGCTTGGATTCGATTTCGGGCGCTGGCGGCCGCGGCTGATCGTCATCGCGGACCCGATCGTCAATTTGACGCCTCACCGGTTCCCGAAGGAAAGTGGCTATCGCCTGATCCGGCGCGTGAACGGGCGCGGCGGACGTGCCGGCGAACGCGCCCGTTGCAAGCGACCGCTGGGCAATCTTGCGCGATTATTATCTTTTGCTGCCGTTCCGGTTTGTCTGGCACGCGCTACGCCGGCTCAATGCGCGCATTATGGCGGTTCCGGATTGAGCTGCGGTCGCCTGCGCGCTCACGCCTGCCAGAACCACTTGGAGCATTCACGGTTGCGGTCGTACTCGGAGCGGCCGATGTCTTCGAGACCGCGTGGATCGAGAGATTGAAGTTCGCTTCGTGTGAGCCAGCGGCGCCGCCAGATTCTGGCAATGCTCAATGCGGCGATGATGAAAGCGGGCATGGCGAAGTCCTCTCGAAATCTTGAGTGAGCTCATTTTTGCCGCAGGGCGCTCGTCGATGTTACGGTTGCGGTCGAAGCATCGCGGCATCCGTGCAGGTCAGATTGAGCGCGCATCGCAGGGAGCGACGTATGACCACCAATGCGAAATTCGCCGAAGTCGCGGCCCTCCACGGGCGACCCGGCCCGGGCGGGAATGCTGCAAGCGTTGATGGACGGACGCGCACTGACAGCGTCAGAGCTGGCGCGCGTCGCCAGCATCACTCCGCAGACCGCGAGCGGCCATCTGACCCGGATGACGGCAGCGGGCCTGCTGAGCGTGGAGAAGCAGGGCAGGCACCGCTATCACCGGCTGGCGACGCCCGCGGTGGCGCGCATGATGGAGAGCATCATGCAGGTTGCATCTGACCGACCCGCCCCAAAACGGCTGACGACCGGTCCGCGCGATGCCGCTCTTCGCGACGCCCGCACCTGCTACGACCATCTCGCCGGCAAGCTCGGCGTGGCGCTGGCCGATGCGCTGGTGCGAAAGGGATACGCGGAGCTCACGAGCGACGCCGGTATCATCACCGGGACAGGCGCGGCTTTCTTCGGCCGCGTCGGGCTCGATCTGGACGCCGTGTTGGCACAGCCGTCCAAAAAGCCTGCCCGAATGCTCTGTCGTCCCTGTCTCGACTGGAGTGAGCGGCGGCCGCATATCGCAGGTGCGGTCGGCACCGCGCTGTGCACGCATTGTTTCGAAAGCGGCTGGATCAGGCGGGTGGCGGGGACCCGCGCGGTAAGCATCACGCCGAAAGGTCAGAAGGTGTTCCGCGAAAATTCGGTGCTGAACTTTGCTGAGATCAGGTTTCCGACGGTCCAACTTCTCACTCGCGGCGGCCGTCTCAACGCGCGCGTCGTGGCGTCAGATCGCTAAGCCACTGCCGCCTTTGTGTTTCGCTCGGCCTTGCTCCGGTGGTCGAGGCGCAGCGTCAGGCAGCAGGCCGATCCGCCGCTGCGCAAGAAGGCTTGCAGCGGCGTCTTTGCAACCGTGTAGCCGCGCTCTTCCAGGGCGCGCCGAAGCGCATCGCTGCAACTCGACATCACGATGACCCGCCCGATGCACACCGCATTGGCGGCAAAGCGCGCGGCGTCGGCGCGGTCGAGCGCGATCCGCTGCGGCGGCGCGACGTGCTGGTGAATCGTATAGAGTGCGGCGTCCGAGAATGCGCCGGGATGGTAGAGTACGCTGCCGCACGGCAGCGCGCAGAACGCGGTGTCGAGGTGATAGAAGCTCGGGTCGGCGAGGGCGAGCGGCAGGCAGCGCACGCCGAACGTCTGCTCCACGACGCGGCGTGCCGCCGGATCGGAGCGGAAGCCGCATCCCATCCAGAATAGTCCGCGCGTGCGGTCCCAGATGCAGTCGCCGGCGCCTTCCAAGGGCACCGCCTCGGGCATCTCGATGACTTCGTCTAGCAGGCCGCGCGCCTGCAGGGCGCGCAAAGCGGCCGCGAACACCGGCTGCTCGCGCTGCCGTTCGGGGTGAAAGAAGCGCGCCAGCAGCGCTTTGCGGTCCAGCACCACGGCGGCGTTGGCGGTGAAAACGAGGTCCGGAAGGCCCGGCTCCGGCTCGACGGTTTCGATCGCCGCGCCCGCTGCCAGTAGCGTGCGATGCAGGCGGGCCCATTGCCTCGCGGCCGTCGCGTGGAGCGCTTCGCCGCCGTCGTTCCAGGCGCGAGGGTCCATCCAGGGATTGATGCTGTAGCTGACTGCGAAGTGCTGCGCGCGGCACATCAACAGGCGGGCTTGTGAAGCCTGGTCGATCGACCCGAGTTTGTTCATCACCGTCGCGGAGAATCCTGTTTCGAGTTCGCGCAGCGAGATACTATCGAGTCGGCAAAAATTCAAGTTTGAGACCCGCGTTAAGGCTACCCGCTAACGCTTCGGGCCGCTCCAGCGGCTCGCTCGGCGGCGGCTTCCAGTCCTGCTCCTGTTCGTAGCGCTTGGCGTAGCGGTAGAACGTGCCCTCAAAATTGCCCAGCGCGATGACGAAGCCCGCCCAGCCATTCGGCATGCCTTAACGATTTGACAGCCGCAGAGGTGCTGACAGCGGCGGATCAGGCGTTGGCCGGCGCCGAGCCTAATTAGTCTTCGGAGACGCGCCTGAGGTATTCCGCGTAGGGCGTCTGGCCCAGCTTTCGCGCCAGCTCCAGCAGCGCCGGCTTGTCGATCCAGCCTTGTCGGAAGGCGATCTCTTCCAGCGACGCGATGCTCAGCCCCTGTCGGCGCTCCGTCACCTGCACGAGATTGGATGCGTCGAGCAGCGCGTCAGCGGTGCCGGCGTCGAGCCAGGCAAATCCGCGGCCCATCAGCTCGACGTGCAGCTCGCTCATTTCGAGGTAAGCCTGGTTGACGGCGGTGATCTCCAGTTCGCCGCGCGCGGATGGCTTGACCTTGGCGGCGATGTCGCAGATCCGCTCGTCGTAGAAGTAGAGTCCAGTGACGGCCCAGTGCGACGCCGGATTCTTGGGCTTCTCCTCAATCGCGGTGGCGCGGCCGTCGCCGTCGATGGTGACGACGCCATAGCGCTCCGGATCGGTGACGTGATGGGCGAACACGGTCGCGCCTTTGCGGCGCGTGACGGCGCGTTTCAACATCTCCGGTAACGTGTGGCCGAAGAACAGATTGTCGCCGAGCACCAGCGCGCCGGGCCCGCTTTCCAGGAAAGAGCGGCCGAGGACAAAGGCCTGCGCCAGCCCGTCGGGCCGCTCCTGCACAGTGAACTGGAAGCGCGCGCCCCATTGCGCGCCGCTACCGAGCAGGCGCTTGAACTGAGGCTGATCGTCAGGTGTCGTAATGATGAGAATGTCGCGGATGCCGGAAAGCATCAGCACCGACAGCGGATAATAGATCATCGGCTTGTTGTAGACGGGCAGAAGCTGCTTGCTGACGCCCAGCGTGATCGGGTGCAGGCGCGTTCCGGTGCCGCCGGCCAGTACGATACCTCTCGTGATCGTCATCCCCGTCCCCGATTCACGCGCCGGCACTCTGCTTCTGCTTAGCCAGTTGGTTTACGCATTCGTCCAGCGCCTCCCGCCATGGGCGAAGCGCAATGTCGAACGTATCGCGCACCCGTCCGCAGTCGAGCACGGAATTGGCCGGCCGCGCCGCCTTAGTGGGATACTTGGCCGTCGTAATCGGAACAACCTCCGGCACCCTCTCTCCCCGCGCAGCCAACGTCTCGAATATCGCAACGGCCAAGTCATACCACGTAGTCGCACCGCTGTTGGCCACGTGATAGATGCCGAAGCCGGTTTTGTTTAACGTCACGGCGGTGCATATCGCGATCACGGCGCCGGCGAGATCGGCGGCGTTGGTCGGGCAGCCGCGCTGGTCCGTGACAATGCGCAACTGCGGTCGCTCGGCGCCGAGCCGCTTCACGGTCTTTACAAAATTTGTGCCGAACGGGCTGAACAGCCACGAGGTGCGAAGGATCACATGTTGGGGCAACGCGGCGCGGATCAGCGCTTCACCCTCCACCTTGCTGCGGCCGTAGGCGCTGATCGGGTTGACGGGATCGTCCTCGCGATAAGGACCATTTTTCCTTCCGTCGAACACGTAGTCGGTCGAGAAGCTGAAGAGCGCCGCGCCAGTCTTCGCGCAGGCGGCTGCGATAGCGCCGGGGCTTGTCGCGTTGATCAGCCGTGCAACGTCCGGCTCGCTCTCGGCCTGCTCCACGTTGGTATAGGCCGCGGCGTTGACGACGAGATCGGGTGCGGCAGCCGCAATGGCGGCGGCCGCCTTGTCGGGAAAGCGCAGGTCGAGCTCAGGGCGTCCCGCGAAAGTCACAGCCCATCCTTCCGGCCATCGGGCGCGGGCCAGCTCGCGCGCGAGCTGGCCTTCGCGGCCGATGACGAGGACGCGGCTCGTCATCGGGCGGTGCCAAGCCGCTCGAGCCGGTAGGTGTTGGCGACGATTGGCTCCCACCAGGCCTTGTTATCGAGATACCAGCGCACGGTCGCCCGCAGCCCTTGGTCGAATGAGGCCTGCGGCCGCCAGCCCAGCTCGCGCTTGATCTTGGAGGGATCGATCGCATAGCGGTGGTCGTGGCCGGGACGATCCTCGACGAACGAAATGAAGCGGGCATGCGGCGCGCGCTGCGGCGCCATCTCATCAAGCAGGCTGGCGATTGTGTTCACCACATCGATGTTGCGGCGCTCCGACTCGCCACCGATCAAATACATCTCGCCGACCTTGCCTTTGGTCAGCGTGAGCCAGAGCGCCTCGGCGTGGTCGTCGACGAACAGCCAGTCACGCACGTTGCGGCCCTGGCCGTAGACCGGCATTGGCTGTCCGGCGAGGCCGCGCAGAATCATCAACGGGATGAGCTTTTCAGGAAACTGATACGGCCCGTAGTTATTGCTGCAGTTGGTGACAATGGTCGGCAAGCCGAACGTATGACGCCACGCGTGCGCCAGGTGATCGGACGCGGCCTTCGAAGCCGAATAGGGCGAGCGCGGCGCGTAGGGCGTCGTCTCGGTGAATGCGCCGGTCTCGCCAAGCGCGCCATAAACTTCATCTGTCGAGACGTGGATGAAGCGGAACGCCTCCTTGCGGGCGCCGCTCAGCTCTTTCCAGTAGGCGAGGCCGGCGTCGAGCAGAACCTGCGTGCCGACCACATTGGTCGCAACAAATTGGGCCGGCTTGTCGATCGAGCGGTCAACGTGCGACTCCGCCGCAAGATGAACGATCGCATCAGGCTGGAATTCGGCAATCGACGAGCGAACGGCATTCACGTCGCAAATGTCGCGTTGATAGAAGGTGAAGCCCGGATGCCGCCGATAGGCAGACAGGGTCTGCGGACTCGCGGCGTAGGTCATGCTGTCGAGCACCGCGACCTGCGCGCCGTGGCGATCGATAAATGCGCGGACCACCGCCGAGCCGATAAAGCCTGCGCCTCCCGTAACGACGACCTTCACGCTTTCTCCGTCCATGCAAAGTGGCGGGGAAGGTCCCGCAAGCGCGGATGCTTGCCTGTCCTTGTCGATCATGACCGCGGTCTCCGCGGTAACCGGCCAGCGAATGCCAAGATCCGGATCATTCCACAGCAGGCCCAGGTCGCGCGCCGGATCGTAATGGGCATCGACCTTGTACTGCACCAGAGTGTCATCCGCCAACGTGCAAAAGCCGTGCGCGAACGCCGCGCGGCACCAGAACCTGCAAGCCGTTGTACGCCGTCAGCTCGAGCGCCACATGGCGGCCGTATGTTGGTGATCCATCCCGGATGTCGACCAGCACGTCCAGCGCGGCGCCGCGCAACACCGACACAAGCTTGGTCTGCTCCGACGGCGGCGACTGGAAATGCAAACCGCGAATCGTGCCGGTCCTGGCCGACAGCGAAACATTGTCTTGAACGAAGTCGAAATTCAGACCATGCGCCGCAAGCGTCTTCTTGTTGTAGCTCTCGACGAAAAATCCCCTGGCGTCACGAAAACGCTTCGGGTTGAGCAGGTAGGCACCTGGGAGTTCAAGCTCTTTCAGTTCCATTTTGGAGCGTCCGCAATCCTGCCACTCTGCGAATGATGCAGGACAACGCCACTATTCGACGGTTGACGTCAAGGCGATTGCGGTTAGTCCGGCGCGGCGCCCCAGGCGACGAATGGTGGCGCGCGGAAATCGGCCCGTCCATAGGTGAGGGGCTGGCCGTCGGGCGTGGTAACCATGCCGCCGGCCGCGACAACCAGGGCATGGCCAGCGGCGATGTCCCACTCCGACAGCGACACCAGCCGCGGATAGATGTCGGCTGCGCCTTCCGCGATCCGACAGAATTTCAACGACGATCCGCTGACGTTTCGCTGTACGCCTGCAATTTTGTCGAGGTAGGCGGCGGTGGCGGGATCTGGATGGGAGCGGCTGGTCATCGCAACCAATCCTGTCTGCGGCTTCGGACGAGTGCGGATCGCGGTCTGCTCCGTCGCTCGATCGACAGACGCGCCGGGCTGCAGCTTCATTCGCTCCGCGCCTCGACCCGCGATGCCGCGCCACACGGTTGCGAGTGCCGGCGCCGCGATGATCCCGGCGATCGGGTTGCCTCGAACGATCAGCGCAATGTTGACGGTGTATTCGTTCTCTCCGGCGATGAACTCGCGGGTGCCGTCGAGCGGGTCGATCAGAAAGAATCGTTCGCCCAGCGTGGCCGGGGCAGGACGCGCTGCCGCCTCCTCCGACACGACGGGAACCTCAGGGAACAGGCGCGACAGTCCATCGAGGATGATTTTCTCCGACGCCTCGTCCGCCGCAGTAACGGGGGACCGGTTCGCCTTGTCCCGCAGCCCGAGCGCGGAGCCGGGCACCGACAGGATGGCGGCGGCGGCTTGCGAGGCGATCAGCGTGAGTTCGTCGAGCAAGCCGCTGGTCGAGGGGCGCGGATTCCTTGCCTTGCAGCCAAGCGTTTACCTTTCGGAGCGGGTCCGCCCGAAACAGCCATCATTCGGAGGTTGACGTCAAGGATCGCAGGATGGACCTTCGCTCACGACAGCAGGCGCGTTGCTTTCTATGAGACAGTGCTGGATAGCCATTGCGTGTGCCGCGCTGACGCTGAGCGGATGCTCCTCCGGCCGCTGTTCGATGTGTCGGTGCCGGTCCGGCAGTCCGATCCGTATGAAACGGTTCAGCAATTTTACCGGCCGCTTGCGGCGAATGCGGTTCGCACTTGGGTAAACGTGTCGAACGCCCCCGTCGAGATTGCCGAGCTGAAAATTTCCGTCGCGCCTCAACCCGGAGACTGGGCGACCTGCGCGCGGCATGGACAAACGGCCAGGTGAATTACTATCGCGGTGTTCTTCAGGGATCGTGCCGTGATCGACACGCGCCGCAGCATCATGATCGACCGCTGCGATCAGGAACAGTACTCAACTCTCGGAACCAACTTCTAGCCGGACTGGCTCGGCGTTGCGATCGGCGCGAGCCATCGCCGCCAGTCCTTCAGGGCTGCGGACGGGCGGCTGCCAGCCGGCGCGCATGAGCTTGCCGGGGTTCACGACAAGTTCGCCGGCCAGCCGATCCCAGATCTCGGCCTTGCCGATCGCCTTGAGTGCCGCGCCGATCGGCGCGCGCGGGATCGGCAGCAGCGCAGGTGAGCGGCCTACTCCGGCGCGCAACGCCGCGATGATCTGCGCGAGCGTCAACGGCTCCGGATCGGCCACCACGTACGTCTCGCCCACGGTGGCGGGCGTGCGCAGCGAAAAGTGGATGGCTTCGATCAGGTTCTGGCGCCCCAGGATCGAGCGCCGGTTTGAAAACGAGCCGAACGGCAGCGGCCACGGACTGCGCGCCCACCGCGCTAGCCTCGCGAGATTGCCTTTGACGCCGGGACCGTAGATCAGAACCGGGCGCAGGATCGTGTAGGGCACATTCGACGCACGGATCGCCTGCTCGGCGGCGAGCTTGGAGCGGCCATAGGCATCGGTCGGCTGCGGCGCATGCGGATTCGTCGAGCACGGAGCTTGCAACCGGTCCGCACTGCGCGCGGATCGAAGACGCGAAGACGAGGCGCTGCACGCCCATGCGCTGGGCAGTCTCGGCCAGCTCGGCAGTCGCTAGGCGGTTGACCCGGTCGTAGGCCTGCTCGGCGATCTCCGGTCCCGCATGCGCGATGCCGGCGAGATGCACGACGGTCTCGACGCCTTTGAGAAGCGCGCGCCATTCGACCGGACGCGTCAAGTCGGAAACGGCGACCACCTCGACCGAGCGCGCAAAAATATCCGCCGGCTGCCGCATCGCCGCGCGCACCGGGTGGCCGGCGGCGGCGAGGTCCGCGACCAGCGCGCGGCCGATGAATCCCGAGGCGCCCGTGACAAGGACACGACCGGTCATGCAGTTCTCCCGGTACGCGGTTGCGTTACGCGGCGCCGGTACGCAACAGATCGTGAAGGTGCACGACGCCAACGGGAACGCCGGACTCGACGACGAACACCGAGGTGATCTTGGTGCTGTTCAGCATTTCGAGCAGCTCGCTGACGAGTTGATCGGGCCGCACGGTCTTGGGATCACGCGTCATCACGTCTTCGACGCGGGCTTCAAGCAGATCGGGGCGCATGTGACGCCGCAGGTCGCCGTCGGTGATAATGCCGAGCAGGTGGCCCTTGTCGTCGGCGATGCCGACGCAGCCGAAGCCCTTGGCGACATCTCGACGATCGCCTGCGACATCCGCGTGCCGGCCTTGGCGAGCGGCATGGCGCTCCCGGTGTGCATGACGTCGCGGGCGAACTTGAGCAGTGCGCCCAGCCGTCCGCCGGGATGCAGCTGGCCGAAATCCAGCGCGGTGAAGCCGCGGCTTTCGAGCAGCGCGATAGCGATCGCGTCGCCCAGCGCCAGTTGCATGAGCGAGGACGTGGTGGGCGCAAGGTTGTGCGGGCAGGCCTCGCGCGCCTGCGGCAGCACCAGCGCGACGTCGGCGGCCTTGCCAAGCGTGCTGCCGGCCTCCGCCGTGATGGCGATCAGCGGGCTGCGGAAGCGGCGCGAATAGTCGATCAGGTTTTTCAATTCAGCGGTTTCGCCTGACCAGGACAGCGCCATGATCACGTCGTCGGCGGTGATCATGCCGAGATCGCCGTGGCTCGCTTCGCTCGGGTGAACGAAGAAGGACGGCGTTCCGGTCGACGACAGCGTGGACGAGATCTTGCGGCCGATGTGGCCCGACTTGCCCATGCCGGTCACCAGCACGCGGCCGCGGCACTTCTTGATCAGCTCGATGGCGGCGACGAAGCTCTGGCCGAGCGAGCCGCGGATCGCTGCCGCCAGCGCGGTCACGCCGCCCGCTTCGGCATCCAGTGTGCGCAAAGCCGAATCGATCAGCGGTTGTCCTGGATCCGGTTTCTTACCTGCTGGAGAGTTGGGTGTGACCATGCTGGGGCGCCGGAGGCTGCGATTCATGGGTGGTGCATAGCAGATTAGGGACTGACCGCTCAAAATCGTGAAGTGGCGAGCGGGTTCCTGCCGCGGCCCAATGAGGCCAATGAGATGGTTACGGCTCGGCCGGCTGAAACTATTGCGAACGGCAAGGGTTTGAAATAATTCAAGATAATTGGGTTCGTTTTGCAGAAATTTCCGATCTGTGAATAAAATCCTAATTCATGTATCATTAGTTGCACTAGGGGTAGGTCGAAATTCGCCGACTTGCGCTTACAGCTTCCCGTGATCGCGGTCGCCCTTGCGTTTTTTGACGATCTCTCTGATCGCTCGGTCGCGCTGAGCGGCGGCTCGGGTTTCGTATCGATCTAGCTTAGCCAGTTCCGGCAACGTCCTGCGTACGGCTTCAGCCGTGCGTTCAGGTTCCTCAGTCGGCATTGTGGCCAGGGGGTCGATGCGTTGTGGCAGGGCGGGTGGCGATCTGCCCGACAATATCGATTTGAGATAGCGAATTCCTTGAGCCGCAGAGCCAAAAACCTGAGGGGTATCGAGTGACCCGAGCGCGGACACGCGTTCGATCAGCGCTACCTTGACCTGTCGAATGCGTGCGAGATCGAGTTCGGCATGCGCTGCGGCACGGGCGTGCTCGAGGATGATTTCATTCTTGCTGTTACCGGCGATTTTGCGGGCCAGCATGTCAAGCCGTTTTGCGATTGCCGCGCTTGAGGTAAGGCTTAAGCTCAGGCCGTGGCGATAGGCGTTTCGGCTCGCACGTTTTTTAGTGGCCCGCGAGCGAGGTCCAGTGCTTTTGCCGGCGTTAAGTCGGTTCGCTGCAATCTGGCGCTCGGTTGTCATGGTCAAGCCGATCTTCGGGCTGCTTGATTTTCCAGCTGGATCACGGAGTCCGCCTCAATGATCCGGTTTGAGACCTCGCGTGCCTGCTTTGCAAAGCCGTCCCGGTAATCTGCAATCGAGCGAAGCGCCTTATTGCGGCGCGACTCCTGCAATGTCAGCATCTTGTCCAGCACCTCGAGTTCCGAAAACACGCTTCGGATCGCTTCGGCCTCGATGGCAGACTCATCGAGGCGAAATTCCGCGAGCAGTTCCAAAACTTCCTTTCTGGCCTCTGGCTTTGAAAACCAGTCGACGATGATGGCCTCGTACCATTCCCTTTCGGGGGTGCCCACCTCGAGGCTCGCCTGCGAGGCGATAGACAGTATGCGACAGCGCGTGCTTGAAGGCGATATTGACGATGGCAACTTTGCATCGGCGCAGTCTTAAAATTTCCCAAACGAGCGCAGCAATATCGTCGACGTAAAGTCGCTCAATGGTACCGCGCGGTTTGATCTCCTCCATCAAGGCTGCGTTTAGCGCAGCAAACTCTTCCGCCGATTCAGTGATAAGCAGCTGCGGCTTCGAAAATAGCGTCAGTTCGATACCGTCCGAGGACCGGGTCATTGTTTTCTTCCATTCGTAATACGGTGGGTGCATTATCAGCCTAGCTGTCGTTCCTCTATAGCCGTCGACGCGCCGCGGCCCCTCTTTGCCGTCATGACCTGGAACGGAATGCAGTCCTCAGATTGGTGTCATCGCCGCTGCTCCTTGCCCGCGACTGCCTCAGCTTTTGAGCACGGCCATTCGTGGCATTCCTGCGCCTCCGTGCTTTCGAAGCGATGGTTCAGTGGGAGCGGCGAAATCGCCCTCACCGATTTCTGAAATCGGTAACCGATTTATTTCCCTGGTGGGCGGCCCGCCTTGGCCTTCCCAGGCGGGCCGCCATCTGCGTGCGGCAGGCCAGACTCCCAAGTTCTATCCAAGTCCGAGTACGCTCTGAGCCCGGCGGAATGCCTGCTGCCAGACTGGCTGAACTACCCTGAAAGTCGGAAGCGGTGTACAGTAGTCGGTGGCGATAAACTATGGTGATCCGATGGGCGACCAAGCGGAGCGGCCGCGCAATCCGAATGGCACGTTTCAGGTCGGGCAGCCGCGACCGGAAATTCCTCGTCGCGCCAAGAGCGTACCCAATAAGCTCACAACACTCGATATCCGCAACGGTATATTGGAGGCTGCCAATCGCGTCGGCTCAGATGGCCGCGGCACTGGCGGGTGGGTCGGCTACTTGGAAAGTGTGGCGCGGAAACATCCTAAATACTTCCTCCCGCTTTTCGGTCGAGTGGTCACACTCGACATCAATGAGAGCCATGAGAGCGAAGGCCCAGAGTCAACAGGCGCCAAACTGAGCATCGAACGCGTCCGGTGTGTCAGTCTGCGGATCAAGCCGATCGAGCAGACCGAGAAGCCGGTTGAGGCGGTCAAGGAGCCGCTCGGGGCTCCTGATTTGAGACTGGTTCGCTCGCCTCGCAAGTAGCGCTCTGCAGGCCGCATACGTTGCCCCATGTGTAAGCGGCTGGCGCTAAGGGGCCCCGTGACGCCCCGCCTGCCTGATGTGCAAGTGGCTCGCTTCCGGCTCAATTCCGAACTGGCTCTCGGTTCGCGGCTCTCAATTCCGGCTCATCAACTCACCGGTGATCGCCCTCCGGCAGATAGCGCCCGGCTCCCTCCTAAGCCTGGCTTCCGGCTCGCCTGGTAGCAACGAGCAACGCCGGTCACCTGACACGCGCCGCCGCGCTACCGGCACATGGTGTCGGTGATCGGCACGCTGGGCGAGCGAAGGAAGAAATCATTTCGGGGCATCACTAAAAGGTTGTTTCTTATCTTCGGGTTAGCACCAAGCGCAACGCGCTGCCGTCGACCGAACAGCGGCGCTGGCGGTCGGTCGAGGAAATTGGCGTTATCGTATTTGCCGTCCATGGTAGCTGTGGCGGCATTCGCCCTTAGGCATCCACGCACGCAGACGCTGCACCATCGCGCTGAACCCCTAATTGCCACGCATCACTTCACTGACGCGGCTGCAAACTCGATCGATTGAATTTTAGTGTCGCTCACGCTCCTCAGCCACGACCAGCTCCTCACGGCAAACTTTTTCGATTTCCGCCAGATCGTCTTGTGCGAGCTTCCAAAGCACATCTGGCGCGACGTGATCGTAAGCATGACGAAGAACATTGCCGATCCCTGCTACTTTTGGCCACGGAATTTCGGGTCGTCGTTCCTTTATGTCGTCCGTGAGATGACAACTCGCTTCGGAAATAATTTCAATTCCGCGCTCAACCAGCCAGCGCTTTTCCCAATTCTGTTCGAAAGCTTCAAGAGTCACGCCATCCAATACGCGACGAATGCGTTCGATCGCTTCTATGATATCAGCAAGACGTGGCGCGACAATTCGTTCGGTCATCAAAAAATCAGCACGGCGGCTTCTTCGATCCGCTTTCTTAACCGGGGATGCAAACTGTTGCGCGTCATGATATCAGTCTTACCGCCGAGGATGCGGGCGGCGTGCTCCTTCACGTCCATCAGCTCGAACAGACCGAGCTTGCCTTTTTCATGATCAAAAAAAGGTCAACGTCCGAATCGTCCCCGGCCTCGTCACGCGCGGTCGAGCCGAACATATAGAGATGTTCGACGCCTAACCGCTTTAAGTCGGTTTCGTGCTGCTTCAATCGGCTTATGGCTTCGTCGCGTTTCATAACACAAATATAGCAAACTGGAGCGTTCGCTTCCACGACCTTCGCCTGACCGTCGTAGCGGTGGATCCGTCTGCGGGCGCTTGATCGTCGTAGCTCAAGTCCGACGCGACCTTCGCCGGATCGATTTATTTGCGGGGCTTTTCTTTTCCCGATTTTCGAAGCCTAACACCGGGGCCACCGCCGTTCTCGTCGATGAACTCGACGCCGGCGCTTTCAGACGAGCTCGCTTAGTTACCTCGAGCGCCGTGCGTCCTCAACTGCGTTCCGACCTCCAGCATTCGTCAACCGTCAGCGACTACCGATACCGGCAGTGGCATCGGCAAGAGTCTGCTGGCTCCAGCAATGTGTCCGTCGAGCTGCTTCCGCACGGTCGGATTGTCGCGATGCTGACCCCTGATGCGCTCGCCAGGTCTCGCAGCAGTCCAACGAAGCAGCGCCCGAGCCGCTCTCATTTGCGCGCTCAGGATATTCGTCATAAGCATCGTGCAGACTTTCAACCATATGTGTTAAATCAACACATATGGGTTCATATGACGATTTATTTGTAGCAACAGGAGGGATTCAGCATGAAATCTGAAGTGTCGACAAGCCGTATCGTCGACCGCCGTCCTTTATCGGCGGCTCCGACGCCCGGATCATCATGGGGGCCGACGAAGCGGCCCTGCTCCGGCTGTGGCGGGAGAAGCGCGGCGAGGCCGAGCCCGAGGACCTGTCCGGCAACCTCATTGTCCAGCTCGGACGGGTGACCGAAGACCTCAACCGGCATTGGTACGAGCGAAACACCGGGCAGGTGGTCATCGACGTCCAGAAACGGGTCCGGCATCCCCTGGTCCGCTATCTGGCGGCGACCCTCGACGGCCGGATCGAAGGAACCGGAGCCGTCTTTGAGGCCAAGTTCATGCTGCCTTGGAGCTTCTCCGAGGAGGGTGCGGCCGAAAAGTATATGCCGCAGCTGCAGCACAACATGTGGGTCACCAATGCCAAGGCAGGGGTGCTTTCAATCATCACCGGTGGCGGCAAATGGGTGGAAATCACCCTCTCCGCCGACCCGCTCTACCAGCACCTGCTGCTGACGGCGGAAAAGAAGTTCTGGCGCTGTGTTGAGACCGGCGAGCCGCCGCGCCTGTTCGGCATCGAGCCGCCCCGACCGCGGATCGAGGCCGTCCGGATCGTCGACATGAGCGCATCGAATGCCTGGGCGGAGTTCGCCAATCTGTTTCGGAGCACCCGAGGGGCGCATCTGGAGCACGAGAAATCCAAGTCAGAGCTCAAGAGCTTGATGCCGGAGGATGCCAAGGAGGCGACCGGCCATGGCATTCGGGCCAAGCGCTCCAAATCCGGCGCGGTCAGCTTCGATCTGCTCGATGCGGAGGCAAGCCATGCAGCGCTCTAGCGAGACCATTGGCGCGATTGCAGGTGCCCTGGCCAAGGCCCAGGCCGAACTGACCAACCCGACGAAGTCGCTGACCGCGACCATTCCTGCACTGTTTCCGCGGGAGGCGGACAGGACGTTCCGCTATGCCCCGCTATCGGCGGGCCTGGAGATCGTCCGGAAGTGTCTCGGTCAGCATGAGATTGCAGTGGTTCAGACCACGGCTATCGAAAAGGAAGCAGGCTTCATCCAGCTGACCACCATGCTGGCGCATTCCTCCGGGGAATGGATGTCCTCCGACTGGCCGGTCTGCCCGGTCTCCGAGACGGCCGCGCCGCACCGAATGGGCGCCGCCCTCACCTATGCCCGGCGCTATGCCCTGTTCACGCTGGTGGGGATCGCCGGGGAGGACGACCTCGATGCACCCGACCTGCCAACTCTGGAGCTCAAAGGCGAGGTTGGGATCGCTCCCCAATCGGCCGCCAGCGGGCGGTCGGGTAATGGACACGCGTCTGCGGCCGCCACAACCGCAATCGCCACCTCCAGGCCGCCGCGAAGATCCAGCATTCCTCTCGCAAAACCGATCCTGGACGCCGACGCGTCCGCCACCCTCCGCGATCAGCTACTCGGTGAGATAGCAGCTCTTGGCTCTAGCGAGCAGATCGACGACTGGGCGCTTCGTGGCTTAACAGCCAAGAACACCCTGTCGAGTGCCGATGCTGCGCTCGTCGAAGTCGCGTTTGGCGAAAAGCAAACCAAATTAAGCCAATCCGAGCCTCGGACCGAAGCTATCCACGTGCAGTCAGCTCCCGCGGTCGATTTTGAAAGTCTCGCTGTCAATCCCAAACCGCGCCGACTGCGTGACAAAAACCATCGGCAATTTGTGTCCGCCCAGCCGTGCTTGGTATGCGCGCGGCAGCCGTCCGACGCCCATCACCTGCGCTTCGCCCAGCCCCGGGCGCTCGGCCGCAAAGTCAGCGACGAATTTACGGTGCCGCTCTGCCGAACCCACCATCGCGAAGTGCATCGAAATGCCAAAGAACCGGTGTGGTGGGCGCAATTGGGCCTGGATCCCATGGCTATCGCCTACAAACTTTGGACCCGGTCTCATCCGCTGCCGATACCGGCAAACATGGAGCCCGCGAAGATCAGCGCACCTGTCTCTGTCCCCGACGGGGCTGCCACAGTGGCGGCGGCGGCAGATCCGAGTGGCAATCTAGGCGAAACGAACCCAATCCGCTGAGCAACGCCGATGACAACTCTCAAACAAATCGAAGCCAATCGGCGCAATGCTCAAAGCAGCACAGGCCCCAGAACCGAGGCCGGCAAAGAGCGCGCCTCCCGCAATGCGGTTCGTCACGGCTTAACTGCCGAGACCGTCATTGAACCGCTAGAAGATGCTGAGGATTATCAGGCGTTCGAGGAAGCCGTGGCCGCGGGTTTTGATGCGGAGACTGCTGTAGAACGCGAACTAATCTTGCGGCTCGCCAGCTTGCTGTGGCGGCTGCGGCGGGCGACCTCAATCGAAACCGGTCTATTCCAGATCGGCAGCGCCAGCTCGGCTGAGCATGAACAATGCCTGCCTGGTACGGGACTGCGATCTGAGACGCCCAATGCGGTGGTTCGGATTGTTCAGTCACCGACTAACCCGTTGTCAAATCGAGCGGAACGCGCGAATCGTGAGACAGCCTGGGATATTCCCAGTGACAATCGCCCCAACGGGTCGGCGCTTTCGATCGACATGCAATTATTGCTTGCCCAGCGTTTCATGGGGCTCGAGGACCTCAACGGCGCCTTCGAAAGGATCAGCCGTTACGAGGTCGCGCTCTGGCGCCAGGTTCGTCAGATAGTCTTTACATTGAGTACGTTGCAGCGACGCCACTCGGGCCGACGATATCGAATGCCTCGAGATAGCTGGAAGTCGTCTGAAGCATTTTCTCCCGATTGACACCGACCCAGGAACGTTGAGCTGGCCCGCAGGAGATTCTCATATATCGCTGTGGTCTGGGGAGGCGTGGGATCGCAGCGTCGATCCCCCTGGAGATTGGCCAAAGGCTTGTGGGAGCATTCGCTCAACCGAACGACCTCGCTCGCACCGGCCTGATGACACGCTGACGTCGACGCCGATCGCGATGAAAGAGCCTGTTGGTTCGGTTCGCCCCATCGAGCGGGCTGCGAGTGCTCCACTGAGATAGACCCCGCCGGAGGCGTGCCCGGCGGGCTTTTGTCGAAGCGAATGCGTGGATGGCGTCAGGTCGATGGCTCAAACCGTTCAGCACATATTCGATGAGCGTTCCCGCGCCAGCATGCCCCGAAGACCGATTCGGCGCAGCCGGGGATCGCAAACCTCACCTGTCGGGTCGACCCGCCATGAGGCGGGCCGCCGCGATAGCGCGGTCGTAGGCTCGCAGCACCGCGGAATGATCGTGCGTGTCGTTGAATTCGGAAACAATGTTGCTGGTCGCAAAGGGGCCGAAGTGCTCTACGGCAGCCGCAAGCCGTTTCCAGCACTCATCGCGAACCTTTGCAGGAATGCGCCTCTGGGCAGTGACCTTATGAATCGCACCGTCCATGCACCATTTGCAGGCCGTGATATCCGCCGCGTGGGTGGGGCGGTCATCCGCTGTGTAAGCAAACTGGGCCTGGCACCAACGTTCCGGGGCCTCGATCAGCTTTCGCGCTTCGATGAGCAATTCTGTCGGCGTCATCTCACCGATACCTCTGATAATCGAAGTATATGCGCTGCTCAGCTTTTTAGGGAAATCGCCAACGCCCTGCGGGTTGGTATTTTCCATTGACCACCAGACTGTCGCCCGTTGCTGGTGGACAAGCGAGTTATTGAGCGGGCAACGATTGTCCTCATCGATAACACGTCACCACGGTCGAAGCCCTTGACTTCCATGATGCAGGCGGCCAGTTGCCGCAACGACCTTCGAAAGATCTTTGTTATGTGCTTTGTCCGAAGCTTCCTTTACGCGGCACTCATAGGTGCAACCTTCGGCGATAACATCACGAAAGCGCCGACCCTTCGCTGGGCGGGGGAGTAGGAGGCAGGCTGGCACCGAGACACAGCCCGATCGGCATCCAGAGCACAAGCCAATCCCAGCCTACCGACGTGCCCACCACGACAGTGAATTCAAGTTGTAGTGGAAGCAATGCCGCAACGATCAGGGCTGGATAGATTGCCCAACCTGTGATCTGCCAGGCGCGAACCGCTTGCAAGCCGGTCACCGTCAGAAGCCCGATCAGCGCTCCCAAAGCCAAAACTCCGCCTCTAAGCAGTGCGTGATAGATGATATTGTGCGGATGAGTCGTTTCAGACCCGTCAGGCGCTTTCGCTATGATTTGAGCTGACAGCCCGGCGCCGGCCCAAGGATGCGCATCGACGTGGCTAAGATAGGCTTGCCAGAAGGCCAACCGATATGGATCACCTCGGGATACCAGAATTTCGATAAACGGCACGCTAGCCAAAGCGGCGGCGGCGATCACGACAATCTGGATTGCACGCTGCATTAGGGTTTGGTTGGGCAGCAGCGTAATGACGATGGCAATCCCGGCTACAACTCCAATTAATACGCTGCGGGTTTGGGTCAGTATCACGCACACGAACAGGATGATGGCTGACAGAGCCATGAGCGCGATTGCGCTTCGGCGAGCCCCTTGCTGCGTCGCCGCCGCAACCGTGCCGACACAGACCACGCCATAAAGCTGCGCGACCCAGTTGGGATTGTAGTACATCGTCAGACCCGGAATGCCTTCCAGGCGCCGTGGCAGCCGGTCAACAGGCGGCAAGCCATCGTAGAAATGCCAGATGTT
>CAWFCM010000031.1:0-217943 GCA_963814215.1 uncultured Alphaproteobacteria bacterium | reverse complement strand
ACGGACACGCCGCCTGTCAAACGGCCAGCCTCAACCGCTGGTGCGTCCGGCAATGTCGAAAGACTACCTATTGTGGCGCTCTGGACCGAGCCGGGCGGTTCCATTAATATTCCTCACAGCAAATAAGCGCGGGACCATGGCCGACGACGACCGACGCCCCAAGATCATCGCCTGCGCCCACTGCGGGCGGAAGGTCGAGGTCGGCCCCGTTGGCAGGGTGCTGCCCAAGTTGCAGGTCGATGGCGTTGTGAAAAACCATCACGGCCGGAGGCGGTCCAGCAGATCGCTAGCGGCTGCGCATGTGGGAGCTATTGCAGGACGCCGCCTCTCTGCAAAGGGCGAACCCGCCTTCACGGCAAGCGGCAGGAGGCCGCAGACCATGCCGCCCAAGACTAGCCGACAGACCGGCGCAATGGCGATGGCATGTCTCGCCATCGCGTTGCTCATGCCGACCGCTGCGACGGCGCAGTCGCAGTCGCACACGATCTACGGAAGCGGTGGCAAGGTCACCGGTCGCACGACCACCGACAGCCGAGGTTCGACCACATTCTACGGACGCGATGGCCGCGTCACGGGCCGCGCGACGGTCAGCGGCAACACGAGGACGTTCTATGACGCTGACGGTCGCAAGACCGGCACTGTCACGACAACTCCGCGAAAGAGCAAATGACCATGAGACTCGACACCGTGCCAGATGCGATCACGCGGCTAACCGACCAACTCCGTGCGGCGCGAGCAGCAAGCCCGCCGTCGCCGTTGCGGCGGATGATGGATAACCCGTCGCTGTATCGTCGGATGAGGGATGAAGCGCGACAGCGGGCGCGGTCTTCGTTCCCCCATCTGTTCGACTCCGATCTGCTGCAGCGGCTGATGCCCACCGACATCGTCGTCGGTGACGTCCAAGATACGGAGCCGACGGAGCGGGTGAAGCGCAAGCGCAGGCCGACACTGTCAGGCATCGCACGGCAGGCGAAGCGGGCAGGCATCGAGGTCGCGCGCTTCGACTTCAGACCGGACGGCACCATCAGCTTCGCCACCGGCAAGCCGGACCACGTGACCACGCCAGACCACAACGACAGCGACGAATGGGACAGCGTGCTGCAATGATGAGACGACCACCGAAATTCGTGCAAGGCTTCATCGACCGTAACGGTCATGCGCGGTTCTACTTTCGCCGCACCAGTTTCAAGCGAGTGATGTTGCCGGGTCTGCCGTGGTCGCCGGAATTCATGGCCGCCTATTCCGCCGCGATGGCAGGGCAGCCGCCTCAAGTGATCGTCGCACCGAGGGCGAAGCAAGGCAGCTTCGCCGCGTTGGCGGCATCCTACTTCGCCTCGACCGCCTACCTGACCATGAAGTCTTCGACCAGAGGCGTCTACAACAACGCCATCGAACGGCTGTGCAAGTCGAAGGACAAGAACGGCGACGAGATCGGCAGCAAGAGCGCGACAACGCTACGACGTGAGCATGTGGTGGCGCTGATGGCGGCGAAAGCCGAGAAGCCGGAGAGCGCGAACCTGCTGCGCAAGGTTCTGCGGGCGATGATGCGGCATGCGGTCGAGACCGGGATGCGGCCCGATGATCCGACTCGCGATGTGAAAACGATCCCGACCCAAGGCGACGGTTCCCACAGTTGGACGGATGCCGAGGTCGCGCAGTTCGAGGCACGACATCCCATCGGCACCAAGGCAAGGCTGGCGCTGGCGCTGCTGCTCTACACCGGACAACGGCGCTCCGACGTGGTGACAATGGGCAAGCAGCACATCGACAAGAACGGCGCGATCCGCGTCCGTCAAATCAAGACCGGTGCGGCATTGACGATCCCGATACACCCGGCCTTGCAGGCGATCATCGAGGCCACGCCGACCGAGCACCTGACGTTTCTCACCACGGCATTCGGCAAGCCGTTCACGTCGGCGGGTTTCGGAAATTGGTTCCGCGAACGCTGCGACGAAGCGGGCCTGCCGAATTGTTCGGCGCACGGGCTGCGCAAGGCGGCGGCGCGTTGTCTGGCAGAAGGCGGATGCACCGCGAACGAAATCGCGGCGATCACCGGACACGCATCGCTGCGCGAGATTGTCAGGTACACCAAAGCCGCCGATCAGACTCGGCTGGCGGTCGCGGCGATGAACAAGATGCGAACACCCAACTGTCAACCCGACGCAAAGGTTGACAGAAAGCGCAAAAAATGACGACCGATCAAAGGGCCATTGTCGAGATGGTGCCCAGGGGCGGAATCGAACCACCGACACTGCGATTTTCAATCGCATGCTCTACCAACTGAGCTACCTGGGCGCCGAAGCCCGCCAGTGGCGGGCTTTGTGCAGAGCGCGGCGGTTATAAAGGCTCAATTCCGGCCTGTCCAGGATCGGGGATGGCCCGCTGGGCCTCATCCCTCGCCCTTGATTCCGGCCTCTTTGATGATCACGCCCCACTTGTCCATTTCGCGCTTGAGGTGCGCGCCAAGCTCTTCCGGGCTCGACCCGACGATCACCACGCCGAGTTGCTCCAGCCGCGCCTTGATCGCCGGATCGGCCAGCGCCTTGACGGTGTCAGCGTGGAACTTGCGGATGATCGGCTGCGGCGTCTTGGCCGGCGCTATGAAAATGTACCAGGCCGACACGTCAAAAGCCGGCAAGCCCTCCTCCGCGATCGGCGGCACTTCGGGCAGCGCGTTGGCCCGCTTCAGCGTGGTGACGCCAAGCGCGCGCAGCTTGCCGGTCTGGATCAGCGGCATCACCGCGCCGATGTTGTTGAACATCACGTCGACGCGGCCGGGAATCAGATCGTTCAGCGCCGGCCCGGCGCCGCGATAAGGCACATGCAGCATGTCGACCTTGGCCAGTCGCTTGAACAGCTCGCCGGAGAGATGCACCGACGTGCCGTGGCCGGACGACGCATAGGTCAGCTTGCCGGGATCGGCCTTGGCCCGCGCGATGAACTCCCGCACCGTCTTCGACGGCGAGTTGGCCGGCACCGCCATCACATTGGGATAGTCGCAGATCAGGCTGACCGGCGCGAAGTCCGCGATCGGGTCGTATGGCAGCTTGTCGAACAGGAACTTGTTCACCGCAAGCGGCATCGAGTGCAGCATCATGGTGTAGCCGTCCGGCTCCGCGCGCGCGACGATCTCCGAACCGATGTTGGTGTTGGCGCCGCCGCGGTTCTCCACCACAAGCTGGTGCCCCCACATTTCGGAGAGCTTCGCCGACATGACGCGGGCGATCGCATCGGTACCGCCGCCGGGCGGGAACGGCACGATCAGGCGGACGAAGCGGTTGGGCCAATTGGCCTGCTGCGCCGATGCAATGCCCGCCGGCAGCATGGAAGCGAGCGCCGACGCGCCCGCAAGCTCCAGAAGTTCGCGACGGTCCAGCATGGATTCAACTCTCGGGCTTTGCTTTGGCCAAGCTTAGAGAGGCGACGTTACAGCGGCAATGGCGCAGCAGCCCACAACGCCGTCATTCCGGGACGCGCGTAAGCGCGGACCCGGAATCCATACTCCCGATGGTGGTTATGGATTCCGGGTTCGCGAGCTTCGCTCGCACCCCGGAATGACGCCGGTCACCGTTCTCGCTCCCCCGCCTCGCCACTTTGCGCCGTCCCGTCTTCATCCTCTTCCTCGACCACGGGAACGGCATAGGTGCCGGAAAGCCAGCGATTGAGATCGACGTCGGCGCAGCGCTTGGAGCAGAACGGCTGGTTCTGCTGCACCGTGGGCTTGCCGCAGATCGGGCATTTGGCGGTTTCGGACATGACCTTAGCCAGTCTTCATCTCTGCGCTTCGCGAGGTGCGTTCGCCGCGTCGCGCGTCCGCAGATCGGTCTTGAGAACCTTGCCGTAGTTGTTTTTCGGCAAGGCGTCGATGAACACATAGTGCTTGGGCCGCTTGAAGCGCGCAATCGAGGAGAGGCACAACGCGTCGAGCTCGGCCTGTTGGGCGTCGCCGACCACATAGGCGACCACCACCTCGCCCCATTCGCGATCCGGACGGCCGATCACCGAGACCTCGCGCACGCCGGCGTGCTTGAGCAGCACCTCCTCCACCTCGCGCGGATAGATGTTCGAGCCGCCGGAGATGATCATGTCCTTGGAGCGATCCTTGAGCGTGAGGTAGCCGTCGGTGTCGAAGGCGCCGATGTCGCCGGTGTGCAGGAAGCCGTCCCGGAGCGTCGCGGCGCTCGCTTCCGGGTTCTGCCAATAGCCCGTCATCACCGCATCGCCGCGGCACAGGATTTCACCCGGCTCGCCGGCGGGCAACGCGCGGTCCTGCTCATCGACGATCTTGACCTCCACGCTTGAGAAAGGCCGCCCGGCGGAGGTCAGGCGCTCCAACCATCGTGGATGCTCGCGCGCGACAATGTCCCGCTTCGACAGCACGGTGATGGTCATGGGGGATTCGCCCAGGCCGTAAATTTGCGCGAGCCGCGGACCGAACCGGTCGAGCGCCTTGAGCGCATCCTCGGCGTACATCGGTGCGCCGCCCCATACGATGGTGCGGATGTTCTCGCTCGGACATTCGGCCGCGCACTCCACCAGCCGCTTCACCATGGTCGGCGCGGCGAACATCGAGGTGCGCGGCCAGGCGCGGAACTGGGCAAAGATTTCCTCCGGCTCAAAGCTGCCCGACTCCGCCACCACGTTGACGCCGCGCCGCATCACATACGCCATCATGTAGAGGCCGGAGCCGTGGCTCATCGGCGCGGCATGCAGGATCGGATCGCCGGGCGCGACCGTGTCGACTTCGCTCAGGTAGGCATTGCTCGCGGCAGCCAGCACCTTGTGGGTGAGCATCGCGCCCTTCGGCCGGCCGGTCGTGCCTGAGGTGTAGAACAGCCAGGCGAGATCGTCGGGCGCGCGTGGCACGACCGCGGCGGCATCGTGCGCCAGCAACCGCTCGTACTCCGCGCCACCGATCGAAATCAGCCGCTCGAGCGGCTTCGGCGCATGAGCCGCGATGGCGCTTTCGACATCCGGCGACGCGAAGCAAACCCGCGCGCCGGACTGTTCGAAAATGTAGCCAAGCTCCGCGCCGTGCAGCTTGGCGTTGGCCGGCACCGCGGCGAGGCCGGCGTGCCAGATTGCGTAGAGAACCTCGACGTAATCCGGACTGTTCTTTGCAGCGATGGCGACACGCTCGCCCGGCTTGAGGCCCATCGCCTGCAACGCGCCGGCGAGACGGGCAACGCGGCCCGCCACATCGCCGTAATTGCGCAATATGCGCGTGCCCAGACCGAGCGCCGGGCGGTCGCCGCCCTCCCTCCCCGCACGCTCGAGATAAAGCGCGAGATTCATGGCCGCACCAACCTATCCCCGTCATCCTGAGGTGCCCGCCGAAGGCGGGCCTCGAAGGATGAATTGGCCATCATGTTCTAAGTGCCGGGCCGTCCATCCTTCGAGGCTCGCCATAGCGCGTCGAAGACGCGCGTGAACGCGCTTATGGCTCGCGCCTCAGGATGACGGATCAAGACTTGTGCCGCAATCACACCGCGTTCAGCCAGCCGAAATGGATCGGGTAGCCTTCGCCAGACAGCAGCGACGCGGTCTCGTAAAGCGGCAGGCCGACGATGTTGGTGTACGAGCCGACGATCTTGACGATGAAGCTGCCGGCGAGCCCCTGCGCGGCGTAGCCGCCGGCCTTGCCACGCCATTCGCCTGACGCGAGATAGGCCTCGATGTCGGTCTCCGACAGCCGCTTGAAGCGCACCCGCGTCTCGACCAGCCGCTGGCGGAACGCTTCCTTCGGCGTCACCAGGCAGATCGAGGTGTGGACGCGATGGTTGCGGCCGGAGAGAAGCCGCAGACATTGCGCCGCCTCGTCAAGCAGATCGGCCTTCGGCAGGATGCGGCGGCCGACCGCCACCACCGTGTCGGCGGCGAGGATGTAGGAGCCGGTCAGTTCGTCATCGAGCTTCACCGCGGCAAGCGCGGTCTCGGCCTTGGCGCGGGCCAGCCGGTTGGAGCAGGCCCGCGGCAGTTCGCCCTTCTGCGGCATCTCGTCGATGTCGGCGGGCCGTAGCGCATCGGGCTCGATACCGATCTGGTTGACCAGGATGAGCCGGCGCGGCGAACCGGAGGCAAGGACGAATTTGGGGCGGCCGATGAGCATTTTTGGGGGCTTGGCAGGATTGCGACGGGGTCCGCACGCGGATAGCGTAAAGAATGCCGCCGGACAATGGCCGGCTCTACTCATTCCCGCCCGGCTTCCAGCCGAACCGCGCCCTGATCCGGGCGCTCAATTGGTCGCGCACCTCCCGGTAGGCGTTGAGCCGCTGTTCGCGGCTGCCCTCGACCGCGGTCGGGTCCACAGTCGGCCAGTATTCCACGTCGGTCGCCATGGTGCGGGTCAGCTCCAGCGCCTTGTGGTGCGCCTCCGGGGCCAGCGTGACGATCAGGTCGAAGTTGAGGCCCTCCCATTCGTCCAGGTCCTCGAACGTCATCGGGCGGTGCTTGGCGATGTCGACGCCGATCTCCTCGAGCGCCGCGACCGCGAAGGCGTCGAGCTCATCCTTGCGCACGCCGGCCGAGGCGACGTAGGTGTTCGGGCCGACCAGCCGCTTGAACAATCCCGCCGCCATCGGCGAGCGCACCGAGTTGAGGCCGCAGGCGAACAGCACCGCGTGCGGTTTCGTGTTGCGCGGCGGCGTGGCCATGCTCATTCGACTTTGCGCATGATCTTTCCCGACCTGCCTTCGCCCGCCGAAGCATCAGACCTGAATGGGAAACTGTGCCAGGGCTTTGCGCAGGCGGGAAACCGGTTCCCACTTTTCGGGATCATGCGCTCAGCCCTTCCAGTGCAGCACGCAGATCAGCGTGAACAGGCGGCGCGCGGTGTCGAAATCGACATCCACCTTGCCCTTTACGCTGTCCTGCAGGATCCGCGAGCCCTCGTCGTGCAGACCACGACGGCCCATATCGATCGCTTCGATCTTGTCAGGGGTCGCGGTGCGGATCGCCGCGTAGTAGCTGTCGCAGATCAGGAAGTAGTCCTTCACGATCTTGCGAAAGCGGCTGATCGAAAGATGGTGCTCCACCACCGGCGCGCCGTCGGCGAGCTTGATGTCGAACACCAGGCGGTTGTCGGCAAGGCTGAGATGCAGCGCGTAAGGTCCGCCCTTGTGGCCGGCCGGTGCGAACGAGTTTTCCTCGATCAGGTCGTAGATCGCGACCGCGCGCTCGTGCTCGACGTCGCGGCTGGAGCTGCCGATCGATTCCTGGTCGAGCGTCACCGCGACCAGGCGGTTCTTGTCGGCTGGCTTGGCCGGACTCATCGCTGGTTGAGGCGGATCGCCACCGAGCGGGCGTGCGCGTCGAGCCCCTCGGCCTCGCCCAGCGCGATCGCATCGGGCCCGAGCGCCGCCAGCTGCTCCGGGCCGCACTTGAGCAGCGAGGTGCGTTTCATGAAATCGAGCACACCAAGCCCCGACGAGAAGCGCGCCGAGCGCGCGGTCGGCAGCACATGGTTGGAGCCGGCAACATAGTCGCCGATCGCCTCCGGCGTGTGGGCGCCAAGGAAGATCGCGCCGGCGTTGCGGATCTTCCCGGCGAGCCTTTCAGGATCGTGCGTCTCGATCTCGAGATGCTCCGGCGCAATCGCATCGACCAGCGGGATCGCGTCGTCGAGCCTCTTGACCACGATGATGGCGCCATAGTCGCGCCACGACGCTCCCGCCACCGCGCCTCGCGGCAGCGTGGAGAGCTGCGCGGTCACAGCCTTCTCCACCGAATCCGCAAGCTTGGCGTCGTCCGTGATCAGGATCGATTGCGCGGCGGTGTCATGCTCGGCCTGCGCCAGCAGATCGGCGGCGATCCAATCGGAATTGCCGTCCTTGTCGGCCAGGATCAGCACCTCCGACGGACCGGCAATCATGTCGATGCCGACGGCGCCGAACACCAGCCGCTTCGCCGCAGCCACATAGGCGTTGCCGGGCCCGACGATCTTCGCCACCGGCTTTATGGTCTGCGTGCCGTACGCCAGCGCCGCCACCGCCTGCGCTCCGCCGATCCGATAGACCTCGTCGACACCCGCGAGCTTCGCCGCGGCAAGCACCAACGGCGCCAGCTTGCCATCCGGCGCCGGCACCACCATGACGAGACGCTCGCAGCCGGCGACCTTGGCCGGCACCGCGTTCATCAGCACCGACGACGGATAGGCCGCGGTGCCACCCGGCACATAAAGCCCGACCGCCTCGATCGCGGTCCAGCGATGGCCAAGCTCGACGCCGAGCGGATCGATGAAGCGGTCGTCGGACGGCTTCTGCCGCCGGTGATAGGCCTCGATGCGATCGCGCGCCAAGGCCAGCGCATCGATTGCGCGGCGATTGCAGGCTGCCGCCGCCTGATCCAGCTCGGCCGCGGACACACGCAGGCCGATCGTGCCGAGATCGACCCGGTCGAACTTCCTGGTCAGCTCGATCAGCGCTTGATCGCCCCGCGCACGCACGTCGGCGATGATGCCGCGCACGCTCTGCTCGACGTCGTCCGCGGTCTCGCGCTTGGTGGCGAGCAGCGCAGCAAAGCGCGCGTTGAAGTCGGCGGATTGGCTGTCGAGACGGATGGGCATTGCGCGGTCCGGCCGGGTCACAGGCCCCGGTCCAAGGGGAATGGCGCGCGGCCGCGGGCGCGTCAACCCTGTCGCGAGCGGTTCGGGGTCCCGGCGTCCTGGAGCTGAGAATCTTGGAAATGATCCGGGCAGATTTCAGCGCCCCAGGCCGGTCCAAGATCGGCCAATTCGGCCTCCAGGCACTCGACTTCGAGCCGCAGCGCCACACCACCCGAGAAGGTCAGTATCACCACGCCCCCCGGTGAGTCCGTCTCGGAGAACGCCACCGCCAGCAGGTTCAGCGCCTCGCTTTTGCTCTTGTCGCAATCGACGTTGCGGCACTTGCAGGACAGCACCCGCTCGAACCGCAAGGCCGACTGGCAGCGCCGGAACTGCGGGCTGTCGCCATTGGCCGATTCCCAATCGAAGCGATTGAGCGCGACCACCACCCGTTTTTCGGCGGGGCGCCAGCGGATGTCGGCGGTGCGCACCAGCGCGTCCTGCAGATGGGCGGACACCACCTGCATGTCGTCGCCATCAAGCGCGATCAGCTTCAGAGGGTCCATGACCCGGCCCTGGCTGTTGAACGTGAACCGTAACTAGGAAGGCGCGATCCGGGGCGCAAGCCCATCCCCAGGGCCATTCCCGAAGTCCAATTTTATTCCTCAGAAACCGCGGGGCGATGCAGCCATTCCCTCACCCGTACGTTACTGACAACAACCGGCCGGCTCGCTAAAGTCCCGGCCCTGATCGTCAATTCTGGCGCCCGTCGCGCCTTCATCGGAGGAAAGGTATGAGTTTGTTGCAATCGTTTTCCCGGCCCGCGGCCGCGGCATCCCTGGCGGTCCTGCTGTCGCTCAATGTCGCGACCGCGCAAGAAAAGGCACAAGACAAGGCGTTCGAGCCGCAGGTCGGTCAGGCCGGCAAGGACGTGATCTGGGTGCCGACGCCGCAGGCGCTGGTCGACAAGATGCTGGACATGGCCAAGGTCACCGCGGCCGACACCGTGTATGACCTCGGCTCCGGCGATGGCCGCACCGTCATCACCGCGGCCAAGCGCGGCGCCACGGCGCAGGGCATCGAATACAACCCCGACATGGTCGAACTCTCCAAGCGCACCGCCGCCAAGGAAAATATCGGCGAGAAGGCGCAGTTCATGAAGGCCGACCTGTTCGAGACCGACTTCTCGAAGGCCACCGTGATCACGATGTTCCTGCTGCCGGACATCAACCTGCGGCTTCGCCCGAAGATCCTCGACATGAAGCCGGGCACCCGCATCGTGTCGAACACCTTTGACATGGGCGACTGGACGCCGGACGAGGTTGCCACCGCGGTCGACGGCTGCACCTCGTACTGCAAGGCCAACTTCTGGATCGTTCCCGCCAAGGTGGCGGGCACGTGGAAGCTGCCGCAGGGCGAACTCAAGCTCGAGCAGAAGTATCAGGTAATCACCGGCACGCTGCGCAACGGCAGCGTCTCTGCCCCGATTGCCAACGGCAAGATGAATGGCGACCAGATCACCTTCACGGTCGATGGCACGCAGTTCACCGGCAAGGTGAGCGGCAACGCGATGGAAGGCACCTGGCGCGCTACGAAGAGCTAAGTTCTTAGGGAGATCGAAAGATCAGCGGCCGCCGCGGAAACGCAGCGGCCGCTTCTTTTTGCCTAGGCCCTGGCCTTCGCGCGGGCGACCAGCAGCAGCGGAATGCCGAGCAGCAGCACGGCGACGCCCACCAGCGCGCCGCGTCCCGCATAGGCAATGCTTGAATAGAGCAGATAGAGACACGTCAGGCAGAACAGGGCCGGCGTGATCGGATAGAGCGGCATGCGGAACGGCCGCTCGTGGTTCGGCTCGCGCTGGCGCAGGATGATCGACGAGACCCCGACCAGGAACAGGAAGAACCAGAACACCGGCGCGGTGTAGTTCACCATCGCCTCGAAACCTTCCTTGGTGGTGGCGCCGAAGCCGATCAGCGCCAGTGCAATCGCACTCTGGGTGTAGATTGCGTTGCGCGGATTGTTGCCGGAGCCGCTCCAAAAGCTCAGCGAGCGCACGGCCAAATCCTCGCCCAGCGCGTGATAGATTCGCGCGCCGGTGAAGATGCTGGCGTTGATCGTGCTCAGTGCCGCGCAGCACACGAACAGGCTGAGCAGGACGGCGCCGGTCGCGCCCAATCCCGCGCGCATCAGGTCGGCGGCAATGGCCGGGCTCTTGCGCATGCCTTCAAGGCCGAGAACGTTCAAATAGGCGAGGTTGATCAACAGATAGAGCGCCGTCACGGTCAGCGTACCGACGATCAGGATGCGCACCATGTTGCGGTGGGCGTCGCGCACGTCCTTTGAGAGATAGGCCGCCTCGTTCCAGCCGCCGTAAGTGAACAGGATGAAGACAATGGCGAGGCCGAGCGCGCCGCCGCTCGCCGCCGGAGCGACCGCTGCCGACGGCGCGGGGCTCGCCAGCGCAAATCCGACGAACGAGACGAACAGGAGCGCGCCGACCTCGAGAATGGTGAAGACGATCTGCGCATTCTTGCTCTGGTAGGTGCCGGCCAGATTGATCAGCGTCAGGAAGACCAATGACGCCGCCGCATAGATCGAAGGCCCATACAGGCCAAGCGGCCAGAGCTGCTGCGCGTAATCGCCGAACACGAACGCAACGGCGGCAATCGCGCCGGTCTGGATCACCGTGGTGCGCGCCCAGGCGAACAGCAGGCCAACATCGTTGCCGTAGGCGCGAGTGAGGAAATGATATTCCCCTCCGGTCGAGGGATAGGCCGCCGCAAGCTCCGCATAGACCAGCGCGCCGATCAGCGTGATCACACCGCCGACCACCCACAGGCCGATAAACATCGCGCTGCTGTCCACATTGAGCGCGACCAGGAACGGCAGTTTGAAAATGCCGACGCCGATGACGAGCCCGACCATCATGGCGATGCCGTCGCCGATCGAGAGGCTGGCGCGCGGCGTCGTGCTTTGCTCTGTCGACATGATGCTCATTCAACCATTTGAGGATTTAACGGCGCGGATACGGCGTCAGCCGCGCTTGGCCTGCCAGCCGCCGGCGCCCTTGATGACGTCGCCGTCGACCTCGCCGCGGAACGTGCCGTGCTGGTTGTCGACCTGGACGTCGAAGCTGATGTCCTTGCCGCGCAGCCTTCCGTTGGTGATCGGCACCGTCTTGTTGTCGACCTGTGCGGTGCCCTCGAACATCTGATACTTCTGCTTCAACACAACGGTGAACGTCTTTTCGCCGCGCTGCACGGTCCAGCGGCCCTCGACCTTGGCCGGCACGATCCAGAGATAGACGTCGTAGCGCGGCGCCAGCGTCTCCTTCTGCTCCGGCAGCCAGTCGCCCATGCTGAAGGCGTGCGAAACGAGCCGGGTGCCAGGCTTGAGCTCGAGCAGCTTCGGCCGCAGCCGCAGGTTCAGGTCGGTCAGCAGGTACATCGAGATCACATCGGCCTTGGTGATGTCGGTCTCGAACAGGTTCTGCCGGCGGATCTCCACCATGTTGCCGACGTCGTTCTTCTTGACGTTCTCGTTGGCCTCTTTGATGCGGTCGGGGTCGAGGTCGACGCCAAGGCCCCTCGCGCCGTATTTCTTGGCAGCTGTGACGGGGATGCGTCCGTCACCGGAGCCAAGATCGATCAGGAACTCGCCCTTCTTGATCTCCGCCATCTCCAGCATGCGTTCGACGACATTCTGGGGGGTCGGGACGAAGATGACGTCGAGACGCGGCGTCTCTTGCGCGAACAATCCGGCCGTCAAAGCCATCAGGAGGGCAAAACCGCCGGTGAGATTACGCACTGCAACCGCAGCCTGACCATGGCTCATGACTGTGATCCTGTCTGTCGTGAGATCATCCCGCGAACGCGGCGCCGCCAGTATCCGCCAGTGCGCCGGCCATTCGCAAGGGATACCCTCTCCGTCATGGCCGGGCATAGCCGTCCGAAGGACGGCGTCGCTTTGCTCGCCTATGTCCCGGCCATCCACGCCTTACTTGGTATCAGGAAAGCAAGACGTGGATGCCCGGCACAAGGCCGGGCATGACGACGATGGATTGGTGCAACCTCTTTATAAGGAGGTCAGCCGCTGACCCGCTCGATCGCCGCGCCGCAGCGGCCGAGCTTGTCCTCGAGCCGCTCGAAGCCGCGGTCGAGGTGATAGACCCGGTTGACCATGGTCTCGCCCTGGGCCGCCAGCGCCGCGATCACCAGCGACACCGAGGCGCGCAGGTCCGTCGCCATCACCGGAGCCCCGGTCAGCTCGGAGACGCCTTCGATGGTGGCTGTCTCGCCGTCGAGCTGGATGCGGGCGCCAAGCCTCGCCAGCTCCTGCACGTGCATGAAACGGTTCTCGAAGATCGTCTCGGTGATGCGCGAGGTTCCATCGGCCATGCACATCAGCGCCATGAACTGGGCCTGAAGATCGGTCGGAAAGCCGGGGAACGGATCGGTCGTCACATCGACAGGAGCGATGCTGCCGCCGTTGCGCTTGACCCGGATGCCCGCGTTGCTCGCCGAAATCTCCGCGCCGCTCCGCGCGAGGACGTCGAGCCCCGCCTGCAACAGCTCCGGCCGCGCGCCTTCCAACAGCACGTCGCCGCCGGTCATCGCCACTGCCATCGCATAGGTTCCGGTCTCGATACGGTCCGGCAGCACGCTGTGGCGCGCGCCGCCGAGCCGCGACACGCCCTCGACGATCAGCCGCGACGTGCCGATGCCGGACACCCGCGCGCCCATCTTGTTGAGGCAGTCGGCGACGTCCCCGATCTCGGGTTCCTGCGCGGCGTTCTTGATCACCGTGGTGCCGTGCGCCAGCACCGACGCCATCATCGCGATGTGCGTGCCGCTTACCGTCACCTTGGGAAATTCGATCTCGGCGCCCTTGAGGCCGTTCTTGGCCCGCGCAATCACGTAGCCGCCTTCGATTTCGATCTCCGCGCCGAGCTTCTCCAGCGCCATGATCAGCAGATCGACCGGCCGCGTCCCGATCGCGCAGCCGCCCGGCAGCGAAACCTTCGCCTCGCCCATGCGCGCGACCAGCGGCGCGATCACCCAGAAGCTGGCCCGCATCTTGGATACGAGATCGTAGGGCGCGGTGGTGTCGACGATCCGCGAGGCGACGATGTGCAGGGTGTGGCCGTTCTGCTGGCTCTCGCCCGGCCGCTTGCCCGGCACCATCATATCGACGCCGTGGTTCGACAGGATGCGCTGCAGCAGGCCGACGTCGGCGAGCCTCGGCACGTTGTCGAGGATCAGCGTCTGGTCGGTCAGCATGCTGGCGATCATCAGGGGCAGCGTGGCGTTTTTCGCCCCCGAAATCGGGATGCTGCCCTCAAGCCGCCGTCCGCCGACGATGCGTATGCGATCCATGCCCCGCTCCTGCCCGGCTGTCTTACAGGCTAGACCTTCGGCTTGTCGGGGACAATTCGGGCGGATTCATGAGGATTGGCCGCACCCTGGCGGCGCGCCCGTTCCTGCGCCTTGCGGCGCTTGAGGTTTTCCCGCAACGCGGCTGCGGCCCGTCTGGCGCGGCGTTCCGCCTCGCGTTCGCCGTGTGTCTTGCCGTCCGTCATGGTGGCCAAATCGATAACCTATCCGCTCGTCCCCTGCGACCCGCCTACGCACGAGGCATCGGCGGGTACGGCCTCAGTCCGCCGAAGCTTCAGCGAAGGCGGAAAAGCGGGGACCAGGGCGACAATTGAGGACGGTATGTTTGGCCCTGGATGCCCGCTGGAGTTTACTCCCGACTTGATCGGGGGCATGAGCGGAGAGGTGAACTCTCGACATCGTGGGATTGATCGGATATGCGCTTGCCTCACTCCGATGCTGCCGTAGCTCAGTGGTAGAGCACTCCCTTGGTAAGGGAGAGGTCCACAGTTCAATCCTGTGCGGCAGCACCATTGCCAAATTGTTTTCCCGATCTGAATCTGCGAGCGCGTCCATCGCTTGACGACATGTAGCGTATGCACTACATGTCGTTATGGCCGAGGTGCGACAGACTGCGGTATTCCGGGATTGGCATCGCAATCTTCGGGACCGGCGCGCCGCCGCTCGGATCACGTCTCGAATCGAACGGCTCGCCGAGGACCATTTGGGCGATTGGAAAACGATCGGCGAAGGCGTCAGTGAGTTACGCGTCGACTACGGTCCGGGCTACCGCATCTATTTCACCCGGCGTTCGCACACGATTTACGTCCTGCTCTGCGGCGGCGACAAATCAACCCAGAGCCGCGACATCAAGATCGCCAAACGGCTGGCAAAGGAGATTTGAGATGGTCAAGAGAACGAGGACCAAAAGCAAGGCCAAGACGATGCCGTTCGATCCGGCAGAAACGCTCGATACACCCGAGGCGATCGCCGAGTATCTGACCGCCGCATTCGAGACCAACGATCCGTCATTGATCGCGAAAGCGATCGGGACTGCCGCGCGCGCGCGCGGCATGAGCGAAATTGCCCGAGAAGCCGGGCTATCACGCGAGAACCTGTACCGGTCGCTTGACGGCGAGACGAAGGCAGAGTTCAGCACCATCGTTCGCGTTCTGAACGCGCTCGGCGTCCAATTGGCAGCCGCGCCCAAGGCGGCGTAACTCTGGCCAGTTGGCAAGCAAGGCTGGCGTTGGATGAATCACGCCGCCTCACGGCACCTGCCCCTGGCCTTTCCGAAGACGGTACCGTTGCCGCACATCGGTTACAAAGGCTCTCAGGCGTCTAAAGCGGGATGGTATTAGGTCGGAGCGGCAGCCACAGCGGCAGTGCGCTCCCTCCCCTTGAAAAGGGGAGGGTTGGGGTGGGGATCAAATGGACGTGCGAATTGATCCCCTCCCGGCTCGCCATAGCGCGTAGAAGACGCGCGTGAACGCGCTTACGGCTCGCCGACCTCCCCTTTTTAAGGGGAGGTGACCGAACTCGTTGCATCGCTTCGAATCAACCTAAACCCATCCCTCTCTAGCGCTGCACCGGCGTCGTTGCCGGCGCCGGCGCGGACGTGGTGCCCTTCTGGCGCTTGCGCTCATCGACCATCGCCAGCGCCTTCGCCGGGTTGACCAGGCCCCAGCCGAACTGGGTGTCGCGGCCCTTCGGCCCGAGGTCGGCGGCGGTCGACTCCAGGATCAGCCGCACGTCGCGCGGCGTCAGGGTCGGATCGCGCTCCAGCATCAGCGCGACCACGCCGCTGATGTGCGCGGTTGCGATCGAGGTGCCGGTCGAGAGCTGGTAGCCGGCCTGCGGCGCCGGCGCGAGAATCTCGACGCCCGGCGAGGCGACCGAGACATACGGTCCGCGGTTGGCCTGGCGGAACAGCTTGTCGCCGCTGTCGGTCGCGGTCACCGCGATCACGTTCGGATCGGCGCCGGGCCACAGCGGTGCCGACTTCGGGCCGGCGTTGCCGGATGCGCCGATCAGCACCACGCCCTTGGCTGCGGCGTCCTTGAGCGCACGCTCGAGCGCGGGGTCATACGGACCGGCGAAGCTCATGTTGATGACGCGCGCGCCCTGGCTGATCGCCCATTCCATGCCCTTGAGGATGTTGAAGGACGTGCTTTCGGCGGAGCCTGACGTCTCGCTGAAGGCGCGCACCGCCAAAATCTTCGCGCCCGGCGCGATTCCGAGCAGCCGCTCGCGCGACACAATGGCGCCGGCCATCGCGGTGCCGTGGGAATGCGCCTTCGACTCCGAGTCGGTGGCGTCGAACCGCTGCGAGATCGTGCCGGCGAGCTCGGCGTGATCACGGTCGACCTCGGAGTCGATCACCGCGACGATGATGTTGTTGCCGGACGCGACGCGATGCGCCTCGTTGAGGTTCAGCTTGCCCATCGTGTACTGCGCCGGATCGCCACGGCTCGCGGTGAACGGCGCGATCGCGGCCGGCACCTGCTGCACCAGCGAGTAGGTGTAGTTCGGCACCGCCATCGCGACGATGCTGTTCGCCTCCAGCGCGCGGATGATGTCGCGCACCGAACGACCGCCGCTGATCTGCAGGCGGAACGCGGTGCGTCCGAGCGAGCTGAGGTTCTGCTGCGCGATCAGCGTCAATCCGAGCTGCTGCGCGATCTGCTGCACGGACGCCGGCGACGTGTTCGCCAACATGTGCAGCACGATCTCGTTGGCGAGGAAGCGCGTCTCGTTGAGCGGCGGGACGTTGCTGCGGATTTCGCCATCGGGGCCGGGTACGGCGCGCAGCGGCCGCCGCGGCGCCGACGAAGCGGGCGGCGTGCCGGGCGTCTGCGACGGGCCGGTCTGCCGGTCCGCGTTGGTCTGCTGGTTCGCGTTGGTCTGCTGCTGCACCGTCTGGACCAGGCTGGTCAGCTTGATCAGCGCGTCGTTCGGCGGCTGCGGCTCCGTCCGGAACTGGAGCAACTGCGTCGTCGGCGGCGCCTGCACCTCGTTGGGGATGATCGGCTCCGACGGCGGGGCGAGAACCTGATCGGGGATGACCGGGTCCGGCTGGATCGGCAATCCGGCCAGCACGCCGGTGCGGAAGATCTCGCACATTGTATCGGCGCAGTTCTGGACGAGCCCCGGAATCGGCAGCGTGCCGGGGCTGGTGGTCGCGATCTGCGCGCCGACCGTGCTGCCGGCGCCGCCGGTCGCGATGCCGCTCGCGGTCGAGTTGTTCACCGTGCCGGCCGGGAAGCTCGAAATCGGAATGAGGCCGGGCGAGAAATTCGCGAAAGCCGCATTCGCACCGACGAAGCCGCCGACGATGCTGTTGACGCCGCCGGTCACCGCGCCGGTCGACGTCGAATTGTCGATGGTACCGAGGTTCAGTCCGGCGAACCCGCCGAGGATGTTGTTGGCGCCGGTGGCAGTCACCGCGCCGTTGGCGACCGAAGGATCGATCCAGCCGATGTTGACCGCGGCGAAGCCGCCGAGAATGCTGCTGGAGGTGCCGGTCACCGTGCTGTTGGTGGTGGTGGTGGAATCGAAAATGACGCCGCCGTTGTAGCCGACGAAGCCGCCTGCCCAGGTGCTCGGCCCGGTAGCGGTCACCGGCCCGGATGCGGTGGATTGGAAGATCAGGCCGTCGATACTGTGCACGCCGACAAAGCCGCCAAGGAGCGAATTGCTGCCGCCGGTGACGTTGCCGCTCGACTGGCTGTCGTAGATGAAGCTGCCGCCGCCCGCGAAGCCACCCGCGATGCTTGACGAGCCGACGCTGACCGCCCCGCTCGCGCTCGAGCTGGAGATGTGGTTGAGGTTGCTGTAGATGGCGCCCACACCCATCGAACAGCCCATGCACCCGGAATCGCCGCTGCCGACGAGTTCGCCGGCCATGCTGAAGTTGCCGGCGCGCACGTTGCCGGTGGCATAGGTCAGCGCGATAAGGCCGCTGTTGTCGCCGACGAGTCCGCCCGCCGTGAGCCAGTTGACGCCGGGCGATCCGACATTCCCGGTCGCGTACGAATTGGTGAGCAGCCCCTGATTGGACCCGATCAGGCCGCCGAGAGTCGTGTCGTTATCGAAATTCTCATTGATTCCGGGAGTGCCCGCAGCTCCGGTGACCGCTCCGATTTCGTGGTAGGTGGTGTCGACAATGCCGTCGTTGCGGCCGATCAGCCCGCCGCCGGTCCCGCCCGACCCGGCGTGAACGGCCCCGCTGGCGGAGGCCAGGCTGACCAGGCCGCTGTTCTGGCCGATCAGGCCGCCCACGGTGATGTTCTGGCACGAGTTGTTCATGCTGCAATTGGGCCCGCCATTCACGGCCTGGCCGGTCGACGTGACGTTGCCGCTCGCGGACACCTGCGAGACCTCGCCGGAGCTGGTGTTGAATCCGACAAGCCCCCCAAGCGAAACGTTCACGCCCGCGCTGCTGACGTTGCCACTGGCGGAAGACGATGTGATCGTGCCCGTCCCGCCTCCCATTCCAAAAAGGCCGTTCTGACCGGCCAAGCCGCCGAGGCTGCTGTTGTTGCCGCCGCTGACGTTTCCGCTGGCGGACGAAAGCGTGATGGTTCCGAGATTGCTGCCGACCAACCCGCCGGCGATATTGATCCCGAAGAGCGAGGTGGCGTTGCCGACGGTGACGTTCGCCGCCGACGATGAATTGCTGATGGTACCGCGATTCTGTCCGACCAGACCGCCGGCGATGATGCCGGTGAAATTCCAACCATTGACGCTGCCGCCGCTTGCGGTGACGTGGCTGATCACGCCGGTGGCGTTGTTGGTTCCGACCAGCAGGCCGAGGTTCTGGTTGTTGCCGGTCGCGTTGACCGTCCAGTTGGCCAGCGTGAAGTTGCGGAACGTGCCGCTGTTGAATCCGAGCGGCGCAGGGCCGTTGACGTTCACATTGCTGATGACGTGATTCTGGCCGGTGACAGCATCCTTCCCTTCGAAAATACCGGTGAAGGTGAACGGGAACGGATTGAGGGTGCCGAAGTTGGCGTTGATGTCCTGGCCCAGTGCGAATCTGTTGAGCGCCGGATTGCCGCCCGGATCGACCAAATTCTGGAGATCGGGGAACGTGTTGACCAGCATAAAGGAGGTCAGGCGGCTCGCAGACACATTGAAGATGCCGCCGTTGGGACCGCTGAAGCCGTCATTGACGTTGTAGTCGACGGGATTGTTGTACTTGTTTGGATTGGGTGAGGCCGGCGGATTGTAATAGACCGACACGTTGCCGCTGCTGTTCGTCCAATCGACACGCACCGTCGGGGTTGTGATGGCCGGCATCTTCGCCGAGCCAGCAAAATTACCCATTCCCGCGCGCAGGACGAGGTTGCCACCGGCGGTGTTACGGATCGTAGCGAGGCTTCCGGTATGGTTTATGATGATGTCGTTGTACGCCGCAAGCGTCAGAGTGGAATCGTTATTCCAAACGACCGGCGCCGATACCGTAATATCGCCTGCATCCGAACCGGCGCTACCAGGACCGCCGGTCGTGACGATAATGCTTGCCGTGCTCAGCCAGACGACAAGATCACCGTTGTTGATGTTGCTGGTCGCTGTTGGTGTAAACGTGCCTCCGGACAGCGAACCTCCAGACGTTGCCTCAGCGCTGATAGTGATACTGTAAGGATCGAGCAGCAGCGTTCCGAATGTGCCATGGGCCGCGCGCATGTCGGCGGTGCCGAAGTAGCCCAACGTCACCTTGCCCGACACTTCGGCAAAACCGCCGTTGCCGCCTTGTTCGCCACCCCGGCCCAGGATGGTACCCTCAAAGACCGTTCCGCCAACCGCCCACACGATCACCTTGCCGCCGTTTCCGACCGAGGTGGCGGACGCGTTGATCGTGGTGGCCGCGTCGATCTCCACCGTGGTCGCGTTCGGGATTGCCTTCGCCTCAAGCGCGGCCTGCGGGATCGACGCCACCGCCCAGTGCCTGGCACCGCCGCCGGTGTCGCCGCCGATCAGCACTTTGCCGCCGCCGGTGGCGCCTGACGCATCGAACGAAGCCGCCTTGATGACGATCTTCTCGCCGGTGACCTGGATGGTGCCGCCCGTCCCCTTCTTGCTGGCGACGTCGAGCTTGCCCGACACCTTGACGGTCTGCGGCGGCAATCCCGCCACGTTGGTGGTGGAGCCGCCCAGCACGATCTTGCCGTTGCGGGTGCCGACCGAGCGCGCCTCGATCACGCCGCTGTTGTTGATGACGGAATCGACCACCGTGCGCGCCTGCGCCGCCGTCAGCTCGACGCGTCCGCCGGTCGCCTTGAGCTTGCCGTCGTTCCTGACCAGCGCGCTGAGTGGCTGGCCGGTCGCGACATCCCTCACCGTGGCCTTGATCGAATTGCCGACCGCCAGCGTGATGAGCTGGTCGCCGTAGAAGTCGAGCGAGAAGTCGTTGCCGGCGGCGAGCCCGATCTTGCCGTACCGCGCCGTGATGGTGCCGCTGTTGCGCACGCCCGGCGCTACCAGCGCGGCGAAGCCCTGGCTGTGCGCGTTGATCCGGCCTTCGTTGACAATCGAGGCGCTCGGCCGGCCCGGGATGTCGAACCGGTAATTGCCGGCCATGAAGTTGGCGTTGCTGATGTCGTTGGTCGTCGCCAGGAAGCCGGCGGTGTTGATGGTCCCGCTCCTGCTGATCATCACCCCGTCGGGGTTGACCAGGAACACACGCCCGTTTGCCGTCAGCATGCCGTTGATCGTCGACGGGCCGAGCCCGCCGGTGACGCGGTTGAGCGCGATCGCACTCGCATCCGGTTGAACGAACCGGGTGGTCTCGCCGGCGCCGATGTTGAACGTGTTCCAGTTGATGATCGCGCGCGGCGTCGACTGGTTGACGGTGACCGAGGACGTGCCGACGCCGGTAACGGTGGCGCCGCCGCCGGCCACGTTGGGTCCGAGAGGATTGGCGACAGCCACCACGATGCCGAGCGGCATCAGCGCGGTGCTGGCAAGCATCAGATGTCGGAAGGCGGCGGCCCGGCTGCGCATGTCAGTACCGTGCCGTCGTGATGAAGAAGAAGCGCCAGTCATCGCGGGGACCCTCAATAGCCTTGTTCGCCGACAGATCTACGTTGAAGTAGTTCTGCCACTTCAACCGGACCCCGCCGCCAGCCGATGCGCCTTTGAGGTTGTTCGTAAAGAGCGCTGTCCCCACAGCGGGCTCGATTATATAGACCCGACCCTTGTCCGCGTAGCCATAGAATTGCGTGTCCGGCACCGGGAGCGCCCCTCCCGGGATGTCGTACCGAAGCTCGCCGCTGACCATCCAGCAGTGATCCCCCAGCAATTCCGAGGGATCGTAGGCGCGGCCAAACACCCGGCCGCCGTATCCGCATTGCTCAGGCACCAGCAGCGAATTTCCGGCGTACTGGCCGTAAGCGGAAACCAAGGCGGAAAATTGCCCAAATAGCGGCTGTAACCGGCTGACCAGGCCGTCGAATTTGCTGTAGTCGACCCGGCCGACCAGCCGGCTGGCCAGCAGATTTCCATTGTCGGTGCTGCCCAATCCCTCGATGCCCCGGCTCACGGTGAAGCTGAACTGGTTGATGCCGTTCAGCTTGTCGGCGACATCGGCGTCGACCCGCCCCCGAACGCCGCGCAGCCGGTCGACCTGGAACGGGTCGATAAAGTCGAGATTGGTGAAGCTGTAGTTGTCGCTCATGTAGGCGAAGCTGGTGACCGTCAGGTTGGCTTCGCGGGACCTGATCACCGGATAGTAGGCGCCGGCCTCGACGATGGTGCTGCGCGTCTTGTAGTCGAGCTCGCGCAGTTGCGGCGTGCCCGGGCGTCCCCAGGCGTAGCTTGCGTTGGCGAACGCGGTGAGGCCCTCGCTGGTCAGCACATGGCGGTAGCTGAGCGCGGCGAACTGCAACTCTTCGATCTGCGTCGTGCCCGCATAGGCGAACGTGATCGCCTCGTGGGTGCCCGACACATTGTTGAATGTCGGCGCGACCAGGAACTGGTACGGACCGCGCGCCTTGGTGCCGCGGTTGTCGAAGCGCGCATTGACGTCGAGCGGTTTCTCGGTGACCTCGACGATCAGCACCGCCGCGCCCTGCTCGGTTTTCGAGGCCTGCAGCGTGGTGGTGAACTTCAGGCCGGGCAGGTCGTTGGCCAGGAGCAGGTAGCGCTCGAGGGTGCGGATGTTGACCGGCCGGTCGGCGACGATCTTTGCGGTATAGTCCGAGAAAAAGTCGCGGTAGCGGGCAAGCTTCTCGCGCGGCCATTCGACCTTGCTGACATAGCCCTCGATCACCTGGATGCGGATGGTCGCGCCGCCGGGGCTCAGCTCCTGCGGCGGCACGATGGCGCGAGAGAGCACATAGCCGTCGGCGCCGTACTTGGCGGTGATACGCTTGGCGATGTCGTACACCGCCTCCAGCGTCACCTTGCGGTTCAACAGGTCGCGATAGAGCGCCGCGAGTTGTTCGTCGCTGTAAACGGTTGCGCCGACGATCTGGATCCGGCGGATGGTGAGCACCGTCTTCTCGGCGCCGGCCGGCGCTTCGGTGCTTGGCAGCGAGATCGCCGGGCCGCCGGGCGTGACGCGCGGCGCGGTGCGCCGATCGATCAGTTGCTCGCGCTCGCGGCCCGGCTGCACGCTTCCGGGAAGCAGTTGCGCTACCACCGCGTCGGCCGCGCAGACCAGCGCAAGGACGGCGCATAGGAATCGCAGAATGCCCCGGCGAACGCGAGTGTCCAGGCCCAACGCAACCTCACTCGGACGACATCCCCGCACCGGACGAACCCAACAGTTGGCGTATTACTCCGCCGCGGCGAGGCCCTTCTGGGCATTTCGCTTCAGGCAGTCGATCGCGAAGTCGGTCGACATGATGTCGCCGAAGATCAGATAGAACGCGGTCAGCGCGGCGTTGTGATCGTCGTCGGTCACCGCGGCGTTGCCGTCCGTGATCATGACGGTCTTGAAGTTGAGCATCATGGCGTCGCGCGCGGTCGATTCGCAGCACACGTTTGTCACGGTGCCGGTGATCAGCAGCGTGTCGAGCCCGCGCTCGCGCAGCACGTTGGCCAGATCGGACGAGCCCTGGATAAAGGCGCTGTAGCGGTTCTTCTCGACCGTCAAATCCTCGGCCTGGACGTCGAGCGTGGACCACAGCTCGTAACCCTTGCTGCCGCGCGTGAGCGCCGCCGCCCGCTTCTCGGTGCCTTTCGCGCCGAGCATCTCATAGAGCGTCGACCAATTCTCCAGCGTGTCGTCGGTGTAGGCGGTCTTGATCCAGACCACGGCGCCGCCGGTCTGGCGGACCGCGGCGGCGAGGCGGTTGATGTTCGGAACGATATCCTGCGCGGTCAGGCATGGCGCATGGGCAACGCCGGGCATCATGAAGGCGTTCTGCATGTCGACTACGATCAGCGCGGTCCTGGCCGGCACCAGGTCGGCGTGGACGTGCTCACGGCCGTGCCGGGCCACCACGCGGTCGATAACCGATTGCGGGACTGAGACTTTATGCATGGACACCTCCGCACCGCATTGCTACGGCGCATGCACACCTCCGCACCGCATTGCTGCAGCGCAAATTATGCTGCCCAACGGGGGGACAGGGCAACGGCAGGACGGGGGAAAACCGGCGTTTTGCAACAACCTGTGCCTATTTTGCGATTAACCAAGGACCGTCCGGGAATGCCTGAATTCGCCGCGATTCCGGCTCGACAAACAGCGTGGAAGCCTTCTAAAAAAGGTGTTCACGACCCGCTCCTGCCTGCCGAGGCCCATTTCGCATGAACTACGAGACGTTCTTCGCCGATGCCCTCGGACGGCTGCATGACGAGCGCCGCTACCGGGTGTTTGCCGAATTGGAGCGTGTCGCAGGCCGGTTTCCGCACGCCATCTGGCACACGCCTCAGGGCCCGCGCGACGTCGTGATCTGGTGCTCCAACGACTACCTCGGCATGGGCCAGCATCCCAAGGTGATCGGCGCCATGGTCGAGACCGCGACCCGCATGGGCACCGGGGCTGGCGGCACGCGCAACATCGCGGGCACCAATCATCCGCTGGTCGCGCTCGAGCGCGAGCTCGCCGACCTGCATGGCAAGCAATCCGCGCTGGTTTTCACCTCCGGATATGTCTCCAACGAGACCGGCATTTCCACCATCGCCAGGCTCATTCCGGACTGCGTGATCCTGTCCGATGCCTACAACCACAATTCGATGATCGCTGGCATCCGCAACGCGGGCCGCGACAAGCAGATCTTCCGCCACAACGACCTGGCGCATCTCGAGGAGCTGCTGATCGCCGCCGGCTCGCGGCCGAAGCTGATCGCCTTCGAGAGCATCTACTCGATGGACGGCGACATCGCGCCGATCAACGCGATCTGCGACCTGGCGAAGCAATACGGCGCCCTCACCTATCTCGATGAGGTGCACGCGGTCGGCATGTACGGCCCGCGCGGCGGCGGCATCGCAGAGCGCGATGGCGCAATGCATCGGGTCGATGTAATCGAGGGCACGCTCGGCAAGGCGTTCGGCGGCCTCGGCGGCTACATCGCGGCGAGCGCGGCGCTGTGCGACGCGGTGCGCTCCTACGCTCCGGGTTTCATCTTCACCACGGCGCTGCCGCCGGCGGTATGCGCGGCGGCGGCCGCCGCGATCAAGCATCTCAAGGCCTCGAACTGGGAGCGCGAGCGCCACCAGGATCGCGCCGCGCGGGTCAAGGCGGTGCTCACCACCGCTGGCCTGCCGGTGATGGAGACGCCGACCCACATCGTGCCGGTGATGGTCGGCGACCCGGAGAAGTGCAAGGCAGCGAGCGACCTCCTGCTCACCGAGCACGGCATCTACATCCAGCCGATCAACTATCCGACCGTACCGATGGGCACCGAGCGGCTGCGCATCGCGCCGTCGCCCTACCACGACGACGCATTGATTGATGCGATGGCGGAAGCGCTCGTGGACGTGTGGAACAAGCTCGGAATGCCGCTGAAGAACAAGCTCCTCGCGGCGGAATAGGCTACCTCCGTCATTCCGGGGCGCCTGCGCCCAGCAGGCGATCCCGGAATCCAGAAACAATCACTGAATCCTCGTCTGGATTCCGGGCCCGGCCTTTCAGGCCGTCCCGGAATGACCGTCAGCGCGTGGCGGTGTCGTCATCGGCGGTGGCGGTGGACCTAACCACTTCCCCAGCACCGGAATGAACAACGACACCAGCACGTAGCGAGACAGGTGGTGCGCGCCGACAAAGATCGGGTCGAGGTGCAAAGCGAGCGCCAGCACCATCATCGTGTCCTGCGCCCCCGGCGCGTAGGCAACCACCACGTCGGCGATGCGCAGCGGCAAAAATGCAGTCAAAACAAGCACAAACACCGAGGCGACCGAAATCGCCACCGCGAACGAGCCGAGCGCGGCGCCGAGATAGCGCAGCAGCGTGATCGGGTCGGTGTTGGCGAAGCGCGAGCCGGTCACCGCGCCGATCCCGATGACCGCGGCCGCCGCCACCCACCACGGCAGCACCGCCTCGATATGTCCAGTGCCGTGAAGGATCGCAGACGCCAACATCGCACCAAACATTAAACCGCCTGGAAACCGGATCGCCTGCAACGCCACCGCCGCCGCGGTCGAAAGCCCGACCAGGATCGCAAGCTCCGAGACCGAGGAAATGCCCGCGCTCGATTTCGGCAGAAAGGCCCCGGTGGCGGTCAGTCCGAAATAAGCAAGCCCGGTCGGGATGCCGATCGTCAGGATCACCACACGCATAACTTGCACGATCGCGATGGCGCGCAAGTCCGCGCGGTATTCGGCCGCCAGAATCATCACCTGGGCCAGCGCGCCGGGGCTCGCTCCGAACAACGCCGACTGCCACGGCCAGCCGTGCACCAGCCGAAGGTAGGACGTGGTCGCCACCGTCATCGCCACCGTCGCAACCAGCAGCACGGCAATACTGATGGGAAAGGCCGCGAGGCCCTTCAGGGTTTCGGGGGTCGCCACCGCGCCGAGCGAAATCCCGACCAGCACCGAGATGACGCGCGACAATGGCGCCGGGACCATCAGCGGACGTCCGGCCAGCGCCGCGGCCGCCACCGACAACAGCGATCCCGAAATCAGCCCGGCGGGAAAGCCGATCCATGTGAACGCGGCGCCACCGACCGCCGCGATCAGCAGCGTTTCGGCCGTGCGCAGCATCGTTCGCCGCGTGGCAACGGATAGTGCCATCGCGCGATCAATGCCGCGCCGATCCAAAGCCGTCAAATGGCGTTTGGTCGGCGGATCAACGCCGGCCGAGCGCAATGCGGACCAGATCGGCGGCGTTCTTGGCGCCGAGCTTGGTCATGATGTGAGCGCGATGCGCCTCGACGGTTCTCGGACTGACACGGAGATCGCGGCCGATCTCCTTGTTGGACGATCCGTCGACAATCTCCTTGAGCACTTCGCGCTCGCGCGGCGTCAACCTCTCGTGGCCAGCGAACGACATACGTCCCCACTTCAGAAACAGGTTCTCGTAACAAAGCCGGGATTATTGTTTCAACAAGTCGCGGATTTCTTCAAGCAGCTTTTCCGTCTTCGTGAGCGGCGGCGGCGACGCCTCTTCCTTTTGCTTGAGCTTCTGCATCGCATTCACGACGAGGAACAGCACCCCGGCGATGATGATGAAGTTGATCGTGACGGTGATGAAATTGCCCCACGCCAGCACCGCGCCCTGCTTCTTCGCATCGGCGAGGTTTTCGGCGGTGACGGTCTTCGACAGCCCGGTGTAATAGTTCGAGAAGTCGAGGCCGCCCGTGATGGCGCCGATCACCGGCATGAAGATGTCGCCGACCAGCGAATTGATGATCTTGCCGAACGCGACACCGATGATGACGCCGATCGCCAGATCGACGACGTTGCCGCGCATCGCAAAGTCCCGGAATTTCTTCAGCATGGATTCCTCCGCATGATTGGCGCACCGCCATCTTAACGCGGACGAACCGTCCGAACATCCGGATTATCGCCTTATCTTTCAATGAGTTGGAGAGGTAGACAAGATGGCCCGATCGTGGTCCCCTGCAGCCTTCCGCTGCGGATCTGGGGTGGCGCGGGAGACCACATGTTGCAAGGCTGGGTCGTCGTCGCGGTGGCGCTCGGTTACATCGGGCTGCTGTTCGTCGTGGCGAGCTATGGCGACAGAATACGCCACCTCGGCCGCGCGAGGTTGTTGATCTACCCGCTTTCTCTCGCGATCTACTGCACCTCGTGGACGTTCTTCGGATCGGTCGGCCTCGCCTCCCGGACCGGCTTCGACTTTCTGACGATCTACGTTGGCCCCATCCTGATGATCGGGCTCGGCCTGCCACTCATTCTGCGCATCGTGCGGCTTGCCAAGGCGCAGAACATCACCTCAATCGCCGACTTCATCGCCGCGCGCTACGGCAAGGGCCAGGCGGTCGCCGCCACCGTCGCGCTGATCGCCATCCTCGGCACGATCCCGTACATCGCGCTCCAGCTCAAGGCGGTGTCGGCGTCGCTCAGCACCATCCTCGCGCACACCGCCGCCGATGGCGGCTTCGCGCAGCCGGTGTTCGGCGACATCGCGCTGTTCGTCGCGCTGTCGATGGCAGCGTTCGCCGTGCTGTTCGGTACCCGTCATATCGACGCCACCGAGCATCAGGATGGACTGATGCTGGCGATCGCCGCGGAATTGATCGTCAAGCTGGTCGCCTTCCTCGCGGTCGGTATTTTCGTGACGTTCTGGATGTTCGACGGGCCGACCGCGCTGTTCTCGCAGGCGATGGAACGTCCGGCCACCGCGGCCATTCTCACCCGCGAGCCGCCGCTCGCCACCCTCACCGCGATGACTCTGTTGTCGTTCGTCGCGATTCTGCTGCTACCACGCCAGTTCCACGTCACCGTGGTGGAGAACAACAGCGAGGCCGAGATCAGGCGCGCGTCCTGGCTGTTCCCGCTCTATCTCGTGCTGATCAATCTGTTCGTGCTGCCGATCGCGATGGCGGGCCTGCTGACGTTCCCCGCCGGCAAGGTCGACAGCGACATGTTCGTGCTGGCGCTGCCGCTGGTCGCGAAGTCCGACACCTTCACGTTGCTCGCCTTCATCGGCGGCCTGTCCGCAGCAACCGCCATGGTGATCGTGGAAACGGTCGCGCTCGCCATCATGGTTTCGAACGACATCGTGATGCCGTGGGTCTTGCAGCGCCGCGAGGCGCTGCTGGCAAGCCGCGAGGATGTCGGCGGACTGCTACTCAAGGTGCGCCGCACCGCGATCGTCGTGATCCTGCTGCTGGCCTATCTCTACTACCGCTCCGCCGCCGAGGCGCAGCTTGCGGCGATCGGCCTGCTCGCTTTCGCCGCGGTGGCGCAGCTCGCGCCGGCCTTCTTCGGCGGACTGCTTTGGCGCCGCGCCACCGCGCCCGGCGCCATCGCCGGCATGACGATCGGCATCCTGGCCTGGGGCTATACGCTGCTGCTTCCCACCATTGCCGACGTCGGAATCATCGGCCGCCAGATCCTGACCGACGGCCCATGGGGCCTGGTCATGCTGCGGCCGCAGGCGCTGCTCGGCCTCGACCTGCACCCGCTGGTCCACGGCGTGATCTGGAGCCTGGCTCTCAACGTCATCGCCTACATCGGCTTTTCGCTACGCCGGCAGCCAACCTCGATCGAGCGGATGCAGGCCGAGGTGTTCGTACCGTCCCATCTCGCGCCGACGCCGAGCTTCCGGCTGTGGCGCTCGTCGGTGACGGTCGAGGAGCTGACCACCGCGGTCGCGCGCTACCTCGGCCAGGAGCGCACCCGCTCGTCGTTCGAAAGCTTCGCCGCGGCGCGGCGCATAAGCCTCAACCCGCAGCACGAGGCCGACTTCCAGTTGATGCGCTACGCCGAGCACCTGCTCGCTTCGGCGATCGGCGCCGCATCGTCGCGCTTGGTGCTGTCGCTGCTGCTACGCAAACGGACGGTGTCGACCAAAGCGGCGCTCAAGCTGCTCGACGACGCCAGCGCTGCTATCCACTACAACCGCGAAATCCTGCAGCAGGCGCTCGATCACGTGCGCCAGGGCATCGCGGTGTTCGACAAGGACCTTCACCTGGTCTGCTGGAACCGGCAGTTCGGCGACATTCTCGACCTGCCAACCGACCTCACCCGCGTCGGCGTCGGGCTCGACGAAATCCTGCGCAGCAACGCCCGTCTGGGCGCGCTCGGCCCCGGTCCCATTGAAGCGCTCGTCTATGACCGCATCGCGCGCTACACCGAAGGCACTGAGCCGGTGCTGGAACGCTTCGCCGACCGCGGCCTCGTTGTCGAAGTCCGCTCCAACCGTATGCCCGACGGCGGCCTGGTGACGACGGTCACCGACATCACGCCGAGCGTGGAGGCCGCCGAACAGCTCGAACGTGCCAACACCACGCTGGAGGGGCGGGTGCGCGACCGCACCGCCGAACTGACCCGCCTCAACGCCGAGCTCGCCCGCGCCAAGGCCGACGCCGAAGAGGCCAACATCTCCAAGACGCGCTTCCTCGCCGCCGCCAGCCACGACATCCTGCAGCCGCTCAACGCCGCGCGGCTCTACGTCACCTCGCTGATCGAGCGCCAGGGCAGCGGCGAAGATGGCCGTCTGATCGACAATGTCGATGCCTCGCTGGAAGCGGTCGAAGAGATTTTCGGCGCGCTGCTCGAAATCTCGCGGCTCGACGCCGGCGCAATGCGGCCTGAGCCGGTATCCTTCCGGATCGACGAACTGCTGCGTCAACTCGAGGTCGAATTCACGCCGCTGGCGCGCGAGAAGGGCCTCAAGCTCACGTTCGCGCCCTGCTCGCTGAGCGTCCGCTCGGACCGCCGCCTGCTGCGGCGCCTGCTGCAGAACTACGTCTCCAACGCCGTCAAATATACGCCGAAGGGCAATGTGCTGATCGGGTGCCGGCGCCAGCGCAACAAGCTGCGCATCGAGGTCTACGACACCGGCCTCGGCATCCCGCAATCCAAGAAACGCGCGATTTTCCGCGAATTCCACCGGCTCGACGAAGGCGCCAAGGTGGCGCGCGGGCTCGGCCTCGGCCTCTCCATCGTCGAGCGCATCGCGCGCGTGCTCAACCATAAGATCGAGGTGCGCTCGGCGGCCGGCCGCGGCTCGCGCTTCTCGGTCGAAGTGCCACTGTCGAGCGCAGCGCCGGCGAGCCAGCCGCAGCAGCGCGCGATCAGCGTCGATCGCAGCCAGTTGGTCGGCACCACGGTGCTATGCATCGACAACGAGCCGAAAATCCTCGACGGCATGGAGACGCTGCTCGGCGGCTGGGGCTGCCGCGTGCTCAAGGCGCCGGACCTCGCGGTCGCCATCGCGGCGATTTCGGAATCGAAGACCTCGCTGAACGGCTTGCTGGTCGACTACCACCTCGACAAGGGCAATGGCATCGAGGCCATCGTCGAGCTGCGCCGCCGCTTCGGCGTCGACCTGCCGGCGATCTTGATTACCGCCGACCGCTCGCCACACGTTCGCGATGAAGCGCGGGCGCAAGACGTTCAGGTACTCAACAAGCCGATCAAGCCGGCGGCGCTGCGCGCGCTGATGGCGCAATGGCGGGTGCAGCGCGTCGCCGCGGCGGAGTAGCCGGCGGGTTATTGTGCGCCGCGCACCGCGCATCTAGACTTGAGTCCTCAACAACCTGGGGGTTATCATGGCCAAGGCAAGGCGCACCACGCACCGCAGTTCCAAGGGCACGAAGCTCTACGCCGTCCGCGACAAGAAGGGTAAGTTCAAGGACATCCAGAGTTACAAGCGCGCGCACGGCGCCGACATCAAGCGCAGCGCCAAGAAGGAAGCGCCGCGCAAGAAGAAATAGCTCACGCATTGCGCGCTATCCGCTCGTCCCCGCGAAAGCGGGGACCCAGAGCGAAAAACTGGATGCCCGCCTTCGCGGGCATGAGCGGAGAGACCGGAGGCGCTCAGCTTCCCGGCGTGGCCGACTGTGGCCACTGACCGACCTCGATCTTCGCCGCCGCGATGACGGCCTGCGTGCGGCTTTCGACGCCGAGCTTCTGCAGGATCGCGGAGACGTGTGCCTTCACCGTCGCCTCGGAGACTGAAAGCTCGTAGGCGATCTGCTTGTTGAGCAGCCCCTCGGACAGCATCATCAGCACCCGCACCTGCTGCGGGGTGAGCGTGGCAAGCCGCCCCAACAGCTCGGCAGCCTCGGCATCCGCGCCGGTTTCGAGATCGACGTCGGGAGGCGTCCATACCCCGCCCTTGAGCACGCGCATGATGGCATTGCGCATCTCATCGATGCCGAGCGTTTTCGGAATGAAGCCGGATGCGCCGAAGCTCATACAGCGGCGGATCACCGCCGGATCGTCGTTGGCGGATACCACCACCACCGGCACGCTCGGATATTGCGCGCGGAGGTACATCAGCCCGGAAAATCCACGCACGCCCGGCATCGTCAGGTCGAGCAGAACCAGATCGACGTCCCCGCCCTTGTCGAGCAGCTTCGACACGTCGTCGAACGCGCCCGCCTCGGCAATCTCCGCGCTTTCGAACAAGCCGGAGACCGCCTCGCGAAGCGCGCCGCGAAACAGCGGATGATCGTCCGCGATGACCAGCCGATAGAGCGTTTCGGTCAAGACGACCTCGCCATGAACACGCTCAAATCTTATCTTACTTGGCCCACCCAATGCACGGGGCGCTTAGCCCTGGCTGCCGACGAATTGCAGCACGATTTGCCGCCGGTGCGGCTTGCTGCGGTGCTCCACCAGATAGAGCCCTTGCCAGGTGCCCAACGCCAGCGCGCCGGAGCGCACTGGAATATGCAGCGAAACGCCGGTCAGCATGCCTTTGACGTGGGCCGGCATGTCGTCCGGCCCTTCGACAGTATGGACCCACGGCCCGTCCTCCGGCGCCAGATTCCGCAGTGCGGTGGTGAGATCGGTCTGAACGTCGGGGTCGGCGTTCTCCTGGATGGTCAGCGACGCCGAGGTGTGGCGCAGGTAGACGAACAACGCACCGTCGCGCCCACCACACTCTCCGACGAAACGCGCGGCTTCGCGGGTGATCTCGGTGAACCCCTCGCCCTGGGTTTCGACCACCAGTTCCGCGGTTGCGATCAACTCCGGCGTCAGGGTTTCGATTGCCGACAGGCGGCCTGCCACCGCACGCCCTCCGTCAACTCTTGCGCTGCATGTCGCGCTGCAGATCGACCATCATCTCGACCAGTCGTCGCCAGACCTTCTCGATGAAGCCCATCACCCGTTCGAGCTCCGCGTCGCTCGGCACCTTCACGGACGGGCTTTCGGATGGTTTGGCTTTGTCGACGTCCTTCGCCACGGGCGGATCGGATTTCACGCCGCTTGGGAGCGCGAGCCCCTTCGCCAGCAGTTCCTTCTTGAGCGCCGCGTTGTCGCCTTGCAGGCGGCCGATCGTCTCCTCGAGCGCAACACGCTCGTCTGGCACCGCCCGGCAAGCCCAGCCCGCTGCCTCGCGGCCGCACGCCGAAACGTATCCGGTGCGGCCATCGAGGCGGACAAAGCTGTCGCCGACCCGGTGGAAGCTGTAGCGGCTGTCGTCGGCGCCGGGTGGCACAGGCTGGGTGACGTCCTGCGCGGACGCCGCGCCCGCCAGGACGAAACCCGCGGCCAGGATGGCAAGGATCAGGCGCGTCATGATCGTCTCCATGCGACTCAACGTCGCCAGCGCACCACAGGTTTGCGGCAGCTCTGCGAAGCACCTGGCCGCGCCCGTTCGCCTTCAACCTAGCATCGTGGTGCAGCGCGGCGAACCGCGCGCAACGGCCGTTCCACAGCTCTCGCGGATTCCCCGGAAAGCCTTGATGGCGCTGACTTTTCGAGCTGTTGCCAGAACCGGGCAAATTCTTGACTCGCCTACCCCCGGTCAGTATGGTCCGCGCGGTTTTTAAGGACGGCCGGATTATCTGGATTCGCTCAAACGTCGCGGTGTCGACAGCAAGGCCCTCTGGCATGGCCGAAGACACCCGCAACGACAGCAAAGACAGCAAACGGCTGGCCGAAGAAGCCGCTCTCTCCGCGAGGCTCCGGCATCTCGGCGAACGGCTCGGCCAACAGGCTGAGAACCGCAAAGTCGAAGCCGGTCCGTCTCAGGACCCGGGTCAAAACGCTTCGGCGATGGCTCGGGGCTTCCGGCTCTCGACTGAGCTGGTGGCCGGTGTCCTGGTCGGCGCGTTCATCGGCTGGGCGCTGGACAAGTGGCTCGGAAGCTCGCCATGGGGGATGATTGTTTTTCTTTTGCTCGGCTTCGCCGCCGGGGTGTTGAACGTGATACGCGCGGCGGGGGTTTCCAGCGGACCGGGCTCAGGGCGATAGGCTGATTAGGAAGCGCATGATCTCGAAAAGTGCGAACCGGTTTTCGGATCAGATCATGCGCGAGGACTAGTGCGATGGCCGATCCAATTCATCAATTCGAGATCACCAAGTTCGCGACCATCGCCCACATCGGCGGCCATGAGATCGCGATCACCAATTCCGCGATCTTCATGGCGATCACCGTGGTCGGCATCGCCGCGCTCCTCGTCGGCGGCAGCTCCGCCCGCGCGCTGGTGCCGGGCCGGATGCAGTCGGTGGCCGAGGTCACCTACGAGTTCGTTGCCAACACCATACAAAGCACGGCCGGCACCGCTGGCCTGAAGTTCTTCCCGCTCGTCTTCACGCTGTTCATGTTCATCCTGGTGGCGAACATGATCGGCATCATCCCGTACACGTTCACGGTGACGAGCCACATCATCGTCACCGCGGCGATGGCTCTGCTCGTGTTCTTCACCGTCATCATCTACGGCTTCTACAAGAACGGGCTCGGCTTCTTCCGGCTGTTCGTGCCCAAGGGCATCCCGATCTACATCCTGCCGCTGATCGTGTTCATCGAGGTGCTGTCGTTCCTGTCGCGCCCGATCTCGCACAGCGTGCGTCTTTTCGCCAACATGCTGGCAGGTCACATCACGCTGAAGGTGCTGGCCAGCTTCATCCCCATGTTGGGCGGCTTCGGCATCGCCGGCTGGCTCGGCGCGGTGCTGCCGCTCGGCCTCGTGGTCGCGATCACCGCGCTCGAAGTGCTGGTCGCGTTCCTGCAGGCCTATGTGTTCGCGATCCTCACCTGCATCTACCTCAACGACGCCATTCACCCGGGCCACTGACGCCCTCGATCTTCCACCTCTCGAATAAGGAGTTCATCATGGATCCAGTTGCAGCAAAGTACATCGGTGCCGGCATCGCCTGCATCGGCATGGGTGGCGCCGGCGCCGGCGTCGGCATCATCTTCGGCAACTACCTCGCCGCTGCGCTGCGCAATCCGTCGGCCGCGCAGGGCCAGTTCGGCAACCTGATCTTCGGGTTTGCCGTGACCGAAGCGCTCGGCATCTTCTCGCTCCTGATCGCGCTGCTGCTGCTGTTCGCGCTGTAAGGCAACGCCTCAACGATGGCGACGAGCGCACATACGACGGCGCCGGGCGGCGCCAAGCCGCCCTTCCCGCCGTTCAACAAGGAGTATTTCGCGTCCCAGCTCGTCTGGTTCGCAATTGCCTTTGTCGCGCTCTATCTGATCATCGCCAAGCTCGCGATCCCGCAGATCGGCGGCATCATCGCAGCGCGCGGCAAGCGCGTCGCCGACGATATCGCCGAAGCCAATGCGCTCAAGGAACAGTCGGACGCGGCGCTCGCCGCCTACGAGAAGGCGCTGGCCGACGCCCGCACTCGGGCGCAGGCTCTGGCGAACGAGGCGCGCGACAAGCTCCGCGCCGAGGCCGAGAAGGTCCGCAAGGTGCTGGAGGGCAACCTCGCCACCAAGCTTGCCGACGCCGAAAAAACCATCGCCACGACCAAGACCTCCGCCATGGCGAACATCGAGGCGGCCGCGACCGACACGGCGATTGCCATCGTCGAGCGGTTGATCGGCACCGCCCCCAGCGCGCAGACAGCGCAGGGCGCTGTCGCAGAAGTGCTGAAGCGATAGCGCATGATCCGGAAAAGTGGGAAGCGGTTTTCCGAAATGATCATGCGCAAAAGCATATAGGAGGGTCCAGATGTTCGAAGCCGAATTCTGGGTCGCCGTCGCATTCCTGCTGTTCGTGCTGATCCTGTTCTACGTCGGCGCGCACAAGAAGATCACCGACGCGCTCGATTCTCGCACCGCCAAGATCAAGGCCGACCTCGACGAGGCGGCCCGCCTGCGCGACGAGGCGGCCAAGCTGCTCGCCGAATACAAGCGCAAGCAGGGCGAAGCCGAGCGCGAGGCCCAGGCGATCGTCGCCGAAGCCAAGGCCGAGGCCGAGCGGGTCGCCGCCGAAGCAAAGACCAAGGTGGAAGACTTCGTCGCCCGCCGCACCAAGATGGCCGAGGCCAAGATCGGCCAGGCCGAGGCGCAGGCTCTCGCTGACGTGCGCGCCGCCGCGGCCGACGCGGCGGTCGCCGCCGCCGAGAAGATCCTCTCCGTCACCGCGAAGGGCAAGGTCGCCGAGGACCTGATCGCCCGCGGCATCGAGGACGTGAAGGCGAAGCTGAATTAGCAGGCCGCTCAGCGCCGCGGCGCATAGAACGTCCCCTCAACTTCAAACGCATCGTCCTGGTTGAGCCGCGCCACCTCGACGATCGTGCGCGGCGGGTACGGCCCGCCGGCCCACAACTCCTCCTGCACCTTGTTCACCAGCGGCCGCAGCCGGCTCATGTCGGTGACATAGACGACGATGCGCACCGCGTCGCGCAGGCTGACGCCTTCCGATTGCGCAACCAGTTCCATGTTGCGGAAGCCCTGGCGGATGCGCGCCTCATCGCCGACGACAAGCGTGTTCGTCTTCGGATCGATGCCGCGCATGCCGGCCACGAACACGAAGTCGCCGGCACGCGTGCCGACGCTCCAGGTTCCCGTCGGCGCGATAGCGCCCGCGGGCGCCAGCGTTGTCACTCCATTTGGCGAGGAACCCATACCGCAAAAACTATATCCGCGATGGCGACGCCAGGCAGCCCTGGATTTGATTGGCCGCGAAGCCAGACGGCGCCTGCAAAAGCTTGTGAAGAATTGGCGGAACCGCGTTGACCTTCGCTGGCCGGACTTCGTGATCCGGCATTCCCCATCCATAATCCTGCCACGCGAATCACTTCACGCGGGGGCGTGATCGCCTGACGGCGGCCGGATCGGGCGCCTTCCGTGCTGATCTTCGATTGTAACGGCGTACTGGTGGACAGCGAGGCAATTGCTGCGACCGTGGCGTCGCAGGAGTTGACGCGCGCCGGATTCAAGGTTTCGCCGGAAATCGTTTCGCGCTTTTTCGCCGGCCGGCGTCCGACCGACATGATCGCCGACGTCGAGGTGGCGACCAAGCGCAAGCTGCCGGCTGACTTCTACGATCACTTGTCCGACGCGACGATGCGGCGGCTGCGCGCGGAGCTGCGCGCCACGCCGCACATGGAATACGCCCTGACCTGGCTGCGCGGCCCGAAATGCGTGTGCTCTTCCTCGCCGCATACCCGGGTACGGATGAACCTGGAGAGCACCGGGCTTTATCGCTTCTTCGAGCCGTACGTGTTCTCGGCAAGCGATGTCGCACGGGGCAAACCGTCCCCCGACCTATTCCTTCATGCCGCGCAGAAAATGGGCGTATCCCCCTCCGAGTGCATCGTGGTGGAAGATTCACCCGCCGGCATATCCGCCACGACCGCGGCCGGAATGAAGTCGATCGGCTTCGTCGGCGGCAGCCACACCGGCCCCAACCTCGGCGCCTACCTGACCAGCGCCGGCGCGCGGGTGGTAGTCGCGGACATGCGCGCGCTCAAAGGCACCGTAGTCGCGCTGCGCGGCTGGTAGCTCGAATTCCGACGATCAGGCTTGCGTCAGGTCTGCGGACGCCGTTTCGGTGGAGCCCGCTCCGGCCGTTTGCGCGCCGGCTCACGGAAGCCCTGCGGATCGAACCCGACATAGACGACGTATTCGTCGATCAACCCGGCGGTGCGGGGCATCTGGAACGTCAGGTCTTCCTCGATGGTCGTGAACTGCACATTACTGTCGCCGTCGGGGACCGTGACCGGCACCCGGTTGAGCTTGGTGAAGATGGTCTTGGGCTCCGGCCCTTCGTGAACCACCGCCAGGCGGATCGGCAGTTCGATCTGGCCCGGCCCACCGGCCGGACCAAGGATGATCCGGCCCTGGAGGCCGACCCGCATCGTCAAGGTCTGGCCGTTGAGCTTGCACTCGCGCGCGGTCTGGCCGAGACCGGCCTGATAGCGCAGGTTCATGGCGGAATTGTCCGCCGGATTGGCCGAAATGGTCAGCGTCGAAGCACCGCCGCGGATGTTCACACTGGGGCACTCGAAATCCGGGGTCGCGCCGGTCGTCGTCGTGCCGGTCGCTGCGCTCGTGGCCGATGCAAAGAAGGACGAGAAGTTCGCCGCCGGCGTGGTGAGCGCGGACGACGAGCACCCCGGCAGGATGGCGCCGATCGCAACGGCCACCGCCGCAGGAAAACAACGCCCCGCCCCAACTCGACGCATCCGCATTCCACCCATGCTCAACGATTAGGTCCGCAATGGCTAACGGCCAGTAAATGGCCTGTTTTTATAGCAGCACGACCGTGGCAGCCCCAAGGCGCTGAACCAAGCCACCGAACCACGCTACGGCGCGGGATCGGTGCGCACCCGGGCGTACAGCAGGTGGTCCTGCCATATTCCGTTGATGCAGAGATAGGAGCGCGCGTAGCCCTCGCGGCGGAAGCCGGTTTTCTCCAACAGCCGGGTCGATGCCACGTTGCTCGGGATGCACGCCGCCTCGACCCGGTGCAGCCGCAGCAGGTCGAACGCGACCGGCATCAGCGCCTTCACCGCCGCCGTCATGTAGCCCTGCCGCACATAGGGTGCGCCGACCCAGTAGCCGAGGCTGGCGGCCTGGGCGACGCCGCGGCGCACGTTGGCGAGCGCCAGGCCACCGACCAGCGCGTTATCGTCCTTGCGGAACAGGAAGAACGGATAGGCCTGATCATTGCGCAGGTCCTCGGCATAGCGTCGGATGCGCTGGCGGAATGCAGCGCGCGTGAGATCGTCCGACGGCCAGATCGGCTCCCAGGGCGTCAGGAACGCCCGGCTGGTCTCGCGTACCGCAGCCCAGTCGGCGTGGTCCGCCATCTGGGGCGTCCGCAGCACCACGCTGTCGCCGACGATCGGCGGCAGCGGCTCCGGCGAGTTGATGGTGCGGAACAGCGCCATGCCGGAAGCTTACGCCGCGCGGCGCGCCAAAGTATCGATGATCGTCGCGGCACCCTCGAGGCCCTCGCCGGGTCCGAGCGCGGCCACCGCCGGACGGCTGCGCTTGATCAGCGCACGCCCCGCGCCGCGCGCGCTTTCGACCGTCACGTTTTCGATCTTGGTGACGATCTCCGCCAGCGGGATTGGCCGGCCATGGATCAGAATCTGGTTGGCGAGCTGGCGGGCCCGCGCACCGGAGCTTTCCAGCGCCATCAACAACCCCACCTTCATCTGCGCCTTGGCCTTGTCGACTTCGGCTTCAGTGATGCTGTCGGCAGCACGCGCAGTTTCTTCGATCGCCACGCGCATCAGCTCGTTGACGTCGCCGGCGTCGGTACCGGCGTAGATGCCGAACATCCCGGTGTCGCTATAGGGCATGTGGAAGGACGAGATCGTGTAGCACAGCCCGCGCTTTTCACGGACCTCCTGAAACAGGCGGGACGACATTCCGCCCCCCAGGACGCTGGTGAAGACCTGCAAGCTGTAAAGGGCCGGATCGCGCTGCGGGAGGCCCTCGAGCGCGAAGGCGATGTGGACCTGCTCGAGGTCACGCGCCTCGAGCTTGGAGCCGCCGCCGAACTTGGCGGACTGCGGTGACGCCTTGGCCGGTCCGTTGAATTGGCCAAACTGCCGCTCAACCTCACCGACCACGACGGCGTGATCCACCGCACCGGTCGCCGACACGACCATGCTGGGACCGCGATAGTTGCGCGACAGATAAGCGCACAGATTGTCGCCCGTGAACGAGCAGACTGTCGCCGGTGTGCCGAGGATCGAGCGCCCCATCGGCTGGCTGGGGAACGCAGTCGCCTGCAGATAGTCGAACACCAAGTCGTCCGGCGCATCCTCGGTCGCGCCGATCTCCTGCACGATGACGTTCTGCTCGCGTTTGAGCTCATGGGCGTCGAACATCGGGCGGGACAGGATGTCGGACAGCACGTCGAGCGCCAAAGGGATGTCGGTCTTCAGCACGCTGGCGAAATAGGCGGTGGTCTCGAAGCTGGTCGCGGCGTTGATATCGCCGCCCACCGCCTCGATGGTCTCGGCGATCTGGCGCGCGCTGCGCTTCTTGGTGCCCTTGAACGCCATGTGTTCGAGCAGGTGCGAGATGCCGTGCTCGTTGGCCTGCTCGTCGCGGCTGCCCGCTCCCACCCAGACGCCGAGCGTCGCCGTCTGCAAATGCGGCATGCTGTCGGTAACGACAGTCAGGCCCGAGGGGAGTTTGGTCACTTCGACGGTCATGCCGCTGCTCCTTCGCGCGCGGCACGGCTTGCCGCCAGGATGAATCGTTCAATTGCGCCTTGATCCGCCACCATGGCGGTCATGCGCTCCGGGCGCTTATCTAGGTCGTCAAGCCAATCCGGCAACGCCGGGCGCGCCCCGCATGCCGCCTCCACCGCATCCGGGAACTTGGCTGCATGGGCGGTGCCCAGCACGACGATCGGGATCGATGGGTCGCGCGTCTCCTTCTCCGCGACCGCGATGCCGACCGCGGTGTGTGGATCGACGAAGCGGCCGGTTTCGCGCAACGCGGTGCGGATGCAGGCGGAGACCTCCTGCTCGTCGGCGCGATTGGCGCGGAACAGCGCACGGATCTCGGCCAGCGCGCCGGACGAAATGGAAAAGCTGCGCGATTGCGCCAGCGACGCCATCAGCGCGCGCACCGCCTTGCCGTCGCGGCCATAGGCCTCGAACAGCAGGCGCTCGAAGTTCGAGGAAATCTGGATGTCCATCGAGGGCGACGAGGTCGGCACCACCTCGCGCGGCTCGTAGTTGCCGGTCGCCAGCGTGCGCGCCAGGATGTCGTTGACGTTGGTCGCAATCACCAGCCGGTCGACCGGCAGGCCCATCCGCTCGGCCACGTAACCGGCGAAGATGTCGCCGAAATTTCCGGTCGGCACCGTGAAGGCGACCTTGCGGTGCGGCGCGCCGAGCGCGGCCGCCGCGGTAAAATAGTAGACCGTCTGCGCAACGATGCGCGCCCAATTGATCGAGTTGACGCCAGACAGCCGCACCTGGTCGCGGAAGGCGTGATGGTTGAACAAGCCCTTCACGATCGCCTGGCAGTCGTCGAACGTGCCCTCGACCGCCAGTGCGTGGACGTTGTCGGCCGCGGCCGTGGTCATCATCCGGCGCTGCACGTCCGAGATGCGGCCCTTCGGAAACAGCACGAACAGATCGGCGCGCGAGCGGCCGCGGAACGCCTCGACCGCCGCTCCTCCGGTGTCGCCTGAGGTCGCAACCACGATGGTGGTGCGCTCGCCGCGCGCGGCCAGCGCATGATCCATCAGCCGCGCCAGCAACTGCATGGCGACGTCCTTGAAGGCTAGCGTCGGGCCGTGGAACAGCTCCAGCAGAAAACTGCCCGGACCGAGCTGCACAAGCGGCACCACCGCCGGATGACGGAATGTGCCGTACGCCTCGCGCGCCATGCGCGACAGGTCGACTTCGGAAATGGTGTTGCCGACGAACGGCCGGATCACCTCGACCGCGACCTCGGCGTAAGGCCGGCCAGCGAAGCCCGCGATGTCCTGCGGCGAGAGCTTCGGCCAGCTTTCCGGCACGTAAAGGCCGCCGTCGCGGGCGAGACCCGCGAGCGTGACGTCAACGAAGCCGAGCGGCGGGGCTTCGCCGCGGGTGGAAACGTATTGCACGAATGGTTCCTGGCGCGTTGGCCGGACAGTAGTGGCAAGGCCGGGCTTTCACAAGGAACGCGATGCCGCCGTGAAAATACGCCCAAATGATTGATTTCAAACGACAAATTGTCAGGCCGCGGAATCGCTTTTCGCCGTCGCCTTGCGCCGGCGATCCATTGTCCAGACGGCAAAAACAACCGCCAGGACCAGCGCGAGGCTATACCAGGTCAGCGCGTATTGCAGATGATGGTTAGGCAGATTGGGCCGCAGGATCGCCGGGCGCGGCACGCCGCCGGGCGGCACCGGGGCTTCCTGCTCGACGTAGAACGGCGCCACGTTGTCCCAGCCGCGCACGCGCGCCATCGCGCGATGATCCCGCACGTACCAGACGCTGGCCTTGGCATCGTAATCGGCGACGAACCAGGGCGAGTCCTCTGGCCAGCGCAGATAGCCGACGATCTCCGCCGGGCCGGTTTGCGGCGGATAGCTGCGTTCTTTCACATAGCCGCGATTGACGACCACGTGTTGCCCGCCGGGCAGCCGACCCGCCGCGAACACGAAATAGCCTGGCGATTTCACGTCGTCACGCAGCGCCGAGCCGCTGGTGTAGACGAGCGCATCGCCGCTCTGGAAATCGGCGTGCAACCGCACGCGCATGAACTCGGAGTTCTCTGCGGTGAGACCGCTCCACTGCGCAGGCGGCGGCAGCGCGACGGGCGCGGCGCTGGTGCGCTCGTTCAATGTCGCGATCAATCCCTCTTTCCACGCCTTGCGCTCAACTTGCCAGGTGCCAAGTCCGAGCAGCACGGCCAGGCCGCACAGCGTCACGGCGGCCGGTACCAGCAGGCCGCGCGCGGCATTCACGTGTCACCTCGATCGAGTCTGCCTTCCGCCGCCTTGTGGTGATACTGCAGCGCGATCATCAGACCCTTGAGCGGCCGCAGCGGCAACAGCGTGGTCGCCAGGATCAGCGGCAGCCACAACACCGCGTGCAGCCACAGCGGCGGCTGGTACAGCACCTCGACGATCAGCGCGCTGCCGACCACCAGAAAGCCCGCGATCAGGATGATGAATACCGCCGGCCCGTCGCCGGAGTTGGCAAAGCCGTAGTCGAGCCCGCACGCCTCGCAGCGCGGCCGGAGGTCAAGAAAGCCCTGCAACAACCGTCCCTTGCCGCAGCGCGGACAGCGGCAGACAGGCCCGGTCTGAAACGGCGACTGCGGCGGATAGATTTGCGTCATACCGCCTCTCTAACGCAAAAGGGGCAGCTTGCGCTGCCCCTTCGCATCAAATGGAGTCGCATCAATGCGCGAGCGGCGTGCCCGCGGCCCAGACGTAGATCGCGAAGAACAGGAACAGCCAGACCACGTCGACGAAGTGCCAGTACCAGGCCGCGAACTCAAACCCGAGATGTTGGGTCGGCGTAAAATGGCCCTTGTACGCTCGAATCAGGCACACGATCAGGAAGATCGTGCCGATCAGCACATGCGCACCGTGGAAGCCGGTCGCCATGAAGAAGGTGGCGCCGTAGATGTGGCCGGAGAAGGTGAACCCGGCATGGGCGTATTCATAGGCCTGTACGCAGGTGAACAGTGCGCCAAGCCCGACCGTCAGCCAGAGGCCGTGGATGAGACCCTTGCGGTCGCCGTGGAGCAGCGCGTGGTGCGCCCAGGTCACGGTGGTGCCGGAGGTGAGCAGGATCAGCGTATTGAGCAACGGCAGATGCCATGGATCGAAGGTGCCGCGGAACTTGACGCCGTCGGAGCTCGGCGCCGGCGGCCAGACGTTGCCCAGCAGGTCACCGCGGAGAAACTGATGGACGTCGGCGGGGAACAGCGCCGTGTTGAAATAGGCCCAGAACCAGGCGACGAAGAACATCACCTCGGACGCGATAAACAGGATCATGCCGTAGCGGTGCGAAATCTGCACCACGCGGGTGTGGTAGCCCTCGTGCTGCGCTTCCTTGATGACGTCGCGCCACCAGCTCAACATTGTGTAGGCGATACCGATAACACCGGCGCCAAACACCAGCGGCGCGATGGCGTACATATGATGCATCCAGCCGATCATGCCGACCGCAAGCAGGAAGGCCGAGATCGATCCGACGATCGGCCACGGGCTGGGGCTGACGAGGTGGTAGTCGTGTTGTGGTTTGGCGTGCGCGTCGGCCATTGCCCGTCTCCGTTAAATTCTGCCCGGCCGGTCCGCCGGCACGTTGTCCGCCACCGGCCGCTGCGCGTCGCGCTGCCGATGGAAGGTGTAGGACAGAGTGATGGTATCGACATCCTTGCCGTCGGCGTCCTGCGCCATTCTCGGGTCGATGTAGAACACGACGGCCATATCGCGCTGCTCGCCGGCCATCAGCGTCTGGTCAGTGAAGCAGAAACAATTGATCTTCGCGAAGAAGATTCCCATGCTCAGCGGCGTCACGTTGTAGCCCGCGATGCCATGGGTCTCGCGCGCGGTGAGATTGACCGCGCGATAATTCACGGTGACGACCTCGCCAAGCTTCACCTCGATCGAGGTGCGCTCCGGCTCGAACCGCCAGGGCAGCCCCGCCGAGATGTTGGCGTCGAAGCGGACGGTGATCTTGCGGTCCAGCACCTCGCCCGGCGCCGCGGTTGCGACCTGCGTGGTGCCGCCGAATCCGGTGGTGCGGCAGAACCAGTCGTAAAGCGGCACCGCGGCATAGGCCATGCCGACCATGAAGGCCGCGAACACGCCGGCGCTGCCGGCGACCATAAGGTCGCGGCGGCGGAGAGACGATGGTGCGCGCTCGTTCATGGGTCGATCACAGCGGGCGGTTCAGGACACCAGGACCAAGTTTCACGACCGTTACGGCGTAAATGAGCAGAACCAACGCACCAAGCGTCAACGCGATCGCGATCGAGCGATTACGGCGCTGGCGCTTCTGCGCGTCCGTCAGCACGATGCCGGGTTCGGGTTTTTCAGCCATCGCCAATCTCATGCGAACGCACGGCCGAGAAGGCCGCCCAACGCCCGCTCCGCCAGCAGCGCGGCGAACAGAACGAACAGATAGAGGATCGAGAACGTGAACAGGAGCTTGGCGATCCGGTCGCTCGGCGTGCGCCAGAGCTGCCAGGACAGCGCGACCATCGCCGCGCCGCCGAGCATGGCGACGATGCCAAACGTGAGCCCCGCATAACCGAACAGCCAGGGCGAGGCGCCGATCGGCGCGAGCAGCAGCGAATAGATCAGGATCTGGCGGCGCGTTTCCTGCGCGCCCGAGACCACCGGCAGCATCGGCACGCCGGCGCGGGCGTATTCATCGGCCCGCAACAGCGACAGCGCCCAGAAATGCGGCGGGGTCCAGAAGAAGATGATGAGCACCAGAAGGACCGACTCGATCCCGATCGCGCCGGTCGCCGCGGCCCATCCGATCATCGGAGGGAAGGCGCCGGCCGCGCCGCCGATCACGATGTTCTGCGGCGTCCAGCGCTTCAGCCACATCGTATAGACCACGACGTAGAACAGGATGGTGAAGGCCAAGAGCCCGGCCGCCAGCAGATTGATCATCAGGCCGAGCAACACGACCGACCCGACCGCCAGCGTGACGCCGAACGCAAGCGCCTCGCTCGGCTGCACGCGGCCCGCCGGAATCGGGCGGCTGGAGGTGCGCGACATCACGGCGTCGATGTCGGCGTCGTACCACATGTTGAGCGCGCCCGCGGCGCCAGCGCCAACCGCGATGCAAAGCAGCGCGGTGAAGCCGAGCACCGGGTGCAGATGCCCCGGCGCCAACAGCAGGCCGACCAGCGCAGTGAAGACGACCAGCGACATCACCCGCGGCTTCATCAGCGCCACGAAGTCGCCGACGCCGGCCATGCTCGGCTCGGCGTGCGCAATTTCGCCCGGCAACGGACGGGCGAGACCGGCGCCTTCGCTCATCAGCGACATTACTTGACCCGCGGCAGCACGTTGAATTGATGGAACGGCGGCGGCGAGGATAGCGTCCACTCCAGCGTGGTGGCGCCCGGTCCCCACGGATTGTCGGCTGCCTTTTCCTTGCGGGCGAAGGCGAACGCGAGGCCGATGAAGAACGTGACCAAGCCGGCGGTGGAGATGTAGGCGCCGACCGACGACACGTAGTTCCAGCCCGCGAAGGCGTCCGGATAGTCGATGACGCGGCGCGGCATGCCGGCGAGGCCGAGGAAGTGCTGCGGGAAGAACACGATGTTGACGCCGATGAAGGTCAGCCAGAAGTGCGTCTTGCCCCAGAACTCGGAGTACATGTAACCGGTGATCTTCGGGAACCAATAGTACCAGCCGGAGAACACCGCGAACACCGCACCGAGCGACAGCACGTAGTGGAAGTGGGCGACGACGTAGTAGGTGTCCTGCATCACGCGGTCGACGCCGGCATTCGCCAGCACCACGCCGGTGACGCCACCGACCGTGAACAGGAAGATCAGGCCGACCGCAAACAACATCGGCGTGCGGAACTCGATCGAGCCGCCCCACATGGTGGCGATCCACGAGAAGATCTTCACGCCGGTCGGCACCGCGATCACCATCGTCGCGGCGATGAAATAGGCCTGCGCGCCGGTCGACATGCCGACCGTGTACATGTGGTGCGCCCATACCACGAAGCCGATGCCGCCGATCGCCACCATGGCGTAGGCCATGCCGAGATAGCCGAACACCGGCTTCCTGGAGAACGTCGCCACCACCTGGCTGATGATGCCGAAGCCCGGCAGGATTAGGATGTACACTTCGGGGTGACCGAAGAACCAGAACAGGTGCTGGAACAGGATCGGGTCGCCGCCGCCATCGGCCGAAAAGAAGGTAGTGCCGAAATTGCGGTCGGTGAGCAGCATGGTGATCGCGCCGGCAAGCACCGGCAGCGACAGCAGCAGCAGGAACACGGTGACGAGTTGCGACCAGACGAACAGCGGCATCTTGTGCAGCGTCATGCCGGGCGCGCGCATGTTGAAGATCGTGGTGATGAAGTTGATGGCGCCGAGAATCGACGAGGCGCCGGCGATGTGCAGCGACAGGATTGCGAAGTCGACCGCCGGTCCCTTGTGGCCGGTGGTCGATAGCGGCGCGTAGATCGTCCAGCCGGCGCCGACGCCAGGCTCCGTGGCGCTCTCGCCCGGCACGAATGCCGACGTCAGCAACAGGATGAACGATACCGGCAGCAGCCAGAACGAAATGTTGTTCATGCGCGGAAACGCCATGTCGGGCGCTCCGATCATCAGCGGCACGATCCAGTTGCCAAAGCCGCCGATCAGCGCCGGCATCACCATGAAGAAGATCATGATCAGGCCGTGCGCGGTGGTGAACACGTTGAACTGGTGGCTGTCGTGGAAAACCTGCACACCGGGGAACTGCAATTCCATCCGGATGGCGATCGACATGAATGCGCCGATCACGCCGCCGACCATGGCGAACACCAGGTACATCGTGCCGATGTCCTTGTGGTTGGTCGAATAGACGAAACGGCGCCAGCCCGTGGGGTTGTGGTGCGCGTGATCGTCGTGATGTGCGTGGTCGCCGTGTGCGCCGTGAGCCGTTGCCATCGTCTAACCCTTCAACGTTGCCGCTGTCGCCCGCCGATACCGTTGTCTCATTCCACCGCCGCGGCGACCGTGAGCTTCTCTGCGCCGCCCGTGCCGGCGTACTTCTTCTTCGCCTGTTCGAGCCAAGTGGCGTAGTCCTTGTCGCTCACCACGCGAACCGCGATCGGCATATAGGCGTGGTCCTTGCCGCAAAGCTCGGAGCACTGGCCGTAATAGGTGCCCTCGCGGGTCGCCTTGAACCAGGTTTCGTTGAGCCGGCCGGGCACGGCGTCGATCTTGATGCCGAACGCCGGCACCGCGAAGGCATGGATCACCTCCGCGCCGATCACCTGGACCCGCACCACCTTGTTGACCGGCACCACCATGTCGTTGTCGACCGCGAGCAGGCGCGGCTGTTCGCACTTCACGCGCTGCGGATCGCAAGCCAAGAGCGAGTCGAACTCGAACTTGCTGTCCGGATAGCCGTAGGTCCAGTACCACTGCTTGCCGGTCGCCTTCACCGTGACGTCGGCCGGCGGGATGGTGGTCTGCAGAAACAGCAGCTTGAACGACGGCACCGCGATCGCGGTGAGGATCACCACCGGGATCAGCGTCCAGGCCACCTCGAGCAGCGTGTTGTGGGTGGTCTTGGTCGGGACCGGATTGGCCTTCGAATTGAAGCGGAAAATCACGATCAACAGCAGCACCAGGACGAACAACGTGATCGCGGTGATGAGGTAGAGCAGGAAATCGTGGAACCACACGATGTTGTCCATGACCGGCGTCACGGACTGCTGCAATCCGAGCTGCCAGGGCGAAGGCTGCCCCATCGCGGCCCGAGCCGCGTCACCAGCCGCAACAACCAGCATCATCGCAGCCGACACGGCCGCCAACCGCCTAAGCATCCGCATCGTCGTCTTCGCTCCTTCGGCGAAATCAGTCCGAGCCGCACCGGCCAGCGTTGATTCAGGTCTCGATTCCGCTTCCGGCAAGGCGCCCGTCGGGGGCCGCGCTAATCGGCAGGCGGTGCGGCGGGAGGGGGTTTCCCGAGGCTTCTCAAACCATAATTCCGGCGCACTCGCAATGTGCCTGGACGGTTGTCCGATGCGACAATCTGTTTATACCGCCAAATCGGGTTTCCGGCCGGGGGCGGCGGAAAATCCGGCGTCCTTGACATGGCGGAATCGCCATGTACGGACATGAATTGACCGCGGAATTGGGACAGCGCGGCTGTGGGCGTCGCCGTCGCAAAACCGACACGTGAGGGGACCGTAGATGCCTCGATTCGTCCGACACCGGCTGGCGTATTGGTCCGCTCGGGCCGTTGCGTGCTTCTGTACCGCCGCGGCGCTGTCCGGGCCGATGGGGAAAGCCGCCGCCCAGGGCGCGGTGCGCTCCGTGCACAACGACTGGCAGATCCGCTGCGACACACCGCCGGGCGCCCAGGGCGAGCAGTGCGCGCTGATCCAGAGCGTCACCGCCGAGGACCGCCCCAACATCGGCCTCACCGTGATCGTGCTGAAGACCGCCGACCGCAAGACCCGGCTGATGCGCGTGATCGCGCCGCCGGGCGTGCTGCTGCCGTCCGGCCTCGGCCTCAAGATCGACAACACCGAGGTGGGCCGGGCCGGCTTCGTGCGCTGCGTGCCCAATGGCTGTGTCGCCGAGGTCATCATGGACGACACCCTGATCGGCAAGCTGCGGACCGGGCAGACCGCGACCTACATCATCTTCCAGACGCCGGAAGAGGGCATCGGCTTCCCGATGAGCCTGAAGGGCTTCGGCGAGGGCTTCGACAAGCTGCCGTAGCGCTTGGGCAGTTGCCCGCGCACGCTTCCATCGGCGGCGCACCACCTATCAACGTCATGCCCGGCCTTGTTGTATTGCCCGGAGACATCCCCGACGGGTGTTCGGGGACATGACCGACACATCATCATTGCATGGAAACGGCTTTCAGGGAGGCCATCCATGCCGTGGCGCGAGGTGTCGATGATGGAACAGCGGCGTGAGTTTGTTGGATTGGCGATGCAGGAAGGGGCAAACCGGCGCGAACTGTGCCGTCGCTTCGGCATTCACCCTGACACCGGGTACAAGTGGCTTGACCGTTGGACGGCCAATGAAGAGCTGGCGGATCGTTCCCGGCGTCCGCATTCGAGCCCGGCGCAAACCGATCCTGCGATCGAGGATCGCATTCTTGCGTGGCGCGATGCCCATCCGGCCTGGGGCGCGCGCAAGATCGTGCGCTGCCTCGAACGCGAGGGATTGGCCTGTCCGGTGCAGTCGACGGTGCACGAGATTCTGCGCCGGCACGGCCGGATCGTTGCGCCGCCGGGCGGGGCTGCGGCTCACCTGCGCTTTGAGAAGCCGGAGCCCAATCAGCTTTGGCAGATGGACTTCAAGGGGCACATGCCGCTTGCAGGCGGCGGGCGGTGTCATCCTCTCACCGTGGTGGACGACCATTCTCGCTACAATCTTTGCCTTGCGGCCTGCGCCGACGAGCGGCGCAACACCGTGCAAACCCGGCTGGAACCGACCTTCCGCCGCTATGGATTGCCGGAGGCCTTCTTCGTCGACAACGGCAATCCATGGGGAGACTCGTCCGGCCAGCGCTGGACCAAGTTCGCGGTGTGGCTGCTTAAGCTCGGCGTCGCCGTCCTGCACAGCCGGCCTTACCATCCGCAGAGCCGCGGCAAGAACGAGCGCTTCCATCGCACGCTGAAAGCCGAGGTGTTCGCGCTCAGCCACTTTCGCGATCTGGCTGAGGTGCAACGCGCCCTCGACCGCTGGCGGACGATCTACAATCTCGAACGGCCGCACCAGGCGCTCGATCAGGATGTCCCGGCCAACCGCTTCCGGCCGAGCCCCCGATCGATGCCGGATCGTCTGCCGGAGGTGGAATACGACGGCCACGAGATCGTGCGCATCGTTCCCGCCACCAAGGATTACATCAGCTTCAAGGGGCGTCCCTGGATCGTTCCCAGGGCTTTCCGCGGCGAGCGCGTCGCCATCCGGCCGCTGACATCCGACGGCCGATACGGCGTCTTCTTTGCCGCCCACCAGATCGCAACTATCGACTTGACCAACAAAGAATGTGTCGGTCATGTCCCCGAACAGGTGTCGGTCATGTCCCCGGGCTAAACACTTGTGCCGGGCATCCACGTCTTGCTTAGCTACACATCATCAAGAAAGGCGTGGATGGCCGGGACAAGCCCGGCCATGACGGCGCGCCGAGTGGAGAAGCTCAAAGTGAATCTCGGATTTGTCGGTCTGGGCGCCATGGGCGAGTTGATCGTGCCGCGCCTGATGGCGGCCGGTCATAAGGTCACCGGCTGGAACCGCACGCACGCCAAGGCCGAACCGCTCATCGCGCAAGGCATGGCGTTCGCCGCAACGCCGCGCGAGGTCGCGCAAACATCCGAAATCGTGTTCTCCATCGTCACCGATTCACCCGCGGTGAAGGCGGTGGCGCTCGGCCCCGACGGCATCATCTCCGGCCTGAAGAAGGGCGGCATCTACATCGACATGAGCACGATCGAGCCGGACGTCAGCCGCGAGGTCGCCAACGAGTTCGCCAAGTCCGGCATGATCATGCTGGACGGGCCCCTCTCCGGCAGCCCCGTCACGGTGAAGGCCGGCAATGCGTCGGTGATGATCGGCGGCGACGAAGCCGCGTTCGAGCGCGCCAAGCCGGTACTGCTCGCAATCGGTCCGAAGGTGACGCGGATCGGCGGCAACGGCCTCGCCTGCCAGATGAAGATCGCGGTCAACCTGCTGCTGATGGTCGAAGTGATCTGCTTCGGCGAAGCGGTCGCGCTCGCCGAAAAGGGCGGCGTGTCGCGCGAAGCCGCGGTCGACGCCATCCTGAAGAGCGTCGCCGCCTCGCCGGTGCTCGGCTATCGCGGGCCGTTCATCCTCGAAGGCAAGATGCCTGAGGTGCCGCTTGCCGACGTGACACTGCAGCAGAAGGACATGGTCCTGGCGCTCAACCTCGGCCGCAAGCTCGGCAGCCCGGTGCCGCTCGCCGCCGCGGCGAATGAAATGATGAATGCCTGCCGGGGACTCGGCATCGACGCCAACGATTTCGTCGTCGCGCATCAGGTCTATCGGAAGCTGGGAGGCGCATGATCCCGAAAAGTGGTTTCCGGTTTCCCGCCTGCGCGAAGCCCTGGCACGGTTCGCCGGTTTGGCTCAATGCTTCGGCGGGCGAAGGCAGGTCGGAAAAGATCATGCGCAAGGAGGAGGACAATCATGACATCCAGGGGTGAAAAGATCGGCGCCGCGCTGGCCAAGGCGGTGAAGGCCGCGACCGGCGTCACGTCCGCCACACTCGGCGCGAAGATGTACCGCACCAACATCCGGGACGTGCCGAAGGTCGAGGGCCTCAAGCGTGACGACGGCTGGATCGACATGCAGGTGCAGTTCCTGATCGACAAGAAATCCGCCGGCGCCGATCACGTGGTCGGCTGGACCGTGCTCAAGCCGGGCGCCAGCCACGAATGCCACCGGCACCGCAACTGCGACGAGTTCTTCATCGTGCTCAAGGGCCAGGGCCACATCATCACCGACAAGGGCCTCGAACCGTCGGGCCAGGGCGATGTGGTCTATTCGCCGCGCAACTGCTGGCACGGCTTCAACAACACCTCGAGCGAAGATGTCGTGCTGGTGTGGGGCTGGATGGGCGCCGGCTCGATCGACGATTCGGGCTACGAGGTGCCGGAGGGCGGGCCGAAGTGAGCGCGACGCGCGCAGCGCGAATACCTCCCCCTGAAAGGGGGAGGTCGGCGAGCGAAGCTCGCCGGGTGGGGGTCAATGGTCCCGCCCAAATACGACCCCCTCCCCAACCCTCCCCCTTTCAGGGGGAGGGAGCGCACCACCCGTGGTGCGGCAGAATACAAAAGCGCATGGAGTTGCAATGAGCGCTACGCTCAACGATCCGCGCATCGCCGCCGGAATGCGCCGGCAGTTCGAGTTGCGCAAGCAGCAACTCGATGCCGGCGCGAAGCAGATCGGCTGGAAGGTCGGCCTCGGCGCGCCGGCAGCATTGGAGCGCTGCAAGCTCACCAAGCCCGTGGTCGGCTTCCTGCTCGACCGCGCGCAACTCTCATCGGGCGCAACGGTTTCGCTCAAGAGCTGGGCCAAGCCGGTCGGCGAGATCGAGATCGCCGCCACCATCGCGCGCGACCTCCCCGCCAACGCGGACGACGCCACCGTGCGCGCGGCGATCGGCGCGCTCGGTCCCGCGATCGAGCTCGCCGACCTCGACAGCGCGATGGACGACGTCGAGGGCTTGCTCGCACGCGACATCTGGCAGCGCCACGTGATCCTCGGCCCGAAGGACTCGTCCCGCGCCGGCGCCAAGCTCGAAGGGCTCACCGGCAAGCTGATCCGCAACGGCAAGGATGCCGCGGTGCCCGCCGACCTCGAAGTCGGCGCCGGCACGATCCTCGACACTGTCCGCCATGTCGCCGACGTCACCGCGGCGCTGGGCGACGGCCTCCGCGCCGGACAGTTCATCATCTGTGGCGCAATCACCGGGCCTATGTTCCTGGAGCCGGGCGAGACCGGACTCGATTTTACGCTGGCTCCGATCGGTTCGGTGTCGGTGCGGTTTGCTTGGTGAGGTGAGCCCGAGTGCTGTTTCCAACCGACCTCGCTTCGTTCCTCGACCTCCTGCGCCAGCACGGCGAAGTGGCTTACACCTTCGTATTTTCCTACGCGGCGGCACATAGCTTGCTGCTGGCACTTTTTGCCGGCTATGCAGCGAGTTCAGGCGCGCTGAATCTGGGCGCCGTGATCGCGGTGTGCTGGTTCGGCAGTTTCGTCGGCGACGTAATCCGCTTCTATATCGGGCGGCGCTTTGGCACCCGCTGGCTCGGATCAGTTCCAAAAATTGAGCTCGCCGTACGGCGCGTCGCCCAACTGACGAGCCGCCACTACGCCTGGATGATCCTGCTCCATCGCTACCCGCATGGCATTCGCGGTCTCGCCGGCTTCGCCTACGGGATGTCGCCGCTGCCCTGGGCCAAGTTCCTGGCGATGAACTTCATTGCCGCCGGCTTGTGGTCGTGCATCGTCGTTTTGGCCGGATATGCCTTCGGCCAGGTTTCGGAAAAGCTTTTGAGCGATGCCTCGTCGGGCCTCGGCTTGGTCATGCTGATCGCATTCCTCGGCCTGTCTTGGATCCTGAGCAAGAAGCTCGAACGGGTCGTTATTCAGCAGAACTGAAGCCGCGCGGCTTCAAACGCGCCGCTCGCCAGATTACTCCACCACCTCATCAGCGCGCGCGATCAGCATCGGCGGGACGCTGAGACCCAAAGCCTTCGCCGTCTTCAGATTGATGACCAGTTCGAGCTTGGTCGGCACCTCGACCGGGAGGTCCGCCGGCTTGGTGCCTCGCAGGATGCGGTCGACGAACCGCGCCAGTGACCGATAAAGGTCGCGCACGTTCGGGCCATAACTCGCGAGCAAGCCGTTCCGCGCGAACGGCGCCCATCCGGAAACGGAAGGCAGCTTCGCTTCGATAGCGAACTGCGCAACGCGATCGTTGACCTCGAACATCGCGGAGTCGGGAAACACCATCAATGAATCGCAGCCTGAATTGGCAATCGAACGCAGCACCGTTTCCAGCGGACCGAACTCGCTGATTGGAAGCCAAGATTGCGATACATACGGGAAGTACAAGATTTCGACACCGAGCTTCGCCGCTGCTGCTTCCGACGCCTGACGCTCCTTCGGATCGCCCGGATGTTGCGGGCGCGCCAGAATAGCGAGCCGCTTGATTTGCGGTACCCACTCCTTCAGCAACTCGATCCGCTTACCGACCAGATCGAGCGCCAGATAGCTCATGCCCGTAAACGTACCGCCGGGCCGCGAGAAGCTCTCGACCAGCTTGCCGTCCACCGGGTCACCGCTAAAGCCGAATACCACCGGCACCGGCGATTTCATTGCCCGCATGGCGTAGGCCATCAGCTCCTGCGTGACGACCACGTCCGGCTCCACCTTGAGCAGTTCGCGCGCGACGGCCTCCATGTCGTTGCGCCCCGTCGCCCAGAACAGATGGAGCGTCAGGTTGCGGCCCTCGACCCAGCCGAACTCCTTCAAGCCCTCACGCAGCGAGTCGACATACAGCGATGGTTGGCCCGTCACGCCGAGTCCAAGAAATGCAATACGCCGAGCACGGCCCGACGGTTGCGCTGAAGCGGAGACCGGCGCGAGCGTCGCGGCGCCAAGGAAAGAAAGAAACGTCCGGCGTTCCATAAGTCTCCCCTTTCGTCAGTTTGAGTGTTTGAGGGGATCATAGTACCGGCTTCGGCTTTGCCGGAAGTCCCGGGACACGCGAAACGGTAGCGGCCCAATAGCGCGGGGATAGAAGCAAGCCGTGTGCTATCCCCGCGGGGATGAGTGCGCGGCATGCAAAAAAATTAACTTATCCCCGGTCTTGAATCCGCCCCCATATTGATCGCGTCCCGTTCGACTGAGGGCGCCATCTAGAGGCGTCTTGATGGCGGAGCGGGATGCGGCGCCCGCGCTTTTGCCTCGCAAGCAGGGGTCCGGGAGGCTTCGGGTCACCGTCCGTCCCTACTATGAGGGGCCGCCCTTCAGTGGGCTGGTGGGGACCGGAGGAAGGGTTGCGAAAGCAACCCAATCCCGAGGTGGAAGGCCCACCCATCCGGTCCTGAAAGTTACGGTCCCGAGGAACCAAAGATCGCCGCGATGGAGCGCCGGAGGGCGTGCGCGTCTCGCCAGACGCGCGCCGCACTCCAAAGGTGCGGACAGATGGTGCGCCACCCGGCGCTCCGTCCCCTCGGGCTCAAGGCCAGAGGGGAGAAATGCAAGGAAGGCAGCGCGGCGCCTCAAGTCCGCGAGGGATTTCGCACGCCGACACTGGCCTTTCGCCGCAAATCAGGCTTCCTATCTTTCAGGGAAGCATGCGCATGTCCCGGCGAAGTGGATACCGGTCCGCCGAAGAAGGACAGCGCCAATGCTAGGAGCATGTCATGAACCCGAATTCCTCCCTGATCGATCGCGCCGGGCTTGATCGCGTCAAGGTCGGCAAGCTGATGGAGCGCGGCCTCGAAGGCGCCGACGACGGGGAACTGTTCCTCGAATACAAGCAGTCCGAGATGCTGGTGTTCGACAACGGCCGCCTCAAGCAGGCGACCTACGACACCAACCAAGGCTTCGGGCTGCGCGCGGTGAAGGACGAAGCGGTCGGCTACGCGCACGCGTCCGACGTGTCGGAGCAGGCGATCAGCCGGGCGGCCGACGCGGTGCGCGCGGTCAAGGGCGGCCATTCCGGTAGCTTCGCCGCGCCCCCTGCCCGCACCAACCGCAAGCTCTATGGCGACGAAAATCCGATGGAAGCGCCGGGCTTCGACGCCAAGGTGAAATTGCTCGAGACGATCGACGCCTATGCGCGCGGAAAGGACGAACGCGTGCGGCAGGTCACCGCGAGCCTCGGCGCGTCGTGGCAGGTGGTCGAGATCGTGCGGCCCGACGGCCAGACTTATCGCGACATCCGTCCGCTGGTGCGTGTCAACGTCTCGGTGGTGGCGGGCTCCGGCGACCGCCAGGAGTCCGGCTCGTTCGGCTTCGGCGGCCGCGAGGGCTACCAGAATTTCATCGCGTCGAAGTCCTGGCAGCACGCGGTCGACCAAGCGGTGCGACAGGCGCTGATCAATCTCGATTCGATCCCCGCGCCCGCCGGAGAGATGGACGTTGTGCTCGGCCCCGGCTGGCCTGGCGTCATGCTGCACGAAGCGGTGGGCCATGGCCTCGAGGGCGACTTCAACCGCAAGAAATCGTCGGCGTTCGCCGGGCTGATGGGCCAGCAGGTCGCGGCCAAGGGCGTCACCGTGGTCGACGATGGCACCATCGCGAGCCGCCGCGGATCGCTGTCGATCGACGACGAAGGCACTCCGACCAACCGCACCGTGCTGATCGAGGACGGCATTCTGGTCGGCTACATGCAGGACCGGCAGAACGCGCGGCTGATGAACATGAAGCCGACCGGCAACGGCCGGCGCGAGAGCCACGCCCACGTGCCGATGCCGCGCATGACCAACACCTACATGCTGGCTGGTGGCCGCGATCCGGCCGAGATCCTCGCGTCGGTGAAGAACGGCATCTACGCCGTCAACTTCGGCGGCGGACAGGTCGACATCACATCGGGCAAGTACGTGTTCCAGGTCACCGAGGCCTACAAGATCGAGAACGGCAAGCTCGGCGCGCCGCTCAAGGGCGCCATGCTGATCGGCAACGGACCGACCGACTTGCACCGCGTCAGCATGGTCGGCAGCGACATGCAGCTCGACACCGGCATCGGCACCTGCGGCAAGAACGGCCAGGGCGTACCGGTCGGCGTCGGCCAGCCGACACTGCGCATGGACCGCATCACGGTTGGCGGCACGGGGTAGCGCATGTCCCGGCGAAGTGGGTACCGGTTCGCCGAAAAAGGATATGCGCCACTCAAAAGTCTCAGCGCACAACGCCGGACATACAGCACGGCTTGCGCCGCGGCGGGGTGATCTTGTCCTTGAGGAAGCAGCGCGAGCCGCTGTTTCCGTAGCCGGGCCGCAAGTAGGTCCAGGCCCGGCAGCGGTTCTCTCCCTCGCAGGCCTTCTTGCAGGATTCACCGGTCGGATCGGAGGGCAATTCGAAGGAGCGGTAGTCGCCGCCGGTGCGGTCGATCGACATTTCGACCGGGCCGCTTTTCTTCTCCACCAGCCCCGCACCCTTGATGCCGGACACGCAGCACTGGTTCTCCACCGCCGGCTTCACCTCGTTCTTGAGCCAGCATATCGCGCTGGTCCCGCCGCCCGTACCCGGATAGGAGAACGACCAGGCGCGGCAGCGCCCTTCCCGCTCGCAGCGCGCTGCGCATACGGCCGGATCGCCGGACGGCACCACGAAGCGGGTGTAGTCGCCTCCGGGACGGTCGAACCCGGCCTGTGCCCACGCGCTCACGCTGCCACCCGCGGCGAGGATCGAAATGACGAAGGCGCATCGAAGCGCGGTAAGAAGAGATCGCATCAATGCTGCGTCCTTCGGATCGATGCGAGAGGCCTGTCGCATCTTAATGAAGTCGGCGTGGCTGCGCGAGTAAGCTCAACAACAATATCTTGGCCATTGGTCTTGATGCGGCCTGTGGTCGCAACGCGCGATGAAACGCCGCTCAGCGCTCATGCCGCATGTGAAATCCGGCGCGCCCAGCCCACAATGAACATCTCTCGCGGTGGGAGCCATGCCGGGCCCGACGATGACAAAAGCTGCGCGGCCGCACGCCTGGCCGCGCTGGAGGCGACGCGACCCGTTCGATGTCGCAGCATGGCTGCTGATTGGCATGTTGCTGGCGGCTGCGCTGCTGACGTTTCGCGATTACGCAATATCGAACGACGAAGAGGTTCAGCACCGCTACGGCGAACTGATCCTGTCCTATTACGCCAGCGGCTTCACCGAACGCGCCGTCTTCGCCTACAAGAATCTCTATCTTTACGGTGGGCTTTTCGACGTCTCCGCGATCCTGCTCGGCCGCATTCTGCCGCTGGACATTTTCGCGGTACGGCACCTGCTATGCACCCTGATCGGCATTGGCGGCTTCGCCGCGGTATGGGCCACCGCGCGGCTGGTCGCGGGCCCGCGCGCAGGTCTTCTTGCGACAATCGCGCTCGCGATCTGCGGCCCCTGGTTCGGTTCGATGTTCAACCACACCAAGGACATCCCGTTCGCCGCCGCGACGATGGGTGCGCTTTATTTTCTGCTGCGGGCATCACGCGACCTGCCCCGCCCGCGCCTGCTGCATCTGCTGCTATTCGGGCTGTTGCTTGGCGCCGCACTCGGACAGCGCGCCTTGGCCCTCCTGGTGCTGTTCTACGTTCCGTTCGCGATCGCCATACACCTGCCGCAACCGGTCAAGCCGGCCAATGCCGCACGGTTCGTTGTCGGGGCGTTGCTGCTGTTCCTGCCGGCCCTCGGACTGGCCTACCTAATCATGATCGCAGCCTGGCCGTGGGCGGCGCTCGGCCTGTTCAACCCGGTCCGCGCGCTGTTCGCGTTCGCTCATTTTCATTACCCGATCAAGACGCTGCTGTTCGGCGAAACCTATCTAATGGCGGACGTGCCGCGCTGGTATGTGCCGGTCTATCTCGCGATCAAACTGCCGCTCGCAGTGTGGTTTGGCGCCGTGCTCGCGCTGCTGACAGCGTTGATCCGGATACGAACAGATTCGCATGCGCGCGAGACCGCCTTTATCGCATTCACGTCGGCGTTCCCGGTGGCATGTCAGGTGATCTCGCACGGGCCATCGTTCAGCGGCCTGCGGCACTTCCTTTTCGTGCTGCCGCCGGTCGCGGTACTTGCCGGCGTCGGCTTCGACGCCGTGCTGTCGTGGTGCGAAGCGCGGCAGCGCGCGCTCGCCGGGGCCGCTTACATCGTGCTGGCAGGCGCGTTGGCGTGGCCAGCCAGCATGATGGTCCGGCTCCACCCTTACGAGTCGCTGTTCTTCAACCCGCTGGCTGGCGGCCTGGGCGGCGCAGCGCAGCGCTACGACACCGACTATTGGGTCAACGGAATGCACGAGTTGGTGGTTGAACTGGAGAATTACCTCGACCGCGAAAAGCGAAGCATCCCGCGTTTCTATTTCGTGGCGGTATGTGGCGAACGCCTGGCCTTTGAGAAAGAAGCCGAGGCGCGCAACGGCCGCTTGCGATGGGCGACCGACGCCGACCCCGCGGACTTTTTTCATCGCGCCGACCCATCAAGGTTGCCACAACGCCATCGACGGCAAAGTGATCGTCACGGTCGAACGTTTGGGTGTGCCGATCGGCGTGATCAAGGACCGCCGCACGATCACCCAGCCGCATATCGCGCGCGGCAACTGACGCCGGTTGGTCGCGCAAAACGAGAGCGCCCGCCGGGGGGCCGGCGGGCGCAGGATCCGGAGCGCGAGAGGGGATATCGACGATCCGGACGGGGACTTAGGATCGCTAGCTGCAGGTTGCCGTTTCGCAGCGCAGCCAAGCCGGTTGCGGGTCGGTTTCCGAATGCACGAGAGCGGAACGGCGACGCGTACGACGTTCGGCAGCGCGCCCGACCAGCACGTCCGTCGGGTCGTGCCACAGCGGCTCGGAGTAGGCGTCGCGCAGGTCGCTGCGGGTCAGCCCGATGTCGGCCAGCATGTGGTCGTCGAGGCCGGCCAGCGCCGTGGCGGCACGGCGATTTTTGATCGCGCGGCCAACCTGGGCGGCACGCCGGGCCACAGTGCCAACCGCAGCGGCCAACCGGCTTCCGGCGTAGGCCATCCCGGACCAGGAAAAACTGAAAATCGCGAACATAGCTGCCTCCAAGTATCTGAAAGACCGGGTGAAACAGCCCATATTGGCTTGGGAATCGCGTCGCCCGATCTGATCCACCGGGAATATGATCTCGGCCAATTGATAAGTGAAACGAATGTTTGTAATCTTATTAATCACCAATGATGATGTAACGCCCCTCCGCACAGTTCGGGACCAAATCCATGAGCGCGCTCATCGACGTCGACCAGCTACGTACCTTCATCGCCATCGTGGAAACCGGCAGCTTCACCAAGGCGGCCGAAGTTGTTCACAAGACCCAGTCAGCCGTATCGATGCAGATCAAGCGGCTGGAAGAGCGCCTCGACCGGCCGATCTTCGCCCGCGACGGCCGTGCCTCGAAGCTCACGGAAGACGGTGAGCGGCTGCTCGATTACGCGCGACGTATCATCAAGCTCAACGTCGAGGCACTCCGGCGTTCGACGACGCCGAGCTAACGGGGCGCGTCCGGCTGGGTCTGCCGGACGATTACGCTGATCGGTATCTCCCCGAGATCATGGCACGGTTCTCGCGCGCCTATCCCGGCGTCGAACTGACCATTCTCTGCGAACCATCGGTCGAATTGTTCGAGCGCATCGACTCCAACCAGCTCGATCTGGCGATCGTCACCGATTGCGAGAGCAGCCGGCCATCGGAAACCTTCCGCCGCGAACGGCTGCTATGGGTCACATCGGCACGGCATTCCACGCACACCGAACAGCCTTTGCCGCTCGCGCTCGGCCGCGCCAGTTGCGGCTGGCGCCGCGCCGCGATTGAATGCCTCGAGACTATCGGCCGCCCGTACCGGCTGCTGTACTCCAGCGTGAATGTCGGCGCGGTGTCGGCGGCGGTGCTAGCCGGACTTGCGGTTTCGGTGTTTCCGGAATCGGCGTTGCGGCCGGGCATGCGCGTGCTCAATCCCGCAGACGGCTTCCCTGCGTTGCCGGCCTGCCGCGTCGGGTTGATCCGCAACCCGCACGAAACCTCGGCGCTGGCCGATGCGCTCGCCGACCACATCATTTCGTCGCTGGACAACCTGTCGGAAGCGAGCCGCGCGGCGGAGTAGCGCCGCTCACAACTCGGCTGCCGTGGCATCGAGCACACGAACTAGCGCGTCCGGCGCGATCTCGATCTGCAAGCCGCGCCGGCCGCCGTTCACGATGACGGTGGGATGCGGCCGCGCAGCAGCGTCGATAAACGTCCTGGATCGCTTGCGTTGCCCGAACGCGGAAATGCCGCCGACGTGATAGCCGGTGACGCGCTCGGCCTCCGCGGCGGGCAGCATGGCCGCATCCTTCGTGCCAGCCGCCGCGGCCAGTTTCTTCAAGCTGACTTCGCGATCACTGGCAATCAGCACGCAGACCACCGTGCCGCCTGCCTTCGCCATGAGCGTCTTGAGCAGCCGCGCCGGGGAAACGCCGAGCGCCTCCGCCGCCTGCATGCCGATGCGCTCGGCGCCGGGATCGTAGTCGTCGTGCAGTTTGAAGAAGACGCCGGCCTTCTCCAGCGCCACGGTTGCCGGTGTCGATCGAGCCATCTCGAAGGCTAATACGCGAATTCGGTGTAGATCGGATCGGTCGAGCCGTTCCAATCGCCCTGAAATTCCGCCAGCATCGCCTCGGCCGGCGTGATGCCGCGCGCGACGATCTCCTCCAGCGGCCGCAGATAGCGCGTCTCGTCGCGGCCGTTGTAGTCGAGCTTGTTGCGGCGCTGCAGGCCCTTGTGCGCAATGCGCAGCAACTCGATCGCGATGTTGAGCAGGTCGCGGGCGCGGATCGTCGCCTTGAAGCCGAGCCTGCGGCACGTCGTCGCGCAGCTTCTGGCGTTCCTCCGCGGTCCAGTCCTTGGCGATGTCCCAGGCCGCGTTGAGACTGTCGTCGTCATAGAGAATGCCGCACCAAAATGCCGGCAGCGACGGCAGCACGCGCCACGGCCCGCCATCGGAGCCGCGCATTTCGAGGTATCGCTTGAGCCGCACCTCCGGAAAAATCGTCGAGATGTGGTTGGCCCAGTCCGACATGGTCGCGCGCTCGCCGGGCAACAGCTTGCCCGCCAGGTGATCGCGGAACGAGCGGCCCGACACGTCGATGTAGCTGTCGCCGCGCTTGACGAAGTACATCGGCACATCGAGCGCGTAGTCGGCGTAACGCTCGAAGCCCATGCCGGACTCGAACGCGAACGGCAGCATGCCGGCGCGCGCATTGTCGGTGTCGCGCCAGATTTCAGAACGGAATGAAACAAATCCGTTCGGCTTGCCTTCGGTGAACGGTGAATTGGCGAACAGCGCGGTCGCGACCGGCTGCAGCGCGAGGCCGACGCGCAGCTTCTTCACCATGTCGGCTTCGGAGGAGAAGTCGTGGTTGGTCTGCACCGTGCAGGTCCGGTACATCATGTCGAGGCCGAGCTTGCCGACCTTCGGCATATACGCCGTCATGATCTTGTAGCGGCCCTTCGGCATCACCGGCATGTCGGCGCGCGACCAGTCCGGCGTCATGCCCATGCCGAGAAAGCCGATGCCGAGCGGCCGCGCCACCTCGCGAAGCTGCGCGAGATGCGCCATCAGCTCGTTGCAGGTCTGATGCACGGTTTCGAGCGGCGCGCCCGATAGCTCGAACTGCCCGCCGGGCTCAAGCGAGATCGCGCCGCCGCCCGTCACGTCGGCGAGACCGATGATGTTCTCGCCCTCCATGATCGGCTCCCAGCCGAGCAGGTGCTGCATGCCGTCGAGCAAGGCACGGATGCCGCGTGGTCCCGCGTAGGGCACCGGCCGATGGCCGTCGATGGTGAACGCAAACTTCTCGTGCTCGGTGCCGACGCGGAATTTCTCCTTCGGCTTGCAGCCGGCGGCGAACCACGCGACCAACTCGTCGCGCGTTTCGATCGGCGTCATGTCGATCTGATCGCGGGCCATCAGGAGTTCCGGCAAAAAAAGGTCGCGACCTTAAGCATGCGCGGCCTGAAAGGGCAATGTCGGGCAAACATCAGGGGAACGGCGACTTGCGGCCCTACGCCGCTTTCTTGCCGGGCGCGAAGCGGCTGTAGAACTTGTCGTCCGTCTTGGCCATTTCGAGCAGCAGCTTGCCTGGCTTGAAGCGCGGGCCGTATTTCTTGGCGAGCCGCTCGCACAATTCGACGAACTTTTTCGTCCCCATCATGTCGATGTAAGACAGCGTGCCGCCCGAATACGGCGCGAAACCCCAACCGAGGATCGAGCCCACATCGGCCTCGCGGACATCGGTGACAACCCCCTCTTCGAAGACGCGCGCCGCCTCGACCGACATCACGACCAGGAAGCGCTGCTTGAGCTCTTCGACGTCGAGCGCCTCGACCTGCTCGCGGCTGAGCTTCTTCGGCAGCAGATCGGCCAGCCCCGGCCACAGCCGTTTCGGCGCGCCTTGCGGGTAATCGTAGAAGCCCTTGCCGTTCTTGCGGCCAAAGCGGCTGTTCTTCTCGACCAAATCTTCCAGCAACTTTTTCTGCCCTGGGTTCACCGCATCTGGGCCGAGATCGGCTTCAGCGGCACGCACGATCTTCAAGCCGAGATCGAGCGCGGTCTCGTCGTTGAGCGAGAGCGGACCGACCGGCATGCCGGCCATGCGCGCCGTGTTCTCGATCATCGCCGCCGGAATGCCTTCCAGCAGCATCAGATGGCCTTCCTGGATGTAGTTGAGCACGCAGCGGTTGGCGTAGAAGCCGCGCGTGTCGTTGACCACGATCGGCGTCTTGCGGATCGCGCGCACGAAATCGAGCGCGGTCGCCAGCGCCTGGTCGCCGGTCTTCTTGCCGACGATGATCTCGACCAGCATCATGCGCTCGACCGGCGAGAAGAAATGGATGCCGATGAACTTCGCCGGATCTTTCGCGGTTTCTGCAAGCGACGTGATCGGCAGCGTCGAGGTGTTGGAGCCGAACACCACATCAGGCACCACGGCTTGCGCCTTTGCCGTGGCCTCTGCTTTCACCTTGCGGTCCTCGAATACCGCCTCGACCACGAGATCGCAGCCGGCCAGCGCGCCATAGTCCGCAGTCGATGTGATACGCGCCACCACCGCGTCGCGCGCGGCGCCAATCATGCGGCCTTTGTTGACCTGGTCGGTCAGGCTTTTCTGGACATGCGCCTTGCCCTTGTCCGCGCTATCCTGGTCGCGGTCGATCAGCACCACGTCGATGCCCGCCTGCGCGCTGACCGAGGCGATGCCCGCGCCCATGAACCCGGCGCCGATGATGCCGACCTTCTTGATCTTGACTGGCGACACACCGGCCGGCCGCCGGGCGCCCTTGTTGAGATCCTGCATAGAGACGAACAGCGAGCGGATCATCGCCGCGGCTTCCGGCGAGCGCAGGATGTGTGCGAAGTGGCGCGACTCCACCGTGAGCGCGCGGTCGAACGGCAGCAGCAGGCCTTCGTACACGACCTGCATGATGGCGCGCGCCGCCGGATAATTGTCGTAGGTTTCGCGGCGATAGATCGCGTTCGCCGGCGGGAACGTCATCATGCCGGCCTTGGAGTAGACCGACCCGCCCGGCAGGCGGAAGCCTTCGACATCCCACGGCGCCTTGGCTTTGCCGCCCGCCTTGATCCAGTCTTTCGCCGTCTTGATGAGATCGGCCGCCGGCACCACCGCGTCGACCAGCTTCATCGCCTTGGCCCGATTGAGCCGCAGCATGTCGCCCTTGAGCAAAAATTGCAGCGCGTCCGCCGGCGCGACCATGCGCGCCACGCGCTGCGTGCCGCCCGCACCCGGGAACAGGCCGATCTTTACTTCAGGCAGCCCGACGCGCGTCTTGTCGCTGTCGGTGGCGACGCGGTGATGGCAGGCGAGACAAAGCTCGAAGCCGCCACCCAGCGCGGTGCCGTTGATCGCAGCGACCCACGGCTTGCCGCTGGTCTCCAACCGCCGGTAAAGCTGCGATAGCCTGCGGCTCTCCTCAAACAGCTTGGTAACGGCGGCTTGCTTCGCCCTGCGACTTCGCCAGCCCGGCAAACGTGCGGCCAAGGCCTTCCAGCAGTGTCAGGTCGGCACCGCTGCTGAATGTCTCCTTCCCGGACATGATCACCGCGCCTTTGACCGCGACATCCGAAGCGACCTTCTCCACGATGGCCGCCAGTTCCGCGATCGTCGCGACGTCGATCAGGTTCATCGACTTGCCCGGCGTATCCCAGGTGACGAGCGCGATGCCGTCGCCATCAACGTCGAGCTTGAAGTTGGCCGGAGTTGCCGGGGCTTTTCCGTTGGTCGCCATCGCCGTCACTCCTTGATCGGTTCACCGTTCTTGCGCATCCAGCGGCGGGCCTTGTCGTCGCGCTCCATGGCGAAGTCGACGTCGGGATAGTGAACGCGCTCGGCCTTCGAGCGGGTGCCGACCTCGAGATAGACCGCGTCACGCGTGCCGCGATTGATCAGGCAATGGCCGATGCCGCCGTTGGCGCGCCAGCCCGCCGCGTCGCCCGGATTCAATACAACTTCGCCGTCGTTCTCCTGCAGCACCAGCTCGCCTTCCAGCACGTAGATGAATTCATCCTCGGTTTCGTGCCAATGCCGCAGCGCGGAGGCGCCGCCTGCCTTGATGCGCGCGATGTTGACGCCGAACTGGGTGAGGCCCACGGCATCGCCGATCTTCTGCTTCTCGCGGCTCGTAATCACGTAGGAAAATTCCTTCGGGTAGGAAGCCGTGTTGCCGAACGGAATTTTTGCGAGATCAATCTTCGGCATTTTGCAAAACCTAGTATGGCTCGCCGGACTTGTGCAGATAGCGCCGGTTGCTGCCGTCGCGCTCCAGCATCATGTCTACGTCGGAATAGGTCACCTTGTCCTTCGCGGCGCGCGTGCCGACCTCGAGATAGCGCGCGGTACGGCTGCCGCGGTTGATCAGGCAGTGGCCGTTGCCAGAATTGGCCTTGAAACCCGCGGCGTCACCGGGCTTGAGTACGACCTCGCCACCGTCCTCGACCAGCACGATCTCGCCTTCCAGCACGTAGATGAATTCGTCCTCGTTGGCGTGCCAGTGGCGCTGCGACGACCAAACGCCGGGCGGCAGCGTCGCGATATTGACGCCGAACTGCGTCAGCCCGATCGCGTCGCCGAGTTTGCATTTTTCACGGCCCTTCAGCGGTTCGGCGAGTGGGCCCGGATAGCGGGTCGAGCGGTCCACTTCGGCACTGGCGATGTCGACCTTCGGCATCAGGCCGGCCCTGTCGATTTGGCCCAGAAACGCACGCCGCTCTCGGTCTTCTCGCCAGCAAGGTCGACGTCGGGATAATGATAGCGGTCCGTCGCGGCGCGGGTGCCGACTTCGAGATAGAGCACGTCGCGCTCCGACTTGTTGACCAGGCAATGCGCGTTGGAATCGTTGGCCTTGAAGCCCGCGCAGTCGCCGGCTTTCAAGATCATTTCACCGCTGTCCTCGATCAGCGTGGCTTCGCCTTCGAGGATGTACACGAACTCATCCTCCGTCTCATGCCAGTGCCGGTGCGCAGACGCCGCGCCCGGCTTGAGTCGAGTCACGTTGACGCCGAACTGCGTGAGTCCGACCACGTCGCCCAGCACGGTCTTCTCGCGGCCGTCCGTAACCTTGCTTAAGGCGCCGGGATAGGCCGATTTCATCCGCACAGCCGCCCTGGCAATGTCGATCTTCGGCACGCCTGCCTCACACCCGCTCGATGATGGTCGCCGTGCCCATGCCGACGCCGATGCAAAGCGTCACCAGCGCGGTGTTGAGGTCGCGCCGCTCCAATTCGTCGAGCACGGTGCCGAGAATCATCGCGCCGGTCGCGCCCAACGGATGGCCCATCGCGATGGCACCGCCGTTGACGTTGATCTTGTCGTGCGGGATGTCGAGCGCCTGCATGTAGCGCAGCACCACCGAGGCGAACGCCTCGTTGAGCTCCCAAAGATCGATGTCTTTCTTGGTCATGCCGGCCTTCTTGAGCACCTTCTCTGAGACAGGGATCGGGCCGGTCAGCATGATCGACGGCTCGGAGCCGATGTTGGCGAATTGCTTGATCCGCGCACGCGGCTTCAGACCAGCGGCCTTGCCGGCATCCTTGCTGCCGATCAGCACCGCGGCGGCGCCATCGACGATGCCGGACGAATTACCCGGCGTGTGCACGTGGTTGATCACCTCGATCTCCGGATAGCGCTGTATCGCAACCGCGTCGAAGCCGGCCATCTCACCCATCTGCACGAACGACGGATTGAGCTGTGCGAGGTTCTGCATGGTCGTGCTCGGGCGCATGTGCTCATCCTTGGCGAGCAACGTCATGCCGTTAACGTCCTTCACCGTAAGAACTGAATTCTTGAAACGCCCCTCCTCCCAGGATTTGCCGGCGCGCTTCTGGCTCTCGACCGCATAGGCGTCCACGTCGTCGCGCGAGAAACCATATTTGGTGGCGATCAGGTCCGCGGAGATGCCCTGCGGCACGAAATAGGAGCGCAGCGCGATCGACGGGTCGACCGGCCAGGCGCCGCCGGCGGAGCCAATTCCGACGCGGCTCATCGATTCCGCGCCGCCGCCAATCGTCATTTCATGTTGGCCCGACATCACCTCGGCCGCAGCGAAGTTCACCGCGTCGAGCCCCGATGCGCAGAACCGGTTGATCTGCACGCCGGGCACCTCGTCGCCGTAGCCCGCCATGATCGCAGCGACGCGCGCGATATCGCCGCCCGCCTCACCGATCGGATCGACGCAGCCGAGAACGACGTCATCGATCATCTTGGGATCGAGCTTGTTGCGCTCCTTGAGCGCGGCAAGCGGCTGCGCCGCCAGATTGAGCGCGGTGACCTCGTGCAGCGAGCCGTCCGACTTGCCGCGGCCGCGCGGGGTGCGGACATGGTCGTAGATGAAGGCGTCGGTCATGCCTCGTCTCCTCTGCGCGTTAAAGGCTTCGCGCAATCACCAGCTTCATGATCTCGTTGGTCCCTGCATAGATGCGCATCACGCGCGCGTCGCGGTAGAGCCGGGAGATCGGATATTCGTCCATATAGCCATAGCCGCCGAACAATTGCAGACAACGGTCAGTCACTTTTCCGAGCATGTCGGTCGCCCAGGTCTTCGCCATCGACGCCGTGACGGTGTCGAGCTGTCCGGCGACATGGCGTTCGATGCAGTGATCGATGAACACCTTGCCGACCGTCGTTTCGGTCTTGATATCGGCCAGCTCGAATTGCGTGTTCTGAAATTCGACGATCGCCTTTCCGAACGCCTTGCGCTGCTTGACGTAGTCGACGGTGAGCGCGAGCGAGCGCTCCATCATCGCAACCGCGTGCAAAGCGACGATCAGCCGTTCCTGTGGCAGTTCGTTCATAAGCTGCGTGAAACCCTGACCCTCCTCCGTGCCGATCAAATTCTCGGTCGGCAATGACACGTCGTCGAAAAACAGCTCCGAGGTGTCAGCCGAATCCATGCCGAGCTTCTTGAGCTTGCGGCCGCGCCGGAAGCCCGGCGCATCGTCGGTCTCCACCACCATCAGAGAGATGCCCTTGGCGCGCTCCTTCGGGTCGGTCTTGGCGACCACCACGATGAGATTGGCGTGCTGGCCGTTGGTGATGAAGGTCTTGGAGCCGTTGAGCACGTAGCGGTTGCCGGACTTCACCGCGGTGGTTCGCACGCCCTGCAGGTCGGAGCCGGTCCCGGGCTCGGTCATGGCAATGGCACCGACCAGTTCGCCGGTGGCGAGCTTCGGCAGCCAGCGTTTCTTCTGCTCATCGGTGCCGTAATGCAGGATGTAAGGCGCGACGATCCCCGAATGCAGCGGCGCCCCGAAGGTGTCGAAGCCCGCCAGGCTGTATTCGCGATTGATCACCGCCTCGTGCGCGAAGCTGCCGCCGGCGCCGCCGTATTCCTCCGGCATCGAGGCGCAGAGCAGACCCGCTTCGCCTGCCTTGGTCCATACTTCACGCGGGTACATGTGCTCGTCGTGCCACTTGTCGAGATGAGGCAAGAACTCCGCTTCAAGAAATCGCTTGGCCTGATCTTCGAGCAGGACCAGGTCCTCGGTCATCCAGGCCGGGCGCGGAAGATTGAGGGCGTTCATCGGCACACTTTGGCGAATCTGGACGCCCAAGATAGGCCGCCTGACCGGGCGGCGCGAGGGCCATGCGCGGCGGCAATGCGTCGTTGAGCCGCCCGGAATCCTCGTGACGGAGGCGCGTTTGCGGCTAAGCTTCGCCAATAGCCGCCCAACCAAGACGGCGCCGATTTCGGGAGGAGCGATATGAAGGCGAGAGTTCTCGTCGCGCTGTTATTTGCCGCTGTGTCCAGCACCGCGCAAGCCTGGCCGGACCGCCCGGTAAAATTCATCAGTTCGCAGGCGGCGGGTGGCGGCACCGACATGATCGGGCGCCTGGTCGCAGATCAGCTCTCGGCCAAGATCGGCCAGCCGGTGGTCTATGAGAACCGGCCGGGCGGCGGCAACGTGATCGGGACGCAAGCGGCCGCGCGATCGGCGCCGGACGGCTACACGTTCTTTTACGCCAGCGCGGCGGCGCTGGTAACCGATCCGCACACCTACAAGTCGCTGCCGTACGATCCGGTGAAAGCGTTCGATGTTGTTTCGAACATCGCCGAAGTCTCATTCATGATCTTGGCGCATCCGGACGTGCCGGCGAAGACTCTGCCGGAGCTGATCGCCTACGCCAAAGCCAATCCCGACAAGCTGCAGATCGCCACCGACGGACCACGGCGGTTCTCCGGCCTGATTGCGGCTTGGATCAACAAGCTGGCGGGGACGGATATCTCCTACGTGCCTTATGTCCAGATGACGCAGGGCATCCAGGACGTAATTTCCGGGCGGGTCCAACTCATCATTCTCGCGGTCCCGGCCGCGCGCGGGCACATCGCGGGAGGCAAGCTCAACGCATTGGCGGTCACTTCGGCGAAACGGCTCGCCGACTATCCGAACGTGCCGACCGTCGCCGAGACGTTCCCCGGCTTCGACTTCGCCGGCTGGTGGGTGCTGGCGGCCCCCGCGGGCGTCCCTGCGCCAATCCTGGAGCGTGTGAACAAGGAGCTGAGCATCGTCCTCAAGGACCCTGAGGTGACGAGCAAGATGACAAACGTCGGCTTTATCAGCCGTGGCGGCGGGACTATGCAGCAAACGCGCGATTACGTGAGCGGTCAGCACGCCGCCTGGGGGAGGCTGGTCAAGGAGATTGGACTGCAGCCGGAATAGTTGGACTAACCCTCGCCGTCGAACACAAAACGATACGCCTTGCTGTCGCGCTCGATCCGGCCGCCGGTCGGACTCGGGAAATGCGTCGGGAAAACGAGACGTCCGCTGCCGGCGTGCTCCTTTAGAAATTTGATCCGGGTCTGCCGCGCCATATCCGGATCGATGCAGAACCGGGTGCTCCATTCCGGATATTTAAGCTGCAGCGGATGATGCATCATGTCCGCGGTGAGCAGCGCTTGGTCCGCGCCTGAACCGAGCCGCAGCATTTTCTGCCCGGGCGTGTGGCCATGGACCGGCTCGATAGAGATATCGCTCTTCAGCGCATGCGTGTCGCCGATCATCTCGGCTTGGCCGCTGTCGATGATCGGGAGCACGCTGTCGGTGAGAAAATCGCCCGTGCGCTCCAGGGCCGCCGGGCCGGCGTTGCGCCAGAAATCCCACTCGCGTTGCGCGATCAGATAGCGAGCGTTGGGGAAGGTCGGCACCCACTTGCCGTTCTCCAGCCGCGTATTCCAGCCGATATGGTCGACGTGCAGATGCGTGCACAGCACGACGTCGATGTCTTCAGGCCGTGCACCCGCCGCGCGCAAGGTCTCGAGCCACGGACGCTTTTGCCGATGGAAATGCGGGCGCTTGCGGTCCTTGTCATTGCCGGCGCAACAATCGACCAGAACGGTGAAGCCCGCTTGTTTGATCAGGAAGCTCTGGATCGTGATGATGAGCAGGCCGCTGGCCGGATCCTGGAAACGCGGCATCAGCCAATCGCGATTCTCATCGAGATGCATTTGCGTGCAGTCACCGAAAATCTCGAATGGTCCCAGTATTGCGTCCTCGGACTCGATGACCCGGTGCAGCGACGATGCGCCGATTTTCCATTCAAGCCGCGTACTCATCGCAGGGCTCCCTATTGCCGGCGCAGCCTAGAATGCCTCCACGGGCAATTCCATCGCGTCCGTCGATCTGTCAGGGTCAACAAGGCTGAGGAATGATGGAGGGGGCGATGACCGACACTTCCGCTGGCAAGGCGGCATCCGCCGAACCAAGTCTTCATAGGGTGATGGGCCCGTGGCTCCTGTTGCTCTTCATCGTCGGTGACATCCTCGGAACCGGCATTTACGCCCTTACGGGTCAGGTGGCGAAACAGGTTGGTGGCGCCGTGTGGCTACCGTTCGTCGTGGCCTTCGTCGTCGCGCTGATCACGGCATTCAGCTATCTCGAACTGGTCACCAAGTACCCGCGTGCCGCGGGAGCGGCGCTTTACACTCACCGGGCGTTCGGCATCCACTTCATCACCTTCATCGTAGCGTTTGCCGTGATGTGCTCCGGCATCACGTCGGCATCGACTGCATCGCGCGCCTTTGCGGCAAATATGTCGCACGCGTTCAATCTCAACATGGCCGGCTTCGGCATCACCATCGTCGGTCTGCTCTTCATGGCGTCGGTCGCGGCGATCAACCTCCGCGGCGTCGGCGAGAGCGTGAAAGCCAACGTCATTCTCACGTGCGTAGAACTAACGGGACTTGTTATCATTATCTTCATTGGCCTGTGGGCGATTGGACTCGGCCAGGGCGACGTGTCTCGCGTCACGCAGATCAAGACGGCGCCGGACGGCAGCTTCATCTGGCCGGTAATCGCGGCAACCACGCTTGCGTTCTTCGCCATGGTGGGATTCGAAGACTCGGTAAACATGGCCGAGGAAACCAAGGATCCCGTCAACACCTTCCCAAAAATCCTGCTCGCCGGCCTGATCATCACTGGCCTGATCTACGTGCTGGTCTCGATCTCCGCGATCACTCTGGTGCCGCCGGAGCAACTTGGCGAAGGCGAAACGCCGCTGCTCAAGGTGGTGCAGGCCGGCGCGCCAAACTTTCCGCTCGGGATTTTCGGATTTATCACTATGTTCGCCGTCGCAAACAGCGCACTCATCAACATGCTGATGGCAAGCCGCCTCGTGTACGGCATGAGCCGCGAGCATGTGCTGCCGACTGTGCTCGGCAAGGTACACGCCACGCGGCGCACGCCCTACATCGCGATTGGCTTCACCACGCTGCTCGCGTTCGGGCTCATCACGTTCGTCGGCGAGGTGCCTGCGCTCGGTGGCACGACGGCGCTGCTGCTGTTGTGCGTGTTCACTGTAGTGAACGTCGCAGTGCTCGTGCTCCGCAAGGACGGTGTCGGGCACAAGCATTTCCGCACTTCGACATTCTTGCCCGTGCTCGGCGCATTGAGCTGCGCGTTCCTGGCCGGACCGTGGACCGGCCGCGATCCGGTTCAGTACAAGATCGCGGGCGTGCTGCTTGGAATCGGGATCGTGTTGTGGGTGGTGACCGTACTCGTCAATCGAGCGACTGGCCTGAAGCCCACCGAGCCCGTGATGGAAGAAATCGGCGGCCCCGGCCCGCGCAACTAGAATGCGGTCAGAACGCCTCGGCGGGCAATTCCATCACGCTTCCCGCGCCCGCCTGGATGCGGGCGAGCTGCGCGCTCGTTTCCGGCAGCACACGCTCCATGAAGAAGCGCCCGGTGACGAGCTTGGCGCTCATGCGCTCGTTGGCGCCCACCTTGAGTTTCTCCTGCGCCGACACGGCCATGCGGCACCACATGTAGGCGAGCGCCACCAGCCCAAAGAGATGCATGTAGTCGGTCGAACCGGCGCCAGCGTTGTCCGGCTTTGCGAGCGCATTCTGCATGAACCACATCGTCGCCTGTTGGAGATGGCCGAGCGCCTTGCCGAGCGGCTCGACGAACGGCCTCATCGCGTCGTTCGTGCCATGCTCTTTGATGAAGGCCTGCGTCTCGGCGAAGAATGCCTGTAGCGCACGGCCGCCGTCCTTGGGCAGCTTGCGGCCAACCAAATCAAGCGCCTGGATGCCGTTCGCGCCCTCGTACATCATGGTGATGCGCGCATCACGGACGAACTGCTCCATGCCGTGCTCGGCGATGTAGCCGTGACCGCCGAACATTTGCTGCGCCATCACGGCGTTGGCGAAGCCGGTGTCGGTGAGCACGCCCTTTATCACCGGCGTGAGCAAGCCCATGTGATCTTCCGCGGCCTGTTGCGTCTTTTCGTCCTGCGAGCGGTGATGCAGGTCGGAAGCAAGCGCGGTCCAAACCACCAGCGCACGCGCCGCCTCGTTGAACGACTTGATCGTCATCAGCGTACGCCGCACGTCGGGATGCACGATAATTGGATCGGCCGGCTTGTCCTTGAATTTCGCCCCGCCCAGCGCCCGGCCCTGCAGCCGCTCCTTCGCATAGGCGGCGGCGTTCTGGTATGCGACCTCGGAGATCGCGAGCCCTTGCAGGCCGACCGCGAGCCGGGCTTCGTTCATCATCGTGAACATGGCGTGCAGGCCACGATTTTCCTCGGCAATCAGCCAGCCGGTTGCACCATCGTAGTTCATGACGCAGGTGGCGTTGCCGTGGATGCCCATCTTCTCTTCGAGCGATCCGCAGACCACGGCGTTGCGCGCACCTGGCGAGCCGTCGGACTGGGGGATCAGCTTGGGCACGATGAACAGCGAGATGCCGCGGGTGCCTTCCGGCGCGCCTTCGATGCGCGCCAGCACCAAATGGACGATGTTCTTCGACAAATCGTGCTCGCCGGCGGAAATGAAAATCTTGGTGCCGGTGATCTTGTATGAGCCATCAGCCTGCTTCACAGCCTTGCTGCGGATCATGCCGAGGTCGGTGCCGCAATGCGGCTCGGTCAGATTCATGGTGCCGGTCCATTCACCGGCCACCATCTTGGGCAGATACGTCGCCTTCTGCTCCGCCGTGCCGTGCACCAGGATCGCGGCGATCGCGCCCTGGGTGAGGCCGGAATACATCGCAAAGGCGAGATTGGCGGACGACAAGAACTCGTTGACGAGCTGGGTCATGAACATCGGCAGGCCCTGACCGCCGAATTCACTTGGGGTCGAAATGCCGACCCAGCCGCCTTCGATGATCTGTTTGTAAGCGTCCTTGAAGCCTTTCGGCGTAATCACGCTGCCGTCGGCTTGCCGCTTGCAGCCCTCTTTGTCGCCGACCCGGTTGAGCGATGTCAGAACCCCTTCGCAGAACTTTGCAGCCTCCCCCAGGATCGCCTCCACAATGTCGGGCGAGGCGTCGGAAAAGCCCGGCAAATTGGAATAGCGCTCGACGTGGAACACGTCGTTGAGCAGGAACATGACGTCGTCGACGGGCGCCTTGTAGTTCGGCATAGACTTATGGCTCCCCAAGCCCTCGAATTCCTTCAGCATTGCAGCCTCCGATTGAAGTGCCGTTAAGGTCCGAAAAGCCACACGGAGGGTAGGAATCCATCAAGAAAGCCAGCGGGTTAACCGCTTGTTTACCGTAATGGCCAAATGTCGCCTGTGGGACATCGGGCCGCGCCGTTTCTTGCTTTTGCTTCTACGCGCGCCGCTGTTCGGGGCTGCCGGCTCAGGCGTCAATGCTTTCAGCGATCGAACTAAGACGTGCGGTACAAGCGCAGATCACATCGCGACTATGAAGACGACGAGGAGTCGATCGGCGACGATCTCGCCGCGATCAACGATCGTCTCGACGAATTGACGCACAATCTCGATCGCCTCGCGCAATCCAATCAGCGGCGGGCGTCATCGAGGGACCGCGACGACAATTCCCCGGACCGCGTCAGCGAAGCGCTGGCGCGGCTCGACCGCCGACTCGACCAGGTTATTACAGAGGCACGAACCGCCCCGGTCGAGGCGCAGCGCCGGGCCATGATGATGGCCCCGCCCCCTCCCCCCGCGCCAAGCGATCCGAACTGGGCCGCGGAGATTTCGGCGCGCCAGCGCGCGCTCGACGGCGGCGGCACGGCGGCAATGCGCGCTCCAGCATGGCAGGCACCCGCGCCGGTGCCGACGCAGGACTTGTCGGCGCTCGAGCACCAGTTTCGCCAGATCACCACCCAGATTGCCTCGCTGCATCAGCCCTACGAGGACGCCCTCTCCGCGCTGCGCGGTGACCTCGCGGAGGTCAGCCGCGCCCTCAAGGACGCGGTGCCGCGTGAGGCGGTGGAGACGCTGGCGAACGAAGTTCGCGCGTTGTCGGAACGGATCGGTCGCAGCCAGCAGGCCGGCGGCGATCCGGCTGCTCTCGCCAACCTGGAGCAGGGGCTCGCAGAGATCCTCGATGCCTTACGCAACCTGGCGCCGGCGGAAAATCTGATCGGCTTCGAGGACGCGGTGCGCGGTCTATCCCACAAGATCGACCAGTTGGCTGCGAGCGGCTGCAGTTCAAGCCCGGAACCCGCCGTGTTCCATCAGCTCGAGGAAGCGATCGCGGCGATGCGCCATGTCGGCTCGCACGTCGCGTCCGACGGTGCGCTGGCCCAGCTCGCCGCTGAGGTGCATGGCCTCGCGGCGCGCTTCGAGCACGCCACGCAGAACGCTCAAGGGAATCAATCGCTGGCGCGACTGGAATCGCAGATTTCGTCGTTGATGGAGAGCGGCCGCAGCCTGCCGCCCGATCTAGAAGCCACCATCCATTCGCTCAACGAGCGGCTTGATCGGATGCAACTAACCCAGGGCGACCAGCTCGCGCTCGGTGGCTTGGAAGACCGCATCGTCAAATTGGTCGAACGGCTCGATTCCTACAACTCCAAGCTCAGCAGCCTCGATGCCCTACAACGCGGCATGAGCGATGTGCTGGTGCATCTCGAAGAGATGCGCAAGGCCAACGCCCGTGCGCCGCGCCTTGCTGCGCCGTCTGAAGCGCCACCGGCGCTCGAACCGCCCACGGCGCCCGTCCCGCCCGCTCCGCAACGACACGCACCGCCGGTAGTGCCGATGCCGGCCGCGCCGCCCGTCGAAATCCTCGAGCCGCCCACGGCAGCGAGTGCGCCGCAGCCCAAGCCCGCGCTGCCTGCCGCCGTACGCCGGCCGCTCGATCCCAATCTGCCACCTGATACGCCGCTGGAGCCTGGCTCCGGTATCCCGCGCAGCAAGCCTGGTTCCCCGGCTGCTCGCATCGCGGCGTCTGAAGCGGCGCTGGGCAACGCTCGCCCGTCGGTGGGAGAAATCGGCGGCAAGTCGGCGGCAATTGCAGCAGCGCGTAGCGCCGCGATGACCTACCAAGCTGAGACGCCCGACGACCCCCCGAAGCGCTCGCTGCTCTCGTTCTTCAGGTCGAAGAAACCGAAACTGCCCAAGTCGCCGAAACCGCCCAGGGCAGCCAAGCCGCCACAGGCTCCGAAGCCGCAGAAACCACCGGCGGCGCTCGATCCGGATGCCGCGCCCCTCACGACGCGGCAGAAGGTCGTAAAGCAGCTCAAGACCCTGTCGATCGCCATCAGCGTGGTCATCATCATCCTCGGCACCTTGCAGACGGTAATGGATTTCTTCATAGCGCCGGCGGAGGCCCCGGCACAATCCGAGCCGGTCGAAGACCGCGCGCCGGATGCGCCGGCGCCGTCGGCCCCCGCCACCACGCCGGCACGGCCACCCGGCCGCCCAATGCCGACGCCCGACGGCAGCCCGGTCCCGGATCCCGAGCCGAGCACGACCCAATCGATCAACCGCACCTCGCAGATGTTCTTTCCCAACACCGTGCTGTCGGTCACCCGCCAACAGCAGCCGGCGGACGCCGATGTGACCGTCTCGATCAATCGCAAGACTGCGGCGCCGGCCGCCACCAACGACCCCGTCATCAACGCGCTGCCGGCCTCGTTCGGCGCCGCTCTACGCGCCGCGGCCGCTGCCGGCGACCACAGCGCGGAATTCGAAATCGCGGCCCGCTACGCCGAAGGCCGTGGCATCGCGCGCAACATGGACGAGGCTATGCGTTGGCTGGAACGCGGCGCCAACGCGGGCTTCGTGCCGGCGCAGTTCCGCCTCGCAGGCATCCACGAGAAGGGCGAGGGTGTCAAAAAAGACATCAACACCGCCCGCAAGCTCTATCTGGCCGCCGCGGAAAAGGGCCACGCCAAGGCTATGCACAATCTTGCGGTGCTATACGCAGAGGGCGTCGACGGCAAGCCGGACTACCGGATCGCGGCCCAGTGGTTCCGCCGGGCGGCGGCTCATGGCGTCGCCGACAGCCAGTTCAATCTGGCGGTGCTCTACGCCCGGGGCATCGGCATCGAGCAGAACCTCGCCGAGTCCTACAAGTGGTTCATGCTGGCCGCCAACACGGGCGACCACGATGCCGCCAAGAAGCGCGACGAAGTGGCGACCCGCCTCGACCAGCAGACCATCATGGCGGCCAAGCTGGCGGTACAGACCTTCACTGCGCAGCGCGAGCCTGAGGAGGCGACCAGCCTCAAGACCCCGCCGGGCGGCTGGGATCGCACCGCCACCGCGGCTCAGCCGGTCAAGCCAAAATCCCGTCCGCGCACGCCCGCTGCGCCGTGACCAAGGCGCCGCGCCCCGGCGTATCTCTCCTGTCGCTAGCGGCCGCGCCCAACGTTAGCCAAGCCGTGAACTGGTGGAGCCATCGCGGGGACAAATACGTGCAGAGCTCCGCGTTCGAGCCTATACCGATCAGGACGATTGGCCGCGGATGGCGGCCCCTCGCTTCGGGGTTCATCTAAAAAACCGTCGGGACCGCGCGAGTGCAAATCTACCTTCCCATCGCCGACCTGCCGGTCAACGTTTTCCTGATCCTGGGCATGGGACTGGCGGTCGGCTTCATCTCGGGGATGTTCGGCATCGGCGGCGGGTTTCTGATGACGCCGCTGCTCATTTTTGTCGGCATCGCACCGGCTGTGGTGGTGGCTAGCGTCGCAAGCCACGTCGCCGCGTCGTCGATGTCGGGAGCGATGGCCTACTGGCGGCGCAACGCCGTCGACCTTGCGCTCGCATTGATGCTGCTGGCCGGCGGCATACTGGGAACCGCAGCCGGCGTGTGGCTATTCACTGTGCTGCGCTCGCTCGACCAGTTGGACCTTACCATCGCGCTGTCCTACGTCGCGCTGCTGACCGTGGTCGGCGGGCTGATGATCAACGAAAGCGTGCGCGCCATCATCCGCGAGCAGAAGGGCCAGCCCGTCACGCCGCGCCGCGCCGGCGCGCACACCTGGGTGCACGGCCTGCCACTCAAGATGCGCTTCAAGCGCTCGAAGATCTACGTGTCCGCCATTCCGGTTTGGGCGATCGGCTTCATCATTGGTTTTTTTGGAGCGCTGATGGGGATCGGCGGCGGCTTCCTGCTGGTGCCGATGCTGATCTATTTTCTGCGCGTGCCGACCGCGACCGTGATCGGCACCTCGATGGTGCTGACCCTCATCACCATGGCTTCGGCGACCGTAATGCACGCCGCCACCAACCACCTGGTCGACGCCGTGCTGGCGCTGATCCTGATGGTCGGCGGTGTGGTCGGAGCGCAGTTCGGCGCCCGCGCCGGGCAGAACATGCGCGGCGAACGCCTGCGCCTGCTGCTGGGCCTCCTGGTGTTCGCCGTGGGGCTGCGCTTCGCCTACCAGGTCATCGTCCAGCCGGGCGATCTTTATTCGATCCGGTTGATCGGGGGCATGTGATGAGACGCAACATCGCCGCTCTCGTTGTCCTGCTGGTCTCGCTGGGCTGTGTGCAGCCGGTGGCTGCCGAGCGGCTGATTGTCTCGATCTCACGCCATCAGGTGTTGGTGACGTCGAGCTTCACCGGGACCTCAATCGTGCTGTTCGGCACCGTGGAGCCGGACACGCCGACCTTCCGCATGCGGAACGCATACGACATCGTCGTCACCGTGACCGGACCGCGGCAAACCCTAGTGACGCGGCGCAAGGAGCGCATGTTCGGTATCTGGGCCAACGCCGACTCCCGCACGTTCGTCAACGTGCCGAACTATCTCTACGTCCTCGCCAATCGCCCGTTCGACCAGATTGCCAACAACGATACCCTGCGCCGGCTCCAGATCGGAATCGGCTATTTCCAGCTTCCGCAGCAGATCGGCCCCGACGTCGCCGACACGGTCCGTGAAGACCCGTTCCGCTTGAACTTCGTCCGGCTCAAGACCGAGCATCGGCTCTATGGCCAGCAGCCCAATGGCGTCACGTTCCTCACGCCGACCTTGTTCCGGGCAGAGATCCGACTGCCCGCAGAGGCGCCGTTTGGCAGCTACGACGCCGACGTCAAGTTGTTCGGCGGCGGCAACATGATCGTGCGTGTCAATTCCGCGTTCGAGGTCGTCAAGGTTGGCTTCGAGCAGTTCGTCGCCACCGCCGCGCGCGACTACGGCCTGCTCTATGGCATCGCCACGGTGATGATGGCTCTACTAACCGGCTGGCTCGCCAGCGTTACATTCCGGCGGGATTAGCTCCGATAGTCCGGCAGACAACGCTTGGCGGCGACTGCGTAGACCCGTTGTTCACCCAGCATGAGCGCCGTAAAGGCGAGCGTGTCGAACACGTTGGCAAAGGCGCGATCCCGTACATTCAGTCCGCCCGCGTAGGCGCCGAACGCCGGCATCACCATGCGCCGCCTGTCGGTGGCAAAGCAGCGGCGGCTCACCGCGCGTCCGCGGCCCGCGACCCGCGCCACCGGATGCAGGTGGCCGGCGATTTCGCCTTGGGCCGCCTTCTCCGGCGCATGCCGGAAGGTGAGCGCGCCGAGCGTGAGCGCCGTCAGGAAGCGGCCGCCGACGTTCTCGGCGGGCTCGGGATCGTGGTTCCCCGCGATCCAAATCCAGTCGAGGCCGCGCTGCAAACCAAGCAGCGACGCCCGGTCGGTATCGGCAAGCCGCGCCGGTCCGCGGCCATCATGGAAGCTGTCGCCCAGCGCGACGACCGCGCGCGGCGAATAGCGCGCGACCGCCTGCGCAAGCCGCGCCAACGTCGTCGCGGTATCATAGGGCGGCAGCAGCACGCGGCGCTCCGCGTAACTCGACCCCTTTTCGAGATGAAGGTCGGCCACCGTTAGCAGGCCTTGCTCTGGCCAATAGAGAACGCCAGAAACATCGGCGACCAGTTCCACGCCGGCAACTGCCAGCGTTCCGCTGGAAGCTGCGGCTGGAGCGCCATCCTTTTGCAGTGCGAATGCCGACAAGGAACTTTTCCAGTAACGGAGCGACCTACTTAGCCGGTTTCTTCTCCGGTTGCTTGTCCGGACCGCCGCCCGTCAACAGCAGGCGCGCCGCCTCGCCCTCAATAATCAGGCGATTCTTGTCGTCGATCCGCCAGCGCTGCGCCGATTTCAGCGTCGTAAGGAACGCTTCTTCGGTTGTCATGCGAGGCTTAGGACACATTTTTCTGGTCGTCGCGACATTCATGATGTCGATCTGATCCTCGCGGATCACGACACCGGCGGTCCAGTTGTTGCACCCGGCACTGCCGCTGCCGCCCAGCGGTTGCTTTGCGACTCGGGCGCAATGGTCAGCGTGATGCCCGCCTTCTGGACATCGAATCCGCTGATCGAAATCACCTTGAACGTGTTACCCAAGGGAAAATTGCGGGACGCATCCTGTGCCGCCGCGGGTGATGCGAACGCCGCAAGCAGAAGTGACACATGAAGCACACGCATCATCCCATCGCCTCCTTGATCAGCTCGTCGGCCGCCTCAGCCATCACGGTTTCGGATGCCTCGCCGTAAACCATCTCACGCCCGATTTCCAACATCACGGGAACAGCGAGCGGCGATACCTTTTCGAGCCCTTTATGAATAATTCGCCCCCGGACACGCGACAGCATTTCACCGAGCCGCCGGATGTCGAGCAATCCCGTGGCGGCGTCCGCGCGTGCAGCGCGCAATAACACATGATCGGGCTGGTGTTTACGCAGCACGTCGTAGACGAGATCGGTCGAGATCGTAAGCTGGCGCCTGGACTTTTCTTCGCCGGGGAAACGCCGTTCGATCAACCCGGCGATGATGGCGCAAGTGCGAAACATGCGCTTCATCAGCGCGGATTCCAGAAGCCACGCTTCGAGGTCGTCGCCCAGCATGTCCTCGTCGAACAGCACGGGAAGCGACAGTTCGCCGCGCTCGATATGCAACCTGATATCGCCCAAGCCCCAAATCGCCAGCGCGTATTCGTTGGCAACGAAGCCGAGCGGCTTGAGCCGCGCACGCTCCAGCCGCCGCGTCAACAGCATGCCGAGCGTGATATGCGCCAAACGGCCTTCGAACGGATAGCAGATCAGATAGTGCTTGCCCGCCCGGGGGAAGGTTTCGACCAGCAGGTCGTGACGCGCCGGCACAATCGACCGCCATTTCTGGATTTCGAGCCACTCGCGAACCGAGTCGGGCAATGAAGCCCATTGCTTCGGCTCCGCCATGATGCCTCGCACGCGCTCTGCCAGATAGGTCGAGAGCGGAAATTTACCGCCCTCGTAGGAAGGCACCTTGGGATCGGTCGCGTTGGAGCGTGAGACGTAGACTTCGTTTTCCACGATCGCCTCGTATTTCAGGATTTCGCCGGCGAACACGAAGGTGTCGCCGGGCGTAAGCATCTCGATGAAATATTCCTCGACCTCACCAAGCACGCGGCCGCCGCGCGCGATCGGCCCGGTGCGGCCGGCGCCACCGCCGCGCGAACGCACCAAACGGACTTTCAGCATGTCGGCCTCGACGATGGTGCCGACGTTCATGCGGTAGCGCTGCGCCACCATGGGATGACTGATACGCCAGCGGCCGTCCTTGGTCTGCCTGATCTTGGCGAAGCGCTCGTAAGCCTTGAGCGCGTAGCCCCCGGTCGCGACGAAATCGACCGTGGCGTCGAAGTCGGCGCGCGTGAGGCTCGCGTATGGGGCCGCCGTCTTCACCTCGCGATAGAGCTCATCGGCGATGAACGGCTCACCGCAAGCCGAGCCGAGCACATGCTGCGCCAGCACGTCGAGCGCGCCGATTCGTAGTGGCGGCGTATCCTGCGCGTGATCCGCCACCGCGCCGATCGCGGCGCGGCATTCCAGAACCTCGAAGCGATTGGCCGGGACGAGAATGCCGCGTGAAGGCTCGTCGAGCCGGTGATTGGCGCGGCCGATCCGCTGCAACAGGCGCGACGCGCCCTTTGGCGCGCCGACGTTGACGACGAGATCGATGTCGCCCCAGTCGATACCAAGATCGAGCGATGAGGTGCAGACCACCGCGCGCAGCTTGCCGCTCGACATCGCATCCTCGACTTTGCGCCGCTGCGCGACGTCCAGCGAGCCGTGATGCAAAGCGATCGCGAGCAAGTCGTCGTTCAAATGCCAGAGCGCGTGAAAGATCATCTCCGCCTGGCTGCGGGTGTTGACGAACACCAGCGTCGTCTTGTGCTGCTTGATCAACTCGTAGATTTGCGGGAACGCGTGACGCGCCGAATGCCCGGCCCATGGCAGATATTCGCCGGGCTCCATCATAGTGACTTGCGGCTCCGCGCCGCCATCGGCGATCAGCAGATCGGCACGCGCCTGACCATATTCGGGCTGCGGAACAAGAAAGCGCGACAAGTCCTCGGGCTCGGCGACGGTCGCCGACAGTCCGATGGTCGCCAGTCCGGGCGCCAGCCGGAACAGTCGTGCCAATCCGAGTGAGAGCAGATCGCCGCGCTTGCTGGTCACCAGCGCATGCAGTTCGTCGAGCACGACCCGCTTGAGCGATCCGAATAGATACGGCGCATCGGCCGAGGCGAGCAGCAGCGCAAGCTGTTCAGGCGTGGTGAGCATGATGTCGGGCGGATCGCGGCGCTGGCGCTGGCGCTTCGACGCAGGCGTGTCGCCAGTGCGTGTCTCGATGCGGATGTGCAGCTTCATCTCCGCAACCGGCGTTTCCAGGTTGCGCGCGATGTCCACGGCCAGCGCCTTGAGCGGGGAGATGTAAAGCGTGTGCAAACCTTGCGAGCGGTGTAGCTCCTTGCCGGTGGAAACGAGCCGGCGCGGTTTTGCGCGGCGTTCATGAAGTTCCACCAAGCTCGGCAGGAAGCCGGCCAACGTCTTGCCGCCGCCGGTCGGTGCGATCAGCAGCACTGATCGGCCGTCGCGGACGCGCGCGAGCAATTCGAGCTGATGTGCCCGCGGCGTCCAGCCGCGCTGCGCAAACCAGCGCGAAAAGACTTCCGGCAAAAGCGGCGGTTCGTCGGCGCGTTCGAGGGCGGTCACAATGCAAACCTAGGCGCTGGATGTGGGCGGTGCCATGGCGACGGCCACCAGGCCGGGAACCCACTCACCCTTTTCCTTTCGGGTCGCAACCGGTGCCAGATGGCGCAATTGCAATCCGGCCGTCTCGATGGCCGTGCGCATATACGGAGCGCCGTGAGCATATCGCAGGGTTGGCTGCAGCCTGATCCCGGATCCATCGTGGGTTTCGGCTGTGAAGGCGAATAACCCGCCCGGCGCCATCACCCGCGCTACAGCGACGGCAATGGGCGTGAGATCGCCGCAATAAACGAACACGTCGGCGGCGAGCACGAGATGGTGCTGCGCGCCGGCCTCCGCGGCCAGGAACTCGGACAGCTCGGCGGCCACGAGCCGGTCATACACGCCCTTGGCGCGGGCCTGTTCGATCATTCCCGGCGAGAGGTCCATGCCGACGAGCCCGTCGCAGAACGGACGAATGGCCGCACCGGCGAGTCCCGTACCACAGCCGAGGTCGAGCACGGACCCGAATTTGAGCGGCTTGCCGGTCGCCGTCTTCAACGCATCCAGCAGTATCGCGGGACCGCGATATTCCAGCCGCCCGAGCAGCGAAACCTCAAAATCCGGCGCGTGTTGATCGAACAGCCGCCGGACATAAGTGGCGGTCATCCCCGGCGTCCCCTCCGCCGCTCCGAGTCGCGCCAGATGCAACCGCGCGCCGTGATAGTCCTCGCGGTCGGCATCGCTCGCGGCCTCGAACGCGACCATCGCCCCGTCCCGGTCGCCGGCCTGCTCGCGGATCACGGCAAGCGCGAACCAGGCGGTGGCAAAGCCCGGTGCGGTCTCCACCACCTGCTCCAGAATTTCGGCGGCGGCGGCTGGATCGCCTTTCTTAAGAAAGTCCAGCGCCCAGCCGTAGCGCCGGTCGGCGACCAGATCGCCCGAGGACACGAATAGCGGTTGCGCGGCCATGCTGATCTTTTCTCAGGCCCGATATGGCATATCTGAACGGCATGCGTCCCGAAGATCTGCTGGCGCCCACCCCATCCGGCGTCTGCTGCAAGCCCGGAAAATTCTTCGTCGATCCAACTCGGCCGGTCGACAAAGCCGTGATCACACACGGCCACTCCGACCACGCACGGCCCGGCCATGGTGCGGTCCTGGCCACGCAAGAAACGCTCGACATGATGCGGCTGCGCTACGGCGACAATTTCGCCGGCACAATACAAGCGGTGCGCTACGGCGAGACGCTAACGGTGGGGGGCGCGACCGTCACGTTCCATCCGGCTGGGCATGTACTTGGCTCTGCGCAGGTCAAGATCGAGTGCAAGGGGATGCGGATCGTCGCCTCCGGCGACTACAAGGACAAACCCGATCCGACCTGCGCGCCATTCGAGCTGCAGCGATGCGACGTCTTTATCACCGAGGCCACGTTCGGCCTTCCGGTGTTCCGCCACGGCAACGCCGACGCGGAAATCAAAAAACTGCTGCACTCCGTCAACCTATTCCCCGAGCGCGCCCATCTGATCGGCGCATATTCACTTGGCAAGGCGCAGCGCGTCATTGCGCTGCTGCGGCGGCAGGGTTACGACAAGCCGATCTATCTGCACGGCGCGATGGAGAAGATTACCCGCTACTACGAGAGCCGCGGTGTCGCTCTTGGCCCACTCGAACTTGTCAGCGGCGGGAAGAAAGCCGAGCTTGCCGGCACCATCACGCTTTGCCCGCCGTCCGCGACGAAAGACCTGTGGGCGCGGCGCTTTCCCGATCCGGTCACCTGCTTCGCGTCCGGCTGGATGCGGGTGCGCGCACGGGCGCGCCAGGGCGGCGTCGAGCTGCCGCTTGTCATTTCCGACCATGCCGACTGGGACGGCCTCACCGCCACCATCGCCGCCACCGGCGCCTCCGAAATCTGGGTGACCCACGGCCAGGAGGACGCGCTGGTGCACTGGAGCAAGACGCGCGGCCTCAAAGCGCGGCCGCTCGCGATCGTCGGCTACGGCGATGAGGACGAAAGCGATCGCGTCAGCGACAGCACGACTGGCGAACCGGCATGAACGACTTCGCCCAGCTTCTCGACCGCCTCGCTTATGAGCCGAGCCGCAACAACAAGCTGCGGCTGATCGCGGACTATCTGCGATCGACGCCGGACCCGGAGCGCGGCTTCGCGCTTGCGGCGCTCACCGGGGCGTTGTCGTTCCAGCATGCCAAGGCCGGAATGATCCGCGCACTGATCACGGAGCGCGCCGATCCGGTCCTGTTCGAATTGTCCTATGACTACGTGGGAGACCTCTCCGAGACGGTCGCGCTGCTGTGGCCCGTCGATCCGGCGCACCGGCCGAACGCAACGCCGTCGCTCTACGACGTCATCGAAACCCTTTCCACGCTCGGCAAATCCCAGCTTCCCGGCCAGCTTGCGCGTTGGCTTGATGCGCTCGACGAAACCGGCCGCTGGGCACTCCTCAAGCTCGTCACTGGCGCGCTTCGCATCGGCGTCTCGGCGCGGCTCGCCAAGACTGCTGCAGCTTCCCTCGGCGACCACGATCCGAACGAGATCGAAATCCTCTGGCCCGGATTGCGCCCGCCTTACCTTGAACTGTTCGCATGGCTGGAAGGCCGCGCCGAAAAGCCGGTCAGCACCGATCCCGCGCCCTTCCGTCCGGCGATGCTCGCTCATGCCATCGACGAAACCGATTTCGCGGCGCTCGCGCCCGCCGATTTTTCCGCCGAGTGGAAATGGGACGGCACACGCATCCAGGCGGCGGCGGGAGTTGGCGACGACGGCAAATTGACCGCGCGGCTCTATTCACGCACCGGTGAGGACATCTCCAAAAGCTTTCCCGAAATGATCGACGCATTGCGCCTTCCGGGCGCAATCGACGGCGAATTGCTGATCGTGCGTGAGCAACGCGTGCAGACCTTCAACGTCCTGCAACAGCGGCTCAACCGCAAAGCCGTCAATCCGAAACTGATGCTCGAATTTCCCGCCCACATCCGCGCCTATGATCTTCTGGTCGACGGCACCGAAGACCTGCGCGCGCTGCCCTTCGCCGAGCGCCGGGCGCGGCTGGAGAAATTCGTCGCGAGACTCGACGAGCCGCGTATCGACATCTCGCCGCTGGTGCCGTTCGACACATGGGAGGCACTCGCCGCGGCACGCGCCGATCCGGCGTCTACCGGTGCCGATACCGACGCGGTCGAAGGTATCATGCTCAAGCGGTGCGATAGCGCCTACGTGCCCGGCCGGCCGAAAGGCCTGTGGTGGAAGTGGAAGCGCGACCCGATGACCATCGACGCCGTGATGATGTATGCCCAGCGCGGCCACGGCAAACGCTCGTCGTTCTATTCCGATTACACCTTCGGCGTCTGGACCAAGGGCGACAAAGGAGAAGAACTGGTGCCAGTCGGCAAAGCCTACTTCGGCTTCACCGACGAGGAACTGCAGAAAATCGACCGCTTCGTGCGCCGCAACACCACCGACCGCTTCGGCCCGGTGCGCGTGGTGACGCATGAACCCGACAACGGCCTCGTCCTCGAAGTGGCATTCGAGGGTTTGCAGCGCTCTACCCGTCACAAATCCGGCCTTGCAATGCGCTTCCCCCGTATTAGCCGGCTGCGCTGGGACAAGCCGCCGCGCGAAGCCGACCGGCTGGAGACGCTGGAGGCGATGCTGGAGAAAATTGAACGCGGGCGCCCGCCGACGTCACGTCCCGGATCTACGAAAGTCTAGCGTTGCGTGCTACGGTGCTACCGCATTGCAACTTTAACACGATCAAGCTGCCAGCTTAACGACAGGAGAACTATGACCACTAGCAGGGCGCCAAACTTCTGCAGCCAATGCGGTAACGCCTTCAGCGCGAATTCTCGCTTCTGCGATAACTGCGGAATACCTCGCATCGACTCCTCTGCCGCAAGTCCGCTGAGGACCGCGCCACAGCCAGAGGACAGGCCTTCGACCTCAGAAAGCCGCAAATGGTTCCGCCGAGAGCCATTTCCAATTGCGTTTGGTGCCGGATCGTTCGTGGCGCTCTATGCCATCACGGCTCTTCCAATCGAGCGTATACGGATGCCGATCGTTCTCGCGCCCCTTTATTTCGGCCTGGGACATGAGGTATTCTTCGGGCTCGTTTCGGCTTGCCTTGGCGCGCTTGTGTGGGTGTGCTCCATTTTGGTGACTAAGCGCCCCCTGCGTCTTGGACGGCCCGATCAACGGCGAGTGCTCCATACCTACTGCCGCATCGCAACGGACCTTTCCCATGGCTAACGGGCTCAATCGCTTCCTCGGCGGATCGCCGCTTGCGGTGCTCGGCAAGCTGATCTTGCTGTCGATCCTGATCGGCGTCGTGCTATCGGCGCTTGGGCTCGATCCCTGGAACATCGTCGAGAGCGTGCGGCGGGTGATCCGCGGCATCTGGGATATGGGCTTCGACGCGGTGCGCTGGCTCTGGTCGTATTTCCTGCTCGGCGCCGTGCTGGTGATCCCGATCTGGCTGATACTGCGGATCGTTCGCGCGCCGAAGGGACGGTAATCAGCCCGGCCCAATCAAGCCGGCCAAGACTCCGTGATGATCGTCTTGGCGTTGACGCCGACAAAATCGGACAGCGCCTCGGCTTCGCCACGCGCGAGAGCACCGAGCAGTTCCGATTTGATCTCGTCGATCAACCCAAGCCCGCGAAAAATCAGCGCAGAATAAAGCTGTATCAAACTGGCGCCGGCCTTCAGCTTGGCGAGCGCGGCTGCGCCGGAATCGATGCCGCCGGCGCCGATCAGCGGGAACGCGCCTTCGGCCCGCACATAGGTCTCCGCCAGCATCCGCGTCGACAGCGGAAACAGCGGCTTGCCGGACAAGCCGCCCGACTCTTTCGCGTTCGGATCACGCAGCGACGGCGGCCGGCCGATCGTGGTGTTGCCGACGATCATGCCGTCGATGCGGCGGGTACGCGCGACGCTGACGACGTCGTCTAGATCGGCGAGCGAAAGATCCGGCGCTATCTTCAGCAGCAGTGGCGTCGGACCCGCGCGCTCCATCATGCGGTCGCGCGTCGCGACGACGCGGGCCAGCAAGTCGTCCAACACCGAGCCTTGCTGCATGCTGCGCAAACCGGGCGTGTTCGGGGAAGACACGTTGACGGTGATGTAGCTCGCAACCGGCGCCATCGCCTCGATCAGGCGGATGTAGTCGGCGATGCGGTCGGGCGATTCCTTGTTGGCGCCAATGTTGACGCCGACGATGCCGCCCCGCCCCGACCGCGCTTTGAGTCGCGCCAATGCCACCGCTTCGCCGTCGCTATTGAAGCCGAGGCGATTGATCACGCCACCGTCGGCCTCAAGCCGGAAAATCCGCGGCCGCGGATTGCCGGCTTGCGGCAGCGGCGTGACCGTGCCGATCTCGACAAAGCCGAAGCCCAACCCGAACAGCGCATCGGGCGCCTCGGCATGCTTGTCGAAACCGGGCGCGATTCCGACCGGATTGGGGAAATCGAGCCCGAACGCCCGCACCCGCAGGCGCGAATCGCCGGCCGGGGCCTTCAAGGCGGGAGCGATGCTCAAGGCGCGGATGGCGAGCGAATGGGCCGTTTCGGGGTCAAGAATCCGGAGGAAGGGCCGGGCCAAGCGGTCGAAAAGGCCAATCACCACGGGCTCCGAATAAAAAAGACGGCGGACCCTATCGGCCACAATTGCGTTGTTCAAGTAGGACTGGACATGCCCCGGCTAAGGCTATAATTCCTACACGTGGATAATAGTCTCAGCATCCCCGGAGGGCAAAAACCGGGATGAAGAATATGCTCACGCATGCTCAGATCTGGAGCGCGCTCGACCGCTTGGCGGCACGTGCCGATCTCTCGCCGTCCGGCCTCGCCAAACGCGCGGGCCTCGATCCGACCACTTTCAACAAGTCGAAGCGCATCACGCCGGACGGCCGCCCGCGCTGGCCGTCGACCGAGTCGGTCGCCAAGTCGCTGGCCGCGACCGGTGTCACCATCGACGATTTCGTTTCGCTGATCACCGACAGCAATGGCTCGGCGCAGGCCGTGCCCCTGATCGGCTTTGGCGCAGCCGGCTCCGGCGGCTATTTCGACGACGGCGGCTTTCCGGTCGGCAAGGGCTGGGACGAGATCGCATTCCCCAAGGTCACCGACGAGCACGCCTACGCTCTCGAAATCTCCGGCGACTCGATGCTGCCGGCTTACCGCGACGGCGACGTCATCGTCGTCTCGCCAGCCGCGCCGGTGCGGCGCGGCGACCGTGTGGTGGTCAAGACCAAGAAGGGCGAGGTAATGGTCAAGGAGCTCAAGCGCCAGACCGCGAAATCGGTCGAGCTCAAATCGCTCAACCCGGATCATCCGGAACGTGTGCTCCCGCTCGATGACGTGGTATGGATTGCCCGCATCGTCTGGGCCAGCCAATAGCGCGAAACGGCCGTTGCTGAACCGATTTTTGGCGCGCGACACGGACCCTCATGCGCGATTTCTCCAGCCTGCGCTTCGTGGAAATCGGGGTGCCGTGGCTCAAGACCGTCTTTCCTGATCAGACGCTTTGCTTCTCGAATTTTCACACCCGCCACACCGCCGATCCGGCAAACGGCATCTATCACATCTCGCTTGACACCCTGCCGAAGCTCTATCGCGCGTTGCGCGAGCCTGGTCTGTCGCTGGTGGTGTGCCGACCCGGCTTTTACCCGCCGTGGCACTGGCAATGGGTTTTCCGTGAGCTGTTCTCGCGTCGGGCCTTGCAAGGCGAATCCCGCCTGCACGGCGCGACCGGCGCGCAGATGCTGCGGCTGCCGATCCAGGCGCCGATCGCCGTGCTCGATACCGAAGACTATCCCGCCATCAAGACCGACCGCACGTTTCTGCTGTCGCGCTGCCGGCTCTACTTCAAGCGGGAGCTGCCGCCGGACCGTTGGCGGCTGTTCATGGGCACGGCGCATTCCAATCTGCCGTCGCGGCGGTTTCGTCAGCAGCCGCGCTATCGCGATGTGATTGCGAAAATCCGACCGCTGTCACTAGGCCTGCCGCTGGAGAGCCGCGGCCTGCTGCCCATGACAACCCAGGAAAAGAGGGCTGATGTGTTCTTCGTCGGCGATACCGAAAGCTCTTCGACCGTTCGGGCGGCTGGAATGCCTGAGATATCGGCATTGCGCGAGCGTGGCATCACTGTCGACATCCCGCAGTCGCGGCTGCCGCTGCTCGAGTTCTATCGGCGCGCCTCGCGAGCCTGGCTAGTGTGGTCGCCGGAGGGGCTGGGCTGGGATTGCTTCCGCCATTACGAGGCGCTCGCCTGCGGCTCGGTGCCGGTCATCAACCAGCCGAGCATCGAGCGTCACCGGCCGCTTATCGCCGGCGAGCACGCCTTCTACTATGACCCGGCACCGGGCGAGCTGACCCGCACCATCATCGCGGCGCTGGCCGACAAGGACTGCCTGCGCACCATGGCGCGTTTGGGGCAGTCGCACGTTATGGCGCATCATACGCCCGACGCATTGGCGCGATATGTGATCGAAAGTACGCTCGACAGCGGCGGGACAGCGCCGGTAATCTGATCGAACCGAATTGCTGCGAATCGAATGAATTCCCCGGAGACATCCATGACCATGATGACGACGTGCACCTGCTCCGACCTGCTGGAAGGACGGCTCAGCCGCCGCGGCTTCATGCAAGGCGCGGCCGCCGGCGCAGCAGCTCTGACATTGGCGCCGTTTCCCGCGCTCGCCGCCGAAGGCAAATACGAGGCGATGACGCTGTCCTGCATCGACCCGCGCACCCAGGAGGGCGTTCGCAGGAACATGGTGCGCCGTCACCTGATCGGAAAATACAGTCAGGTCATCCTGGCGGGCGGTGCGATCGGCGTGGTCGCCCCCGCCTTCAATGACTGGCACAAGGCGTTCTGGGACAATCTCGCCGCGTCGGTGCAACTGCACTCGATCAAGAAGGTCATCGTCATCAATCACCGCGATTGCGGCGCCGCCAAGATTGCCTACGGCCCCGACGCGTTGAAGACCCGCGATGCCGAGACTAAGCTGCATCAGACGGTGTTCGCCGACTTCCGCAAGCAGTGCAACGAGAAGCAGCCGAAGCTCGGAGTGGAGACCGGCCTGATCTCGCTCCAAGGCAAGGTCGAGATGTTCGCCTGACGCGGCGGCTTATCAGCCGGCCTGCCAGAACAGCCGACCGGCGCGGATCAGATAGACCGTGGCAATGGTAAAGATGATCGCCCGCGTCCATTGCCGGAAACCTTCGTCGGTCATCCGTTCGAGCACGCAGGGCGCGGCAAGCGTACCGGCGATCGCCAGCGCCATGGCCGGCGCCCAGTGCTCGACACGCAAGTCGCCGATCCCGCTGAGCGAACCGAAATAGGCAACGCGCAGCACATGACTGAAGGTCTGCGTCACCGCCTTGGTGGCGTTGGTGGTCTTGCGATCGAGGCTGCTCTTCTGAAAGAAGATGTCGAGGAACAGCCCGCCGACGCCTGCGAGAAACTGGATGACCGTGGTGAAGATGCCGGTGAAAAACGGCACGCCGCACCATTCGATGTTCGGCCGCATGCGCGCGGGCAACGCCTCGACCATGAACGGCATCAGGCCGAGCAAGAGATAGACCACCGCCTTGTCGGGCACGAAACGCCATAGTGCGCATGAACGCGAAGGCGATCACGGCGCCGAGCACATACCGCCAGAAGATCGGCCAGCACGCCGAGCAGGACCATGCCGCCGGCCATGCCGAACACCGCTGAAACGAATGATGAAAAAACGACGGTAGCGCCGATCAGTGCAAGCGTGGCGGCGGTCATTCCAATCCCAACCGACCGTCACTCCGAGCGTGCCAACGCGCCGTCAATCATCTCGACAGTGTTGCGCGGACCGTAAATCGCGACGAATGAGCCGAACCGCGGCCCCTTCTCCTGCCCGAGCAGCACCTGATAGAGCATGTTGAACCAGTCGAGCGACACACCGGGCCGTCCATCCTTCGCGGGTTTCTTGTGATCCAAGAACGGCTCGCGCCGGCCGATTTCGTAGACCACGTCCTGTAGCTGCTCCGCGGTCGCATCGACAGGAAGCTGCGACAGCGCATCGCGCAGATCGGTCAGCGCCTTGCGTTCGACTGCGCTCGGCTCGCGGAACTTCTTCTGCGGCAGTACAAAGTCGCGGAAATAGTGAATGGCGTATTCGACCAGCGCGTTGAGCTTAGGATGCGTCTGCGGCGTGACCCCCGGCCGATAGCGGCCGATGAAGCCCCATAACGTCTCGGCGTTCTCCGCGTTCGACGACGACACCAGCGTCAGCAGCATGGAGAACGAGATCGGCATGTCCGGCTTCGGCGGGTTGCCGGAGTGGATATGCCAGACCGGGTTGCCCAGCCGTTGCTTGGCGTCCTGCCGTTCGTAGCCTTCAAGAAACTGCTGGTAATCGTCGACGTTACGCGGAATGACGTCGAAGTAGAGCCGCTTCGCCGACTTCGGCTCGCGGTACATGAACAGCGACAGGCTCTCCGGGTTCGCATAACGCAGCCACTCGTCGATAGTGAGCCCATTGCCCTTCGACTTGGAGATCTTCTGCCCCCTCTCGTCGAGGAACAGCTCGTAATTGAACCCCTCCGGTGGGGCGCCGCCGAGCGCCTTGCATATGTCACCGGACAGTTTCACCGAATCGATCAGATCCTTGCCCGCCATTTCGTAGTCGACGCCAAGCGCGACCCAGCGCATCGCCCAGTCCGGCTTCCATTGCAGCTTGCAGCGCCCGCCAGTGATCGGCACCGTGAACCGCTCCTGCGTCTCCGGTTCCTCGTAAGTGATGGTGCCGCGCGAAGCGTCGTGCGCCAGCACCGGGACCTGAAGAACGACGCCTGTGCGCGGGTCGATCGGCAGGAACGGCGAATAGGTCTGCGCCCGCTCCTCGCGCAGCGACGGCAGCATGATCGCCATCACCTTGTCGAAATGCGCCAACACCTTGAGCAGCGCCTCGTCGAAGCGGCCCGACTTGTAGCATTGCGTCGATGACATGAACTCATATTCAAACCCGAATGTGTCGAGGAAAGCGCGCAACCGCGCATTGTTGTGCTCGCCGAAGCTCGGGTGCGTACCGAACGGATCCGGCACCTTGGTCAGCGGCTTCCCGAGGTGCTGCGCCAGCAAGTCCTTGTTCGGCACATTGTCGGGCACCTTGCGGAGCCCATCCATGTCGTCCGAAAAGGCAATAAGCCTCGTCTTCACCTTGTCGTCGGTCAGAATGCGAAACGCGTGGCGCACCATGGTGGTACGCGCCACCTCGCCAAACGTGCCGATGTGCGGCAGCCCCGAGGGGCCGTAGCCGGTTTCGAAGATCACCTCATCCTTGGGCCTGCGCTTGAGCCGGTTGACCAGCTTGCGCGCCTCCTCGAACGGCCATGCGTTCGATTGTTCGGCGACTTCACGCAGGGATGCGGCGGCTTCGACGACGGACATCATGGCGGCGACTTATGAACCCCGCGCCACGGTGCCGTCAATTGCAGCCTACATGCGCGATGGCGGTGCAGACGGCGGCGGCTGCGGCCGCGGCCCGATCGCCGGCGGCGCGCCGCGCGGGCCCAATCCACCGGGCCCGAAGATGCCAATCGTGATCGCACGCGCCATGTATTGCGCCAGGCAGGTGTAACCCGCCTCGGTGCGCTGGAATTCATCGGGGAAGAGCCCGCCGCCGCTCACCGCGGCTTGCGACAGCAGCCGCTGCGCCTCGTAACGGCGAATGATCAGAACGTTCTCCTTCGCCGCGACCTCCCGGAGCATGTCGCGCACCTTGCGATAGTGCTCGTCCTGCTCCATGCGGTCGATGTACTGCAGCCCGACCAAAACGGTGTCGATCTTGTGCTCCTTCAGCCAGGTCAAGGTATCGACCACCGTCTCCCTGAGGTCCTCGATGGGGACGTAGGCGAGCGCGTCATTGGTGCCGACCTGCCACAGCACCAGGTCCGGCTCAACCAACGCGACCTCGTTCTTGATGCGCGCCGCAGCCTGCGAGGCAAGTTCGCCCGAGACGCCGCGGTTGATCATCTCGACATCAAGACCCTTGATGGCTTGGCGAAGAATCTGCCGCGCCTCCCCTGTGTAACCGCCATGCCGCGCGCCACGTCCGGCCGAGGCCGAGGCGCCGATCGCGAGGATCTTGATCTTCTTGTTCTTGGCGAGTGCCGCAGCAACGTTTGGCAGCGGCGAGTCGCTTGCGGTCGCCGTTGTGCCGGCCTGGCAATCTTGCGAGAATGGCGCCGGCATTGGCGGTGACGCGGGCTGGCCGTCGCTCTGCGCCCAGGCGCTCGCGCCAAGGGCCAACGCGCATACGGCCGATATGGTCAGGACGGCTGCGCCGCTGCGGCGCCTCGCCGTCCCCTCACCTGTTCTCGCCATTCGGGAAGCCATGCTGCTACGGCCATGATTGCGATACCGCAGATTACCACAGCGGTATCGATCAAGAGATTACCTTGGTAGACGAAACGAATGATCTGCCCCGCCAAGCTCAGGATAGCCCCGATACAGAACACGTAAAGTGAGTTGCGGCCGAGCATCGACAGGAAATCAACCAGCTTCCTGGTGCCGCGGATAATGTACGGGTAGGTTGCCGACATAACGGCAACCAGCGCCAGGAACTGAATCAGGCGCGTCGGCGTAACAAACGCCTTGTCGATCAAGAAGAACAGCCGCGGCTGCGGCACCTTGGTCGGATCCCACCACCAGCCGGTCAGCACGCATATCAACGAAACGACAACGATCGGCAAGGCAATCCATCGAATTGGCGTTATGTGGCGGCGCACAAAACCGCCCAGGCCGTCTTCCCGGGCCAGCACGAAACCGAGCACGAATACAAGCTGCCACGCCAGCGGGTTGAAGAACCACTGACCCTCGACGGGCCAGCTTGGGACCGAGATCTGGAATGTCAGGGTGACGCAATAGATCAGAAGCGACAGCGGCAGCACGGCATGTGGCACGTAACGGTCGATGACCGCGATGACCGGCGCCATGATCATCAGCACCACATAGAGCGGCAGGATGTCGAAATAGCCGAGCTGGTGGGTGAGTAGGGCGAGCCCGATGTGCGTAGTGACCGGATCGTGAAACACGGCTGCTGCGTTGTGCCATTCCAGCAGCAGCGGGTTATTGAGCAGCACTGCGCCGCCAGCCAGCATCGCAATCGCGATCATGGTGATCATGATTTGCGCGGCGTAGAGCGTAATCGCGCGCCCGCCCAGCCGCAGCACCAGGTATCCGGTCGGCTGCCGCCGCTCTGGGGTTCCGACCATTAGTCGCATCCCCCATCCGGCCAGGAACACGAACAGATCGGCGGAATCCGAAACTGAATAATGGAAATGCGTGAACCGGCTGTAGTAGATGCCGGGAATGTGGTTGATGAAAATGAAAACGAGCGCGAGGCCGCGCCAGAAATCCACCGGGTTGGCTTGGCGGACCATTTGTTCCCTCAACGCGTCTGCATGCAACAGCGCCTAGACGATCAACCTAGAAGGGACTGACCGGAAAGTAGCGTAGCCACAGATCGCTGAACCGGCCTCTCTCCCAAAGCCGGAACAGTGCCCAGTTAAAACCCAGGCGAAGCGGATCATTCCCGCGCCGGACCGCAATTCCGACGCCCTCGCCGAAATAGCGGCTATCGACAAACGGGCCGCCGCGGAACGCGCAGCAATTGTTCGATTCCGTGCCGTTGAGCCAGAACGCCAGCGAAATCCCGTCACCGAACAGCAGATCGGCGTCGCCGCGCATCAGCGCCATACGCGCCGCCTCCATGGTCGGAAACGGGCGCGGCTCGGCTTCGGTGAAAAGGCTCTTGAGATAGGCCTCGTGCGCGCTGCCAGCGACGACGGCGACCTTCTTGCCCTCGAGCTGCTCGGGCCGCACATCGTCCATCGCCAGATCCCGTTTCGCCACGAATCGCGCCGGCGTCCGGTAGTAAGGATCGCTGAAATCCACCCGGCCGCGGGTCTGCGTCGTAATCGCGATCGACGCAATCACCGCGTCGCCCCGGTTATCGGAGAGTGAATCGATCAGCGTGTCGAAGCGCCGCATCTGAATGGTGCAGGCGATTTTCAGCTCCTCGCAAACCATCCGTGCCAAATCGACGTTGAAGCCAGCCGGGTTCCCGTCCTGGCCGGCATAGTTGAACGGCGGATAGTCATTCTCGGTCAAAAACCGGATCAGCGTGACACGCGACAGGTCAGGCCGCTCCGGCCGCCGCCGCGGGTCCCAGAAGCCCGGCATCACCACCGGATTCGCCGCCGCGCCGGCCTTCTGGGCCGAGGCAGGCGCGCCGAGAAAACCGAGCAAACCGGCCACGCCTGCGGCAACGACAACCCGCGCGAGCGTTTGAAATAAACGCCGCGTTCTGGTTTTCTTATTCGTAACCGGCGGTTGCATGGGGTATCGGAAAACAATTACTCACGGCCGCTTATAGACGAATTGTTCGGGCAATTCAGCGTGCTTGTGGCACCGGGGGCTGCCGCGAATGGCGTATCGGCAGACGGACGGAGCGGTCATGGACCGCCCCGAAGGGACGGCTTGGGCCGCAACGCCTGCGGCCCCTTCGCTCGTTCTCAAGACGCCCGATGGCGCCCCACACTTGTGCCGCCCGCGTCCCGGCCATTCGATCCTGCCGCGATGCCCGGAGCTCGACTGCGTGCGGCATCTACTGCCCCGTGCCGTGCTCGCTCTTGCCGAACTGGGCGCAGCCGAAGTCGGTGTCGGCGCAGACCGTGTCCTGGTCGCGCAGGGCGCAGTCGACGAGGAAACGTACCTGAAGGCGCTGGCGCGTCAGCTCGGCATGGTGTTCGAGCACCTCGACAACAAGCCGCGCGAAGCGTTTCCGTTGAGCGACGAGCGCCTGCTTGAAGCCGCCAAAGTTGGAATGCTGCCGCTCACCGTCCATGGCAATACCAAAGTGGTGGTGGCGCCACGCGAGCTGACAGTCAGAAGTCTGCTCGATGCTTTGGAACGCGGCTCGGACGTCAAGCATCGGATACGGATCACCACCAACGCACGCCTGCAAAAATTCATTGCCGATCGAACCAACAGCGCGATCGGCCACCTGGCGGCGGAATCGTTGCGCACCGAACATCCTGAGCTTTCTGCCGGTACAGGTCGAAGCCGCTCCATCGTAACCGCGGCGATCGTAGCCGGCATTGCGCTGTTCGCGCTGATTGCGCCCGGAATTGCCGGGCTGGCCGTCGAGGCTATTCTTGGATTAATCTTCCTGGCGTGGACGTTTCTACGTCTCCTCGGCACTTTCTCGATGCGCTCTGTGCGAAGTACGCCGCAGCCCGTCGCCGAAAGCAAGTTGCCGGTCTACACCGTTGTCATAGCGCTCTACCGCGAAGCGGCCGCGGTCAGCGATCTCATCGAGTCGCTTCGAAAATTCAACTACCCCATCGAGAAACTCGATATCAAATTGGTGCTTGAGCCAGACGACCGTGAGACGCAGGCTGCCCTCGCTGCAATGAATTTAACTGCGCCATTCGAAGTCATCATCGCGCCGGGTGTTGGACCCAAGACCAAACCGAAGGCTCTCAACGCTGCACTGCCGTTCGCGCGCGGCACCTTCGTCGCGGTGTACGACGCCGAAGACAGGCCGGAGCCAAACCAGTTGCGGCTGGCTTATGAAGCATTTGTCGGGGACGATTCCCGGCTTGCCTGCGTGCAAGCGAGACTGACGATCGACAACACCTCCGATAGCTGGCTCACGCGTCTCTTCACTGCCGAATACGCGGGCCTGTTCGACGTGTTCCTGCCTGGCCTCGCGGCATGGCGCCTGCCGTTGCCGCTCGGCGGTTCGTCAAATCACTTCCGCACTTCCGTATTGCGGGAAACAGGGGCGTGGGACCCATACAACGTGACGGAGGATGCGGATCTCGGCATACGGATCGCGCGAATGGGCTATCGCACCGCAATGATCCAATCGACCACGTATGAAGAAGCCCCGGCAAAGCTTGGCCCTTGGCTCAAGCAGCGGACGCGGTGGTGTAAAGGCTGGATGCAAACCTGGCTGGTGCACATGCGCTCGCCGGGCTTGTTGAAACGCGAGCTCGGGTGGCTCGGCTTTGCCGTATTCCAACTCTTGGTCGGGGGCACCGTGCTTGCGGCGCTGGTGCATTCACTGTTCGTCGGCGAGTTGCTTTGGGAATTGGCTGTTGGCGTCGCCGCCAATGATTCCGCCGCTCTCACCGTGGTCGGTATCCACGCCATCGCGCTGGTGGTCGGTTATCTCGTTTCAATCTGGCTCGGTCTGATGGGCTTGTTTCGTCGCGGCCTGCTTGGCTGCGCGTGGGCGCTTGTGTTCATTCCAATCTATTGGATTCTGCTGTCGGTCGCGGCGTGGCGCGCGCTGATCCAATTGGTGAGCGATCCCTATCGCTGGGAAAAAACCGAGCACGGCCTCGCACAGAACTCGCGGCTTGCCGAACAGACAAAGGCCATCACATATAACGGCGCAGATCGGCCGCCGCCTCGGCGGGCCGGCGCTTCATGTTAAACGGCGCGACGAAACGGCCGCTCTTGTCCATCAGATAGACGATCGCCGTGTGGTCCATGGTGTAGCCGCCGCCGTCGAGCGGCACCCGCTTGGCGTAGACGCGATAGGCCTTCTCGACCGCCTTGATGGAGGCGTCGTCGCCGGTCGCGCCGACCAGCCGCGGATCGAAGCTCGACATGTAGTCCCTGAGCTTCTCCGGCGTGTCGCGCTCGGGGTCGACAGTGACGAACATCGCGCCAATGCGGTCGCCATCCTTGCCGAGCTCGCGAAAGATTTCCGACATCTCGAACAGCGCGGTCGGGCAGACGTCGGGGCAGTGGGTAAAGCCAAAGAACACCAAGAAGGGCCGCCCTTTCATGTCGGCATCGGTGACCGGCTTGCCATTGTGGTCGATCAGGTTGAACGGGCCGCCGACCGAGGATTGCAGCGCGACCGGCGCCGGGCTGCGTCCAGTCACGATGAAAACAACCGAGAAGAACAGCAGAAGGCCCGCGAGGAAGGCGCCGAGAACAACGAGGAGGTGAGCTGTGCGTGTTGTCATCAAGGGCAGGCTCAGCCGAAACACGCCACAAAGCCGGCGCGGATAACCTCAAAAAATACGGCGGTGCCGTAATGCGCCCACAATACCGCTGTGCCAGCAATGAGGAGGCCAAACACGGCCGTGAGGAGCAGCGCAACGCGGTTGATGCTGGCGGTTTGTGACATCGCAGTGTCCTGGCCAAGCCCTTGATACAGACGGCGTTCTAACCCGGCTAACCGATCCGCACCAGCGCGCCGCCATCGACCGGCAGCGCTGCTCCGGTGATGAAGCCCGCTTCCTCGGAAGCCAGGAACAATGCGGCATTCGCCACGTCCCAGGCTGTTCCCATCTTTCCTCGCAGCGGCACCTTGGCGTCGCGCTCCGCCGCAATTTCGCGGCGCGGTCTGCCGGTCCGCCTCGCCCGCGTATCCACCGCCATCGGCGTATCCATCAGCCCCGGCAGGATCACGTTGGCCCTGATGCCGAATTCGGCATTCTGGATCGCCATTTGCTGGGTGAATGCAATCATCGCCGCCTTCGACGCCTTGTAGGCTACGTAGGGATAGTTCTCCCAGGCAGCAAGTGACGAGATGGTGATGATGACGCCGGACCGTTGCGCCCGCATAACCGGCAGCACGTGCTTGCACGACATCACCGCACCGCGGAGATTGATGGCGCACACACGATCGAACGCCTCCTCCGTGATCTCAGAGATGATCGCGTCGCCGCCGCTCAAGCTCAAACCGACATTGTAGTGCAACACATCGATACGACCCCACCGGCGCACCGCTTCTGCAATCGCTGCGGCAAGCGTCGCTTCTTTGGTGACGTCGGCCTCCCAAGGGATACATTCGCCCCCTTCCTTCCCCACCAAATCGGCTGTTTCGGCGGCCGACATAAATCGATTGTCGACGGCCAATAGCTTCGCTCCCTCCTGCGCAAAGCGTACGCAAGTGGCACGGCCGTTGCCGATGCCTTCTCCAGGCGATTGGCCGGCACCGATGATGATCGCGATCTTATTTTTCAAACGCATAATTTTCCGCCGTTAAAGCCTTAAGCATGCACATGCGCCGTTTCGATCTCATCAATCCCAGTCACATTCGGGCCGGAAGCGTCATAGACCTGAAGCCAGGCTGCTAGCACGGGAGTCAGGCGGCGCGACGCCTTCAGCTGACGCAAGGCCACTCGCACGCTGCCGCGGGCAAACCGGTCGTTAGCGACCGCAACAGTCGCAGGGCCGGCCCCGTCTTCGATCGCGCGACAAATGCGGCGCTTGAGATCGACAATGTCTTTGTCGCCAAACTGCTGCAGCGCCATCTGAAAGAAAGCATGGTGCTCCTCATTAAACGAAAGCGCTCGGCCAAAAGCATCTTTCGCCGGGTGAGCTGGATATAGATGCGCGCACGGCACAAATCCCTCTGGGATTTGCTCCGTCGATGCGTGCGTTCGCCGGTGTTGCAGTAGTTTCGGCAACACGTGGGTATGAGGCCCTTCGGGACTTCGTCCGTCGGGAAGAGGAATGGGCTGGAAAACCTCAAGTCGGCCAACCCGGCTGACAAAGACGCGGTTTGGGCTGTGAGGCACGACAACTGCCATAACCGGATTGCCGGGCTCGAACACGTTTCGGCCCGTCAAGGCGCGTAGCTCTGAAACAACCGATCGATCCGACACCCGGATGCAGGCGTCAACCTGCTGCGCACCAAGGCCAAGATCGAACAATACAGCATCTCGATCGCGCTCCCGCAGCGCTTCGCGATCCGGCCCAAGTTCCGTCAGTGCCAGGCGTTGAGCCATTGCACTATGTGATTCGCGCAAGCATAGCGCGATACGGTGGTTCCAGCTCTCGCGCGTAATGCTTTCCGAAGCCACAGGTCGCATCTCCGCAAGCGGCGTTATACGTATGCCGCCACGCGCGGTGATGGCCGACAGATCGCGATCGGAATAGACAAACTCAACAGGCTCGTGTGGATCGCGGCTGAACTCGGCTAACGCTCCAAACGCGCCGACGCTCCACTGAGTTTCACAGTCAGCGAGTTGGCCCCGCAAAAACGTCTGAAACTCAGTTCTGGGCAGCAATTCCACCTCTGTACCCTCAGGCTTCTAACCGTCGCAGGAATGGTAGCTCTCAGAAAGCCGATGACAAGGCGTCGCCGCCAAATTCCAGGACTTCATTGAACGCGACAAAGTGCCAGTCCGCCGCCGCAGCGATCCAGGCAGCGGCACCACAAAGCCAAGCTAGAAAAAGTATGGTTTGTGGCGGACCTATATCTTATGTTCGACGCGCAAATGCGCGACCCACTCCCCATGGCCGGGACGCGGATAGACGTCACAAACGCCGCGTCGTGAAATCACAGGCTTGGTATAAATCATCAGGGGAAACCGGGTTTGGGTAGGCAATGATGGACGCTCAAGATGGAGGTAAAGCGGGATTTTTAGACCGCGCCATCGAATACGCCGCGCAAAATCTGCGGGTTGAAAAGGTTCTCATTCAACTGGGATTGGATCCCAGCAACATCACGTTCGATGCATTTTTGAATCGCCTGGTCGATGTCATCCTGGCGAACATCAACGTCGCAAATACCCTCGCCCTGGTTGGAGCGATACTCTACGTCGCCACACTGATGGTGCGCACCATCGTGCCGCTGCGTATCCTTGGCATCATCAGCATGTTGTTTTTTATCGGGTACGGCGCCCTCGCCGGCGCAGTGGCCACTTTCTTGCTTTACCTACTGTCCTTGCCGATCAACATCTTCCGCCTCCATCAGATGCTTAATCTTGTCAAAAAGGCGCGAGTCTCTGCACAAGGCGACCTATCGATGGACTGGCTCAAGCCGTTCATGACAACGCGGAAGTATCGCCAGGGCGACGTTCTGTTTCACAAAGGCGACGCCGCAAACGAGATGTTCTATACGGTGACCGGAAAATTTCTCGTCAAGGAGATCAACATCGAAATTCCCGCTGGCCGGATCATGGGAGAGCTGGGCTTTCTGTCGAAAAACAACAGGCGAACCCAAACGGTCGAATGCATTGAAAGCGGTGAGGTCCTGACCATCACCTACGACAAGCTGCTTGAGATTTATTTTCAGAACCCGGAGTTTGGATATTACTTTCTGCGCCTCAGCAGCGACCGGCTCATGCAAAACATCACGCGCCTCGAGGGCGTCATCGAGGAGAACAACAAAGCTAAGCTGCGAGAGAACGAGGCCAGAGGTGGTCCCACTTCCTGAGACAGCGGTTAAGGTGGATTCGCCGATGCAGAGGACGATCCACCATGAGGACGCGGAGACGGTTTTCCGGGGAGTTCAAGGCCAAGGTCGCACTTGAGGCGATTCAGGGCCACCAGACGGTGGCTGAGCTGGCAAGTAGGTGCGAACTGCACCCGACGCAGATCGCGGGCTGGAAGCGCGAGGCGATCGAGAAGCTCGCCAATGTTCTCGATGAGAAGGCCTGGAGCGGGACAAGAGCCGCGACGGCGAGATCGCCCGGCTGCACGCCAAGATCGGTCAGCTCGTTGTGGAGCGGGATTTTTTGTCGAAAGCCTTCGATCGTTGAGCCTGGATCGGAGGAAGACGATGATCGATCCCGGTCATCCACGGCTCTCGGTGCGCCAGTGCGAGTTGATGTCGATCAGCCGCTCATCGTTCTACCGCGAGCCCACGCCGGAGAGCGCCGAAAACCTGGTGCTGATGCGTCTCATCGACGAGCAGTTCCTGGAGGCGCCGTGGTACGGCTCGCGGCAGATGGCACGGCATCTTCGCCGGCAGGGCTGGTGCATCGGTCGTCATCGTGTGCGGCGGCTGATGACCAAAATGGACGTGGCGCCGATCTATCAGCGGCCGAAGACCAGCGAACCGCACCCGCAGCACAAGGTCTATCCGTATCTGCTGCGGCATCTGACCATCGATCGACCAAACCAGGCCTGGTGCGGGCTTAAGCCGCCTCCGCGACCTGACCGTTGAAGGTCAGGCCTTGCTTGCCGGCCGACACCGAGACCTTCTCGCCATCCTTGATCTTGCCGGACAGGATCAGTTCGGCGAGCGGATCCTGCACCGCCTTCTGAATCACGCGCTTGAGCGGGCGCGCGCCATAGGCGGGGTCGTATCCTTTGTCGGCGAGCCATTCGCGGGCCTTGGGATCGAGCGTGATCGCGATCTTGCGGTCCTCGAGCAGCTTGCCGAGCCGCGCGAACTGGATATCGACGATGCGGCCCATGTGCTCGCGCCGCAGCCGGTGGAACAGGATGATCTCGTCCACGCGGTTGAGGAATTCGGGGCGAAAGCTTGCGCGCACCACCGCCATCACCTGATCCTTGACCGCGTCGCTGTCCTGGCCTTCCGGCTGGTTAACCAGGAAATCCGCGCCGAGGTTCGAAGTCATCACGATCAGCGTGTTGCGGAAGTCGACGGTGTGGCCCTGTCCGTCGGTCAGCCGGCCATCGTCTAGCACCTGCAGCAGCACGTTGAACACATCCGGGTGCGCCTTCTCGATCTCGTCGAACAGAATCACCTGATACGGCCGACGACGCACAGCCTCGGTGAGCGCGCCACCCTCGTCGTAGCCGACGTAGCCCGGAGGCGCGCCGATCAACCGCGCGACCGAGTGCTTCTCCATGTACTCGGACATGTCGATACGGATCAGCGCCTGCTCGTCGTCGAACAGATAAGCGGCGAGGGTCTTGGTCAGTTCGGTCTTGCCGACGCCGGTCGGCCCTAAGAACATGAACGAGCCGATCGGCCGGTGCGGGTCCTGCAAGCCCGCGCGTGCGCGGCGCACCGCCGTCGAGACGGCCTTCACGGCTTCCGCCTGGCCAACCACGCGACTGGCAAGCTCCTCCTCCATGCGGAGCAGCTTTTCCTTCTCGCCTTCCAGCATCTTGTCGACCGGAACACCAGTCCAGCGCGACACCACCTGCGCGATGTGGTCGGAGGTCACCGCCTCCTCGACCACCGCGCCAACACCCTTGCTCTCGATGTCCTTAAGCTTCTTTTCGAGCTCCGGGATGCGGCCATAGGCCAATTCGCCAGCCTTCTGGTATTCGCCGCGCCGCTGCGCGTTGGCGAGTTCCGCGCGCAGTTGATCGAGCTCAGTCTTTAACTTCTGCGCTTCCGAGAGCTTGTCTTTTTCGGATTTCCAGCGCGTCGTCAGGTCAGCGGACTGCTTCTCCAGCGACTTCAGTTCGCCTTCCAACCGCTTCAAACGATCCTTGGAGCCAGGGTCGCTCTCTTTTTTGAGCGCCTCCTGCTCGATCTTCAGCCGCACGATCTCGCGATCGATCGAATCGAGCTCTTCCGGCTTGGAGTCGACCTGCATCTTCAGTCGCGCCGCAGCCTCATCCATCAGGTCGATGGCCTTGTCCGGCAGGAAGCGATCGGAGATGTAGCGGTGCGACAGGGTCGCGGCCGACACCAGCGCGCCGTCGGTGATCCGCACGCCGTGATGCTGTTCGTACTTGTCCTTCAGGCCGCGCAGGATCGAGATGGTGTCGTCGACGCTCGGCTCGCTGACGAACACAGGCTGGAAGCGCCGCGCCAGCGCCGCGTCCTTCTCGACGTGCTTCTTGTACTCATCGAGCGTAGTCGCACCGATACAGTGCAACTCACCGCGCGCCAGCGCCGGCTTGAACAGGTTGGAGGCATCCATCGCACCGTCAGCCTTGCCAGCACCGATCAGTGTGTGCATCTCGTCGATGAACAGGATGATGCCACCGTCGGACGAGGTGACCTCGTTGAGCACGGCCTTGAGCCGCTCCTCAAACTCGCCGCGGTACTTCGCACCGGCGATCAGCGCGCCCATGTCGAGCGCGAGCAGCTTCTTGTCCTCCAAGCTGTCCGGCACATCGCCGTTGACGATGCGCAGCGCGAGCCCTTCCACGATAGCGGTCTTGCCGACGCCCGGCTCGCCGATCAGCACCGGATTGTTCTTGGTGCGCCGCGACAGCACCTGGATGGTGCGGCGGATTTCCTCGTCGCGGCCGATCACCGGATCGAGCTTGCCGTCGCGCGCCGCCTGGGTCAGATCGCGCGCGTATTTTTTCAGCGCGTCGTAAGCGTTCTCCGCCGATTGCGAGTCGGCGGTGCGGCCCTTGCGCAGCGTTTCGATGGCGGCATTGAGGTTCTTCGGCGTGACGCCGGCGCGGGCGAGGATCTTGCCCGCGTCGCTGTCCTTTTCCAGCGCAACCGCGAGCAGCAGCCGTTCCACAGTGACGTAGCTGTCGCCGGCCTTCTCCGCGATCTTCTCAGCGTTATCGAACAACCGGGCCGTCGCCGCGGCCAGATACACTTGCCCCGCGCCAGCGCCGGATACCTTGGGCATCTTGCCGAGCGCTGCCTCGACCCCGGTCAGGGCTTGGCGCGAATTGCCGCCCGAGCGGTCGATCAGCCCAGCCGCCAACCCTTCCGGATCGTCGAGCAGGACCTTGAGGATGTGTTCGGGGGTGAACTGCTGGTGCCCCTCGCGCAGAGCGAGAGACTGGGTGGATTGAATAAAACCGCGAGCGCGGTCTGTGTATTTCTCAATATTCATTCATCGCTCCCTCCGGGCCCTCTGGAGGCGCCCGTATGGCGGACCTCGGACAAGCATCCGCCGTTCCGAATGTAGGAATGCAGCCCTCAGCGGAAAAGGGGCCATAGATCCAATCAGGACGCAATTTGCACGGCGCGTCCGGACTGTTAGGAGGTTGCGTCATGGCCCGCGTTGACGCGATCTACCGCTATCCAGTGAAGGGGCTCACCCCTGAGCGGCTACCCCAGGTGACCCTCGCAAAGGGCGCCACGCTGCCGTTGGACCGCACCTACGCGGTCGAGAACGGGCCCTCAAATTTCGATCCCGAAAAGCCGCAATATTTTCCGAAAATCCGGTTCCTGATGCTGATGCGAAATGCCCGGCTGGCGGCGCTGCGTACCTCGCTGGACGAAAGCACACACGTCTTGACCATTCGCTACGAAAACCGCGAGGCCGCACGGGGCGATTTGCGCACCCCTGAAGGCCGCGCCGCGATCGAGCGGTTCCTCGCCGAATATTGTGCCGACGAACTGCGCGGCCCGCCCAAGGTGCTGCACGCCCCGGGCCACAGCTTCTCCGACGTAGCAAGGAAAGTGGTCGCGATCATCAACCTCGCGTCGATGGCAGACTTGGAGAACGCCGCCGGCGCCCCGATCGATCCGCTGCGCTTTCGCGGCAATCTCCACGTCAGCGGCTGGCCCGCCTGGCATGAATTGAGCCTGGTCGGCTCTGAAATCGCCATCGGACCAAATGCGCGGCTGAAGGTTGTGAAGCGAATCGTGCGCTGCGCAGCGACCGAGGTCGATCCACAGACCGCGATCCGCGACCTGCTGATCCCTCGCCTGCTGATGGACAGCTATGATCACGCCGACTGCGGTATCTATGCCGAGGTGATCGAGGGCGGCGTTATCGCGGCCGGCGACACTATCGAGGCATCATGAACATGAATACGCAATGCGCATCGTGCGAGGCGCCCGTCCCCTTGATGGCGCGGAATTGCCCGGAATGCGGTGCCGTCAATCCAGCACGACGAACCGCACTTGGCGTCGTCGCTGTTGCCGCCGTGCTCCTGCCCGCAATCGCCATCGCGATCTACGCCGCCACCCGCTGGGACCGGCCGTTGATTACGGCAGACGGCCCGGCGGAGCAGCCGTTGCCATCGCAGCCGGTGACCGCCTCGGATGGCAATTTCGACTGGCTCGCCGCCGCAATGAAGGCTTGCGACGAGAAGGCCGCGAGCGAACCGGATGTGCTGCATGCCCTCGTTATACCGCTCACGTTTCATCCCAAGGACATCGAGCAATGGCGCCGGTTGGCGCTGAACCGGATCGGCAATGCGATGGTGCTGCCGGGTGACGATACGCTGAAGGGACTGCGTGGCAAAACCCTGACGATTGCCCCGGAAGAATACACGTTCAGCATCCGCGACGATAAAACGCAAGCTGTGCGCAAGTGGCCGCGCTCGGCCGGGGTGAAGTGGTTGTCCGCTCCCGGTGCCGACGGTGTCGCGCTCCTGACAATGCAATACAGGCCATTCGACAAAGGCCGCGACGACAACTGGGGCAACCCGATCATCCACCAGAAGGGCAACTGCTATTGGGTGAACGTGGCGTTCGAGGAATGAGCTAATCGACGAACGCGAGCGGCCGCGCCACATCCTCAAGCGGCCTTCGTTCGGCCGGCACGCAGAAAAATGCCGCAATCAACCCGGCAGCCACCATCAGCGCCGCACCGAACAGATAGCCGCCGAACACGCTGGTGCGTGAGCCGGTATCGATCAGAACGCCGAACAGCCACGGGCCCGCGATGCCGCCGATGCCGGTGCCGACCGCATAGAACAACGCGATGGCCAGAGCGCGGATCTCCAGCGGGAAGGTCTCGCTCACAGTGAGGTAGGCTGAGCTTGCGGCTGCTGAGGCGAAGAAAAACACAACGGTCCAGGCCAGCGTCTGCTGCGTTGCCGTGAGCAGGCCTTGGGCGAACAGATAGCCGCTCACCGCGAGCAGCACGCCAGACGTGATGTAGGTGAAGGCGATCATCGGACGGCGGCCAAGAACATCGAACAGGCGGCCGAGCAGCAGCGGGCCGAGGAAGTTGCCCGCGGCAAACGGCAGGATGTACCAGCCGACATGGTCCGCCGGTATCGCATAGAAGTCGGTCAGCACCAGCGCATAGGTGAAAAAGATCGCGTTGTAGAAAAACGCCTGCGCGCCCATCAGAGTCAGGCCGACCAGCGTGCGCTGGCGATAGCTCCGCAGCAGCGTGCGCGCCACTTCGCTTAACCGGGTGTGGCTGCGCGCCCGCAGCCGCACGCAGGGCAGGTCGCCCGACGGGATTGGCGTTGCGCCATAAACCTGGCGCTCGATCGCGGCAACGACACGCTCGGCTTCGGCGGCCCGGCCGTGCGTCATCAGCCAGCGCGGACTCTCCGGCAGCCATAGCCGCATGAAGAAAATCACGAACGCCAGCAATGCGCCGATCAGGAATGCGAGGCGCCAGCCGTATTCCGGATCAATCAAAGCGGGATCGAGCAACACGATGGCGCCGACTGCGCCTAGCGCCGCGCCGACCCAAAAACTGCCGTTGATGACCAGATCGGTCCAGCCGCGCACCCGCGCGGGGATCAACTCCTGGATGGTCGAGTTGATCGCGGCATATTCGCCGCCGATCCCCGCCCCGGTGATAAAGCGGAACACCACGAAGCTCCACAGATTCCAAGAGAACGCCGTGGCCGCCGTCGCAGCGAGATAAACCGCCAGCGTGATGAAGAACAATTTCTTGCGGCCGAGCCGGTCGGTCAGCCAGCCGAAGAACAGAGCCCCGGATACCGCGCCGCCGAGATAGGCTGCAGCGGCGAAGCCTACGTCGGCATTGCTGAACTGCAGCACCGGGCTCGCCTTGAGCGCGCCGGCAACCGTGCCGGCGAGCGTCACTTCGAGTCCGTCAAGGATCCAGGTGATGCCGAGCGCGGCCACCACCAGAGTGTGAAAGCGGCTCCACGGCAGCCGGTCGAGCCGCGCAGGAATGTCGGTTTCGACGATGCTGTCAGCCACGCCTTGCGAACGCGGCGCGGCAGAGATCGTTCCAGACGCAACTGGCGGCGGGTTGCCCCGCCGCCGATCCCCTCGCGCAATATTCAGGTGTTACGGCATCACGTAGGCATAGATGCGCCCACGAGAGTAATACCAGCCTTCAAAATGATTGACCGATGGCTGCCCAATCGCGGGTTGCGATTGAGGCGATGCGACCGACCTCGGCGAGGAGCCTGAGCCAAGCGTCCTGACAGGCGTCGAGAATGTCGGTGTAGGTCTGGAACACGCGGTTCGAGAGATAGGTCTGGCGCAGGTATTGCCAGATGTTTTCGGCGGAGTTGAGTTCCGGACATGCGGGCGGTAGCAGCACCAGAGTGAGATTGTTCGGAACTTTAAGCTTGCCGGTGGTGTGCCAGCCGGCCTTGTCGAGAATGATCAGCGCATGCGCGCCACGCGCGACCGCACGGCCGATCTCGTCGATGTGCTTCTGCATGGCGTCGGTGTCGGCGTTCGGCATGATGAGGGCGACGCCGGTATCGCGAGCGGGACAAACCGCGCCGAACAGATAGGCATTCTCGTAGCGCTGGTCCTTCGGCTGGCGCGGCCTGGTTCCCTTCTTGGCCCACTGATAGACGAGGCCGTTCTTCTGTCCGACGCGCATCTCATCCTGGAACCACACCTCGATCGGAGTGGCCGGCGCAAGCTGCTTCAGCGCCTCGGCGACAGTGGCGGGGAAGTTTTTTTAAATGTCGCGATCGCCTGCGCATCTTGCGCAGGGTGCCGGGGTCGGGCGCTGATGTGTGAATAGCCGAGCTGCTTGAGAACGCGCCCCAGGCTCACTTCGGAGAGATCAACCGCGAAGCGCTCCCCCAGAACGCGCTTCAAGTCCACGCAGCGCCAGCGCGCGACCCCATCTTTCTCCGGATCGGGACCGGCCTCCACGAGCTGCTGCAATTCCTCTTTCTGCTCAGCCGAAAGTTTCGAAGGGCGGCCAGTCGGCTTGATGTTGATCAGCCCCTCGGGGCCCCGCTCATTGAAGCGATGCACCCAGTCCCGAAGCGTCTGCCGATCCATGCCACCGATGCGGGCCGCCTCCTCGCGATCCATCCCGTCGTAAACTGCCGCCAGTGCAAGCAGTCGTCGCGCCTGATCGGCGTCCTTCGCCTTCACCGCAAGACCGCGCAAGTCAGCCGCATCAAAATCATCCCGAAGGGCAATCGCTGCGCTCATCTCCATCCTCCCGAATCAGACGTTCAGGTGGAAATGAATCACACGCACCCCTCGCCAACAACAAAGAGTCATACCTTCCGAAGGTTGGTATAAGTCGACTCGGCGACGCGCCGACCGTGGTTACCCGAGATGACAGTCACGTTGCCGTTGGCGTCGATGCCGCTCACCACGCCGACGTGGCCGCCGCGCTTGCCGCGCGGCATCACCGCGATGGCGCCGACCTGCGGCCCGGAAAGCCGGGTGCCGTAGGACGCGAAGGACCGCGCCATGTTGGAGCCGCTGCTGCGGTGACCGCTGCGCTCCAGCACCATGTTCATGAAGGTGGCGCACCAAAGGCTGCTGCGCCCGGTCGGATTGGTGCCGATGTAGCGCCGCGCCTCGGCGACGATGCCGGTGCCCCCGACATCCGCCATTCCGCCGGCGTGACGCGCCACGGAAGCATAGGAGTTCGGCTTGGCTTTCCGACTAACGCGATAGCGCGCGACATGGTGACGGCGCGCATGATGACGCACGGCACGATGCCTGCGCCGCGCACTCATGTCGGTGAACTTAACATAACTGCCGGAATGGCGGCGCGACTCGGAAATTTCGGACGCCTTCTTCAAAGTCCCTGCGGATGCAGGCGCCACGAACAGTGCAATCAAACCAAACAGCATTCCCGTCATTCTCAAAAGCATTTACGGGTTATCCTTTTTGTTGTGTCGTCCCCGATGCTGCGAAGCAACATCGAGCGGCCGAATGGTCGGCACCCGTGGCGATAACATGATGAGAATGAGGCAGCAGATGCTTCGCCGCGCAAAGCGGTGAACGCGCGCATTCGGCGCGCTAAATCACCCGCTCACAAAGCTTTTTTTGCTGACCGCCCAGCGCATGCAACGCGCCCGCAATTGCATGGCTGGGTAATCGCGGTAATTTCCGACAGATCGCGGCGATGTTCGCAATTGCAAATATCGCAACCGCGAATTTTCGATTCGAGTTTCCGCTGATCGCTAGCGCCGGCTCAGCAAGAACACCGCCTGCTCGCCGAACAGATTCCAGAACCACCACGGCGCATTTAGCCGCAGAGGCGAGCCCCACGCGTTGAGCGCGACGGCTTTGTCCATCTTCGCGCCCGCCACGAAGCAGAGTTGGCGAAAGTCCTTGATGGTGCAGAAGTGGATGTTCGGCGAATCCCACCACGCATAGGGCAGATTGTCGGTCTGCGGCATGTGGCCGCCGATCGCGACCTGCAGGCGGATGCGCCAGTGGCCGAAGTTTGGGAACGACACGATGGCGTGGCGACCGATCCGCAGCATGTGCTCGAGCACGGCACGCGGATGACGCGTCGCCTGCAGCGTTTGCGACAGGATCACGTAGTCGAACGCATCGTCGGGATAATCAGCGAGGTCGGTGTCGGCGTCGCCCTGGATCACCGCAAGGCCCTTGGCCACGCCTTCGTTCACACCTTCCCGCGACAGCTCGATGCCGCGGCCGTCGACGCCGCGCCGCTCGCCAAGCAGCCGCAACAGCTCGCCGTCGCCGCAGCCGACGTCAAGCACCTTGGCGCCCGGCGCCACCATATCGGCAATCAACAACAGGTCGACGCGAGAACCGCCTGGGGTGCGGGCGGCTTCCGCCATGGTGAGATCTTGCTTCACCCGGGACAGCATCGTCACCTCACAGCAGCCGGCGCAAGACCGCGCGACTTGGCGGCACCTTCGAGAAAGCCGCGCACGATGGCAAACAGCTCCGGCTCCTCCAGCAGGAACGCGTCATGGCCCTTGTCGGTCACGATCTCGGCGAACGACACGCGGGCCCCGCCCGCATTCAGGGCGTGGACGATGGCGCGCGAATCCGAGGTCGGGAACAGCCAGTCCGACGTGAAGGAGACCACGCAGAACCGAGTCTCGGATCCCTTGAAGGCATTAGCGACCGAGCCGGCGTAGTCGTCCGCCAAGTCGAAATAATCCATCGCGCGGGTGAGATAGAGGTACGAGTTAGCGTCGAAGCGCTCGACGAACGAGCTGCCCTGGTAGCGTAGATAGGATTCCACTTCGAAGTCGGCATCGAACGAGAACGTCGGATTGTCCCGGTCTTGGAACTTGCGCCCGAACTTGCGATGCAGCGCGGCGTCCGACAGGTAGGTGATGTGTGCTCCCATGCGCGCGACCGCGAGGCCGCGCCGCGGATTAGCGTCCTCGTTCAGATAACGGCCCTGCCGCCATTCCGGGTCGGCCATTACAGCCTGACGCCCGACCTCGTGGAAGGCGATGTTCTGCGCCGAGTGGCGCGTCGAGCAGGCGATCGGCAGCGCCGAGAACACCCGCTCGGGATAGCTCGCAGCCCATTGCAGCACCTGCATGCCGCCCATCGAACCGCCGGCGACCGTGAACAGCGTGTCGATGCCGAGTTGGTCGAGCAGCATCGCCTGCGCTCGCACCATGTCGCGGATGGTGATGACAGGAAAGTCGAGGCCCCACGGCTTGCCGGTCTGCGGATTGATCGATGCGGGGCCGGTGCTGCCAAGGCAGCCGCCCATCACGTTCGCGCCGATGACGAAGAAGCGCTCGGTGTCGATCGGCTTGCCGGGCCCGACCATGGTTTCCCACCAGCCAGGTTTTTTCGTCACCGGATTGACGCTCGCGACGTGCTGGTCGCCGGTGAGCGCGTGGCAGATCAGTACCGCGTTGCTGCGCTCCGCATTGAGCGTACCGTAGGTTTTGTATGCGATCTGAAACGGTGACAGCGTCACGCCGGCATCGAGCTTGAGCGGCTTATCGATGCCGAACCGTGCAAGGAGCGAGTCGCGCGGGTGATCGGCCTCGCGCGTGCGAGCCGATGCGTCCGGCGCTATGCCAACCTCGGCCATTTCGTTATCCCGGCGGCCAAAAAAGGGCCAGTTTATCTAGGGTTTAGTAGGGATCGGCAGGCTCCAATGTCAACGCTTTCTTTGCCCACCGCGGCAACCCCAGGCGTGGCCTGACAACGCGGGCCTCGGCTTGTAGTGTCGCCCCGCGATGACGAAGACATCTCAAACAGGCACTCCCGCGCTCGCCGATCTCCGCAAGGAGATCGACCGCATCGACGAGGCCATGCACAACCTGCTGATGGAGCGCGGCGAGATCATCGACCGGCTGATCGCCTCCAAGGGCACGCAGGAGTCGGGCGCCGCGTTCCGGCCCGCCCGCGAAGCCGACATGATGCGCCGCCTGGTGCAACGCCATCACGGCATCCTGCCGCTGGACACCGCCGAGAGCATCTGGCGCGTCATCATCTCGACCTTCACCCATGTGCAAGCACCGTTCGCGGTGCACGCCGATCTCTCCGCCGGCGATGCGCTGATGCGCGACAGCGCACGCTTCCATTTCGGCTTCACCGTGCCGTTCGTGGCGCACACCGGCGCATCAGGCGTGGTGGCTGCGGTTTCGGATTCCAAGGGCGACCTTGGTCTCGTTCCAGCCTTCGCCGTACCGCACGCAGGCGCATGGTGGACCGCGCTCGAGTTCGAGAGCGCGCCGCGGATCATCGCCCGGCTGCCGTTCATCGACCGGGCCGACCATCCGGCCGCGCTGCCGGTGTTCGTGGTGTCGCGCGCCGCTCCCGACGCCATGGTCACCGAGACAGAAGTTTGGAGCGTGCACGTCACCGGCTGGGGTCCGGATACAGGACGCGCAGTCTCGCAGATCGCCCCGTTGGTCGCAGTGCCCGACCCGATGGTGGACGACGGCACCGCGCTACTGGTCTCAGTGCCCGCCGGAAGCAAGATCGGCGAGGTCTACGCCGCCCTGGTTAAGGCTGGCGCCAAGGTGCATTCCACGGCCCTCGTCGGCAGCCACGCGACGCGCTATACGGTGCCGGCCAAGAAGCCGAAATAACGAACCCAGCAGTATTACAATGTCCACGAACCGTCCGCAGCCGCGCCCCGGCGTGCTCGATATCGAGGCCTATGTGCCCGGCAAGAGCACCGCGCCGGGCGTCGCCAAGGTGTTCAAGCTCTCTTCCAACGAGACGCCGCTGGGCCCGAGCCCGAAGGCGGTCGCGGCCTATAACGCTGTCGCCGCGCACCTTGAAGACTATCCGGACGGCTCGGCGTCGGAACTGCGCGAGGCCATCGGCTGCGTGTTCGGGCTTGACCCGAACCGCATCGTCTGCGGCGCCGGTTCCGACGATCTCCTCAACCTGATCGCGCGTGCCTATCTCGCCGATGGCGACGAGGCGATCCACACCACGCACGGCTTCCTGGTCTATCCGATCGCCACGCTCGGCACCGGCGCGAAGCCTGTCGTTGCGTCGGAGACGGACTACACCGCCGACGTTGACGCGATCCTGAAACGCGTGACGGCAAAGACCAAGGTCGTGTTCCTCGCCAACCCGAATAACCCGACCGGCACCTACCTGCCGTTCGACGAGATCAAGCGGCTACACAAGGGGCTACCCAAGCACGTGCTGTTCGTGATCGACGCAGCGTATGCGGAGTATGTCCGCCGCAATGACTACGAAGCCGGGATCGAGCTTGTCGCCACCAACGACAACGTCGTAATGTGCCGCACCTTCTCGAAAATCTACGGCCTCGCCGCGCTCCGCCTCGGCTGGATGTACGGCCCGGCGCATGTGATCGATGCGATCAACCGCATCCGCGGGCCGTTCAACGTCAACGCACCGGCGATCAAGGCCGGCATCGCGGCAATCGAAGACACCGCGCACCAGGAGATGGCGCGCGAGCACAACACCAAGTGGCTGGCGTGGCTTTCCGACGAGCTTGGCAAGCTCGGGCTGACGCTGACGCCGAGTGTTGCCAACTTCGTGCTGATCATGTTTCCCGACGCCAAGCAGGCGGCGGACGCCAACGCTTTCCTGATGAAGCGCGGCCTGGTGCTGCGCCAGGTCGGCGCCTACAAGCTGCCGAACGCGCTGCGCATGACCGTCGGCAGCGAGGAAGCCAACCGGCTGGTGGTCAAGGCACTGGCGGAGTTTCTGGGGAAGCCGGCGTGACCAAGCTGAAGCAGCCGATCTACAACCGGCTCGCGCTGATTGGCGCCGGATTAATCGGCGGGTCGATTGCGCGCGCCGCGCGCGCGCAAGGCGCCGCACGCTCGATCGTGGTTACCGCGCGTTCGCCGGCGACGCGCAAGCGCGTCGCCGAGCTGGGCTTTGCCGATCAGGTGGTGGAGACCAACGGTGCCGCGGTCGAAGGCGCTGACCTGGTCATTGTCTGCATTCCGGTCGGTGCGTCCGGCACGGTCGCCAAGGAGATCGGCCCGCACCTGATGAAGGGGGTCACCGTCTCCGACGTCGGCTCCGTTAAAGCCGCGGTGGTGCGTGATATGGGCCCTTACCTGCCCGCGGATGCGCATTTCATCCCGGCGCATCCCGTCGCCGGCACCGAAAATTCCGGTCCCGACTTCGGCTTCGCAGAATTGTTCGTGAACCGCTGGTGCATCCTGACGCCACCGGCGGATGCCGACAAAGCCGCTATCGAGAAGCTCGCCTCGTTCTGGCGCGCGCTCGGCGCCAATGTCGAGAGCATGCCGGCTGACCATCACGACCTGGTGCTCGCGGTGACCAGCCATCTGCCGCACTTGATCGCCTACACCATCGTCGGCACCGCCGACGAACTGGGCGAGGTTACACGGTCGGAGGTGCTGAAGTTTTCGGCCGGCGGCTTCCGTGATTTCACTCGCATCGCAGCGTCCGACCCGACCATGTGGCGCGATGTGTTCTTGGCCAACAAAGACGCCGTGCTGGAAATGCTCGGGCGATTCAGCGAAGACCTCTCGGGGCTCACGCGGGCGATGCGCAGCGGCGACGGCCAGGCGCTGTACGATCATTTCGCACGGACCCGCGCGATCCGCCGCGGCATCGTCGAGATCGGCCAGGATTCGCCGGTCCCCGATTTCGGCCGCGGCCACCAGAGCCTGCCCGCCGAGCCGCTGCCTAGACCGTACGCGGCGGACACCGAATAGTCAGCCCGGCGAGCCGAAGCACGCCAGGCAGCGCAATTCACCTGACGGCTCGCGCATCTGATAAGGCCGGCCACACACCGGACAGTCTAGCGCGCCGGATTGAGAGACGCGCGGCACATAGGGGCGTCGATCCGCGCTGAGGCGAAGCAGGTTGAGCGCGCCGAACACGATCTGGCGCTTGGAAATCTTCGACGCGCCATCGTGCCGGTCGCGAAAATGAATCGGCAGCTCGGCGAAGGTCAGCCCGGCCCGCGCCAAGCGCACCACGCAAGTGACGAAGAAGCCGTAGCCGTCGCTTTCGATCGTCTCGACCAATCCGTCGGGAACGCGCGCCAGCTTGGCGGCGCGCAACGACGTGGTGTGCTCCGCGATCGGCAGGCGCAAGAGCGAAGATGCCAGCATGTTGGCGCCCTTGCTCACCGCGAGGCGAAGCCCGCTGTAGTCATGCTTCGAGCCCGGCACGAAGCGCGAACCCAGCGCAACGTCGGCACCCGCATCCAGCGCGTCGAGCAGCCGTTGCACGTCCGCTGGATCGTGCGACAGGTCGGCGTCGAGCGTGGCGATGCGCGCGTATCCCATGCGGCGGGCATGCAGCCAGCCAAGCTTGTGCGCCGAACCGATGCCGAGCTTGCCCGGCCGCACCACCACCCCGACGCGAGGCTCGGCGGCGGCGCGCGCCGCCAGCACGTCCAGCGTGCCATCCCTTGAATTGTCGTCGACCACCAGCACGTCGCAGCGCGTGCGCAGCCCGAGCAGGCCGTCGAGCATCGCGCCGATATTCCCACGCTCGTTATAGGTGCAGATGAAGGCCAGCGTGTCGTTGGTTTTCACCGGCGGCGGACACTGTTGGTCGTGCGAGAGAGTGGGCAATTCGGATCGCCGGGTTTACTGCAAAAACGCTAGTTTGACTGTGTCATGAATTTCTGCGCGGCGACGGTGTTGCGATTGCAGCGTTGCAGCACGGACATCGCGGCAGGCTTCTGACGAGCGCGACGATCAATCGCCGGCGCATGGTTGCGACGGAGTTCGGGATGTGGCGTTCAGGCCGCAAGGGCGGAGCCCCTGGGTCGGTAACCGTCGGGTACGGCAAGTTCCGGGAACAGCGTGGCGGGACGAGGTCCTGAGGGGGGAATTGTCTCCCGCTCGGAGATCAGAAATCCGTAAGCCGCGATGCACAGCGTGGCGTGATGATGGAAGCCGCGCCACCCGCGCCCTTCAAAGTGGCCGAGCCCGACCTCCTGTTTGAGGTCCTGATAGTCGCGCTCGATGCGCCAACGCAGTTTGGCGATGTCAACCAATCGGTGGAAGGGGATGTTCTTGGGAAGGGTCGAAAGCCAATATTTGGTCGGCTCGTTCTCGCCCTTTGGCCACTCGATCAGCAGCCACTCTTCCGGCCGGCCTTCGGTGAGATTGTAATCGCGATGCGCCACACGAACGCGCATGCGCGCAAAGCGCGAGGACAGGTGCTCGGCCGCACCCTCCCGCCACTTGACCGTGCGCCAAGCGCGCTTTGGCAGGCCGAGGGCGAGTTGCTTGACTGAGATCGGTTGATGCTTGCCGTCCCGGCGGGTGAGCTTTGGCGGTCGCCCGCGGCCCGACCACTTTTCCGGCGGCAGCGGCCCCGTGCCCGATGCCCATACAGACGTCTGCGGCAAGATGCCGGCGACATAGCTCAGCGCGAGCGCGCTGACGCCAGCGCGCAAATCTGTGTTGCAGCCATAACCCGCGTCCATCAGCACCACGCCGCGAGGAAGGCCGGCCGCACAGGCCCAGCGCAGCTGCTCGATCGCGATCTCCGGCTTGGTCTTGAAGCCGATGTCCTCAGGAACGCCCGCTTTGCGCCGGCGTTGGCGGTCCTTCGCCCAGTCTTGCGGCAGATACAGGCGATAGGCCACCGGCAGGCTTGCGTGGTGATTGGCAATCGACAGCGAGACCGCAACCTGACAATTGTCCTGTTTGCCGAGCTGGCCGCAATATTGCCGCGCCACGCCAACCGAGTGCAGCCCCTGCTTGGGAAAGCCGGTGTCGTCGATGATCCAAGCCTCGATCGACCCGTGGCGCTCCATCTCCGGGAGCACCATCTCCCGCACCTTCGCCAACACCTTCTCGTCCGACCACTGTCCTTCGCCGACAAAATGCAGCAGCGATTGATGCTGGGCTGCCACCCGCGAAGGCGCCGTCACCGCCGCCATAGGCTCCACGCTCTTGCGCGCGCACGGCAACATCAGCCCCACGCAATAGTCCCGTAGCGGCTTGGCGCGGTCCGCGTGCCCGATCACGCTCACAAGCCCCTCGACATACGCCGCAAACCGCGATTCATTGTCATCCGCTCTTCGGAGATCCATCTCAGCCTCCACATGCTGATGTCTGAATCTCGGCCAATACTTGATTCTGCGGTGCTTGCCCCGCGACTTTCTGACTCAGTCAAACTAGCAGGCTGTTGAAAAAGTCCGTTTGACCATGAACGCATCCGAATCCAGAGGTGAACGAAACAGAATCGGATCGGGAACCTTGTTCACTTTTTCAAGAGCCTGCTAGAGCCTGATTCAGCTACGCTGAATCAGGCTCGCCGCTCACTTTCCTGTTTGAGCATGATCTTTTCCGAAAACCGGTTCCCACTTTTCAGGATCATGCTCTAACACGCGATCCGGCGGGGATCAAAACAGCGGCGCGGTCTGCCCAAGCGGGATTGGACCCAGTGTCCCCACCCCGTCGTTGAAGCGCAGCGGCAAGGTGACGGCACGCTTGCCGTCAATCTCGGCAGGCTTGCCGATGAAGTTGAGCGCCGCGGCGAGCGCCGGAGCCGCGTTTTGCCGCGCGATGCCGCCGAGACCCGGCGCGATGCGGTCGAGCCGGCTGGCGGTGTTGTCGAGCGGCTTGCTGATCTGCGCGGAGCGTCCGTCGAGACCGAGTGCGGGAAGCAGCGCCGGCAGGTTGGCGACGGTGAGCAGCACTTGCCCGTGCGGACGCCCACTCGGCGAAAGCGCGAGCGTGCCCTTCGTCACCGCGATGGTCTCGCCCTGCTGCAGCCGCGCGTTGCTGATCTCAATGCTGCCACCGGCCGCCTGGATCTCGCGGAAGCGGTCTGGCCATGGCTTCGGGCGGAAGTCCTTCAGGCCGCGCAGCACTGCGGTGACGTCGGCGTCGAGCGGAATCTCCATCACTTGGTGCAATGTTGGCGCCACCGCTGACTTTGTCTTCAGCGCAACCTCGATCACCGGATTGTTGGTGGCCGACCCTTCGAGCATACGGCCCCCAATCTCGAGATGCGCCGCGTTGAACAGCTTCTGCGCGGCGCCGCCGCTCGTACGCTCCACCACCGGCTGGTCGAACACCATCGTGACCTGCTCGGGTGCGGTCGGAAGGCCGCGGACTTCGCTTTGGGCACGCTGCCAGTTGGCGGTGATGGTGGGGGGCTGGCCCGGGTCGGCGATGGTCAGCGGCCCCGTGATCACGGTGGTCAGCAGAGTCGGCTGCCAGACCTTCGCTGTGACCAGAATGTCCTTGGCCTTGATCGATAGCGGCTGCGCGGCGGATTTCACCTCCAGTCCCGGATCAGTGCAGCGCATCTCGAAGCGCAACGGAAAGCCACCCACGGTCTGCGAGCCGCAGGTGTGGATGCGCCCCGCCTTGGCCTCGCGCTCGCGCCAGCCGGCAATCACAGTCTCGGCGCGGCCGGCGGCGTAGTACCAGAGCGCGCTCCACCCTCCGGCCAGAACGACGGCAAGAGCGATCAGGATCAGCGGCCAGCGGCGGCGCGGGGTTGTGTCTTGCTGCATCGGACGTGTGAAGCCGCCGAATGCGGCGTTTCAAAGTTTCAAAGATGACGTTGTCCGGCCTTTATCCCGCCGTGTCCAGCCCTGTTGCGGCCACCGCCGCCGCCTGATAGCCAGCCGCTCCTTATGGGCTCGACCATGGATGCCGAATTCGACCACGCACCCAGTGACCTCTGGGTGTTCGGCTACGGCTCGCTGATCTGGCGGCCGGGCTTCGAATACTTGGAGCGCGCGCAGGCGCGCATGGTCGGGCTGCACCGCTCGCTGTGCGTCTATTCCTTCGTGCACCGGGGCACGCCGGAACGGCCAGGCCTGGTGCTTGGCATCGACCAGGGCGGCGCTTGTCGCGGCGTTGCCTACCGGGTTCCGGCCGCGAAGCGCGCCGACACCCTCGCCTATCTGCGGGCACGCGAGCAGGTGACGTCGGTGTATCGCGAAACGGTGCGCACGGCATGGCTGGAAGGCAAGCCCGAGCGCCGGGTCGAAGCAGTCTGCTACACGGTCGATCGCAGCCACCCGCAGTACGCCGGAAGGCTCACGCTGGAGCAGCAGCTTCACCATGTGCGCCAGGGCCACGGCCGCTCAGGCAATAACCGCGACTATGTGATCGATACGGTCGCAGCGCTGGAGGCGCTGGGCTGCCGTGATGCGTCGCTGCATCTCCTGGCGGAGCGGCTCAAGGGTCCGCACGAAGCCCCTCACGCCTGAGCTCGTTCTCACCTTCGGCGACGAGCCGCGCGGTGGCGGTCTCGATGTCGTTTTGCAAGCGCTCAAAGAACGCCTGCTTGTCAAGCCCCGGCGCGATGGGGTCGAGGAATTCCACCACGACGGTGCCCGGCAGGCGAACGAAGGAGCGGCGGCGCCAGAACAGACCCGAGTTAAGCGCCACCGGGACGCACGGCACGCCGATCACGTCATAAAGGTGCGCGACGCCAAACTTGTATTTCGGCTCGGCGCCCGCCGGCCGCCGTGTTCCTTCCGGGAAAATGAAAAGCTGGCGGCCGCCGCGGATCGTCTCTCTGGCGCGCACGGTCATCGCGTTGAGCGCCTGCGTACCGGAGCCGCGATCAACCGGGATCATCTTGCCCTTGATGGTGAACCAGCCGAACAGCGGGATCCAGGTCAGCTCGCGCTTGATAATGAAGACCGGATGTTTGAACAGGGAGAGCAGCGCAAACGTCTCCCAGGTCGATTGATGCTTGGCCGCGACAATCAGCGGCCCCGATGGAATTCGCTCAACGCCGCGGAACTCGCATTTGGTTCCGCAGACCACGCGCAGCAGCCACAGGCTGGTGCGGCCCCAAAGCTTCGCCATCTCGATGATCGCCTGCGGCGGCATCAGCAGCGTCGGGATCGCGACGATCAGCAACACCACCAGGTTCAGGTAGAACAGGATGTTGAACAGGATGGAGCGGGCAATAATCACGGAGGAAAAACCTATCGACCTGTCTTCGCCGGCTCATGCCGTTCCATCGAACCGCACGCGGACCGAGGCGACCATATACTTCAAATATTCCATAAAAAGCAGCCTCGCGGTCGCAGGATTCGACCACCAGGAATCGATCTTAACGCGATCCGAAACCACCGGGTATGCCACCAGCCGGACGTCGGGCAACTGATGTGAGATTTCAGTCAGCGCGCGGGGCATGTGGAAGTTCGAGGTGACTACAATGAGTGACTTGCTGCGTTGCTCGCGCGCCCATCGCTTGGTCTCGACCGCATTGCCGATGGTGTTGAGCGCCATGTGATCGAGATCGACGCAGCAGGCAAACCACCGCTCGAATTCCGGCATCATGTGCGCGATCTCCGAGAGCTTGGTGGCGGGATAGACGCCGCTGATGAGCAGCCTCCTGCCATGACCGGCGGCCAGGAGTTCGAGCGCGTCGTTGATGCGGAACCGCGAGCCGGTCAGCACCACGATGCCGTCCGCCTTGCTGCGCATCGGCACCTCGGCCTCGGGCAGATTGTTGACCCACCAGAGAAAGCCGACCCCGATCAGCAGCGCGGCGAGACACCCGGCAAATAAGAAGGTTCGGACCATTGATCCGAAGCTTCGGCGAATCGTCGCCTGATACCGGCCCGGTGCCCGCGTCATTACTCCACCGTCCGCAAGGTCTGGTTGACGGTGTGGCGAGAGGTCAGCCCGGTCACCACCGCGATCAGGATCGCCAGCGCGAGGATGGCAAGATAGCCCTCGATGCGCAGCACAAACGTGCCGAACAGCATGGCGAGCTGCTCGCCGCCTGCAAGTCCGAAACCCCACTTGCCGGCGACCGCGGCGAGCATGAAGATCACCACCGCCGCCGCGCCGCCGATCAGGCCACCTTCCAGTCCGAGCGCCAGAAAGTGGCGCTGGAACTGGCCGGCGATGAAGCCGTCGGTCGCGCCGATGAAATGCAGCACCTCGACGATCGGGCGGTTGGCCGCCATTGCGCCGCGGGTGGCGAACGCAACCGACAGGATGGTCGCGGCCACCATCAGCAGCAGCACGCCGATGCCGCCGAGGATCGTGGTGTTGGCCATGGCGCGCATCCGGTCCATCCAGGTGCGATGGTCGTCGAGGCTGGCGCCGGCAACGCGATCAGCAAGCAGCTTGCGCAATTGCGCGAGATCGGGCGTTGCGTTGGGAGCGAGCCGCACCACGATAAGACGAGGCACCGGCAGATCCTGCAGGGCGGCGCCTGAACCGAGCCATGGTTCGAGCAAGCGCGCCGATTCCTCCGCAGAATAGGCCCGCACTTCGCCGACGCCGGGAAATTCGCGCGCGATCTCGACTGCGCGCTCGATCTGGCCCTCGAAATTCTGCCCAGCCTCGGGCCGAACCTGAATGGTGATCTCGCGCGAGACGTCGGACTGCCAGTCGCTCGCTGCGGCGCGCACCAGCATCACGGCGCCCACGGTGAGCGAGGCGAGGAACGTCATGATCGCCACCACCGCCACCAGCGCGCGGCCGGCGATCGAATTCTTCGGCACGATCGGCGTATCCATGCGCGGCAGCAGACCGGCCATCCGCTGGCGGATCGAAAGCTCGCCGTCCATGCGCAGAGGATCGCTCATCGGGCGCTCAATCGTAGGCGTGCAGCCGGCCGTCGTGCAGCACGAGGCGGCGGGCGTCGTATTGGTCCATCAAGGCGATATCGTGGGTCGCGATCACCACGGTGGTCCCGGACTTGTTCAATTCGACGAAGAGCCGCAGCAACCGCTGCGCCAGGCTCGGATCGACGTTGCCGGTCGGCTCGTCGGCGAGCAGGAGTTGCGGCCGCGCAATGACTGCGCGGGCGATCGCGGCGCGCTGCTTTTCGCCCCCCGAGAGCACCGGCGGCAACGCGGTGACGCGTTCGCCGAGACCCACCCAGTGCAGCAGCTCCATCACCTCGCCGCGGTAGCTCTCCTCGTCCTTGCCGGCGACGCGAAACGGCAACGCCACATTCTCGTAGGTGGTCATGTGGTCGAGCAGCCGGAAGTCCTGGAACACGATGCCGATCCGCCGCCGCAGCACCGATAGTTCGTCCTTCGACAGCGTGACGACATCGTTGCCGAATATCGAAATGAGCCCGCGCGTCGGCCTGAGCGACAGGAAAAGCAGGCGCAGCAGCGAGGTCTTGCCGGCCCCCGACGGGCCGGTCAGGAACTGGAACGAGTTCGGCTCGATATGGAAGCTGAGGTCGCGCAGGACCTCCGGGCCGAGCCCATAGCGCAAGCCGACATTCTCGAATCGGACCAAGCCAATCTCCACCCCGCCGCGGTCCGCCCCGCGATTCGCCTTGTACAGGATAGCGGACGACGGCCACCATAGGCCGCCGTTTACACTCCGTTAACCGGGTCAATTCGTGACCGCCGCTGGATTTCCATGGTTTCCGTTGCGTTAACGGACCGCTGCTACCGTCGCGGTGAAAAGTCGGCTCTTTCACGATTCGCGAATGCACATCGTCTGTCCGAACTGCGCGGCCTCCTATCACGTCAGCGCCACCGCGATCGATCCCGCGGGGCGCCAGGTGCGTTGCGTGCGCTGCCGCAACGTCTGGCACCAGGAGCAGCCACCCGAAGTTCCGCCTCTCGCCATCGTGCCGCCTCCTGTCGCGGCGCACGAGCCGGCCGGCGACGCCACTGTGGCCGCCTTCAAGTCCGAGTTCGGGCCGCCGTCCGATCCTGCCGTCACCGCAGCGCCGGAACCAGCAGCTCCCGTGCCCGAAGCCGAACCCGCACCGGCCGTCTCGGAAAATGGCGACCCGGCGGGACCCTCGCTGGACCAATTGATCGAAACACCCGCGGCCGGCGAAGCACTGGAGGCGCAAGCCGAGCCCGAGCAATCGGCCCCGTCGCTCAGCGATATCGCGATACCAACCGAGCAGACACCGGCCGCCGACGAGCCAACCGGCGCACCAGCCAAGGCCGCAAACGTCGAAAACGTAGCCGCCCGCCGCACGATCAAACGCGGCACCGCGCGCCGGCGCATCCCGGTCCGCGCCACCCGCATGCCGGCGGTCATCCTGCTGCTCGCCTGCGTCGTCGCCGCCCTGATCGGATGGCGCGGCACCATCGTGAAGCATGCGCCGCAGATGGCCTCGCTCTATGCGGCGATTGGCCTGCCGGTGAACCTGCGCGGCCTCACGTTTACCGAGGTAAAGGTGTCGAGAGACATTCATGACGGCGTCGCTGTCCTCATGGTCGAGGGCACCATCACCAGCACCGCGTCAAAGCCGGTCGAGGTGCCGCGGTTGCGCTTTGCGATGCGGAACGAAGCCGGCGGCGAGGTGTATGCCTGGACCGCGATGCCGACCCGCGAGGTGCTCGAGCCCGGCGAGGCGCTGCCGTTCCGCAGCCGGCTCGCCTCACCGCCCGGTGATGGCCGCGACGTGACCGTGCGCTTCTTCACCCGCCTTGACGCCACCGCCGGCTTGCGCTGAGGGCGGGCGTGGCTCGCATTCTCATCGCGGAGGACGAAGAGGCAATCCGCTCGCTGGTGGCGCGCGCGCTGGAATTGGACAGCCATAAGGTGACGCAAACGGCCGATGGCGCCGCGGCGCTCGATGCGTTGACCCGCGCGCAAGACCAGTTCGACCTGCTGCTTGCCGACATCAAGATGCCGATCATGGACGGTATCGCGCTCGCACTTGCTGCGGCGCGCGATTTTCCCAAGCTCACCATCCTGCTGATGACCGGCTACGCCGACCAGCGCGAGCGCGCCGCAGGGCTCGAGGATCTCGTGCACGGCGTGATAGCCAAGCCGTTCACGGTGGCGGAGTTGCGCTTCGCGGTCGCCGCCGCGTTGGCAAAAGCGAAATAGCCTCAGATCACGAACTCCCGTGCCACCGCGCGGCAATCCATCTCGTAGTCCAGCATCTGCACCGGCGGGCGGGCGAAGTGCCATGACAGCCCGGAGCGCGCGGCGCCGCGCCGCACGATCTCGCCGGCCAGGAACGGATGCAAATCGAACACAGTGTAGACCTGCGTCGCCGTGGTGTCGGCCCAGGTGAAGCCGAAACCACCGAGCCTTGCCTCCATCGCGCCGAGCACGAACACCGCCTTCTCGCGCAGCGCGTCGGCGCCACTCTCACCCCAGCGCACAATGCGCTCGCGGTAACTGCCCTCGCCGGGCCGCGCCTCCGCGCTGCCGGCGATCACAAAGCTCGGCATTGCCTTTGCGGCAGGCACGGTGAACGAGAAGGCGTGGAAGGACGGCTCGGCCGGCCCGCCGATCTCCGGACAGACATTGGAGCGCGCCACCGGATTGGTCTTGCCGTCGAACACGCCCCACTTCTCCAGCGTGACGACGTACTTCCTGTTGAATTCGACGAAGCCGATGTCGGTGAACTGGCCGGGCGAGCGCAGCTCGCAAGCGCAGAACGACGTCAGCGGCCGGCCGCGCTCGCGAATGTACTGCTCGACGCGCTCGAAGCCCTGCAGCAGCGGCACCGGCTTGCGGAACTGCACGCGCTCGATCTCGTAGCCCGGCATCGCCGCGACTCCGCTGGAATACTGGAATGCGAACGGCAGAAAGCTGTAGTTGCCTGGCGTGAAGTCGGCGGTTGTCATGGGATGCTTTCCAATTCTGCTGGACGTGCGAAATCGCTGGCGGACTTTGAGGCGCCGCGTGCCTTCCTTCAACTTTCCTCCTTCACCGAAGTGAGGGAGCGGAGCGCCGAAGGGCGCCTTTTCGTTTTACGCCTTGCGGCGCGCGTCTCATGCGCTGAGACGCTCGCCCTCCGGCGCTCCACCGCAGCGTTTTTGGTTCTTCGGGACCGTAACTTTCAGGACCGGATGGGTGGGGCTTCCACCTCAGGATCGGCCGGCTTTCGCCGTCCTTCCTCCGGTCCCCACCAGCCCACTGAAGGGCGGCCCCTCATAGTAGGGACGGACGGTGACCCGAAGCCTCCCGGAGCGGATTTGCGAAATCCAACCGCGGGCGCGGCACCCTGCTCCGCCAACTAAGCGCCCCTAGAAGACGCCCTCGGTGAGCAAGGTACTATGAATATAGTCCTAGTTCCTCAAGCCGTCAAGCCCATCAATTCCGCGGTAGTGGGTCAGTTTGAATTAGGAACGGATTCTGATCGAGGTCGGTGGGACTTGAGCAAAATTTGAGATTTCAAAAAAGTTGGGACGTACCCCAAAAGTGAGCAATTTTGCTCAGACTGCTAGCCAGAAGAGTTACAGCGTGGTGCATCACCGGCTGCGTTTCAGCGCCAGGCGTCGGTGACTGAGAGAGGTTGCGCTCCCGCCTGCAATAGGAGGAGCCGATGCCACAATCACAATATGCTTTAGCCCCGTCGCTAATCATCGACACGCCGATCTGCCCGATTTGCCGAACCGCAATGATGATCGTTCGTATCGAACCGGAAAAACCGGATCATGATCGTCGCACCTACGAATGCTCACGGTGCGATCACTCGGAAGACATGGTCGTAAAGTTCAAGTAGGCCCTTGGTGGAGGGTCGGTCCCGGCCCCCCCGTACAGACCTTCCACCCCAGTGGCGAAACCCCGGCTCATTCAGACAGGGCCGGGGTTTCGTTTTAAGGTAACGACTAGCTGACCGCTTCCCACTCTTCCAGCATCTTCACTACGTCACCGATTTTCCCAGAGCTTGTCCGTGACGCCAGCCGCCATCGCAGGCGTGACGCGAAGCGTCTTATGGATGCGGACGAAATTGTAGTAGGTCGTGAATAGCGCGACGGCGAGCGCGTGGTTCTCGACCTTCTTTGAAAACGCATTGGTCAGCCGCGTGAAGCGGCGCATGTGCATTCTGATGTTGAGGTTCTGCCGCTCGGCGTATGACGTGCTGATATGCTTTGGATCGGGGCTGCCTTCGAACTGACCCACTACCAATTCCGCCCGCCGTTATTGACTTCCGCATTATATTTCGATATTCGTTGAATTATGGAAAAGACAGGCGCCGTTACCGCACTGGCCGCGCTCGCCCAGGACAGCCGGCTCGATGCTTACCGCCTTTTGGTGCAGGCCGGACCTGACGGCATGCCGGCCGGCGAAGTCGCGGCGAACCTCGGTCTGCCGCCGAACACGTTGACCTTCCACTTCGACCGGCTGCGGCAGGCCGGGCTTGTCACGGTCCGGCGCAACGGCCGCTCGATGATCTATGCCGCGCGCTACGACACGATGAACGCGCTGCTCGCCTACCTCACCGAGAACTGCTGCGGCGGCGCGCGCGACCTTTGCGCGCCCGCAAGCTGTGCTGCACCTGAGTCCGCCCAGCGCGCCAAGGAGGCGACGTCATGAAACGCCTGCATGTTCATGTCTCGGTCGAATCCATTCCGGACGCGATCGGCTTCTACTCCGCACTGTTCGCGGCGCAGCCTTCGGTGACGAAGCCGGACTACGCCAAATGGATGCTCGACGACCCGCGGGTGAACTTTGCGATCTCGACGCGCGGCCGCGCGCCCGGTCTCGATCATCTTGGCATCCAGGTCGAGGATGCGGGTGAACTGCGCGAGGTCTATGCACGCCTGGGCAACGCGGGAAGCAACGTCCGGGAAGAAGGCCAGACCACGTGCTGCTACGCCCGCTCGGAAAAAGCCTGGATCGACGATCCCGCCGGCATCTCCTGGGAAACGTTCCTCACCACCGGCGAGAGCACGATCTACGGCGACGGCACCGGAGAACGTCCCGGCGCTCCCCGCTTCGTGCATGCCGAAGCGGTCGAGTGCTGCACGCCAAAACCGGACAAGGCTTCAGCCTGCTGCGGAGCCTGACAAGCCATGCCGTACAAAGTGTTGTTCCTCTGTACCGGAAACTCCGCACGCTCGATCATCGCCGAAGCGATCCTGAACAAGCTGGGGGGCGGCACATTCCAGGCCCATAGCGCCGGCAGCCAACCCAAGGGCCAGGTCAACCCGAACACGATCGATCTTCTGCAAGGGCTGGGCTACGACACCTCCGGCTTCCGCTCCAAGTCCTGGAGCGAGTTTGCCGCACCCGGCGCGGCGCCGCTCGATTTCGTTTTCACCGTCTGCGACAACGCGGCGGGCGAGGCCTGCCCGTTCTGGCCGGGCCAGCCGATGACCGCGCATTGGGGCGTGCCCGACCCCGCCGAAGCCACCGGCAACGAGGCCGAGATCGCGCTGGCTTTCAAGGACACCTACCGCATGCTGCACCAGCGCATCGCGATCTTCACGGCGCTGCCGATCAAGAGCCTCGATCAGGTCAGCTTGCAGAAGCGCCTCGCCGGGATCGGACGCCTGGACGGCGCGACCGCCAGGGCAAAAGCCGAAGCGTGAATCCGGCACTCGGCCAGCGCGCGCTCGCCGAAACGCTCGGCACCGCCTTGCTGCTCGCCACGGTGATCGGCTCCGGCATCATGGCCGAGCGGCTGTCCGGCGGGAACGTGGCGCTCGCCCTGCTCTGCAACGCGCTGGCGACCGGCGCGATGCTGCCCGTCCTCATCCTGATCTTTGGGCCGGTGTCCGGCGCGCATCTCAACCCGGCGGTCAGCATCGCGTTCGCGATCGAAGGCGCGATCGGCTGGCGGATCGCAGTTCTCTACATCGCCTGTCAGGTCTTGGGCGGTATCGCCGGAGCCTGGATCGCGCATGCGATGTTCGAGCTTCCGATCCTGCAAGTCTCCATCACGGTGCGCAGCGGCTACGGCCAGTGGCTCGCCGAGGCCATTGCGGCGTTCGGGCTGCTGCTGACAATCTTCGGTTGCGTTGCGCGGGCGCCCGCCGCCACGCCGTATGCGGTCGGGCTCTACATCACCGCGGCTTACTGGTTCACGGCATCGACCTCGTTCGCCAATCCCGCAGTGACCATCGCGCGGGCGTGGTCGAACACCTTCGCCGGCATCGCCCCGAGCGGCGTCCCGGCGTTTGTTGCGGCGCAACTGCTGGGCATGTTTGGAGCGATTGCAGTCGGCCGCCTGCTCTGGCGCGCCCGAGGGGCATGACCACCCCGAAAAATCCCGATACGCTCTCCCGAACACAAGGGAGGACGGACATGAGCTCAAAGCACCATCGGGGAATTTCACGCCGCACGTTGCTGACGCATTCGGCGGGAGCCGCCGCGATCGGCGTGTTCGGCGCCCCTTACGTCGCGCGCGCGCAGACTCTGAAGCCGGTCAAGCTCACCATCCAGTTCTTCGCCCGAGGCGACTACGCCCACGTCTATCTCGCCCGCGAGCGCGGCTACTACAAGGAGCAAGGCCTCGACGTGACGTTCCAGCACGTTCTCGGCAATGCGCTGGCGTTGCAGGCGCTCACCGCCGGCAACGCTGACCTCATCCACGCCGACCTGGTGCAGATGCTGCAGCTCCAAGGCAGAACGCCGGAGCCGCGCATGCGCGCGGTCGGATTGATCTCCGACAAGCTCGCGCTGTCGCTGTTCTTCCAGACGGGCAAAGGTATCGGCAAGCCGAAGGACCTGGAAGGCCGCAGCATCGTCAACTCGCCCGGCTCGACGGCGCCGTTCATCTTCAACCTGTTCGCCAAGGCGAACGGCATCGACACCAACAAGGTGCAGTGGAAGAACGCGGCCGCCACCGCCAAGGTGGCGATGATGCTGCAGAATCAGGCCGAACTCGGTCGCGATCTATCTGCCGGCCAAACCCGGCATCGAGTCCAAGCTGCCGGCCGGCCAGCAGATCAGCAACTTCACATTTGGCAACTCGGTCGGCATCTACGGCGACGGGCTGATCACCACCGAGAAATACTGGCAGGAGAACAAGAAGACCGTGCAGGGCTTCGTGCGCGCCACCATGAAGGGCTGCAAGGATTCCTATGCCGACCCGAAGGCGGCAATCGATGCGATCGCCAAGCATTTCCCCGAGCTCAACAAGGAGACCGGCGTCAAGGAGATGCAGATCCAGGCGACGCTTGGCGAAGGCCCCGCGCAGAAGAAGAACGGGCTCGGCTATCACGATCCCGAGAAGATGAAGGCGACCTACGAGGCCGTCATCAGCGTGCTCGGCCAGCCGATCGCGCGTCCGGTTACGGATTTCTATACAAACGAAGCGATCTAGGAATTGCAACTTCGCCACGGTCATTCCGGGGCGCGAGCGCTAGCGAGCGAACCCGGAATCCATAACCACCGCTGCGAGTATGGATTCCGGACCCCCGCCATAGCGCGTTGAAGACGCGCGTGAACGCGCTGACGGCAGCGTCCGGAATGACGACGAATGACCTTTATGGACTCACCGGCAAAAACTGAGCCTCTCGTTACTCTGCGGCAGACCGGCAAGATCTTTCCCGCGCGCCGTGCTGGCGCCGAGCTCGTCGAGGCGCTGTGCCCGACCGACCTGAGCGTAGCGCATGGCGAGTTCCTGACCATCGTCGGACCGTCGGGCTGCGGAAAATCCACGTTGCTGTCGCTGATCGCCGGATTGCTGCGGCCGTCGAGCGGCGAGGTGCGGATTGGCGACACGGTGGTGAACGACCCCTACACCGACCTCGGAATCGTGTTTCAGAAGGACCTGCTGCTGCCGTGGCGCACCGCGCTCGACAACGTGCTGATCCAGGCCGAGGTGCGCGGCATCGGCCGCAAGCCGCTGCTCGGCCGCGCCATGGAACTGCTGGAACTGGTCGGCCTGCAGGGTTTCGAGAACTTCTATCCGCACGAATTGTCCGGCGGCATGCGCTCGCGGGTCTCGATCTGCCGAGCGCTGCTGCACGATCCCCCGCTGCTCCTGATGGACGAACCGTTCGCCGCGCTCGACGCCATCACCCGCGACCAGCTCGCGCTCGACTTCCAGACGTTCTGGCAGCGCGACCGCCGCACCGTCGTGTTCATCACCCACAACATCGCGGAAGCCGTGTTCCTCGGCGACCGCGTGATGGTGATGACCGCGCGGCCAGGCAAGATCGCCGAGATGATCGACATCGACCTGCCGCGGCCGCGCGAGCTGCTGGTGCGCGACGCGCCGGAATTCACCCGCTACACCGGCCGCGTGCGCGAACTGTTCATGCAGCACGGCATCCTGAAGGGCCGCTAGATGGCTGAGACCGCATCGACGCCCGTCGAACGCCCAGCCGGCCCCGGCCTGCTGCGGCACGCCTATCCGATCGTCGCGGTGCTTATCACGCTTGCGGTGTGGGAGGCCGGGGTGCGGCTGTTCAAGGTGCCGGAATTGGTCCTGCCAGCGCCGAGCGTGGTGTTCGATCACATCTGGACCAAGCGCGATCTCTACATCGCGTTCTCGCAGCCGACGCTGATCGAAATCCTCGCGGGTTTCGCGGTGGCGGCGGTGGCCGGCATCGGGCTCGGCATTCTCGTGTCGTTCAGCGACCTCGCCAAGCGCACCGCCTATCCGCTGCTGGTGTCGTCGCAGATGGTGCCCAAGGTGGCAATCGCGCCGGTGTTCATCATCTGGTTTGGCACCGGGCTGCAGGCCAAGGTGCTGATCTCGTTCCTGATCGCGTTCTTCCCGATCATGGTGTCGACCATGGTGGGGCTGGAAGCGATCGAGGCCGACATGGTGCGGCTGTTTCGCTCGATGGGCGCCGGTGCCTACCGCACCTTCATCAAGCTGCGGCTGCCGGCGGCGCTGCCGAACATTTTTGCCGGGCTGAAGATCGGCATGAGCCTCGCCGTGGTCGGCGCGGTGGTGGCGGAGTTCGTCGCCGCCGACCGCGGGCTCGGCTACTACCTGCTCTACGCCAACGGCCAGCTCGATACGCCAGGCGTGTTCGGCGCTTTGCTGGTGCTCACCGTGATCGGCGTGGTGCTCTACTACATGGTCGAGGCCGTCGAGCGGATGTTCGTGCCGAGCGCGCTCAGCAAGGACGCAGACCCGGCCCGCGCGACGATGTGAACGCTCAGGGCTTGAGAGCTGTCAGCTCGCGCGGGATCGGATAGATGCCGCGATGCACCAGGGCGCCCATCACGGCAACCTGCAAGGCATCCGGCAGTCCCGGCGCAAAGCCCCATGAGTTGGTCGACGCGTTGAAGGTGAAGCTGCAGCGTTTCTGCTGTTTCGTTGCGGGAGAACCCGACTCGTAGTTGAGCAGCACAGTGCTGCCGCTGATCTCGGCCGCCAAATAACGATACTGGGTGGAGCCCGGCAATTCCTCGCGCACCAGCATCTCGCAAGACTCGACCGCCGGATCGCTGCTCTGGGCGTGCGCGGGAGCTAACGGAGCGAGTGTGAGCAATGCGAAAGCTGCAGCGCGGATCATGGATTTCCTCTGTCATTCCGGCCGAGCGCAGCGAGAGCCGGAATCCATACTCCGCAGCGGTGGCTATGGATTCCGGGTTCCGGCCTTCGGCCGGCCCCGGAATGACGACGGAGAGATTAGCTCAAAAATCCTTCAGCAGCCGCTCGATGTACTCGAGCTCGAGCTGCGGACGGAAGCCTTCGCCGAAGCGGCGGCGCAGCTCCTCGAGAATGCGGCGCGCGCGCTGCACGTCGATCTCGCCGGGCACCTTGACCGTGGTGTCGTCGCCGTAGTCGCGCCCGCGCAGCGGCCGGCCGAGCGGATCGGTTTCGTTGTTGGCGCGCGGCTGGCCGGTGCGGCCGGGCGTGCCGGGACCCGGCCCCTGCCCCATCTGCTGCTGCATCGATTGCGCGAGACCCTGCGCGCCGCGGCGCAGCGCGTCGAGCGCGCGGCCCTGCGAGTCGACAGCGTTGTCGGCATCGCCGTCACCGAGCTGGCCCTGCGCGTCGCCCATCGCGTCGCCGGCGCGGCCGAGCTGATCCATCTCGCCGCTCTGGCCGGGCTGGCCCTGCTGGCCGGGCTGGTTCGGCTGGCCGGGTTGCGGGAAGCCGCGCTTGCGCAGTTCCTCCATCAGCTTGTTGAGCTGCTCGCGCAGCGCCTGCTGGTCCTGACGCAGCTCGCCCATCTGGTTCTGGTCGCCCTGCTGCGGCCGCTGCTGCTGTTGACCGCGCTGGCCGCGCTGCTGGCGGCGCTGGTCCTGGCCCTGACGGAAGGTGCGGTCGCGCAACTGCTGCTGGCGGCGGATCATGTCGCTGAGCTCGTCGAGCGCCGACTGCATCTCGTCGCCGTCCTCGCCCATCTCGCCGCCGGGCCGCGCCATCTGCAGGTTCTCCAGCATCTGCTGGAGCTGCTCGAGGAGCTGGCGCGCGGCGTCCTTCTGCCCGGAGCGGGCGAGCCGCTCCATGCGGTCGATCATGCTGCGCAGATCCTGCGAGCGCAGATTGCGCATCGAGTTTGGATCGAGCGGCCGCGCCATCTGCGGGTTCTTGCGCATCTCCTCGGCGAGCGCCTGGAGGAACTTGTCGAGCGCGGCGCGAAGCTGATCCATCAGCTTCTTGATTTCCTCGTCGGTGGCGCCGCGCTCCAGCGCCTGGCGCAGCGCGTCCTGCGCGGCGCGCAAGGCTTGCTCGGCCTCCGAGACGTTGCCGTCCTCGATCGTCACCGCCATCGACCACAGCCGCGCCACCACCTCGCGCAGGCCGTCGTCGTCCTTGGTGCGGGCGAGATGCCAGTAAATCGAGCGCAGGCCGAGGTAGATGTTGGTCTCAGGCGTGAATCGCTCCGGCGCGAGCGACAGCGCGTCGAGCGCCGTCATCACGCGGTCCTTCATGTTGCCGTCGAGCGCAAGATCGCGGCGCTGCTCGATCAGCGCGCGGGCGAGCGGCTTGACGAACGGCCGCTCGGGCAGCCGAAGCTCGTGCGGCGAGGAGCGGCCCTCGTTGTTGGCCTCGTCGCGGGCCGTGAGCGTCATCATCACGTCGACGCCGGCCCACGGATGCTCGGTGAGATCCTTGATGGTCTGACCGACGCCGTTCTTGGTGCGCGACTGCGGCAGCACCAGCGTGAAATCCGGCGCGCCATAGAGCGGACGGGGCGGCTTGGCGGTGGGCTTCGCCGCCGGCTTCTTCTCGAACACCGCCTGCGCGTCGATCACGCCGTAGTCGTCCTCGATCTTGTAGGAGAGCTGCAGCGCGCCGCGGCTCTGGCCTTCCGGCTCCTTGGCGAGCGCGATCACCGGCACGCGATCCGGGACCGCCGTGAAACTCCAGACGAGATTTTCGCCGGTGCCACGCACGGTGGCGCTGCCGGTGTCGGTGATGGTGTAGCGGCGCTCCTCGGTGCCGGCCGGCGCCTGCGGCCGCGCATCGCCGCCTTGCAACTCGGCAACGCCACCCGCGACAATGACGCTGAAATCGGCCTTGCCGCTCGAGCGCACGACCAGCGTCGAACCCGCAGGCACGGACACTGCGGCGAGATTGCGCACCGGCTCGCCGGGACGCAGCCCCGGCAGAATCTGCGGCGGCCGTCCCGTGTAGGTCGGCGGCGTCACCCAGGCGTCGATGCGGAAGTTGGCCGGCGCCACCACGCCCTGCCAGTCGAACGCCGCGGCGACGCGCTTGGTGCGCTCGCTGCCCGCGGCGAAGAAGGTCGCGACCACGAGGATGAGGACAAGCGCGCGCAGAGCATAGGGATCGCGCGCCGAGAGCTTCGGGATCGGGATGCCGGAGCGCAGCGTCCTGGCGGCGCGCAGCACGCGCTCCATGTGGGCGCGCCACAGCGCGGCGGCAAACGAGTCGCTGGCTTCCGGAACCAGATCGTCGGCAATCGCGGTGGCCGGGCGGTGCGGCAGGTCGCTGGCGCGGTCGAGCCGGCGCAGACCCTCATTGGCGCTCGGCAGCCGCACCATGAACAGCGGCACCGCGGCGGCAACGGCGAAGACGAAGAACAGGAACAGGCCGATGGCGCGGCCGAGCGGCGGGAGCGCAACCCACAATCCGAGCCAGGAGGCGGCCAGGAACAGCCCGGCGGCAGTGGCGATCGAGGCCAACGCCGGCCACAACCGCTCCCAGAGAATTGACCAGCGGGCGCGCGACAAGGCGCGCGACAGCACGCTGCGGCCGTGCTCGGGGCGGTCGTTGGCGCTGTCCGAGGCCATCTGGGTCACAAGGTCTCCGGGCCGGAGAATCCGGTCTATTGCAGTCTAACATGGGGCCAAGCCCCTACCACCTCAAGCAAATCGCAAGCCAAGCTCACAGCCAAGGCGGCAGCCGATCGAGGCCGATCAATTGGTCGGCATCAAGGCGGGGCCGGACCAGGGCCAATCACCAGGATTTCCGGGGGCGTTCCGTGGGCTAAGGGCCATTATCCCAAAATCGGCAGGATACGCAGTCGCCCGCGCGAGGGATCGACCGACAACAGCGCTCCGCCCTCCAAATCCGATTCGGCCTGCCGGATCGCCGCGAGGACGGGTGCGCCAATCGCCTCAGGTGTCAGAAGGTCGCTGCGAATCTGCACCACGCTCGGATACCGTTGCCGAGAGGCAGCCAGAATGGCGCCAAAGTCGAGATCGCTCGTAACGACAACGAATCCGTGTCCAGCCGCCCAGTCCATCAGCATACCGTCGGATGCGTCGCCGGGGCCAACGTCAGACCAATGCACCGCCTCAAAACCTTGATCGACGAAGAACCCCACCCAATGCGGTGTCAGGTTCATATCGATCAAGAATTTCATTTCGGATCGACGAGTTCGACTTCGCGTTCCTGCGACCGCCAAGCGGCATAGCGCAGCGCTTCGAGAACATCGTCGCGTTCAAGATATGGATAGTCGGCGAGCACCTGCTCGACCGTCCGCCCTGCTCCGATCTGCCCGACGATTGCGCCAACGGTCACACGTTGACCGCGAATGCACGGCTTGCCGCCCATGACTGCGGGGTTCTGCGTGATGCGCGGGAAATCGTTCATGGTCCATCATACCACAAACGCAAGGGCGGCTTCACAGCCAAGGCGGCAGCCGATCGAGGCCGATCAATTGGTCGGCATCAAGGCGAGGCCGGACCAGGGCCCATTCGCCGTCCCGAACCAGGGTTTCCGGCACCAGCGCGCGGGTGTTGTAGGTGCCAGCCTGCACCGCGCCGTAGGCGCCGGCCGTCATCACCGCCATAAGGTCGCCGGGCCTGGGTTCCGGCATGTCCCGCTCCAGCGCCAGGAAATCGCCCAATTCGCAGACCGGGCCGACCACGTCCACGATGACGCGCTTGGCGCCGGGCTTCGGCACAGCGACCGGCCGGATCTCGTGGTGCGCCTCGTAGAGCGTCGGGCGGATCAGGTCGTTCATGCCGGCATCGACGATGACGAAGGTCTTGGCTTCGCCGCGCTTCACGTAAATCACGCGCGTCACCAGGATGCCGGCGTTGCCGACAATCAGCCGGCCCGGTTCGAAGATCAGCTTGCAGTCTAGCCCGCGGGTCGCGCGCTTCACCACCGCGGCATAGGCGGCGGGATCGGGCGGCGGGTCGTTGTCCTCGCGATACGGGATGCCGAGCCCGCCGCCGAGATCGACGTGCGAGATGGTATGGCCGTCGCCGCGCAGGGTGCGCACGAAATCGGACAGCAGCGCGAAGGCGTCGTCGAACGGCTTCATCTCGACGATCTGGCTGCCGATGTGCATGTCGACACCGGCGACGCGCAGGCCCTTCAGCTTGGCGGCGCGCGCATAGACCTCGCGGGCGCGGCTGATCGGGATGCCGAACTTGTTCTCCGACTTGCCGGTCGCAATCTTGGCATGCGTCCTGGCGTCGACGTCGGGATTGACGCGCACCGAGACGTGCGCCGTCTTGCCCTTCGACACCGCGATTTCGGAGAGGAGTTCCAGCTCAGCCTCGGACTCGACGTTGACGCAGAAGATGCTCTCGTCGAGCGCAAGCGCGAGCTCGTCCGCGGTCTTGCCGATCCCCGAGAACATGATCTTGCCGGCCGGCACACCAGCCTTGAGCGCGCGCTTGAGCTCGCCACCCGACACCACGTCAGCGCCGGCGCCGAGCTTGGCGAGCGTCGCGATCACCGCCTGGTTGGAGTTCGCCTTGACCGCGTAGCAAACCAGTGACGGCACATCGGCGAACGCGTCCGCGAACACGCGGTAGTGCCGCTCCAGCGTGGCGTTCGAATAGCAATAGAAGGGCGTCCCCACCGCCCCGGCGAGGCTGGCGAGATTCACCGCCTCGGCGTGGAGGACGCCGCCTCGATAATCGAAGTGGTGCATCGGACGCTCGGAGGCTTAATTGAGAAGCACGTCGAGGGGGAAAGATTTCTTCTGACCCCTGGGCGCTGCCGGATTGCCGAACTCGTCCTCGGTGGGCTCGCCTGACTGGGCCTGCTGCTGATCCGAAACGGGCGCCGCAGACGACCGCGGCGGCGGATCGAGCGCGCCCTTGCGGCCGCACGCGGTGAGCACGAAAGAAAGCGCGAGCGCGCCGATCACGGCGAGGCGGAGACACGGAAATGCCGTCACTGCGGGCTCCTAAGTTGCGGCGAACATAGCAGAATCGCCGCCGGATGGCCCCTTGCCCGAAGGATCATCACCGTTCCTTTTCCAGCCGAGCAAGCCATTTTCCGGCTTGTTTCCGCACGTTCTTCGGGGCTGTTCCGCCGTAGCTCTGCCTGCTCTGCACGGACCTCTCGACTGAGAGGACCCCGAACACGTCCTTGCTGATGCGGGACTCGATCTTTTTCATGTCCGAAAGCGGCACCTGGTGGAGCGGCAGGCCGGCCTCGGCGGCCTTTGCCACAATCCGCCCGGTGACGTGGTGCGCCTCCCGGAACGGCATCTTCAGCGTGCGCACCAGCCAGTCGGCGAGGTCGGTCGCGGTCGAGTAGCCCATGCCGGCCGAGACCTTCATGCGCTCGACGTCCGGCTCCATGTCGCGCACCATGCCGGTCATGGCGTCGATCGAGAGCGCCAGCGCGGACAGCGCGTCGATGGTCTGCTCTTTGTCTTCCTGCATGTCCTTCTGGTAGGCGAGCGGCAGGCCCTTCATCACGATCAGAATGGAATTGAGCGCGCCGATCACCCGGCCGGTCTTGGCGCGAACCAACTCCGCCGCGTCCGGGTTGCGCTTCTGCGGCATGATCGAGGAGCCGCTGGTGAACTTGTCGCTCAGCTTGATCAGTCCTACTACCGGCGAGGTCCAGATCACGATCTCCTCGGCGAAGCGCGACAGGTGGACCGACGCGATGGCGGCGGCTGACAGCGTCTCCATCACGAAGTCGCGCGCCGACACGGCGTCGAGCGAATTGCGCATCGGGCCGTCGAATTCCAGCTCCTTCGCCGTCATGTCGCGGTCGATCGGGAACGAGGTGCCGGCGAGCGCGGCGGCGCCGAGCGGCGAGTCGTTGAGACGGACCTGCGCGTCGTAAAAGCGGTTGCGGTCGCGCTGCGCCATCTCGACGTAGGCGAGCAAATGATGGCCGAACGTCACCGGCTGCGCGCTTTGCAGGTGCGTGAAGCCGGGCATCACGGTCGCGGCATGCACCAGCGCCTTCTCCGCCAGCGCCTGCTGGTAGTCGCCGAGCAGACCATAGATGTCGTCGATGCGGCCGCGCATCCAGAGCCGGAAGTCGGTCGCGACCTGATCGTTGCGCGAGCGCGCGGTGTGCAGCCGCCCGGCCGGCGCGCCGATCAGCTCGGCGAGCCGGCTCTCGATGTTCATGTGAATGTCCTCAAGCTCGCGCTTGAACTTGAACTTGCCGGCGCCGATCTCTGACTGGATCGTGTCTAGACCGTGAACGATCTTGCGGGCATCGTCGGCGGTGATAATGCCCTGCTTCGCCAGCATCGCGGCGTGGGCCTTGCTGGCGGCGATGTCCTGCCGGTACAGGTGCCAGTCGAAGTCGATCGAGGCGTTGATCTTCGCCATGACGGCGGCAGGGCCGGACGCGAAGCGCCCACCCCACATTTTGTTGCCCTTGGCCTTTTTCTTCGCCATCAGAGTGCCATGACCGAACCACGAGAAGCCCGCCTCGCCAACGCCAAGAAACGGCTCGCCATTGTCCTGGCGGGCGGTTTCGCCGGCGTCGCTGTGGGGCTGGCAGGGATATACGGGATCGGCCGCCTTGCAGGCAATGTGGCGGTGGCGCCGGAATGCCGTCCGGCGCAGGAAATCGCGAAACGGGTCGCTCCGCTGGCCCGCGGCGAAGTGGCCGCTTTGACGGTCGCAAAGACGCCGAAACGCCCGCCCGATCTGGCTTTCAACGACGAGAACGGAGCGCGCAAGACGCTGGCCGACTGGCGCGGCAAGACCGTGCTGTTCAACCTGTGGGCCACCTGGTGCGTGCCCTGCCGCAAGGAGATGCCCGCGCTCGACGCGCTACAAGCCAAGCTCGGCGGACCGGAGTTCGCGGTGGTCGCGGTCAACATCGATACCCGCGATCTGCAGAAGCCAAAGGCTTGGCTGAAGGAGGTCGGCATCACGCGGCTCGGCTACTTCGCCGACCCTTCGGCGAAGGTGTTCCAGGACCTGAAGGAAGCCGGCAAGGCGTTCGGCATGCCGACCACGCTGTTGATCGACGGGAATGGCTGCGAGATCGCGACGCTGGCCGGTCCGGCGGAATGGGCAAGCGAGGACGCGCTCAAGCTCATCTCCGCGGCGCTGAAGACTTAACAGGCTGTTGAAAAAGCGAACAAGGTTCCCGATCCGATTCGGATTTGTTCACTCTGGATTCGGATGTGTTCATGGTCAAACGGACTTCTTCAACAGCCTGCTGGAGTGGCGGGCACTGGGAAAAATGGCGTCGTCATGCAGTGGACTACGCGCGGCAATCGCGTTCTTGAAAATTGTCGTATAGCGGCGCAGCTACGCAGCACGGTGGGAAGCAACCATGCGCTGACCCGTCGCACTAGTCCGTCAAACCCATAACCCCTCGTGGACGATGGTAAGAGTTTCCGTTGCTACTGCTGGTCCGGTAGGATCGGAAAGGTTATTTGCAAAGGCGTCCGGGTCGCTCATTCGTCGTCGGCTTAGCGCAGTAGCGTTGCCGGGACGCTCGGCATGAGCGCGAACGCGACGAGAGTGTTCGCTACCAGTCCTACGAAACCGATCAGGATCATAGTTGTCCAATAACCCATACCCGCGGGTTTAGCGTTGTCGCGCCCTAATCGAATTTGGCGGGTTGTCGCAACGGCAAATTGTCGCCGAGACAATTTTCTTAGGCTCTTGTCATCGCGACAACGGCGACACTGGTGAGTGAGGTGGACGTTTGAGCGGTTGGGTCGATGTTTGACTGCCTTCGCGAATTTAATCCGGCAAAACCCTTTTAGTCCTAGGAAACGCTGCAAATAGATTTCACAATGTCAGGAACGTTACATACGGCTATCACTTACCGTATGGGGAGACCCGAAAGGCGGTGCCCTATGGCACTCTCCTCAAATCCAGACCAAGATTTTTCCGCAGGCTATGGCAAGGAACATGATTTGGAAAATTGGCGCGCTGCGCCGCCCGCGTCATGGAATGACCTTAACCAAGCCATACGCGAACGGATTGGGCGATTGATTGCCAACGCAATGGCGCGTTCGCGACCGCCAAGTTCGTGATCCCAAGAATGATGTTTCCAAATTGTAAAATTGCGCGCCGTGTCCGACGGGCTAACGCGCCGTGAATTGCTGCCCTCTCGTCCCCGCTTTTCGCCTTCGCTGAAGCTTCGGCGGACTCAGACCCAACCCGCCGAAGCCTTGTGCGTAGGCGGGTCGCGGGGACGAGAGGGAGAGAACCTCGCATCCCTCAAACAGAGATATCGAGATTGCCGCCGACGCCCGAGGCGACGTTGGCGAGGCTGTTCATGTTCTGCTGCGCCGCTTCGAGCAGCTTCACGGCGTTGTTCGCGGTATCCGCGTTCATACGCAGCATCTTCGCCGCCATGGCGGTCTGCACCTGCGCCATCTGCGCGGCAATGAAGGCGGAAGCAATCGAAGCGACGTCCATACGCGATACTCGTTACAAGCGCAGCGGGTGACTGGTTACACGACCAAGCCGGTGATGGTGTTGATCTTGGTTCCGTTCGCCATCGTGAGAATATTGGTGGCGGTGTTGAGATAAGACCCGTTGCCCATTTGGATGATCGACTTCGGGTCGACCCAGTCGGCGCCGATGATGGCGTCGATCTTCTTGCCGTTGGACAGCGTGAGGATGTTGTTGGCGGTGTCGAGCACCGAGCCGTTCTCGAAGTAGATCGTCGGATCGCCGAGCGGCCCCGCCGGAATCATCGGCACGTTGTGCTTGTTCGCTTCGTTGATCCGGTCCTGCATGCGCTTCTGCATGGCGAGGTCGCCGGCCTTGATCGCCAGCTCGGTGACGTTGGTGACGCCGGTTTGCGCGATCGTGGCCAGCGCGAGTCCCGCATTCTGCTGACCGGCCATGTAAGCGCCGATGCTGCCGGGCGCGTACTTCTTCGAGCTGGCGCCCTGGAGCGCGCCCATCATGCCGGTGCTCTCGGTCGCCGCCTTGCCGGCGTCCCAGACCGTGGAAATCCAACTGCCGGTGGCGAAAATGCTGGTCATCGAGCGCGATAAAGGGTTTCGGGGCGCTCAAGCTAGACCGGCAGCGTTATGAAGCTTAACCATCGCTTTTCCCTGTGACTTTGAGGGCGCGCGCGCGAGGGCGAGCGTGATTTTTTTTGGGCTGTGACGGATCGTCTTGAGCAGTTGTCCCCCAATGCAGGATGCTTTCCGCGCGCATGAAACCGAATGGGGGGCGGAAACATGATGCGGCTCACTGACAACAAGCTTTTGGGCTGGCTGGTTGCGGCTATGGCCGTCATTGTCGTCACGGCGCTGGTCGTTGTGCCGATGCTGCAATGATGAATAAACCCGAGAGCGCCGACGCCATGTCCCGATGAGGCCGCTCGCGTAACAGCTATGCGCGCCTGAGCGGTAATTAGGTGAGGCTCGGTCAAACTCGGTGGTTTACTTTTCGAGCCGTGAGGGGCGAGGATGTGGACCGAGTTCGGCGCTTAAACCGCGTGGTCCCCCCTTACCCCCCAAACACCTCGCGGCGAGCCGAATTCAAAACCCCCGGGGAAACACCCCGGGGTTTTTTCTGAACAGGTCAGCCCGCTCGCGCTTGAGCCGGTCGAGCGTATAGGCCCGCGAATTAACCTAGGGCTGAGAAAACATCTCTCTAAGAGCCCTCACTCTTTCGGTTAGAGCGCGGGCGCGCGCGCGAGGGCGGGCGAAAGTTTTTGCATGGAAGAGCCTGTCGGTGGGCAGACCTGACGTGCGCCCTCATAGGAGCAGCGCGTACTCGGTGGTGTGCCGCAATCTCGTACTAGGCTTGAACTGGACACGCAGCGACCGCTGTTATCGCGCCATCCTGGCCCGCCCTTACAGCCGCAGCCTTGGCAGCGGCATTCGGCATACGCAGAACTGGCAAGTGACACCAGCAAAAGAACCACAAATGGAATGACTTTCATCTGCAATGCCTTTCCTGCTTAAAAATTGGCCCAACTTCCTAGCCTCAAATGATTAACGTTTGACGTGAGAGGGCGGGCGCGTGGGGAGAGGTGGTCCCGGTTTCCGGGACCGTGGTCGCGGCGCTCAACAACGCGATCCCATTCACGCTGATCGTGTGGGGACAGCAGTACATCCCGATCGGCCTCGCCTCGATCCTCAATGCGACCAGCCCGCTGTTCACCGTGGTGGTCGCGCATTTCGCGACGCACGATGACAGGCTCAGCTTTGGCCGCGCGTTTGGCCTGATCGCCGGTTTTATCGGCCTGGTGGTGCTGCTCGGACCGGACTTGCTGACGGAAATGGGCCAGCACGTCTGGGCGCAGATCGCGCTGCTGGTCGCCGCGTTCTTTTACGCGCTCGGCGCGATCTACGCGAGGCGGCTGCGCGGCCACAAGCCGGTCACGATCGCGGCCGGACAGCTCCTGATGGCCGCGGTCCTGCTGTTGCCGCTCGCGCTGCTGATCGACCGGCCGTGGACGATGGGACGCATTTCCGGCGCGGCTATCTGGGCCACGATTTCGATCGCGGTGTTCTCCACGGCGCTGGCGTATCTGATCTACTTCCGGGTCCTCAACCGCGCCGGCGCGACCAACGCACTGCTGGTGACGTTCCTCATTCCGGTCAGCGCGATCCTGCTCGGGCTTTTCCTGCTCGACGAGCGGCTCGACGCGCGGCAGTTTGCCGGCATGCTCGCGATCACGATGGGGCTCGCCGCGATCGACGGCCGGCCGGCGCGTTTCCTGTCACAAAAGTTCCGCCGCACGATTTCGTGAACCATCGTCCGCCTGGCCGGGTTGACAGTGTGAGCGCGCGTGCATACACTTAACCACATGGTTAAGTATCAAGATCGCATCTCGGACCGGATGGACCGCACCTTCGCGGCGCTGTCCGATCCAACCCGGCGGGCGATCGTCGCGCAGCTCAGCGCGGGCGCGAGCCATTCGGTGAGCGAGCTCGCCAAGCCATTTCCGGTGTCGCTGCCCGCAATCATGAAGCACCTCGACGTGCTGTCGAATGCGGGGCTCGTCGCGCGCACGAAGACCGGGCGCGTCGTCGCATGCGAGTTCAAGGCCGCGCCGATGGAGGAAGCGATGTTGTGGCTCAATCGCTACCTGCGCTTCTGGAACGAGCAACTCGACCGTCTCGCCGCTTTTTTGGAGGAAGACAAATGTCCGCCAGCACAGCCTCAAGCCAAGCCATCAAGCCCAGCCTCACCCTCAAACGTCGTCTCAATGCCGCGCCGGAAAAGGTCTACGCGGCGTGGACGAACCCGACGCACCTGACGAAGTGGTTCGGGCCGGACACCGGTGCGGTCACCAAGGCTGACGTCGACGTCCGGGTCGGCGGGCGATACCTGATCGTCTTCCATACCGAAGACGGCGAAGAACACACCGTTGGCGGCGAATACCGCGAAGTCGTCCCCAACCAGAAGCTCGCCTTCACCTGGGCGTGGCGCACCATGCCGGAGCGCGAGTCGTTCGTGACCATTCTGATCAAGCCGGACGGCACGGGCTCGATCCTGACCCTGCACCACGAGCAGTTCTTCGACGAGCCGGCGCGCGACCGCCACGAGTACGGCTGGACCGGATGCCTCAACAAGCTGGAGCGCTTCCTCGCTTGAACGCATGATCGACGAAGGAACCAGTCATGAGTACCGCGCACGGAACTTTCTGCTGGAACGAACTGCTGTGCCGCGACGTGGAACGCGCGAAGAAGTTCTATCAGGACACCATTGGCTGGAGCTTCCAGTCGATGCCGACGCCGACCGGGGGCGGCACCTACTGGTGCGCGATTCAGAACAACCGGCCGGTGGCCGGCATCTTTCCCCTCGTCTCGCCGGAGTTCGACGGCGCGCCGGAAGGCTGGATGTCCTATCTGGCGGTCGACGACGTCGACAAGCGAACCGCAAAGGCCACGGCGGCCGGCGCCAAATTGATGCGCCCGATCTTCGACGTGCCGGGCGTCGGGCGGATCGCGATCCTCAAGGAACCGGGCGGCGCCGGCGTCGGCTGGATGACGCCCGCGGCCTAGCGTCTCAATCAACGATCTCAATCCGTGACCGTGAAGGAGTGCCCATGACTTATGCAGCTTACAACCCCGACCGCTCTCCCCGCCCCGCCGTCTCGCGCGAGGAATGGCTGAAGGCCCGCAAATCGCTGCTCGAACATGAGAAGGAGCTGACTCGGCTGCGCGACAAGATCAGCGCCGAGCGGCGCAAGCTGCCGTGGGTCAAGGTCGAGCAGAACTACGTGTTCGATGCGCCGGAGGGCAAGGTCACGCTCGCCGAGCTGTTCGACGGCCGCAGCCAGCTCGCCGTCTATCACTTCATGCTGACGCCGGGCAAAGACCACGTCTGTCCCGGCTGCTCCTTCATCGCCGACCACATCGACGCCGCGCGGCGGCACTTCGAGCATGCCGACCTGTCCTTCGCCGCGATCTCGCGGGCGCCGCTGTCGCAGATCATGCCGGTGAAGAAGCGGATGGGGTGGGACTTCCGCTGGGTGTCATCGAACGGCAACGACTTCAACTACGACTACGGCGTGTCGTTCAGGCCCGAGCAGTTCGCGAACGGCACTGCCGCCTACAACTACCGAAAGCTTGATTCCGACCGCGTCACCGACGCGCACGGCACCAGCATCTTCGCCAAGAACGATGCGGGCGAGGTGTTCCACACCTACTCCACCTATTCGCGCGGCGACGAAATCCTGCTCGGCGCGTTCCACTTCCTCGATCTCGCGCCGAAGGGCCGCAACGAGGACCGCACGATGAACTGGGTGCGGCTGCACGACGAATACGAAGACAGGCCCGCACCCGCCGCATCCTGCTGCGCCTGAGCGCGGCGTCACGTCGAAATAATCCGGAAGGAACGCGATATGGCTATCAAAGGGATTACCTCGTGCCTGTGGTACGACAAGGAGGCCGAGGACGCGGCGAAACTGTACTGCTCGATCTTCAAGAATTCGAAGATGGGCAAGGTCACCCGCTACGGCAAGGAAGGCTTCGAGATTCACGGCCAGCCGGAGGGCAAAGTGATGACCGTCGACTTCGAGCTGGAGGGCAACAAGTTCGTCGCGCTCAACGGCGGCCCGATCTTCAAGTTCAGCGAGGCAATCTCGTTCCAGATCCACTGCGAAACGCAGGATGAGATCGACTACTACTGGAGCAAGCTGACGGCCGACGGCGGCCAGGAGAGCCAATGCGGCTGGCTGAAGGACAAGTTCGGCCTGTCGTGGCAGGTGGTGCCGGCCGCGCTGATCGAGATTTTGACCGGTTCGGACGGCGCGAAGGCGCAGCGCGTCACCAAGGCATTTCTTCAGATGAAGAAGTTCGACATCGCTGCGCTGCAGCGCGCCTGAGAAGGAAAGAGCATGTCGCTGACGCTGTATTTCCACCCGCTGTCGTCGTTCTGCCACAAGGCGCTGATCGCGCTGTACGAGAACGGCACGCCGTTCACGCCGCGCATCGTCGACCTGGGCGATCCCGCTTCCAGCGCCGAATTCAAGGGCATCTGGCCGATCGGCAAGTTTCCGGTGCTGCGCGACGAAGCGAAGGATCGGCTCATCCCGGAATCGAGCATCATCATCGAGTACCTCGACCAGCACTATCCGGGCGCCACGCGGTTCCTGCCCGCCGACGCGGAACTCGCGCGGCAGACGCGCTTCCGCGACCGGTTCTACGATCTGCATATTCACGTACCGATGCAGAAGATCGTCACCGACCGGCTGCGGCCTCCCGGCAAGAACGATCCGCACGGCGTGGAGGAGGCACGCAAGACGCTCGACACCGCGCTCGGCATCGTCGACCGCGCGATGGCGAACAACACCTGGGCGATGGGCGATACGTTCACGCTGGCCGACTGCTCCGCAGCGCCGCCGCTGTTCTACGCCAACATGATCGCGCCGCTCGCCGGCACTCACCCGAACGCCGACCGCTACCTCAAACGGCTGATGGAACGGCCGTCCTACGCCCGTACGATCGAGGAGGCGCGGCCCTATCTCCACCTGTTCCCGAAAGCGTGACGAAACGCGGCATTCCGCCGCCATCCGAATGTCGCGATTGTCGCCGACAACCGGATAAAACCAAGGAGAGTGACCAATGGCCTACGTCGACGGATTTGTGCTGCCGGTGCCGAAGAAGAACCTCAACGCCTATTGGAAGATGGCGCGGCTCGCCGGCAAGGTCTGGAAGGACCACGGCGCGATTGATTACGTCGAATGCCTCGCCGACGACGTCAAGGTCGGCAAGCGCACGTCGTTCCCGCGCAGCGTCAAGCTCAAGCGCGGCGAGGTCGTGATATTCTCCTACATCGTCTACAAGTCGCGCGCCGACCGCGACCGCTGCATGAAGAACGTGATGAAGGACAAGCGCCTCGCCAAGATGATGGACCCCATGAAGATGCCGTTCGACGGCAAGCGGATGTTCTGGGGCGGCTTCAAGGCCAAGGTCGAGCTGTAGGGTTCTTACCTCTCCCCGCTTGCGGCTATCGGATTCACACATCTCGGAGCCTCAGCGTAGTGCCGTATTTGATGCGCCGGTAGTCATCCAGTCCCCGGCGCATCACTTTCGGGCCTGGTTTTCCATAGTAGCCCGTCCATCCGCCGAGCCGGGCGATGACCCAAGCAGCGAACGCGAGGGAGCCGTTAGGATGAGGGTTCTTTTGAAGTGTCGTTGCGCCTTCGAGGCGGGTCGAAAGAGCTTCAAGGATTGGTTGATCGTCCGGTTCGAAGGCATCAGTGAGCTGCTGATCGGTCGTGCCGTCGCGCGCCTTGACCAGCTGCATCACGGTGACTGCCGCAATAGCCGTTGCCGTCACGAATTTGATCATCGCTTGCGGATCGCCAATGTCGGTTTCCTCGATGTCGAAGCCAGCTGTTTTGAGCAGGCGGAAGAACTCTTCGATGCTCCAGCGCATTCGATAGAGATCAACGATCCGCTGAGCGTCAGCCAAGCTGGTGACCGCATGCGTCGTGAGAAGCCGCCAATGCACCGGCTTGCCGTCTTCTGGTGTCGAGACCTCGCGAACATCGACCAACATCAAGCCAATTGTTGCCGGCAGGTCGCGCGCCGCCCCGTGCAGCGGCTTACGCAACGAGACCGGCGCGAAGCGGATGGCGAGTTCCGCGGTCCGCTCCTTGCGACCTGGTGCAGCAGGGATTTTCCGGTGGACCCGGCCCGCTTCCGGCAAACCGTCGATAAACGCGAACAGAAGCAAGCCCTCGTCGATCTTCCGATCTTGGCAGGCTCGTACAATCAAATGCGCATTCGAAGGGCGCCGCGCAAAGTGCTCGTAAATATCGCTTTCCCGGTCCGATACGACAGTGATGCTCTTCGCCGCACCCAGCACATCACTGGCGCGCGCTGCCACGTCGAGCCAGCGCTGCGATTCCTTGTCGCTCGTTGCACGCGAACGTCGTGGCACAGCCTTGCCATTGGTCCGGTTCCAAACCTTGGCTTCGACCAAGCCGAGCAGGGCATTGCTTCCGATCTCCAGCACCAGGGCGGCGTGCAGCAGCAATCCGCCCAGCGCGCCACCCTTGCCGACCGGACCATAACCGTTCTCTCGCGCCCAACGGCCACCCAGCGTCAGTTCGCTCGTGTCCTGAACGACCACGACATCGCGGTCGGCAACCCGTGCGGCTGTGCCCGTAGCCGCATGGCATACCATCTCGCCAGCCGTCACAGCGTGATTGCGCAGAAAGCGCGTGAACCGCACCTCCTGCGCCCGTCGTCCCGCAAGCCGACGGATACACGAGCCGGGGCGCTCGACAAGCGCCGCATGCAAGGCGGCCCCCCTTTTTCCAGGCGGCGGTCGCCGAACCGCCCCAGGCCAAATTCGATCGTCACGTCTGCCTCCGCGAATCAATATTTGACCCACGGAATCAGCCCGCCGAACTATCGGCAATCGAGATGTGTGCATACGATAGCCGCTTGCGGGGAGAGGGAGACGCGCCACAAGTGCGTTCACGCGCGGCTTCGACGCGCTATGGGCGTCTAGTGAGGGGATTCTCGATAGAGCGCGCTCTTGGAGATTCCCCCTCGCTTTTGGGGAACAGCGGAAGCGCCACGACGGGTAGCCTCGGCCTAAAATGGCGTGAATGACCCAACTCGGACATCGGCAGCCCTATTCAAAGCATCCGTTGGGCAGATACCATGCCGTCTCTGAACGGGGATGGGCATGAGGCGGCGGGGCTTTCTCGGCGCTCTTGGTAGCGCGGCAGTAGCATGGCCGCTCGCGGCGGCGCCGAAGACCGAACGAACTCGGTTGATCAGCGTGCTGATGACGTTCGCAGAGGCGGATCCGGAAGGCCAAGCACGCCTTGCCGCGTTTCAGACTACGTTCCGGGAGTTGGGATGGATCGACGGTCAGAATTCTCGCATCGTGGTCCGTTGGGCCGCCGGAGACATGGAGCGCACGCAGCGCTTTGCGATGGAACTCATCGCTGTCCGGCCGGATGTGGCAGTGGTCATGAGCGCTCCCGCCCTCGTAGTGATGCGACGGGAAACCAGAACCGTTCCCATCGTGTTCGTTCAAGTTTCCGATCCGGTAGGGAGCGGGTTTGTCGCCAGCATGTCGCGCCCAGGCGCCAATATTACGGGTTACGCCAACTTTGAACCGTCGATGGCAAGTAAGTGGATTGAGTTGCTCAAGGAGGTCGCGCCCCATGTAGGGCGCATTGCGTTCTTCATCCACGCGGGACTGGTTCCACATCTTGCATTCTGGCGTGCTGCGCAAAATGCCGCCCCATCTTTTGGGGTACAGTTGACCGCAGTGGAAGTACGCAATCACAGCGAAGTGGAGCGCGCCATCGCTACTTTTGCCGCCGAGAGAAATGGCGGATTGATCGTATTACCAGATCCCCTCTTTAACACTCTTCGAGACTCGATTGTGGAATGGACTGCTCGCCACCGGCTTCCTGCGATCTACCCCTTCCGGTTCTTTACGTTGGCGGGCGGGCTAATGTCGTATGGAATCGATCAAATCGATCAATGGCGCGGGACCGCACGATACGTCGATCGCATCCTTCGGGGCGAAAAGCCGGCCGATCTTCCGGTCCAGGCACCGGATAAGTTCGAGTTGCTCGTAAACCTCAAAACCGCCAAGTCGCTAGTCGCTCGATTCAGCTAGATTGCAGGGTATAGGTGTTTGAGTTTGACACGGGCGTCTTTGGTTGTGAATTGCCAGTCTGACTTGGTGTGATAGGCATTGCGGTCGTGTTCCCAGGCGACGATTTCGTCCTTGAGGATTTGTTTGTCGGGGATGCGGCGGTCGAGACACTGGGAGGCGAGGACGCCGAGTTCGGACTCGGCGAGGTTGAGCCAAGAGCCATGCTTTGGGGTGTAGTGCCATTCGAAGCGCTCGACGAGCCGTCTGGCTTCGGCGGCCGGGAAGGCCTCGTAGAGCGACGCCTTGCTGTGGATGTTGAGGTTGTCCTGGACGAGCACGATGGTCTTGGCCTGCGCGAAGTGGCGATCGGCCAAATCCTTCAAGACATGCGCATAGTCGATGGCGGTGTGGCGGTCCGTCACCTCGATGTGGCGCCAGCCTTCGAGCGGCGCGAACATCATGAACAGGTTGGCGGTGCCGTTGCGCTCGTACTCGTAATCGACACGGGCCGGCCGTCCCGGCTTCATCGGGATCGGCACGCGCGTCTCGGCAATGAGCTGCTTTGAGCTCTCATCCAGGCAGACCAGCGGGCGGTCGGGATCATGGGGCCGCGTGTAGACGGCCAGCACGTCTTCCATCGCCGCTACGAAGCCGCTGTTAGCCTTCGGCGGGATGACCCAGCACTGCCGGCGATGCGGCTTGAGACTGTTTTTTTGAGCGCGCGGCCGATCGTTGAGTCGCTCGCACGCTCGACGATGCCGAGTTCCACGACCTTGTTCTCCAGCAGCCGCAAGGTCCAGCGCACGCGTCCCTTCGGCGGCTTGGAGCACGCCAGGGCGATCAGCTTGGCTTGCTTCTCGCCGTCGAAGATCGCCGGCACCGGCGGATGCGCCCGCGGCTTACGGCTCAATACCGCCGCAAAGCCCTCTTCCACCAGTTGCTTGCGCACCCGGTAGGCCATCGAGGCGCTGGTATCGAGCGCCGCGATGATCTTGCTATCGCTCCACCCCTCGCCGGCGTCCGAAACATCGGCCTTCAACAAAATGCGCGCTTTCAAGAGCCGCTTCGCCGGACTTTTTCCCTTGCGGATCAGCGCTTGCAGTTGCTCGCGTTCCTCCGCGCTCAGCCGCACCACATACTTCTTTACCGCAATGTCCGTTCCAGCCATGGTCGCCTCCGTCGCTCGAATCGCGACCAAGAGCGAATCATCCAATCCTTTCAAATGAGTTGAAGCGGGCGACTAGGGCTGAACGTGCCATTGATTCTGCAACAGCGTGCCGACGAGGTGATTGAATAACGCCGCGCGATGTCGGCTATTGGCACTTCGCGTCATTTCGGACCCATGGCTTGAAAGGTCGCTATCGGAGGCATAGCGGACATGGCTAGACCGGCTGCTGGTCCAACCCGGTAGCGAACGACCCCAAAACGGACCGCGTACCCCTTCCAGAAGGCCCGGCTGAACCGTTACGATACCTTGTCTCGGTTGGGGGGTAACTTGAGGCGGCGAGAATTCGTCAGCTTGTTGGGCGGAACGGCCGCGGCGTTTGTCGTGCCGCCGCACGCCGCGCCTGCTCAGCAATCGGCCATGCCGGTGGTCGGTTTCTTGAGTGGGCGGTCGCTCGCTTCGGACTCGGATTTGGTGGCGGTGTTTCGCCGAGCGCTGAACGAAGCGGGCTACGTAGACGGCCAGAACGTGGCGATCGAGTTTCGCTGGGCGGACGGTCAGCTCGATCGGCTCCCGGAATTGGCGGCCGAACTGATCGAGCGCAAAGTGGCTGTGATCTTCGCCGGCGCCTCGGATGTCGCGGCCAGTGCCCTGAGAGTGGCAGCCGCAACCGTGCCAGTCGTCTTCGCAACCGGCAGCGATCCAGTTTCTGCCTCGTTGCCAGCCTCAATCGGCCGGGCGGCAATTTGACCGGCGTAACGGTTATCACGGCAACGCTCTGGCCCAAGCGCTTGGAGCTTCTGCGCGACCTGATTTCGCCCGCTCCGCTGATTGCTCTCCTAATCAACCCGAACAATCTCACCGCCGCCCCCGCCAGGCGCGAGTTGAACGCCGCCGCTCGCGAAATCGGACAGGAGGTGATCGTGCTGGATGCCAGCGTCGAAGGCGATTTCGGAGCCGCGTTTGCGACGCTAGCGGAAAAGCGCACCAGCGCGCTTATCGTATCAGACGATGCGTTGTTTACGAACCGGCGCGCAGTCCTGGTCGGCCTCGCCGCGCGCCATGCCATACCTACGATCTATGGCCGGCGCGAATTCGCCGCGGTCGGCGGCTTGATGAGTTACGGCGCCAGCACAGTCGATCAATACTACCAATCGGGCGTCTACGTCGGCCGTATTCTCAAAGGCGCGAAACCGGCCGATCTGCCATTCCTGCAGCCGACCAAGTTTGAACTGGCGATCAATCTCAAGACCGCAAAAGCATTGGGCCTCACAGTGCCGCCGACGCTGCTCGCGCGCGCCAACGAGGTGATCGAATGAGGCGACGCGAATTCATCAAGCTGGTTAGCGTCGCGGCGGTTTCTCCGCCATTCGGCGCGAGCGCGCAGAACGGAGACAGGGCGATCTGTGACTACTCGCCCTAAAACCGGTAAAACTTCGCCGGCGTGTCGGCCATGATCTTCTGCCGCATCGCCTGGTCCGGCACCCATTCGCCGAACCAGTCGACCAGGTCGCCGTCGTTCGGATTGGCGACATACTTGTTCGGGTGCGGCCAGTCGGTGCCCCACATGATGCGCTCTGGCGCCGCCTCGATCAGCGTGTGCGCCATCGGGGTGACGTCATCATACGGCGGCAGGTCGGTCGCACTGACGCGGTTGGCGCCGGAAATCTTCATCCAGGTGTTGCCGTCGCGCATGAGGCCGAGCAACGCCTGGAAGCCCGGCGCCTTCACAGTGTCCTTCGCCGGCTGATAGGCGAAATGGCCGATTGACTGCGGCACCTTGATCTTCTTGAGCACCGGCATCAGCTCGACAATATCCTTGCCGGGGAACAGCCACTCGATGTGCCAGTTGAACGGCCGGATGCGCGCTTCAAGCTCGCCGATCTGGTCGAAGCCGATCGGCATGCCGCCCTTGTTGTCGGTGTTGAGGCGTACGCCACGCGCACCCCGGTCGTTGAGCGCGGACAGCTCCTTGTCGGTGATGTCCATGGTGATGGCGACGACGCAGCGCGCGCGGTTCGGCGTCTCGGCGTTGAGCGCGGTCATGCCATCGAGGATCGCGGAATTGTCGGTGCCGTAGGTCGAGGGCTGCGTGAACACCACGCGGTCGACGCCGAGCGTCTTGTGCAGGTGTTTGAGGTCGTCGAGCGTCGAGTCCGGCGGGTTGTAGCCGCGATCCGGATTCATCTTGTATTTCAGATTCCACGAACACGTGGACGTGGGTGTCGATCGCGCCTTTCGGCAGCACGACCTTCGGCTTGCGCGGGTTGCGGTCGGGCGGCAGGCAATTACGGATGGCAGTGTTCATGCGTTACTCTCCCCGGTCATTCCGGGGCGCGAGCGCAAGCGAGCGAACCCGGAATCCATAACCACCACCGGGAGTATGGATTCCGGATCGCGCCTTCAGCGCGTCCGGAATGACGAATTTCTGAAATCACCGCGTCGGCACCGGCTTTTCGCCGCGGTAATCGTAGAAGCCGCGCTGCGACTTGCGGCCGAGCCAGCCGGCCTCGACGTATTTCACCAGCAGCGGGCACGGCCGGTACTTCGAATCCGCTAGGCCTTCGTGCAGCACCTGCATCACGGAGAGACACGTATCGAGGCCGATGAAGTCTGCGAGTTCCAGCGGCCCCATCGGGTGGTGCGCGCCGAGCTTCATCGCGGTGTCGATCGCCTCGACGTTGCCGACGCCTTCGTAGAGCGTGTAGATCGCCTCGTTGATCATCGGCAGCAGAATGCGGTTGACGATGAAGGCCGGGAAATCTTCGGACACCGCGATCCGCTTGTTGAGCTTGAGCACGAACGCCTTGGACGCCTCGAACGTGGTGTCGTTGGTCGCGATGCCGCGGATCAGCTCGACCAGCTCCATGCGCGGCACCGGATTCATGAAGTGAATGCCGATGAACTTCTCCGGCCGGTCGGTCGAGGCGGCGAGCCGCGTGATCGAGATCGACGAGGTGTTGGTGGCGACGATCGCTTCCGGCTTCAGGGCCGGACAGAGATCGACAAAAATCTTGCGCTTCACCTCCTCTTTCTCGGTCGCGGCCTCGATCACCAGATCGCAGTCGGACAGGCCGTCCAGCGTTTCGGTGGTCGAGATCCGCTTGAGCGCCGCCGCCTTGTCCTCTTCCTTGAGGCGCTGGCGGCTGACCTCGCGCGCCATGTTGCCGTTGATGGTGGCGAGCGCGGATTTCATGCGGTCGCCCGACACGTCGTGGATCACCACGGGCATGCCCGCGAGCGAGCAGACCTGGGCGATGCCGTTGCCCATCTGGCCCGCGCCGATGATGCCGAGTTTCTTGATGGTCTGCGCCATGAGGTCCCGATTCTACCCGATTTTCAGCGCTTGATCTTGTCCAGTTCGGCGCCCAGCTCCGGCAGCGCCTGGTAGAGGTCCGCCACCAGCCCGTAGTCCGCGACCTGGAAAATCGGCGCCTCTTCGTCCTTGTTGATAGCAACAATCACCTTGGAGTCTTTCATCCCGGCGAGATGCTGGATAGCGCCGGAAATCCCGACCGCGATGTAAAGCTCGGGCGCCACCACCTTGCCGGTCTGGCCGACCTGCCAGTCGTTGGGCGCATAGCCGGCGTCGACGGCGGCGCGCGAGGCGCCGACCGCGGCGCCGAGCTTGTCGGCCACCGGCTCGATATACTTGGCGAAGTTGTCGCGGCTCTGCATGGCGCGGCCGCCGGAGATGATGACCTTGGCCGAGGTAAGCTCGGGGCGCTCCGACTTCGACAGCTCCTCGCCGACGAACGACGAAATCGCGGGATCAGCCGCCGCGGCCGCCGCTTCGACCGGCGCCGAACCGCCCTCGCCGGTCGCCTGGAAGGTCGAGGTGCGCACCGTGATGACCTTCTTGGCGTCCTTCGACTTCACCGTCTGGATCGCGTTGCCAGCGTAGGTCGGACGCTCGAACGTGTCCGGCGCAATCACCTTGCTGACCTCCGACACCTGCATGACGTCGAGCAGCGCGGCGACGCGCGGCATCACGTTCTTGCCGTTGGTGGTGGCGGGCGCAACGATCGCATCATACGAGCCGGCGAGCGAAACGATCAGCGCGGCGAGCGGCTCGGCGAGCGCGTGCTCGTAGGACGGCGCGTCGGCGAGCAGAACCTTTTTGACGCCGTCGAGCTTGGCGGCCGCATCAGCCACCACCTTGCAGCCGCCGCCGGCGACCAGCACGTGGACGTCGCCACCCAGTTCCTTCGCAGCGGTGAGCGCCTTGTTGGTGGAATCCTTGAGCGACTTGTTGTCGTGCTCGGCAATCAGAAGCGTGGCCATCAGATGATCCCCGCGTCCTTGAGCTTGCCGACCAGCTCGGCGGGCGAGCCGACCTTAACGCCGGACTTGCGGCCCGACGGCTCCACGGTCTTGATCACCTCAAGCCGCGGCTTGGCGTCGACGCCGTAGGCCTCCGGCGTCTTCTCGTCGATCGGCTTCTTCTTCGCCTTCATGATGTTGGGCAGCGACGCGTAGCGCGGCTCGTTGAGGCGCAGGTCGACGGTGACGATCGCCGGGCCTTTCAGCTTCACCGTCTGCAGGCCGCCGTCGACCTCGCGGGTGACCTGCACGGTTTCGCCGTCGATGGTGAGCTTCGACGCGAACGTGCCCTGCGGCCAGCCGGTGAGCGCCGCCAGCATCTGGCCAGTCTGGTTGCAGTCGTCGTCGATCGCCTGCTTGCCCAGGATAACGAGACCGGGCTTCTCAGCATCGACCACCGCCTTGAGAATCTTCGCGACAGCGAGCGGCTCGATCGCGCCTTCGGCCTTCACCAGGATGCCGCGGTCGGCGCCCATCGCGAGCGCGGTGCGGATCGTCTCGCCCGCCTGCTGCGGGCCGATCGAGACGGCGACGATCTCGGTCGCCTTGCCGGCTTCCTTGAGACGGATCGCTTCTTCGACCGCGATTTCATCGAATGGATTCATCGACATCTTGACGTTGGCGAGTTCGACGCCCGAGCCGTCCGCTTTGACGCGAATTTTGATGTCCTTGTCGACAACCCGTTTGACGGGCACCAGAATCTTCATGCTGGAACTGCTCTGTCGGGCCAGTCCGGGGCCCGTGGAATTGGTGCGCCGCACCCTAATAGCCACCCCTGCGGGGGTCAACGCTGGCGCTCTTTCAGCGGCGGCTCCATCACCGTCACCGCCTCCTTGACGAATTCGCAGTCCTTGACCGCGGTCCGCCGCAGCAGGAAGACGCGGTCGTCCCGGCCGAGCTTGAGGGGCACGACCTTCCAACGGGCGGCGCGCTTCACCATGGACGGGCTGTCGTCGAGATGGACGATCATGTCTTGCCGTCAGGGGCGGGATCGAGGATCACCGCGCCGCCCTCCTTCGCGCTGCTCGATTCCGGAAACACGTCAGGCACGGCCAAGGTGACGCAGCCGGCGCCGGCCTTCTTCGTGAACGACGGCATCCAGTGCACCGGCGGGCCGTCGAAGTTGCCCCAACTGCAATCGCCTGAGAGGAAGATCGGCTGCGGGTCGCTGCGGCGCGTCAGGGCGAGCCCCGTGTTGCCGCCTCGCATGTCGCCGCTGCCCGCTATCCAGACAGTCATCGAGGTAACCTGCTGGCGGGGGTTCTTCTTCAGGTGCGCGGCGTCGTAGTCGCGGCGAAAACAGGCGTCGTTCTTGTCCTTGGTCAGATCGCTCATCGGATCGGCCAGCGCGACGGGCGACGCCAAAGCGACGCCGAGAAAAACTGCCGCCGACGTCGTACGCTGCATGACACGCTATCGGTTCTGCCCCGGTGCCCACAGCACGTCGCGCGCGCCCTTGTCGTTGGCGTAGCGGCCGGCGACGAACAGGAAGTCCGAGAGCCGGTTGACGTATTTCAGCGAGGCGTCGGTGACCAACTCGCCCGGCTGATCGCGCAGTTGCACCATGATGCGCTCGGCACGCCGGCACATGGTGCGGGCAAGATGCATATAAGCAGCAGCCCCGCTGCCGCCCGGCAGGATGAACGAGCGAAGCGGCGCGAGGTCGGCGTTCAGCCGATCGATCTCCCGCTCGATCCACTCGACCTGCGCGTCGGTGACAGTGAGCCGCTCGCCGCCCGGCCCCTTCTCGGACAAGCACAGATCGGCCTCGACGTCGAACAGGTCGTTCTGGATACGCGCCAGCGCCGGATCGAGCGCCGCATCACCCGCCGTGTGCAGCCGCACGATGCCGAGCACTGCGTTGACCTCGTCGAGCGTGCCGTAGGCCGAGACCCGCAGGTCGTATTTCTTGCGGCGGTCGCCGGAGCCAAGCGCGGTGGTGCCGTCGTCGCCGGTGCGCGTATAGATGCGGTTCAGGACGACCATGGCTTGCCTCGTGAGCGCGTTTCGTTCGATTTTGGAGTAGGCTCTATTCTACCCGAATGCGACCTTTAACCAATGACCTGAAACCAATGAGGGAGAAACCCATGCCATTCCTGATGCCATTGCTGGCCATAGCGCTCGCCGCCGGCCTGCTCGTGATCCCCGCCGCCGCGCCGCCGGCGTTCGCGCATCACGCCAAGGCCTCCGAGCACCAGGAAATGGCGTCGGCGAAGAAAAAAGCGAAGAAGGCGAAAAAGCCGAAGGCCAAGAAAGAAGAATATATGCGGGCGGCGCCGTATCGCTGAACCTTCAGCGGCCCATCGCCCAAATCGTCGCCATGATGATGACGATGGCGACGAACTGCAGCAGCACGCGCAGCCGCATCAGCTTTTGCGACGTGTTGGGCGAGCCGCCGCGCATCATGTTAATGAGGCCGAGCAGCAGCACGATGGCCACCGCGCCGATCGCGATGGGAACGATGTATTGCGACAAGAACTGTCCCATGCCGGTGCAGATATCACCGCGCACCGCTGAATGCCATGTCCTGAAGCTTCATGTCCCGCCGGAGGTGCTATCATGAGCGACAGCATCCTGGTCATGGGTGCCGGCGGGCGCTTCGGCCACGCCGCCGCAGAGGCGTTCCGCGATGCCGGCTGGCGCGTCAAGAGCCTGGTGCGGCCGGGCAAGGCCGCGTTCGCGGCGCGCGGCACCGAGGTGGTCGAAATCGTCACGCGCGACGCCGCGATCGAGGCGGCGCAGGGTTGCGCGATCGTGCTCAACGCGCTCAACCCGGCGATCACCATGTGGCAGCGCGACGCGCTCTCGCACGCCTATGCCGGCATCGCCGCGGCGGAAGGCAGCGGCGCGACGCTGATGTTCCCCGGCAGCGTGTGGAACTACGGCCGCACCATGCCAGAGGTGATCGACGAGAACACCCCGATGCAGCCGTCGATACGCAAGGGAAAAATGCGTGCGGAGATTGAGCAACGCATCCGCGAAGCCTGCGACCGTGGCATGCGCGCGATCGTGCTGCGCGCCGGCGACTTCTTCGGCTCGGGGCGCGGCTCGTGGTTCGACCTGGTGGTGGTGAAGGAGCTGGAGAAGAACCGCATCACCTATCCCGGCCCCGACAATGTGATGCACCCGTGGGCGTATGTGCCCGATCTTGCCGAAACTGCGGTGCAACTCGCGGAGCGGCGCGCGGACTTCGCCGCATTCGAGACCTTCGGGTTTCCCGGCTACGCCGTAACCGGGCGCGAGATGACCGACGCGATCGAAGCAGCCACGCGCAACAAGGTCAACGTGCGCCACATGAGCTGGTGGACGCTCAAGACGATCGGACAACTCATGGCGCTCGGCCGCGAGCTCGCCGAACTCGAGTATCTGTGGAAGGTCCCGCACCGCATCGACGGCAGCAAGCTCGAGGCGGCGATCGGAAAAGTCCCGTATACACCGTTCCGCAAGGCGATCGCGATGTCCCTGCGGGAGTTGGGATACCGGGCGTAGCTCCCCCTCGGCCCAGAAGCAGACACTCCGGCTACCCATGAACACGCACCCGTCGCTGGCGCTCGCGTAGCGGCCTCTTTCGACATTTCAAGGTAGTGCTGCGCCCGGCTGCCTGAGTCGAGAGCCCGACGCCGCAACGGCCAAAGCTCCTGAATCAGTCCGGGAGGAACGTTCAACGAACAGGGACGTTGTCGAACAATGAGTGACGCAATGAACGATAACAAACATACAGATTATCAGGCGATGCAGAAGCGGCGTCGAGACGGCTTACGCTGGGATAAGGGGAACACCATTCTTCTGACAAGCGCGCTCTCGCTATTGCTGTTCGCTTTTGCTTTTTATGACCGCCCCATCAGCGACAACAGCCAAATCTTTCCCTTTTTGCGGGGCGAGCAGACAACAGTGTCCACTAAGCCCCTCCCTCACTTGCGTGCCTAAGCAGAGATTCTCAGGCGACCCAACGGATCGAGGTTACGGATGATGCTGGCGCTAGCCGTTTTCATTATCCATCCGTTGGGGAGCCAGCAAAAACCTGCTTAGTACAAACGGGAACGTTTCGCCGCCTCTTGGGTTCACTACCGGATGAACGCAGGAGGTTTGAATGGGTTTGCTCGACGGAATTCTCGGCGGCGGAATGCGGCGCGGCGGCGGCATGTCCCCCATCACCATGGCTCTGCTCGGCTTGCTCGCTTACAAGACGTTTAAGGGCAAAAACCTCTCTGAAATATTTGGCGGCGGCAGCACTCCTGGTGGTCAAGCTGGCGGCTTGGGTGGATTGCTGCAAGGCGGTCTCGGCGGGCTACTGGGTGGTGGCGCTGCCGGCGGCATTCTCAGCGGCGGGCTTGGCGATCTGCTGAAGCAATTTCAGGACAATGGGCTCAGCGACAAAGCCAACAGTTGGGTTTCGACGGGTGAAAATAACCCCATCCAGCCCACAGAGTTGGAGCGCGCGCTCGGAGAAGAGCGCATCTCCTGGCTGATGCAGCAGACCGGAATGTCACGCGAAGAGCTGCTCGCAGGGCTAAGCCAGGAACTTCCCCAGGTGGTCGATAAGCTGACGCCGCAAGGGCGCATCCCGACGGACCAGGAAGCTGAGCGCATGGTCGCGTGAGCAGGATGACAACCACACGCAAACCCATGTCTCGCAAGCTGAACAAGACGGCGGAAGAGCTTGAGGCAGCCTTGACTAAAGCGTTGCAGGCTCACGCTGAGTGCCAAGGCGTCTCTGTAACGAAGGTGAGCCCGTTAGAAGACGGCTCAGGGCTGGCAAACTGGGACGCTGAATTTGCCGCAGCGCCCGGCGTTGTGATGTCATCAGAATGTAAGCGCGTCTTAATCAGCGCGAAGCATGGCATTCAGAAGCACTTCAACCTCGCTGGATTGTCTTCAAAGGATTAACTTGCAACGACTCGCTCAAGCTTCGCTCGGGACAGGGTTGCCGCGCTTGCTCCCGTGGCGGTTGGCGAAGGCCTTCGTCAATTCCGCCCCCAGCAGGAAAGTCTGCACCGAGTAATAGACCCACAACAGCAGCACGATGAGCGAGCCGGCCGCGCCGTAGGTCGATGCAATGTCACTGCTGCCGATGTACCAGCCGATCAGCGACTTTCCCGCGATGAACAGGACGGACGTCGCGCCCGCGCCTAAAACGACGTCCCGCCAGGCGAGCTTGCGGTCCGGCAAAATCTTGTAAACCGCTCCGAACAGCACCGACAGCAGGGCGAAGGAGATCGCGGTATTCACCCCAGCCGCCACCCACTGGCCGAAGGGTAGGACCGCATCGAGCCGTTGCCCGAAGACTGTGATGGCGGCGCTGGCGGCGAGCGAGACGACGAGGAGGAAGCCGAGTGTCGCGACGAGGCCGAGGCTTGCGGCACGCGCCTGGATCAGGCGCGTGACCGTCGTGCCCTTGGCCTCCGCCTTCCAGATGACGTTCAAGGCGGATTGTATCTCGCCGAACGCGCCCGACGCGGTCGCGATGAGCGCGGCGATCCCCGCAAGCATGGCCCAGCCGCTCGAGGACTGCGCGGATGCGTTGGTGACCGCGGTCTCCAGAAATTGCGCGGTCTGTGGGCCCATGAGGCCGCTGAGTTGCGCCGTGATAGCCGCTTGCGCGGCTTCTTCACCCGAGAACAATCCTGCGATGGCGATAACAATCAGAAGCAGCGGCGCGATCGAGGTCACCGTGTAGAAAGCTATCGCAGCGCCCCGGCTGAGTGCCTCATCCTCGATGAAAGAAAGGAGGGCCTCCTTCGCGAGATCATAGGCTGCCGAGAGACGCACGGGTTGGCTGCTCTGTGCTCGGGCGAAAACCTATTCCACCTGTTCGGCAACGCGCTTCTGGTACGCCAAGCCCAGCGCGGCGGCCACGGCCAGGCCCGCAACACCCAGCAAGACCTTGTCGCGGGTTTCGCTCAGCGCGACGATGTCGCGCCCCGAGGCCAACGCGTCTTCCGCCATATCATCGACGGCGGCCGTCGCGCGCGAGGCGGCATATTTTGCTCCGCCTAAGACATGCTGTGCCCCCTCCGCCGTTGCCTGTCCGGCCCGATTGGTGAGGTCGCGCACCGTACGCCCGGCGGTGTCCACCCCGTCCCTGACATCGTGCACCACGCGTCGCGCGGGAGCGGCCACCGCTTCAATGCCCATCTTGACGGCGGCGCCGGCGTTGGCTGCGGAATCGGCTGCGTTTTGCGACCAGCCCTGCACGGTCTGTTTGGCAGTATCGGCCAGCTCGCCCGCCTTGGCGGCAACGACATCGCCCATCTCAGAGGCCATATCCATGGCGCTCGCGCCGAGCTCGCTCGCCTGCTCCTTCAGCCGCTCTTTGCCGTGCTCAAAGTAGTCCGTGTTGGAAGGCACGGCCTGGCTTCGCCACAGGCTGTAGAGGCCGGCGCCAATCAGGGCGGTTGCGATTGGGGGATGGCGGACCACGTGCCAGGCAATCCCGGCGCCGATCGTCAGCGCGGCGGCAGGGTTGGCCGCGGCTTTCGCTTTCAGCTCGTCGACAAAACTGCTCACCTTCGAGCGGACCGCGTCCTTCGCTTGTTCGATCACGGCGTCCTTCGCATCGAGCGCGGTGTCTTTCAAACTCTCGGTGAACGAAGCGACGGTTGCAGGAGATCGCAGCACGGCGAGGTCATCGGCAAGCTTCGCCCTCGCGGCCTCGACGTCGCGTTCGCATTGCCGGAGCGAATTATCCATGGGACGGCCCGCCCTTGCGTTCGCCTGGCCCACGCGGGCGGGTCTCGCCACTGTAGGGGCTTTCCGCGGCGCCGGTGATGGTACTGCTGAAGGCGCCTGCGACTTCGGACGCGACTTCTTTCAGTCCGTCGGTGTTGAGCCCGCGCTGATCGGCGGCGTTTTTGAGCGCTTCGCCCGCTTTCGCGGTTGCGTCCTTCAACTGGCCGCCGACCCGCTGTGCTGCGTGGGACACTTCATCGCCCAGCGGACCGAGATGCTCCTTCTCAAATTCCGTCGCCGGGAAAGTGGCGGCGATCGCCGCGCCTGCCGCGATGCCGGCGATGGCGATCGCGAGCGGCTGATCCTGCAGGATGCGTTTAACCGTGCCCTGGAATGTTGATTGCGCCTGTTGCGCGACCCGGCCCGATTGCTCGCCCACCGCGCGCCCGGCTTTGCCGGCAAAGTCCGTCGCGGAGGAGGCCACCGAACTAACCGTTTCCGAAGCCCGGTCGGCGACGTTGGATGCGAATTCTTGGGCGCCGGAGACGGCTTTTGAAATTCCACTTGTCCCGGAACCTTGCCGGGGTCGCCCGTTTGAAGGCGCCAACGCGCCGCTTTTACGCAGCAGCAGCGCCGCACCGGCCGCGAGCAAAAGCAGACCTTCCGGATTTTTTTTCATGGCGCCGAGGAGCCAGTCGCTTGTGTTGGAAACGGTGTCGTTCATGACAGTTGCTCCTTGGCGGTCGCGAAATCTTGCTTGACCTGATGGATGGTCCGGGTGGGGGTCAGATCCTCGACCGCATCGGCGCGCCCCATGGCAAAGGCGAACCCGCCAAGTGCGGCCAGCGCGGCTGCTACGATCAGGCACGCCCAGTGCATGGCGATTCCGTAAGAAGCGATGGCGAAGACCAATGCCTGGAGGATCAACAGGGCCGCGGCAGCACCAAAGGCTGCCGAAGCCGACATCCAGATCCCGGCGCGGAGTTTGTTGGAGAGCTTCTCGGAAAGCTCGGTGCGCGCGAGCCGCAACTCCTTCTGAAAGAGGTCGGCCAAATCGCTGACCACGTCCGACAGGGCGCGAGGCAACGCGGTATCCTTGACACGATCAGCCATGGTTCTGCTCTTGGCCCCAGGCTTGCGCGGGCTGGATTGGCGGCGCGCTCGTCTGGTCGGAGGCGCTCCGCACGGTGCGGAAGAGGAAGAAGCCGGCGACCGCGGCAAGACCAAAGACGAGCGCCGGCTGGCGGCGCGTGTAATCGGAGGCGGTGCGAACGAGTTGTTCGACGGTTCGGTCCTGCATGTCCTCGGCGTAGTCCTCGACCTTGTCCGCGAACTGGTGAACAAAACCGGCCAGCGCGGGAGACTGCTTTCCTAAATCGTCGGCGGCGAGCTTGATGGAGTTCGCGAAGTGCCCAGCCATCGTGGCGCCGGAGCCGATCTGTTTGTCGATCAGCTCCTTGACATGGTCGGTCATGGTCGTGGCGGTGTCGGAAGCGGCCTCCTTGGCCTTCGATCCGGCTTCGCGTGCGACACCGGACGCGCGAGTGATCGCTTCGGTCGCGGCGTCCTTGATGAGTTTCGCTTTGCTATCGGGGGCGCGCGTCGTCGCGGCCTCGCGACCAAGATCCTGGTTGCTCATGAGGGTTCTCCGTTGGCATGGCAACCCTGTGCAACCCCTAAAGTTCCCTAGACCGCGGCGCGACGGCAATTTCATAAGGAGGCTATTGTCATAAGACGTATCGCCTCCGGAACATTCGCGTCCGCCGTTCTCCATCAAAGGACGCGCATGTAAAGTCCCGCCGAGGAGCGCCTTTCGAGGTGCTTAGTTCTTGATGAGCCCCGCGGCTTTCAAAGCCCGGTTGATCACCGCACCAATCTCAAAGGCGGGCGGCGGCCTCGTCCCAAAACCCGGCACGGGCTCGGGCTCCGGGTCGAGCAGCTCGCCCTCCAACACCGGTGGTGCGGCGGCGCGCGGGTCGCGTTCGACTATGGGGGCCATCGTCACTGACGTGTATGCCCGCGCGCGCTCTGTGAGGGGTGCGCCCGCAATGTTGAAGAATTTCGCGATGTGGTAGGAGGAAGAAATTCCAACCTGCAACAGGAACGGACCCGTCATGCCGCACGCGCCCTCGCGTGCTCTTGTCGCGAGCGGCGTTCCGTGCGCCATGTCGGTGATGGTGTAGGACTCGATCCGCTCAAGTCCCGAAGGGTCGGTCCAGAATTCGCGCGGATAGCCGTCGACCGTCTCGTGGGCCGATTGCGTAAGCGACAGCCCGTGCACGTCGGTCCATTGCTTAAGGATCTCCCGCGCGTTCGAGGGAACGACGGTTGTGTCGGCGCTGCCGTGCCACACGGAAACGCGTGGCCAAGGCCCTTTTTGTGGCGAGGCTTGCCGCACGAGGTCGCCCCAATCGCGGGCGGCACGCGTTGGGCTCTGATACATGCTCTGGAACGCTTGCTTGGCGTTCGTGGCCGCGCCGTAAGGCAGTCCGGCGATGATGGCGCCTGCCGCGAACACTTCCGGGTAACAGGCGAGCATGGTCGAGGTCATTGCCCCACCCGCCGACAGCCCCGTGATGAAAACGCGGGACCGGTCAATGCCATGTTCGATGATGACGCGTTCAATCATCTGCCGGATCGAAAGCGCTTCGCCCTCGCCGCGCCGGTTGTGCTCGGGCAGGAACCAGTTGAAGCAGCCATTCGGATTGTTCGAACGCTGTTGCTCGGGCAGCAACAGGGCGAAGCCGTAGCGGTCGGCCAGCGTGGACCATCCGGCCCCGAGGTCATAACCGGCGGCGCTTTGGGTGCATCCGTGCAACACGACAACGAGCGCGGGGTGTTCCGCCAGTGCCGGTGGGAGATATCGCATCATCCGCAGGTTGCCGGGGTTGCAGCCGAAACCGCGTGTTTCGCGCAACCGCGTGACCGGGTCGCCGATGAGCCTGCCGTTCACGCCCTGCATGATCTTTTGAAATCCACCGCGGCCGAGCTTAGCGAGTGCTTCGCGCAAGTGGACCACGATGTTCCTCGGCTCAATGGCGGCAACTGCCCGCAACATCAACTGGTGCTGCACTGCACAATTGCTAGGACTGGATCAAAGAAATAATTCACGCGAACGATCTAGCCGAGCAGGGGCGCCGTACCGCTTCGATGGCTGAAGGAGACAAGACTCACAACACTCAAATGTGGCGCCTGTCGCTTGCCTCGATCGGAACTTATCTCGTCGCCCTCGGTTGCCGATAGAGCAATGGAACCTATGGAGTATTTTCAATGCCGATCCTTCTGTGGTTGATGGGCGTTCCGGTCGTACTCATTGTCGCTTTCATGCTGCTGCGGTAACGGCAGACGCGAGCGACACATCGCCGTTGTCCCAACAATCAGCCGCCCTCCAGCGCGACTGATAACAAAGAAGGCCCCGGAAATAGTCTGGGGGCTTCTTGTTCATTTCAAACAATTAGATTGAGCGACGCGGTGCAGAGGTGGCGTCAAGAATGCCGCTTATCTCATGGATGTTGTGAGTTCAGTGTTTCCAGCCAATTGCGTCTCTTCGAGTGAGACGGCGAAGAGCGACACTACAAAGAGCGTGCTGCAAATGCAGATGACCCATCCAAGGAGCTTCGTGTCGTTGGTGGATGCGCTCATGATTCATTCTCCAGCTTCTACCGTGGTGTATTGGATCTGGTCCCGACGGCGATCATGTTCCGAGACGCTAGCTGCATTCTTTGATTGATACGCCACCCATGCACTTTGCCACAGCATGTGCATGACATCGACGGCAGCAAATTATTGGTGACGGCAAGAAAATGCGCTTTTTTGATCGGTACGATTACCGACACATTGTATTCAGGACAATTGAAGGCCAAGCGCACCATGAAAGTAGAACGCGCCTGAAGAAGCGCTGTTCCATAGAGCCGCGCGGCAAGACGTAAAACAGAATCCCCGCCTCTGAGGTTTGGCGGGCCTCTTTCCCACGCATCGGCCGTGTGAGGCGTGTTACAGGTTCGTCGCGGGCGGCACAAAAGGTGCAGCGGCGCCAGAACCCGTGGTCTCGCCCGGTATAGGTGTGGGTGCTATCACAGGCGGAGAGTTGGTCGTGATTGCAGGACGTCCACTGTTCGCCATGTTCGGATTGCGGTCGCTCAGCATGTAGAAGATGCCGAAAATGAATGCGAGCGCAGCGAGAGAGCCGAGAAGGATCGATCCAACGCCCCATCTTGCATCCCCGCGCCGCCTCTCATTGATCTGGCGGTTTATGTTCATGTCGTCGTTTTCCTGAAAGGTCATCGTACAGATCCTTTGTTTCGCTCGCGGCACGAAAACGGGGCTGCGAGGCCCGCGTTCCCTGTAATCAGCGGGACGAGGCCTTTGGTGACATTCGAGATTATTGCCGCGCGGCTGGCGGAACGTCGCTGCCGGTGGTGGCAGGCTTGTCCGTAGCCTTATCTTTCAAATTGTTCGGGCTGATCTGGCTCGTGGAGCTTCCAGTGCTCACCGCCGACCGGTCCATGTTGTCGCTGGTTTTGTAGCTGTATCCGATGAAGAAAACGGTGACCGTCACGAGCACGCCGACGGCGATAGCGATGAGGGGGCGGTCTCTTCTTCGGTCGCTCATGGAAGTCTCCCATCTAGCCAACGTTGCCGAAGTGCGTCTGTTCCAAATGCATGTATGTGCGAGCAAAGGCGGCGATGTCCGTTTGCGGACCTTTCCGACGTTGAGCGCGTCGCTAAGTGCCCCATAGCCGGCCGGTCTGGCACTGGCCTTCCCGAGACCTGGAACGCGCGCCACATCCACAGGCCGTCACCGCGATCATCTCCTGTCGCGCAAAAGCCCCGGCTCTGAGAGAACCAGGGCTTCTGCGTGCGTCTGGAAGGTCTAATCGCGGGGGGCGGGGGAAGACCTTCCGCTCACTCAATGCGCAGGTCTGGCGAACGTTCCGCCAGCTCGTCACCAGCCGCCGCCCGGCCAAGCCACTTGTAGCCCGTGTCGGGGTGTATCCCGAACCGCCGGCACAGTTCCCGCCGGTTTGCCCCTTCCTGCATCGCCAATCCAACAAACTCACGCGCTGTTCATCGTCGACACCTCGCGCCACGGCATGGATGGCCTCCCTGAAAGCCGTTTCCATGCTCGCCGCAAAGACGTGGATGCCCGGCACGTAGGCGAGCGAAGCGACGCCGTCCTTCGACGGCTATGGCCGGGCATGACGTGGAAAGGTCAGTTGCTGCCATCCAGCAGCCGTCGCGCGATGACGTGAGCCTGGATTTCCGCTGCGCCCTCGAAGATCGACAGGATGCGCGCGTCGCACAGGATGCGCGACACCGGGAACTCCATGGCGAAACCGTTGCCGCCATGGATCTGCACCGCGTTGTCGGCGTTCGCCCAGGCGATGCGCGCCGCGAGGAGCTTCGCCATGCCAGCCTCGAGGTCGCAGCGGCGGCCGGAGTCCTTTTCCCGCGCCGCGTAGTAGGTGAGCTGGCGCGCGATCATGATCTCGACCGCCATCATCGCGATCTTGTCGGCAACGCGCGGGAACGAAACGATCGGCTCGCCAAACTGCACCCGGTTCTGCGCGTAGCTGAGCGCCTGCTCCATCGCCGCCTGCGCCACGCCGATGGCCCGCGCCGCGGTCTGGATGCGGGCCGACTCGAAGGTTGCCATGAGCTGCTTGAAGCCCTGACCCTCGACACCGCCCAGCAGGTTTGCCGCGTCGACCTCGAAGCCGTCGAACGCGATTTCGTATTCCTTCATGCCGCGATAGCCAAGCACCTCGATCTCGGTGCCGGTCATTCCCTCGGCCGGGAACGGATTGTTGTCATCGCCGCGCGGCTTTTCCGCGAGCAGCATGGAGAGGCCGCGATAGCCGGGCTCCTTCGGGTTGGTTCGCACCAGGAGCGTCATCAGGTCGGCGCGCACCGGATGCGTGATCCAGGTCTTGTTACCCTGCACCTTGTATTTCGCGCCATCACGTGTTGCACGCGTCTTCAACGATGCAAGGTCGGAGCCGGTGTTCGGCTCGGTGAACACCGCGGTCGGCAGGATTTCGCCGGACGCCAGCTTCGGCAGCCACTTCTTCTTCTGTTCGTCGGTGCCGCCGCCGAGAATGAGTTCGGCCGCGATCTCAGTGCGGGTGCCGAGCGAGCCGACACCGATGTAACCGCGCGACAATTCCTCGGAGACGACGCACATCGATACCTTGCCGAGCCCCATGCCGCCGAACTCCTCGGGGATGGTGAGGCCGAACACGCCGAGGTCCGCCATCTGGCCGATCACATCCATCGGGATATAGCTGTTGGTGCGGTGCCAGCCCTGCGCGTGGTCGATCACCTCACTGTCGGCGAACTTGCGCATTTCCTCGCGGATCGATTCCAGCGTGTCGTCGAGGCCGCAAACGCCGACCGTCGCGGTCTTGTTGGTGCGCATCAGTTCGACGAGACGGGCGCGCCGGATCGCCGTATTGCCCGACGCGATCAGCATGTCGACCTCGGGCGTGACGCGGGCGGCAACCGCTTGCGCCGTCAGACCGAGATCGGACAGGCGCACGATTTCGCCCTGGCTGATCGGAATGCCGCCAAGAATCTGCGCGAGATATTCGCCGAGACCGATGCGGACCAACAACTCCTCGATTTCCCCGAGGCGCCCGGTTGATTGCATTCGCTCGGCGTAGGCGGTGAGTTGGCGTACCGCCTCGACGTAGGTCGCGAGCCAGGCGAGCCCATGGGTGGCGCGCTGCTCGCGATCGAACGTGCGGCTGACGATACGACCATCGACGGCGACTCGCTCGCGCACCTTGGCGGCGGCATCGGAAAAGATCGCCTCCGCCGCCGCGGCCGCGCTGCACGCCAGGGTCACAAGGTCATGCCCGGCGGCGACCGGGGTGGTGGTGGCGGCTTGCGGCATTGTCAGGCTCCAGCGCTGATGCCTCATTGTGCGGCGCACAAACCAAGCCGGCAATGGCGCATGTTGCCTCTATCGACAGCGCTGTGGCGGGCAAAAACGCGCCATGGACGGACGGACGGACCTGATTTTCGAGATTATTAACTATTTTGAGCCTTTTTTAAGCACCTGATTACCATCCGGTTGCACGCGGCGTGATCGGCGCGCCGCGAGAAACAGCGCGGCTCATGAAATTCTTGGCGCTCCGCCTGGTCACGGGTTTGACGGTCCGCAGCCGCATCATCGCTCTTGCTGCCATCCCGCTGCTGGGATTTCTCGCCAACGGTACCGCCTTCACCACCGGGCAGGCCGAGGTCGAGAACGAGTTCAATAGCGTGAAGCAGGCCAACACGCTCGCCGACACCAGCCATGACCTGAAGAACGCGCTCGGCAGCATGCGCATCCTGCTGCGCGATTTCGCCTGGCAGCCGAGCAATGAACTGATCCAAACGTTCGAAGACGTCCACAAGCGCGCCCTAAACAGCCTGGTACGGGTCGAGGGTTCGGTCAATGCAGCCGCGCGCGCCGAGATTGAAGGGCTTCGGCAGCGCCTGACGGCGGGCAAGCGGCGGTTCGATCACCTGGTCGACGAGCAGAAGCAGCTCGGCTACTCGGACGACGAAGGAATTCGCCAGCGCATGCGCCAGGCCGCGACCGCGGTCGAGCGCATCATCAACGAGGACATGGGCTGGCTGACCAAGGCCGACGCGCAGAAGCTCCTGATTTCGCTGGTCGAGATGCGCCGACACGAAAGCGAATACCGCCTGACGCGCACCAGCATCGCGAGCACCTCGTTCCAGATGGAGCTTCAGGCGTTCAACCAGACGCTGGGCTCGATCATCGCCGCGGAGATCATGAAGGAAGGCCTGAATCAGCAGGTCAAGACCTACGCCGACACTTTCGCGGAATGGATGCAAAGCACCGGCACGGTCAGAGCGGACGTCACGTCGCTCGATCTCGATTTGCGCAGCATGATGCCGGTGACCGATGACATCATCGCCTCGGCTCGGTTCAATGCCGTGACCGCGGCGACCCAGCTCAACGAGTCGCTGTCGCGCACCAAGAGCATCATCATCCTGGTGGGCTGTGCCGCCGTGCTGATCGGGCTCGGCTTCAGCTGGCTGATCGGCCGCAGCATCACGCGCCCGCTCAACGGGCTCGCCGGCGCGATGAAGCAGCTCGCCAATGGCGACACCGCCGCTCGTATTCCCGCCACCCGCGCACAAGATGAGATCGGCGCCATGGCGCGCACCGTGATCGTGTTCCGCGACAACATGATCGAGCGCGAGCGGCTGGCGGGCGACCAGATCGCCACGGCGCACGCCAAGCAGCAGCGCGCCGACGTCATCGCGTCGAATATCGGCACGTTCCGCAGCTCGGTGCAGCAGGCGCTCGGCAAGCTGCGCGGCGCGGCGGTGCAGCTCGAACAGTCCGCGACCAAGCTCAACGGCGCGGCCGATGCGGTATCGGCGGAAGCGAAAACCGCCGAAACCAGCGTCAAAGCCGCCTCACACAACGTCACAGCGGCGGCGAGCTCGGTCGAGGAACTCGCCGCGTCGATCGGCGAAATCGCAAGCCAGGCCGGCAAGTCGACCGACGTCGCGGGGCGCGCCGTATCGCAAGCACAACGCACCGCGCAGACCATGACGGACCTCGGCAATGCCGCCAGCCGGATCGGCGAGGTGATCGGCCTGATCCAGGCGATCGCCGCGCAGACCAACTTGCTGGCGCTCAACGCCACCATCGAGGCGGCGCGCGCCGGCGATTCCGGCCGCGGCTTCGCGGTGGTGGCCTCCGAGGTGAAGTCGCTCGCCGGGCAGACCGCCAAGGCGACTGAAGAGATCGCCGAGCAGATCGGCGAGATCCAGTCCGCCGCAGCCGGCGCGGCGCAGGGCATCGAGCAGGTCAACGTCATCATCCGCGACATGTCCGACATCGCCTCGACCGTCTCGATCACCGTCGAGGAACAAAACGCGGCGGTCTCGTCGATCGCCGAGGGCGTCCACCGCGCTTCGGTGGAAGCGCAGGGCGGCGCGGAAGCGATGAGCCGCGTCGCCGGCACCTCGAACGAGGCCCGCACCACCGCAGGCGACGTCAAGGCGCTGGCCGACGCGCTGGCCGTCGAGGCCGAGAACCTCGAGACCGAGGTGCAGCGCTTCCTGACGAACGTGCAGGCGGCGTAAACTCTGCGCAACCTGCGGTCAGGCTGCCTGAGCATTTGCACATTCTCGATCCTTGTGAAGCGGGCCAATTGTTGCAAAGCTCGTGACCCACGACGGGGGTCACAATGAATCCTTTCGGCAAAATGGCTGCCATCGCCGTATCCGCGCTTGGTGCCGCGCTCACCCCGGCTTCCGCATTTCCTGAGAAGCCCGTCACGTTCATCGTTCCGTTCGCCGCCGGCGGGTCGACCGACGTGGTGGCCCGCATTATGGCCGACCACATGTCGCGCACGCTCGGCCAGCAGATCGTGATCGAAACGGTGGTTGGCGCCGGCGGCACGATCGGCACGGCGCGTGTCGCCAAGGCGGCGTCCGACGGATATACGGTGGTGGTGGGCTCGCTCGGTCCGAATGTCGCGGCCACCGCAATGTACACGAGCCTGCCCTATGACCCGATCAAGGATTTCGATCCGGTCATCATGTCGGTGCAGCAACCGATGGTGGTCATCACCCGCAAGGACCTGCCGGTCGCGAACTTCCGGGAGTTCATCACTTATCTCAAGGCGAACGCCAGCAAGCTCAACTATGGCTCCGGCGGAGTTGGCGCGCAGTCTCACCTGACCTGCGCGTATCTCAGCGAACTGACCGGCACAACACCGCAGCACATTCCGTTCCGCGGCTCCGCGCCCTCGATGAATGCCTTGATTGGCGGGCAGATCGACTATTCCTGCAACAACACCACCGAAGCAGTGCCGCAGATCCAGGCCAACACCGTGAAGCCGCTCGCGATCGCGGGAAACCGCAAGGTGCCCGTGCTGCCGGACGTGCCGACTGCGGAGGAGCAGGGCTTGAAGTTCGAGGCGCAGGGCTGGCAAGCGCTGTTCGTGCCGAAGGGCACGCCGACCGCAGCCATCGCCAAGTTGAACGAGGCGGCCCGCGCAGCTTTCGCGGACCCGGCAACGCGCAAGAGGCTGATGGACCTCGGAAATGAGCTGCCGCCCGAAGCCGACCTGACGCCGGCGGTGATGGGGCGCTTCCTCAAGAGCGAACTGGACAAGTGGGTGCCGGTGATCAAAACCGCGAAAATCACCGCGCAGTGACGGGGATCACCGCGGCGCGATATGCCAGTTGTCGACCATGGTGCAGCCACTGTTCTTGAACAGCGCATACAGCGGACAACGCCGCAAGTATTCCGACTTGAGTTCCTCGACCAGCGTCGCAGGGCCGTCAGTGACCACCCAGATGTCGCTCACCGCCTTCGACATGCCGGGATCGTAGCCCGGCAATCCGGCGATGCCGCGCGGGCTGTATTCGATCGACACCTTGGCCTTCATCGACTTGATGTCGAGCTCGATCTCGTTGGCGATGCGCTGCAGCATCACCGGAATGTCGGCGGCAAACGCCGCAACTAGCAGGCCGCTCGGCGTCGGCCCGGCGTTGGCGCCGCCGGCCCCGCCCGCGAAACCAGGCGCTTCGTCGGAGATCAGCTCGTGCCCGCTCTTGATCGTGACAGCACATCGCGCACGGCCTTCGAACACGGCCTCCGCCCAATTCTCCCGGATTTCGGGGTAGTCTTCGAGACGCGGCCTGCCCGCCATGATGATCCGCCCTTGTCACGTTGCGCCGAACCGGCACGATAGATGAAATTCGCGCTGCGCAAGATCATAAATGCGGCCGGGCCGGTCAGCGTATTCGGCGGCGGCGCACCGAACCAAGCGGCAACCGCCGCTGCGCTCGCGATCCTGCCCGAGCCGATCGAAATCGCGTATCTGCAATCGATCGCCAGCGACAAGATCGCGGCGGCGTTCGGCTGCGAGGCGGGCTGCGTGACGGCCGGTTCGGCGGCAGGCATCGCCGTCGCGGTGGCAGCCACCATGACGGGTCCGGACCCGGCGCGAATCGCGCAACTTCCCGACACGTCAGGCATGAAAAGTCGCGTAGTCCTGCAACGCGGGCACGACGCCAATTTCGGCACGCTGGTCAGTCAGATGATCCGCCTGGCCGGCGCAAAAGCCGACCTGATCGGCGGCGCCGATTGCTGCACGCCTGACGATTTGCGGCGCGCGATCGGGTCCGATACCGCAGCGGCGGTCTTTGTCGTGTCGCATCACACCGCGCAAACCGGCATGATCGGCCTGCCGGAGTTCTGTGCGATCTGTCACGCCGCGGACGTTCCGGTGATCGTCGATCACGCCGGCGAGCACGATCTTGGCGATCCGCTGCGCGCCGGCGCCGATCTCGCCATCGCCAGCGCGCACAAGAACTACGGCGCGTTGACAGCCGGCATCGTCGCCGGCCGCCGCGCTCTGATCGAAGCATGCCTGATGCAGGATGCGGGCATCGGCCGGCCGATGAAGGTCGGCAAGGAGGGCATCGCCAGCGTGATAGCGGCGATTGAGGTATGGCAGAGGGAGGACCGCAGCGCGGTCCATGCCGATTGGAAACGGCGAGCGCAGGTGGCCTGCGAGTTGCTCGCCGGCGTTTCCGGGCTTCGGACCGAGGTCGCGCCCGACACGGACGGCAGCCCGCTCTATCGCGCCCGCATCCACGCGGTGGACGCCACGGGCATCGTCGACCGGCTCGCCGCTGGCGATCCGAGCATCCGGGTGTGGCGGCTCGGGTTGCCGCATGGCTATTTCGAACTCGATCCGCGCACCGTGTCCGACGATGAAATGTCGTCGATCTGCGACACCATTCGCGCAATTGATCGCAGCCATTAAAGCACTTGGTGAAACGCATTTTCGTGATCGGTTGTGAACGCCGCGTGGGCTAGTATCCGCGGCGCCGGGCACTGATATGTGCAATCCGCTGGAGGGAGCGTCATGAGCCGCCCGCCGTTTCCGCCTTTCAATGCCGAGACCGCAGCACAGAAGGCGCGCATGGCCGAGGACGCCTGGAACACCCGCGACCCGGCGCGCGTCGCGCTCGCCTACACGCCGGACAGCAAGTGGCGGAACCGCTCCGAGTTCTTTCAGGGCCGCGAAGCGATCGAGGCGTTCCTGACCCGCAAGTGGACGAAGGAGCTGGACTACCGGCTGATCAAGGAGGTCTGGGCATTCCTCGACAACCGCATCGCGGTGCGCTTCGCCTACGAATGGCACGACGACAGCGGGAGCTGGTTCCGCAGCTATGGCAACGAGAACTGGGAGTTCGACGAGCAGGGGCTGATGCGGATGCGCATCGCCAGTATCAACGACCTGCCGATCAAGGACAACGATCGTAAGTACCACTGGCCGCTGGGACGGCGGCCCGACGATCATCCAACGCTGAGCGAGCTGGGACTATGACGACCGACCGTATCCATTCGAGCGACGTCGCATTCACGCCCACCGTGAAGGCGATCCAGGCCCGCAAGGGATCGCGCGGCGCGTACGGGAAGATGGAAGAGCGGGGCGGCTGGCAGACCGCTATCACGCCCGATCTCAAGGGATTCATCGAGGCGCAGATCAGCGTGTTTCTCGCCACCGCCAATGCCGAAGGTCAACCGTACATCCAGCATCGCGGCGGGCCGCCCGGGTTCCTCCGCGTGCTCGACGACAAGACCGTCGGCTTCGCCGACTTCCGCGGCAACCGGCAGTACATCACGCAAGGCAATCTTGCTGACAACGCCAAGGCGCATCTGTTCCTGATCGACTACGCGCACAAACGGCGCGTCAAAATCTGGGGCACCGCGCGCGTGATCGAAGGCGACGCTGCGCTGATCGCCAAGCTGATGCCGGAGAACTACAAGGCGCGGCTGGAGCAGGCGGTCCTGTTCACGGTGTCAGCCTGGGACGCGAACTGCGAACAGCATATCCCGGTACGCTATGAAGAGGCCGATGTCGACGCCGCGCTCGCCGAAGCCGGCCGGCGGCTCGCCGCGCTGGAAGCCGAGGTGAAACGTTTGCGGGAACTGACAAGCCAAGCCGGGTCATGATCGCGGTATCGACGATCACGTGTCCCGGTTGCGGGCATCAGGCGACGGAGCGCATGTCTGCGGGTGCCTGCCAATATTTCTATCATTGCAAAGGCTGCGGGCTGCGGCTCAAGCCGAAGCCGGGCGACTGTTGTGTGTTCTGCTCCTACGGTTCAGTGCCCTGCCCGTCGATCCAGGAGAAACGCAGTATCACCCAGGGTCAGCGACAAATCTGATTGTTCGCGTTTGCCGCCCTGCTCAGCGCGTCACTCATCCCTCTTGCCAAGCGCGCAATAATCCGCGATTCCAAAGCACTGCTGCCGGGCGAGGACGCCGTGCGGATATTGCGCCTTTGCTACCAGATCGCACTGGATGCGTTCAATCGCTTCAACGCCGATGACGGCTGGGCGATCGCCAGCCACATCGCGCTTTCGGCGTTGATGTCGCTGTTCCCGTTCCTGATCCTGGTCGCGGCGCTGGCGCCGTATTTCGGCTCGATCGCCCTCGCCAACGAGGTCGCGCAAATCCTGCTCGAAGCGTGGCCGACCCAGGTCGCGACGCCGCTCGCCAAGGAGGTGCAGAACGTGCTCGGCACCGCGCGCGGCGACGTGCTGACCATCGGCGTGCTGCTGGCCATCTTCTTCGCGTCGAGCGGCATCGAAAGCCTGCGCATCGGCCTCAACCGCGCCTATGGCGTGATAGAGACGCGCAGCGTCTGGCTGATGCGGCTGGAATCGATCGGCTACGTGATCATCGCGGCGATCGGCCTGCTGGTGCTGGCTTTCTTGGTGGTGCTGGCGCCGCTGATTTTCACGACCGCGGTGCGCTACGTGCCGCAGCTCAATCCGCTGTGGCCGATGTTCAACTTCCTGCGGATCGCCACAGCCGCCACGGTGTTCGTCGCGGCGCTGTTCATCGTGCACAAATGGCTGCCGGCCGGCCGGCGCCCGCTGTCGCAGATCTGGCCGGGCATCGCCGTCACGCTGGTGCTCTGGCTGGTGGCCGGCGAATTGTTCGGCGACTACCTGTCGGGCTTCGCCTATACCTATGTGACGTACTACGCCGGCCTCGCCTCGGTAATGATGGCGCTGGTGTTCCTCTATCTCACCGCGTCGATCTTCATCTACGGCGCGGAGCTGAACACCGTGATCGTGAAGTGGCGCGAGACGAAAGCGGAATTCCAGCCGGCAGAGTGAGCCGCAGCAACCGCGCCCAGAGTTTCAATGAAGCCCAAGCGCCGCGGTCGCAGCGGCGACATCCTGGTCCCAGACCCAAAGCCGCAGGCTTGGCGGCACTGCCGGGAATCCATGCTTGCCGACAATCTGCAGCGTGCGCAGGTCCACGCAAACGCGCTGGAACGCGCCGTCGAGGCCCTCGGCCGCGGTCGCCGCCGCCGCCGCCGCCAGCTTGATGCACATGCGGTACTCGTAGCCCAGCAGCACGTCCTCGCCGTATTCGTCCCACGCGCCGAGCTTCTGGTCCCACGCCTGCTCCGCGGCGCTCACGGCGAGCTGCATGTCGTTGAGTTTGGGCAGCGACGGATAGATCGGGAAGAACGCCGCCCAGCCATCCGCGATCATGTCGACGTTGAACGTGCGCCGTTCCAGCGAGCTTATGGGTGGCAGCGGGTCGTTCGGGGGCCCATCGAACCACGGCGCGATGTACGCAAGCATGCGGCCATAGCTGTCGATGATCTCGCCACTTGGAAGAACCGCTGTCTTGCGGATGCGGCCGTCCGGCCGCGTCAAACGCCGCGTGACCAAGGCGTCGAAGTGCGCTGACGCGTCAATCGCCGCGTTGATGTGGCGTTCGGCGGCGTCCGGGCCGAGCTTGCCGATCAGGTAATCGCGTAGCGCAGCCGGCAACGCGCTGTAGAAGCCACCTTGCAGCCGCTGCCGGCAGAGATCGAGCTTGGGCTGCGCGGTCGGCGCCGCACCCGCATAATGCGCCTTCTCCGGCGTATCGCACGACACCATCCGGATCGGCTGCTCGACGATCAGAGTGTCGCCGTCCGATGCCCGCAACAGCCGGTGGCCCGCGGACTTTTTCGTCGTGGGACTAAACGCATAGTTCGGTGACAATGGCACGGCGGCGCCCTCCCGTTATGCGCCGGCTTGCGGAGCACCGTCCGGCAAGGCGGCGGCTCTACATCAAAACGCGTCGGGTAGCGAAATTCCGGAACGATCGGGAATCAACCGCAAACCGATGGCGGCGCCGTGACGGTTCTGCGAAGCGGGGACCTACTCGGCCGCGACCGCCACGTCGGCCACGAACTGCGACAGATATTTCTTGCGGTTCTTCACATTCACCCGATAGAGCGCTTCAAGCTCGGACTCCGGGAATGAATGCGTCGAAGGCCGTTTGCGCAGCACGTCGGACCACGCTTTCACGCGGGGGAATTTCTCGATCACCCCGAGCGGCTTGATGCGGTCGAGGAAATAATAGCGCTGCAGGAACGGCGCATAGGCGGCATCGACCAGCGAATATTTCTCGCCGTTGAAGAACGGCCCCGAGCCTTGCTCGAGCGCGCTTTCGAGCCGCGCGAACGCGAGCGGGATTTTCGCGACATCTTCCTTGTACTCGGCTTCGTCTTCCGAATACGCCGCACTGGTCACCATCTCGGCGAAGGTCGGCAGATAGTCGGTCCACGCGCGGTTGACCGCGCGCAGCACCGGGTCCTCCGGATGCAGCCGCGGCTCGATGGTTTCGTCGAGGTATTCGTTGATCGCGTTCGACTCGAACAGCGACACCTTCCCGTCGACGCTCAGCACCGGCACCTTCTTGTGCGGCGAGATGGCGAGGAACCAGTCGGGCCGGTTGTCCCGGTCGATGTGGCGGAACTCGAACTCGGTGTTCTTCTCGCGCAGCACGATCGCCGCGCGCTGCACCCATGGGCAGGTCTTGAAGCTGACCAGAAGATATTTCGCCATGATGTCCTCGCCGGGGTTTTCTTGGTGTCGGTTGGCGGGGAGAATACCGCGCGTTAGACCTGCTGGCGAGCACCCTCCACCGTCATTCCGGGGCGCCGCGCAGCGGCGAACCCGGAATCCATAACCACCACCGGGAGTATGGATTTCGGGTTCGCGCCTAACGGCGCACCCCGGAATGACGGCGGAGAGGACTGAGGGAGGAACACACATGACCACACTCGTCATCGGCGCCGGCCTGATCGGCTCGCAGGTCGCGCGTCTTCTCGCCGAGCGCGGCGAGACGCCGGTGCTGATGGACGTCGCCGCGCAGCGGGAAGCCATCGGCCAGATCGTCGACCTCGCCAAGGTGACGCTGATCGCGGGCGACGTGCTGCGCCCGCTGTCGATCGCCGACGCGATCAAGAGCCACGGCATCACCCGGATCGCGCACACCGCCGCCAACCCGCTGTTGACGCTGGGCGCGCAGCGCGAGCCTTACAGCGCGATCAACCTCAACATCATGGGCACAGTGAACGTGCTCGAGGCCGCGCGCATCCTCGGCCTCAAGCGCGTCGTGGTGTCGTCGTCGAGCGTGCTCAACCACTATCTCGCCGGCGGCGAGGATGGCGGCCACTTCGGCAAGGAGGAGTCGTTCCCGCGGCCGACCACGTTCTACTCGGCGACCAAGCAGGCGGTCGAAAGCCTCGGCCTCAACTATGCCAAATGGTGCGGCATCGAGTTCGCAGGATTGCGCTACGGCGCCGCGTTCGGGCCGTGGAGCGGCTCGGGCGGCGGCGGCCCTTCGAACGTCATGCGCGAGGCGATCATGAACGCGCTCGCCGGCAAGGAGGCGATCGTGCCGCCGGGCGCTATGGAGTGGGTCTATTCCAAGGACGCCGCGCGCGCGACCGTGATGGCGCTCGACGCGAAGAACTTGGGGAGCCGCATCTTCAACGTAACGATGGGCCGCCTCACCACGCCCGCCGAAATGGCCGCGGCGATCCAAGCCGAGGTGCCGGGCGCGAAGGTCAAGTTCGAGGCGCCGAAGGGGACTGCGATTTCGCTCGCCAATCGCTCGGAGCACGCGGACTTGAGCCGGGCGAAGAAACATCTCGGCTACGAGCCGCAGTTCAAGTTGCAGGAGGCGGTGAAGGATTTGGTGCGGTGGATGAGAGGTTAGCCGTTTGTTCGGCAATCTCTGGCCGATGTCCGATTTGCCCCCGAAAACGGACGTCGATCAGACCGTCGCAAATGTCCGCTTTGCAATTGCGGCACCACCTTACCAATTGCCGAATTCACGAACCGGACCGCTGCGCCGGATTGAGCGCCCTACGCACCGCCTCCGGGTCACGCGCAATGACAGTCAAGTACGCCCGCGCAGCTTGATCGGGCGCGACACGGCCTTGCTCCCAGTCGCGCAAGGTGCCGATCGGAATTTGATAGCGCGCCGCGAAGTCCTCTTGGCTGATGCCGAGCGCGCGCCGAATGATCTTCACCTGCGGCGTGCGCTTCATGCGGCCAAGGTCGGCGGGCGACAGCGGCCGGTTGTCGCGGTCGGACTTGGCGGCGTCCTCGACCTGCTGCCGCGTCATCGGACGCAACGGGCGTTTAGTTGTTCTCGATGAAGTAGTCATCCTGCTCACGTTTTGTTGCCTATCGTGCCGATATGATGCGGATGCGATCACTCCGCTCCGTGTAAACGACGGTTAGCACCGTGCCGTCCACAATGCCAATCAGGATGAAACGATCCTCGCCGTAGTCTTCGCGGTCATCCAGCCGCTCAACGGCGAACGTGTCTCTGAACACCTCGGTTGCCGTCTCGAAGCTTACGCCGTGCTTGGCATAGTTCTCGGCAGCCTTGGTCTCATCCCATTCGAAGGGCATCGCCAAAGGATAGATACGGATAATCCGTAGTAAGTCAAGATGCGGTTGAAGCGCGTAGGATGGGTTGAGCCGACGGCGAAACCCATCGCCGGTCTCGCAAGAGGTGATGGGTTTCGCTGCGCTCAACCCATCCTACGCATTGCGACCAGACGGCGCGCCCTACCGCCCCGCCTCCACCACATCCTCGAAATTCTTCAACCCAGGCTTCGGCGCATTCACCAGCACCGCCATGTTGCCGGGCTTGTGCTGGTTCTTCCACATCATCGTGTGCGCCTTCGGGATTTCCTCGAAGGACAGCACCTCGCTCATACAGGGATAGATGCGCCGGTCGAGCACGAACTGGTTGGCGGCCGAGGCCTGCTTCAGGTGGGCAAAGTGCGAACCCTGGATGCGCTTCTGCCGCATCCAGACGTAGCGTGCGTCGAACGTGATGTTGTAGCCCGAGGTGCCGGCGCAGAACACGACCATGCCGCCGCGCTTCACCACCAGGCATGACACCGGGAATGTCGCCTCGCCCGGATGCTCGAACACGATGTCGACGTCGCGCTTGCCGGTGATGTCCCAGATCGCCTTGCCGAACTTGCGCGCCTCCTTCACCCACTCGTTGTACTCCGGCGTGTTGACCTTGGGCATCTGGCCCCAGCACTTGAAGTCGCTGCGGTTGATGACGCCGTAGGCGCCGAGGTCCATCACGTAATCGCGCTTCGAATTGTCGGAGATCACGCCGACCGCCTTGGCGCCCGACGCCGCGGCGAGCTGCACGCCGAACACGCCGAGCCCGCCGGAGCCGCCCCACACCAGCACATAGTCGCCGGGCTTGAGGATATGCGGCGCATGGCCGAACAGCATGCGGTAGGCGGTGGCCAACGTCAGCGTGTAGCAGCCCGCCTCCTCCCACGGCAGATGCGCGGGTTTGGGCATGAGTTGCCGCGACTGCACGCGGCAGAACTGTGCGAACGAGCCGTCCGGCGTTTCGTAGCCCCAGATGCGCTGCGAAGGCGACAGCAGCGGATCGCCGCCGTTGCAATCCTCGTCGTCGCCGTCGTCCTGATTGCAGTGAACGATCACCTCGTCGCCGACCTTCCAGCGCCGCACCTTGGAGCCGATCGCCCAGACCACGCCGGCGGCGTCGGAGCCGGCGATGTGGAAGGGATGCTTGTGGCCGTCGAGCGGCGAGATCGGAATGCCGAGACCCGCCCAGACGCCGTTGTAGTTGACGCCGGCCGCCATCACGTAGACCAGCACCTCGTCCTCGCCGATCGGCCAGGTCGGCACCACTTCGAGCTGCATGGAGGCTTCGGGCGGACCGTGGCGCTCCTTGCGGATCGCCCAGGCATGCATCTTCTCGGGCACGTGACCGAGCGGCGGGATCTCGCCGATTGCGTAAAGGTCTTTGACGGGGGCCGACTTGGTCGGCTTGAGCTGCGTGACTGTGGCCATGGCGTCCGCTCCGGTCGGCGGTTCGATCACGTCAATTCCCAGCCCAATCAGTGTGCGACGGGTCGTGCTGCAGAGCAACAAAATTATGTCAGCCTTGTAAAATATGGCCTGACTGCAGGGCTTTTTCAGGCTAGCATGCTGTTTGCATTGCAAAATGCCGATGAACAATCGGCTCGAACCAATCTATCGGCCGTCATGGCCGGGCATGACGGAGCGAGGTCAGTGCTGGCGGCCACCGCATTGAGGAGCGGGCCAACAATGCGCGACAAACCCTGGATTTTCCGCACCTACGCGGGCCACTCGACGGCCGTTGAGTCGAACGCGCTCTATCGGAAAAATCTCGCCAAGGGCCAGACCGGCCTCTCGGTCGCTTTCGATCTGCCGACCCAGACCGGGTACGACAGCGATCACGTGCTGGCGCGCGGCGAGGTCGGCAAGGTCGGCGTGCCGATCTCGCACCTCGGCGACATGCGCGCGCTGTTGGACGGCATCCCGCTCGCCTCGATGAACACTTCGATGACCATCAACGCCACCGCGGCGTGGCTGATGGCGCTCTACATCGCGGTCGCCGACGAGCAGGGCGCACCGCGCTCGGCGCTCACCGGCACGATCCAGAACGACATCATCAAGGAATATCTGTCGCGCGGCACCTACGTGTTCCCGCCGGCGCCCTCGATGCGGCTGATCAAGGACATCGCGATCTTCAGCACGGGCGAGCTGCCGAAGTGGAATCCGATGAACATCTGCTCGTACCATCTGCAGGAAGCGGGTGCGACGCCGGTGCAGGAGCTCGCCTTCGCGCTCGCCACCGCGATCGCGGTGCTCGACACGGTGAAAAAGTCCGGCGAGGTGACGCAGGAAAAGTTCAGCGAGGTGGTCGGCCGTATCTCGTTCTTCGTCAACGCGGGGCTGCGCTTCGTCACCGAAATCTGCAAGATGCGCGCCTTCGTCGACCTCTGGGACGAGATCACCCGCGAACGCTACGGCGTCACCGATCCGAAGCAGCGGCTGTTCCGCTACGGCGTGCAGGTCAATTCGCTCGGCCTGACCGAGCCGCAGCCGGAGAACAACGTCGCGCGCATCCTGATCGAGATGCTGGCGGTGACGCTGTCGAAGAAGGCGCGCGCCCGCGCGGTGCAGCTTCCGGCATGGAACGAGGCGCTCGGCCTGCCGCGGCCGTGGGACCAGCAATGGTCGCTGCGCATGCAGCAGATCCTCGCCTACGAGACCGACCTGCTGGAATACGGCGACCTGTTCGACGGCTCCAAGGTGATGGACGCGAAGGTCGAGGCGCTGAAAGCCGAGGCCAAGGACGAGCTCAAGCGCATCGAAGCGATGGGCGGCGCGGTCGCGGCGGTCGAGAGCGGATACATGAAGCAGCAGCTTGTCGAATCGAACACCGCGCGCCTCGAAGCGATCGAGCGCGGCGAGCAGACCGTGGTCGGGGTCAACAAGTTCCTGGAGACCGAGCCTTCGCCACTCACCGGCGGCGTCGAGTCGATCCTCACCGTGCCGGAAGAGGCCGAGATCGACCAGATCGAACGGCTGAAGGCGTGGCGTGCGCAGCGTGACGACGCCGCGGTGAAGGCGGCGCTGGCCGAGCTCAAGCGCGCCGCCGCAGGCCAAGGCAACATCATGCCAGCCTCGATCCAATGCGCCAAAGCCGGCGTCACCACCGGCGAATGGGGCTGGACCTTGCGCGATGCGCTCGGCGAATACCGCGCGCCGACCGGCGTCGGCGGCGCCATGCGCAACGACGTGACCGGCCTCGACGACATCCGCGCCGACGTCGATCGCGTGTCGCGCAAGCTGGGGCGCCGTCTCACATTCCTGGTCGGCAAGCCCGGCCTCGACGGCCACTCCAACGGCGCCGAGCAGATCGCGGTACGCGCGCGCGACGCCGGCATGCAGGTGGTCTACGAGGGCATCCGCCTCACGCCGGAGGAAATCGTCACCGCAGCGCAAGAGCAGAAGGCGCACGTAATTGGTCTGTCGATCCTGTCCGGCTCGCACGTTTCGCTGGTGATGGATGTGGTCGGCCGGATGAAAGAGGCCGGGCTCGCCGACATGCCCGTGGTGGTCGGCGGCATCATTCCGCCGGAGGACGCGCAGGCGCTGGAAGAAGCCGGCGTCGCCGCGGTCTACACGCCGAAGGACTTCGAGCTTAACCGCATCATGTCCGACGTGGTGAGGATCGTGGAGCGGGCCAACAACGCCAGCAACGTTTGACGATTGTTGCGGTGCGGCCAACCGGGGCCGATGCCCCCCTGACAGGCGTGCCGTCCCGCGTTAGGCTTGCCGTATTGAACCGGGGCGGCACGTACTGCCCCAACAACGGGAGGGCGGCATGGGCTTAGAAGCACTCATCATCATCCTGATCGTCGGCGCGGTCGCCGGCTGGCTCGCAGGCTTGATCGTCAAGGGCGTGGGCTTCGGCCTGATTGGCAACATCGTGGTCGGCATCGTCGGCGCCTTTCTCGCCGCCTGGTTGCTGCCGGGTATTGTTCCTATTGGGGGGATTCCTGGGGCTATCGTTCACGCCACCATCGGCGCGGTGATTGTGCTGGTGATTGTCGGGCTGATTAAACGCGCCTGACCGCGCTTCCAGCGCGCCGGACACGGCCCCGGCGCGCTACTTCACCAGTGTGGCGGTCCAGCTCGTCCCGTTGCTGGCGGATGGCGTGAACATCATGTCCACCTCCGCCTTGGTGCCGCACAGGTCGAATACCCAGCGCTCCGTCCACGGCACGCCGCGCTCGATCTTGGACGTCAGCCGGGTGTCGGCAACGACCGGCTTGTCGCAAGTCTTCGGCGCGATGGCGCCGACCGCCGTGTAGCCGCCCTTGAGGGCGTCGCGTTGCAGCAGCGGATCGGTGTTGGTGTTGCCGGGTAGGAGCTCGATTACGCCCGGCTGCTCACCTTCGAGCATGAGCAGGAAGTTGCGCATGGTGCGCGGCGTGCAGCCGACCAGGTAACGCTCGATCCAGGACGGCGTGCCCTGCTTCACCGGAAACGGAATGACCTCCGCCAGCGCGATCTGCGGATCGGCCGGGCAATCGAACCCGGGGATCGTTTTCTGCGAGCGCAGCACGGCCTGCTGCCGCGCCGGCGTATAGGCGTTCGAGAAAATCTTGCGAACGACATCGACACCGAACGCGCGCGCCACGCTGTCCGGCTTGGCGGTGATGTAGGCCGGCGTCTGCGCAGAGGCAGCACCGGCACACAGCAACAACACCGCGCCGCATGGACCAACCATCCGGCGCAAATCGACCACCATCATTATCTCCGCTTCAGGACCGCGACCGCAGCAAGCGCCGCGTTGAGAGTCGCCGGGCTCGCCGGCTTGCGCAAGTAGCCGGTCATACCGGCCTCGAAGGCCGCCGCCTCGTCTTCCTCGCCGGCGCGGCCGGACACGCCGATGATCGGTATGGCGCCGGACGGTCCCGGCAGCACGCGGATGCGGCGCGCGGTCTCGAATCCGTCGATCCCGGGCAGCGCGACGTCCATCAGCACGGCGTCGTAGCCGCCACACGCGACCGCAGCGACCGCCATTTCGCCGGTTTCGGCGAACGAAACCTGGTGGCCAAGCTCGCCCAGCACGGTGTTCAGCACGACGCGGCCGTAGGGATTGTCCTCGACGCAAAGCACGTGAAGCCCCACGAGAGCATCCGCGCTCGCGTTCGTGGCTTTCTTCTCCGGCGGCGCAGGGCCGACCGTGACGACGAGGCGGAATGTGCTGCCCTGCCCCGGACTGCTTTTGACCGTCAGCGAGCCACCCATCGCCTCGGCGATGCGCCTGGCGAACGACAGCCCCAGGCCGGAGCCTCCGAAACGTTGAGCCACATTTTCATTGGCCTGCGCAAACGGGCGGAACAGCCGTTTCAGGTCGGTGGCCACGATGCCGATGCCGGTATCGGTGACCGTGAAGGTCAGCTTCAGCCGCCGCTTACCAGCGGCCAGTGATACGACCGCCAGCGACACCCGGCCCCGCTCGGTGAATTTCACCGCGTTGTCGATCAGGTTCTCCAGCGCGCTGCGCAGACGCACCGCGTCGGCGCTGACGCAGTGTGGAAGGTCGCCGGCGATGGAGATGTCAAGATCAAGTGACTTGGCATCAGCACGCGCCTTGAGCGATTGCGCGACCGCGTCGACAAAATCACGCAGCGCGAACGGCTCCGGTTGCAGGATCAGCTTGCCGGTGCCGGCCTTGGCAGCGTCGACCACCAGCGTGGTGAGCCGCGCCAGATGCCCGGCGGCGTCCTTGATCGCTGTGGCCCAGCCGCGCTCGCGTTCCGGCAGATCGGAGGCAAGCAAGAGATCAGACAGCGCGAGCATGCCGGTGAGCGGTGTGCGGATATCGTGAGCAAGACTGGCGAGCGCGAGACCGGCCGCATCGGCCTTGTGCGGCGTGTTGCGCGTGGAAACGCGAGCGCGCCCCGGCTTCCGGAGCCGGCGCGCCGCCTTGGCTTTTTTCTTCCGCCGCTTCGGCACCGGACCCCCGCCCTGCGCCCCTCGCATCAGCCTGCCACGGCGTGAGATTCGCCGCTACGTGGCCAGGCCAACCAGTGGCGCTTGGTTCGGAAGTTCGCCCGAATGTCGGCTTGCTCCGAAGCGAACTTCCGAACCAAAGCGACACTGGCAACTCTATGATTCTAGTGTCCCTTTTGACCCGAAGTTTGCAACAGTGGTTGCTGAAAAATCGTGCGAACTTCCGGTTCGGGACACTAGCCTGCGGATATCTTTCGGCGTCATACCCTGCGCGCGCAGTTCGCGCAGGCCGGTTGCCTGCGTTGATTTGGAGAGCTTCCTGCCGGCTTCGTCCAGCACCAGCCGGTGATGGTGATAGGCCGGCGCGGCAAGCCCCAGCAGCTCCTGCAGCAGCCGGTGCACGCTGGTCGACCAGAACAGGTCCTGACCGCGAACCACGTTGGTCACGCCCTGCAACGCATCGTCGATCACGACCGAGAGGTGATAGCTGGTCGGCGTGTCCTTGCGGCCGAGGATGACGTCGCCCCACGCCGCGGGATCGGCGGCGACCTCACCGGTCTCGCCGCTTGGCCCGGCCCCCGTCTCGCGCCAACGCAAATCGCTCGCCCATTCCATTGCGGTAATCATGTCGAGGCGGATGGCATAAGAATCGCCCTGCGCGAGCCGGGCTTCGCGCTCCGCCGCGGCCATGACACGCGCCGTGCCGGGATAAAGCGGCACGCCGTCAGGATCGCGCGGCCAGCGCGCATGCGATTCACGCTCGCCGACTTTTCGCGCCAGCTCGGCGCGGGTTTCGAAGCTTGGGAATGTCAGACGCCGCTCTTCAAGCTGACGCAGCGCCTTACGATATTCCTCGAAATGCTCGGACTGCCGCCGCACCGGCTTATCCCATTCGATGCCGAGCCATGCGAGGTCCTCATAGACTGCCGCCTCGATACTCCGGCCGGCATCGCGTCCGGTCGATGTCCTCGATGCGCAGCAGCAGGCGGCCGCCGGTCGTGCGCGCCATGTCGAAATTCAACAGCGCCGACAGCGCGTGGCCAAGGTGCAGGTAGCCGTTCGGGCTCGGCGCGAAACGGAAAACGCTCATGATCGTCACCCGCGGGCTTGACCCGCGAGTCCATTTTCTTGAAAGCATTCAGACCAAAGCTAGATGGATGGCCGGGCCTTCGCCCGCCGGAGGGCATCGACTGGCAACCCAACGTAGAGTGCTTTGGCCCGCAGGCGGGTCAAGCCCGGCCACGACGAAAGGCGTATGACTTCCTTCATTCACACCGACGCCGATCTCGCGGCGGGCATGGCGGCGCTGGTTGCGCAGGATCCGCGGCTCGTGCCGGTGCTCGAAAAGGCCGGCATGCCGGCGATCCGCCGCCGCGATGCCGGCTTCGAAGGCTTGTGCCGGATCGTCTGTGGCCAGCAGCTCTCGACCGCCAGCGCCGCCGCGATCTGGGGCCGCGTCGCGGCGGCGTTCGATCCTTTCCATCACGACGCGCTGCGGCGCTCGCGCGCCGAACGTCTTGCACGATTGGGGCTGTCGCGGCCCAAGATCAAGACGCTGAAGGCCATCGGCACAGCGGTCGCCAAGGGGCAGATCGATCTCGATGCAGTGGGCCGCATGGAGGCCGACCAGGCGCACGCGGCGCTCACCGCGCTGCACGGCATCGGGCCGTGGACCGCCGACATCTATCTGTTGTTCTGCCTCGGCAAGGCCGACGCCTGGCCGGCCGGCGATCTGGCGATCCAGGAGGCGGTGCGGATCGCGTTCAATCTGCGCACGCGGCCGGACGCCAAGCGGATGATGAAGCTGGCCGAGCCGTGGCGGCCCTGGCGCGGGGTGGCCGCGCATCTGTTCTGGGCCTACTATCACGCCGTGAAGCGGCGCGAGGGAGCGCCGGTGACGCCGCAGACCATCGTCGTGACGACAATTCCCGTGAAAAAGAAAAAGGCGAAGGCGAATGGCCGCTGAACTCCATGGCTATTGAACTCAATGGTCCGCGGCTCGAGCCGCCGGGCGGACAGGCCAAGCGGTTGGTGGTGTTCCTGCACGGCTATGGCGCCGACGGCAACGACCTGATCGAGATCGGCCGCGCCTGGCAGGGCCTGCTGCCCGACACCGCGTTCGTCTCGCCGCACGCGCCGCACCCCTGCGGGCAGGCGCCGATGGGCCGCGAATGGTTTCCGCTGACGTTCCGTAATCCAAATGAGCGCTGGACCGGCTGCAACGCCGCGGCGCCGGCGCTCGAACAATTCCTCGATGCGGAACTCGCCCGCCGCAAGCTGCCGCCATCGGCGATGGCGCTGGTCGGCTTCAGCCAGGGCACCATGATGGCGCTGCACGCCGGGCTGCGCCGGGCGCAGCCGCCTGCCGCGATCGTCGGCTATTCCGGCATCTTCGTGCTGCCGGACGACGGGGCGCCGGACGCGGTGGCCGCTGACATCAAGTCCAAGCCGCCGGTGCTGCTGATCCACGGCGACCAGGACGAGCTGATTCCCGTGCAGGCGCTGATGATGGGCTCGCAGGCGCTGGCATCGCTGGAAGTGCCGGTGGAATGGCACATCTCGCCGGGCGTCGGCCACGGCATCGATCAGGAGGGGCTGCGCCACGGCGGCGAATTCCTGGCCAAGCGATTCGGCCTGCGCGGCTGAGAGCCGGAAATTGTGGCAGGCGAAGCCGCCGATTCGCGCACAGCTATGGCATTTCCGTCGCTTCACATTCCTGTCGCGCTTCCGTTAGAATAATTGCCGGTCGCCGCTGGCAGGCGCGGCGAAAGGCTTGTGGAGGAGCCGCTTTGACTGCGCATGCTTTTACCGGCGGCTTTCCGGCCCTGGTGCTCAATGCTGACTTCCGGCCCCTAAGCTACTACCCGCTGTCGCTATGGTCGTGGCAGGACGCGATCAAGGCGGTTTTCCTCGAACGAGTGAACATCGTCGAGGAGTATGACCAGGCAGTGCACTCACCGAGCCTGGAGATGAAGCTGCCGAGCGTCGTGTCGCTCAAGACCTTCGTGAAGCCTTCCACGCACCCCGCCTTCACCCGGTTCAACGTGTTCCTGCGCGACCGTTTCTCCTGCCAGTACTGCGGCTCGCGCGACGACCTCACCTTCGATCATCTGCTGCCGCGCTCGCGCGGCGGCATGACGACATGGAGCAACGTGGTCGCCGCCTGCTCGGACTGCAATCTGCGCAAGGGCTCGATGACGACCAACGAGGCGCGGATGTTCCCGTCGCAGAGACCGTTCCAGCCGAGCGTGCAGCACCTGCACCGCAACGGCCGGCTGTTCCCGCCGAACTATCTGCACCAGAGCTGGCTGGATTATCTCTACTGGGATACGGAGCTGGATCCGTAAGCGTGCTGCAATGCCAGCTTGGCTCTCGGTGTCATCGCCCGCGAAAGCGGGCGATCCGGTATTCACGGAGCCAGTTGTGTCTGCTGGATGCCCGCTTTCGCAGTCATGACAGCGGCGGCGCTATTCTGTCTCGGCGCTCTTCCAGATCCGATACGCGCCGTGCGCACCCCACGCCGCGATCGCGGCGAGCGTCAGCGAGATCAGCACGTTGTAGCCGGCGAGCGACAGCCCCAGGAAGCGCCACGCCGCCTCGTCGCAGCGGATCACGCGGGTGTTCTGGATCAGGTCGCGCAACCCTCCGGCCGGACCGAAGTTCGTGACCGGTCCCGCGCAGTCCTTCGGGCCTTCCCACCACTGCCATTCGACGCCGGAGTGATAGGCCGCGAGGCCGGTGTTCCAGAGCATCGCCACGGCGATGGCGAGGAACGCAAGCAGCATCACCTTGCGCGACGAGCCGACCGACACGCCGAGCAGCACCAGGGCCGCGAGCGGGATCGCGGCGTAGTAGGCGTAACGCTGCTCCAGGCAGAGCGGGCATGGCCGGTAGTCGAGCACGTACTGGAAGAAATAGGCGCCGAGGATGGCGGCCAGCCCGATCACCGCGATGGCCGCGGCGGCCGTCACGATCGGCTCGGAGCGGATACGATCGAGGGAAAGCGTGCTCATGCGCGTCTAGCGTTGCGGCACGATCTTGGCCGAATTGCGCTTTGAATTGGTGCCCCTGGCCGGACTAGGGGTCACCGTTTAAGCCGCGGACTGATAACACATTTCGTTTTTACCAAAAAGTTTTCTACCCGTGTTTCTACCCATCCGGCAGAATTTGTCTTGGTTAGATTCCCGAAATTCGCGTTGCGCTTGTCGGAATACGCAACACAAGTGGCACGTTGGCAAGCGGTGAGGCACTGTGACAAGCTATGTGGCTCACTGATATTTGCGGCGCTTGAATGCAGCTACGTCCGCATTGGTCAACCTAAACCATTCTCCATTCGCACGTCGGTCAGCGAAGCGGCGATGCCAGTACGCCTCGATGCCTGCCGGATCATCTGTTTGGATTGAGTGGACGAGACTTGCCGCCTCGGGGAGTGCGATTCGGATTTCTTTTACACGTCGTTCCAGTTCGTCGCTGCGACCTACCTTGTAGTGCGCGCCGGACTTGATGAGGTAGACGAGCCCCTCCGTGTTGGGCGCCTTGCCTTCGGGTTCGGTTTCAAAGGATTGGTCAACAAGCATAGTAGCGATATCTTTGTACTCGTCGTTCTCGCGCGTCCATTCAGCCAGTCGGCGCAACAAATTTGCTTTGCCGCGAAAGCCTGTAAGCATTGCTTTTGTGTCAGGAAAGTCTGCATCGACTTTCTTGTACATACGAAGTTCCATAGTTGCTGGAACCCTGCCGAAGTGCCTACACGCTTGAGCTAACTTGGTGAGTACAAACTGCTCATCGTGTTTTTGCTTCTTGGTGTTTGGGGTGAATCCAGCTTCTGCGACAGCGTCGCCCCATCGCGGCCAATAGCGTCCGAACCACGCTGACTCCGGAATACCAGTTTCCGATTCAAACAATCTCCTGCCCGGAGGTTGCCCACCGTTGGCTTCTGCGAGTTGCTTTATCTCGCTCAGGATTTGGTCGCGCATAGAGGCAAAGACATTACACCATATCCACAGTTCACAACTGCGGCGAAAGCCGCTCGCTCGGGGGCTTTGTGATGCTCGCGCGGTAGAGGGACGGGTAAGGGCGGGTAGCATCGTCTCGTGGGAGGGGTCGTTACCCAGAATCCTACCCATGGCTACCCATCCTAACCGAGTCGCCACGAGCAGCCACGCAATGATATGTCTAACAATGTTGAACTATGTGGTGCCCCTGGCCGGACTCGAACCAGCACACCTTGCGGTACCTGATTTTGAGTCACCGCTGATACTTTTGCATTCCTACTCACAGCTGCTCACATCTCACTTACAACGACTCGAAATAATGGAGGTTTTCAAAACACAGCTACTCATTACATTGCAGCTCTGCTCATGCAAAATAATTGGCGTTGCCTTCACTATGCATTTGCTAGGGGAAAAACTATGCCACGGAAACGACTAACCCAGGAGAGTGTTCGCAAACTAAATCCGGTACCGGGAACACAAGTCAGTTATTTTGATGCTGGAATGCCTGGCCTTGTTTTGTGGCTCAATCCGGGAGGCACGAAGACATGGTCGGCACTGTTCTACGCATCCGGCAAGCCGCGATACAAGAAGCTCGGCAGGTACCCCGTTCTTTCACTCGCACAGGCGCGAGACGCGGCGCGCAAGTTCCTCGAGAACCCGCAGAAGGCCCTCAGCGAAACGGAGGCAGGCACCTTCAAGGATGTCTCAGACAATTTTATGAAGCGCTACGTCGAAGCGAATGGCCTGCGTTCGGAACGTGAGATCGCTCGCACTCTGAACAAGTACATTCTGCCGCGCTGGCAGGATCGGAAAATCTGCGACATCCGGCGTTCGGACGTGACGGCGCTGCTCGACAAGGTGGAGGACGATCACGGCGCAAGGCAAGCCGACATGGTGCTCGCGATCGTTCGGAAGATGATGAACTGGCACGCCTCAAGGCATGATGACTACGTCAGCCCGATTGCACGCAACATGAACCGGGTGAAAGCTGCTGACCGGGCGCGCAAGCGCGTTCTCGAGGATGACGAGCTGCGCGCCGTGTGGCACGCCTGCGATGAGGTTTCGACGTTTGGCGCTCTTGTGAAATTCGCACTCCTGACGGCCCAGCGGAAGGAGAAGATCGCGACCCTTCGGTGGGACGACATCGCTGACGGCGTATGGGCCATCAGAACCGAACCGCGGGAGAAAGGGAACGCTGGACGGCTCCGGCTGCCACAGGTGGCTCTCGATATCATCGCGGCGCAGCCACGTATCGAAGGCAATCCGTATGTGTTCACGGCCGCCCGTGGGGTAGGACCGTTCAACTCCTTTTCCGAGTGGAAGGCCCAACTCGACGCCAAGCTGCCCGCCAACATGGCGCATTGGACGATCCACGACCTGCGCAGGACGGCTCGCTCATTGCTCTCTCGCGCAGGGGTCCGGCCGGACATTTCGGAACGCGTGATGGGTCATGCCATCCCCGGTGTGGAAGGCGTCTACGATCGGCATCGCTACGACGACGAGAAGGCGCACGCGCTGCAGGCTCTTGCTGACTTGATCGATCGCATCCTGAACCCGCCCGCGGCAAACGTTGTGCCCTTGCGCGCGGGTGTTGCAGAAGCAGGACACCACGCTTGACGCGGCGCTAAGAGTCGCACACGCGGTTTGGCACTTTGCCGGTGCCCTCCTAGTTTGACTGAGTCAGAAAGTCGCGGGGCAACCACCGCAGAATCAAGTATTGGCCGAGATTCAGACATCAGCATGTGGAGGCTGAGATGGATCTCCGAAGAGCGGATGACAATAAATTGCGGTTTGCGGCGTATGTCGAGGGGCTTGTGAGCGTGATCGGGCACGCGGACCGCGCCAAGCCGCTACGGGACTATTGCGTGGGGCTGATGTTGCCGTGCGCGCGCAAGAGCGTGGAGCCTATGGCGGCGGTGACGGCGCCTTCGCGGGTGGCAGCCCAGCATCAATCGCTGCTGCATTTTGTCGGCGAAGGACAGTGGTCGGACGAGAAGGTGTTGGCGAAGGTGCGGGAGATGGTGCTCCCGGAGATGGAGCGCCACGGGTCGATCGAGGCTTGGATCATCGACGACACCGGCTTTCCCAAGCAGGGGCTGCACTCGGTTGGCGTGGCGCGGCAATATTGCGGCCAGCTCGGCAAACAGGACAATTGTCAGGTTGCGGTCTCGCTGTCGATTGCCAATCACCACGCAAGCCTGCCGGTGGCCTATCGCCTGTATCTGCCGCAAGACTGGGCGAAGGACCGCCAACGCCGGCGCAAAGCGGGCGTTCCTGAGGACATCGGCTTCAAGACCAAGCCGGAGATCGCGATCGAGCAGCTGCGCTGGGCCTGTGCGGCCGGCCTTCCTCGCGGCGTGGTGCTGATGGACGCGGGTTATGGCTGCAACACAGATTTGCGCGCTGGCGTCAGCGCGCTCGCGCTGAGCTATGTCGCCGGCATCTTGCCGCAGACGTCTGTATGGGCATCGGGCACGGGGCCGCTGCCGCCGGAAAAGTGGTCGGGCCGCGGGCGACCGCCAAAGCTCACCCGCCGGGACGGCAAGCATCAACCGATCTCAGTCAAGCAACTCGCCCTCGGCCTGCCAAAGCGCGCTTGGCGCACGGTCAAGTGGCGGGAGGGTGCGGCCGAGCACCTGTCCTCGCGCTTTGCGCGCATGCGCGTTCGTGTGGCGCATCGCGATTACAATCTCACCGAAGGCCGGCCGGAAGAGTGGCTGCTGATCGAGTGGCCAAAGGGCGAGAACGAGCCGACCAAATATTGGCTTTCGACCCTTCCCAAGAACATCCCCTTCCACCGATTGGTTGACATCGCCAAACTGCGTTGGCGCATCGAGCGCGACTATCAGGACCTCAAACAGGAGGTCGGGCTCGGCCACTTTGAAGGGCGCGGGTGGCGCGGCTTCCATCATCACGCCACGCTGTGCATCGCGGCTTACGGATTTCTGATCTCCGAGCGGGAGACAATTCCCCCCTCAGGACCTCGTCCCGCCACGCTGTTCCCGGAACTTGCCGTACCCGACGGTTACCGACCCAGGGGCTCCGCCCTTGCGGCCTGAACGCCACATCCCGAACTCCGTCGCAACCATGCGCCGGCGATTGATCGTCGCGCTCGTCAGAAGCCTGCCGCGATGTCCGTGCTGCAACGCTGCAATCGCAACACCGTCGCCGCGCAGAAATTCATGACACAGTCAAACTAGGGGGCCGCCCCAAAAAAACGCGCGCTTACCCGGTCGCTGTGCGATCTAACCCCGGTTCGCGAAATGGGTCAGGGTAAGAGCGGGGTGTCTAGCGGCGTTTGAGTGCAGGTTTTGTCATAAGCCGAGCTCGCACCTACCGTCTCCTGCGCCGCCCCAAAGATTGTTCCGCCTCGTCCTCGGATCCCATGCTGGAAGGGCCTTGGTGCCGATTCCGAAGAGAAGCGCGAGCCCGCGAGCGACATCGACACTGCGGTGGTGGATAGTCTGAAAGTGCTTGACCCCAAACGGCCGATTAGAGAAGCGGACATGGACAGCAAAATTCGCTGCAGGAGTTTTGGAATATAACTCGCTCACCAAGTCGGAAGTTGCCCGCTGTCGGCCCCTCCCTTCGTGAGAGCGCGCTCAATCCAGAGGGGCGATACCAGCGTCCCTGACTACCTGCTTGAATTTTTCAATATCGGCCTTGTACAGCGCAGAGAATTCCTCAGGCGCTGTCGCGACCGGCTCGGCCCCCGCATTGAGCAAGCGCGCACGCACGTCTGGTTCTTCCAAGGCCTTCTTCGTTTCCTGATAGATCCGTGTGACGACGTCCTGCGGGGTATTCGCCGCCACGAAGAAACCGTGCCAGCTTGATGTATCGAAATTCGGAAACCCTTGTTCGGAAATGGTAGGCACGTCTGGCAAAGCAGCGGTGCGTGTGGCCCTGGTTAGTCCCAGGGCTCGCAATGCGCCAGATTGAATGTGCGGCAGCGCGGTCGGCACTGGCGTAACTGCGAGCTGCACGTCCCCCGCAATTAGCGCAGTTAAGAGCGGAGCATCACCGCGAAACGGCACCATGACCGCGTCCATACCGGTCCTCAACTTGAGCATCTCCATTGTGAGGTGCAGAGGATTCCCAATGCCGGTGGACCCGTAACTGAGGCTCCCCGGTTTTGCCTTGGCGAATGCGACGAGCTCCGATACGGAGTTTACCGACAGCTTTGGAGTTGCAACTAGAATTATCGTCGAGGAATTGAGTTGCGTAACTGGAACAAGATCTTTCACCGGATCGTAGGGCAGCGAACGGAATACAGCAGGAGTGCTCGCTTGCCCGTTGGTGGTCAGCAGGATCGTGTGACCGTCGGGCGCCGATTTGGCGACCATATCGGCTGCGATATTGCCGCTCGCGCCGGACCGGTTCTCAATGATCACTGGCTGCCCGAGCGATAACTGCAACCTGTGCCCTACCAACCGCGCAACCGTATCTACGGTACCGCCAGCTGGAAACGGAACAATGATCCGCACTGGCTTGCTCGGATAATTTGTCGCGTAGCTTGCTGCCGGCAGAAAGACGAACGCACTGAGCACAACCAGCTTCAAAAGCTTCATGGTGCTATCCCCTTTGCTGCTGAGCATATCACCCGAGCATAGCGGCCCCGCGCTCCCGATAAGTGGGCATCCGCTGATGGCGCTTGAGGTAAGCGTACAGGGCTTCGGCATAGTCTGTGTTCTGCTCCAAGACGGCCATGCGTGATCCCCGATGCAGGCGCGCTATTGAGGTTCTAGCCCAATTTCTCGAACCGCCCCCTGCCAGAGATCGTACTGATCTTTTATGAACTTCCCCGTCTCCTCGACAGATCCTGCCCCGTCGGTGTAGACGCCCAAATCAAGGAGCCGGGCCTTGACGTCAGGTCGCGTAAGAACTTTGTGCATCTCCTGATTGACCCGTGTGACAATTGCCTGAGGTGTGCCAGCGGGCGCGACGAGCACAAACCACCCAACGAGCTCGACACCTGGGACGGTGTCGGCGATGGGCGGAATGTTAGAAAAGTTAGGCATGGACTTGAGAGAACTGATCGCGAGAGGCTTTAACTGGCCCGACGCGATGAAAGGCGCGGCCGGCGCAATCGCGAGGCTAATCAATTGGACTCGGCCGGCCAGCACGTCCTGAACGCCCGCATTGACACTGGCATACGGCACTTCGAGGAACTTGGTCCCTGCCTTTTTGTTGAGCCAGCCGGCAAGGATCCCGGTGAACTGCCGTGGGCCTTCGGTCGCAATGCTCATCTTGCCGGGCTCAGCCTTGTCCGCGGCGATCACATCCTTCAGCGACGCGCCAGCCACGCCCGGATGCGCCATCAGAAAGAACGGGCCCTTTGCAATCATGGAGACGGGAGTGAAGTCTCGGAGTGGATCGTAGGCTAACGACTTGAACGTGTGCGGATTGGTGACTAGCGCGGCGGCCGTGGCAAAGAAAAAGGTGTACCCATCCGCAGGTGAGCGCGCGGCAGCTTGCGCGCCAATTACGTTTTGTCCCCCTGGGCGGTTTTCTATGATGAACTGTTGGCCCAGTCCGCTCGACATTTGATCGGCGAGGTATCGGCAAATGATGTCAGGGCCTGCACCGGCTGCTTGCGAAACGATGATCTTGATTGGCCGATTAGGCCAATCGCCTTGAGCGCTTGCCGCAGCTGACATTGTCAAAAGGCAGACTGCTGCAATCCAAAAGCGTCGCATGACAACCTCCTTGATCATATCCGAGCCGAATCTCAATGGGCGGGGGCCACTGTCGTTGCGACGTGCACGTCGAGAATTTTCTCGATAACCCGTCGGGTTCTGGCGCGGGCAAAGCCACATTCGGTAGCGATGCCGAAATCCTTCACATATCTCCGCGCCACTTCGATCCGGCGGAGTGTGCCATCGGCGCCGTCCGAAGCGTGAACCAAGCCGAGATAAAGCTCCGTGCCACGTGGGAGTTTGAGTTGCGTCAACGGCTGATAGAAGGCGTCGTCGTCTCGCGTCACCGGAACGGGAATATGGAAGTACGCTATTGGACGCTTTACTGCGGCGGCGAACGCACTCATCACTTCGACCATCTTTGTAGAATCTACTGGCTCCACAAAGTGACGCGCGCCAAAGTCGCCGTAGCACAGGTGAAAGCCCAGTTCGACCGCGTCAGGGATTGGTGCGCAAATCCGCGCGATCCGGTCAACGATCTCTTTGGGTGACGCGCTCACTAGCGGAAACATGTCCTGTGGCTGCCCGTCCCAGATCACCATTTCATGACAGAAGTCCCACTGGATGCAGAGGTCATGATTCGGAATTGCGCGGCAGATTTCCTGGACTTCACGAAGAAAGGCCGCCTCGTAAGCAGCCTCTATGGGTTCTATGTCCCGCGCGGTGCAGAACGCGTAGATCACGCCCATAGGCGTGGGTAGGCACACCTGGAAGCGCGCGGTCTTCACCACATCGCCCCTTTCCCGCGCCTCACAAAAGTCCTGATAGGAGGTCCTGGCCTCTCTCGCATACCCCAACTCGCCGAAGCGGACTTCCGAGGGGTTCACACCTTCTGCAAGACAGAGGAGAGGAAAGCCGTTGGTCTTGCGGACCGCGCCGCTGGGATCTGGCCGCAGAAACGGGCTCGATCGTAGCAGCGGATATTGGAAACTGACCCATAGCCGGCGTGGGCCCGGTTCTCCGTCGGGTACGCGCTTGAGCCGATTGCCAAAGGCGGTGCCTACCGTACGAAATACCTCCTGGGCGGTGTCGAGGCCGATACTCCCGACGAGGTGAATCTTGTCTGGCAAAGCCGTCACGCGAATTCCTCCCCCTCCCTTGAGTTGACACGATTGACGGCCGGCCAGCCATTGATGTCAAATATCCAAACCGGCATCTGCCATAGAATCTGCGAATGGAACCCGACTACAGGCAATTGTTGTATTTGCTGGCGATTGCCGAATGCGGCAGCTTCAGCCGGGCCGCGGTTAACCTGCGCATGTCGCAACCCGCGCTCTCCAACAGCGTCGCCTCGCTGGAACAGCGCCTGAACGCCAAATTGCTGAACCGAGGACGCTCCGGTGCGGCTCTCACCGACGCGGGTCACGTACTGGTCCGACACGCCCGAATACTGCAGACGCAAATGCGACGTGCAATGGAAGAGATCGACTTGTTGGGGCAAGCGTGCTCTGGACCACTGGTCGTGGGCGTAACGCCGGTTGCGGCTGCGAGCCTCGTCCCTCGAGCGCTCGCGCGTATCAAGCGTGACATGCCCTCGCTCGCCATCCGGGTCCATGAGACCGTGTTCAAGGAAGGCATGGACGGCCTCCTCAACGGCTCTCTCGATCTAATGGTCGGGCCGATCGGTGTCTATCCTCCGGTGGACGGTATCGAAGAACAGCGGCTTGCCGTCGACCCGTTCACCATCGTTGTACGGAAGGGGCACGTTCTGGCCAAACGCCGTTCGGTTTCGCTGCGCCAAATGACTGACGTCGAATGGGTGTTGCCGAGCGACGAGAGCGCCTTTCACAAACAGCTCGAAGCGCTGTTTGTCCTCGCGGGCCTTGGTTGGCCGAAAAACGCGATCAAGACGAATTCGATGATGGCAATGAAGTCGATCGCGATGTACAGCGACTGCGTGGCCCTGATGCCGAAGCAACTCGTTGAGCTGGAGCGTAAAGCAGGAATGATCTGTACGATCCGTCTGCTGGAAGGCGATATTTCCCGCGCGCTGGGGATCAGCTGGGCGAAAGACCGCACACAGAGCGCTCCAGCCGAAGCCTTTGTCCGAATTTTGCGTGACTGTGCACGGGCGGGAAGCTCGGACACGCCGACTCTTATTGCAGGCGCTGCCTAGACGATATTTTTCATGTCGTTTAGCCGCCCCTCAGCGAAGGCGCGCAGGTTGTGTGTCATAAGCGGCAAGACCTGATCGGCATAGCGATCGCTCATGCCCCCGATGCGAGGCGTCATGATCACATTGGTCATGCTCCAGAGCGGATTGTCTTTGCGGGGCGGTTCCTCAGCGAACACGTCAAGGCCCGCACCAGCAATGCGCCCGGCCTGCAGGTGTCTGATCAGCGCCACCTCGTCGACTACGTCGCCGCGCGCCAAATTGATGAGGAACGCGGTTGGCCTCATGGCGTAGAGAACTTCGTTATTAATCAGATGTCTGGTCGCTCTCGTGAGTGGCACCAGAACAATCAAGAAGTCCGCGAGCGAAGCGGCTTCATTGAGCCTGGCGCGCGGAAATACGTGTCGAAGCCTGCAATATCAGCGCGCGCATCGCTCACCCCGACTATACGCATACCGAACGCCCGCAATCGTTCGGCGAGATGTTCACCGATCTGGCCAACCCCGACAATGACAGCTGTCTTGTCCATCAAGATCGGTTGCGACCATCTCTCCCATTTCCCTTCGTCCTGATTGCGCAGCATTTCGGGCAGGCGGCGCGACAGGGAGATCATGTTCAGCAACGCGAGTTCGGACATCTGGGGACCGTGGATCCCGCGCGCGGACGTGACGAGAGTATCGCTGCGAAGATTTTTCAGGCTTTGCAGATGGTCCGTGCCCGTCGTCAACGCCGCGATCCAGCGCAGCCGCGGCATGGCTGCTAGGAGGTTGTCATTGACCTGATGCGCGAGAGCGACGAGCACTTCGGAATTCGACCCGATGCGGCACGCCTCGGCGAGATCATGGGTCGCATGGATCGTCAGCGTGGAGAGCTCGCGGCGAAGCGCCTCAACATTCACATGACTTCCGTTCTCGAAAATTAGCACTTCCATGGATAACTCCGGGGGCGATCTAAGTTGCGACGTGTCAGATCACTCATCGGGAGGCTTGGTCCGCGCATCGCGCAGTTCGCCGGGCCGCGGCAGAACTTCCCGCGTGTGTCGTAAGAAAGCGTTCTGTGCTGCGTCTCATTGTCAAAGTCCCTTCGGGAGTCGTGACTATCGAGGGCCCTCGATGGCGTCGACAACCTTTCTCCAGCGAACCAACTCGCTTTCAATGAACAGGCGGAAATCGTTCGGCGCGGTGTTCGTCTTGGGCTGTACCGCGAGCTTCGCAAGTTGGTCCCGCACCTCAGGGCTCGAGACGGCCTTCTGAATGGCATCGTGCAGCCTGACGATGATCGGTTGCGGCGTGCCTGCAGGGAGAGCAAAGCCGAACCAAAGCGTGCTCTCAAATTGCGGATACCCCGCTTCCGCCACCGTGGGAACGTCCGGCAGACCGGGATCCCGCGCTGAGCCCATCAAAGCGATTGCCTTCAAGGCGCCCGAATGAATGTGAGAAATCACAGACGATGTGGTGGCCGCAACAAGCTGGATATGACCGCCAACGATGTCCTTCATGAGTTGACCCGAACCGCCTGGGTAAGGAATTTCGTTCATAGTGATTTTCTGGTCGGCCCGGATCATGTGTATATCCAGGCTTCGCGTTCCCTGCGCACCGTAATTAATCTTGTCCGGATTTAAGCGGGCGTATTCGATCAGTTCTTTCAGGGAATTCACTGGCAAGCTTGGATGCGCGACCAGAGCCAATGGCGTTTCGCCAATAAGTGAGATCGGTACAAAATCCTTGTCCGAAAACCTCAGATCCTTGAACTCAAGATAGTTTCTGACGAAGTTGAGCGAATTCCCGAGCACGATCGTGTAGCCGTCCGGTGCAGACTTCGCGACTGCCTCCATCCCCACATTCCCGCCGGCACCCGGACGATTGAGAATAACTATCGGCTGACCGAGTGTGCGGGACAACGAGGGCTCGAGCACTCGAGCAAGAACGTCGGACGAGCCGCCGGGCGCGAACGGTATGATGAGATTGATCGGACGCACCGGATAGTTTGTTTGTTGCGCCTGCACGCAAACACCGGTCGCAGTGAGCCACAGCAATGCTCCAACGAATGCCCTGCACATGAATTTCTCCCGTCGCCGCTGTTGACAGTTTTCCCGGCAGCGCTAGCTATTTTGTGGGTTCGCGCGAAACGTCGACGTGCACCTTCAACAGCGCGCGCACGACCTCAGGCGTCCTTGCTCGGGCCATCCCGCACTCGCTCGCAATACCGAAAGCGCGAACGTAGCGTCTTGCAGCGTCGATCCGTGCGCGCGTGCCGACAGCCCCATCGGATGCGTGCACAAGACCAAGATAGAGCTGCGTATGTGGCTTCAATTCCAGTCCTCCGAGTGGGCGGAAATAGCCATCATCCGACCGCGCGGCGGGAACCGGCATGTGAATGTAAGCAATGTCATGGGGGATACGCTTCGTCAGCGCGTTAGCCATTTCCACGAGCTTTTGCGTGTCGCGCGGCTCAATGAAGTGCTTCGCACCGAAATCGCCATAACAAAGATGGAAGCCCAGCTCGACGGTCTCTGGCACGGCAGCGCAGAGCTTGCCGATGCGTTCCAGGACCTCGGGCATCGATGCATGGATCGTCGGGAAATCATCCTGCGGTTGGCCATCGCAGATAACCATTTCCTGACAGAGATCGATCTGAACACACAGGTCCTGGTGGGGAATGCCGCGACAAGCCATCGCGATCTCGCGAACCATCGCCTTTTCATAAGCGTCAAGGATGGCGAGCAGATCCCGCGTGGTGCAGAAGGAGTAAACAACTGCGATCGGCGTAGGAAAGCACACCTGGAATTCGAGCTTCCTTCGGCAGCTCCCCCCGCCGACGCGCTTCGACAAAATCGAGGTAGGAAGCGCGCGCTTCACGCGCGTAGCCGAGTTCACTGAAGTGGACGTCTGATGGGTTGATATCCTCGCCGAGACACAGTTGCGGAAGCCTTGAATTCTTACGAACTGCGCCGCTGGGGTCGGGACGAAGGTAGGGATTGGCGCGCAGAAGCGGATATTGCCAGGCGGCCCACAGGCGTCTTCCGCCCGGTTCGCCATCGGGAACGCGGCTCAACCTCTTGCCCAGCATTCCGCCGACCACCCGAAAGACTTCTTCAACGGTGTCGAATCCTATGCTGCCGACCAAATGCACGGTGTCAGGTACATCACCATCTGTACCGTGCTTATTGTTGGGCGTTCCTGCCATTCCTCACTCCCGACGGGGTGCTTGTTTTCATTCGATTGACGTCTTGGCTTCCATCGGAGTCAAATATCTAAAACGATCCAAGCCATAGGATTGGCGAATGGAAGAAGTTAGGGCTGCGCCTGCGTAGTCATTTCATGCGAAGGCTGCGGCGCACGCCCCATGCCAGCATCCCCGCGTAATCGCCAGCTACGATGAAGCGGACATTGGCCAGCATCTCAGGTGCAGTTAGCTAAGCCGATATAACTGATGCCAACGGCACCGCAGTATTATTGCGGATCGATAGTCAATTCCTTGGCAAGAGCCCGCCAGTTGTTTTGTTCTTGCCGAATGAACTGGCCAGTGCTCTCGAGCGTGGCGAGGTCATCGAATAGGCCGACGTGATGTCTGCTTCTGGCACTTAGATGGGGTAATCGGCCGGCGGCTTGTGGATAGCTGAAGATTTTGGGTGCTGCGCTTCAGGCTGATGGTGAAACGAGGTCCGCGTTGAGCGGCTTCAAGCATGGCTCAACTCGCCATGCCGAACTGTCGTGAGACAGGCGGTTTTGGCCGCAGCCACTCGCTGAGCTTCGACCACCGCCTCCGCCCCGACACGTTGCGCACCGCGATGGCGACCGCCTTCTTCTGTCCGACCAGTACGACCAGCTTCTTGCCGCGCGTGACGCCGGTATAGAGCAGGTTCCGCTGCAGCATGGCGTAATGCTGGGTGAGCACCGGGATGATCACGGCGGGATATTCCGAACCCTGGCTTTTGTGGATGGTCGCAGCGTAGGCGGGCACCAGCATGTCGAGCTCGCCAAATCCGTATGTGACGGACCGGCCATCAAAGCTGGCAATGAGCTCGCCCGAATTGGAATCGACGTCGTCGATGGTGCCAATATCGCCGTTGTAGACCTCCTTTTCGTAGTCGTTCTCGATCTGCATCACCTTGTCGCCGGGAGCAAACGTCCAACCAAACCGCTCGACCTTGCGATCGCCGGCGGGATTGAGTGCGGCCTGCAGCTCGATGTTCAACGACCGTGCGCCGGCGCCGCCGCGGTTCATCGGGCATAGCACCTGGATGTCGCGGATGGGATCGAGACCGAACCGCTTGGGGATCCTGGTTTTGACCAGCTCGATGATGCGGGCGACGGCGGTCTCCGGATCCTCCACCTGCACGAAATAGAAGTCGCTCTCAGCTTCGGGCGGATTGAGATCGGGAATCGAGCCTTGGTTGATGCGATGAGCGCTGGTGATGATGCGACTCTGGGCGGCCTGCCGGAACACTTCGGTGAGGCGCACCACCGGCACGGCGCCGGACGCGATGATGTCGGCCAGCACCTGGCCGGGCCCGACCGACGGAAGCTGGTCGATGTCGCCGACGATCAAGAGAGCGGCCCGGTCCGGCACTGCCTTCATGAGCGACTGCATCAGCATGACGTCGACCATGGAGGTTTCGTCAATCACCAACAGATCACAGTCGAGCGGGTTGTCGTCGCCGCGTTTAAAGCCTCCACCTTTGGGGTCGACCTCCAGCAGCCGGTGGATCGTCTTGGCCTCCAAGCCGGTCGCCTCAGTCATGCGCTTGGCGGCGCGGCCTGTCGGCGCACACAGTAGGATCTCAGTGCCCTTTGCGGCGAGGATACGCAGGATGGCTTTGACGATGGTGGTTTTGCCGACGCCGGGACCGCCTGTCATCACAGTGACCTTGGACATCAGCGCAAGACGGACCGCCGCGACCTGGCTTTCGGCCAGGGCCAGACCGATGTGCTTCTCGACCCACGGCAAGGCTTTGTCCGGATCGATCCAGGGCCACGGCAGCGTGCCGTTTGCCAGCCGTGTCAGCCGATCGGCAATGGTGCGTTCCGCCCGATGCAGACCGGCCAGGAATACACACGGCGTCTCACCGACCTGGTCGGCGATCACGGTGCCCTCCTGCAGCTCGAGATCAAGCGCAGTACGGATCAGTTGCTGCGGCACCTCGAGCAGCTTCTCGGCCAGCGGGATCAACTCTTCCGTCGGCAGACCGCAGTGCCCCTCGTCCATCGCCTCGGTCAGCGCATAGGAAATTCCCGCGCGCACCCGGATCGTCGCGGTCTTTTCGATGCCGAGCTTCATTGCAATGGCGTCTGCGGTCTTGAAGCCAATGCCGCGAATATCGCGCGCCAGCCGGTATGGGTTTTCGGTCATGACCTGGATGGCGTCAGAACCATAGGTCTTGAAGATCCGCACCGCCCGCGCCGTGCCGACACCGTGGCTGTGCAGGAAGACCATAATTTCCCGGACTGCCTTCTGCTCGGCCCAGGCAGCGAGAATGCTGGCAGCGCGAACTGGTCCGATGCCGTCGACTTCACGCAGCCGGTCCGGTGTCGCCTCGATGACGTCGAACACCTTGTCGCCAAAGGCGCGCACCAGCTTCTTGGCGTAAACCGGGCCAACGCCCCGGATCATGCCGGACGAGAGATACTTTTCGATGCCGTCGGCCGAATCGGGGAGCGAAGTGCGCAGAAACTTTGCTTTGAACTGCTGGCCATGGGTGCGGTCGTTGACCCATTCGCCCGAGGCGGTGATCCACTCACCCGCTGCGATGGTTGCCGAATGGCCGACCACGGTCACGACATCGCGGTGGCCTCGTGCCTTGGCACGCAGCACACAGAAGCCATTCTCGGCGTTGTGATAGGTGACGCGCTCGACCAAGCCGGCCAATACTTCCTGGGCTGATGGTTCCGGCTGCGGCTTCATGGCGATAGTCACATCATCGGTTTTAACGCTGCGCGCTCCATCCCAAGGCATATCGAAGTCGCCCGACCAGATATGGTGCGCGTGTCATACATCCAGAGCCAATGCCAATGCAAAAATCATTTTTGCACTGGCAAAGCGCTCGCGTTCGGTGTTGCAGAAGCAGGACACCACGCTTAACGCGGCGCTAAGAGTTGCACACGCGGTTTGGCACTTTGTCGGTGCCCTCCCCTAGGGGCCGCCCCAAAGAACGCGCGCTTACCCGGTCGCTGCGCGAGCTAACCCCGGTTCGCGAAATGAGCTAGGGCAAAGAGCGGGTGTCTAGCGGCGTTTGGGTGCAGGTGCCGATTCCGAAGAGAAGCGCGAGCCCGTGAGAGACATCGACACTGCGGTGGTGGATAGCCTGAAAGTGCTTGACCCCAGACGGCCGATTAGAAGCGGACATCAGCCTTGATCAGCATTTGGCGCCAGTTGTGTTCCATTTCTTACACTCGCCCGGGCTCAGCCTGCCATGATTTCGCCTCGCACAGGAGGCACATGCGACGCCGTGAGTTCATCACGCTAGTAGGCGGCGCGGCAGCGGCGTCGCCCACGGCAGCGCGTTCGCAGCAGCCAGCGATGCCGGTGATCGGATTTCTCCGAAGCACGTCATTCGCCGATTCTACGCATATCGTGACCGCGTTCCGGCAAGGCCTGAAGAACGCGAGCTTCATCGAGGGCCCGACACTAGCGGTATGACGTTTAGGGGGCTATTGGTGGGACAACCTTTCGGAAGTGCTTCTGCCTGGATGCTCTCGGCGTGCCTAGCGGTGCTGGCTGTCCCCTCCGCATCGGCGCTGGACAACGTCACGCTACAACTCAAATGGAAGCACCAGTTTCAATTCGCCGGATATTACGCGGCCCTTGAGAAAGGGTTCTATCGCGACGCCGGCTTCGGTGTAGAGATTCGCGAGGGGGGCCCCCACGTGGATGCCACCAAAGCAATGGCCGCCGGCGAAGCTGACTTCGGGGTGTGCACGGCCAGCGTTTTGCTTGATAGGGCCCAAGGCCGGAATCTCATTGTTCTGGGCGTCATTTTTCAGCACTCCGCCGCGATCCTGCTGGTGCCTCGGCGCACCGGTATTACCACGCTGTCCGAACTCAAGGGACGCCGCCTGATGGATACGCCTGGCAGCGACGACATCGCGGCCATGCTTCGTCGCGAGGGCGTCGACTATTCCAGCTTGCCGCGCGTGGCCCACAACGGAGATCCGCGCGATCTGCACAGCGGCAAGGCAGATGCCATGGTTGCGTACAGAACGAACGAGCCCTTCGTGCTGGATCAGCTCGGTGTGCCGTACCAGACCTTCTCGCCGCGCAGCTATGGAATCGACTTCTACGGCGACAGCCTTTGTACCTCCGCGCGGCAAGTCACAGCAAATTCCAAACGGGTACGAGCCTTTACCGAGGCCAGCTTGAAGGGCTGGCAGTACGCACTGTCGCACAAGGAAGAGATCGTCGATCTGATCCTGCGGAGCTACTCCCAGGAAAAGAGTCGCGATGCCCTGTTGTTCGAGGCAATTCGCACAGAGGCACTGGTCCGACCGAATTTGATCAAGCTTGGCGACCAGAACGCGCAGCGCTGGAAAAACATCGCGGACACTTATCGCGACCTCGGCATATTGAGCGGAGGCAGCGAGCCCGAATGGATGGTCTTTCGGGAGGATGACAGCAGGATATCTGGGTGGCTCAAATATACACTTCTCGGGTTGATTGGGTTGGCGATCGCAGCGGCAATAGTTTGGCTGTGGATTGCGGTCCTTGGCCGACGTATCAAGGCGGCGCTCGGAACTCCGAAACTGAACGCCGTGATGTCTGTTCTGTTTGTCTGTCTCAGCATTCCCGTGCTGATTTTCATACTGCTTTACAATTACCGCACGAACGCCGTTTCTATAGCCTCGATGTTACGTGAAAACGTCGCCAAGACAACTCAAGCCAGCATCGAGAATACGGAAAACTTCATCCAGCCGATCGCCGGCGCGCTTCGGCTTCTTGCAGCAGCCGCAGCGAATGACCCCGGTTTCTTTCGCACTGAGCAGAGCAGGGATTTCCTCTATCGAACGTTGACAGCGGCCCCGCAGATCGATGCCGCTTATGTGAGCTTCGAAGACGGTTACCACCGCGTTGTGACCCGGGTCGATGACGACCGTAGACGCTCCGATCCTTTAATCCCCCTAACCGCAAACTGGCATTCCAGCTACATCGACGATTTTTCAGCCGGCGAGAAGCGCGCCCGGCATCGAACTCTTTTTCGACATTTGGCCACGCGTCGTTGGCCGATACAGTGCTCCGTCGACATTGGATATCAGAACTTTGGCAGGGTATGCGGAAGCAAAGGAATCCAGATCGCTGGTGATCACAGAGACGACGGTCAATCCGGACACGGGGTTCCCGATTATTTCATTGAGATATCCGATCGAACGCAACGGCGAATTTATTGGTTGCTCCAGCGCCAATATCACCTTGGACATCCTGTCTCGCTTTCTGCTGCGTTACCGCACCAGCGCGAACAGTATGACGATTATCGCGGATCCTAACGATGGGAGAATAATTGCTCTTTCCGAAATGCAAAAAGGCGTTCGGACGGAGGGAGGTCGATTGGAGCCTGCGCGATTGGACAACATCGCCGATGACAACGTGCGACAAGCGTACCAACACCATGTTCAAACGAACGAGGACAGCTTTCTTTTCCGTTCGCCACTGACTGGAGCGGAATGGAGCGCATCCTTTACCCGGTTCCCGAATAGCCTCGGGCAGCCCTGGCAGGTGGTCAACCTGACGCCGACCGGCGATTTCGTCGGAACGCTCGAGGCAGCGAACCGACAGATGGTCGCTATCATCGTTGTGCTGACAGCCCTTGAGTTGATTCTGATTTACTTTGTATCGACGCGGCTCGCACGACCGATCGAAACCGTCGCGCAAGAACTGAAATCGGTCGAAGCTATGTCTTTCGCAGGCTCTCAAGTTCGAAAATCTAATATCGAAGAGATCTCCCGGCTTCAGTCCGCCGCCGCACTGCTGCGTACTTCGCTGCAGTCATTTTCCTCATTTGTGCCTTTGGATGTGGTGCGGGAGCTGATCAAGTCAGGAACTCCGCTATCCTTGGGTGTCGAATCACGTTTTTTGACCGTATTTTTCTCTGACCTGGAAAATTTTTCGACACATGCCGAGCAACTGGCTCCGGACGAACTTCTCAATCAGCTCTCCACCTATTTCGAACAAGTTTCGCGGGCGATTTCTGACGAACACGGAACTATCGACAAGTTTATCGGCGACGGTGTCATGGCATTCTGGGGAGCGCCCGCCCCTCGGTCCGATCACGTGCTACGTGCGTGCGCCGGTGCGTTGCGGGCGGCGCGACGGATGGAGCAAGTCAACCGGGCGTGGAGCGCGGAAGGCCGACAGACATTTCGAATGCGGATCGGTTTGAACTGCGCGAATGTGTTGGTTGGCAACGTCGGTTCGTCAGAGCGGCTCAGCTATACGGTGATGGGCGACGGTGTCAACGTCGCGGCCCGTCTCGAAGGCATGAATAAGACATTCGGCACCACGATCTGTATCAGCGACAGCGTATTTGAAGCCGTCGAGTCGGACATCGTGGCAAGACCTTTGCAGATGGTGCGGGTCAAAGGTCGGGACCACGAGTTCATGGTCTATGAATTGCTTGGGATTCGAAACAGTGACGACCCGGAACTAGAACTATTTGAACAAGACTGTAAATTGAATGAGTTGACGTGGAAAGCGTCGCGCTTTTTTGAACAAGGCGCATTTGCAGCGGCTGCTGTCCAATATCGCGAGATATTACAGCTATTTCCAAATGATCCAGTTGCAAAACAACTTCTGGAAGCGTGTTCGATTAAGGTTCAGCCAAGTACCGTGGCACGGTGATGCGTAGTGCAGATAGCAAGATGCTCGAAACTGATCCATCAAATGGTTTGTTCAACAGCAACGAACGATCATACGCGCCTGATCGCTGCCTTCCTGATTATCGCAGCAACGTTATGCCTATTCGCACTTTTCAGACATCCAGTGATGTCCGCTGTTCGGTCGCGATGGGGTGAATAGCGGAGGTGGCCCGGATAAGCCAAATCGACGCGAATGACCTAAAACGGACATTGGAATGAAATTAAATGGCCTTACTCGTTGCATCGCGTGCATTGGCAACCGTGGCAGACGGCAGCTCGCGGAATTGGCGCCGATAGACCGCCGCAAAACGCCGGGTAACCAAACCACGCGGCCCAATCGCAGTTGATCCAATAAAAGTTGGGTCAATTGCCATTGAAAGCGTCCGCGGCCAATCTGTTCGTATTCTTGATCCCGAGCGAGTGGGCTCGCCGCTATGGCGTCGATGTCACGAAACGTTCTCGACGACGCGGGACGGCAATCCTTTGAGTGGCGGCGCCGCTGCCATTAGCTGGCCGGCTTTTGCAGAATTCGGATAGCTACGCGGTTTTTGCAGAATTCAGCCGTAATTCGGTCTCCGATAGATGACATATTGACCTCCACCGAAATTGGAAGAGAAAGCGATGAACATGAAGAAAACAGCTTTGACTATTTCAGCCGGCGGGGTTGCAAAGTGGCCAATTGTTCTGGTCGGCGCATTGCTGACAGTGAGTGTTTCTCTGATGTCTCATGCCAAGGCGCAGGGCAGCGATCCCGAAAAACTGCTTAAGGCGATGTCGAGCTATGTTTCAAGCCAGAATGCGCTTTCGATCACGTTCGACTCTGACATCGAGGTGATTACCGACAGCCTGCAGAAAATCCAGTTCACAAGCTCGGGGCAGGTGCAGTTGAGCCGCCCTGATAAACTCCGTGCCACGCGCACTGGCGGTTACAAGGACGTCGAGATCGTCTTCGATGGCAAGACGCTGACGCTGAACGACAAGGACGCCAACGGCTTCGCGCAGATCGAGCTCTGTCGGCTCAGTCGATCAAATCATCGACGTGCTGCGTGAAAAACACGGCGTTGTAGCCCCCGGCGCCGATCTTCTGCTTTCCAACGCCTTCGACGTCATGATGGCGGACGTCGTTGAAAGCGCGCACATCGGCAAGGGTGTGATCGACGGCGTCGAGTGCGATCATCTCGCGTTTCGCAACGCCGACACCGACTGGCAGATATGGATCGAGGCCGGCGCGCGGCCGATACCTCGCAAGTATGTTATCACCAACAAGGGCGTGACCGGCGCGCCGCAGTACACGCTGCGCATCAAGGAGTGGCGGTCGGACGTGCCAGCCGACGCCTTTGCGTTCAAGCCGGCGCAAGGCGCGAAGAAAGTCGCCGTGGGCGATCTCACGGACATCGATGAAGTCCCGCAGGGGATGACGAAGACAGGAGCAAAAAAATGAATCGCATATCCTCAACTCTTATTCGCCTCTCGATCGGTGCCGTTGTCGGCGGCGCGGCCCTGTTGTGGAGCGGACAACTGCCGCTCGACTCGCAATCGTCGCTCGTATCATCAGCCGAAGCGAGGATCGGCCGCCCGCTGACGCCGATGAGCTATGCGGGCGTTGCACGGCGCACCACACGCCGCGCGGTGGTTGGTGGAGCGGTGGTTGGCGGAGCGGTTGCTGCTGGGGCCTACTATGCAGCGCCTGCCTGTAGCCAAGTCGTGGATGCCTATGGACGGATCGTCACCGATCCAGCAGGGCGAGCCGCCGGCACGCGCCGGCACCGGCAGGGCCGCGCGCACCGACTGAAGCTGGAGGTCGCCGTCGCCGGAGTTGGTGACCACCAGCCGCTGTCGGACCAGGCCCTCGCGGGTCAGCCGAGCTCGACGACGACGTCCCAGCCCGCCTCGGGGTCCGATCCCGCGAGCAGCGCGCGCGCGTCCTCGTCGTCGTCCACGGTGAGCGTCCAGCCGGCCAGACGCGGTGCCCACGAGCCCGACGTCCGACCCGGGCGTACGCCCTCCAGCCCCGGGATGCCGGTGAACCCGCTGACGTTCTCGCCGACGACACCGCGCAGCCGCGGCTGGTCGAGTGCGGAGTGCGGGATGCCGGGCCGGTGCAGGGTCGCCAGCGCCTCGAGGCCGGCCGGCGAGAGGTCACCCAGCGCCGGTCCCCAGTGGAGGAGGGCGGGAGCGCCGGACGGGGCGGGCGCGAGCATGAGGCTCACGCCCGCCCGCGTGAGATGGACGGGAGCGTCGGTCACGCCGCCCATGATGCCGGGAGCGTCACCCCTTCACCGCACCGGACGTGAGTCCGCGTACGAAGTAGCGCTGCAGGGTGAAGAACACGAGCAGCGGAAGCATCATCGAGATGAACGCGCCCGCGGTCAGCAGCTCGGCGCCCTGACCCTGCGTGCCGAGCAGCTGCTGGGCCTGCACGATCACCGTCGTGTTGTCCTGGGATACGGAAGAAGCTTGGCGATCAGCAGGTCGTTCCACACCCACAGGAACTGCAGAATGGCGAAGGCCGCCAGCGCCGGCACCGACATCGGGACGATCAGCCGCCAGAAGGTCTGATAGTGGGTGGCCCCGTCGATCTTGGCCGACTCGATCACCGTCTTCGGCAGCGTCGTCATGTAGTTGCGCAACGTGTAGATCGCCAGCGGCATGCCGAAGCCGGTGTGCAGCAGCCACACCGAGATGTACTCGCCCGAGATGCCGAGGCCCTCCGGGCCGAGGATGTCCAGCAGCGGGCTGAACGCCACCTGGATCGGCACCACCAGCACCGCGACGATCAGGATGAACAGCACGTCCTTGCCCGGGAACTCCATGAACGTAAACGCGTACGCCGCGAAGGCCGCGAACATGATCGGGATGACCGTGGCCGGTACGGCGACCAGGATGCTGTTGAGGAAGCCGTTGCCCATGTCGGCGGTCCCGGTGAAGACGCCCTTGTAGTTGGCGAAGGTCCAGCTGCTCTCGATCGGGTTGAGCAGGGCGTTCCACCAGCCGGTGGCCGCGGCGTCCTCGCGAGTGCGGAACGACGTCACCAGCAGGCCGATCGTGGGGACGGTCCACAGCAGGCAGAGCAGCACCATCGTCACGATCGAGAACGTGCTGCGCGGCCGGCCGTCGGCCATCAGGCCGGAACCCTTGCGCGGCTTGGGCTCGCCACCGGAGTGCGAGTCGGGTCACCATCGTCTGGTCGCTCATCGCGCGGCCTCCTCATCCCTGAAGTGCTTCACCTGGTAGACGAGGATCGGTGTCACGGCGATCAGCAGGACCACCACGATGGCGCTCGCCTGCCCCGCCTGGTTGTCGGCGAAGAGCCGGTTGAAGAACAGGTTGGCGATGACGTTGGAGTTGAAGTTGCCGTTGGTCAGCACGTAGACGATGTCGAAGACCTTGAGCACCAGGATCGTCACGGTGATGAAGACGGTGATGATCGTCCCCTTGATCTGAGGGATGACCACCCGCCAGAAGATCTGCAGCTCGGTGGCGCCGTCGATCCGCGCCGCCTCGATCGTCTCCTCGGGGACGCCCTTGATCGCCGAGGAGAGCAGGATCATCGCGAAGCCGACCTGGAGCCAGATCAGGATCACCATCATCAGCAGCGAGTTGAGCCGCAGCGTGGAGGTGTTGAGCCACGTGACCGGATCACCGCCGAGGGTGGTCCAGATCGCGTTGAGCAGACCCGTCTGCGCCGACCCCGGGTCGTCGTAGGCGTAGATCAGGCCCCAGATCGCCGAGGCGCCCACGAAGGAGATCGCCATCGGCAGGAACACCAGGCCCTTGGTCGTCTTCTCGCCCCGCTGCGACAGCTTGTCGGCGAGGACGGCGACGATCACGCCGATCGCGACCGTCACGGCCGGCACGATGATCAGCCACAGCACGTTGTTGAAGATCGAGTTCCGGAACTCCGCGATCCGAAGATCTCCCGGTAGTTGTCGAGGCCGACGTACGCCGTGGAGTCGGCGTTCGCGAAGGAGTAGTGGATGGTCTGCACGGTCGGGTAGAGCAGCATCAGCGCGATGGGCGAAGGCCGGCAGCACGTAGGCGTACGGCATCACGCCGCGGGAGAGGCGCTCCGGCAGGCCCTCGACCGCGAGGTTGAGGAACCAGAAGAAGAGCGCGGCCCCGCCGACCCCGGCGACCAGGGCGATCACCCCGATCAGCAGCTTGCTGTCGAAGAACCACTCCGGGTAGTAGGCGAAGGCCAGGAACAGGTTGGCCGATGGCCCAGCCGGTCAGCACCATCCCGCCGACGCCGGCCGCGAGGAGCCCCAGATCGCGCCTTGCGCGCGGGGTGCCACTCGTCCCCGCCGGAGGCCGGCGGCTCGGGCGGGCTCTCGCGGGGCGGTGCGCCCTTCTCGAGCGTGTCGGTGCGCTCATGACTCCTCCGTCTCCTCACCGCTCGCGGGCCAGCTGGCTTCGAGGTTGTCGAGGGTCGTCGGGGTGTCGGCCCCATCGATCCACTTGACCATCTCGGTCCAGAAGGTGCCGGAGCCGACGGACTTCGGCATCAGGTCGGAGGCGTCGTAGCGGATCACGTCGGCGTTGTAGGCCATGTCGGCGATCGCCCGCGTCACGTCGTCGGGGTACGGAGTCGAAGGTCGCGTGCGGCGAGAGCCAGCCGCCGCGGCGGCCCACTCGGCCACCGAAGCTGTCGGCGGAGATGAACTCCATGACCCTGGGCGACGTCGTCGTCGTTGCCGTTGAAGACCGCGGCGTAGTCACCGCCCACCAGCACCGGCTGACCGTCGTAGCCGCCGTCGTAGCGCGGGAACTGGAAGACGCCGACCTCCTCGTCGAGGTTGTTGCGGATCTCCTCGGGGAAGAAGCCGATCCCGAAGTTGCCCTGCCGCTCCATCCAGCACTGCGGCGGGTCCTCGAACATCGGCAGCGCCGCCTCGGCGAAGGCCGTGTTGAGGATCGCCTCCTTGCCACCGAGCACCGTGCCGTCGGTCTTGGCGATCTCGGCGAAGGCGTCAGTCGCGTCGGCGACCGCGGGGTCGTTGAAGGGGATGTCGTGGTTGACCCAGTCGTCGTAGACGTCGGGCCCGTTGACGCTGAGCATCGACTGCTCGATCCAGTCGGTCCCGACCCAGCCGGTCGCCTGGTCGGACTCCCACCCCATGCACCACGGCGTCTCGCCGTCGTCGTTGAGCTGCTCGGAGAACGCCATCAGCTCCTGGTAGGTCGCGAAGCTCCTCCGGGTAGCCGGCCTGCTCCCATGCCTTCTTCGGGTAGTAAACGACGCTCTTGACCGCCATCCGCATCGGGGCGGCGTACACACGTCCGTCGAAGCGGGCGAAGTCGAGGAAGCCCGGGACGAGGCTGTCGTCGAGGGCGTCGTAGTCGAGGTAGGTGTCGATCGGCTGCACCGCGCCGGTCACCGACGAACTCGGCGATGCCGCCGGGCTGCGGGAAGACCCCGATGTCCGGGCTGTCGCCGGAGTCGACGCGGGTCTTGATCGTGGTCGTGAAGTCCGCGTCGGCGGTGTACTCGACATCGATGCCGGACTCCTCCTCGAAGCCGGCGACCGAGGCCGCGAAGGCCTCCTCCTCGGTGCCGCCGAACGCGCCGAGGACGCTCACTACGCCGTCGCCGTCGGTCTGCGCATTGTCGACGAAGCCCTCGAGCCCCGCTCCGGCTTCGCCACCTTCGTTGGGATCCTGCAGACATCCGGAAAGTGCCAGTGCCATCGCCGCCGCGGCCCCTATGACAGCCGTCTGGCGCAGCGCGCTTCTGCCCATGCCGATCCTCCTCAACAAGGGAGGCGGCGAGACGCCCCTCCCCGGAACCTGTGGTGCCCGTCACATGCACCCCCTTCCTACCGCTACCGGGGCTCTGTGTAAACGGCTGGTCAACGGCCGCCTCAAACGTTTGCGTAACAATCGTGCGTTTGTGGCTATCGTGAGGGGGTGCGCGGGTCGAACACGACCTCGGCAGAGGTCAACATGGCCGATGTGGCGCGTCGGGCGGGGGTGTCCATCGCCACCGTCTCGCGGGCCCTGCGAGACGTGCCCGGGGTCAGCGACGCGACCCGCGTCCGGATCCGCGCGATCGCCGACGAGCTCTCGTACGTCGTCTCCCCCGAGGCCTCGGGCCTGGCGCGTCGCGAGACCGGGCGGGTGGCCGTGGTCGTGCCCCGGATCGACATCTGGTTCTACTCGACCATGCTGGCCACCATCGAGCGCACCCTGCGCGCGGCCGACCTCGACATGCTCGTCTACCAGGTCGACGGGGAGGAGCAGCGCGGTCGCTTCTTCGAGCAGCTGCCCGCACGACGCAAGGTGGACGCCGCCGTGCTGATCGCGCTCCCCGTGCTGGAGCGCGAGGAGGAACGCCTCGACCTCCTCGGCGTCGACGTCGTCGTCGCGGGCGGGCGGCTGCGCAACCACCCGAACGTGGAGGTCGACGACCACGCCATCGCCATGGCCGCCATGGGCCACCTCCTCGAGCTGGGGCACCGCCGGATCGCGCTGATCCGCACCAGCGACACGGCCGTCGCCGCCCACTCCTCGGAGCTGGAGCGGAGCCGCGGCTACTACGACTCGCTCGAGCGGGCCGAGATCGCGTTCCGCGACGAGTACCTCGTCACCCTTCCCTACGGCAAGGAGGCCGGCGCCCGCGGCGTCCAGCGGCTCATGGAGCTCGACGGAACCGCCCACGGCGCTGTTCGCCTTCTCCGACGAGATCGCCCTCAGCGCGCTCCGGGCGCTCGCGCTGCGCGGCGTCGACGTACCCGGCGAGATGTCGGTCGTCGGCGTGGACGGCCATCCCCTGGCCGAGCTGTTCGGACTGACCACTGTCGAGCAGTCGGTCGAGGAGCAGGGGCGCCTGTCCGGCGAGATGGCGATCCGGCTGCTGCGAGGCGAGGAGCTCGACCGGTTCTCGGTCGTGGTGCCCTCGAAGCTCGTCCTGCGGAACACGACCGCTGCCCCTCGGTGACCGGCTCACCCGTTGTGGCCGAGCATCCTCCGCTTGTTCTTGCCCGGCATCGGACGCCGCTGCACGGTGACGCCGGCCATCAGCGCGACGCCCTTGACCCGCACCGTCGGCGAGTCGGGACCGAGGTCGGGGGCGACCTTGTCCTTGCCCTGGTCGAAGGCACCCATGATCCCGATGCCCTCGACGATCACGTTGGTGTGCTCGTCGACGATGATGTCGATGCCGGCCCAGAACGCATTGGCGTGGATCACCGTCTCCGCGGCTGGTGAACCTCGCCTCACGCAGGTCGATGTCGATCCACGCCATCATCGCGAACGCCGTGTGCGTCGGGCCGATCTCCCACACGCCCTTGCGGCTGACACCGCCCAGGATCGCGATCGAGGAGTCGAAACGGGAGGCGGGCACCACCGGCTGCGCGGGCTGCGGCCGCGGAGCCGGTGCGTCCGCTGCGCGCGGGGCCGGGCAGGTCGGAGGTGATCGGCACCAGGTCGCCGTACGTCTTGGCGGCGTACGTCGACTCGAGCCGCTCGTCGAGCTCCTCGAGGTCGATCCGGCCCTCGGCGGCGGCGTCGCGCAGCATGTCGGCGACGCGGTGCCGGTCGTCGTCGGAGACCCGCAGCCGCGACGGGTCGGGGCGCTCCAGCTCGTCCCTCCATGCACGGCCAGCCTAACCATGGGCACTAACCTGCTGGCCGTGAACTCCGGTCCCGAATTCCGCTACTCCGACCTGCTGCCGACCGGCGCCGACGACACGCCGTACCGCCTGGTGACGACCGAAGGCGTCTCCGCGTTCGAGGCCGCGGCCGCACCTTCCTCCAGGTGCAGCCCGAGGCGATCCGGCGCGCTGACCGAGGAGGCGATGCACGACATCGCCCACTACCTGCGCCCCGCGCACCTCGCGCAGCTGCGCCGGATCATCGACGACCCCGAGGCGTCCGGCAACGACCGCTTCGTCGCGCTCGACCTGCTCAAGAACGTCAACATCTCCGCGGCGGCGTGCTGCCGATCTGCCAGGACACCGGGACCGCCATCGTGATGGGCAAGAAGTCGGAGGGCGTCCTCACCGGCGGCCGACGACGACGAGGCGATCTCGCGCGGCGTCTACGACGCGTACACGAGAGCTGAACCTGCGCTACTCCCAGCTCGCGCCGCTGACGATGTACGAGGAGAAGAACACCGGCACCAACCTCCCGGCGCAGATCGAGCTGTACTCGACGCCCGACGGCGGACGCCCGAGTACAAGTTCCTCTTCATGGCCAAGGGCGGCGGCTCGGCCAACAAGTCGCTTCCTCTACCAGGAGACCAAGGCGGTCCTGAACCCCGAGCGGATGCTGAAGTTCCTCGACGAGAAGATCCGCTCGCTCGGCACCGCCGCCTGCCCGCCGTACCACCTCGCGGTCGTCATCGGCGGCACCTCCGCCGAGTTCGCGCTCAAGACCGCCAAGTACGCCTCGGCGCACTACCTCGACCACCTGCCCGACCGAGGGGTCGATGTCCGCCCACGGCTTCCGTGACCTCGAGCTGGAGGAGAGGTCTTCGAGCTGACCCAGTCGTTCGGCATCGGCGCGCAGTTCGGCGGCAAGTACTTCTGCCACGACGTGCGGGTCGTGCGGCTGCCGCGCCACGGCGCCTCCTGCCCGGTCGCGATCGCCGTGTCGTGCTCGGCCGACCGGCAGGCGCTCGGCAAGATCACGCGCCGAGGGCGTCTTCCTCGAGCAGCTCGAGACGGACCCGGCGCGCTTCCTGCCCGACACCGACGGCGAGCACCTCGAGCGGCGACGTCGTGAAGCGTCGACCTCGACCCAGCCGATGGAGCAGATCCTGGCGGAGCTGACGCAGGCACCCCGTGAAGACCCGGCTCTCGCTGACCGGCCCGCTGGTCGTCGCCCGCGACATCGCGCACGCCAAGATCAAGGAGCGGCTCGACGCGGGCGAGGAGATGCCGCAGTACCTCAAGGACCACCCCGTCTACTACGCCGGTCCGGCCAAGACGCCCGAGGGCTTCGCGTCCGGCTCGTTCGGCCCGACCACCGCCGGCCGGATGGACTCGTACGTCGAGCAGTTCCAGGCCGCGGGCGGGTCGATGGTGATGCTGGCGAAGGGCAACCGCTCCAAGCAGGTGACCCAGGCGTGTGACGCGCACGGCGGGTTCTACCTCGGGTCGATCGGCGGCCCGGCGGCGCGGCTCGCCCAGGACTGCATCAAGTCGGTCGACGTGCTGGAGTACCCGGAGCTCGGCATGGAGGCGGTCTGGAAGATCGAGGTCGAGGACTTCCCCGCGTTCATCGTGGTCGACGACAAGGGCAACGACTTCTTCACCGATCCCTCCGGTGCCGTGACGGTGCCGTTGTCGGGGATCCGGGTGCGGTCGGCCGAGTAGGCGGGACACGGGTGGGGGACCCGAGGCCGGGTTCGAGGCGGTCGAGCCACGTCGCGGCCCGTGGCGCTTCTCGTGGCGGTGGCTGCTCGCCGGGCTGGTGGCCGGCCTGCTGCTGGTGCTGGTGCCCGGCGACACCCGCGACCACGTCCTCGGCCGGCCCGAGCAGGCGACGGCCGAGATCACGGCAGTCCTGCTGGACGACGGCTGCGACTCCGGTCGGCGGGCCATCTACTCGCTCGCGTGGGAGGACGACGACGGCGAGGCGCACGAGAGCGTGCTGAGACGCTGCGGCCCCCAGCACCTCGACGTGGGCGACACGGTCGACGTCTGGGTCTCGCCGAGCAGCGACTGGGCCAGCGAGGACAGTCCGGGCTCGCTCTGGTTGTGGCTGGTCGGCGGCGTGGGACTGTTCGCCGTACTGGTGGGATGGCTGGGTGCGTCGCGCTACCAGCTGATGGCGGGAGCCGAGGCGCGGCGAGAGCGGCGGCGCAACGCCTGACCGCGCGGGACGCGGTCGGCTCAGGCGCCGACCACGAGCACCGGTCCGCCCGCGATCTCCACCCGCACCCGCTCGCCGATCGCCAGCCGCATCGCCGGCCTGGCTGGCGAACTGGGCGACCACCAGGGTCCCGTCGGACAGCGTCGCCGTCGCGCGCGAGACCGGGCCCAGGAACGCGACCGAGGCGATGGTGGCGTGCCCGTTCGGATCGGCGACCAGTGAGACCGCCTCGGGCCGGACCAGGGCGACGCCCTCGCCTGACGCCGACCCGGCCAGCAGCGGCAGGCGGGTGTCGAGCACATGGGCAGTGTCGCCCTCGACGCGCGCCGGGATCCGGTTGCTGAGCCCGACGAACTCGCCCACGAACGGTGTCTTCGGGGAGTCGTAGAGCTCGGCCGGCGGGGCCGAAGCTGCTCCAGCCGGCCGGCGTTCATCACGCCGACCCGGTCGGCGATCGCCAGCGCCTCCTCCTGGTCGTGGGTGACGAAGAGGGTCGTCGTGCCGACGTCGAGCTGGACCCGGCGGATCTCGTCGCGCAGCTGGACCCGCACCTTGGCGTCGAGGGCCGACAGCGGCTCGTCCAGGAGCAGCACCGCGGGCTCGATCGCCAGGGCGCGGGCCAGGGCGACCCGCTGCTGCTGGCCACCCGAGAGCTGGTTGGCGTAGCGGTCCTTGTGCGCCGCCAGCCCGACCAGGTCCAGCATGTCGCCCGCTCGGCTGCGTCGATCGCTGCGCGACCGGCCGCGCAGCTCGAGGCCGAAGGCGACGTTGTCGAGCACGGTCAGGTGCGGGAAGAGACTGTAGGCCTGGAACACCATCCCCATGTCGCGCTTGTTGGCCGACACCGACGACAGGTCGCGGCCGCCGACGCTGATCGTCCCGGCGTCCTGCCGCTCCAGCCCGGCCAGGATCCGCAGCGCGGTGGTCTTGCCGCAGCCGGACGGTCCCAGCAGGACCACCATCTCGGCGGGCTCGATGTGGAGGTCGAGGCCGTCCAGCGCGTGGACGTCGCCGTACGACCGACGCAGTCCCGTCATGTCGACGGCGAGTCCCTGGCTGGCGGGGGCGTGGGTGGTCATCTACTTCCCTTCGGACGGACGCCGGCGACGGTCCAGGAACGACAGCAGGACCAGCAGCAGGGCGGCGAACATGATCGAGGCGAGCGAGGCCGCCATGGAGAGCGGGGCGTCGCTCTTGCCGAGCTGCACGATCACCACCGGCAGCGTGTCGAAGTGCAGGAGCGAGGAGATCGTGAACTCACCGAGCACGAGCGCGACCGCGATGAACGCCGCTCCCAGGACGCCGTCCCAGATGTTCGGCACGATCACACGGACGATGACCGTCACCCACCCCGCGCCGAGCGAGCGGGCGGCCTCCGCGAGGTCCGTGCGTCGATCGACGAGAGGGAGGAGTCGATCGCCCGGTAGGCGTACGGCAGCACCAGCACGACGTACACGAACGCGAGCGTCAGCGCCGAGTCGCCGACCAGGTAGTTGACCCAGGCGTAGACGTTCTTGAGGCCGACCACGATCACCAGGGCGGGGATCGTCAGCGGCAACAGGCAAAGGAACTCCACGAGCCGCG
>CAWFCM010000030.1:0-443638 GCA_963814215.1 uncultured Alphaproteobacteria bacterium | reverse complement strand
GGAAGTAGCGATACTGAGGCCGGTTGATGCCTACGGCTTCGTCAACTGAAACTGTTGCGTCGCGAGCTTGCGTTCGCCCTGCCAGACTTCAAGCGTCCAGGTGCCGGCCAACAAGTGCCAATCCCGAGTGAGGCCCCAGAAGATCGGAAACGTTTCGACGATGAGCTGGGTGTCCGTGTATTCGTCCAAAGTCGTTGTGGTCTTACTCTCCGGGTTGGTAAGGCCGGGCTGCGGATAGTGCCACACCACCTTGATCGGCACCTTGGCGCGCCGCGGCGCGCCCACGATGATCACCTCCGCTCCAATAACGACGCCGCGATTTGCCTCGATCGTCGTGCCGACACTGACGTTCTTGTAGCCGGTGATCTTGACCATGTTGCCGGTCGAAACCGCGTACCCCTGCACCGGTGCGCTCGCCCTGATCTCATAGGTGCCGGGCCGTGTGACGTCGATGCGCTCCACCGTCGCCGCCGGAGCTGGCGCTTGGGCCTGGCCTACGGGGGTAAGGAAGAGCAATGCAACCGTCGTCGCGCTGCCGAGGAGCGTGACGAACTCCCGCCGTCTCATATCTGTCTCCAGGCTCAGAATACAAAATCATAACGCAATTGGGGCTGAACCGGTTTCGCCAATGCAGCATGATATCCGCGCCAGTTCGAATAAGGGCCAAAATCCGTAAATCCTCACTGGAGCAAATGTTTCTACCTCCGAAACCGCACATCGCCCCATGGGAGAGGTGAGCGGAGTGTGCTGCGCCGCTTGATTCAAGCTCGGGCGATCGTGCTTTACCCCGTCAGCATCTGCCGGCGGACTTCGCCGATTGTGCCGTCCGCACGGCTCATGCCGAGCATGATCACCTGGCAACGCCAGTCGCCCGGTTCACCGAGGAGCTCAGCAAGATGTAGCCCCCGGGGTCGTCCTTGTCGTGCGGCCACCCCCACCCGAGGGCGCGCCGATACAGGGGATGTCTTCGCCCGGCCGAAATCCAGATCAGCGAGCTCTCGTGCAGATGGCCGTGCAGCAACAGCTCGGCACCGTGCTTGCGCAGCACCTCGCGAAGCTCCGGCGCATCATGCAGATGACGAAAGCGGCTCACGCCGGGGATCGGCGGGTGATGGATCAGGACGGCGCGGAACATCTCCTTGGTCGCAGCCAGCGCGTCGCCAAGCCGCATGAGCTGCTCCTTGCCAAGCCGTCCGGTCGCCGCGAGCGGCAGCGTCGGCACCGAGGTCGACAATCCGATCAGCGCAATCTTGCCGCGCCGGCGCACGAACGGAAACGTCTCGCCCTGGTCGCCGCGCATATAGGCGCCCCAATCCCGCGCGGCACGGTCCGCTACGGCGCGGACATAGGCGTCGTGGTTGCCGGGCACAAACGTGGTGTTGTCCGGCGAGGCAAGCGCATCGAGCCATGCCCGCGCCGGCGCAAACTCATTGCTGAGCGACAGGTTCACCAGATCGCCGGTGACGGCGATGTGGTCTGGTTGCTGTGCCTTGAGGTCTGCGACGACCGCAGCTAGCACGTCGGCCCGGTGAATGGCGCGCCGCTTGCGCAGCCAGTTGAGGTAGCCGAGCCCGCGTTTGCTCATCAGCTCGCCTGGCGCGGGGCGCGGGAGCGGCGCGAGGTGGACGTCGGAGATGTGCGCCAGCAGGAACATTCGGCAATGCGCTTATGTCGGCCTCGCAAACCGGCTATGCAGACCCTTCCAAGAGGAATCGCCGGATGGCAAGCCTTTTCCGCCGCACGCCTTTGCTGGGGCGATTGATCCACTTCTATTGGCGCTTTTCGCGCGCCATGACGGTCGGCGTGCGCGGCATGGTGCTCGATGGCGAGGGCCGCATCTTTCTCATCAAGCACAGCTATGTCGATGGCTGGCATATGCCGGGCGGCGGCGTCGAGGCCGGAGAGACATTGCTCGAAGCGCTGACACGCGAACTGGCCGAGGAGGGCAACATCGAGCTGACCGCGCCTCCGGTGCTACACGCGATGTATTTCCACCCGGTCTATTCACGCCGCGACCACGTCGCGCTCTATGTGATCCGGCAGTTTCGCCAGAGCGCGCAGCCGGTGCCGGACCACGAGATCATCGAGCACGGCTTCTTTCCGGTCGATGCGCTGCCTGACGGCACTACCGCCGGCACGCGCGCCCGCATTGCCGAAGTGCTCAACGGAACGCGCGCTGCCGCGGTCTGGTAGTCACATTCGGCCGTTGTCACCGGCAGACCCGCGGCGCTACGCTGGCTGGAACAACTTCAAGGGGAAACGCCGATGTACAAACTGCTGGCTGCGCTTGCCGGTTTGGCAATCGCCTGCTCAACAAGCACAAACGCGCAAACCATCAAGGTCGTGGTGCCATTTGCGGCCGGAGGGCCGGTCGACACATTGGCGCGGCTCATTACGTCGGACATGGCGCCGCGGTTGAAGACCGACATCGTGGTGGAAAACCGCGGCGGGGCCGGGGGCGTGCTGGCGACCGAGCAGGTGGCGCGCGCGCCCGCAGACGGCAAGACGCTTTTGTTCGCCAGTTCCGGCTCGCACGTTATCAGCGCGGCGCTGCGCAGCGGCCAGCTCAGCTACGACCCGGTGAAGTCGTTCACGCCGATCGCCTTCGCGGGCGCGGTGCCGATGCTGGTCATCGTCAGTCCGGACTCTCCCGTCAAGACGCTTACCGACCTGATCGCCAAGGCGAAGACCGACAAGCTGAGCTACGCCTCGGCTGGCGCCGGCTCGACCATGCACATCATCGGCGAGGTGATCAATTCCGAGGCGGGCATCAAGACCACTCACGTGCCTTACAAAGGCGTTGCGCCCGCGCTCACCGATCTGATCGGGGGGCATATCCAGTTGCTCAGCGCCGATCTGCCGGTGCTGGAGCCGCTGGTGAAAAGCGGCAAGGTCCGCGCGCTTGCGCTGTTCGCCACCGAGCGCTCGTCGCTGCTGCCGGACCTGCCGACCGCCGCCGAGCTGGGCTATCCCGGCATGCTGATGGGCAACTGGTACGCCATGCTGGCGCCAGCCGGCATCCCGGCCGACGCCAAGAATGCGCTTGAAAAGGCGATGCTCGAGGCGATGAAGAGCCCGACGGTGTCGGCGCGCCTCGCCGCCGGGGGCGTGGCCGGCGCGCTCGACAGCAAGGGCTTTGCCGACAAGCTCGCAAAAGACGTGGCGTTCTGGGGTCCGCAGATCAAGAAGCTCGGTATCACCGCGGAATAGGTGCGGTTGCTTCCGCTGCGTCAGTGAGCGTGCTGCTTGCTTGAGCATGATCTTTTCCGAAAACCGCTGCACACTTTTCGGGATCATGCTAATCGGGCGCGCGCCTCGGGCATCGCCGGGGGATGCGGGCGAGGGCGATGAGCGATCTTTCCCTGACCATTCTGTCTGAAACTGCGGATGATGCGGAGGCGATCGACCGCCTGCACGAGCGCACGTTCGGCCCCGGGCGCTATGCGCGGACCGCCTACCGCATCAGGGAAGAGATCGCCCATCGGCTGGATCTCTCATTCACCGCGCGGATCGGCACGCTGATGGTCGGCTCGGTGCGGCTGTCACCGATCCGCATCGGAGAGACGCCGGCGCTCCTGCTCGGCCCGCTCACCGTCGAGCCGCCGTTCCGTGAGCGCGGTATCGGCAAGGCGCTGCTCGAGCGTGCGCTGCAAGAGGTGAAGGCGAAAGGCCACCGGCTGGTGGTGCTGGTCGGCGACGATCCCTATTACGGCAGGGTCGGCTTCAAGAGGATTCCCAAAGGCACGGCGACAATGCCGGGGCCGGTCGATCCGCAGCGGTTGCTGGTGGCGGAGGTGGTCGAAGGTGCCTTCGACGGCGTGTCGGGACCAATCCGGCCAGATCATCGCGCCGGGGGATAGGCCGCGTCAGCGGCCCTCTCGCGCCCAAAAGGCCGCGTCAGCGGCCCTCTCGCGCCCACGTCGCGGCCAGCGCGCCGACCAGCAGCAGCAGGCCCAGCAGCCCGGCGAAGATCGGCAGCACGCCGATGCCGCGCACCACGCTGGCCTCGCGCATCTTCAGGCCGATCCAGTCGTCGCCGCGGAACGTATCGGATGAACGCATTGCGACGACGCGAGGCACGTTCACGCCGCTCGCGTCGCCGAGACGTTTCACGTCGCCGCCGGTCGCGGCCGCAAGCGGGCGAAGCACGTCGGCGGTCGACGTCACCTCGGCGAATTCGCGCAGATTGGCCGGCCCGACGTTAACCAGCGCGGTGAGCTTGCCGTCGTTTGCCCGCCACAGCCCGAGTTCGGTCGCGCGCAGCGTTCCGCGCCACAGGCCCGGTTCGCCGGCGGTGAGCGTGACGGTGCGGGTCGCGCCCGACGGCAATGTCAGCGTCACGTCGTTCACCGCGTCGGCCATGGTCTGCCGCTCGATCACCAGATCGCGGCCGCGCACGATCAGGCGCAGGGCCTCTTCCTCGAGGTCGGGCTGCTTCATCAGCCAGTGCGACAGACGGCGCATCAAATCGAGATGCGGCCCGCCGCCTTCGAAGCCGCGTGCCCACAGCCAGATGTGATCGGAGAGGAGGAGTCCGACGCGGCCCTCGCCCTCGCGCGAGAGCACAAGCAGCGGCTTATTTTCCGGGCCCTCCATGACCGAGGTTCCGTTGTTGGCCTTGGTGTCGACCAGGCGGAACCAGCGGCTCCATTTTGCCGGCGTGCTGTCGGACCCTTCCAGGCCGCGCGTCACCGGGTGCCGCTTGCCGGGATTGGTCAGCGCCGCGCGGAACGCCATGTCGGTGGTGACGCCGCTCGGCTCGGCGGGAAGGATTTGGTCGAGCGGGGTCCGCCACAAGCTGGTCGGGCTTGCGTAGTCAGGTCCGGCCGCCACCAGCACGGCGCCGCCGTCGCGCACATAGCGCGCGATGTTGTCGAAATAGATGATCGGCAGCACGCCCTGGCGCGCGTAGCGGTCGAAGATGATGAGATGGAACTCGTTGATCTTCTGCTGGAACAGTTCGCGGGTCGGGAACGCGATCAGCGACAACTCATTGATCGGCGTGCCGTCCTGCTTCTCCGGCGGACGCAGAATGGTGAAGTGCACGAGGTCGACGCTGGCGTCGGACTTGAGCAGGTTGCGCCACGAGCGCTCGCCGGCATGCGGCTCGCCGGACACCAGCAGCACGCGCAGCTTGTCGCGCACGCCGTCGATCGAGACGACCGCGCGGTTGTTGACCGTGGTGAGCTCGCCCTCGATCGGCGCGGCCTCGATCTCCACGATGTTGGGTCCGGCGTGGGCAATTGGGATCTGCGCATTGATCGTGTTGCCGGGTGTGACGGTGCGGCGCTCCAGCACCTCGCCGTCGCGACGCACCGTGACCTGGGCCGGCGTGCCGCGCACACCCTGATCGTCGACGCGGTAGACGATGGTCTGCGACTGGCCGACGATGCCGAACCGCGGCGTGGTCACCAGCACGACACGGCGGTCGCGCTCGTTCGCGGTCCCGGTGATCAGGCCGTGCACCGGCGCGGCGAAGCCGAGCGCGGCGGCGTCTTCCGGCACATCGTGGACGCGGCCGTCTGTCAGGAAGATTGCTCCGGCGACCCGGTCGGGCGGCACGTCCGCGAGCGCCGCGCCGAGCGCCGCGAATAGCCGCGTGCCGTCGGTTTCGCCGTCCGCCTCGCCGGCCTCGACGAAACGCACATCGAGGTTCGGGATGCGGCCGAGCCGCTCAACCAGCGCCGCGCGCGCCTGCTCGGTCTGCTTGAGGCGGTCGCCAAAGTTCTGGCTCGGGCTCTTGTCGACCACCACGACGGCGACCGATGACAGCGGCTCACGGTCCTCGCGAGTGAACGACGGGTTGGCGAGCGCGAGGACCATCAGCGCCAAGGCGAGCGAGCGCACCGAGGCGCCGCGGCTCTTCACCACGAACAGCATCACCGCGAGCAGCAGCGCAACGCCGCACGCGGCCCACAGGAGATAGGCCGGAACCAGCGGATTGAATGCAATACCGAAGCCCATGATTAGCAAGCCAGTGTGCGCACGTGTCCGGCGCGTGAGTAGGTGAGAATTTGGCTATCGCGCGTGACTACCACCATGTTGGCTTCACGTGCGGTGGCGATGATGATCCGATCGGCGGGGTCGTCTGGCGGTGCGCCAGGAAGCGAGCACGAGTTGGCAAGGATTTCCACAGTCAACTCTGGAGTCTCTGCCTGCATCTGGTCGACGGCTCGGCGGAACCATGAGGCGACTGGAACCGTTAGGGCGATGCGGCTTTTGCGTACCAGATTGGCAATCTCCCAGGCGCTGATTGGCGAAACATGCAAATCTTTCTCGCCGATCGCACCGCGCGCTTCGGTTGTCATTTCATCGCCGTTTGCCAACCAGAGGACGGCGCAGGTATCGAGCAGAAGGTTATTCATTCAACAGGCGCCCTTCTTCTGCGTTCCATCTGTCCCCGGTCGGCGCCGTAAGATCGACGCCAGGCATGATGGTGACCGTGCCGGCCATGCAGCCCCATGGATCAGGCTTGGTGTCCGCGGGTGCGTCAGTCTGAGCTTCGCGCTGAAAAGTCACTTTTCGGCCTTCGATATCGACGTCTTGTGTACGCCATCCCGCGGCAAGCCAAGCGCGCGCGTGCGAATGCCCGGTGGCGTTATTGCTCCACCAAGCTTCGTGCTCGTAGGCGCTCTTCGGAAGCTTGAATCCCAAGATTCGCTCAACCTGCTCGAAGCTCATTCGGCGCGTCGAGAAGGCGCCGGACGAAAGAAACTGCTGTAGCGGCTCATATTTGCTCATCAGATCGCTCCTTTGCCGCTATAGTAATTCATAGTAATATACTATATGTCAATAGTAACTCATTGCCCCAGCCGTTCCAGCAGCGCCGGAACGTGGACTTGATCGGCCTTGTAGTTGCCGGTCAGCGTGTACATCACGATGTTGACGCCGGCGCGGAATGCGAACTCGCGCTGGCGCGGCTCGCCCGGCACCATCGGCAGCATGGCCTGGCCGTCGCCGCGGGTGGCCCAGGCGCCGGCGAAGTCGTTCGAGGTGATGATGATCGAAGACACGCCGTCGCCGGCGCGAGCCGGGCGCTTGCTTTCGTCCTCGTCGTCCTTGGCGGTCTGCGTCGCCTCGACCCAGAGCTGGCCGGAGTTGAAGCGGCCAGGGAAGTCTTTCAGCAGAAAGAACGTCTTGGTCAGCACGTGGTCGCGCGGTACCGGTTCGAGCTCGGGAATGTCGAGCGAGGACAGGATGGTGCGCAAAGCGACCATGCCCGGCGCGCGTGCTTCGCCGCCGGGCCCCGGCGGCGCCATGATGGCGTCGCGAGTGTCGAACAATACGGTGCCGCCGTTCTTCATGTAGGCGTCGATGCGGGCGAGCGCCTGCGGCGACGGCCTCGCCGCACCCGGCACCACCGGCCAGTATATCAGCGGAAAGAACGACAGCTCATCGCGGCTGAGGTCGAGAGCGACAGGTTCTCCGGCTTCGAGCGCGGTGCGCTGCGCCAGAAACACGGTCAGACTCTGCAGTCCCGCGCGGCTGATGTTGTCGACTTCGGCGTCTCCGGTCGTCACATAGGCGAGGCGAGTATCGAGCGTCGCGCGCATCGCGAAAGCGTCGGCGCTCGGGTCCGCCGGCGCGGCGGCGCGCTGCTGCTGCTCTGCTGTTGCGGTGGACGCTGCTGAGCGAATGCCTGGGTTGCCGCCATCAGCAGGCCGCCGGCGGCGACGAGAGCGAGCACCGCGGCGGCGGCGCGGCGTGGCCGGCCGCGGAACATCTGCGCGAAGCCGCCGGCCAGGAAGAACACTACGATGGCATCGAGCGCGAGCAGGCCGAGCGCGGCCAGGAACACCGGGCCGCGCAGGTCGAGCGGCTCGCCCACCTGGTAGGCCGCGAGCCGCGCGTTGAGCTTCGAATAGTCCAGCGTCACCAGCCGGTCGGCCGGCGCGAGCGTGTTGACCGCGAGCAGTCCGTCCGGCGGTCCGTAGAACCCCGGCGGATGGTCGGCGCTGGCGCGCGCGGCATAACCGGCCGGCACCGGCCGCGCGGCCGGCGGCGGCGGGCCGAACGCACCGAAGCCGTCGAGCAATCGAGTGGGCGGCACCATTTCTCGCGCTGTGGGACTGTCGGCGTTCTCGGCCGTGGCGCTTGAAGCCGCCAGCGCGGCGATTCGGCGGAGCATATCGACGAACGCGCCGGACAACGGCAGGTCGGACCAGCGCGTGTCGGCGGTGACGTGGAAGAGAACGATCATGCCCTTGCCGCGCTTCACTGCCGTGACGAGCGGTGTGCCGTCGGCAAGCGTCGCCCAGGTGCGGTCGATCAGCCCGGCCTCCGGCTCCGCCAGCACCTGCCGCGTGACGGTTACATCATTCGGCACCGCCATGCTGGCGAACGGGCCTTCGCGCGAGAACGCGGCGAGCTGCTGCGGCTGATCCCAGCTCAAGCTGCCGCCCAGGATGCGGCCGCCGCGGCGCAGCTTCACCGGCACCAGGTCGTCGTCGGAGCCGGCGAGGCGAGGCCCGGCGAAACGGACCAGCATGCCGCCGCCATCGATCCAGGCGGAGAGGCGGTCGCGCGCTTCGCCGGCGACGTTGCCGACGTCGGCCAGGATGATCATCGGAACGTTTTGCTCGATGAAGCGGCGCACCGCTTCGGCGGGTGCGCCCGGCTCGGCCAGCCTCACGTCGGCAAACGGATTGAGCGCGCGGCCGAGGTAGAACGTCGAGGCGAGCAGCGGCTGCGCGGTCTCGGCGGTCGCGCCCGTGACGATGCCGACAGTGCGCCGCCGCCAGCGCTTGTCGAGCAATTGCACAGTGCCGGCAGATTTCTCGGCGGGAATTTCCACGCGGGCGATGTCGTTGCGGATCTCGACCGGCAGGTTGAGCTCGGCATCGGTCTCGCGTTCGCCGTCCTTGAAAGCAAAACGCGTTTCACCGAGCGGCAAGCCTTTGAGGTCGAGCGCGCGGATCAACCCTTGCTCGGTTCCCGCGGTGGTGGCACGCAACACTTTGACGGTGAGCGCGCCCGCGGCATTGTCAGCGGCGGCCAGCGCATGCGGGGTTGGCAATCCGCCAGTGACCACGCTGACCTGACGGCCCTCGACAGCCTTGGCCAAGCCCTCCACGAATTCCGAGCCGCGCCCGAGATCGACGCCGTCCGACAGCCAGATGACTTCCATGTTGGGTGTGGCCGTGAGCAGGCGCACAATTCCCGGCAGCGCATCGACACGTTCGATCGCGTGCGGCCTGGGCTTCATCCGGTTGAGCGCAACTCGCGCCGCCGCTGGCGTCTGCAGCGAGATGTCGCGGCCAGCCTCGCCCAGCGGGACAAGCGCGATGCCGCGATTGTCGGCCTCGGCGCGCGCGATCAGGTCGTCAGCGGTGCGGACGCGGGCGTCCCAGCTCGCCGCGGCGGAAAAGCCGTCATCGATCAGCAGCGCGATTGTGGTCGCGCCGCTGGTGGTGGCGGTCGGCGGAATTCCACAGCGGTCCGGCGGCGGCGAGGATCACCAGCGCCGCGAGAGTGAGGCGCAGCAGCGTGAGCCACCACGGGGTCCGCGAGGGCGTGTCTTCCTTCGGCTTGATGTCGAACAGGAGCCGCGTCGGGGGGAATTCGATCCGCTTGGGGCGCGGCGGGATCAGCCGCAGCAGCCACCACAGCACGGGCAGGCTAAGCAGCCCCAGCAGCACCAGCGGGCTGGCGAAGCCGAGCGGCAGGCCCATCATGCGGACCTCCTCATGCGCTTCTCCTGGGCCGTCTGGCGGTGCCTCGCGATAGCGCGACGGCTGCATTGCCTTCGCCGATGCGCACATGGAGCGCGAGCAGCAACTCGTTCGGCTGCCGGTCGGTGCGGTGGATAATGAAGCTCCAGCCGAGCTTGTCGGTGACGGTGCGGATTTCGGCGCGGTGACGAGCCAGGCGGGCCTCGTAGTCCGGGCGCCAGTTCTCGGCGCGGCCGGCGGTGATCTCGCCTGCGCCTTCCGGCTCGATGAATTCGACACGGCCCGAATAGGGGAAGGTTTCCTCGGCGGGATCGACGATCTGCACCAGATGGCCGTGCGCGCCGTTCGCCGACAGTTGCGACAGCGTCGTGCGGATTTCCTCGACCGGGCTCCACAGGTCCGAGATCACCACGATCTCGGCAAGCGGCGCCGGCGCAAAACCTTGCGGCAGGTTGGCGCGCTCGTTGGGATCGTGGGTGATCGCGTCGGCCATGCGGTCGATCACCGCGCGGCTGCCGGTCGGACGCATCAGGCCGGGAACGCCGACCCGCTCGCCGGCGTCGACCAGCACCTCGGCCAGCGCCAAGCTGACCACCAGTGTGCGTTCGAGCTTGCTTTCCAGCGCGGTGCGCGACGAAAATTTCATCGAGGGCGAGCGGTCCGGCCAGATCCAGACCGTGTGCGCGGCCTCCCACTCTTTTTCGCGCACGTAGAGCTCGTCGCCGCGCGACGAGCGGCGCCAGTCGATCCGGCGCGCTTCCTCGCCGGACACGTAGCGGCGGAATTGCCAGAAGTTCTCGCCGGAGCCAGCCCGCCTGCGGCCATGCAGGCCGTGGATGACGGTCGCGGCAATGCGGCGCGATTCCAGAATGAGCCGCGGCATCACCGCGGCGAGCGCGCGGGCGCCTTCTGTGGCGCGCCGCGTCGCCCTGATCTCGTCGCGGCCCCCTGGTCGGTCAACCGCCATTCAATGGTTATCCGAGCCGTGCGGCGAGCTTGCCGATCACGCCGGTGACGGTTTCACCGTCGGCGCGCGCCGCGAAGGTCAGCGCCATGCGGTGCTTGAGCACCGGCTCGGCGAGCGCGATCACGTCGTCGATCGACGGCGCCAGCCGGCCGTCAAGCAGCGCGCGCGCGCGCGCGACCAGCATCAGCGCCTGCGAGGCGCGCGGGCTTGGGCCCCACGAGATCAGCTTGCCGAGGTCGCCGGCGTCCGGCCCCGGACGCGCCGAGCGCACCAGTTTGAGGATCGCGTCGACCACGGACTCGCCGACCGGAAGACGACGCACCAGCCGCTGCGCCGCGATCAGGTCGTCGGCGGTCATCGCCGCCTTGGCCTTGGCTTCTTCGACGCCGGTCGTCTCGAACACAATGCGCCGCTCGGCGGCCGCGTCGGGATAGTCGACGTCGATCTGCATCAGGAAGCGGTCGAGCTGCGCTTCGGGGAGGGGATAGGTACCCTCCTGCTCGATCGGGTTCTGCGTCGCGAGCACATGGAAGGGCTTCGGCACGTCGTGGCGGCTGCCAGCGACGGTGACGTGCTGCTCTTGCATCGCCTGCAACAGCGCGGACTGGGTGCGCGGGCTGGCGCGGTTGATTTCGTCCGCCATCAGCAGTTGGCCAAAGATCGGACCGGGGATGAACCGAAAGGCGCGCTTGCCGCCGGCGCCTTCTTCCAGCACTTCGCTGCCGACAATGTCGGAGGGCATCAGGTCCGGCGTGAACTGGATGCGCTTGGTGTCGAGGCCGAGCACGGTTCCCAGCGCCTCGACCAGCTTGGTCTTGGCGAGACCGGGAACGCCGACCAGCATGCCGTGGCCGCCGGACAGGACGGTGATGAGCGTCTGCTCTACCACCGGTTCCTGGCCGAAGATCACCGCGCCGATGCTGTTTTTGGCTGCAGCGACGTGCGCGGCCGTGGTCTCGGCGGCGCGAACGATCATGTCTTCCAGCTTCTCGACGCCTTCGCTCGCCATCATGCACTCCTGTTGCGCGGGAATTGCCGCGGATTTCCGTTCACCCCTCAGCCTAGCGAGACAATATTCATGCCAGAGCCATTATCCCCGATTCCCAAGGTGGTATCTCATATTTGGCCCGAAACCCCCGCTATTTCTGGGGAATAGGTGGGGTGCAGATTTGCGCGTTCACGAAGGCGCGAGCCGCTTTTCCCCCGAAGCGATATACCTAAGGTCAACCATGGCGAACGAAAGGCAATCCGGCGGGTTGGACGGCATCGCGCAGGTGGCGAAGCGTGAGGGCGGCAAAGGCCCGCCGCCGGTCCATTTGTGGGATCCTCCGTTTTGTGGCGATCTCGACATCCGGATCGCCACTGACGGAACCTGGTTCTATCTGAAAACGCCGATCGGCCGGCACGCGCTGGTCAAGCTGTTCGCCTCGGTGCTCAAGCGCGAGGGCGATCGCTATTTCCTTGTCACACCGGTCGAGAAGGTCGGCATCACGGTCGATGATGCGCCGTTCCTCGCGGTCGAAATGAAGGTCGAAGATGGCGCGCACGGTCGCATCCTCCAGTTCCGCACCAATGTGGACGACTGGGTCGCCTGCGGCCGCGATCATGCGCTACGGTTCGAGCTCGAATCCGGCACCGGCGGACTCAAGCCGTACCTGCACGTGCGCCGGGACTTGTGGGCCAAGGTGTCGCGGCCGCTGTTCTACGATCTGGTCGAGCTAGGCGAGGAGCGCGACGTTGAGGGCCAGCGCATGTTCGGCGTCTCGTCGGCCGGAGAATTTTTCATGATGGCGCCAGCCGACAGCCTCAAGGAATTCGCCTGATGGAATCCGGCGTGCAGACTGGTGAAACGCCGCACTTCACGGGACGCGAGTTCATGGCCCGCGCGCGGCAACGGCTGACGCTCGACGTGCCTGCCGCGCTCGACGATCTCACCGCGACCGCGGTGCGGGGCGATCTCGATCTCGACGACGAGCTTTGGAAGAAGGCCGGCGTGCAGGCGACCAAGCCGGCTGCGGTGCTGGTGCCAGTCGTCGAGCGCACCGAGCCGATGGTGCTGCTGACGCTGCGCACGCCGGAGCTCAAGAGTCATTCCGGGCAGATCGCTTTCCCCGGCGGCAAGATCGATGCGGCCGACGCGAGCCCGCTCGACGCCGCGCTGCGCGAGGCCGAGGAAGAGATCGGGCTCGACCGCAAGCTAATCGACCCGATCGGCTATCTCGATCTCTATCTGACGTTCTCAGGCTTCCGCATCCTTCCGGCAGTCGCGCGGGTCGATCCAGACTACCGGCTGATCATCAATCCGGCTGAGGTGGTGGAAGCATTCGAGGTGCCGATGGAATTTTTGATGCAGCCGGACAATCACAAGCGCCACAGCCGGACCTGGAAGGAGGGCATCGAGCGGCACTATTACGCGATGCCGTTCGGAGAGCGCTACATCTGGGGCATCACCGCGGGTATCCTGCGGAACCTGTACGAGCGGGTTTACGAGCGATGATCCGTCCCGTCCTCACTGAGCTTGCGTTGTTCGCGGCGCCGTTCGTCGCCTACGCGGTCTTTCTGTGGATCACCAAGACAGCGGTGCTGGAGCGCAGCTCGTGGCCGCCGAAGACGCTGGCCGGGCTCGCGATCGCCGCGCTGATCCTGATGATCGGCAGCTTCATCTATCTCTCGCATTTCTCCGGTGCGCCGCCCGGCGTCGACTACATCCCGGCGCATTTCGACAAAGACGGCAACTTCGTGCCTGGGCAATTCAAGTGAGCGAGACCCAGATCGCGGATGCCGCTTGGCTGCGCGAACCGCCGCTGTCGAAGCTTCTCGACGCACTCAATCGCGACGGCGAGGAGGCGCGCGTGGTCGGCGGCGCGGTCCGCAACGCGCTGATCGGCGAGCCGGTGGGAGAGGTCGATCTTGCCACTACCGCGCTGCCGGATGAGGTGAGCCGTCGCGCCGCCGCGGCCGGCTTCCGAATTGCGCCGACCGGCATCGAGCACGGCACGGTCACCGTCATTCTCGACGGCCGCTCCTACGAGGTGACCACGTTGCGCAAGGACATCGAGACATTTGGGCGCCATGCCAAGGTGGCGTTCGGGCGCGACTGGAAGGCCGACGCCGAGCGGCGCGACTTCACCATGAACGCGCTGTCGGCGGCCAACGGTACAGTGCATGACTACGTCGGCGGCCTTGCCGACCTGCGTGCGCGCCGCGTGCGTTTCATCGGCGACGCCGGAAAGCGTATCGCCGAGGACTACCTGCGTATTCTGCGCTTTTTCCGCTTTCACGCGGCGTACGGGCAGGGCGCGCCGGACGCCGATAGCCTTGCCGCCTGCATTGCCGGCCGCGCCGGGCTCGACCATTTGTCGCGCGAGCGGGTTCGCATGGAGTTGATGAAGCTTTTGGTGGCGCGGCACGCCACTCCGGCGATGGCCGTCATGGCGGAGGCCGGACTGCTGGTCACTGTGCTTGGCGGGGTACCGGACCTCGCCAGCTTTTCCAACATGGTGAAGGTGGAGACGGCTTTGGGTCTTGCGCCGGACGCAGTGCGCCGGCTCGGTGCGCTCGGCGTGCGCGTTGCCGAGGACGCGATACGGCTGTGGCAGCGGCTTCGGCTCGCCAATGCGGAACACGATCGGCTGGCCTATATGGCGAGCGCATGGTGGCGTGTGTCGCCAGGCCATGACAAGGACGCGCGAGCGCTGCTTTACCGGCTCGGACCGGAGCGGTTCGCCGATCGCGTGTTGTTGGCCTGGACGCGCTCGCCGGCGCCCTCAATGGATTCCGCCTGGCATTCGCTGGCCACGCTGCCGCAACGCTGGACCGCGCCCGCGTTTCCGCTCAAGGCCGACGATTTCCTCAAGCGCGGCCTCGCGAAAGGGCCGGCGCTCGGCGTGGCGTTGCGCGCGGCGGAAGAGGCGTGGATCGCCGCGGGTTTTCCGGCCGATCCGGCGGCTATCGCATCAATCGCCGACATGGCTGCGAAAACGTGAAATCCTCTGACGTTGTCGTGAATTCGATTTGGTCTCGCAGCCGGTAGATTGCGGCTTCGGAGGAAAGGCTCATGCGGCGCTTCTGGCGCGGCTTGATGATTTTCATGCTGGGCGGCGTGCTCGGCACCGGATTCGGTGTCGCGCTCGGCTTTTTCCTTTTTCCGTTCGTGTTTCCGCCGCCGCCGGCCGCCGAGCAGTTGAACGAGGCCGACCGCGCGGCGCCGGTTGCGACCGGCGGCTTCATCCACGCCAACCCGTCCGATCCGGTCCACTGGGGTCGGGAGCCCGATTTCGAGGTCGGCCCGGGCCCGAAGTACCACGTCTATCTGGTGCCGAACGCCAAGGTGCGCGACGAAGCGCAGGTGAAGAGCACGATGTTCGTCGACCTCGGGCGGCTGCGCGCGTTCAAGGGCAGCCAGCGCTACGCCATTCCGGCCGGCGTCGACCTGAAGAAATATCCGAGCGTCGTGATCTGGTGCGAGCAGTTCGGCGTGCTGATCTCGCCGGCCGATCTCACCTTCCAATCGCGATAGCGCGCGTCTACCCTGCGGCGCGTGATCGCCGTCTTTGCCGACATTTCGCTGTGGCAGCTTCTGCTGGTCGCAGGCGTTGCCCTGATCGGCTCCGTGGTCGGCGGCGTTGCGGGCTATGGCACCGGCGCGCTAATGCCGCTGGTGCTGGTGCCGATCCTCGGGCCTGAGCCGGTCGTGCCCATCATCGCGATTTCCGGGCTGCTCACCAACTCCGGCCGCGTGGTCGCGTTCCTGCGGTTGGTCGATTGGCGGCGCTCGGCGATCGCGCTCGTGGGAGCGACCCCGTTTGTGATCGTATCCGCCTACGGGTTCACGCTTCTCACTGGCAAGGGCGTGCAGATTCTGATCGGCGTCATGCTGATCCTGACGGTGCCGTTACGTTACGCAATGCGCCGCCGTGCGACCGTGCTCGGCGATGGCGGGCTACTGTTCAGTTCGATGGGCTATGGGGCGGTGATGGGCGGCACCGTCGGCGCCGGCGTGATCCTGCTGTCCATCCTGATGTCGGCGGGGTTGCAGGGCGCGGCGGTGATCGCGACCGACGCTGTGATCTCGATCGTGGTGGGCGTCGTGCGGCTGTCGGTGTTCGGGTATGCCGGCGTCATCACCGCCCAGGTTGTCGCGTTCGGCCTGCTGATCGGGGTCGTCGGCTTCACCGGCGCGTTCCTGGCCAAGGCGTTCGTCGAGCGTCTGCCGGTGCGTGTCCACACCGCAATCCTTGACGCGGTGGTGCTGATCGGTGGCGTGGTCATGGTGGGTGGCGCACTGCTGCGCTGACGTCATGACGGGCGGAAGCGATCCTCCACCTTAGCCCAGTCATCGAATCCGACAATCGACTTGTACTCCTCGAAGCCGACGCCCCTGCCGACAAAGCTCATGTCGCCCTTGGCGAGCTTCGCCAGCACGTCCTGCATGGTGCGCACCGAGTGCATCATCAACGAGATGCCGTAGATCGCGATCTCGAAGCCCATCTCGGCCAATTCGGCAGGAGGAAGAATTGGGGTGCGCCCGCCTTCCAGCATGTTCGCCATCTGCGGCACGTCGAACTTGCGCCCGATCAGTTCCAGCTCGGCAACGTCATGGGGTGACTCGATGAAGATGCCGTCGGCCCCGGCCGCCAGATATTGATCGGCGCGGCGGAACGCTTCGTCGAGACCGAGCACGTCGCGTGCGTCGGTGCGCGCCAGGATGAAGGTGTCGCGGTTGATCTTCTCCGTACTCACCGCACGAATCTTGGCGGCCATTTCGGCGGCGGGGATCACGTCCTTGCCGGCGATGTGTCCACACCGCTTCGGCGCGAGTTGATCCTCGAACATGATCGCCGACACGCCCATCCGCTCGTAGCTGTGCAGCACGTGGACGATATTCTTCACATCGCCGTAGCCGTTGTCGCCGTCCACCATGACCGGTAGATCGCAAGCCGCCATGATGTCGGTGACGGCGGAGGAGATTTCGCCGAGCGCAACGAGGCCGATGTCCGGCAGCCCCCAGCGCGCGCCGATGGTTGGAAATCCGCCGGTGAAGTAGGCCTTGAAGCCGGCGCGCTTGATCAGGCGCGCGCTGAGCGCGTCGAACGCCCCCGCCAGGATCAGCGGGCGCTCGCTTTTGACCAGCGTATGGAAGCTCATTGCAGCTTGATCTTTCCTTCGCCGAGGATGCCTTGCCAGCGCGAGATGTCCTCGGCGAGCAGCAAGTGCATTCCGGCCGGCCCCGGCGCAGTCGGCGGCTCGGCGCCGGTCGCCGCCAGTTTCGCGATCACATCTTTCTCGCCGAGCACGGCGCGCAGTTCGGTGTCGAGCCGCGCGATCACCGCATCGGGCGTCCTGGCCGGCGCGGCGAGGCCGAGCCAGGTAATGCCTTCGAATCCCGGCACGCCGGATTCCGCGACCGTCGGAATATCGGGTGCGAGCGGCGAGCGTTGCTTGGTGGTGATGGCGAGACCCTTGAGCTTGCCGGCGCGAATTTGCGGTAGCGACCAGATGATATTGTCGAAGATGTATTGCACGCGGCCTTCCATCACGTCGGGCGCGGACTGCACGCCCGTCTTGTACGGCACATGCACGACGTCGATGCCGGTGCGCGCCTTGAACAGTTCGCCGATCAGGTGGGTGATGGTTCCGGCGCCGCTCGAAGCAAATGACAGTTGCCCAGGCCGCTCTTTCGCGTAGGCAATCAGCTCGGCGGTCGAATTGGCGGGTACCTTGGGGCTGACGATCAGGATGTTGGGCAGGATTCCGGTGAGGCCGATCAGGCTGAAGTCCTTGCGGTCGTAGTTGAGCGATCCGGCCGGCTGGGTGAGCGGCAGGATCACCATCGCGCTGTTGGTGGTCATCAGCAGCGTGTAGCCGTCGGGCGCGGCCTTCGCGACGTAAGCGGTGCCGATCGCGCTGGCGGCGCCGGCCTTGTTCTCCACCACCACGGGCTGGCCCAGCCGGGCGCTAAGCTTTTCGGCGATCACGCGGCCGATCGCATCGGTACCGCCGCCGGCCGCGAACGGCACCACCAGAGTGATGCTGCGGCTCGGCCAGCTTTGCGCTGCGGCGCTCAGCGGAGCGAGGCACGTTGCGATGGCGAATACAAATGCTGCTCGGCGGTACACGGAATTCCTCCCGACGGTCCTTAGTTTTCTTCGCTCACTACACCCGCATTGACCGGGAGCGTCAATGCGTACTGCCGACGCTAGTGCAGAGCGCGCGGCGTGACAGGCGGGATGCTTCTATCGTGGTCGGGATCGCGAAATTGATCGCCGGCTGCCATGCGCGAGCCAGAGGGCTGGCTCGCGGGAAGCCACCGGCGAAACGGCCGCAACCGGGGACGCGCGACCGCAGGGATCGTTCAGGCTGCCGAACGCTTTTTACGGTCTCGGCGTCGCTCTCGTCGGCTTCGGCCTCTTCGGCGCTGGGCGATCAACCTGGCAATGTGACGTTCCGAAATTAAATGGCAAGCGAGTAACGGACCTTACGGCCACATCAGCACCGGGGGCATCGACGAGAGGATCGACTCCACATTGCCGCCGGTGCGCAGCCCGAAGATGATGCCGCGGTCGCGCCAATTATGAACACATGAGGCATGAACCGACTTCTGGCGCGAAATCGCTTGCCTTGTGAGTCCGATATTGCTACCCATATTACAGTTACAACACGGATGGATCATGTGAAAACAACAATAGATATTGCCGATCCGGTGTTGCGTGAGGCCCGCAAGGTCGCCGCCCGCGAAGGCACGACGCTGCGCTCGCTGATCGAAGAGGGCCTTCGCCGAGTTCTGGCAGACAAGCGGCGGAAGCCCCCGTTTCGCTTGCGATTGGTTACGGTCGGGGGGCGCGGCCTGCGGCCAGAACTGCAGGGCGCAAGTTGGGATGAAATTCGCGATCTCTCCTACGAGAGAGGCAAAGGGTGATCGCGGTCGACACCAGTATCCTCATCTACGCCCACAGAACGGATTCGCCTTTCCACGCGCCTGCGGCCAAGAGGATTACGGAGCTTGCCGAGGGAGGCGGCGCCTGGGCGATCCCTTGGCCGTGCGTGCACGAACTGCTTGCAGTTGTGACGAACGCGCGGGTCTACGATCCGCCGACCGAAACCACGGTCGCCCTGGACTACGTCGACGCCCTGTTTCGGTCGCCCAACCTCGTGCTACTTGCGGAGACGGACCTTCATTGGAAATCGCTGCGTTCGCTGATGACCGCAGCCCGGATTGCCGGCGGCCGCGTTCACGACGCGCGCATCGCGGCCATTTGCATCCAACATGGCGTTAGGGAATTGTGGTCTGCCGACCGGGATTTTAGCCGTTTTCCCGACCTGACCGTTGTCAACCCCCTGATATCGTAAGCCGCGCTACGGCCACTTCACCACGGGAGGCATCGAGGAGAGAATCGACTCGACATTTCCGCCGGTGCGCAGCCCAAAAATGGTCCCACGGTCGTAGAGCAAGTTGAACTCGACGTAGCGGCCGCGCCGGATCAGTTGCTCGTCGCGCTGGGCATCGTCCCACGGCTTGGTGAAATTTCGACGCACCAGCTCCGGGTAGATTTTCAGGAACGCGCGGCCGACATCCTGCGTGAAAGCGAAAGTCTCATCCCAATCGGTTTCGAGATAGTCGTAGAAAATTCCGCCAACGCCGCGCGTCTCGTTGCGGTGCTTGAGATAAAAATAGTCGTCGCACCATTTCCTGTACTTCTCGTGGGACGCCACCGTTGCATGTGCGTCGCACGCGGCCTTCATTGCGGCGTGAAACGCCTGTGTGTCCGGATCGCCTTGGGCGCGGCGCGCGTCGAGCACTGGCGTGAGGTCGGCGCCGCCGCCGAACCATGCCTTGGTGGTGACGACGAAACGGGTGTTCATGTGGACCGCTGGCACGTGCGGATTCTGCGGATGCGCGATTAGCGAAATTCCCGATGCCCAGAACCGCGGGTCGGCGTCGGCGCCCGGTATTTCCTTGCGGAATTCCGGTGCGAACTCGCCGTGCACGGTCGAGGCGTGGACGCCCACTTTCTCGAACACCCGGCCGCGCATCATCGCCATCGTACCGCCGCCGCCGGGTGCGCCGGTGTTATCGGTGCGCTGCCAGGGTGTGCGGACGAACGTTCCGGCCGGCTGGCCGGCGAGGGGAGCGTTCGCGGGCAGCGCGCCTTCGACCGCCTCGAGCGCGGCGCAGATGTCGTCGCGCAGGCGTTCGAACCAGGTCCGCGCCCGCGCCTTTCGGCCTTCGATTGAACCGGCATCCATCATCGCACTATAGCGCAAGTGACCGTCACGCGATTGTCACGGCGCGGGGTGAACGTTGGCTAGATTGACTATAGTGTTGCGGTCCGAGGGCGCTCTTTATGCGAGCTTCCAGAATTATCACGCGCCGCGGGTTCCTCGCCGGGTCGGGATCGATCGCAGCGTTCAGCGTCGCGCGCCCATACATCAGCCGCGCCAACGATCGGCCGCTGATCACGCACGGCGTTCAATCCGGCGACGTCGGCCTCGACGCCGGCGTGGTCTGGTCACGCACCGACCGGCCGGCGCGCATGCAGATCGAGATCGCCACCACCGAAAGCTTCCGCGATGTGCGCCAGGGCGTGTTTGTCGATGCGCTGCCGCAGACCGATTTCACCGCCAAGGCGCTGGTCGAGGACCTGCCGCCGGACCAGGACATCTTCTACCGCGTGCGTTTCCAGGATCATTCCTCGCCGACGATCCTCAGTGAGCCCGCGGTCGGACGCTTCCGCACCGCCCCTGCGCAGCGGCGCACGGTGTCTTTCGTCTGGGGCGGCGACGTCTGCGGTCAGGGCTGGGGCATCGACGAAGCGCGCGGCGGCATGCGCACCTTCGCAACGATGCAGCGCCAACGTCCGGACTTTTTCATTCATTCTGGCGACACGATCTACGCCGACCATCCGCTGCAGGCCGAAGTGAAGCTTGCTGATGGCAGCATTTGGAAGAATGTCGTCACGGAGGCGAGGTCAAAGCCAGCGGAAACGCTCGACGAATATCGCGGCAACTACAAATACAACCTCACTGACAAGAACGTGCTGGCGTTCAACGCAGAGGTCCCGATCTCCGCGCAATGGGATGACCACGAGGTCTTCAACGATTGGTGGCCGCACGAGCAGATCGGGCGCGAGGAGCACCAACGTAGAAAATTGACCGTTAAGAACATGCTCACTCTGGCGGCCCATGGCGCACGCGCCTTCCACGAATACATGCCGATCCGTGCGACGCCGGCCGAAGTCAACCGCGTGTACCGCAAGCTGCCTTACGGTCCGCTGCTCGATGTCTTGATGCTCGATACCCGCAGCTATCGCGGGCCCAACGCGGAGAACATGGAGGAAAGTTATGGCCCGTCTGGGTACTTGTTCGCGCCGGCGCAGGTCGAATGGCTGAAGCGGCAGCTCAAGGCCTCGCAGGCCGAGTGGAAGGTGATCGCTTGCGACATGCCGCTTGCCTTGAACCGGACCCACGATCCGGCGCGTCAGTGGGGTCAGGAATCGCTATCGCAGGGCGACCACGGTGCGCCGCGAGGCCGCGAACTTGAGCTCGCGGATATTCTCTCGTTCATCAAGCGCGAGAAAATCCGTAGCACGGTATGGATCACCGCCGACGTGCATCACGCTGCGGCGTATCACTACGACCCCGACAAGGCGGCATTTCAGGACTTCGACCCGTTCTGGGAGTTTGTTGCAGGCCCGCTCAACGCCGGAACCGGGCGGGTGCTTCCGCCGGACGGCACGTTCGGCCCTCAGGTCGTGTTCACCAAAGGCACTCCGCCGGACAGCAAGCGCAACCATGGCCCGGCCGACGGCCTGCAGTTCTTCGGCCACGTCTCGATCGACGGCGCCACCGGCGTGATGACGGTGTCGCTGAAGGACATCAACGACCAGTTGCTGTGGTCAATAAAGCTTGAATCGGCCAGGGCCTAGCGGAGTTGCCGCAGCATCTCGCCGGCTGCCATCCCGGCGGCCATCGCAATATTGAGCGAGCGCAGGTCCTCGCGGATCGGGATTTTCAGCCGGACCTCGGCGGCCTCATGCACGTTCGGCGGCACGCCCGACGATTCGCGGCCGAACAGCAGGATGTCGTCGCGCCCGTAGGCATGATCCAGGTAGGAGCGCTCCGCCGCGGTTGTGAACAGGACAAGACGAAGCCGCTGGGCCCGCCGCCATGCATTGAACGCCGTCCACGACATGTGCCGGGTCAATGACACCTTATCGAGATAATCCATGCCGGCGCGGCGGAAGGCGCGGTCGGAGGACGGGAACCCGGTCGGCTCGATGATATGCGCCTCCAACCCCAGGCAGGCGGTGAGGCGCAAGATGGTGCCGGTATTTTGCGGAATGTCGGGCTCGTAAAGGGCGATCCGCATGACCCCAGAATGACCCGAAAGTCGCGGTCCGCAAACGAATTGTGCGGCCTTTGGTCATTAGCACCCTTGCGGGCTTGCGCTCTTTTTATAAGGGTGCCAATAAACGCCGCCGGATCGCCGCATTTGCCCTTCCCCAGGGCCAGGGCGGCTGGTCTGTCCGCCCCGCTGGATGCCTTCGCGTTCACGGTTTCCGCGCGGACAGGCTGGACGATATTAACGAGGGACCTGAAGCCCGTGACAACCACCTCGGCAGAGCCGACACGCCGCGATTTCCTCTACATCGCGACCGCTTCCGTGGGCGCGGTCGGCGCCGCTGCGGCGCTGGTGCCGCTTATCGCGCAAATGAACCCCGACGCTTCGACGATCGCGGCCGGCGCGCCGGTCGAAGTCGACATCAGCCCGATCGCCGAGGGCCAGGTGGTCAAGGTGTTCTGGCGTGGCAAGCCGATCTTCATCAATCACCGCACCAGAAAGGAGATCGAGGAGGCGCGCAACGTCAACCTCGCGAGCCTTCCCGATCCGCAGGCCGACGACAAGCGCGTCAAGGAAGGCAAACCGCAGTGGCAGGTGCTGGTCGGCATCTGCACGCATCTCGGTTGCATCCCGCTCGCGCATTCGGGCGAGTACAACGGCTACTTCTGCCCGTGCCACGGCTCGGTCTATGACACCTCCGGCCGCATCCGCAGCGGTCCCGCACCTGCCAATCTGCCGTTGCCGCCCTACGAGTTCCTTACCGACACCAAGATCCGGATCGGCTGACGTTCCTCCGATGAATTCCGATTTGCAGGTTCGACCATGAGCGGACATTCCACCTACCAGCCGCAAGGCGCGTTCATGAAGTGGATGGAGCGCCGGCTGCCGATCGCTGGTTTGATCCACTCCTCGTTCATCGTCTACCCGGTCCCGCGCAATCTCAACTACTGGTGGACGTTCGGCGGCATCCTGTCATTCCTGCTGGGCGCGCAGATCGTCACCGGCGTCATTCTGGTGATGCACTACACGCCGCACGCCGACATGGCGTTCAATTCCGTCGAGCATATCATGCGCGACGTGAATTACGGCTGGCTGCTGCGCTACCTGCATTCGAACGGCGCTTCGATGTTCTTCGTCGCGGTCTACATCCACATGTTCCGCGGCATGTACTACGGCTCGTACAAGGAGCCGCGCGAGGTGCTCTGGATCCTCGGCGTCATCCTCTACCTTCTGATGATGGCGACCGGCTTCCTCGGCTACACCCTGCCGTGGGGCCAGATGAGTTTCTGGGGCGCCACCGTCATCACCAACTTCTTCTCGGCGATACCGATCGTCGGCGAAACGGTCGTCACCTGGCTTTGGGGCGGCTTCGCGGTCGGCAACCCGACGCTGCAGCGTTTCTTCTCGCTGCACTATCTGCTGCCGTTCGTGATCGCCGGGGTGGTGGTGCTGCACATCTGGGCGCTGCACTGCGTCGGGCAGAACAATCCGACCGGCATCGAGCCGAAGACCGACAAGGACACAGTCGCGTTCACGCCCTACGCCACCATCAAGGACGCATTCTTCATGGTGTGCTTCTTCGTCGTGTTGGGCTGGTTCGTGTTCTACATGCCGAACTATCTCGGTCACTCCGACAACTACATCCCGGCCAACCCGGCGGTGACGCCGAACCACATCGTTCCGGAATGGTACTATCTGCCATTCTACGCGATCCTTCGTGCCATTCCGAACAAGCTGCTCGGCGTGATCGCACTGTTCGCGTCGATTGGAATTCTTGCCTTCCTGCCGTGGCTCGACACCTCGAAGGTGCGCTCGGCGAACTACCGGCCGCTCTATCGCCAGTTCTTCTGGATCTTCGTGATCGTCTGTATCGGGCTAGGCTGGCTCGGCGCCAAGCCCGCCGAGGGCGGCTACGTCATCGCGGCGCGCATCCTGACGTTCTACTACTTCGCGCACTTCCTGATCATTCTGCCGATCCTTGGCTGGGTCGAGAAAACCAAGCCGCTGCCGAACTCGATCGCCGAGTCGATCCTCAAGGAGGGTCTGCCCGCCGGTGCATCAGGCCCAGCGCCCACGGCCGGGCACCAGGGGAGAGACCGATGATGAAAACTCTCCTCGCCGCCGTCCTTGCTGGCTCACTTGCCGGAATAGCGCCTGCGCTGGCCGCCGGCGAAACGCCGCAGCCACCGCGCCAGACGTGGTCGTTCTGGGGCCCGTTCGGCACCTACGACCGCGCGCAGCTGCAGCGCGGCTTCAAGGTCTATCGCGAGGTTTGCTCGGTCTGCCACGGCCTCAACCTGTTGTCGTTCCGCAACCTCGGTCAGGCCGGCGCGCTCGGCTATTCCGAGGCGCAGGTCAAGCAGATCGCCAGCGAGTACAAGGTCCAGGATGGTCCCAACGACCAGGGCGAGATGTTCGAGCGCGAAGGCCGCCCGGCCGACCGCTTCCCGCCGCCGTGGCCGAACGAGAACGCCGCGCGCGTGCGCTACAACGCAGTGCCGCCGGACATGTCGGTGATTGCCAAGGCGCGCTCCTACGAGCGCGGCTTCCCCTGGTTCATCTTCGACCTGTTCACGCAGTACCAGGAGCACGGCGTCGACTACCTCACCGCGCTGATGATGGGCTACGAGGACAAGCCGCCGGCGGGTTTCAAGCTGCCGCCCACGCTGTCCTACAACAGGTATTTCCCCGGCAACGCGATCGCGATGCCGAAGCCGATGGAAGACGGCCGCGTCACTTATGACGACGGCTCGCCGCAGACGCTCGCGCAATATTCCAAGGACGTCTCGGCGTTCCTGATGTGGGCGGCCGAGCCGCATATGGAGGCGAGGAAGCGTATTGGCTTCCAGGTCATGATCTTTCTGATCGTGCTGGCGGGCCTGCTCTATTTCACCAAGAAGAAGGTCTGGGCCGACGCGCATTAACGGCGACCTGACGCACGCCAATTGACGAAAGGGCCCCTTTCGGGGCCCTTCGCGCGTTTAGATTAGATCATGATCGTCGGCGCAGCGTCGATGATTGCGCGGTGATCGCGTGCACTGAGACGGCCTGCCTGACGCAGGATAATCTCGTTCGGCAGTGTAAACAGCTTCCACCGCACGACGCATGAGCGCTGCAGACCGGCGGCGGATAGATCGTTGATCGCGACATCGCCCAACCAGCGCGTCCGTCCTGCCGTGGTGATCATGGTGCAGATCGTGTGTCCGCTCGTTTCATTGAATGCCTTTCGCGAGAGGACGAGTGAGGGGCGGCGCTTCTGCCCTGCCGCGTCGACAAACGGAAACGGAACGACGATGACGTCGCCCGCCTCACAGATCACGGAAGGCCTCGTCGTCTTCCGGCGAATCCCATTCCGTCAGCGTCCCGCTTAACGCTTTGAGGTAGCTGTCGGCTGTGCGCGTTTCGCGTACTGCCACGATGGTGCCGCGGCGCACCTGAAGACTTTTCCAGATTTCGCGCATGGGGCCGACAGGCTTGACCGCATCGGTCGGGCGGCCGTCCCGCCCCATCCGGGCTTTCTCCCAGTGACCCACAATGCCGTCCACCTCGAGGTCGATCACGGCGCCCGGCGGCAGGTTGAGAATGCGGTCCCGCAGGGCATTATCGCCCTCGATTTGCTTTGCCCACAGCAGGTCGTCGTTGATTTTGATGTAGCCCATGCAAGAAGGATAGGGCGGGGCGGGGGTGGGGTCAATGTTGCTGTTAAGCTATTGCGGATTCTGGCCTTTTCCCTAGGCCCCGGTCATGATCCCACCACGGCGCGCGGGCTTTCGGAGGAAAAGTATGGCCAAAGCGGTGCTCGGTATCATCGGCGGCTCGGGCATCTATGACCTGCCGGGTTTGCAGAACGTCCGCGAGGAGAGCGTCAAAGGTCCATGGGGCGAGCCGTCGGGCGCGCTGCGGATCGGCGACATGGCCGGGCTGCCAGTGGTGTTCCTGCCGCGCCACGACAAGGGCCACCGGCTGTCGCCCTCCGACATCAACTACCGCGCCAACATCGATGCGCTCAAGCGCGCCGGCGTCACCGACCTGCTCTCGCTGTCGGCCTGCGGCTCGTTCAAGGAGGAACTGCCGCCCGGCACTTTTGTGCTGGTCGACCAGTTCGTCGATCGCACCCACAAGCGCGAGAGCTCGTTCTTCGGCAAAGGTTGCGTCGCGCATGTCTCGATGGCGCATCCGGTGTCGCCGCGGGTGCGCATCCACCTCGCCGCCGCGGCCGAGGCGGAGGGCATCCAGGCGATGCGCGGCGGCACCTACGTCTGCATCGAAGGCCCGCAGTTCTCGACGCTGGCCGAGAGCCTGACCTACAAACAGCTCGGCTATTCGGTGATCGGCATGACCAACATGCCGGAGGCGAAGCTCGCCCGCGAGGCCGAGCTTTGCTACGCCACGGTCGCGATGGTGACCGACTTCGACTGCTGGCATCCCGACCACGATGCCGTCACCGTGCAGGACATCATCAAGGTGCTCACCGCCAATGCCGAGAAGGCTAAGCGCCTGGTGGCGCGGCTCGCGAAGGATTTTCCGCGCGAGCACGAGCCGTGCCCGATCGGCTCCGACCGTGCGCTCGACACCGCGTTGATCACCGCGCCCGAGGCGCGCGACCCGGAGTTGCTCAAGAAGCTCGACGCGGTGGCGGGGCGGGTGCTCAGGCCATGATCGACATCGTACCGATAGGCATCGTCCGCGGTGGGCGGACCGAGGCGCTCGACGACGATTGGGGCAAGGTCGAAGCTGAGATCGTGTTGGATCCGGCAATCGTCAAAGCTGACGCGACCCTGGGGCTGAGCGACTACAGCCACATCGTCGTCGTCTTCCACATGCACAAGGTGCCGGCGGCGAAGGTCGAAACCGGCGCGCGCCATCCGCGCGAACGGGCGGACTGGCCGAAGTCCGGTATCTTTGCGCAGCCGGCACGGTCGCGGCCAAACCGCATCGGCATCACCGCGGTGGAATTGCTTTCGGCCGACGGCCACAGGCTTCGTGTCCGCGGGCTCGACGCGATCGACGGCTCGCCGGTGCTGGACATCAAGCCGTATATCTCCGGCTTTGCGCCGCGCGGGACGATCCGCGAGCCAGACTGGGTCAAGGAATTGATGGCGCGCTACTGGTAGCGGCGATTATTTCGACTGTTCGGGCGGCTCGGCGAGGCCGGCCGCTTCCTTGGCCCAGCGCGTTTCGGCGCCGACGATCTTGGGCTTCAGCTTTTCCTTATTCTTGACGCAAGCGGCACCGGGGGCGTCCGAGTTGGCGCTCTGGCGCGCTAGCGTCAAGGCGTCCGGATTGGCGGCCGCGTCGATCACCGCCATCAAGCAGGCGTTACGCGGCTCCATGCGGGTCACGCCCCAGATTTTATGCTCGTCCCGCTTGTCGTTCGGCAGGTCGTAGTCCTTGATGATGAGTTCAACAATGGTGGCGTGCGGCTTGAAGCCTTGCTTGTCCTTGATACCGCGCCACTCGAGCTTGAGGCCAATGCTGCCGTTGGAGAAGACTTCGATCTCCTTGCCCTTACCCTTCCTGAACGACAGCGTCACGTCGTGAACGCCCGCGGTCGTATAGACGCGCCAGCCGGCAAGGCCGGGGCAGCGCTTGAGGGCGTAGTGGCCGACCTCGCCGTCGTCGTCGATGAATTTGCAGCGGCCCTTCACCAGTTCGGTGTCAATCTTGGTGACCGCGGGTTCGGCCAAAGCCGGGCCGGCAAACACCAAACTCAGGAGCAGGAGGAGGATGCTACGCGCGTGGTGAGTTATGACTTATGTGTCGCAATCAGCACGACAAAGGTTCACGCTTCCTCGTTGCAAAGATCCCGTCGGCCGCCGCGACGCCGGTCGCGAACGCGCCGTGCACGGTCGAGAAATCGGCAAGTGAGCAGGCTTCGCCGGCGAAGAACAGCCGGCCGTCCACCGGCTCCGCCAGCGCTGCGCGGCAATCCGCCTTGCCCGGCAGCGCGTAGGAATAGGAGCCGTGCGCGAACGGATCGGCGCCCCAGCGGTGCATGCCGATCGGCTTGATGCGGCGCGCAAACGTGTTGCCGAGCAGGCCCGAGAGCTCTAACGCCGCGAAGTCGAAGAACGCGCGGTCGCCGTCCTTTTCGAGCCGCCACGCCAGTTCGCCGCCGAAGTAGCATTCGATGACAGGCTTCCCGAACGGCCGCACATGATAGGAGCCCATCGCCGCGCGGTCGGTGCGGCCATAGAGGCGGCCGTTCGGTTCGAACTCCTCCGCGCCGTCGAGCGAGAGGAATAGCTTGTCGGCGATGCCGAGCGGTAAGCCCGCCGCGGCTGCGGCCTTTTGCGGCAATGCAGGCAAAAAAAGCCCTGGCTCGGCGAGCGCCGCGGTGGGCAGCGTCACGATCGCGCGGTCGGCAACGATTGCGCCCTTGACGATTTCGATGTTGATGCGCCTGCCGCTATGATCGATGCTCTGTACCGCGCAATCCAGCACAACCGGCAAACCCGCGCCGTAAGCGGCGACCGTGGCGCCGAGGCCCTCGACGACGCGCCAATTCAGGTTGTCTTCGCGGTATTTCGCCAAGTCGCGCGCCGAAATGCGGTCGAGTTCGGCGCCGCTGTAGTAGGTGCTCACCGCATCGAGCAATGCATTCCACCGGTTGCCCGGCTCGAGATAGGCCGCCGCCGGGCTGTCGCCGCCGTGTTGCATGGCCTGATCGAGACGTTCGTCGAACTCCCGTTGCGCCCGCCGGTATTCGAGCTGATCAGCAAGCGGAAATCCGGTCACCAGCGACGGCCGGTCCCAGGGCGGCGGCGTCTTGTCGATTGTGCGCCCCTGCTGCTGCGCGATCTCGGTCCACGGATTGCGGTCGGCGGAATGCAGCCAGCCGCAGCCGAGATCCATCGCAAATCCGGATTCGGTGACAGTGAAGGCCCGGCCGCCGAGCCGCGTGCGCGCTTCCACGATCAGGCATGGCACGCCCGCCTCATGCAGCCGGTGCGCCGCGGCCAGGCCGGCGGCTCCGCCGCCGATGATCGCAACTTCGATGTCGTGGTTGGGCATTCCGGACTATTTGGTGGCTGGTGGAATTTGTTGTAGTGGTTTGACGGCTTCAAGACAGCTTTTCATTGAAGGACGTCCATGACTTGCCTCGCGCTTGGGCCGGCCGACATCGCGGCGCGCGGACAGACCATTTTTGGAAACGGTCTTTTCTGCTCTTGGGGCAGTTAAAAATTCCGCCGCGCTTTTGCCAAATGTTGCGGGCTTCGCTACCGCGACGCTGTGTGCACTGCGCGCTTCTTCTTTTTCATCGCCAGCGCCTGCCGTTTCTTTTTCGACTTCTTCGGCTTCAGCGATTCCGCGTAGCGCTGGCAGACTTCCGGATTGGTCTTGGCGAGTTCGGCGCGCTCCGCCGTGCTCGCCTCACGGAAAAATTCATGCGTGCCTGCCTTCACGACCAGCACAAATTCTTTCCGGAACAAGCAGGCAAATTTCGGATTCGAAAGCCCCTCGTTCATGTAGTAGCGGATCGAGGAATCCGGTTCTTCGTTGCGCCCTTCGAGCGTTTCCACCGCGATGGCGTAGGAGTGGCGCCAGCGCGAATTGTCCCTTGGAGTCCGGTGGGCAAGCGGCAGACAGGCGAAGGAGAATTGGCAAATTGTCCGCTTGTAAAACACCACGCCGCAGATCGTCTTGCCACCCCAGTAGGGACGGTCGGCTTTCGCCCGCTCGGTGATCACGCGCGCGATGTGGCGTTGCCCGATGTCGGGCTCGCCGGTCGAGCCTCCCTCGAAGAAAATGCCGAGCGCCAGACAGTAGAGCTCGGTTTCCGCGAAAATGTCGCGACCGGCGGGCGGCGATTGCTCCGAACTCAGGTCCGAGTGGGATGCCGGCAAAGCGTGGCCGGAGCCTGCCGCAAACAGACAAGCGAGCAACAGCCAAGCTCGAAAAGCAGTCGCGACGACCCGCATGCCCCGTTCCCCAACCCGGCACAATTAGAGGTCACAGGGCGCGTTCCGGCAAGTGTCATTGCGCGGAAACCCCGTGGAACTCTATGCGCTGTTGCATGGAACTCGGTTTGACCGTGGTTCCGCGTCCCGCCAATATGCGCGCCGATTGCACGTCCCGCAGCCCCATTCGCACAGGCCTCCATGATCTCGCCCGCGCTTGAGTTCGACCTGCAGTCGTCGATCCGCACCATCCCGGACTACCCCAAGAAAGGGATCATGTTCAGGGACATCACCACGTTGCTCGGCAACGCGCGGGCATTCCGCCGCACGGTGGACGAACTGGTGCAGCCATGGGCCGGCATGAAGATCGACAAGGTCGCGGGCATCGAGGCGAGGGGGTTCATTCTCGGCGGCGCGGTGGCGCATCAGGTGTCCGCCGGTTTCGTGCCGATCCGCAAGAAGGGCAAGCTGCCGCACACCACGGTGCGGATCGCCTATTCGCTGGAATACGGCATCGATGAGATGGAAATGCACAAGGATGCCGTGAACCCGGGCGACAAGGTGGTGCTGGTCGACGATCTGATCGCGACCGGCGGCACCGCGGAGGGCGCCGTGAAGCTGTTGCAGCAGCAAGGTGCGGAAGTGCTGGCGGCATGCTTCATCATCGACCTGCCGGAGTTGGGTGGTGCTGACAAGATCCGGAAGCTCGGCGTGCCGGTGCGCACGCTGGTCGCCTTCGCGGGGCACTAGCCCTTAAGCGGTGAATTTCAGTGCCGGCCGCAGTTCGGCAAGCAGCATCCGCAACTCCAGTTCGCGGAATTCCAGGAACACGCGCCGCGTCCAGCCGTAAAGCTCTGTCGTGGTGTCGGACGCGTTCGCCGCGTGCGCGGCGAACGAGAAGCTCGGCCGCTCGATCACGCCTTTGATCGCGGGCGAGAGCGGGGATCGTCAGCGGCGCACCGCCCGTAGCTGTGCCGGGGAAGTCGTCGCGGAAGCGGATCGCTTGCGGCAAGGCTTCGTTGATCACCGGCACGATCGGGAGGTGCGCGAAGCGCTCGCGCAGCACCGCATAGTCTTGGCGGGAGCGGCGGTCCCCGTCGGGGAGGAACAGCAAGACCGGCATCGCGCCACGGCGGCGGGCCTCCTCGGCAAAGCTGATCTGCTGGATCACGGTGAAGAATTTGTCGAACAGCGAATGCCCGAGGTCGACGACCTTGGGCAAATGGTCGTCGGCGAGAAGCTGGTCGAACAGTGTGATCTGATTCCTGGTGTCCACGATGTCGGCAACCGCGGTGTAGCCGGGCAGATAATCCACCAGCGCGAATTCTCCGGGGTTGCAGTCGAACGCCGAGACCGGACGGCCCTCGCTGCGGAAGAACTCGGCGAGCATGCGGGCGAGCAACGTCTTGCCGACGCGCGGCCGCGGCGAGACGATGATGAAGATCGGCGTTCGGCGTTCCATTTCAGTCGTCGCCGATCGGGGAATGTTAGCCGGCGCGTTCCTGCCGGGCTTGGTTCTTGCGCGGCACGTCCGGGGCAACGATGTCGTTGAGCTTCACCCGGTCGAACTCGGCCCACACGTTGCCCAGCCAGTGCCGGACATAGCCGCGCAACACGAAGGAATAGTTGGCGGCCTGTCCATCCGCCCCCTTGTTCGCCACGAACGAAACGAACGGCACCGACGCCAGTTCGACCTGCTCGCAGGCCATTTCGTTGAGCTTCGGAACGGTGATCTCCTGGGCGCCTTCCCCATTGCTCTCAGATCAAAAAAACGGCTGCGCGGTCAGTTTCGGCTGTGCGGTCCCCAGGGTCCGGGACCGGTTGCGGGCGGCGTATCGGCGGTGGCCGGGGGCTGGTTTGGCAGGAACGGCTTGGGTGGTTCCTTGGGCGGCTCGACCTCGGCCTGTTCGGGCGCCTCCTCCTCGGCAGGCTCGCCGGGAGGCGGCAGTTCGATCGGGCCAGGGTCGTGGCCGCCGGCATGTTGGACCAGCGCGGCCACGCGCTTGTCGATCTGCGGGTGGGTGGCGAACAGGTCAGCAAAGCCGGAGCGCGGGTTGTCGACACACATTTCCATCACCGCCGAGGGCGATTCCTCGAGCTCGCCACGGCCTTCGATCTTGCGCAGCGCCGAGATCATGGCATCCGGATTCTTGGTCAGTTCGACCGCACCGGCGTCGGCCAGGAATTCACGGCTGCGCGACAGCGCGAAGCGGATGACGATCGAGAGCAGCCAGGCGAGGGCGATCAGGCCGAGCGCGATGGCGATGGCGAAGAAGCCGCCGCCCTTGCCGCTGTCGCTGCTGCTTGAGCTCGAACGGCTGGGCCGCCAGCGCAGCCCGCCCTGGATCAGCATGCGGAACACCAGCTCGGCAAAGAAACCGATCACGCCGGCAATGACGAGCGCGATCACCAGCATGCGGACGTCGCCGTTGCGGATGTGCGTGAGTTCGTGGCCCAGCACGGCCTCGACCTCGGCGTCGTCGAGCCGCTCCAGCAAGCCCGTGGTCACGGTGATCGAATATTGCTTCTCGTTGAGGCCGCTGGCGAAGGCGTTGAGCGCAGGCTCGTCCATCACCTTGAGTTTGGGCATCGGGATGCCGCGGGAGATGCAGAGGTTCTCGAGGAGATTGTAGAGCCGCGGCTCTTCCTTGCGCGTCACCTCGTGCGCGCCAGTGACGGAATTGATCAGCGACTGGTGGTAGCGGTAGGCGATCAGCACCCAGACGATCGTGCCGCCGGTGGCCCACGGCAGCGCGTGGATCAAATCCCGCCACGCGGCGCGGATGAGCCAGTCCAGCGATGCGTTGTAGTAGAGCGCTTCGCCGGCCAGCGCGCCGGCGAACACCATCACGTAGACGAGGAAGAACAGGCCGAGCAGCAGCGCGATCGAGCGCCGCTTGTTCGACTGGATGTGCGAGTAGAGACCGTAGGCGGCCGCCATGCCGGGCTCCTACCGCGGAGGAAAACCGCCTAGAACTTGACCTGCGGCGGCTTGTCGAGCCGTTGGCGTTCCTCGCCGCCGACGTCGAAAAACTCGCGCTCGCGGAACCCTAGCGACGCTGCGAACAGCGCGGCGGGGAACTGCTGGATACCGGCGTTGTATTCGGACACCGCGTTGTTGAAGAAGCGCCGCGCCGCCGCGATCTTGTTTTCGACGTCGGCGATTTCGGTCTGCAATTGCTGGAAATTCTGGTTCGCCTTTAGATCCGGGTAGGCCTCCGACAGCGCGAACAGTTGGCGCAGCGCGCCCGTCAGCATGTTCTCCGCCGCCGCCTGCTGGGCTGGGCCCTGCGCGGTGATTGCGGCGTTGCGCGCGTTGACCACGGCCTCAAGGGTTCCGCGCTCGTGGGAGGCGTATCCCTTTACCGTCTCGACCAGGTTGGGAATGAGGTCGTGGCGCAGCTTGAGTTGCACGTCGACGTCAGCGAACGCCTGACCGACTCGCTGCCGCATGGCAACGAGTTGGTTGTAGATCATGATGACCCACAGCACGAGGACGACGACGACGCCGAGGACTACCCAACCGGTCGTGGACATGCGCAAAGCTCCCTGAAATGGCGCTGGTGATCGGACGGTGGCAGCGTAGCGCAGAAATTGTGGCGGCGGTTGCGGTGAAATTTGGATAACCCGACGGTTGCGCGAGACAACGATCCGCGAGCTCGATACCGCAAAAAGACCCCAGACCGCAAAAAAAGACCCCAGACCGAGGTCTGGGGTCATTCGCAGGACGGCTGTTCGGGGGGTAAGGGGGAGCCGCCCCACGGGTACTACGCACTGGAACGCAGTCGCTCGGGTTTGGTTCCCGGGGTTTCGCGTTTTTCAAAAAAACTTTTCCACAAATAGGCACCTCGCCGGCTGCTGCCGCCATCCCGCCACAGCCAGGACACCGATTGGGGATACTGAAGGCTAGGCAGGGTGTTCGGAGGGGGAAGATGGGGACCGTTATGATCCGCTGTCCGCGGACCAATCGGGCAGTTTCGACTCAGATCGGCACAGAAGTCTCGGTTTTCGAGCGATTGCCGGAGGTAGCCAGCCGCTTGCGCTGCCCCGCCTGTGGCGAGGAGCATGTCTGGACGGCTCGGGACGCATGGCTGTCCGATGCACCGCTGGTGCCGCAACCGGACACGGAACCGGCGGATCAGCCGGCTAGCAACGGTAGCCGGTCACCGCTGCCCTAGTTCGTCGGCTGCATCCCGGCCTCTTTGGCGAGCTTCAGCGTCGAGGCCACGTCGTCCTGGAAATACTTGGCGAACTGTTCCGGGCTCATCGGCATCGGCTCGGTCGCCATCTTGGCGAGCCGCTCCCGCACCGAGGGCACTTCGAGGGCCTTGGCGGTTTCGGCGTGCAGCTTGTTCACGATCTCCCGAGGTGTTTTGACCGGCACAAACAGACCGCCCCAGAAGTGGTACGCGGCGTCGGGCAGGCCGGACTCGGCCATGGTCGGAACGTCGGGCAGATCGGGCGAGCGCTTGGCGGCGCCGACCGCGAGTGCGACCACCTTGCCGTCCTTCACCAGCGACAGTGCCGGCGCGAGCGGCAGGAAATAGAAATCGATGCGTCCCGACAGCACCTCTTGAAATGCTTCGGCCGGGCCGCGGAACGGGATGTGCTGCGCCTTGAAGCCCGCTGCATGGCGGAAGCGCTCGCCCGCCATGTGCGAGGTCGAGCCGATGCCGGCCGAGGCGAAGTTCATCGCGCCGGGGTTGGCTTTTGCCTTGGCGACCAGATCGGCGACGGTCTTGAAGCCCTTGGAGGGGGCGGCGACCAACACCACCGGCTGAATGCCGATCGGAATCACCGGCGTGAAGTCCTTGAGCGTGTCGTAGGGCAGCGACTTGTGATGGACCAGCGCGGAGCTGAACGACGAGGAGTGCAGCAGCACTGTGTAGCCGTCAGGCTCCGCCTTCGCCACTTGCCCGACGCCGATCGTGCCGCCGCCGCCGGGCCGGTTTTCGAGCACGAAAGGCTGGTTGAGCTGCTTCGAGACCTGTTCGAGTGTGACGCGGCCGATCAGATCGCTGGCATTGCCGGCGGTGAACGGGCTGACCACCAGGACCGAGCGGGCCGGCCAGTTCGATTGCGCCGAAGCCGTCGCGGTTGCGAGCAGCATGCCGGTGAATGCGCCGGCCAACATACGGAATGAAGCCACCTGTCCCTCCCTGGATTTTGGGACAGGATGCGCGCTCAGGCTGCGCCCGGCAAGTCTGGAGAATGCGCCAGCGACTGCGCGACGCAGGAACGAGAAGGGGCTAGCTCGCTTCCCTGATCCGCACCGCCGCTTCGAGGTCCACCGAAACGAGTTGCGAGATGCCACGCTCGGCCATGGTGACGCCGAACAGCCGGTTCATCCGCGCCATGGTGATCGGGTTGTGCGTAATGATCACGAAGCGGGTGTCGGTCGAGCGCGTCATCTCGTCGAGCAGGTCGCAGAACCGTTCCACGTTGTGATCGTCGAGCGGCGCGTCCACTTCGTCGAGCACGCAGATTGGCGCAGGATTGGTGAGGAACACTGCGAAGATCAGCGCCATCGCGGTGAGCGCCTGCTCGCCGCCGGAGAGCAGCGACAGCGTCGCCGGTTTCTTGCCCGGCGGCTTGGCGAAGATTTCGAGGCCGGCCTCGAGCGGATCGTCGTGCTCGATCAGTTGCAGCTCGGCCGAGCCGCCGCCGAACAGCTCGGTGAAAAGCCGCTGGAAGTGGGCGTTGACCACGGCGAACGACGACAGCAGCCGCTCTCGCGCCTCCTTGTTCAGGTTGATGATGCCCTGGCGCAGCCGCTTGATCGCCTCGACCAAATCATCCCGCTCGGCGGTCAGCTTGATGTGCTGCGTCTCGACCTCGCGCAGCTCTTCCTCGGCGCGAAGGTTCACGGCGCCGATGCGCTCGCGGTCGCGCCGCAGCTTTTCCAGATCGGCTTCGACGGCGGCCACCTCGGGCAGCGCGGCGTTCGGATCGATTTCGGCGAGCGCAGCAACGCCCTCGGGCTCGACCTCGAGCATTTCCTTGATTTCATGGGCGACGTCGGAAACCCGGCGCTTGGCGCCTTCCAGTCGCTCGGTCGCCGTCGCGGCTTCCTCGCGGGCGGTGCCGAGCGCCTCGAGCGCGGCGCGCACCGAGCGGTCGCGCTGGCTCAGCACGCTCTCGGCCTCCTGCAGGCGGTCGCTCGCCTCGCGCTTGGCTTGCTCCGCCTTCTCGATCTCGCTGATCATCGCATTGCGCTTTTCGGCGAACAGCGCCGGCGCGTCTTGCAGCGTCATCCGCTCGTCGCCGGTTTCCCTGCTGCGCGCCTCCAGCGTGGAGATTTGCGCCAGCGCACTGTCGCGGCGATCGCTCCACTGCTGGCGGTCGGTGGCGATGGCGTTAAGGCGGCGGTCGGCGAGCTCGGCCTCGCGGGCGAGCGCCTGCGCTTCGGCGCGCACCTGCGCGGCGTCGTTGCGCTTGGCCTCAATGTCGATGCGAACCGCGGCGAGCTTTTGCTCGATCTCGGAGGAGGGTGCGAGCGCGGCGAGCGCCGCTTCGGCCTGCTGCTTGCCGGCGCGTGCCTCGTCGCGGCCAGCGGTGAGCCGGCTCTTGGCTTCGTTGAGTGCGGAGACCCGCGCAGCGTTGCGGGCGATCTCACGCTCCGCGGCGGTGTGCAGCTCGCGTGTCGTGTCAGCCTCCTGCTGCGCGGTGCGCCGCTGGTCGCGAGCGCCGGTCTCCGCGGCAGCCGCCGCGGCGACCTTCGCCGCTGCCGCTTCGACCGCGGCGCGCTTGCTGTCGACGCCCGCGCGCGCGGTGGCAAGCTCCGCGTCGATGTCGGCGAGCCGGCCGCGCTCGGCGAGGCGCCGTGCCGCGCCGGTCGGGGCGTGGGCGTCGGCCGCGAAGCCGTCCCAGCGCCACAGATCGCCCTCGCGCGACACCAGCCGCTGGCCGGGCTGCAGCATGCCAATGAGGCGTGCGGCATCGGCGCGGGCGACCACGCCGATCTGCGCGAGGCGGCGCGCCAGCTCCGGCGGCGCGGTCACATGTTGCGACAACGGCTTGACGCCCGCCGGCAGCGCAGGATCGGCGGGATCAATCGCCGCGCCTGCCCAGCGCATCGGCGAGGATGGATCGGCCGGCGCATCGAGATCGTCGCCGAGCGCCGCGCCCAGTGCCTTCTCGTAGCCTTTCGCCACCGTGATGTGATCCATCACCGGCGGCCACATGTTCTGGGTCTCGACGGCGAGCAGCTTCATCAGCGTCTTCGCCTCGGTTTCGAGGCGCTGCACCGTCCGTTCGGCATCGGTCAACGGGCCACGTGCGGCGTCGAGTTCCGAGCGCGCCGCGGCGTGGGCAGCCTCCGCTTCGACCGCGGCGCGGTCGGCGGACGTCACTGCGCTTTGCGCGGTCTCCAGAGATGCAGTGAGCGCGGCAAGGTCGGGATTGCTCTGCGCGGCGGCGGCAAGGCCAGCCTCGATGTTGCCGATCTCGGCTTCGATACGCGCAATGCGCTCGTCCTGATCGCGCATGCTGCCGGTCAGTTGGTTCCGCTTGGCGGTGAGGTCGGCGAGCGCGCCGGTCAATTCGCCGAAGTTGGCCTCGGTGGCGCTCAGCGCCTGCTCCGCCGCGCCGACCCGCTCGTCGACGCCGGTGCGCATCTGGACGATGCCCTGCACCTCCTGCTTGAGCGTCTCCTCCTCGGAACCAAGCCGCTCCAGCGTTGCTTGGGCGTCGGCCACCAGCGCACGCTCACGCTGAACGTCCTCGGCCAGTTGAACCAGGCGGCGTTCCAATTCGGCGAGCCGTTCGCGGGCGCGGGCCTCCTCCTGGTCGAGCGCATCGCGCGCGCTGATCAGGCGCTGCAGCGCGGCACCCGCGCGCACCTCCGCGTCGCGCAGCGGCGGCACCGCGACGGCGGCTTCCTCGCGCTGCTTGCCGGCCTCGGTCTGCGCGATGGTGGCGTCGGCCACGGTGCGCACGCTGAGGTCCTTGGCGCGCTCGGCGTCGCCGATTTCGGTTTGCGCGTTGACCCAGCGCAGGTGGAACAGCGTCGCTTCGGCCTTGCGGATCTCGGCGGCGACGACCCGGTAACGGATCGCCTGGCGGGCCTGGCGCTTGAGCGCGTCCATCTGCCCGGCGAGCTGGTTCACCACGTCTTCGACGCGGGTGAGATTGCTTTCGGCGGCGCGCAAACGCAGCTCGGCTTCGTTGCGCCGCTGGTGCAGGCCGGAAATGCCGGCGGCCTCTTCCAGCACGCGGCGGCGCTGCTCGGGCTTGGCCTGGATGATCTCGCCGATGCGGCCCTGGTGGACGAGGGCAGGCGAGCGCGAGCCGGTCGAAGCGTCGGCGAACACGGTCATGACGTCGCGGGCGCGCACGTCGTTGCCGTTGATGCGGTAGACCGAGCCCTTTTCGCGCTCGATCCGCCGCGAAATGTCGAGCGTGTCGTGCTCGTTGAACTGCGCCGGAGCCTCGCGCTTGGAGTTGTCGATGCGGATCGAGACTTCCGCGGTGTTGCGCGCCGGACGATTGTTGGTGCCGGAGAAGATGACGTCGTCCATCTCGGCGGCGCGCATCGACTTGTGCGAGGTCTCGCCCATCACCCAGCGCAACGCTTCGACCAGGTTCGACTTGCCGCAGCCGTTCGGGCCAACCACTCCGGTCAGTCCCGGCTCGATCAGGAAGTCGGTCGGCTCGACGAACGATTTGAAGCCGAGCAGGCGCAGCCGTGTGAGTTTCATTTCAGTTCAGTTCCCTTGTCGCCCGTCCGGACGAATCCCTCTTGGCTCAGGCCCTTAGCGCGGGTCGAGGCGAGGAGTGCTGGTTGCGGCGGAGAATGAATCCTGGCGCTCGCGCGGGCAACCCGACGCCCGACTTATCCCAGCCCAAATAACCTGGGCAAAACCGAAAAACGCCCGTTGTTCAAAGGGCTAGACCGGTCCTTGCCGGGGTATTTCGGTTGATTCCAAGCCCCCTCACGCGGCCCGGTTGATGCGGCCGCGGGCACGCACTCCCGGTTTTGCGGAACCGCTGATTCGGCTAATTTTTCAGCTCTTGAGCAGCGGATCGATCGCCTTCGCCAGGTCCTCGATTGACAGCGCGCCTTTGAAGATCTTGCCGTTGATGAAGAACGTCGGCGTGGAATCGACCTTGAACTTGTCGGCGCCGCGCGCGCGCACCCACTCGATGGCGTCGAGCATCTTCTGGTCCTGCAGGCAGGCGTCGAAGGTCTGTTGCGTGAAGCCGGCCTGCTTGGCGATGGCGAACAGCGGCTCGATCGGCTTCTGCACCACCCAATTGCGCTGCTGCTGGAACAGCGTCTCGACCAGCGGGAAGTATTTGTCCTTGCCGGCGCAGCGCGCCAGCATGAAGGCGCCGGCGGCCAGCGGATCGAGCGGGAATTCGCGCAGGATGTACTTCGCCTTGCCGGTGTCGACGTAGCGCTTCTTGAATTCGGGATAGGTCGTGGTGTGGAACGTCGCGCAGTGGCCGCAGGTCATCGAGGCGTATTCGATGACGGTGACCGGCGCGTCTTCCTTGCCGAGAATCTGGTCGGGCAATACGCCGGTCTCCATCAGTTCAGCGGTGGAGGGCGCGGCGCCCTGCGCCAAGGCCGGCGCGTTCAATGCGGCGAGGATCGCGAGCGCACTGGTTCCGGCAACGAATTCACGACGTGTGATCACGCGAAGCTCCTGAGGGTTGTTCGGCGAGGGCCTTAATGTGCCGCGAATGTGGCACCAGCGGGCCGCTTCGCCAAGGCCCGGAAAAGCCGGAAGATCACGTTCGCTTGACCGCGGCGCCGAGCCGGCCGAGCGCCATCCGCAGGCTGTCGTCGCCGACGTCGGTGAGGGTGGCGGCCAAGCGCTCCGCCGCCTCTCGGTCTGCCCGTGGTGGTGGGGTCTTGGCGCGGCGCTTGAGCGGCGCCTGACGCAACGCCAGCCGCCCGACCGCCTGCCAGCCGAAGTAGCGGTTGATCCGCTCCAGGATGATGTTGGACTGGTGCTGGATTTCGATCGCCGCCGGGCCTTCGACGCGCAGCACCAGCGTCGCGGGTTCTGACGGCTCGCCGTCTTGCGTGCGCTGCCATTGCAGCTTGAGGGGCTCGGCATGCGCCGCGATCTCCGCTCCGACGATGTCGGCCCAGCGCGTGACGAGTTCGGTCGAGGCGAAGCCCTGCCGCTTGAAAGTCTCGGCCAGGAAGCCGCTGGCAAGCTCGGACAGCGAACGGGTGGGCTTGGGCTTGTTCATAGCGCAATGGAACCGGTTTGCGGTCGAGGTCGTGCCCGATAGGTTCACAGGATGACGCTATCAGCCACGGCAGTGCGGAAAAAGCGTGACGCGCCGGCCTGTGCGAAACCGGACCCCAAGGCAATGCTTGGCTGGTACGACCGGCATCGACGGCGTCTGCCGTGGCGCGCGCTGCCCGGCGAGGCGCCCGACGCTTATCGTGTATGGCTCTCCGAAATCATGCTGCAGCAGACCACCGTGAAGGCGGTCGCGCCGTACTACCTCAAGTTCCTCAGCAGCTGGCCGACGGTGGGCAAGCTCGCCGCGGCGGAGCTCGGCGATGTGCTCAAGGCCTGGGCCGGGCTCGGCTACTACGCGCGCGCGCGCAATCTCCATGCCTGCGCACAAGTGGTTGCGAACGAGCATCGCGGCAGGTTTCCCGACAGCGAGGCAGGCCTGCGCGCGCTGCCGGGGATCGGCGCCTACACCGCGGCGGCGATCGCGGCGATCGCGTTCGACCGGCGCGCGGTCGCGATCGACGGCAACATCGAGCGCGTGATCGCGCGGCTGTTCGCCGTCGAAGAAGTGCTGCCGGCGGCGAAAGCGGAGATCCGCACGCTTGCGGACACGCTGGTGCCGCAGCACCGGCCCGGCGATTTCACGCAGGCGATGATGGATCTCGGCGCCACCATCTGCACGCCGAAGAAGCCGGCCTGCGTGCTGTGCCCATGGATGGACGTCTGCGCGGCGCGGTCTCGCGGCGATCAGGAGACGTTTCCGCGCAAGGCCGCGAAGGTCGAGGGCAAGCTGCGCCGCGGCGCGTCGTTCGTGGTGACGCGCGCCGACGGTCACGTCCTGGTGCGTAGCCGTCCCGCCAAAGGACTGCTCGGTGGCATGACCGAGGTGCCGTCCACCGCGTGGTCGCAGGACTTCGACGAAGCGGACGCGCTCGCGCAAGCGCCGCTGCAGGCGACATGGCGGCGGCTGCCTGGCGCGGTCGAGCATGGCTTCACGCATTTTCCGCTGCGGCAGTCGGTCTATGTCGCGAGCGTGCCCGCGAAAACCAGAGCGCCCACCGGCATGCGGTGGGTGCCGCTCGCCGATCTGCACGGCGAGGCGCTGCCCAATGTCATGCGCAAGGTGGTCGCGCATGCCGGGCTCGGAGGCCGTTGACGCGCGGCGCTCAGAAAAACGGCCGGCTGGGGTCGCGGGGCAGGCCGAGCTCGAGGCGGCCGAAATGCGCATAGTTGGTTTCGGTGTTCAGGCTGATGTGCGAGGCCGCAAAGTGGATGTCGCGCCAGGCCCGCTGGATCGGCTGCGACGTCGCAAAGCCGGCCGTTCCGCTCATGGCCATGAGCGCATCGATTGACCCGACGGAAAGCTCCGACACGCGCGCAAAGTCGCGGATCGAGCGCGCCAGCGCCTGCGGTATTTCCGCCTCCGGCGCCTCGTGGGCGTGCGTCGAGCGTCGCAGCAGCAGTTCGGCGGCATCAAGATCGGCGGCCACCCTGGCCATGCCGACCTGGATGCTGGTCTTTTCGGCCACTAACGAGCCATCGACCGCGCGCCGCGTCTTGGTCCATTCCCGGAAATGCTTGTAGGCGCCCTGGGCTGCGCCGAGCATCGGCGCAGCGAACGTCAGCGGGGCATAGAAGAAGAACGGCGCGCGGTTGATCGGGCTCGCGTTCATGGCCGCGCCCGGACCTTTGCCCTGGCGTAGATCGGTCAGGCTGAGCATGCGGCCCTCCGGCACGAACACGTTGTCGGTCACGATGGTGTTGCTGCCGGTTCCGCACATGCCGGCCGTGAACCAAGTGTCGCGCACCTGATATTGTCCGGGCGGGATCATGAAGAACACCCATTCCGGCGCGCCGCTGCCTTGCAGCAGTGCGCCGACCATGACCCACGAACTGTGTCCGACGCCGCTCGCGAAGGAGGAATTTGCACCGGAGACGCTATAGCCGCCCTTGACCCGCGTCGCCTGCGCTCTCGGTGCGAACGAAGCCGCGATGGCAACGTCGGGACCGTCGGCCCATACCGCCTTCTGCGTCTCCTCAGGGAATTGGGCGATCAGATGCGCGTGGTGCGTGATCAGACTGGCGCACCAGCCGTGCGAGGCGTCGGCCTTGCTGATGTCCAGAACGGCGTCGAGCCAGGTCGCGAAGTCGAGGTCGTGGCCGCCGAAGCGCGCCGGCATCAGAATTCGAGCCAGGCCGGCGTCGAGCATGTCGCGCGCCGACGCCGCGGGAAGCTGCCGGGTCCGCTCCGCAGCTTCGGCGCGTTCCGCGAACGCAGGCGCCAGGGTCCGAACCCGGTCGAGAAGCTTTTGCCTGGCCGCGTTGCTCATCGCTGCATCCCCTGGAATCCGTAGAGCTTGTTCGCGTTGTCGACCAGGATGCGCTTGCGCGTCGCCTCGTCCGGCACCCATTCGAGCAGCAGATCGAGCAGGATGCCGGCGTCCGGCATCTCGCGGCCGTCGAGATTGACGTGCGGCCAGTCCGATCCCCACACCAGGCGCTCGGGCGCATGTTTCACCAGGGCCTGCGCCATCGGCGTCACCGACGAATACGGCATGTTCTGCAGCGTGCAGCGCATCGGGCCGGAGAGCTTGAGCCACACCCGGCCGGTGTCGAGCATTTTCATCACAGCCTTCATCGCCGGTTGATCGACGCCGCCTTCCGCCGGGATGCTGGCGAAATGGTCGAGCACGATGTCATTCTTCAGCGCCAGCAGCTTGTCGGCGTATTCGGTGATGTCGGTGCCGTGCGGATAGAACTGGATGTGCCAGCCGTGCTCGTGGACCTTGGCGGCGATGCGGGGATCGTAATTCGGCACGTGGCTGCCGCGCATGGTGCTCATCATCCGCATGCCGCGCACGCCGAGCTTGGCGAGCCGCGCCAGTTCGGACGAGGGGATGTCGTCCTTCACCAACGCGATGCCGCGGAAGCGGTCGGGATGCTTCGCCAGCACGTCGGCCAGCATCGTGTAGTCGCGCCCGTAGCCGCCGGGGCTGACGATGACGCCGGTGGAGAGTCCCAACGTCTTTTGCAGCTCGAAAAACATTTCCGGCGGCGCATCCTTCGCCCGGTACGGGCTGTCGGACGCGAACGGATAGCCCGGCACGAACAGATGAATGTGGGTGTCGCAAGCGCCGGACGGCGCGACGAGCCTGGGCTTCTTCACAGTGGCGTCGGCGGTCGTCGTGAGCTTTTGCATACAAGTTCTTTCCGCAGGTTGATCACTCAGCCTTGATATTGGCGGCTTGCACGAGCTCGCGCCACTGCGCCAGTTCGCGGGCGATCTGCGTGCCGAATTCCGCCGGCGTGGGCTCGGGCGGCAAAAACTTTGCTGCGTCAACATGTTGTGAATTCGCCCGCCAGCGCGTGTCCAGTCCGTGTCTCGGCGATGGTTTCAGCCCTTGCCGAGCCGCGCCAGCGGCGGCACAAGGGGAGGCTCGCACGGTTGCACGCCGCGCGGGCCTCAACGGAATCCGTCTGCATCGAGAACGTCGCAACCCTTACCACGGGGCTTCTCGATGCACAGCACCGCACGCTTGGCCGCGACCGCGAGCACACCGCGCGGCTGGTCAACCGGATCGGTTATGAGCGAGTGATGTGACGGATCATGCGCGGGGCGCTTGAGGCCCTTGTTCTAATGCCAGTTTCCGCAGAGCCGCCTGCACCTGCCGGAACGCGCCGTCGTTTAGCTCTTCCCGCTCGGCCATCCTGGTCCAGTCCCGCTCAATGATCAGCCAAGCCCGCTGCGTTGTCTCGGGGATGCCCGCACGCATCGCCATTTTATGGGCATGCAATGCCCTTTCACGAAAGGCAAAAGCCCGCGCCTCACTCATGCCAACCTCCGCACAAGCACGCACACCCCGCCGACCCGGCTGAAGCTTACTGCATACATGCTGAGCCAAGGAAGGGGGTGCGGCGCGCCTCCGTGGTGGTTGCCTACGAGGCAGCGGTGCGAAGAATTGAGCTCGAGGGCGCGTGAACATCGTCGCGTGTCGAGTGGATTAGGTATTTTGAAGCACTTGTGATCCTGGCGGTACGGCCCGCAGTTGTGACCTAACTTTGACGAACTTGTCCAAGTTTTCGCAAGCAATCGTCAAGATTGTAGGACGACAATTCGGGCGCAAACAGATTTCGAGGATGTGCTGTGCAACCCAAGGTCCAGCCATGCGCGAGACTACGTTAGCATTCGTTCCGCTAGTCGCTGCAATATACTTTACATTGTTTCCGAGCCAGTTTGCCGTGATGTTGTTTTGGGTATCGGGACTACTGCGATAGTCGAGCAATTATTTCGATCAGCTCGTAGGCGCGAGTGGAGCCAGGCTGGCCGCATGGTGTCTCCGCTTTCAGGGGTAAAGTAGACGTGGCCAAATGCCCCGCCAAATCCGTCCCGCCCGTCTCTGATGAATGCCAAGGCGCGGACTACCAGCCTTGAGCTGCGGCGGCTGCGGTGCTGCGCGTGCAGGAAGGCGGCGCGTGACTTCGTGATGGTCCCCCCGCCAAGGCATCGCTGCCTTGGCGGGGATGACCTTCTACAACCACACCATCGCGGCACACAGGACAATCACGAAGAGTGTACCGATTGGGCCGTCAAAAACGTCAAACGCGGTGTGCATCACTGAACTCCAAAACACGCTACGAACTGGCGTGATTATTAGTTTGGTAGGGTTAACAACTGGCGAATTTTGCCGGGGCTGATGCTACCGCCGATTACCATTCGTGCCGCGTGCAGGTAGGCGGCTACTAGCCCATCGCCTTGAAATTGACTGTCTGGTGCCAACATACCGTCCTCGCGCCGTGGATGGTGCTATTGCGCTGCCAGTGGATGCGTGATGATTCCTAGCTCGCGCGGCGCTGCTCCTCGCTCTCCCCCGATTGTCCCGAAGCCGCCGCGCGGGCTACATCACGCCACTGCGCGTTCGGCAGCTTCGGGTTGAGAGCCGCGCCGATGGTGTGGTTGGCGTGGTCAGCAGCAGCGTGTAGCCGTCGGGCGCGGCGGCGCGGACGTGGGCGCGAACAGGGCGAGGGTGAGGGCCAAAGCGGGCAGGCGGCTCATCATTTCGCTTCCTCCCCGAAATAGAACTTGAGCGCGGTCTCGCCGAAAATCTTGGCGCGCGCGGCGGGATCGGAAATGCACTCGGTCAGCCAGTCGATGGTGGACTGATAGGTGAACTGCTTCTCGTGTCCGACAAACGGGCAGTCGCTCGCCCACATCAGCCGGTCCGGTCCCGCGCCGCGCAGCAGCGCCTGCGCGTAGTTCTTGGCCTGCGCACCGAGCCGGTATCCCGCCGACATCTTCACCCAGGTGTGGCCCTTCTCGACCGAACGCAGCATCGCCTTGAAGCCGTCGCTGTCGGTGCCGGTCTCCGGCTCGGGGCGGCCGAGATGGTCGATCACCAGCTTCACGCCGCAGGCTTCGATCTTCGGAATGAAGAACGGCAGGTTCTCGCCTTCGGTGTGCAGATGAACGTGCCAGTCGAGATCGGCGAGGCGACGCAGGAAGCTGCGGTACTCGAACGTGGTGATGTCCGGCAATTGCTTCAGGCTGATGAACGGCAGCCGCACGCCGATCATGCCGTCTTTCGCCATCGCTTCAAGCGCAAAGCGGTCGACGGTCGGCTTCAGGATCGCGGTGCCGCGCAGCCGCGTTCGGCTGCGCCCGCAAGGCGGCAATGGTGTAGTCGTTGTAGTCGCCCCACGGGCTCGCAGCCGCGATGGTGGCGTACTGGACGCCATGCGCGTCCATTGTTGCGATCAGGTCCTGATGGGTGAAGTCGTATTTCGGCGAATGGCGCGGATTGTCGATCAGCGGCATGTCCTGCGTGAAGACATGCACGTGCGCGTCGACGATGAGTTTCTCCGCCATGTGAATTCAGCGCGGCTCCAGCCCGGCCTTCTTAACCACAGCGGCCCACATGTCGATATCGGACCGCAGCCGCTTGTCGAGCTCCGCCGGCGTGCTCGGCTTTGGGCTCGCCGCCGAGATCGATCATGCGCTGCTTGAAGTCCGGGCTTTCGACGATGGCGCGGACGTGACCGTTGAGCACCGTGACGATCTCTTTCGGTGTGCCGGCCGGTCCGACCAGCGAGTTCCAGCCTTCCACCACCGCGTCGATGCCGCCTTCCTTGAGCGTCGGCACGTTCGGCTGCATCGGCGAGCGGGTGCCGCCGCTCGCGGCGATGGCGCGGACCTGCCCGGCGTCGATCGCCGCCTTCAGCGCGGCGTAGGACTCGACGCCGATCTGGGTGTCGACGCGCAGCAGCGAGGTCAGCACCTCGGCGGAGCTGCGGTGCGGCACGATGGTGACGGGAATGCCGGTCGCGGACCGCAGCAGCTCCGCGGTGACGTTCTGCGTGCTGCCGGGATTGATGGTGCCGATGTTGAATGCAGCCGGATTGGCGCGGGCGCTTTTGAGCGCGTCGTCGATGGTGCGCATGGCTGAATCGGCCTTCACCAGCAGCAGCAGGTCGAACAGCGCCATGTTCGAGATCGGCGTGAAGGCGGTGACCGGATCGAACGGCATGCTCTTGAGCAGCGACTTCGACAGCGCGATGCCGCTCGACAGCACGAACAGCGTATAGCCGTCGGGCGCGGCCGCGGTCACCGCGGCGGCCGCGATGACGCCGCCGGCGCTCGGCCGGTTCTCGATCACGACCTGCTGGCCGGTACGTTCGGACAGCTTCTGGCCGACCAGGCGCATGGTGATGTCGGCGAAGCCGCCGGGACCGAACGGGATGACGACGCGGATCGGCTTGTTAGGGTAGGGCGCCTGCGCCTGCACGGCTGCGGCGCCGGACAACAGCATCGCCGCCACGACGAGAAACCTCCGCACGGCGTTCACCCCCTTGAAAAAAGTCCGCGCCCGCCTCGTAATGGCGCGCGCATTTCAATCATCCTACGCCGCGCCACAGGCTCATCCAACCGGGAGGAAACGACATGGCAATCCAGCGCTTCGACAACGGCCCACGCATGAGCCGCGTGGTGGTGCACGGCGACACGGTCTATCTCGCCGGACTGACCGCCGAAAAGTCGGCGGGCCAGAGCGTGGGCGAGCAGACCAAGGAAATCCTGGGCAGGATCGACGCGTATCTGGCGCAGGCCGGCACCGACAAGTCGAAGCTCGTGCAGGCCGTGATCTGGCTGCAGGACGTGCGCACCGTCGACGACTTCAACAAGGTGTGGGACGCCTGGGTGGTGCCGGGCAGTGGGCCGGCGCGCGCCTGCATCGAGGCGCGGCTGCAGTCGCCGGCGAAGATGATCGAGATTCAGGTGACGGCGGCGAAGTGAAGCCGAAGTAACTAGGCCGCCGGCCTGAAAATCTCGACACGCACGGAGAGGCCGGCGCGGCCGGCAATTTCCATCAGGGCATCGAGGCTGAACTTGGCAATCCGCCCACGCAGCAAGTCATTGAGGCGAGGTTGGGTCAATCCGAGCCGCTTGGCGGCGGCAGCCTGACGCAGATTCCAGCCGTCGACGACCTCCCGCAGCGCGATCATGAGTTCGGCGCGAGCCTTCATGTTTGCCGCTGCGCTGGGGGAAGCTTCGAGCGCGTCCCATACGCTGTCGAACCGGTGTGGTTTCATCGTTGCTGTCTCCGCTTCAATTCCTTGAGCCGCGCTGTTGCGAGCTTCACATCGGGTTCCAGAGTCCGCTGCGACTTCTTTACGAATGCGTGCAGCACATAGACCGCATCCCGAAACATTGCGAGATATATGACACGATAAGCACCCGACGCCTCGCGCACACGAATTTCCCGCACGCCTTCGCCGATGCTCGTCATCGGCTTCCAGTCGTCCGGAGCAAGCCCGCGCTGCACGCGCTCCAACTGGTACCCTGCGGCTCGGCGCGCGCCTTCGGGAAACGCGCGTACACGCGCGAGCGAGTCTCCAAGAAAGACAACCGGCTTCACGGCGACAATATATCAGTATTGATATATCGATGTCCATGCGCGTCGAGAGTAGAACGCGGCTGCGATTGCCCAGGAAGATGATCGAGATCCAGGTGACGGCGGCGAAGTAGCCGCAATCAACTCTTGGCCAATTGACGGAGTGACCGCCGCGGACGCAGCATCGGCGGCGGAAGGCGAAGCTTTACCAGGGAGGAGCCGCCATGTCCGTCATCAATCGCCGCAATCTGCTTTCGAGCGCCGGATCGTTCGCGCTCGCCGGCGCGATCGGCAATCCGGCTCGCGCCGCGATGGGGCCGAACGACAAGTTCGATCTCGTCATCAAGGGCGGCGACGTGCTCGATCCGAGCCAGTCGCTGCGCGGCAAGCGCGACATCGGTATCCGCTTCGGAGTGATCGAAGCCGTCGAGGCGGACATTCCCGCCGCCCGCGCGCTGCGCGTGCTCGACGCCGGCGGCAAGCTGGTGACGCCGGGCCTGATCGACCTGCACTCGCACGTCTTTCCTTATGGCTCGGCGATCGGCATTCCGGCCGACGAATTGGTTGCGCACCAGGGCACGACCACGTGCGTGTCGGCGGGTGACGCCGGCGCCAACAACTTCGCGGCATTTCGCCGTTACGTCGTGCCGCAGGCCCGCACCAGGCTCTATGCCTTCGTGCATATAGCCAACATCGGGCTCGCGGGCTTCCCGGTGCCCGAGCTCTACAATATCGGCTTCGCGCAGACCGACGCGGCTGCCAAGGCGGTGGCGGAAAATTCCGACATCGTGCTCGGCATCAAGGTGCGCATGTCGGAGAACGTGATCGCCAAGCACGGGCTCGATCCGCTCAAGCGCTCGATCACGGCCTGCGCCGCCGCCGGCACCAACGCCAAGGTCATGTGTCACATCGGCGGCGTCGAGACGCGCGAGCTGATGTCGCAGATTCTCGACCTGCTGCGGCCGGGCGACATCCTCACGCATTGCTACTCCGGCGCGCCCAACATCGGCGGCGCCTTCACCAACATCGTGCAGGACGGCAAGCTGCTGCCGGCGGCGCTCGCCGCGAAGCAGCGCGGCGTCGTGTTCGACATTGGCCACGGCGGCGGCAGCTTCGACTATACGGTAGCCGAACCGGCGATCCAGCAAGGCGCCGGACCCGACACGATCTCTTCAGACATTCACGTGTTCTCCGGCAACTCGCCGGGCATGCCCTATCTGACCTGGGTGATGTCGAAGTTCATGGGATTGGGTTTCACGCTGGAGCAGGTCGTCGCCATGGCGACCGTGAATCCGGCCAAGAGCATCAACAAGCTGCCCAAGCTCGGAACGCTGCAGGTCGGCGCGCCGGGCGATGCGGCGATCCTGGAACTGGTCGAGGGCAACGTGTCGTTCGTCGACACCCGCAACAACAAGCGCGATGGCAAGGCCTATCTCAAGCCGTTGCAGACCGTGGTTGCGGGCGTGCCGTTCGGCCGGCCGTACAGCGCTCCGTTTGCGGTGCGGTGAGACTTGAACCTCGCGGCCGGTCCCGGCGACCAACGCCTAATCACTTCGATCGGACCGGCCGCATATGTTTTTCAGGCTTGCGCGTATCGGCTGTATTGCTTGGGCGATTGGGCTCCTTTAACGGTTACTTCATTGCCGATCGTCGAGCTTCAAACTGGTGAGGGCGAATGATCTGCTTTGCGGTTGTTGATCGTCCGAGAACCATTCGCACAAAGCGCTTTGCCCATCGATAGTGGCGACGGTCATTCGAGGGCCTCCCGATCGAAGGCTGACGATGTCGCCCGGCTTGAATTGTTGTTCTGGCATGTTGGTTTTCTCCGAGAACTGCATCGCCAAGATAGCGATATCATAGAGAGCCAAGTCATGTGCATCAGCTCGCCTCGTTCGTTTCCAGTGAACGGCGTGAATCGCATGCTTTGTCGTGGCGCGGTCGGCAGTATCTCGATCTCATCGCGAGAGACGTCGGTACACGTTCATTTCGGCGGCTGAGGGTCTTGTGTTGGCGGGGCTCAACGCTACAATGCTTGGCCTTTCAACGGGAAAGGCGGTAAACGGAGGCGGTCCAGTCATGGATAAATTGAGTTGCCGTTCTCTGCTTCGTGCCCTTGCTGGTGGCGCACTTTCCACCGCGGGCACGGTTATCCTCGCCCGTACCTCCCTTGCCGCGCTCGGCACCCCCGAGGACACCAAGCCAGCCGATCTCGATGTCCAGGCGCGGGCCGCGGAGTTGGATGCAGGTGGCTTCGGCCCGGTTGGTGAAGCGCACGCTCAATTCCTCAACTTCCCTGGCGTCGGCTTCGGCAATGGCGGCTTCCGCAATGGCGGCGGCTTCCGCAACGGTGGCTTCCGCAATGGCGGTGGCTTCCGCAATGGCGGCGGCTTCCGCAACGGTGGCTTCCGCAATGGCGGTGGCTTCCGCAATGGCGGCTTCCGCAACGGCGGTTTTCGCAACTGGTAGACGATGATCTCCGCCGGCCAGGTTGGCCCCCTGGAACTGCTGGTTATCCAGCCGACGCCGTTCTGCAATCTTGACTGCTCGTACTGCTACCTCCCTGACCGCTCCAACAAGGGGAAAATGACGCTCGAGACGTTGGAGAAGACCTTCAATTGGGTGTTCTCCTCCGGCTTGGTGCGTCAGCCCTTCACGCTGTTGTGGCATGCGGGCGAGCCGATGGTTCTGCCGGCGTCATTCTACGAGCAGGCCACGCTCGCACTGGAACGCTGCAACGTCGGCGGGTTCGAGGTGACCCAGTCGTTCCAGACCAACGCCACCCTGGTGAACGGCGCGTGGTGTGAATTTATCCGGCGTCGCAGCGTCCAGGTGGGGGTCAGTGTCGATGGACCCGATTTCCTCAACGATCGTCACCGGGTGACCCGCAAGGGCGGCGGCACTCACGAGAACGTATTGCGTGGCATGCGAATGCTGCGCGACCATGATATTCCGTTCGATGTCATCACGGTGCTGACCTCGACGTCGCTGGATTATCCGGACGAACTCTACGACTTCTATATCGAGCACGCCGTAACCTCGGTCGCGTTCAACGTGGAGGAGATCGAGGGTCCCCATGTCACGTCTTCGCTGTCAGGCAGCGGCATTGAGCCGCGCTTCCGCCGGTTCTACTCCCGCTTCATGGATCTTGCTCTCGCGTCGGATCCGCCGCTTCGGGTGAGGGAGTTCGACAGCGCCTACAACTTCATCTCGCACCACCAGCAGCCCGACACGCGGACGCAGGAGTGCCGGCCCTTCGCGATCCTCAACGTGGACTACGAGGGCAATTTCTCGACCTATTCTCCCGAACTGCTGGGCCTCAGCAGTCCACGGCACGGCAGCTTCGCGCTCGGCAACGTAGCGCGGGACACGCTCGAATCCGTGCTGGCGATACCGCGGTTCGTTGCCCTCGACGACGAGATCCGCCGGGGCGTGGATATGTGCCAGGAAACCTGCCGTTACTTCCCGTTCTGCGGTGGCGGCCCGCCCGGCAACAAGTTTTTCGAGAACGGCGACTTCGCCACAACAGAAACGCTGTCCTGTCGCCTGCACAAGAAGGCGACCTTCGACGTCGCGCTCGACAAGCTTGAACAAATGAAGGCCGTGATGTGAAGGCGCTCTTTGCGGTCGCTCCAAACTTCCACAGTAGCGGGTCATGGAAGGATCGTCTGCTTGTGGCCGAGGGTAGCGGATGGCGCGCGCCACACGACGACGAACTGGCCAGCCTGACGCTGACGAAGCCCGGCAGCGACCCCGCCTGCTGCTGCCTGTTCCCCGTTCCAGCGCATATGCGCAACCGGTTCTGGGCGATGCTGAACGAAGAAGCAGCCGAGGGCACCGGCGACTTCGACGAATTTTCCGAGGACCTCGCCAATTTTCTGACGTTCAAAGAGTTACCGCCGCCGAAGGATTCGGTGTCCGAACTCCTTATTCAGAGTCCGGATGGAAAGGTGGAAACCGGTGACGTCTGGGCTCTCATAAACTTTGGCGAAGAACCTGTTCTGCTTACTTGGCCGCAGCTGCAACTCCGGCTAGGTCCTGCCGAAGGGTGCCGGATGACTGTGGGTTTGCCTCCAAACGTCGTGCCGCCGCCGAAGGATGAGCTGAACGTGCTGCTTGCCATCCGCTTGGGTCCTGCGTAGTGCGCAGAATGGATCCTCGCGGCCAAGGCCGTGACTGGACGATCTCGCCTGTTGCGCGCGCCGAAGAGGTGATTGAATAAGCGCGCGGTTTGTTGCGGTGCGAACAGTCGCAACTGGCAGATTTTGTTGCAAAAGTCTTTTTGCACTGGAGCTCAAAAATTGTCCGGGCCGTGGACGCGATTTTCTGGTAAACATTTGAGGGGGAACCTCGTCACACGGTGATGAACTCATCGGCGACGTCGGTAACGAGCCTGATGCCATATCAATTAGCGATCTCGACTTGCTTCGACTTCTGGCGGGAAAATTGTCGCCTAACGTTTTCGGACTTTTGCAACAAAATCGGCACTTAACGGACTTTGCAGCCCAGCCGCCTGATGTCCGCCCCCAACGAAACGAAGTCTTTTCCTGAGAGCATTCTGCGCGGCGAGACTTGACTTTATTCCTGTATATAGATTATATTCCTTTAACCTCATCCACCGAGGGCGTTCTCATGAGACGTCATTTGAGCGGGATGGGGTGCGGCGCCCGCGGGCCGGTCTCGTAAACCGGCTCCCGGGAGGCCTCGGACCCCGCCCTACCGGCACTACGACCGGTGCGCAGGGAGCCTGCTGGACGGCCGGAGCAATCCGGCTCGCAAGCGCGGCCCGAGAGCCAGTGCGGACCAGCGTAACGCCCCGCACGAAAACGCCTCGGTGAAGCGTCGACAGACGCGCCGGTCCGGGTGATGGACCGGCTGGTCCCGCAAGGGACCGGCCCGAACCGCAAGGCGGGCCACCGGGGTGCGGCGATCCGCACCAGCGCCTGTCGGCGCTTCACCCCCTCGGACTTTGTCCGGAGGTTTCAAAATGCCGAGAGCTCGGACGTTTTCACGCCGCGAGAAGGAGAAGCCGTGTGCGCGAATGTCTGCTGTCATTCCGGGGCGCGAGCGAAAGCGAGCGAGCCCGGAATCCAGATGCAGGCACCGAACTCTCGTCTGGATTTCGGGTTCACGCGCTGCGCGCGTGCCCCGGAATGACCGCGAAATCAATTCGCCTTCGCCGGCTGCTGCATGCGCATCCGCTCGCGCTGATCGTCGAAGTGCAGCGGCTCCATCGCCCACGACGCCTGATCGTAGCCGTTGGAGTAGTTGCGCGCGGTCTGGATCGGATTGCGGTTGACCAGCGGCCGCAGGCACATCGGATGCGAGAGGCTTCGCACTTCGTGCTCGATTGTGAACAGGTGCTTGCCGGTGTCGAGATCGGTGATGTCGCGGAAGCGGTACTGGTACTGGTTGTCCTCGCGGTTGACGAGGCCGCGCTCGGAGAGCCGTTTGTGCGGGCCGGAGAAGCTGACGACGTAGATCTGCACGTGGTGCTCGTCGTAATCCGGCTGCGGCTTGTCGGTCTCGCGGAACATCAGGTGCTGGTTGCGGCCGACCGTCACCTTCGCGGTGGTGCCGTCGCCGTTCACGACCTCGGCCGGAACGTCGATCATCTGCTGGTAGAATTTCGCGATGCCCTTGGCGGTGCCGACCGGCACGTCAAACTCCACATAGGGAATGCCCAGCCTGATGCGGCCGAACCGCGCCGCGTCCGGCTCGTGCACGCGGATGGTGTTGCCCCACGGACAGGTCGCCTGGACGTAGTCGTTGTGCTCGCTGAAATCGAACTTGGTGTCGGCGAGCTTCGGCTTCACGGTGGCGAGCCGCTTGAGCAGCTCTTCGCGGTTCTCGATCACGAGGCCGGTCTTGCCGCGAAGCACCTGCGGCTTGCCGGACGGCAGGTGGAATTGGCTGCGGCCGACGTTCATCCACATGTTGTCGTCCATCACCATCAGATACGGGTCGCGGGTGAGGCCGAGGCCTGCGCCGTAGAACAGCGACGCGATCCGCTGGTCGGGGATCGACACGTTGACGTGCTCGAGGTGGATGGAATTGCCGAGGTCCTCGGCGGCGCGGTCGAAGGTCTGCATGGGCTGCGTTTCCCTGTCTCGGATTCCGCATGACTATAGCATAGGGCAGATGTCCCGCACCGGGATTGCCGGAGCCGGATGCAGCCCTGCTATGCTTGGGTGAAAAGCGAGGGAGGATCCATGTACCCGACTGCTACTGCGCCCGTGGTGCTGAACGAACGCGTGCCCGACCCGGCGGTGAAGGTCCTCGATTCAAGCTTTGAAAAGTACCGCGTGCTGCTGGCGAGCGTGGAACGGCTGTCCCAGGGCTATAGCTGGGCGGAAGGGCCGGTCTATTTCGCCGATGCGCGCTGCCTGCTCTGGAGCGACATCCCCTACAACCGCATCATGCGCTGGGACGAGGAAACCGGCACCACCACCGTTTTTAGAAAGCCCTCGAACTACGCCAACGGCAACACCCGCGACCGCCAGGGCCGCCTCGTCACCGCCGAGCACGGCCGCCGCGTCACCCGCACCGAATACGACGGCAAGATCACCGTTCTGATCGACAAATTCGAGGGCAAGCGGCTGAGCTCGCCCAATGACGTGGTGGTGAAGTCCGACGACTCGATCTGGTTTACCGACATGACCGCCGGCATCGACGGCAACTGGAACGGCGAGACCGCGCCGCAGGAGCTGCCACAGCGGGTCTACCGGATTGACGGCAAGACCGGCAAGGCGACGGTGGTTTCGGACGGCCTGATCAAACGCCCGAACGGGCTGGCGTTCTCACCAGACGAAAAGAAGCTCTATGTGATCGAAAGCCAGCCGGGCGAACGCGCGATCTACGTGTTCGACGTCACCGGCGAGACGCTCGCCAACGGCAAGAAGCTGATCACCTGCGAAAAGACCGAGACGCCCGACGGCTTCCGCGTTGACATCGACGGCAACCTCTGGTGCGGCTGGGGCATGACGCCGGAGATGGACGGCGTGCGGGTGTTCAATCCGGCCGGGAAACCGATCGGCCACATTTCATTGCCCGAGCGCTGCGCCAACGTTTGCTTCGGCGGCCCCAAACGCAACCGCCTGTTCATGACGGCGAGCCACTCGCTCTATGCGCTCTATGTGAACACGCAAGGGCCGACGCTGGGCGGTTGAGATTCCGGGTCGCCGCTGGGCTAATCTGGTCAGCGAACGGCCGGACAACGGCCGCCAAACTTGGGGAGGCGATATATGACACTAACCAAGCGCGACATGCTGGCCGGCGCCGGCGCGGCTGCTGCCGCATTGAGCTTCACGCAATCAGCATTCGGCCAATGGAAGCCGAGCGAGCGATATCCCGATCCGTCGGTGCAGGTTCTCGATCCAAGCTTCAACAAGTACCGCCTCGGGCTCGCCGGCGTAGAACGGATCGCCACTGGCACGCGCTGGAACGAAGGGCCGGTCTATTTCGGCGACGGTCGTTATCTTTTGTGGAGCGACATCCCGAACAATCGGATCATGCGATGGGACGAGGAGACCGGGCGCGTCAGCGTCTTCCGCAAGCCGTCGAACAACGCGAACGGCAACACGCGCGATCGCCAGGGGCGGCTTATTACCTGCGAGCACGATACGCGGCGCCTGACACGCACCGAATATGACGGCGTCATCACCGTGCTGGCCGACAAGTTTGACGGCAAGCCGCTGAACTCGCCCAACGACGTGGTGGTAAAATCCGACGACTCGATCTGGTTCACCGATCCGCCGTTCGGCATCCTCGGCAACTACGAGGGACATGTGGCGACGCCGGAACTACCGACCAACGTCTATCGTCTCGACAAGACCGGCAAGTTGACCGTCGCAACCGCCGAGATCAACCGGCCGAACGGTCTTGCCTTCTCGCCTGACGAGTTGAAACTCTACATCGTTGAAGCCGCGCTCAACCCGCGCGTCATCCAGGTGTTCGACGTCACCGACAACGGCACCAAGCTCGCTAACAAGCGCGCGTTCATCAATGCCGAGCCCGGCGGCACGCCGGATGGCTTCCGCGTCGACGTGGATGGCAACCTGTGGTGCGGCTGGGGCATGGGCAACGAGAAGCAGGACGGCGTGAAGGTCTTCGACAACACCGGCAAGGCGATCGGCTTCATCGCGCTGCCCGAGCGCTGCGCCAACGTCTGCTTCGGCGGCCTGAAGCGCAACCGCCTGTTCATGGCGGCGAGCCACTCGGTCTATTCGCTTTATGTGAACACGCAGGGCGTCAAGGGCGGCTAGCGTCGCGGTTTGGAAGTTCGCCCGAGTTCTCAGCTTGCTCCGAAGCGAGCTTCCGAACCAAGCGACACTAGCAACTCAATGATTCTAGTGTCCCTTTGGACCCGAAGTTCGCAAAAGCGCCTGCTGAGCAATCGTGCGAACTTCGGGTCCGGGACACTAGCGCCGCCCCGACGCCTCGTTTGGCCTGCGTCATTGTCAGGCCGTCGCCGCGACTTTTCGCACGGCGAGAGCGGCCATGATCAGCGCGATGCCGGCCATCAGCAGGTTGATGCCGACGAGCAGGCCCAGCACCCAGACTGCCGATCCCGGCATGCCGGAGATAATGATAAAGCCAAGGACGATGTCGACGATGCCGCTGAACAGCATCCAGATCCAAGCGTTCGGAATCTGGCTGCGGTAGCCGATCGCCAGCATGATGTGCCCGACGCCGCTCGCAAGCAGGTACGCTGCGAGGATGATGGTCAGCGTGATGACGCCGGAAATCGGCCTCAAGATCAGCGAAAGCCCGGCGAGTATGCAGATGATGGCGGTGGCCAGATTCCACCAGAAGCCCGGCGCAGCGCGGCCCGACGAAAACACGGCCACGATGCCCATGGCTCCGCCAAGCAGCAGGAGCCAGCCGACCGTCAACCCCACTGCGAGCGTGGCGATGTTCGGGGCCGCGATGGCGAACAGGCCGAACAGGCACATCACGACGCCGTAGATGATGAACCAGGTGCTGTGGTTGCGGAGCGTAGCGGGGTCGGCGGGTAATCCGATTGGCATGACGGTCTCCCTCGTTCGACAAGCGTCACGTTGGACGAAAGTGGTTTGTTTTTGAATGACGGGATAATAATGCATTCTGGAGCGCCTTGTCAGGCGGCGAATGCCGTTTCGTCGATTTGAATCAGACGGGGCGTGGCCGTCAGGCGTCCGCCATCTGCGCGCGGATTTCAGCGCGCAGCGCGTCGATCGAGATCAGGCCCTTCGGGGTCTCGACGTGCCAGAAGGTCCAGCCGTTACAGGCTTCGAGACCTTGCGCCAGCGCGCCGATCCGATGGATCGAGCCGACCGCCTGGCCGAGCGCCACCGCGCCGTCGGCACGCACCAGCGCCTTGTGCCGCTTTTTGGCATCGACCAGCTTGGCGCCGGCCGAGATCAGGCCGCGCTCCAGGAGCGACGAGAACGGCACGCGCGGCGCCTCGCGCGCGGTCATGAACGGTGCAAGCGTTGGCGCTTCGAGCGGCTTGACTGCGTTGATGCGCTTGAGCGCCGCGGCCGCATAGGCCGGATCGCGCTCGATGCCGATGTAGCGCCGGCCGAGATGGCGCGCGACCGCTCCGGTGGTGCCGGTGCCGTTGAAGGGGTCGAGCACCAGATCGTCCGGCCGCGACGCGGAGAGAATGACGCGGGCGAGCAGCGCTTGCGGCTTCTGGGTCGGGTGCAGCTTCTTGCCGTCGGCACCCTTGAGGCGTTCCTCGCCGGTGCACAGCGGAATGGTCCAGTCGGAGCGCACCTGGATGTCTTCGTTGCCGGCTTTGAGCGCTTCGTAGTTGAAGGTGTAGCCCTTTGCGGATGCATCGCGCGCCGCCCAGATCAGCGTCTCGTGCGCATTCGTGAACCGGCGGCCACGGAAATTCGGCATCGGATTGGACTTGCGCCATACCACGTCGTTGAGGATCCAGAAGCCGAGGTCCTGCAACACCGTGCCAACGCGGAAGATGTTGTGATACGAGCCGATCACCCACAGCGTGCCCGCGGGCTTGAGCACGCGGCGCGCCGCTTCGAGCCAGGCTTGAGTGAAGTCGTCGTAGGCCTTGAAGCTCGCGAACTGGTCCCAATCGTCGTCGACTGCATCGACCTTGGAATTGTCGGGACGCTTGAGGTCGCCGCTAAGCTGCAGATTGTAAGGCGGGTCGGCGAAGATCAGGTCGACCGAGGCGGCCGGCAGTTTCGCCATTTCGGCGACGCAATCGCCGGTGAGAATTCGCGCGCTCGGGGCTGCGGAATCCGGGGACTCAGAACTGACGCGGGGCGCCCTTGAGGACGCCCCGCGACGCGACACACCCATGACTCAGAACTCTGATACTCAGGCGACGCGGCCGGTGACGCGGGACCTACAAACCGACGAGCGGGAGGATGCTCCGCCAAGGTAAACATTCAGTTGATGGGATCCGCGCATTTTTTCAGGTAAGGTCTTGCAAACCATGTGGAACCATCCACTTGCGGCTTGGTTCTTTTGACGCCGCGCGAAACTGCGATTGGACTTGGCGTTTGGACCCGGCAAGAATTGCCGGTCGAGGCGACGGAGAGAAGCGATGCGCTGGGACGAACTGCCGCAAAGCGACAACGTTGAGGATCGCCGCGGTGACGAAGGCGGTCCCGGAGGACCGGGTGGCGGATTTCCGATCGGCGGCGGCGGGCTCGGCATCGGCAGCATCGTAGTGCTTGGTTTGCTCGGCTGGGCGCTCGGCATCGATCCAAGCCTGCTCATCAGCGGTGCGGAAATACTGACAGGCGGCCAGCAGCAGCGCCAGGAAGTTCCGTACAACAACCCGCGCAAGCCGTCGGCGCCGCCCAGCGACGAAACCGGCAAGTTCGTGTCCGCGGTGCTCGGCTCAACCGAGGTGACATGGAAGGGCATCTTCGAGAAGGAAGGCCAGACCTACCGTGCACCGCGGCTGATCATCTTCTCGGGTGCGACGCAATCGGCTTGCGGCTTCGCACAGAGCGCGATGGGTCCATTTTATTGCCCGCCCAGCCGCGAGGTGTATCTGGATACCTCATTCTTCCGCGATCTCGAGCGGCGCTTCCGCGGCTGCAACGGCGAGGCGTGCAAGTTCGCGCAGGCCTACGTGATCGCGCACGAAGTCGGCCACCATGTGCAGAACTTGCTCGGCATTCTGCCTAAGGCCCAGCAGGCGCAGCGCGCCTCGGGCGACAAGGTGCAGGCAAACCGCATCCAGGTTCGCGTCGAGCTGCAGGCGGATTGCTTCGGCGGCGTCTGGGCGCATCACGCCGAACAGCGCTGGAAGCTGCTGCAGCAGGGCGACATCGAGGCTGCGCTGCAGACCGCGGCGGCGATCGGCGACGACATGCTGCAACGGAAAGCCCAGGGCCGCGTGGTGCCCGACAGCTTCACACACGGCTCGTCGGCGCAGCGCCAGCAGTGGTTCATGACCGGCTTCAAGTCGGGCAGCGTGAAGGCGTGTAACACCTTCGGTTCGGGGCAGGTTGCTTCGCAGTAAGCGATGACAACCGGCCGGGCCGGTGGGACAATGCGTCATGCCCGGCCTTGATCAGACCCGCCAGTTCATGCCGCTGAAGATCGCGGTGCTGACCGTCAGCGATACGCGCAGTCTCGCCGACGACAAGTCCGGGGCGACGCTTGCCGAGCGCATCGAGAAGGCAGGTCATCTGGTGGCCGGCCGCGCGATCGTGCAGGACGACGTCGAGGCGATCCGCGCGCAGTTGCGCGCCTGGATCGCCGACCCCGCGATCGATGCCATCATCACCACCGGCGGCACCGGCTTCACCGGCCGCGACGTGACACCGGAAGCGGCCGAAGCGTTGTTCGAGAAGCGCATGGAGGGGTTCTCCACCGCGTTTCACATGGTGAGCTATCCGAAGATAGGCTCGTCCACGATCCAGTCGCGCGCCACCGCCGGCGTGGCGAACTCGACGTTCATTTTCTGCGTGCCGGGTTCGCCCGGCGCCTGCCGCGACGCCTGGGACGAGATCCTGGTACACCAGCTCGATTACAGGTACCGGCCGTGCAACTTCGTCGAATTGATGCCGCGGCTCGACGAGCACCTGCGGCGTCCCAAGGCAAAGGGCGCGACGGCCTAGCGCGCAGAGCGGCGCTACAGTGCCAAATGCCAGTGTTCGCTGACGACCTGCTGGTCCCAGCTGGGCCGCTTCTCGCTTGAGACGAGCTTGAAGCCGCAACTCTCATAGATACGACGTGCCGCTCCCGCCGCGGTCACCGACAGGAACGACTGGCGGTCCCGCTGCTATCGCGGGCGCTTGGCCTTGCGGCGGACCGGGGCAGTTGACGGGATATAGCGCGGATTCTGCGTGCACCAGGCGCCACCGGTCGCGAAAATGTAGGCGCGGCATTGCTCGTAGGTCTTCATCCCGCAGTTGTTGTCGATGAAACCGCCGCCCATCTGGCGGTGTGCGCACCACGGTCCTTCGTAGTACGCGAGGCTCGGTTGCGCCGAGCTGATCGCTGCGGCGGCCAGGATTGGTAGCAGCAATGCAATGCGCATGACGAAAGTCTCCGGCCGCTCCGAGCCGCCGCGGCTCAGACGCCAGCAGGCAATGTGGCCTTGCCGGCCGCTATTGCAAGCGCTGTTTCTTGCTTCGCTTCGGTTCGGCCATCGCGTAGTAGCGCGGATTCTGGGTGCAATGGCTGGCGCCCTGGCCGCGAATTTCGAGTTGGCACATCTCGAACGAGCGCATGTCGCAGCGCTCCGCGATCGACCCTTCGCCGATCATGACGATCGCGCACCATGGGCCTTGATAAAGCGCCTGACCGTGCGACCTTCCGGCCAACAGGGCCGTAGCCGCCAACGCCAGAACTGTCAGCATTTTCATGACATGCTCCTATCGGTTGTCGCGTTTGGCTTTTCGCTGCTTTCTGGTTTCCACTTGCCCGCGATAGCGGGGGTTCTGGGTGCAATACGCACCGCCCTGCGCGAAGATCTCCGTCCTGCACATTTCGTACGAGAGCATGTCGCAGCGCTCGATGTAGGAATCGTCGCCGATCCCGATGTGGGCGCACCACGGGCCTTCGCGCTGGGCGCTAGCGGTCTGCATTCCGGCCAGCAGAGCGGCCGCTGCCAGCATTCCCGTACACAATGATTTCATCGGGTTCTCCTGTGGGCTCAGCCTTGCCGTCACATCCCTGAGAAACCAACTCCGGAAACATACGTTGTATTCGCGCCCCATCCACAGTAGAGCGTAGCGGGCCGGATTTTGTTCTTGTTTTGTTCTATTAACCCAGCTACGGTCTCGACATGGCTCGCTCTTCACTTGTTCTGCGCAACCCGCCGGCGTTGGTGCCCTCCGCGCCGGCGGGGGACTTTGCCGACCAGTTGCTCGGCGCTGGCGTTTCCCATGATCGGCGCCGCGGCCGCGGCACGCTGTCGAATGCCTCGGGCCGCTACGAGGCGATAGCCCGCATCGCGTTCGACGACGGCTGGCAAAGCCTTGAGGAATTGCCGCCGTTCCAGACCACCGTGTCGATCGACTCGACGCGCAAGATCATCACCCGCAACGACTCGCCGGACATCTCGTTCGACCGCTCGATCAATCCCTATCGCGGTTGCGAGCACGGTTGCGTGTACTGCTTCGCGCGCCCGACCCACGCTTATCTCGGCTTGTCGCCGGGGCTGGATTTCGAATCCAAGCTGTTCGTGAAGCCGGACGCGCCTGCACTTCTGGAGAAGGAACTTTCGGCCACCAATTACCAGCCGCGAACCATCGCGATCGGCACCAACACCGACCCGTATCAGCCGATCGAGCGCAAGTATCAGGTGATGCGCGGCATTCTCGAGGTGCTGGAGCGCGCCGGCCACCCGGTCGGAATCGTCACCAAGTCGGCGATGATCCTGCGCGACCTCGACATTCTGGCGCGGCTTGCGGAGCGCAACCTGGTCAAGGTGGCGATCTCGGTCACCACGCTCGATCCCAGGCTTGCCCGCACCATGGAGCCGCGCGCCGCCACACCGGGCCGCCGGCTCGAAGCACTGCGTCAATTGTCCCGCGCGGGCATTCCGACCTCAGTGATGGTTGCTCCGGTCATCCCTGCCATCAACGACATGGAGATCGAGAAGATCCTCGACGCGGCGGCGCTCGCCGGCGTCAAGGGCGCCGGTTATGTGCTGCTGCGCCTGCCGCTCGAAGTGCGCGACCTGTTTCACGAATGGCTGCAAGCGAACTTTCCCGATCGCGCCGCCCACGTCTTCAAGCTCATCCGCGACACGCGCGGCGGCAAGGACTACGACTCGACGTTCGGCCGCCGCATGAAGGGCGAGGGGCCTTACGCGTGGATGATCGGGCGCCGTTTCGAAACCGCCTGCGAGAAGCTCGGCCTCAACCGGCATAAGGCGTCTTTGACCGCCGAGCACTTCACGCCGCCACGGCGCCGCTCGCAACAGTTGAGCCTGTTCGCATCATGATCGGCAAGCCGAGTCTGACGGTGATAACGCTTGGCGTGCACGATTTTCACGCCAGCCTGAAGTTCTACGAGGCGCTCGGCTTCGAGCGGAAAGTCCGTGCGACCGGCGACGAGGTTGCCTTTCTTGATGCCGGCGGCGTCGTGCTGGCGCTTTGGCACTGGGATTTGCTTGCCGAGGACGAGAATCTAACGGTCGGTTCCGTGTCGGCCTATCGCGGCGCGAGCCTCGCCTGGAATTGCAGGACGTTTGAGGACGTCGACGCTGCGTTCGCGCGGGCCATCGCTGCCGGCGCCAAACCATTGCGGAATCCGGGAAAGACCGACTATGGCGGCTACCGCGGCTATTTCGCCGATCCCGATGGCCACGCCTGGGAGGTGGTTTGTGCGCCGGGCTTCGAGTTCACCGATGACGGGCGGCTGATCCTGCCGGATTGAATTGTCCCCGCCATTCACGGCGGAACCTAACCCGCGATTGACTTGAGCGTCACGCGGCGCACTCTGCGCCGCATGAGTCGCTCAGCCACCGCCAAAGTCGCGCGTCTCGATCTGTCGGATGCTGTCATCCGGCCGACATTCCGCCGCGAACGCGCGGCGATCAAGCGCGGCGTCTTTCCGGTTGCGGGGTGTGACGAAGCGGGGCGCGGTCCGCTCGCGGGGCCTGTGGTTGCTGCTGCCGTGGTGCTTGACCCGGAGCGGATTCCACGTGGGTTGAACGATTCCAAGAAGCTCGACCGTGAGGAGCGCGAGAGGCTCTACGAGAAGATCTGCGCCACCGCGCAGGTGGCGGTCGCGTTCGGCTCGATTGCGCGCATCGACCGCGACAATATCCTGCAGGCCTCGCTTTGGGCGCTGGCTCGCGCGGTGCGGGCGTTGCCGGTACGGCCGAAGCTCGTCTTCGTCGACGGCCGCGACAAGATCGATGCCGGCTGCGACTGTCAGGCGGTGATCTCCGGCGACGCACTGGTGGTGTCGATCGCGGCAGCCTCGATCGTCGCAAAGGTGACGCGGGACCGGTTGATGACACGCCTCGGCGCAGCACATCCCGGCTACGGTTTCGAGCGGCATATGGGCTACAGCGTGCCGGAGCATTTCGAGGCGCTGGAAAAACTTGGGCCTACCATCCATCACCGCCGTTCGTTCGCTCCGGTCTCCGCGCTTTATGCGCCCGAGCCGGGCGCCGCCGAAGACGGCGAAACGCGGTTGCCTCTATAGCGCCCACGGGCTTAGCTGCACTCCGTTTGGAGCGCCGTCCGGCGCCGTGCGGGCGAATGCATCGGGTCTCCCTTTTCATCGAGTTGATACGGACGCGGCCCGTCGCTATCTTTTGGGCTGCGGCGCTGACACAGGCCGCGCTGTGGACGCTGGTGCCGTCGCTGTTCTACGCAGCGCCGCCCGGCGAGCTCGCCGAAACGCTCGCGGTGGCGCACGAAGCCGGGCTCGGCAATCCATACGGCCCGCCGCTTGCCTACTGGCTGGCCGAAGGCGCGTTCCGTCTTGGCGGGATGTTCGCGGTCTATCTGCTCGCGCAAGTCTGCGTGCTCGTCATCCTGTGGGCGGTGTTTTCGCTCGGCCGCATCGTGGTCGGCCCGCGCCATGCCGTGCTCGCGGTGCTACTGATGGCCGGCATCGCGGCGTTCAGCGTGCCGACGCCGGAATTCGGCCCGGCGCTGCTCGCGGCGGCGCTATGGGCGCTGATCCTGCTGCATTACTGGCGGGCCGCCGGGCAGGGGCGGCGGCTCTATTGGCTCGCGGTCGGCTTCGAGGCGGGCCTGCTGCTGCTCACCACCTACTCCGGGTTATTGTTGATCGGCCTCCTGCTTGCCTTCGCATTGATCAGCAAGCGCGGGCGCGAGCAGTTTACCTGGCCCGAGCCTTACATCGGCGGCGCCATCCTGATGCTGGTGTTCTACCGCCATCTGGTCTGGATCGAGCAGACCGGCATGCTCGGCACCGTGAGCTTCGCCGGCTTCGTTGAAAACGCACAGACCTGGCTGCAATTGCTCGGCGCTTTGGCGATCGGCCACATCGCGCTCGTCGTGCTGGCGCTGCTCGGCCGAGGCTTCACGCTGTCGCCGCGCGGCGCCGCCGCCGAGGTCGAGCGCGCTCCCGTCGATCCGGATGCACGAACGTTCGTCAATTGTCTTGCGGTGCTGCCTGCCGCCACGATCGGTCTTGCGGCACTGTTCACAGGACGCCCCGAAAACTTCCTCGCGCCGGCGCTGGTGGTGCTCACGGCTCTGGCGGTGGTCGTGCTGGCGCCGGACCGCATCCGCATCGTCCACCAGCGGCTCACGCAATACACCTGGGCGATATTGCTGCTGTTGCCGCCGCTGATCGTGGTGATCGCGGTGCTGCTGCTGCCGTGGACATTTGCCGTCGACCTGCGCGTCGCGCAGCCGGCAGCCGAGATGGGCCGCTTCTTCGCTGAGAGCTTCGAGCGCCGCACCGGCCGCCCGTTGGCGATCGTCACAGGCGACACGCACACCGCGGCGCTGGTTGCGCTGAACGCGCCAAGCCGGCCGAGTCTCGAATTCTTCGCGATGCCCGCGCTGTCACCATGGGTCACGCCGCAGAACATCGCAGCCAAAGGTGCCGTCGTGGTCTGGCCCGCGGCCGATACGCGAGGGTTGCCGCCCCCGGCGATCCAGCAGCGATTTCCCGGATTGGTCGCGGAAGTGCCGCGCGCGTTCGAGCGCCGCTTTCAGGGGCGGCTGCCGCTCGTGCGAATCGGTTGGGGTGTGATCCGGCCGTCGGCTGCGCCGGCGCGTTAGCTCTTTCGTGTGCATGATCTTGTCCGGAAACCGGAAGCCACTTTCCGGGATCATGCTCTTAGTGCTGGTGATAGCCTTCTCCTTCGCGCACCTTGCCACGGAACAGCCAGTACACGAACACGATGTAGCCGAGGATTACCGGCAGCAGCGCCAAGGTGCCGACCAGCATGAAGATCTGGCTCGCGGGGTGCGCTGCCGTGTCCCAGATCGTCAGCGACGGAGGCACGAGGTACGGGAACCAGGAAATCACCAGCCCGAGATATCCGAACAGGAACAGCGCGATCGATGCGAGGAACGGTGGAATATCGCGTCCCGTCTCGAGCCAGCGCCAGGCGGCATAGGCGGTCAGTGCGGTGATCACGGGCACCGGCCAGAGATAGAAAAAATTCGGCAATGAGAACCAGCGCTCCGCGATGCGCGGCACCGCGAGCGGTGTCCACAGGCTGACCGCGCCCATGAAGCCGAGAACGACAAGCAGCAGCATCTTGCCGTGCGCGCGATTGCGATTGGCCACCGCGCCGTCGGTCTTCATCACCAGCCAGGTGGCGCCGAGCAGCGCATAGCCTGCGACAACGCCGAGCCCGCACAGCAACGCAAACGGCGTTGCCCAGTCGAACGTGCCGCCGGCGAATGCGCCGTTTTCGATGCGCACGCCCTGGATCAGACCGCCGAGAATGACGCCTTGGCACAGCCCGGCGAGCGTGGAGCCCGCCGCGAACGCGAAATTCCAGTAGCGCTTGCTGGTCGCCGCCACCCAGCGGAACTCGAACGCGACGCCGCGGAAGACCAGTGCAAGCAGCATCACGATCACCGGCAGGTAGAACGCCGGCATGATCACCGAGTAGGCCTGCGGGAACGCGACCCACAGCCCGCCGCCGCCCAGCACCAGCCACGTCTCGTTGCCATCCCAGAATGGCGCGACCGAATTCATCATCTGGTCGCGCTCGCGTTCGTTCTTGGCGAACGGAAACAGAATGCCGACGCCGAGATCGAAGCCGTCGAGCACGACATACATGGCAACCGCGGTGCCGATCAGCGCGGCCCAGATAACGGGGAGATACCATTCCATGGATAATCTCTCTCCCTAATGTCCGAGCGCCTCGCGGCCGGCTTCGGCCGCGGACGACAGCGGCCGCACCGGCGAGCCCATTTCCGGAGGCTCGATCGCGCGGCCCTGCGGTCCCTTCACGATCAGGCGATTGATGTAATAGAGGCCCATGGTGAACACGATGCCATAGACCAGCACGAACAGCGCGAGCGTCGAGGCGATCGTCACGGCGGGCACCGGCGAGATCGCGTCAGCCGTTCGCAGGATGCCGTGCGCGACCCAGGGCTGGCGTCCGGTTTCGGTCACCACCCAGCCGGAGATCACCGCGACGAAGCCCATCCACCACGACATCGACGCAGGCCAGAGATACCAGCGCGTGTCGAAAAGCCGGCCGCGCCACCACAGGAACGCTCCGGTGAGGCCGGCCGCGATCATGATGAGGCCGAGGCCGACCATGATGCGGAACGCGAAGAACACCGGGATGACCGGCGGCCGCTCGGAAGGCGGCACGCTGGTAAGACCGGGAAACAGTCCGTTGGGGTCGTGCCTGAGGATCAGCGACGCGCCTCGGGGAATCGAAATCTCGAACCGGTTGCGCTCCGCCTTCTCGTCGGGCCACGCGAACAACACGAGATCGCCGGGCTTGCTGCCGTCCCAGTGCGCCTCCATTGCCGCGATCTTGATCGGCTGGTGCTTGAGCGTATTCAGGCCGTGCTGGTCGCCGATGAAAAGCTGCAGCGGCGCGAGCAATGCGATCATGCCGACCGCCATGCGCATCATCGTCTTTGCTTCGTCGAGATGCTTGTTGGCAAGAAGATAGCGCGCGCCGACGGCGAGGATGACCAGCGAGGTGGTCAGATAGACCGCGGTGAGCATGTGCGTGAACCGGTAGGGGAAGCTCGGATTGAAGATCACCGCGAGCCAGTCGACCGGATAGGCGATGCCGTCGCGGATCTCGTGGCCGGCCGGTGTCTGCATCCAGCTGTTCGCGGACAGAATCCAGAACGCCGAGATCGCAGTGCCGATCGCGACGAAGATCGCCGACATCGCGTGCAGCCACGGCGGCACGCGCTTCCAGCCGAACAGCATGACGCCGAGGAACGTTGCCTCCAGGAAGAAGGCGGTGAGTACCTCGTAGCCGATCAGTGGCCCGACCACGTTGCCGACCACCACCGAGAAGCGGCTCCAGTTGGTGCCGAACTGGTAGGACAGCACGATCCCGGACACGACACCCATCGCGAACGAGACGGCGAAAATCTTGGTCCAGAACCGGGCCAGCCGGTGCAGGTGCTCGCGGCCTGTCCACATCCAGCGCACCAGCAGCGTGGCGATGAACGCTGACAACCCGATGGTGAAGCTCGGGAAAATGATGTGGAACGTGATCGTGAAGGCGAATTGCAGACGGGCAAGCAGGACCGGATCGAGATCCATGACTGTCATCCAGCCTTTCGGAGGCTGCCGAGAGTGGCTCTTCTCCTATCTCATTCCACCTGTTGAATTCCGCAAGGGGCCGGCTGCCCCCTCGGTGCAGCGCCGCTATGCTGGCGTGGCTGGTTCAGGAGCGGGGGCTTCACCATGAACGATTTTCTGGACAGGTATTTCGGGCTCAAGCAGCACGGCACCGACGTGCGCACCGAGGTGATCGCGGGCGTCACGACGTTCCTCACCATGGTCTACATCGTGTTCGTCAACCCGGCGATCCTGGCCAACGCCGGGATGGACAAGGGCGCGGTGTTCGTCGCGACCTGCGTCGCGGCGGCGATCTCGACGCTGATCATGGCGCTCTACGCCAACTATCCGATCGCGCTCGCGCCCGGCATGGGGCTCAACGCCTTCTTCGCCTTCACCCTGGTGCTGAGCTACAAGTACACTTGGCAGCAGGCGCTTGCCTTTGTATTGATCTCCGGCTTGCTGGCGCTGATCATCTCGCTCACGCCGCTGCGCGAATACGTCATCAACGCGATACCGAGAAATCTCAAGCTCGCGGTGTCGGCCGGCATCGGCCTGTTCCTGTTCATCATCGCGCTGGAGCAGGCCAAGATCGTGGTCGATCATCCGGCCACGCTGGTGACGCTGGGCGACCTCAAGCAATGGCCTGCTATCCTGGGGCTGGCCGGCTTCGCGCTGATCGCAGCGCTCAACGCGCGCAACGTGTTGGGCGCGACGCTGATCGGCATCCTGGTGGTGACGCTGATTGGCATTCCGCTCGGCCTCGTAAAATTCTCCGGCGTCGTGTCGCTGCCGCCGTCGCTTGCCCCGACCCTCCTGCAACTCGACTTCTCGCGCGTCCTCGAAATGACGGCGCTGGTCGTCATCTTCACGCTGCTGCTGGTCGACTTCTTCGACACCGCCGGCACGCTGATCGGCGTCGCGCACCGCGCCAAGCTGCTCGACAAGGACGGCAAGCTGCCGCGGATGCGCCAGGCCCTGGTCGCGGACTCGTCAGCGACAGTGGTCGGCTCGCTGCTGGGTACCTCGAACACCACGAGCTATATCGAGAGCGCGTCCGGCGCACTCGCTGGCGGCCGCACCGGGTTGACCGGGGTCGTGGTCGCGGCGCTGTTCCTGCTCGCTCTGTTCTTCTCGCCGCTCGCCGGCATGATCCCGGCCTATGCGTCCGCCGCCGCGCTGCTCTACGTCGCGGTGGTGATGGCGCGGGGCTTGGCTGAGATGGAGTGGGACGACCTCACTGAATCCGCGCCCGCGGTGGTTGCGGCCGTCTCGATGCCGCTGACCTATTCGATCGCGACCGGCATCGGCCTTGGCTTCATTACCTACGCCGTGATCAAGCTCGTCGCCGGCAAGGTCGGCGACGCATCGCCCGTGGTGCTGGTTCTGGCGATGCTGTTCGCGATCAAGTTCGCGGTGGGGTGAGCACGACCCGAAAACCGGAGACGACAGCGCGCCAGGCCGGCGCGTCGTTCTCTACTGGCGGATGCTGTAGCGCGAGACTCGAACTCGACGTCCGACTTCATCGCCTTCGCGGCGGAGATGTCGGCGCTGCCGCCGGCCTTGTCGCCCTTTCGGGACTTGGCGACGCCGCGACTATAGAGCGCGCCAGGCAGCTTCGGATCGAGTTTGAGGGCGGCGTCATAGTCCTTGATGGCGTCGTCCATTTTGCCGAGCCGCAGGTTGACGAAGCCACGGGTGTCGAGCACGTCGGCCTGATCGGCCTTGAGCTTGAGCGACTCATTGCAGCAGTTGAGCGCTTGCTGCACCTCGCGGCCGCCCGCGGCGCGCACCAGCAACGCGCGGCCCAGGCATCGGGGTTCTTCGGCTGCAGCCGCGTCACTTCGCCGTAGTCGGTGGAAGCGCGGTCGGAGTTGGCGCAGCGCGCGGAATGCTGCGCCAGGGAGGCGCCGGTCATCTGCGGCTGGTTAGTCTGCGCCTGCGCGGGTTGCGACGGCTGCGTGGCGTCCGGCTTGGCGAGGGCTGCGATGTATAGGTCGGGCTGCCCGGCGTCGGCGACGAAGTTGAAGGTGAGGAATAGGTTGTGGTGGGCTGCGTTGAACGTTGCACCGGCTGCGACTGGTAGGTTTGCGAAGGCTGCGTCGGTTGATAGGTCTGCGACGGCGTTGATCGTTGCGACGGCTAATTCGTGATGGAGGGCTTCGACTGATACTGATAGTTCTGCGCGCTCGCGATCACGGCCGTGCAGGCGGTCATCGCGGCGATTGTCGCGGCGAGGGTGAGAACTTTCCGTTGGTCGCGCATGGTTGGAATCCATCCACTCCGTTTGGGCGCGACATTGCCACAACGCAGCGCGCCAGCGCGAAGTAGCGCGCGCGGATTTTGCCGTTCAGGTTAATGGCGGCGGATTAGCCGAGCGCCTTCTTGATCGCCAGCAAATCGCGCCAGGCGAGGCGCTTGGCGATCGGCGAGCGCAGCAGATAGGCCGGGTGCAGTGTTGCCATCGCCCGAATCTCGCGGGTGCCGGTGTTGTAGGTGACCCAGCGGCCGCGGTTTTTCAGGATGCCCTGCATGTTGAGCAATCCGCCCGCGCTCGGGCCGCCGACGCACACCAGGATGTCGGGGTCGGCCAGCTCGATCTGGCGCTGGACGAAGGGCAGGCAAATCTGCGTCTCGACCGGCGTCGGCGTACGGTTGCCGGGCGGCCGCCACGGCACGATGTTGGCGATGTAGACCTTGGTGCGATCGAGCCCGATCGACTTCAGCATCTGGTCGAGCAGCTTGCCGGAGCGCCCGACGAACGGCAGGCCCTCAATGTCCTCGTCGCGACCCGGCGCCTCGCCGACGAACATTACGCGGCCTTCCGGATTGCCGTCGGCAAACACGAGCCGGCTTGCGGTCGCTTTCAGCGCGCAACCGTTGAATTTGTCGAGCAGGGCGCGCAACTCATCGAGGCTTGCCGCGGTTTTCGCCGCTTCGCGCGCCGCCATCACCGCGGCTTCGGGGACGGCGGGCGCAGCAGGGGGAGGCGACGGAACAGCAGCCGCCATGGTTCCCGTCATTTTTCGAAGGGCTGCCGGCGGGGATGGTGCGTTTCGTGCAGCGAGTGGATCTGCGGGCTGTGCAGACGGAGAAATCGGTGTCGCCGACCGATAGTCGTTCGGCGTCTCACCCACGGCGGCGTCCACACCGGCTTCAGCATAAAAGCTGAGCAGGTCGCGCGGCGGGATGAGAAAATCGGCCATTCGGTGATCTATCACGGCTGCCTGTGCACTGGCGATTGTGGCGTGCGGGCAAACGTGGAAAAAGAATAACTCCAGGGAAAACGCCATGGCCGAATTGCCCGCCCGCGAAGCAATGGAATTCGACGTCGTCATCGTCGGCGCCGGGCCTGCCGGACTCGCCGCCGCGATCCGCCTGAAGCAGATTTCTGCCGACATCAATGTGGTGGTGGTCGAAAAGGGTTCGGAGGTCGGAGCGCATATCCTGTCCGGCGCGGTCATCGATCCGATCGCGCTCGACCGCCTGCTGCCGGAATGGCGGAGCGAAGACACCCCGATCAAAACCGCGGTCACCGACGACCGCTTCTATTGGCTCTCGGCCTCAGGCGGATTGCGGCTGCCGAACTTCATGATGCCGCCGCTGATGAGCAATCACGGCAATTATATAGTCTCGCTCGGTAACGTTTGCCGGTGGCTCGGTAACAAGGCGGAAGCGCTCGGCGTCGAGATCTATCCGGGCTTTGCCGCCGCCGAAGTGCTGTTCCAGGACGGCGCGGTGGTTGGTGTTGCCACGGGCGACATGGGCATCGGCAAGAGCGGCGAGCCGAACGCGAGCTTTACCCGCGGCATGGAATTGCGCGCCAAATACACGCTGTTCGCGGAGGGCGCGCGCGGCAGCCTGTCCAAGCAACTCATTGCCAAGTTGGGACTTGCGGAGGGACGCGAGCCGCAGAAATTCGGCATCGGATTGAAAGAGCTGTGGCAGGTCGCGCCGGAGAAACACAAGCCGGGCCTGGTGCAGCATTCGTTTGGCTGGCCGCTCGACAATTCGACCGGCGGCGGCTCGTTCCTGTACCACTTCGATGACAATCTGGTGTCGGTCGGATTCGTGCTGCATCTCAACTACGCCAACCCGTATCTGTCGCCGTTCGACGAGTTCCAGCGCTTCAAGACCCACCCGCTCATCCGCGGCACGTTCGCTGGCGGCAAGCGCCTGTCGTACGGCGCGCGCGCCATCACGGAAGGTGGCTATCAGTCGGTGCCGAAGCTTACGTTCGCCGGTGGCGCGCTGATCGGCTGCTCGGCGGGGTTCGTCAACGTCCCGCGCATCAAGGGCAGTCACAACGCGATGCTGTCGGGCATGCTCGCCGCGGAGCACGTCGCGGAAGCGCTGGCGGCGGGCCGTTCGGGCGATGAGCTGTCCGGCTACGACATGGCATGGAGCGAGAGCGACATCGGCAGCGATCTTTGGAAGGTGCGCAACGCCAAGCCGCTATGGTCGAAGCTCGGCACGTTCGTCGGCATCGGGCTCGGCGGCTTCGACATGTGGTGCAACACGCTCGGCTTCTCGCCGTTCGGCACATTACGTCACGGCAAGCCGGATTCCGAGACGCTGCAGCCGGCGGCGAATTTCTTGCCGATCGTCTATCCCAAGCCTGACGGCAAGCTCACGTTCGACAAGCTGTCCTCGGTATTCCTGTCCAACACCAACCACGAGGAAGACCAACCGCCGCATCTCAAGGTTGCCGACATGGCGCTGCAGAAGACGTCGGAACACGACCTCTATGCCGGGCCGTCGCAGCGCTACTGCCCGGCCGGCGTCTATGAATGGGTGGAGGACGGCGGTGCGCCGAAGTTCGTGATCAACGCGCAGAACTGCGTCCACTGCAAAACCTGCGATATAAAAGACCCCAACCGCAACATCACCTGGGTTCCGCCCGAAGGCGGCGGCGGGCCGAATTACTCAAATATGTGATCCTTGATTAGTCCGACGGCCACGATGCTGCCACACGGCGCCGCTCAATCGGTGGGCGGAGCGGACGGTCGGCTGTCCTTGCGGCAGGTCCCCAAAAAGGCCATTCTGCGGCCGACTCGACAGGGAAGCGCGCCGGCGCGCCCTCCATGGAGATTAGCGAGTGACAGCTTCCTTCTTGACCCGGCGCGTTGCCGCCGTGGCGCTTGGCGCCGTTGCGTTGATGCTGCCGTCGACGCTCTCCGCCCAGCGCGCGCAACGCACCCCGACCCCTTCCGAAATGCCGCCGTGGCACGAGATCGCGCGGGTTTCGCCGTCCGGCAGCTATCTCGCGGCGCGCCACGCCAGCGTGCAGCGCGACGCCTCCGCAGCTTCCGCCTATTACCGCGCCGCCCTCAAGGCCGATCCGCGCAACAGCGAACTGCTCGAGCGCGCCTTCCTGTCCGTGGTTGCCGACGGCGACATGGATGAGGCGATCAAGCTCGCAGAACGGCTCGTCGCGGTCGACCGTAACCACAGGCTCGCCCGCCTGGTGCTGGGGGTTCGCGCGCTCAAGCAGAAGCAATACGCCACCGCGAAGACCAATCTCCAGCAATCGGTGCGCGGTCCGATCACCGATCTCGCCGGAACGCTGCTCGCGGCCTGGGCGCAGTATGGCGCGAACGATTCCAAGGGCGCGATCGAGGCGATCGACAAGCTGCAGGGCGCCGAGTGGTATGCGCTGTTCAAGGATCTACACGCCGGTATGATGCTGGACCTCGCCGGCAACCGGAAGGAAGCCGGCAAGCGCTTCGAGCGTGCCTACAAGCTCGACAACTCGGCGCTCCGCCTGGTCGAGGCCTATGGCTCCTGGCTTGCCCGCAATGGCAGCAAGGACGAGGCGCTCAAGGTTTATCAGTCGTTCGATGCGCAGTTGCCGCGTCATCCGCTGATCGTCGATGCGATGGCGAACGTCAAGGCGGGCAAGCCGTTCGCGCCCCTCGCCGATGCGCCGCAAGCGGGCGGCGCCGAAGTGCTGTACGGCCTCGGCGCGGCGCTCGGCCGCCGTGGCGGCGAGGACCTCGGCCTCGTCTATCTTCAGCTCGCGCTCTATCTCGCGCCCAATCAGCCGCTTGCGCTGCTCGCGCTCGCCGATCTCTACGAGCAGATCAAGAACTCCAAATTGGCCATCAAGTTCTACGAGCGGGTCCCGCAGAGTTCGCCGCTGCGCCGCAACGCCGAGATTCAGCTCGCCGTAAATCTCGATACGCTCGATCGCACCGACGAGGCCAAGAAACGCCTCAACAAGCTGATTACCGAGCAGCCGGCCAACACCGAAGCGATCATGGCGTTGGGGAATATCCAGCGCGGCCGCAAGGAGTTCAACGATTGCGCCGACGTTTACAGCAAGGGGATCGCGTCGATCGACACGCCCGAGCGCCCGCACTGGCTGATCTACTACTTCCGCGGCATCTGCAATGAACGCGCCAAGAAATGGGCCGCCGCGGAAACCGATCTCAAGATGGCGCTGAAGCTCTATCCGGACCAGCCGCACGTGCTGAATTATCTTGGCTATTCGTGGGTCGATCAGGGCGTCAACCTCGACGAAGGCATGCGCATGATCCGCCGCGCCGTCGAGCAGCGGCCCGACGATGGCTACATCGTCGACTCGCTCGGTTGGGCTTATTACCGGCTTGGCAACTACGACGAGGCGGTCAAGCACCTTGAGCGCGCGGTCGAGCTCAAGCCGGACGATCCGACCATCAACGATCATCTCGGCGACGGCTATTGGAAGACCGGGCGCTTCCTCGAGGCGCAGTTCCAGTGGTCGCACGCCAAGGATCTCAAGCCCGAGCCCGAGGATCTTGAGAAGATCGAGCTGAAGCTCAAGACCGGGCTGCCCGAGGAGACCTCGTCGGCAGCCGACGCCAGCAAGCAGAAGAAGCCGGGCAACGGTGGCTAGGGCGTGTCTGCGCAGGCGGTTAGCCGTTTGCCGAAGGCTCTTGCGCAGATAGTCTCCCGCCGTGCCGCGCCCGCTCGTTGAACACGCACCCGCCAAGGTCAATCTCACGCTGCGCGTGATCGGCCGCCGCGCTGACGGCTATCACACGCTGGAAAGTTTGGTGGTATTTGCCGGCGTGAAGGACCGGCTCACGTTCGTTCCGGGCGGCGCCGCCTCGCTCACGGTGCGCGGCCCGAATGCAGTCGCTGCGGGCGCCGTCGCCGACAATCTGGTGCTGCGCGCGGCGCGCACGCTCGCGGCCGAGGTCGATGGCCTCAAACTCGGCCGTTTCACGCTTGCCAAGCTATTGCCGGCCGCCGCCGGGATCGGCGGCGGCTCGTCGGACGCCGCCGCGGCGCTGCGCCTCATCGCGCGGGCGAACCGGCTCAAGCTCACCGATCCGCGTTTGCTGCGCGCCGCGGCCAAGATCGGCGCCGACGTGCCGGTTTGCGTCGATCCCCGCCCGCGCGTGATGCGCGGCATCGGTGAAATCCTGTCGAAACCGCTGAGCATTCCCCGCTTTGCCGCCGTGCTGGTCAATCCAGGCGTGGCGGTTCCAACCAAGGATGTGTTCGCGCAACTCCGCCGCTCGGACCGCAGGCCTCAGCCTGCGGCGCAAGCGCGCAGAGTTCCGAGTGGGCGAGCAGCGTTTCTCGCGTACCTGAAGCGACGCGCCAACGATCTCGAACCGGCCGCCGTCGAGATCGCGCCGGCGATCGCTAAGGTGCTCGCGGCTTTGCAAAAAACGGACGGCTGCGAGCTGGCTCGGATGTCCGGCTCGGGCGCCACGTGTTTCGGTCTCTATGCCTCCGCCCACGCCGCCGCTGCCGCCGCGCGCAGCATTTCAAGACAGCACCGGCGCTGGTGGGTGTGCGCCACGCATTTGCGGTAGTAAGCTCCCTCCCGACAAAATAAAATTTGAATGCCGGGAGGAAGTCATGATCAGCCGCCGCCGTCTCATCAAATTGTCCGCCGCGTCAACGGTCGCCGCGCCCGCAATCATCAGCAGCGCGGCATGGTCGCAGGCTTGGCCGACCCGTCACCTCCGCATCGTCATCCCGTTCCCGCCCGGCGGCGGAGCGGACATGATCGCCCGGCTCGTCGCGCAGAAGATGGGCGAGATCCTGGGCCAGCAAGTCATTGTCGAGAGCAAATCGGGTGCCGGCGGCAACGTCGCATCCGAACACGTCGCGCGTTCCGATTCGGACGGATACACGATGTTCCTGGCTGGCGATCATCTTGCCACCAGCCACTTCATCAATCCGAAAGTCACGTTCCATCCCACCAGGGACTTCGAGCCGATCTCGCTGATCGTCCAGTATCCGATCGTCATGGGGGTGCCGAAGAACTCGCCGGACAAGACGCTCGCCGACTTCATCGCGCGGGCCAAGGCAGAGCCGGGCAAGCTCACCTACGGGTCGCCCGGTGCTGGCGCGGTGCCGCATCTGTCGGGCGAGCTCCTCGTGCATCACGCCAAGATCAAGATGGTCAACGTGCAGTATCGCGGCGCCGCGCCCGGCATTCAGGACCTGATTCCGGGCCGGATCGATTCGTTCTGGAACAACATCGCGCCGATGCTGCCACTGGCGAAGGATGGTCAAATTCGCCTGCTGGCCGTGACCACCGCGAAGCGTTCGCCGCTCGCGCCGGATCTGCGCAGCATCGCGGAGGACCTGCCGAGCTACGGCAACGTCAGCGGCTGGTACGCGCTGTTCGTACCGAGCAAGACGCCGAAGGACATCATTGCCAAGCTGTCCAGCGCTGCCGCCGCGGCAACTAATGATGCGACGGTCAAGAAGCGCCTGGAAGACGGAGCTATGATCGCCGTCGGCTCGACAAACGAAGAGCTGCGGGCGTTCCACAAGGCGGACATGGAAAAATGGGGACCGCTGATCCAGGCGGCAGGCTTGGAGCAGAAGAGCTAGCCTTAGGCGAGTCTTGTCCGGCTGGACATTGCGCGGGACCTTTAGCGGACGTTAGTGCGTCCGGCCGGTGCAGAACTCCACGGTTTCTTCCAGTGCCCGCTTCATCGGCGAGTCCGGGAACAGCGCCAGAGCGTCGCGGGCCATCACGCCGTAGTGCTGCGCCCGCTTGATAGTGTCGTCAATCGCGTTGTGGCTCTGCATCAGCTCGATCGCGGTCTGCAGATCGCTGTCGGTGATCTTGTTCTTTTCCAGCGTGCGTTGCCAGAACGCTCGCTCGCTCGGCGAGCCGCGGCGGTAGGACAGCACGACCGGCAGCGTGATCTTGCCCTCGCGGAAATCGTCGCCGACGTTCTTGCCGAGCGCGGCGTTGCGCCCGCCATAGTCAAGCGCGTCGTCGACGAGCTGGAAGGCGATGCCGAGGTTCATGCCGAACGAACGGCACGCCGCGGTTTCCGCCTTCGGCCGGTTGGTCAGCGCCGGGCCGACCTCGCAGGCCGCCGCGAACAGCTCCGCGGTCTTGGCGCGGATCACGGCGAGATACTCATCCTCCGTGGTGGCGGTGTTTTTGGCGGTGCCAAGCTGCATCACCTCGCCTTCGGCGATCACGGCGGCCGCAGAGGACAGGATCTCGAGCGCGCGCAGCGAGCCGACCTCGACCATCATCTTGAACGCCTGGCCGAGCAGGAAGTCGCCCACCAGCACGCTCGCCTCGTTGCCCCATAGCATCCGGGCGGCGAGCCGGCCGCGGCGCATTTCGCTGTTGTCGACCACGTCGTCGTGCAAGAGCGTCGCCGTGTGCATGAACTCGACCGCGGCGGCGAGCTTGACGTGGCCGTCACTGGAGTAGCCGGTGAGAGCCGCAAGCGCCACGGTGAGCATCGGCCGCAGCCGTTTGCCGCCCGACGAGATCAGGTGGTTGGCGACCTCCGGAATCATCGTCACTTGCGAACCGGTCCGCGCCAGGATGGCCGCGTTGACGCGCTCCATGTCCGGGCCGACCAGTTCGATCAGGCGGTCGATCGAAGGTTCGGGCTGGCTAAATGGAAGAACGACGGCCACGCACTTTGCTCCAGATTTTCTCACAAAGGACGAGCGACAATAGAAACGCTATGATATGGGGGCAAGTGCGCTAGTGTCGCGATTCGGAAGTTCGCCTGAATTCTCAGCAAGCTCCGAAGCGAACTTCCGAATCCAAGCGACACTAGCAACTCAAGGATTCTAGTGTCCCTTTAAAACCCGAAGTTCGCAAAGGCGCCCGCTGCACAATCGTGCGAACTTCGGGTTCGGGACACTAGCGTGGGTGCGACAAGCGATTCCTCTTTGGCGCCGAGCGGAGCAAAATCCCCATGTTGGAAGCACAGGCCGCTAGCGAGGCCGACATAGCCGGACGGCAGCGGATCGCGGTCCTGGTGCCTTGCTACAACGAGGAGGTCTCGATCGCCAAGGTGGTGGGCGACTTCCGCGCCGCGCTGCCCAACGCCACGGTCTACGTCTACGACAATAATTCGAGCGACCGCACCGCCGAGGTGGCGGCATCGGCGGGCGCGGTGGTGCGCCGCGAGCCGCGCCAAGGCAAAGGGCGCGTGATGCGGCGCATGTTCACCGACGTCGACGCCGACATCTATGTGCTGGTCGATGGCGACGCCACCTACGACGCGCCTAGCGCGCCGGCGATGATCGAGCGCCTGCTGCGCGACCGGCTCGACATGGTGGTGGCGGTGCGCGTCGACCGCGAAGAGGCGGCCTACCGCCCCGGCCACCGGCTGGGCAACCGGCTTCTCACAGGTTCAGTCGCGCACATTTTCGGCAATGCCTTCACGGACATGCTGTCCGGCTATCGCGTGTTCACGCGGCGCTTCGTCAAGTCGTTCCCGGTTCTCTCGGGCGGCTTCGAGATCGAGACCGAGCTGACCATACACGCGCTGGAGCTTGAATTGCCGGTCGGCGAGGTGCGCACGCCTTACTATTCGCGGCAGGAAGGCTCGGCATCGAAGCTTTCGACCTGGAGCGACGGATTCCGCATCTTGCGGACCATTCTGAAAGTGTATCGCGCGGAGCGCCCGCTCGCCTTGTTCGGCGCGCTCGGCTTGTCGCTATGCATCGTGTCGGTCGGGCTCGCGATACCGCTCGTCATCACCTACATGCGTGAAGGTCTCGTGCCCCGAGTGCCGACGGCGGTGCTGTCCACTGGATTGATGCTGCTTGGCTTCCTGTCGATCGCCTCGGGCCTCATTCTGGACACCGTGACGCGCGGGCGGCGTGAGTTGAAGCTGCTGTCCTATCTCGCGCAACGCGCACCGGCCGAAGAGCGCCGGCAGCGCTGAGGGTCAAGTCGCGTGCAGGAGCTGGTTCGCACCAACAACGCGGTCCTGATCACCGCGATCGAGGCGCTGCTTAAGGGCGCGGATATCCCGCATCTCGTGCTGGATCGCAACATGAGCGTGCTGGAAGGTTCGCTCGGGATTTTGCCGCGCCGTATCCTGGTCGATGACGAACATCAACATTCGGCGCGCCGGTTGCTGGCGGACGCCGGCCTGGCCCACGAGCTGCGGCCGCTGCCGCCCGGCCATGAAGACGAACACACCGACGACGCTGTGCTCGGAGGCCGGCTGAGGCTGACGCAGAAGAAAAGCGGCCACCGGGTCGGCCACGACGCGATCCTCCTTGCGGCTGCGGTCGCCGCGAACCCGGGTGACCGTGTCGCCGATCTTGGCGCTGGCGTCGGCGCGGCCGGCCTGGCGCTGGCGGTTCGCGTTGCGGGCATCAACGTGACGCTGGTCGAGCGCGACGCCGAGCTTGCTGCAATCGCGGCGGAGAATATCGCACGCAACGGCTTGGAGGACCGCGCAGCCGCAGTGCTGCTCGACGTGACCGCGCCATCGGATGCTTTTGCCGCGGCGGGGCTGGGACCGGGCTCATTCGATGGCGTGCTGATGAACCCGCCGTTCAACACTCAGCAGAATGTTTCGCCGGATGCGGGCAGGCGCACGGCGCACGTTGCCCCGGATGGTTCGCTTGCGCGGTGGATCGACGCGGCATCCTGGCTACTGCATTCCGCCGGTACGCTGACCATGATCTGGCGCGCCGATGGCCTCGCGCAGGTGCTATCGGCGCTGGAGGTCAACTTTGGCGGTATCGTGGTGCGGCCGGTGCATGGCCGCGCCGGGCAGTCTGCGATCCGCGTGCTGGTAAAGGCCAGCAAGGGCAGCCGTGCACCGCTGGCCTTGCTGCCTGGCGTTGATCTCAACGACGCGGCGGGAAGACCCACGGCACAGGCCGAGGATGTGCTCCGGCATGGCCAAGCGCTGGCGCTCTAGGCGCCAACGCCCGAGTCCAAAATCGCAGATTATTGGCCGGTTCCGGCCTCCGCCGCGGGCCGCGCCGGCACGGCGAGATAGGCGATTATCACGATGGTCGACATCAGGAGGCACAACAGGAGGATTTTCATGGTCCGATTCGAATTCCGCTGGATCTTCTTTGGCTCCCGCCGGCAATCATTGGCGGCAGATGCCGTTCCTGCTTAAAAAAACATTCATGGGTTAACATTGGATGACTTGAGGCAGCCTTGTGGCCGTCCTATGTCGTTAGTCCATGGCTGAACCCTCCGCGCTCGATCGAACGATTGCCGCGCTCGAGCCGCTGATCCCGGCGCGATTTCGCGCCGATATTTCGGTTGTTCCGGTGGTGCGGCTCACCGGCGTCATCGGGATTTCCACTCCGCTCAAACCCGGCCTTACTGTTGCGTCCGTCGCCCGATCGTTGGATCGCGCGTTCAACACAAGCAAAGCGCGTGCCGTCGCGCTCGCGATCAACTCTCCGGGCGGCTCGGCGGCGCAGTCGCATCTGATTCATCGCCGCATCCGGCAGCTTGCCGATGAAAAACAAATTCCTGTGATCGCGTTCATCGAGGATGTCGGCGCGTCGGGCGGCTACATGATCGCCTGCGCCGCCGACGAAATTGTGTGCGATGGCTCCTCGATCGTCGGTTCAATCGGCGTGGTCGGCGGCTCGTTTGGCTTGCACAAGCTGATCGAGAAGATCGGCGTCGAGCGCCGCCTCTATACGTCGGGCGAGCGCAAGGCGATGCTCGACCCGTTCCTGGAGGAAAATCCGGAGGACGTGAAACGCCTCAAGAAGATCCAGGAAGAAATCCACCACAGCTTCATCGAGCTGGTGAAGAACCGCCGCGCCGGCAAGCTCAACGGCCCCGAAAAGGACCTGTTCTCCGGCGAGTACTGGGCCGGCAACAAGGCGAAGGAATTCGGCTTGGTCGATTCGATCGGCGATTTGCGTGGCTTCCTGCACGAGCGATTTGGCGAGAAGGTGCGCCTGCCGCTGATCGCCGACCGCGGCCTGTTCGGGCGCAGGGTCCCCGGCGTTTTCGGCGACTTGCGCGGCGCCCCCGATCTGGCGGAGGATTTGGTTTCGGCCATCGAAGCGCGCGCAATCTGGGCGCGTTATGGGCTGTAGGGAAGGCGGATGCCGCAAGCTTTGATCATCGTGCTCGGCGCCATCGGCGCCGTCATTGCCGCCAAGCTGATCGCGAAGGAATGGCGGCGCGTCAACAATGAGCTCGATCGCGCGCGTGCCGAGCCGGCGCCGGCCGAATCACGCGAGGCGCTGCCGAAATTGCAGCGCGACCCGGTGACCGGCGAATACCGGCCCGTTCGCTGAACTCAGGCGGCCAATTTGGGATTTTGCTGGGAGGCGGTTTCGCGCGGTGCGAAATGCGCATCGGCCATATCGTCCACCGGTGTGCCGAACAGATTGGGATAGACCGCGATCAGCAAGAGTGCGTGGCCGAGCGCGGCGATGGCGGCGCACACGCTGACGAAACCGACATAGAGGGCGTAGAGCATGGTCTCTCCCCGCATGGTAGGCAGCCGCGCCGTCCGACGATGCAACGCAGCTACGCGATGGCAATGACCCAGGCATGACGCTTGCGATCACAACGTCGCCGGAACCGGATACCGCTGACCCTTCGGAAATGTCGCCCCGACAGGCCGACGGAATCTCCGAGAGCGTCGATGCATTCCTTGCAAACCTTGTTCCACGGCGACGTGATTTTTATTAATCCGATCAGGCGGATTTGAATCGCAATCTATGCCGTCGCGCACAAGGCGGCGGCAATGCAACCGGTGATCGGCTAAATTCGAGGCAGCCGAGCTAACTTGGCTCCTTGATGCCGCGCTCGCGCACCACCTTGCCCCAGCGCTCGAACTCCTCCTTGAGGAATTGACCGAACTCGGCGGGCGTGTTGGCGACCGGGATGGCGCCAGACTTGATCAGCTTGTCCTTCACCACCGGATCGTTGACCGCCGCGACAAACGCCGCGTTGAGCTTGGCGATGACGGCGGGTGGAGTTTTGGCTGGGGCGAGCAGGCCGTACCAGTTGCCCGAGGAGGTGTCCTTGTAGCCCACCTCGGCCAACGTCGGGACGTTGGGCAGCATCGGGTTGCGTTCGCTGGAGGCAGCGGCGAGCGGGCGGACTTTGCCCGCCACGATCTGCGGCATCAGCACCGGCACGTCGCCAAAGAAGCATTCGACCTGGCCGCCGAGAATGTCGGTGACCGCGGGCGCAGCGCCCCGGTAGGGCACATGAACGTATTTGAAGTCCGCGGCGGTCGCCCACATCTCGGTCGCCAGATGCGTGGTGGAGCCGACGCCTGTCGTGGCAAACGGCAGCGATCCGTTCTTCTGCTTGGCGATTGCGACGAACTCCTGCGCTGTCTTGGCCGGGTGATCGGCTCGCACTATGGCCACCGTGGTGTTGCGCACCACCAGCGTGACAGGGGCAAAATCGCGCAGCGTGTTGTAGGGCAGGTTGTCGCGCAGGTGCGGCGTGATCGCGATCGCGCCGACCGTCGAGAGGAAGATGGTGTGGCCGTCCGGCTCCGCCTTGGCGACGAAGTCGGCGCCGATCGCGCCGTTGGCGCCCGGCTTGTTCTCGATCAGCACCGGCTGCGGCAACGTTTCCCTCAGCTTGTCGGCGATCAGCCGGCCGACGAAGTCGGTCGGGCCGCCGGCCGGGAAGGCGATCACCATCCGGATCGGCCGGGTGGGGAAGTCCTGCGCCTGGGCTGTGGATGGCGTGACCGCGGCAAGGGTCAGCAACGCGGCGGCGGCAATGGCAAGGCGCGGCATGGTATTTCCTCCCGGCAGGCTTCTTGTGTCCCGTAGCCTCCGCCGTCCTATTGGATACTACAAGCTCGCGGGGGCTTCTTGACCCTCCCGGCACCCGCCGGTAGGTCTGCACCCGCGCGACAAGCGCCTGGATTCTCAATGGCCGACAACATTCCCGCCCACATGCGCCCGGAACGCTCGTTCCAGGGCTTGATCCTGACGCTTCAGCGCTTCTGGGCGGACCGCGGCTGCGTGATCCTACAGCCCTACGACATGGAGGTCGGCGCCGGCACCTTCCACCCGGCGACCACGCTGCGCGCACTTGGGCCGAAGTCCTGGAATGCGGCCTACGTGCAGCCGTCGCGCCGCCCGAAGGACGGCCGCTATGGCGAGAACCCGAACCGGCTGCAACACTACTATCAATTCCAGGTCATCCTGAAGCCGTCGCCGCTTGACCTGCAGGAGCTTTATCTCGGTTCGCTCGCCGTGATCGGCATCGACAGCAAGCTGCACGACATCCGCTTTGTCGAGGACGACTGGGAGAGCCCGACGCTCGGCGCCTGGGGGCTCGGCTGGGAGTGCTGGTGCGACGGCATGGAGGTGTCGCAGTTTACTTACTTCCAGCAGGTCGCTGGCTTCGAGTGTGCGCCAGTGTCCGGTGAGCTGACCTACGGCCTCGAGCGCCTCGCGATGTACGTCCAGGGCGTCGACAACGTCTACAACCTCAACTTCAACGGCCGCGAAGGTGCCGAGAAGGTGACCTACGGCGACGTCTTTCTTCAAGCCGAGCAGGAATACTCACGGCACAATTTCGAACACTCGGACACCACGATGCTGTTCGAGCAATTCAAGATGGCCGAAGCCGCCTGCAAGAAATACCTCGAAGCGGGCTGGTCGAATGGTGGTGGTGCCAATACGCGGCGTCATCTCATGGCGCTTCCGGCCTACGACCAGTGCATCAAGGCGAGCCACGTGTTCAATTTGCTCGATGCGCGCGGCGTGATCTCGGTGACCGAGCGGCAGAGCTACATTCTGCGCGTGCGCGAACTGGCGAAGGCATGCGGCGAAGCCTGGCTCGCGACCGAGGCGGGAGGGGCGAGCTGATCGGGAAGCCATTCAGCGCACCTCGATAATGCGTTCTCCTGCTTCGATTGATGCGAGTATTTCATCCCAAGCAGCACCGATCGCCGACCAAAGAGCATCGTTGCTGATGTTACCGATTCGGACCCAGATCACCTGAGGCCCACTTTTCTCTCGCCGTGCGAGTGCGACAAAGTCCTCGTCTTTGGTAATCAAGGTTGCGCTTTGCCGGCGGGCATACTCCCAGATTGACGCATCGTCGGCTGCGCCCATCCCAATGCGATTGACATGTTCGGCGACGCATCCGCGCACCGAGAGATGCACGGCAAGACCGGGCGGCAATTGAGCATCGATGACGAAGCGAACGGTCAAGCCGTTTGCACCACACGGTGATCGGATGCCCGCGCGGAGTAGAGCAGCGCAGCGGCAATATCCTCCGAACTTAGGTAGTCGAAGTCGTTCAGAAGTTGTTCTTTCGTCGCGCCGTGCGCGAGCGCTTCGACGATATCAACCACGCGCATTCTGGTGCCTTTGATGCATGGACGGCCGCCGCAAATCCGCGGGTCGGATGAGATGCGCGCGAGCAGGGCGTGGTCGCCGTTTCGCCCCGGAGCCAATGTGACCTCCGGCTCCCCCTCGGAGACAATACGAATTTTGCATTCGCTCCGCGGCCTGCTGCCGAATTGGGCTAGGAACTCCTCCAATGCGCCAATCAGTTCGCGCTCAAGTCGGGTGCCCGATTCGAGCGCGATCGACAGAGGGGCCAGCGCCTTTTCGCTGCCAATCGGACCTTCTCCAGCGGTTTCCAGATATTTCTTGATGGTGTTGTCCTTCCGCCCGACAAATTTGCTTGGGCCGAACGCCCAGCGATCCAGCCCGAGGCGGAGTGCATACCAGTCGTGGACGAGGCTGAGCCTCGACTGCATTTCTGCGCTGGTTTGGATTTCCTCGGTAAATCGCCGGATGTTGGCGGCAGCCTGCCCGACGTTGGAAACGCGCGTGACCATGCGGCCTCCTTTAGTAAATTTAGTATATCCACTAGATATTCTAGATTTGGCTTGGCGTCAAGCGGTGCTGTGCTATCGCTTCAGAGCGTTCCGTAGACAATTGCGCGATTCAGCTTGGCTATTAAGGAGAGCACTACATGGATGCCACTCCTCAAATCGGCGGTACACGCCCGCTGCCGGTCAACGTCGAGGCCGGCAAGAGCTACTGGTGGTGCGCCTGCGGGCGCTCCAAGAAGCAGCCGTTTTGCGACGGCTCGCACAAGGGCACGGCGTTCACGCCGGTCGAGTTCAAGGCGGAGAAGAGCGAAGACGCGTGGTTCTGCGCCTGCAAGCGCACCGGCAAGACACCAATGTGCGACGGAAGTCATAAGAAACTCTGATGCCCGACCTTCTGCTCGAATTCTTCTCCGAGGAAATCCCCGCCCGCATGCAGGCGAAGGCGGCGGAGGACTTGCGGAAATTAGTCACCGACAAGCTGGTGGCCGCCGGGCTCACTTACGACGGCGCCAAGGCGTTCGCGACGCCGCGCCGCCTTGCGCTTACCGTGCAGGGCGTGCCCGTGCGCCAGCCCGACGTGAAGGACGAGCGAAAGGGGCCGAAGGTCGGCGCGCCGGAGCAAGCCATCGCGGGCTTCCTGCGCGCGGCTGGATTGAAGTCGATCAGCGAAGCCAGGGTGCAGGCCGACAAGAAGGGCGACTTCTACGTCGCGGTGATCGAGAAGGCGGGCAAGCCCGCGATCGAAGTGATCGCCGACATCGTGCCGGAGGTGGTGAAGACGTTTCCCTGGCCGAAGTCGATGCGCTGGGGCTCCGGCTCGCTCAACTGGGTGCGGCCGCTGCACTCCATCGTCGCGACCTTCGGGCCGGAGACCGAAGAGCCCGACATCGTGCCGTTCAAGGTTGACGGCGTCGCTGTCGGCGATGCGACGCGCGGTCACCGCTTCATGGCGCCGGCCGAGATCAAGGTGAAGCGGTTCGACGACTATGTGAAGAAGCTCGACGCCGCCAAGGTCGTGCTCGACCCGGCGCGCCGCGCGCAGATGATCCTGGCCGACGCCAAGAACCTCGCCTTCGCTCAAGGGTACGAGCTGGTCGAGGACGAGGGATTGCTCGCGGAGGTGGCCGGGCTGGTCGAATGGCCGGTGGCGCTGATGGGGAGCTTCGACGCGGAGTTCCTGAAAATCCCGCCGGAGGTGATCCGCGCCACCATCCGCAACAACCAGAAGTGCTTCGTGCTCACCCAAGGCGCGGGTGGTGCGCACCCCTCCCCCTTGTGGGGAGGGGTTGGGGGTGGGGGCCCAACGAATACCCCCGCTGCCACCCCCACCCCGGCGCTTCGCGCCGACCCTCCCCACAAGGGGGAGGGTAAGAGCCTCGCCAACAAGTTCATCATGGTGGCGAACATCGAGGCGAGCGACGGCGGCAAGGCGATCGTCGCCGGCTGCGAGCGCGTGATCCGCGCGCGGCTGTCGGATGCCAAGTTCTTCTACGAGACGGATTTGAAGACCAAGCTGGAAGACCGGCTGCCGAAGTTCGAGCACATCGTGTTCCACGAGAAGCTTGGCACGCAGGCGGAGCGCATCGCGCGGATCGAGAAGCTGGCAGCGGAACTAGCGCCGCTGGTGAAGGCTGATGTCGCCAAGGCAAGGCGCGCGGCGAAGCTCGCCAAGGCGGACTTGCAGACCGAAGTGGTCGGCGAGTTTCCCGAAGTTCAGGGGCTGATGGGCCGCTACTACGCGACGGCGCAGGGCGAGGACAAGGACGTCGCCGCGGCGATCGAGGATCACTACAAGCCGCTCGGTCCCGGCGACCGCGTGCCGACCGATCCGGTTTCAGTGGCTGTGGCGCTGGCGGACAAGCTCGACATTCTGACCGGCTTCTGGGCGATCGACGAAAAACCGACGGGATCGAAGGATCCTTACGCGCTACGGCGTGCGGCGTTAGGGCTCATCCGCATCATCTTGGACAACAACAAACAGATTAATCTGTTGCCAGTGCTGTTTCGTCAGTTGGATTCATTTTCAAAGCCCATAGATGCAACCTTTGTCGGTTTTGATTTGCTCTCTTTCATCACTGATCGTTTGAAAGTTCAGCTTCGCGATCAAGGGGCTCGCCATGACTTAGTGGATGCCGTAACTGCCATCGGTCAGAAGCCATCGTCGCCCGCGCTGCAGGCTACATATACGAACGACGATCTGCTGCTGATCGTGCGTCGCGTCGAAGCACTCGGTAAGTTCCTCGACACCGATGACGGCAAGAACCTGTTGGCCGGCACCAAGCGCGCGGCGAACATCCTGCGTATCGAGGAGAAGAAGGACAACAAGTCCTACACCGGCGCGCCGGACGCAACGCGTTACCATCAGGCCGAAGAAAAGGAACTTGCGCGCGCGATCGACGTTGCAAAAAAGGATGCCTCCGCGGCGGTCGCCAAGGAGGATTTTGCTGCTGCGATGACTGCAATGGCGAAACTTCGCCCCCATGTCGATGCGTTCTTCGACAAGGTGACGGTCAATGTCACGGATTTGGCCGACGCCAAGGCGGTGCGTGAGAACCGCCTGAAGCTGTTGAACGAGATCAGGGAAGCCACCCGCGCGGTGGCGAACTTCTCGAAGATTGAGGGATAGGAATTCTCTATCGGCGTCATGCCCGGCTTTATGCCGGGCATCCACGCCTTCCTTCGTAAAAAGACGTGGATGGCCGGGACAAGCCCGGCCATGACGTGGCAAAACCTCCTCCACAAACGAAAAGTCGATTGAGGAAGCGCCGGGGAAGGGTCAAAACAGGCCCCGTTGAGACGCGAGAGTTTTGTGATGGCACGCCGCTCCCCGAAGAAATCCAGCAAAGCCAAGCCAGCCAAAGCCGCCAAGCGCGGAGGCGCGGCCAAAGCCTCGAAAGGCAAATGGGTCTACGCCTTCGGCGGCGGCAAGGCCGAGGGCAAGCCGGGCATGCGCGAACTGCTCGGCGGCAAGGGCGCGGGCCTCGCCGAGATGGCGAGCCTCGGGCTGCCGGTGCCGCCCGGCTTCACCATCACCACTGCGGTGTGCACGCACTACTACGCGAACAAGAATTCGTACCCCAAAGAGCTGCGCGCGCAGGCCGACGCGGGTCTCGCGCACATCGCGCGCATCACCGGCCGCAAGTTCGGCGACCGTGCCAACCCGCTGCTCGTGTCGGTGCGCTCCGGCGCGCGCGCCTCGATGCCGGGCATGATGGACACGGTGCTCAACCTCGGCCTCAACGACGGGACCGTCGAGGCGCTGGCCAGGCAATCTGGCGACAAGCGCTTCGCCTACGACAGCTATCGCCGCTTCATCACCATGTATTCCAACGTGGTGCTCGGCATTGAGCATCACAACTTCGAGGACATCCTCGAAGACCACAAGATTCGAAAGGGCATGACGCTCGACACTGAGCTCGCCGCCGAGGACTGGATCGAACTGGTCAAGCGCTACAAGGAGCGTGTTACCGAAGAGCAGGGCAAGCCGTTCCCGCAGGATCCGCACGAGCAATTGTGGGGCGCGATCGGCGCGGTGTTCGGCTCATGGATGAACAACCGCGCGATCACGTATCGCAAGCTGCACAACATCCCGGAAAGCTGGGGCACCGCGGTCAACGTGCAGGCCATGGTGTTCGGCAACATGGGCGACACCTCGGCGACCGGCGTTGCCTTCACGCGCAATCCCTCGACCGGCGAGAAGCGGCTCTACGGCGAATTCCTGATCAACGCGCAGGGCGAGGACGTGGTCGCCGGCATCCGCACCCCGCAGGAGATCACCGAGATCGCGCGCAAGGAGGCGGGCTCCGACAAGCCGTCGATGGAAAATGCGATGCCGGCCGCGTTCAAGGAACTGGTGCGCATCTACGAGAAGCTCGAGCGGCACTACCGCGATATGCAGGACCTCGAGTTCACCGTCGAGCAGAGCAAGCTGTGGATGCTACAATGCCGGAACGGTAAGCGCACCGCCAAGGCGGCGCTGCGCATCGCGGTCGAACTCGCGAACGAGAAGCTCATCACTAAGGAAGAGGCGGTGGCGCGGATCGATCCGGCTTCGCTGGACCAGCTTCTGCATCCAACCATCGATCCGAACGCCGAGCGCAAGGTGATTGCGACCGGCCTGCCGGCGTCGCCGGGCGCGGCGTCCGGCGAGATCGTGTTCTCGTCCGATGAGGCGGCGCGGCTCAAGGCCGACGGCAAGAAGGTGATCCTGGTGCGGGTCGAGACTTCGCCGGAAGACATTCACGGCATGCATGCGGCGGAGGGCATTCTCACCACGCGCGGCGGCATGACCTCGCATGCCGCGGTGGTGGCGCGCGGCATGGGCAAGCCGTGCGTGTCGGGTGCGGGCCAGCTCCGTGTCGACATGAACATGAATACCATGCAGGCGAGCGGCCAGACCTTCAAGCGCGGCGATCTGATCACCATCGACGGCTCGACTGGGCAGGTGCTGGCCGGGCGCGTCCCTATGGTTGAGCCGGCTATGTCCGGCGAATTCGGCACGCTGATGAGCTGGGCCGACAAGGTCCGCAGGCTCGGGGTGCGCGCCAACGCCGACATGCCAGCCGACGCGCGGGTCGCGATCCGCTTTGGCGCCGAAGGCATCGGGCTATGCCGCACCGAGCACATGTTCTTCGAAGCGGACCGCATCCAGGCGGTGCGCGAAATGATCCTAGCCGACGACGAGAAGAGCCGTCGCGCCGCGATCGCGAAACTCCTGCCGATGCAGCGCAAGGATTTCATCGAGCTGTTCGAGATCATGGGTGGCCTGCCGGTGACGATCCGGCTACTCGACCCGCCGCTGCACGAATTCCTGCCACACACCGCCGAGGGCATCGCCGAAGTCGCGGCTGCGATGGGCGCCGACCCGAAGAAGCTGGAGCACCGCGCCAAGGAGCTCGCCGAGTTCAACCCGATGCTCGGCTTCCGCGGCTGCCGCATCGCCATCGCCTATCCGGAGATCGCCGAGATGCAGGCGCGCGCGATTTTCGAGGCGGCCGCCGAATCCGGTAGGCGCACCGGCAAGCCTGTCGTGCCGGAGGTCATGGTGCCGCTGATCGCCACCAAGGCCGAGCTCGACATCGTGAAGGCGCGCATCGACGCGATGGCGCAGGCGGTGGCGAAGGAGACGGGCGTCAAGCTGAAGTATCAGGTCGGCACCATGATCGAGCTGCCGCGCGCGGCGCTGCTCGCCGGCGAGATCGCGGAGAGTGCGGAATTCTTCTCGTTCGGCACCAATGACCTGACGCAGACCACGTTTGGCATCAGCCGCGACGACGCGGCGAGCTTCCTCGGCGTCTACACGGCGCGGGGCATCCTGCCGGGCGATCCGTTCGTCTCGATCGACCGCGAAGGCGTCGGCGAACTGGTGAAAATCGGCGTCGAGCGAGGCCGCAAGGTTCGCAAGGGCCTCAAGGTTGGCATCTGTGGCGAGCACGGCGGCGATCCGGCATCGGTGGCGTTCTGCCACGACACCGAACTCGACTACGTGTCCTGCTCGCCGTTCCGGGTGCCGATCGCGCGGCTCGCCGCGGCACAAGCCGTGCTGGGCAAGAAGGCCGCTGGAGAGGCATGAGCTGCATGCGCACGCGTGAGTTCGTGCGCTATGCTGACGTTGCCATCGAAGTCATCGCCGAAGGGCAGGGGCCGGCCATCGTGCTGCTGCCGTCGCTCGCGCGCGATTCCGAGGACTACGATGCGGTCGCGGAAGGCCTTGCCGCAGCGGGCTATCGCGCGCTGCGGCCGCAGCCGCGCGGCATCGGCCGGAGCACCGGTCCGTTGACCGGCATTTCGCTGCACGATTTCGCCCGCGACATCGCCGAGGTGATCAAGGCGCTCGGCGGCGGCCGGGCGGTGATCACCGGGCACGCCTACGGCAACTGGATCGCGCGGATGACGGCGGTCGATCATCCGGCGCTGGTGCGAGGCGTGGTCGTCCTCGCGGCTGCGGCCAAGCAATTCCCACCGGAGCTTTTGACCGCGATCAATACGGCGGGCAATCCAACGCTGCCCGAGGATGAGCGCATCAGGGCGCTACGTTTCGCCCTCTTCGCGCCGGGCAACGATCCGACGGTGTGGCTCGACGGCTGGCATCCGCAGTTACGTGAACCGCAGCGCGCAGCGGCCGCAGCGGTCAAGCAGTCCGACTGGTGGTCCGCCGGCGTCGCGCCACTGCTCGACTTGCAGGCCGAAGGCGATCCGTTCAAGCCGCCGGAAAAGCGCAACGAGATGAAGGACGAGTTCGGCGGCCGGGTCACCATTGCGGTCATCCCGGGTGCAAGCCACGCGCTGATTCCGGAGCAGCCGAAGGCCGTGGTCGAAGCGCTGATCGAGTGGGCCAAGACTTTGCCTTGATCCAAAGCCGCGGCCGCCGAAGGAACCTGACCCGGGCCGACTTTCGGCGGGTATGCCGCCGCCGCAGCCCCGTGCTAGCCTCCCGCCGGGGGACGCGTTGAAGCCGCGCGAGGGGGGAAATGTCGGACGTGCCGAAGCCGGCCGCGGGCGCTGAGACGCTCGCGATTTCCGAAGACAAGATCAAGCAGGCCGAGGCCTATATCGAGGCCGAGGAGGGCGCGCTCAATCGCCTGTCGGGGATCGCTGGCATCGCAGTGACGACGGTCGCCGTCACCATGTCGCTGTTCCACTTATATGCGGCGGTGGCGGGCGCCTGGCCGCTGCGCGATTTCCCGATCATCTCGACACAGCCGCTGCGCTACACCCACGTTGCGTTCGTTCTGCTGCTCTCGTTCCTGATGTTCCCGGCTGCAAAGCGGTTTCGCGACAGCATCCGCTGGTGGGACGTGGTCGCTGGCTTGGCCGGCGCGGCGATCCTGGTTTACGCGATCGAGGGCGGTGAAGACTTCACCGACCGCGCGACGTCGCCGACTCAACTCGACAACATCCTCGGCTGCATCTTCATTGTGCTGCTGCTCGAGGCGACGCGCCGCACCACCGGCTGGATCGTGCCGGTCATCTCGCTCGCTTTCATCGCCTATGCCTATTTCGGGCCGTACATGCCGCCGCCATGGACGCATCGCGGCTTCGATGTCGGCCAGCTCGTCGGTCATCTCTTCATCACTCTGGAGGGCATCTTCGGCATCCCGGTCGACGTCTCGTCGAGCCTGATCATCCTGTTCACGATCTACGGCGCGTTCCTGCAGCACTCCGGCGCTGGCGCGTTCTTCATCGATTTCTCGATGGCGCTGCTCGGCAACAAGCCGAACAGCGCCGGCCGCACCGTGGTGCTGTCGTCGTTCCTGCTTGGCGGTCCGTCAGGCTCCGGTGTTGCGACCACTGTGACGGTCGGCGCCGTCGCCTACCCGATGATGGAAAAGTCGGGCTTCGAGAAGAATGCCGCTGGGGGGTTGCTGGCGGCCGGCGGCCTCGGCGCCATCATCTCGCCGCCGGTGCTCGGCGCCGCCGCGTTCCTGATTGCTGAGTTTCTCAAGATCAGCTACCTCGACGTCATCGCCATGGCGACGATTCCGACCTGCCTCTACTACCTGTCGCTGCTGTTCATGGTCGAGCTCGACGCCAAGAAGTACGGCGCGCACATGGTCGACATGTCGACCAAGCTGACGCTCTGGCAGATGACGCGCCGCTACGGCTTCCATTTCGTTTCGCTGATCTCGGTCGTCATCTTCATGCTGTGGGGCTACTCGCCGACGCTATCGGTGTTCTGGGCGACGGTCGCAACGTTTGCGCTGAGCTTTCTCACCCGTGAAACCGCGCTGGTGCCAAAAAAGCTGGTGCGCGCGCTGTCTGACGGCTCTTCAAGCGTGCTCACCGCGGCGACCACCTGTGCTACCGCCGGCATCATCGTCGGCGTGGTCACCCTCACCGGCCTCGGCCTCAAGTTTTCCGCCATTGTGATCAGTTACGCCGGCGGCAGTCTCCTGCTCACTGCGATCTACACCGCGCTGATTGTCTGGATCGTCGGTCTCGCCGTGCCGGTCACGGCGTCGTACATCATCTGCGCGGTGATTGCGGCGCCGGCGATGATGAAGCTCGGCGTGCCGGACGTCGCCGCGCACATGTTCATCTTCTACTATTCGGTGCTTTCCGAGGTGTCGCCACCGACCGCGCTGTCGCCGTTCGCGGCGGCAGCCATCACCGGCGGCGATCCCTACAAGACGACGCTGCAGGCGTGGAAATATACGCTGCCCGCGTTCCTGGTGCCGTTCGTGTTCGTGCTCGATCCGCAGGGTGTCGGACTGCTGCTGCTGGTGCCGCCCGGCGGCTCCTGGGTCGACATCGCGCTGATCACAGCCAAGGCCGGGATTGGGCTCGCCGCACTGGCCGCTGCGGCGCAAGGCTGGGCGCTGCGCCGCACCACGGGCGTGGAACGGGTGCTTCTCGTGCTCGCCGGGCTGTTCCTGGTGTTCCCGAGCCTGCTGGAGGCGCTGGTCGAGGCCATCATCGGCCGCGACATCAGCTACACCGCGACATTTGGCTTGGTCATTGGCGTCGCCGTCCTGCTAAAACAGCACATGCAACCGGCTCTGCCAAAAGCGCCGGCGGCCGGCTGAACAACGGCTTTCGATATCGTCAAAGGGAGAAACGTCCAGATGAAACGCAAAGGCTTGCTACTTTCCGGCCTGGCGCTTGCCACGGCGGTGTTCGCCAGCGCGGCGATCGCCCAGCAGAACACCATCGCCATCGCAACGGGCGGAACCGGCGGCGTGTACTACCCGCTGGGCGGCGGCATGGCCAACGTGCTGTCGAAATACGTGCCCGGCGTGCAGGCCACCGCCCGCGTCACCGGCGGCTCGGTCGATAACCTCAAGCTGATCCATTCCAAGCAGAGCGAGGTCGCCCTGGTGATGGTCGACGCCGCGCTCGACGCGCTCAAGGGCGAAGACAAGTTCAAGGGCACCAAGGTCGATCTGAAGACCCTGATGGTGCTCTACCCGAACCGCATGCACGTCGTGACGGTGGAGGGCCGCGGCATCGAGAAGATGTCCGACCTCAAGGGCAAGCGCGTCTCCACTGGCTCGCCCGGCAGCGCCACTGAAGTGATGGCGTTCCGCGTCATCGAGGGCGCCGGCCTCGACAAGGACAAAGATATGAGGCGCGAGCGCCTTGGCGTCGCGGAATCCACCAACGCCATCAAGGACGGCAAGATCGACGCCTACTTCTGGGTCGGCGGCCTGCCGACCGCGGCGGTGACCGATCTTGCCGCCAGCCCCGGCATCAAGATCAAGCTGATCGACCACACCGAAGTGGTCGACAAGATGAACGCCAAGTACGGCGACCTCTATACGACGGGCGTCATCCCGCCGAAGACCTACCCGGGCCAGGATAAGGACAACAAGATCGCAGTCGTGCAGAACATCCTGGTCGCCAATGCCGCGATGCCCGACAAGACGGCCTACGACATCGTCAAGACGTTCATCGAGAAGCGCGACGAGCTGGTCGCCGTTCACGGCGAGGCCAAGAGCATCACGCTCGAGAACCAGGTGACGAAGAATTCGCCGATCCCGTGGCACCCGGGCGCGGTGAAATACTTGAACGAAAAGGGCGCGAAGATGTGATCGAGCCTCGCGTCGATGCGAGTTTCGACGGGCGGCCGGACAACCGGCCGCCCGATTGCTTTTGTGAAGCGTGCAGAACTTGGCGGCAGCGCCTTGAGATGTTGCGTTGACGGATCGTTTACCAACGTACATGGCGCGGAACCGCGCATGGCGAATGCCGCGATTAACGGCTTCGCAAGGATAATCCGACAATAACAAAACGTGTCGCATTGTCGTCACTTCGACGCCTTGCGCCTGTGAGTAGTGCGTCATCGCGTAGGTGAGTGACCGCGTAGCGTTTGCGTTGAACTTTGAGAGTCGCGTGAGCTGTGCATGGTAGCGTCGCGTAACGGGCCGAAGGGTGGCCGCGCCGGCCCCTTCGGCCTCAGCGTTCTCGCACTCAGTCTTGTGCCGACCCAGATCGGCTATCAGGATCTCGCTGCACTTTTGATCCGCCAGCAGGATGTCTCGCAGCGTGCGCGAGCGCATGCATTGGCGTCGCCGTTCGGCACCATCCACGCCGCCACGTTCAGCTTCCCGCGCCCGATCGGCAGCTTGATCCCCGAGCCGCCGGCCTATCGGCTGGCGAGCCTGAGCGTGGGCAATCCCGACGTCACCGGCTCCATTGCGCCAGATGCGGTGTTCGATCGGCAGCAAGCCGATTTCCCGATTGTGAACCGCCGGCTCAAGGGCGATTTCCTGGTGGCGCGTCCGCAGCCCAAACGGGAGCCTGGTGGCACGCGCGATCTCACGCCGGGCGGCGTGAAGACGGTTTCATTCCCGCGCCCGCCGCAGAATCCTCACCTGATCGAAGGCCCGCAGCCGCGCGAGGAAGAGGCCGAGGTCGAGGCCCCGCCGGTCGACGAGAACGCTGCGCCGCCGTCCGGCGAGGAGCCGGTGCCGGCGAAGGAGCACAAGTCGAAAGACGACGCCGAGCCGAGCGTCGCCGCCGCGCCGGCCGGCGGATACGCAGTCGCCTCGTTGCCGCCGCAGGAGGTCACGCTGCCGTCGCGCGAGGTTGCGCCGCCGCTCGAAGTTGCTCCGCCCCTGGAGGAGATCGATCCGGTCGACAGCCTCAATCCTGCGGCCCGCGCCGCTCGGCTCTACTTCGGCGCCATCCCGGTTGGCCGCAACATCGGCACCATCGAGCGCTGGCCCGGCGAGGAGCCGGTCCTGCTGACGCCGCCGTCCTTCGACCCCGACATCAAGCAGTCCGCGCTCGCACCGCTGCCGGAAGACAGGCCCGGCCAGACCGTCGCGCCGAAAGGCGAGGTGACCGGCCCCGGCCAGCGGCCGCAGACGCCGGCCGAGCGGCTTGGCCTCAATGCTAAGGAGCGCGCCAGGGCCGAGAAATGCATGGCGGAAGCCGTCTATTTCGAATCGCGCGGCGAAACCAAGCGCGGCCAGATCGCGGTCGCGCAGGTGGTGCTGAACCGCGTGTTCTCCGGCTACTACCCGAACAATGTCTGTGGCGTCGTCTATCAGAACGCCCACCGCTATAATGCCTGCCAATTCACCTTCGCCTGCGACAAGGTGAAGGACGTCGTCAACGATCCGCCGCTTTGGGAGCAGGCCAAGGAGATTTCCCGCGACATGCTGGACGGCAAGCTGTGGCTGGCCGACATCGGCAAGTCGACCCACTACCACGCTTACTGGGTGCATCCGTGGTGGGTCGGCACCATGCGCAAGCTGTCGACGATCGGAGTGCACAAATTCTACCGCCCGAAGCGCTGGGGCGACGGCTCCGACGCGCCGTCGTTCGGGCCCGGCATCACGCCGGAGAACGTGAATCTGCGGGCCAACGCGTCATCCTGAGATTTCACATCTCGATATCGAGCGCCACATCCAGGCTCGGCGAGGAATGCGTCAGCGCGCCGGACGAGGCGTAGTCGACGCCGGTCGCGGCGATCTCTGCGATGTTGTCGAGCGTGATGCCGCCGGAGGCCTCGATTACCAGTTTGCCCGCCACCATCGAGACCGCCTTCTTCATCGAGGCGATATCGAAATTGTCGAGCAGCACCACGTCGGCGAGGCCGGTGCTCAGCACCTCACTCAACTGCTCAAGCGAATCGACCTCGATCTCGATCTTGACCAGATGTCCGGCTGCGGCGCGCGCGCTCTCCAGCACGGGGCGGACGCCGCCCGCGACCGCGACGTGGTTGTCCTTGATCAGGATGGCGTCGTCGAGCCCGAAGCGGTGATTGAAGCCGCCGCCGCAGCGGATCGCGTACTTCTCCAGCGCGCGAAGTCCCGGCGTGGTCTTGCGCGTGCAGCAGATGCGGGTCTTGCCGGCCTTGTGCACGAACGCAGCCGTGGCGGTCGAGATGCCGGACAGGTGGCCGAGGAAGTTGAGCGCGGCGCGCTCGGCCGAAAGCACGGCGCGGGCAGGCCCAGCGATGATCATCAGCGGGGTCTTGGCGACGACGGTGTCGCCGTCGCGCGCCTTCGCCGTGATGGAAATGTCCGGCGCGAGCCGGGTCAAGCAGGCCGCCAGCAGCGGCAGGCCGGCAATGGTGCCGGCTTTCCGGGCAACCACAACGGCGCGCGCCGGCGTGGCCTCCGGGATCGTGGCGATCGAGGTAACGTCGCCGGCGCGGCCGAGGTCCTCAGCGAGCGCGCGCGTCACCGCTTCCTCGATCTCAAGCGGCGAAAGGAAGCCGCCCGGATAGAGCAGCGATTGCACGATGCTGTGGTTCGCCCCGGCTAACATGATCAACTCTTCAAGTAGATCATGCGCTCGACCGCGCGGCGCGCTTTCGCGGCAATCGCGGGATCGACCACGACCTCTTCCGTCATGTTGACCAGGCTGTCGACGATTTTCGGCAGCGTGATGCGCTTCATGTGCGGGCAGAGGTTGCACGGCCGCACGAACTCGACGTCGGGCAGTTCCGCCGCGACGTTGTCCGCCATCGAGCACTCGGTGACCATCACCACGCGCTTCGGCTTACGCTGCCGCACGTAGTCGATCATGTGCGCGGTCGAGCCGGCGAAGTCCGACGCCGCGATGACGTCGGGCGGGCACTCCGGGTGCGCGATGATATGGATCGACGGATCGCCTGCTCGCACCGCGTCGAGCTCGTCGGCGGTGAAGCGTTCGTGCACCTCGCAGTGGCCCTTCCAGGCGATGATCTTCACCTTGGTCTGCGACGCGACGTATTTCGCCAGGTATTCGTCCGGCACCATGATGACGCGCTCGGCGCCGAGGCTCTCGACCACCTGCACGGCGTTCGACGACGTGCAGCAGATGTCGCTCTCGGCCTTCACCTCGGCCGAGGTGTTCACGTAGGTGACCACCGGCACACCGGGGAAGCGTTCGCGGAGCAGCCGGATGTCGTCGGCTGTGATCGAGGAAGCAAGCGAGCAACCCGCCCGAGGATCCGGAATTAGCACCGTCTTCTCGGGGTTCAGGATTTTCGCGGTCTCGGCCATGAAGTGGACGCCGGCCTGTACGATCACGTCGGCGCCGACCTTGGTGGCTTCGCGCGCGAGCTGCAGGCTGTCGCCGACGAAGTCAGCAACGCAATGGTAGATCTCCGGCGTCTGGTAATTGTGCGCCAGGATTACCGCGTTGCGCTGTTTTTTCAGCGCGTTGATAGCCTTGATCGACGGCGCGAAGAATGGCCATTCGACCGCCGGCACGACGCGCTTCACGCGCTCATAGAGATGCGCGGTTTCGCGCTCGACCTCGGGGTTCCAGTCAAGCGACGGCATCGGCAGCCGGCCATGCTTGCGTAGCGCGGCTGACTCGCCGCTTGGCGTTGCGACCTGGCGCGGACGCGGCTGGTTTGGCAGCGGGCCCACGGTTTCCAAAATCGGCATCGCATCCTCCTTATATGCTCATATTGAGCATAATAGGGGACGAAAACATCCGGTTTTCACCGGCAATTCGTCCCGGAGCTTTTGCAACGACCGTCGCCCAAGCTCTTTATCCTCACTTCGAGCAAATTATATAGCACTTCGGCCGGTGTTTCGCCAGCCCCCGGGTTCGGGGAGCCATGGGCGTCATAGATCGAAGCCATCACCAAGTTTCGTTTTGGCCGCCGGCGGCCAATGACTATCTTCGCGGTGCTGCGCCGTCCGCGCGCGGCATTTGCCGGAGAAACCGATGTCGATCGCGGCTGCGCCTTCCAAGCTGATGAACTGGCGCACGCCGGCGGTATTGATCGCCTGCGGCTGCGTGATCGCGGTGATCAGCTTCGGTCCGCGCTCGACGCTCGGCTTCTTTCTGACTCCGCTGTCGAGCGCCAACGGCTGGGGCCGCGATGTGTTCGCTCTCGCGCTCGCGATCCAGAACCTGCTGTGGGGTCTCGGGCAGCCGTTCGCCGGCGCGATCGCCGACAAGTATGGTGCGCCTCGTGTGCTGAGCGCCGGCGCGATCCTCTATGCCGCCGGCATCTACCTGATGGCGCAATCCAACTCGCCCGGCATGCTCTACCTCTCGGCGGGTGTGCTGATCGGCTTCGGCCTGTCCGGCTGTGCCATGCCGGCGATCATCGGCGCGCTCGGCAAGCTGGTGCCGGAGAACTGGCGCTCGTTCGCGTTTGGCGCCGGGACGGCCGCCGGCTCGTTCGGGCAGTTCCTCTATTCGCCGATCGCCGTGAGCTTGATGGACAGCCACGGCTGGCAGACCACGCTGCTGATCTTTTCGTGTGTGCTGCTTCTCATCGTGCCGCTGTCGCTGACGCTGATGGCGCCGCGCGCAGCGTCGACCGCGCGTGCCACCGCGGGACCTTCGCAATCGATCACGGAGGCGCTCGGCGAGGCGTTCCGTCATCGCTCGTATGTCCTATTGGTGCTCGGCTTCTTCACCTGCGGCTTCCAGCTCGCCTTCGTGACCGTGCACCTGCCCGCCTACCTGATCGACCGCGGCCTCTCGACCCAGGTCGGCGGCTGGACGCTCGCCGTGATCGGCCTGTTCAACATCATCGGCTCGCTCGGCTCGGGCTATCTCGGCAACCTGATGCCGAAGCGCTACATCCTGTCGTTCATCTATTTCGGCCGTGCGCTGGCGGTGGTGGCGTTCATCTCGCTGCCGGCGAGCCCCGCCGCGACGCTCGTGTTCGGCGCGGTGACCGGCTTGCTCTGGCTCTCGACCGTGCCGCCGACGTCCGGGCTGATCGCGCTGATGTTCGGCACCAAATGGCTGACCATGCTGTTCGGCTTCGCCTTCTTCAGCCACCAGGTTGGCGGCTTCCTCGGGGTGTGGCTTGGCGGTGTGCTGTTCGAGGCGACCGGTTCCTACAACGTGGTATGGTGGCTCTCGGTGTTCTTCGGCGTGGCCTCCGCGGTGATCAACCTGCCGATTGTCGAGAAGCCGGTGGCGCGCCCCATCCCGGTTGCAGTATGAGCCTTGCGCAAGCGAACTGGCGTACCCCGGCTGTCATTCTGGTTTGCGGTTGCCTGATCGGCTTGATCGGGTTCGGCCCGCGCTCGGCGCTCGGATTTTTCCTGACGCCGATGTCGTCGGCCTACGGCTGGGGCCGTGACGTATTTTCGCTGGCGCTTGCGCTTCAGATGCTGCTGTGGGGCGCGGGCGCGCCGTTCACTGGCGCAATCGCGGACCGCTTCGGTGCGATCCAGGTACTATGCGTGGGCACGCTGCTCTACGCAGCCGGCCTGGCGCTGATGGCTTATTCGACCACGCCGCTTGCGCTCCACATCACGGCGGGAGGGATGATCGGCTTCGGCCTCGCCGGTTCATCGTTCACGCTCGTCATCGGTGCATTTGGAAAGCTGTTGCCGCCGCACCTGCGTACATTCGGGTTCGGCGCCGGCACGGCGGCAGGTTCGTTCGGCCAATTCCTATTCTCGCCGCTTGCCGTCGGCCTGATCGAGAAGTTCGGCTGGCACAGCACGTTGCTGATTTTCAGCGGGATTGTGCTGCTGATCTTGCCGCTGTCGCTCGCGCTCGCTGCGCCACGCGCGGTTGCGCCGGCGCCAGGAGCGCCACCTCCGCAATCGGTGATGCAGGCGCTCGCCGAGGCATTCGGCCACAAGAGCTACGTGCTGCTCGTGATCGGATTTTTCACCTGCGGCTTCCAACTGTTTTTCATCACCGTTCACCTCCCGGCCTACCTGATTGATCGGGGGCTACCCGCCGAAATCGGCGGCTGGACGCTGGCTATGATCGGGCTTGCCAACATCGCGGGTTCGCTGCTCGCCGGCTGGATCTCCAACGTGATGCAGAAACGATACGTCCTGGCAGCAATCTATTTCGGCCGCTCGATTGCCATCGCCGTGTTCATTCTGCTGCCGCCTTCGTCGGCCGCGACGCTGATTTTTGGCGCGGTCATCGGCCTGCTGTGGCTGTCGACGATCCCGCCAACCTCGGGTCTGGTCGCGATCATGTTCGGCACCCGCTGGCTCACCATGCTGTTCGGCTTTGCCTTCTTCAGCCATCAGGTCGGCGGCTTTCTCGGCGTCTGGCTCGGCGGCGTGCTGTTTGAGCAGACTGGTTCCTACGATGTCATCTGGTGGGGATCGGTCATCCTCGGCATCGCTTCGGCCATCATCAATCTACCGATCGTCGAAAAGCCTGTCTCACGCCCTGCCGTCGCGGCGGCGTGACCTCTCCGCAAAAACCTGCGCCATTTCCGGCACAAATGATCTAACGTGCCACCCGTAAAGCTTCGCGGAGGGGACGTGGCAAAATTCAAGGCGATTGTGATCGACAAGGCCGACAAGGGACAGACTGTCGGCCTCACCGAGTTTGACGACAGCAACCTGATGGACGGTGACGTCACCGTGGCGGTGCACTGGTCCACTGTGAATTACAAGGACGGCCTCGCGATCACTGGCCGCGCGCCGGTGGTGCGCCGCTTCCCGATGATCCCCGGCATCGACTTCGCCGGAGAGGTGGAGGTCTCCTCGAATCCGGAATGGCACGCCGGTGACCGGGTGATCCTCAACGGCTGGGGCGTCGGCGAGACCCATCTCGGCGCCTATGGCGAAAGGGCGCGGGTGAAGGGCCAATGGCTGGTGCGGCTGCCCGAGCGGATGACGCCGCGCGACGCCATGGCGATCGGCACCGCGGGCTATACTGCGATGCTGGCGGTGATGGCGCTTGAGCACCACGGCCTCAAGCCGGACAACGGCGCCGTGCTGGTCACCGGCGCGGCCGGCGGGGTCGGTTCCGTCGCGGTCACGCTGCTGGCCAAACTCGGCTACCAGGTGATCGCTTCGACCGGGCGGCCGCAGGAGACCGAATATCTCAAGCAGCTTGGCGCTGCCGAGGTGATCGGTCGCGCGGAACTCGCCGGCTCCCCCAAGCCACTGGCCAAGGAGCGCTGGGCCGGATGCGTCGATTCAGTCGGGTCGACCACGCTCGCCAATGCGCTGTCCATGACGAAATATGGCGGCGCGGTCGCCGCTTGCGGCCTTGCCGGCGGCATGGATCTGCCGTCGAGCGTGGCGCCGTTCATTTTGCGCGGGGTGTCGCTTCTCGGCATCGACTCTGTGCAATGCCCGCAAAACCGGCGTCAGGAGGTCTGGAAGCGCTTGGATTCCGACCTCGACCGCGGCAAACTCGAAGCGATGACCACGCAGATTGGGCTGCCGGATGTCATCGAAACCGCGGGAACCATCCTCGACGGAAAGGTGAGGGGCCGGATTGTGGTCAAAGTCCGGTAGCGGCGTTCAGGAATTGTCCACCATGTTGGGTCATGATCGGCCGGGTGGGTATGGTAACCGAACGGTTAACGCGCTGTTGCGTGTGTAGCGTTCTGAAGTGGAGTGGGGCATGTCGGGCAAGTTTGTAGGCTTCGCCGCCGTTGTGGGACTTGTCGCAAGCGCGGCGCCCGCGATGGCTGAGAACATCAATGCCGATGAGGCGCGCCGTTTGATCGCCGGCCGGCAATTCTCCTATCAATGCTTCGAAGGCACCAGCGGCCGCGGCCGCATCAACGCCGACGGCTCGGTCGCGGGCTATATTTCGATCCGCGGCACGGCCACGCCACGCTTCGTGGTGCTGCCCGCCGGTACGCTGCGCGTGAAGGGCGACCAGTATTGCGCGTCGATGCGCGGCCTCCCGTTCGAGCCATGCTTCCACCTCGATCGCACCAGTCAGCACGGCTTCCGCGGTGTGGTGTCGGGCTTCGGTTTCGCCTATTGCGATTTCACGCGCCGCAGCGCCCGCGCTGACGTGGCATCGCCGCCGCCGCTGCGCCTGCGCAATACGCCTTCGGCGACCGCCTCCGCATCGGCGCTGCCCGACGAATAAGCTAGTCGCCCGCTTCAACTCATTTGAAAGGATTGGATAATTCGCTTTGGTCGCGATTCGAGCGACGGAGGCGACCATGGCTGGAACGGACATTGCGGTAAAGAAGTATGTGGTGCGGCTGAGCGCGGAGGAACGCGAGCAACTGCAAGCGCTGATCCGCAAGGGAAAAAGTCCGGCGAAGCGGCTCTTGAAAGCGCGCATTTTGTTGAAGGCCGATGTTTCGGACGCCGGCGAGGGGTGGAGCGATAGCAAGATCATCGCGGCGCTCGATACCAGCGCCTCGATGGCCTACCGGGTGCGCAAGCAACTGGTGGAAGAGGGCTTTGCGGCGGTATTGAGCCGTAAGCCGCGGGCGCATCCGCCGGTGCCGGCGATCTTCGACGGCGAGAAGCAAGCCAAGCTGATCGCCCTGGCGTGCTCCAAGCCGCCGAAGGGACGCGTGCGCTGGACCTTGCGGCTGCTGGAGAACAAGGTCGTGGAACTCGGCATCGTCGAGCGTGCGAGCAACTCAACGATCGGCCGCGCGCTCAAAAAAACAGTCTCAAGCCGCATCGCCGGCAGTGCTGGGTCATCCCGCCGAAGGCTAACAGCGGCTTCGTAGCGGCGATGGAAGACGTGCTGGCCGTCTACACGCGGCCCCATGATCCCGACCGCCCGCTGGTCTGCCTGGATGAGAGCTCAAAGCAGCTCATTGCCGAGACGCGCGTGCCGATCCCGATGAAGCCGGGACGGCCGGCCCGTGTCGATTACGAGTACGAGCGCAACGGCACCGCCAACCTGTTCATGATGTTCGCGCCGCTCGAAGGCTGGCGCCACATCGAGGTGACGGACCGCCACACCGCCATCGACTATGCGCATGTCTTGAAGGATTTGGCCGATCGCCACTTCGCGCAGGCCAAGACCATCGTGCTCGTCCAGGACAACCTCAACATCCACAGCAAGGCGTCGCTCTACGAGGCCTTCCCGGCCGCCGAAGCCAGACGGCTCGTCGAGCGCTTCGAATGGCACTACACCCCAAAGCATGGCTCTTGGCTCAACCTCGCCGAGTCCGAACTCGGCGTCCTCGCCTCCCAGTGTCTCGACCGCCGCATCCCCGACAAACAAATCCTCAAGGACGAAATCGTCGCCTGGGAACACGACCGCAATGCCTATCACACCAAGTCAGACTGGCAATTCACAACCAAAGACGCCCGTGTCAAACTCAAACACCTATACCCTGCAATCTAGCTAAATCGAGCGACTAGTCTAGTCTAGCTCTTCGCCGGAAAGATCATGCACGTCGTGGTGGCGTGGGCGTAAAGCTTGCCCACGCGATCCTTCAGCGTGCCTTCCGAGGTGGCGACGGTGCGGCCGCGATGAATGATGCGCCCCTCGGCGCGCACCGGCCCGGTGTCCTTGCTCATCGCGCGCACGAAATTGAGCTTGAGCTCCAGCGTGGTCCAGGACTCGCCTTTTGTCAGAGTAGAGAAGATCGCGCAGCCGAGCGCCGAATCGAGCAGCGATGCGGCAAATCCGCCGTGCACCGTCCCGATCGGATTGTAGAGCCGGAACTCCGGCGTGCCCTCGAACACCGCGTGGCCTTCCGCCACATCAGCGATCCGGAAGCCCAGCGTCGCGGCCATGGGTGCCTGCGGCACCTCGCCGGCGACCATCGCCTGGAGGAATTCGAGGCCGGACTGCGACATGATGGTCTCGGCCGGCACCACGCCGCTCGCCGCTGAAGATGATTGCGCCGGCTTGCCGTTCTTGCCGGGCGCGAAAGACGCGACGTCCTGCTCCATGCGCTCCGCAAGCCGCACCATTTCCTCGCCGGCAGGCGTTAGCGAATAGCCAGCGCGGTCGCGCTTGAAGAGTCGCGTGCCGAGCCGCTGCTCGATCTGTCCGAGGCGACGGAACGCCGTGGAGTGGTTAATGCCGAGCGCCTGCGCCGCGCCGTTGAGCGAGCCGGTGTCGGCGATCGCCTTCACATGGCGGAAGTCGTCCCACGAAAGCATGCGGTGTCGCTCCAAAGCGGCGTATTTACTGCGTTCGCTAACCAGGAAATCAGAACGGGCGTGGCATGTCGCGGACAATGATGCACATTGATTCAAGTGCGGCGCAATTCACGCGCGTTCGTTTCAGGGGTGTCAAACATGGCAAAGCCGGTCCGCAAGATCTTGGCCTCGAAGGTCTTGGCCTCGTTCGCTGTCCTTTCAGCGGTGCCGAGGCGGCGCGGCTCCTGACGGGCAAGCAATTCCTCATTCAGTGCGTTGACGGCACGCAGGGCTATGGCGTGTTCAACCAGCACGGCATCGTCAACGTCGCCTACCGACGCTTCAACACGCATCGCGATGCAGACATGCGCGACCGCGCCACGGTGCGGGCGCGCGGCCAAGAGATCTGTCTCGCCCGGAAAGAATTCGACGGCGGCGGCGACGGCTGTTATCCGGTGGCCGAGAAGGACACCAACCATTTCCGCATCGGTGGCGCCATGCGCTGGTGCGAAATCAAGGCGCGGCCTTAAGCCCAAACGCAACCCGGGAGGCCGTGTCACGAGGCGCCGCGCCGGCCTCTGCTTTTGTGGGCTGGCGTGGAAACAGCAATCGCTGGTACAGCCAGCCGATCCCCATCAGCACCAGGCCAAGCCCGATGAACGACAGGGCGCGGAAAATCCCCTGCACGCCGGCGAGGTCGTGCAGGAACACCTTGCCGATCGTCAGGATCACGACCGCCGCCGAGGCGAGCCGCGCCGGCTGCGACTTCAGCACGACGCCGACGATCAGCAGCGCGACGCCGAAGGCGAGCCACACCGCCGAGTAGGTGTAGTCCTCCGCATCGCTCATGATGCCGCCCTTGAGGATGCTGCCCTGGAACAGGGTGCGCACCTCGAGCGTGAGGTAGACCAGCATCATCAGGATCGAGGTCACGGCGGCCGCGACATAATAGATCTGCGGCCGGCTGGACTTGATAACGCGCGCCAGCACGCCGAGCAGCACGGCGGGGATGCCGTAGCCGAGCAGCACGTAGTTGAAGAACATGCCGCCGACCGCCTGGCCGGTCACCAGCGGATTCTGTGGGAGCAGCAACGCGATGATTCCCATGAACGCGAGCACTGCGAAAATACGCGCGCCCCAGTCATGTATCACGCTGTTCACACGGGCGCGCACGTGCTCCATGCCGATCACCATGGCAAGGCCGGTCGACACCTGCAGGCCGAGCTCGCCGAGGCGCACGCCCGGCTTGTAGATGTCGCCGTCGTTCATCAGGTGGCGGATTTCCAGGAAGGCGGTCAGCGCGGTGAACGTGATCGCGGCGGATTCGACCGAGCGCGACGGCAGGTCGTCGCTGTGGCGGCGCAGCAGGCGGCCGGCGATCCAGAACGACACGGCTGGAACGCCATAGCCCCAGAGCAGCCAGTTGAAGATCGGGGTGGTTCCGATGTTTTCGCCGACGATGCGCGGATCCCAGAACACCCGCGCCAGCACCAGGACAGCCAGGAGCGCACACAGCTTGCGAAGCATCGGCAGCGGGCGCCGGTCGGCGATCCAGGCGATGCCTGGCACCATCAGCGACAGCCCGACCGTCAGCCAGCCCTTCTCAAGCGCGAAGGTGAGCGTGAGAGCGAGCCCCGCGACCGCGCCGGTCGCGAAGATGGCACCCGCTTCGGACGTGCCCGGTCTTGGCTCGCGTTTCCAGAGTTGCTCGGTCGCGAACGCCGATGCGGCGGCCAGCAGCAACGCCAAACAGGCAAAGGCGAACGAGCGGTCGAACTGGGTGACGCGGTAGTAGACCAGGATCAGCATGATGATGGCCGTTGCGACCGCGATCGTCGCCCACAGCATCGAGAAGGCCGGTTGCTCGGAACGGCCCTGCACGAGATAGCCGGCGCCGCCGAACAGCGCGGCGGTTGCGGCCGCGAACGTCACGTGCAGGCCGATCCCAGTGAGTTTGATGTCCAGTGCGCTGGACCAAGGTCCGCGCGGGACCACTTGCACGAACCACCAGTTCAGCACCCAGTGCCCGACCAGCAGCACCGCGAGAATGGCGGCAACCGGCACGGCAAGCAGTGCGGCCTCGCTGCGCCATGCGATCGCCACGGTGGCGGCCATCAGCGCGAACAGCGTCGCCACCGCGAGCGGCGCGTGCGCGGTTGCGATTGCCAGCAAGAAGGCGCCGAACAGGTAGCCGGCGAGGACGCCGCACGACACCGGGTCAATGCAGCCCGGCTCCGCCGGCGGGCCGGCGAACAATCCCGCGACGATGAAATACGCCGCGAGCGCGAAACCGGCCGCGGCATAGAAGGCGTGCGCTGGCAGCGAGCCGTGGCCGGGGTCTTCCATGCCGACGAACATCCACAGGATCGATGCCACCGCGGCGGTGATCGCGAGCCAGCGCCACATCCGGATGCGCGCCAACGCATAAGCAGCGGCGGTGACTACTGTGAGATAGATGTAAAGCGCCCAATAGCTCGGCTCCTGCGAGCCGACCAGGAGCGGCGTCACATAGGCGCCGACCAGCCCGAGGCCGCCGAGCGCCGGGCCGTGGCGGAGCGCGGCGGCGAGCGCGCCGAGTGCCACCAGACCGAGGAGCACGAAGGCTACGGCTGGCGAAAGAAAGTTGTAGAGCGCGTGCGCGGCCCAGACGTCGGCGTAAGCGGACGTTGTACCCGCCGCGGTCAGGATGCTCGGGATGTGAGCGGCGGTCGGAATCTTGTCGAGGCCGGAGATGATCTCGCGCCGCCGCGCGAGCTCGCCCAACCCGACCAGAACGAGCGCGAGGATCGCGCCGAAGATGATGCGCAGCCCCGGACCGAACAGGCCCGCCTCGATGGAGTAGCGCACCAGGAAGATGCCGCCGAGCGCCAGCGCGATGCCGCCGACCCACACCACCCATTGCGTGCCGAAGCGCTTTTCGAAATCGCCGAAATTCGGTCCGCTGGAGGCGGGCGGCGCCGTGTCTGCGGGCGGTGCATCGCCGGGCGGCGGTGCGTCTGCGCCGGTTTCCGGCTGCACCGGCTCGGAAGCGGGAGTTGGCTCGGGGGGCGGTTCCGCCATCTTGGGCGGTTCGGCCGCCGCCGCGGGCGGTGGCTCGTCGGGCAGCTTCGGAACCGGGGTGCTGTAGTCCCAGACCCGGATGTTTTCGGTTTTGGCCCTGGCCGGTTGCGCTGCTGCGTCGTCATCCACGGAAGGCGGTTGCGCCTTGTCGCCAGGCGTGGCGGTCGCCGGAGCCGGTCCGGCGCCGGGTGTCAGGATCGCAATCCGCCGCACCAGTTCGTCGAGGCGGTCGCTGATATCCGCAAGCGTGCGCTGATAGCTTTGCGTCTGACCGTGCGCCGCATTGACCCTTTTCAGGACCATCAGCAGCAGCACGCCACATCCGACGAGCAGCAGGAATTCCATGGAAGCCCCCGGCCGAGCGCGATGCTAGATCATTTTCCGCACGCGGTATGCCGGGTTTGGTCGCAATGCACCGGTTTCCGGTTCACGGCTCCCGTCGATTTTTGAATCGTTCTCAGCCGCGACCGCCGAACCGCAGGCCCGGCGCGGGCCGCTCGTGCGTGACGTCGCGGCGGAAGCGATAGACCGCCGCCGGGCGGCCGCCGGTGGCGGTTGAGGTTTCCCCAGTCGGCTCGACCAGCGCTGCGGTCTCGACCAGCCGGCGGAAATTCTGCTTGTGCAGATGCCGTCCCGAGATCGCTTCCACCGTGCGCTGCAATTCAGTCAGCGTGAACTCTGCCCGCATCAGTTCGAACACCACGGGGCGATATTTCAGCTTGGCGCGCAGCCTCGCGATCGCCGTGGCGAGAATGCGGCGATGGTCGAAGCGCATCGATTCGCCAAGCGCGCCGGCCTTGCCGCGCGCCACAGCCTCGCGACCGTCGCGCCGCGCCTCGTCGACTAGGCCCGCTTCGTAGAGCAGTTCGTAACGGTCGAGCACCTTCTCCTCGTCCCACGGCGAACCGCCGACACCGAAGCAATGCCGCAGCCGCTCGCGCCGGCCGGGCGGGCGGGCCGGATCGTCCTTGCCGCTCTTCGCCCATTGCTCGAGCAGCGGCACGATGGTGTCGAGGATGTCGGGCTGCCCGCCACGCCAGTCTTCCCAAGGGAAGAAGCGGTACCACGGCTCGAAGCCGGCGCCCGCTGCGCGCAGCGCCGCGGCGTTTTGCGAGAACCGCGTCAGCGCGAGATAACCGATCGAGACAACATGCGAGCCGGTGTCGCCGGGCTCGGCGTGCCGGCCGCGATCGCCGAATGTGTAGAGCTGCTCGACATAGCCGACATTGAGCGCGGTCTGTGCCGACACCCATGCGCGCAGGCCGATCTCGAAGGTGCGGTGCGCCACCGGATCGAAAATGCCGTAGGGCAAGCCGGCGCGGACCTCGCTCTTGGCGTCGTTGGACACCAGGATGTACGGCTCGTCCGCCTCCACCGCCACGATCGCAGCGGTTAGCCCGATCTCGATTGGAGCGTGGGCGGTTTGCGGCGTGTGAGCGGCCTTGGGCATGGCTACTCGAGATCGAGCCGGAACGGGTCGCCTTCGGCGGCGGCGCGGCCGGCGCCGATCGCCTGGATCGCGCCGATCATGCGGCCGCGGCGGCCGAGCAACTGGTCGGCCAGCGTGACAATGCGGATATTCGGCGTCGCAGTCGCAGAGCCATCGCGGATCGCCTGCGCGATCTTGATTTCGTCGCGCGTCGGGTTGAGCGCGCAAGCCGTAACGAACGCGCCCGCGGTCGAGCGGCTGATACCGGCGTAGCAGTGGATCACCATCGGGGCCCTGCGGTCCCACCGCTGCGCGAAGTCGATCAATCGCGACACGTGTTCCTCACCGGGATGCGTATAGCCGTCGAGCGGCTCGGTGATGTCGTCCATACCGAGGATGAGGTGATTGACTTCCTCGACTGTGGTCGGACGCTGCACCCGGTCCACGGTTTTCAGGAGGGTTACGATATGGCGGGCGCCAGTTTCATTGACGGTGTCGTGCAGGCGGGCCAGCGAACAGACGTGGATCATGCGGGTCCTTCCAGAATCATTGGAAGATATGAAGATATAGAGTGCCCGCCCGCACTGCGGAAGCGTCACTCGCGAACGAGGCTTTCGAGCCGCTCGCGCAGCCTGTTTTCCGCGACCTTGGCAGACCAGGGGGTGAGATAGTCGCGCTCGACGGCCGGCGAAAGCTTGGGTGGCGGGCCGAAGAAACGGCGTGCCTCGTTTTCGTCGAATCCGGCAAGCCGCGTGGCTTCGAGATAGGCCGCCGCCATGTCGGCGCTCTTGAGCAGGCCGTTGAACTCCTCGGCGCGCTTCACGGGGAGGCCGAAGCGGAGGTGGATCGCGGCCAGCAGCCGGGCTTCCACGGCCTTGTAGGAGTCGCCGATCACCGCCTTGAACGGCGAGATCATGTCGCCGATCACGTACTCGGGCGCATCGTGCAGCAGGACCGCCAGCCGCCGCTTGCGGTCGAGCCGAGGCGAGCGCGCCCGCGCGATCGCCTCGACCAGCAGCGTGTGCTGCGCCACCGAGAAGATGTGCGCGCCGGAGGTCTGGCCGTTCCAGCGCGCGACGCGGGCAAGGCCATGCACGATGTCCTCGATCTCGACGTCGAGCGGGGAGGGGTCGAGCAGGTCGAGCCGCCGGCCCGACAGCATGCGCTGCCAGGCGCGGGGCGGGATCGCGCGCTGCCGCTGCGGCCGCGCGCTCATTTCTTTTTCTTGGCGCCGAGCGCGCGGCATTCTTCGTGCCGGTGGCACTTCACCAGATGGTCGTTGACCATGCCGACCGCCTGCATGAAGGCATAGACGATGGTCGGCCCGACGAACTTGAAGCCTCTCGATGCGAGCGCCTTGGACATCGCCTTCGAGAGCGGTGTCTCGGCGGGGATCTGCTTGGTGGTCTTGAACTGATTGAGCTTCGGCTTGCCGTCGAGGAAGTCCCACAGCAGAACCGAAAAGCCAGGACCCTTTTCCATCACCTCAAGCCATGCGCGCGCCGAAAGCACCGCGCCTTCGACCTTGAGCCTGTTGCGCACGATCCCGGCGTCCTTCATCAGCGACGCCTTCTTGCGCGCGTCGTAGCGCGCAATCTTCTCGGGATTGAAATTGTCGAACGCTTTGCGGAAGTTCTCGCGCTTGCGCAGGATGGTGATCCAGGAAAGTCCGGCCTGGAAGCCGTCGAGCACCAGCTTCTCGTAAAGCGCGCGGTCGTCCCACTCGGGCACGCCCCATTCGGTATCGTGATAGTCGACGTAGACCTGATTGCCTTCGTCGGGCCAAGTGCAGCGATAAAGCCCGTCGGCATGCTGGATCGCGCTGCTCATTCGGCGGCCTTGTCGCCCGGAAAGGGAAAGCGCGCCCACTCGGGCTTGCGCGGATGAAGGGTAACGCCGCCGGCGGTCAGCCGCGTGCCCGCGGCCTGCGCATCAGCGACGCGGTCGAGACGAAGCATCGCGAGACCCTGGCTGCCGGCTGCCGAACCGGTCAAGCCGACCTGCTTGTCGCCAGCCATCACCGGCATGCCGGCTTCGGGCGCTGAGCCGTCCGCGGCAACCGGTACGACGCGGTTGCGCGCAGTGCCGCGATGCTCGATCCGCGACACGACCTCCTGGCCGATATAGCAGCCCTTCTCGAAATCGACGCCGTTGAGCTGGTCCATGTCGGCTTCGTGCGGGAATGCGTCGCCATAGATGAAATCGAATCCGCCGCGGGGCACGCCAAGCGCGATGCGATGCGCGTCGTATTCGGCGGCGTCGACCAGTTGCGCGCCAAGATCGGCCACGGCTTGCACCGTGGATTCCGGCGGCAGGATCGCGCGCTGTCCGAGCGCGGGCAGGCGCGGATCGGCATACACCAAGCCGTGCTCGGTGTTTCCGTTGCCATCCCAAATGGCCAGCACGCCGAGCGACGGCGAGGCATCGTCGATGGTTACCTTGGCACGTAGCTTGTAGAATTTCAGCTTTTCCAGCAGGTTCGACGCCAGTGCGCGCGGACAATCGAGGAAGAATCCGCCGCCGTCCTTGGTTTCCGCCTCGACGACGATGCAATCGACGATGATCTTGCCCTGCGGGGTGAGCAGCCCGCCGAAACGCGCGCCCTGTGGCGAAACCTGCGCGATGTCGGCAGTGAGCAGGCCGTTGAGAAACGTCCGCGCCTCATCGCCGGCGACCTTGACCACGCCGCGGTCGGGGAGAAGTGCAGCTTTCATGCGATTCCGATTGCCTCTGGCTGTTGGCGAACGTAAGCCGCTGAGGCGGCCCTCTCAAGACCGGTGATTGGAATAGGTGGATTGTTATGGCGGCAAGTTACGACCTGATTCTCAAGGGTGGCGTGGTCGTCAATCATGATGGCGAAGGCATCCGCGACGTCGCGGTGTCCGGCGGCCGAATCGCCGCGATTGGAGGGGTGTCCGGCTCTGCCGCTGAAATCATCGATTGCCGCGGCCTGCACGTGCTGCCGGGCGTCATTGACAGCCACGTGCACATGCGCGAGCCAGGCCTTACCCACAAGGAAGACCTGGAGACGGGCTCGCACGCGGCCGCGATGGGCGGCGTCACCGCGGTGTTCGAGATGCCCAACACCGAGCCGACCACCACCAATGCGCAAGCGCTCGCCGACAAGGTGAAGCGCGCGCATCACCGCATGCATTGCGATTTCGCGTTCTATATCGGGGCAACGCGTGAGAACACGCACCAGCTTGCCGAGCTGGAGCGGATGCCAGGCGCCTGCGCGGTCAAGGTGTTCATGGGATCGTCGACCGGCTCGCTGCTGATCGAGGACGATGAGGGCGTACGCAGCGTGCTCAATGCGGTCCGGCGCCGCGCGGCGTTTCATTCGGAGGACGAATATCGGTTACGTGAACGCATGCACCTGCGCGTCGAGGGCGATCCGCGCTCACATCCGGTGTGGCGGGACCCGACCGCCGCGCTGATGTGCACGGAGCGGCTGATCCGCCTGGCGCAAGAAACCGGAAAGCGCGTCCACGTGCTCCACGTCACCACGAAAGAAGAGGCGGAATTCCTTGCTCGGCACAAGGACGTGGCGTCCGCCGAGGCGACGCCCGCGCACCTCACGCTCGTGGCGCCCGATTGTTACGAGCGCCTCGGCACCCTGGCGCAGCTCAATCCGCCGGTTCGCGACGCCTCGCACCGCGAGGGAATTTGGCGCGGCCTTGCCCAGGGCGTGATCGACACCGTCGGCTCCGACCACTCGCCCCATACGCTGGAGGAAAAGTCTCATCCGTATCCAAAAACGCACTCCGGTATGACCGGGGTTCAGACTTTGGTCCCCGTCATGCTCGATCACGTCCATGCCGGCCGAATGTCGCTTGCCCGGTTTGTCGATCTTGCCAGCGCCGGGCCGGCGCGAATTTATGGCATCGCGGGCAAGGGGAGGATCGCAGCCGGCTACGATGCCGATCTGACCGTCGTGGACCTCAAGCGGCGCGAAACCATCGCCAACCGCTGGATCAAGTCGCGCGCCGGATGGACGCCCTATGACGGCATGGCGGTGACCGGATGGCCGGTCGGGACCTTCGTACGCGGCCGCAAGGTCATGTGGCAGGGCGAACTGCTGACGCCCGGGCAAGGCGAGGTGGTCAGGTTCGCGGAAACGCTGGCTGCCCAAGGGTGAAGCAGGCCGTCAGATTTTTTATCGCGCTCCAATTGTCCCCCCACTTCCGGTTGCCATTCTGCTTCGTTTAATCGACAACGTCATGAATCGGCTGCACGGCCTGACGCAGCCGAAGGCGTACTGATCGATTGGTGCTGCTACTGTCGCGAAAGCTGGATCGTGAAGTCGCCCTTGCGCACGCGCGCCGAAAGTGTTTCGGCGTAGCGCGCTGCGGCTTCCTCGCCATAGGTGGCAACCAATTCGGCGAAAGCGGCGAACAGGCACGCCTGCGCCATGCAATCGTCGTCGATGCCATCGAGGCGCGCTTCGCTCCAAGCCTCATAGAGATAGCTGAGCGCGGCCTGTTTCTGTTCGGTCTCGGGCGTAGCCGGATCGCGGTTGGGCAGTATTGGCTTGATAGTGTGCATGTCGAATTGGCGGCGTACGCCGCAGCCTTTGCTCCTGAGCCGCACCCGCACGTTAGCACGCGGATCGGCGGGCACACGGCGCACCTTTAAGAAAGGTTAATCGGCGCGGTTAACGGCTGCGGCGTGCCGGATCAGTTGGAATAGCGCGCCGTGATCTCGCGGGCGATTTTGGCGCCTTCGTCGAGATAGCGCCGGATCACCAGGTCGGCGGCGGGCGTGCAGGTCCGGTAGGTCTGCTGGAAGCCCCGATAGCCGCGGTTGAAACGAACCTGAAGGCGATTGCGCCGCTCCCCGCTCGGCGTCTCGGCGTCAAGCAGGGCCTGCATCTCGTTCCGCCACTTCTGGCCGTCGTTGGCGCCGCAGATGCCGCGCAGGTAGTGCAGCGCGCCGAGAATTTCGGCGAGCCGCTGCAGGTCGCCGTCATAGGGAGCGGGGCCGCCTTCGATGTTCTGGCCGCTCGAGCGGGACGGCAAGCCGGTCACGGCGAGCACGATCACGGCGATGGTGAGGGCGCGTTTGAGCATCGAGGTCGCGTGACATATGCGCCGCCCGGGCGGCCTGCGCAAGCTGCGCTCCTTCAGCCGGCTGCTTCCATCCGCTCAAAGGCCACGGCGACGATCTCGTCGAGGCCCTCGGTGGTCTTGAGCTCCCTGAGATCGGATGGACGCACCCATTTGAAATCGTCCAGCTCGTCGTTGAGCTTGGTTTCGCCCGAGACCCAACGTGCTGCGAAACAGAGGATGACGAAATGGCGCGACACCTTGCCGTCATCGTCGCGCACCACCACTTCGCGGTGGCCGGCCAGCACGACGGGTTCGATCGTCATCGAGGTTTCTTCCAGGATTTCGCGAACCAGCGCCTCGCTAACCGTTTCGCCTGCTTCGACCATGCCGCCCGGCATGGTCCATACACCGAGCGCGGGGCCGCGTGCGCGGCGGGCGATAAACACGCGGCCATCGCGGATGATGGCGGCGCTCACGGCCAGGATCGGCCGGTCCGGATAGGCGCGCGGATCGGACGACGGGTTCACCGGGCGAACAGCGCGTCGACGGCCGCCTGTGTGGGCGCATCGCCGTCGGCATTGCTGCCGTTGATGACGCTGGCGGCGCGCGCGATCAACGGCCTGGCGCGAGCCGCTGCGCGCCGTGCAATCGATTTCGCCTCCGGCGTTCCCAGTTTCGCGAGCAGCGTATCGCGGGCATCGGCCAGGATCGCGTTGAGAAGTGCCGAGGCTCGGGTCAGCGCGTCGCGGGCCGTTGGACGGGCAGAGTCGTAGGCAGCGAAGACGGCGTTGCGGTCGGCGAAGCGGGAGGCCGCGAAGTGTTCCGGGTAGGTCTTCGGCTGCCAGGCTCGCAGGTCTTCCAGGCAATCGGGCATCATCGTGCCCATTTCCAGCACCATGACCGCCTCGGTGAAATGGTTGAGGTAATCGGTGGACAGTCCGGTGCGACGATTGACGGTGGAAATGTGTATTGCCGCCGCTGCGGGAGCGGCAGCCGCCGGGGCATGCTGCATCGCTTTGGCGGCAAGCAACGGCATCAATGAATCCCCCAGGCGTCCATGTAATTGCAGCAGTCTTGCTGGCCGAGGACCCGCTAAACTTTGGGGCGGCGGGGCGGAGAATAGGATGTGCGGAAGGTACTGTATCACAACCGCGCCGGAGGCGATCCGGGCGCTGTTCCGTTATCCGGAGCGGCCCAACTTTCCGCCCCGCTACAACGTGGCGCCGACCCAGCCGGTGCCGGTGGTGCGTATCGTCGGCGGCGAGCGGCACTTCGCGCTGGTGCGCTGGGGCTTGATCCCGGCCTGGGTCAAGGATCCCAAGGGCTTCGCGCTCCTCATCAACGCGCGGGGCGAGACGCTCAACGATAAGCCCGCCTTCAAGAATGCGATCAGGCGGCGGCGCTGCCTGTTTCCGGCCGACGGCTTCTACGAATGGAAGGTGGAAGGCGGCCGCCGGCGCGCATTTCATGCCCGGCGGCCGGGCGGCGGGCCGCTGGCGTTCGCCGGCTTGTGGGAGACTTGGGTCGGTCCGAATGGCGAGGAGATGGACACCGCCGCGATCGTTACGACGCAGGCCAACAAGGTGATGGGCGCGGTGCATCATCGCGCACCGGTGATCGTACCGCAGGAGCAATTCGATCTGTGGCTGAGCAGCGAGGCCGATGCGCGGCTCGCGGCAGAACTGATCAGGCCGGCGCCGGACGGCTCGATGGAGGTCTACGAGGTGTCGCCGGCAGTCAACAAGGCCACCAACGACACGCCCGATCTGGTCGAGCCGTACACGGCGCCGCCGGACGCCGCGCAGCCGCCTCGGATCAAGCGCAGGGCAAACGACAGCGGGCAGGGCTCGCTGTTCTAGCGCGTAAAGCTACTTCCCAATCATGGTGTTGGGAATGAACGTCGCGATGTCCGGGAACACGATCAGGATCGCGATGCAGACCATCATGGCGAACCAGAACGGAAGGATACCTGCGAAAATGTCGGTCATCGGCACATCGGGCACCAGACCTTTGACGATGAATACGTTGATGCCGACCGGCGGGTCTATCAGCCCCATCTCCAGCACGATTACCATCACAACGCCGAACCAGATCAGGTCGTATTGCAGTGCGACCATGATCGGAATGACGATCGGCAAGGTCAGCACCAGCATGGAGAAGCCTTCCATCCAGGTGCCGAGCACGATGTAAACCGCCAGGACCATGATCAGGATGACGACGCGCGGCACGTCGAGGCCGGCGAGGCCCTGGGCGATCTTTTCCGGCAAGCCGCTGAGCGCGAGGAACGGCCCGAAGATCAGCGCGCCGATCAGAATCAGGAACACCAGTGCGGTGGTGTTGACCGTCTCGACCAGGATGGTGGAGAGGTTGCCGCCGCCGAGCGACTTGCGCCACAGCGCAACGCCCAACGCCATGACGGCACCGACCGCGGCGGCCTCGGTCGGGGTGAACACGCCGACATAAATGCCGCCGATGCTCACCAGCACGATCGACATCATCGGCAGCGCGCGCGTCATGCTGGCCTTGCGCTCCTGCCAGTCGGTGCGCGGGCCGGGCGGGCCATACTGCGGCTGGAAGTGCATCCAGATCGCCACCGTCACCATGAACAGCCCAGTGAGCAGCAGGCCCGGCAGGATGCCCGCGAGCAGCAGGCGGCCGATCGATTGCTCGGTGAGCAGTCCGTAGATCACAAAGGCGGTGGAGGGTGGAATCAAGATGCCGAGCGTGCCGCCGGCGGCGATCACGCCGGTCGCAAGGCGGTGGCTGTAGTTGTACCGCCGCATCTCCGGCAGGCAGACCTTGCCCATGGTGACAGCCGAGGCGACGCTCGATCCCGACACTGCGGCAAATCCCGCGCAGGCCAGGATGGTGGCGTGGGCGAGGCCGCCGCGCACGTGGCCGATCCAGGAATAGGCCGCCGAATAGAGGTCGCGCGCCATGCCGGATACCGAGCCGAGATTGCCCATCAGCACGAACAGCGGAATGACGGAGAAGTCGTAGACCGCGGCGTATTGATAGGGATAGTTGCCGAGCGCGGCGAGCGCCGCGGGCCAGCCGTTGAGCAAGCCGAAGCCGATGATGCCGACCAGCAGCATGGCGGTGCCGATCGGCATGCGCAGCGCCATCAACAGCAGCAGCACCGCGATCCCGAGCAGGCCGATCCAGTTGGCGGAGGTCATTTGTTTTCCTGGCTGTTGCCGCGCAGCATCCGCACGCACTGCATGAACAGCACCGTGGCGTACATCGCCGCGCCGAAGGCGACGATGGCCTGGAACGGCCAGTGCGGCCAGCGCATCATGTTGCTGATCCGGTGCGACGCGAAGATCGCATCGGACGCGGTCAGCCAGGCGATGGCGGCGAACAGCAGGGCGCTGACCAAAGTGAGGACGACCGGGATAAAGCGCAGCCGCGGGTTTTCAAGCGGCCGTTCGAAGATGTCGACCGCGACGTGGCTGCCGACCCAGCCGCAATAGGCGATGCCGAGGAACACGATCACCGCCATCGAGAACTCGGTGATCTCCAATGAGCCGCGGAACGGACGGTTGAAGATGTAGCGGGCCACGACGTCGGTGACCGTGTAGAACATCAACGCCATCAGCACCCAGCCGCCGGCGACCGCCAGCAAGCGCAGGAAGTTGCCGAAGGGCCCCTTCGGGCTCTCGGTGTGACCCAACTCTTCCAAACCGTCCCCCCAACGAATCGTTCGCCGCCTCGTTAGCTGAGCAGCTTATACGCGCCGACCAGTCCTTTCGCCGGCAGGCCGGCCTTCTCACCGGCCTCAACCTGCTTCTGGATCATCGGCTTGAAAGCGGCTTGCCACTTTTGATATTCGGCCTTGGATAGCGGGATGAGTTCGCGGGTCTTTTTCGCCTGCTCGACCGCCTCGGTGTTCTTCTTGTCGTAGGCCGCGGCGCCTTTGAGGCTGAGTTGCAGCCCGGTGGTGTCGTCGATCACCTTCTTCAGGTTCGGCGGCAGGCCGGCGTATTTCGCTTCGTTCATCACCACCATAAAGGGCGAACGGCCGAGCGGCGCATCGACCGTGTAGTACTTCGCGACCTCAATCAGCTTGAAGTCGAGCGCGGCCGACATCGGGATCATGGTGGCGTCGATCACGCCCCGGTCGAGGTTGTTGTAGATCTGCGTCACCGGCATGTCGATCGGCGTGGCGCCAAGCGCGTCGAGCTGCGCGGTCTGCGCCGCCGACGGGGTGCGGATCTTCATGCCCTTCATGTCATCGAGCGTCTTGATCGGCTTGGCCTTGCTCATGAGCGAGGCCGAGTCCGAGTTCCACAGCATCAGCACCTTGGTGCCCTTGAAATCGCGCGCCAGGAACTTGTCGAAATTGGCCCACAGCTTCTTGGTGCCGTCGTCGGCGCTGGTCGCGGTGCCGGGCAGTTCGGTCAGCGCCATCATTGGGAATTCGGCGGAGGTGTAGCCGGGCAGGCTGAAGATGATGTCGGCGATGCCCTGGACGGCCTGGCGATAGAGCTCCGGCGGTTTGCCGCCGAGTTGCATGGCCGGATAGAGCTTGACCGTGAGCTGGTTATTGCTGCGCTTCGCCACCTCCTGGGTCCACGGCGTGATCACGTCGGTCCAGATCACATGGGTCGGCGGCACGAAACTGTGCAGCTTGAGTTCAACGGCCGCGCCCTGCGCCAGCACGGCGGGAGCCGGCAGGCTGGTGGCTGCTGTGACGGCGAGGCTGTTCTTCAGGAAAGTCCGGCGAGATGTCGTCATGGGTGTTCCCTCCATGGAATGGCTTGGCTGCCGGCGTTGCTGCCGCGCAATCTTCATGTCCAAGGGCATGTTATCGGGCGGCGGGAGCCCAGCAAAGGGTGACAAAAGTCGCAACCAGCGCGATTTCTGCCCACCTCCCGGCGCGGTGCGGTGAAGTGGGCGGTTCAAGCCGGTGATCGCGGCAGCCGCGGCCGTAACGCCCCGAGGGCAACGGTCAGGGCGACGAATTGCGCCAGCATCTGCAGGCCCCGGATGGCGAACGGCGCTCTCACCATGAGGAACAGCGCCAGCGCGGCGAGCGCCGCGAGTGCGATGGTTCGATCGCGGCGCTCGACTTGCTTGTCCAGCGCGATTGCGGTGCACAGCATGGCGCCGACCAGCAGCGGGATCGCGTGATAGGGCTCAAGCCAGGGACTGAACGGCAACGGCGCGAGTAGCAGGACGGTCCAGTCTGCCAGCGCCGCTCGCGAGGGCGCTGTGGCGAAGAGGCAGTGGCGGCATCGCCACGCGTACCAGAGCAGCGCGGCGACCCAGATCGTACGCAGCACCCAGAGCCAGACGTGGGTCATCGACGACTGGAAGCTTTCGCCGGTGAGATTGACGATCGCCTTGTGTAGCGTGACGATCGGCGGGCCGGTCTCGCGGTTTGCCGCGAGCGCGGTGTGATAGGTCAGGTCCGCGATGTGTGCGACCTGCTCGCGCCAGCCCGCGTAGAGTTGCACCGTGCCGTCGAGACCGAACAACGCAAGCGGAAGCAATATCCAGAGCGCGAGCATTGCTGCAGCGCCTGCGTAGAACATCCGGCGCGGGCCGTTCACCATCAGCCACGCCAACAGCAGCCCACTGTAGAGCTTGAGCGAGACGCTTAAGCCCACCAGCACGCCGGCTACCCCCGGCCGGCGCCCCGACAGTGAGTACCCGGCCATGACGAGACCGAGGTAGACAAGATTGCTATTGGCGTTGCGCAGGTCCCAACTGATCGGCGAGCCGGCCAGGATCACCGCGACCACTCCGATCAGCGGCCACGCGGCGCGGATTTCGCTCCGTTCTTGCGTCAGCGCGGCTCGCACCGACACAATCAGGCCCGTCGCCATCAAGGCGTACCAGCCGAGCATGAAGATCGTCGGCCCTGCCAGGCCGAGCGCGCGGAACAGGATCACCGCCGACGGCGAATAGGGAAACGTGCCGTCGGGATACGCGGCGCGCGCGAACGTGTCCCTGGAGGCTTCGAACAAGATCGCCGCGTCGCCGACCAGCGTGATCGACCACATCTGCGCGAACTGGAATCGGGTGAGGTGGTAGAGGAGGTAGAGAACGAACGCGGCGGCGACCAGCAATTGCACGCGGCGGTCCCGCCCGGCGCGCAGCACCACGTCGGCATCGATCAAACGAGCAAGCATCTAATGCCCGGTGCGTCCGGCGCTCACAGCACCTTGCCGGGATTGAGGATGCCCTTCGGGTCGAGCGTCCGCTTGAGCGTCTTCATCAGCTCGTACGCGACCGGATCCTTGATCTTCGGCAGGTAATCGCGCTTCACGATGCCAACGCCATGCTCGGCCGATACCGAGCCGCCGTGTTTGAGCACGATCTTGTAGATCACGTCGTTCATGTCGTCCCAGCGCTTGAGGTATTCGGCCTTGTCGGCGCCGACCGGCTGCGTGATGTTGTAGTGGATGTTGCCGTCGCCGACGTGGCCGAACGGCAGCGGCCGGCAGCCCGGGATGAGCTTGCGCGCCGCCGCGTTGCCTTCCTCGATGAAGGCCGGGATGTTGGCGACCGGCACCGAGACATCGTGCTTGATCGAGCCGCCCTCGCGGCCCTGCATCTCGCCGAACTGTTCGCGGATTTTCCAGAACGCCTTGGCCTGTTCGACGCTCTCGCAGATCGTGGCGTCGAGCACGAGGTTCTTCTCCAGTCCTTCGGCGAGAATTTGCTCCAATGACTCGCGCAGGCCCTCGCGCCGCTGCGACGACAGCTCGATCAGCACGCAATAGGGCGACGCCGTGGCGAGCGGATTGCGCGCTCCGGCGTGTTTGACCACGATCTCGATGCCCTCGCGCGACATGATCTCGAAGCTGGTGACGCCGCCGGCAGTACGTTCGGCGGCAAGCCCCAGCAGGTCGACCGCGGCCTGCACCGACGGGATCGCCGCCCAGGCGGTCTCGACCGAGCGCGGACGCGGCACCAGGCGCAGCACGGCCGCGGTGATGATGCCGAGCGTGCCCTCCGCGCCGATGAAAAGGTTCTTCAGGTCGTAGCCGGTGTTGTCCTTCTTGAGCTTGTTCAGATTGTTGAGGATGCGACCGTCCGCCAGCACCACTTCAAGCCCCAGCGCGTGCGAGCGCGCCACGCCGTGTGCGAGCGCCGCGGTGCCGCCGGCGTTGGTCGAAAGGTTCCCGCCGATGGTGCAGGTGCCTTCGGAGGGCAACAGTTGCGGATAGAGCCGATCGGCGTTGGCGGCGGCTTCGCGCGCCCGCTGCAACGTCACCCCGGCCTCACAGGTAATGGTGTTCGAAACCGCGTCGACCTCTCGGATCTTGTCCATCCGGTTGAGTGAAAGCACCACCTCGCCATGATGCGGGAGCTGGCCGCCCACGAGGCCGGTGTTGCCCCCTTGGGGCACGACCGCGGTCGAGGTCTCGTTGGCGATCTTCAGAAGTTCCGACACCTCTTGGGTGGAGCCCGGCCGCAGCACCACCGGGGTATGGCCGGTCCACAGGCCGCGGAATTCGACCAGATACGGCGTCTGCTTTTCCGGATCGGTGATGGCGTTCTTTTCGCCGACGACTTTGGCGAACCGGGAGATGATGTCGGGAGAGGGGTTGAGCATCGCTTTCACTCGAACAGAAAAGGGTGGCGCCAACATAGCGCAGTTTCGAACCCGAAACAGGCGCGCTGCTCCGCCATCTGCCATGAAGCGGATTCGGTACTGCGTTTCCACATCGGTGAAATCCTGTTTGGGTCGCGGGCATGCTCGTGTTCGCCCGCTGCGCCTGGTCCGCGCGGGCTTTGGCAATTCTCCCTCGCGAAGCGAGGGAGGTGAAGCGCCGACAGGCGCTGGTGCGGATCGCCGCACCCCGTGGCCCGCCTTGCGGTCGGGCCGTTCCCTTGCGGGACTGCCGGCTGATGACGCCAGCCGGCGCGCCTATCGGCGCTTCACCGCGGCGTTTTCGTGCGGGGCGTTACGCTTGTCCGCACTGGCTCCCGGGCCGCGCTTGCGAACCCGGATCGCCGCTTGCGCGATGACCTGGGCCGTCCAGCAGGCTCCCTGCGCACGGATCGTAGTGTCCGTAGGGCGGGGCCCCGAGGCCTCCCGGGAGTGCTGCTGACGAGGCAATCACCCGCGGGCGCCGCACCCCGCTCCGCCAACTGGCGTCACCGGTCGACGCCCTCGTTGAGCGAGGTGAAGGAATATAATCGTAGGAATAAATAGACGTCAAGAGGAATTTATACTTGAAATGTGGTGCCGGGAGATAGGAAAATATGCATATGAACGAGAGGCGACCACATGATCCGTTGGATACAAAAGCGTTCCCAACAGCCCGCGCGGCGATGGCAATCCCGCGCCGAAATTCTGAAAGCACACTTGGACAGCCTTTCTCCGGATGAACTCCGCAGCAGGCGCCCGGACTACTATTGGCTGCGTTTCGGTCATGACGCTTGGAAGCGTCGGCAGACCCTGACGGAGAAGGTCGACCCCAATCAGCCGCGCGTGCCTGCGGGCAATCCTGATGGCGGACAATGGACGAGCGAGGCAACCGGCGGAGTGCACTATAGCGATCCCATGGAAAGTTTCGGTGCGGCTCGCCGTCGGGGACGCTCTGCCCTTTATTGCATGGCCAAATATGCCGAGGATGGTGTGACATGCAATTCAGTGAAGCCCGCGTCCCGAGCACGAGCTTGCTGGAAGCAAGCGGCCGAGCGCCTCGGCAATTGTCTTGCCGGGCGGCAAGTTCCTGACCTTATCTATTGAGGCCCGTTCATGGTTATCGCAACCCGAGTCCTTAAATTGCGTCGCATAGCTGGCGACATTGAAATCCCGATCCGTATTTTCGCTCCCAGGGAAGAGGATGCGTCGTGGAAATGTGACTTTGAAGTCGGCTGGCCCGATGGCGCGTTGACAATGGCTGCCGGCGGCGTTGACGCGGTGCAAGCGCTTGATCTGGCGCTGAAGATGATCGGCGCTCTAATTTATGCAAGCGATCACCACGCGTCGGGCAAACTCGAGTGGCTGGAGCCCGGAAAGGGCTATGGCTTCCCTGTCACGCGCGGCATTCGTGATTTGCTCGTGGGTGATGATCGGACCATGTAACCAGCGTAGGGTGTGCTGAGCTCCCGCGATCCTGAATTGTGCGACGAGTGCGTGGGCTCTGCGCCTCGCGCCAAGCCCACCTTGCTGCTAATGCGCCTTCAGGAAGGCGTTGTAGGTCGCCATCGCCTGATCGATCGCCTTCTTGTCCTTGCCGGTGACGGCGATCATGACGAAGAAGTCGTCGCCGTCCTTGTCCGAGTCGAGGCCGAACGAAACCGTCTCGAAACGCTGCTGCGGCCGGCTGGGGTTCTCGTAGCGATACGAGAGATAGGCGGGACGTCCTGCGGCGCGCTCGACGTCGGTGAGCTTTTCGATCTTGGTGTCAGGCACGCTCTCGCGCCAGCGCTTCTGGCTGTTCTCGACGAACTGCTCGACCGTCTGCTCCTTGTCGCGCCGGTACGACACCTTGACGTACAGCAGCGCCGGCGCGCTGTGGAAATCCTTTCCGCGCGGCACCATCATCTGCACGCCGTTCGCCTTGCTGGCCTCCTTCTCTTCAATCCAGCCTTTTGGTGGAGTAAGGATCAGCTCGAACTTGGGCGTGAGCTTGCCGTCGCCGATTCCCATCAGCTTGCGGATTTCCGCCTGCGCTGAAGTGGCCGGGATCAAAAAGGAAAGTGCGAGAGCCGCGAGCCGAAAGTGCATCGCTAGGTCTCCTTTGGCGCGGCGGCACGCATGAGCCGGTCGTTGATCGCCTCGCCGAGACCTTCCCCAGGAATAGGCATGACCGCAATTGTGATTGCATTGAGGGCGTCGAGCGTTCGCAGATGCGAAAACAGGTTGGCGGCGGCTTCGATCAGGTCGCCCGATGCGGAAAGGTTGAGAGTGTGCCGGGCGCCCCCGGCACCGTCTGGCCGATTGGCTCCAAAGGCCAATAGCGCTTCACCGGCACGAATGTCCCTGGCGTTCAGCCGAATTCTGGCGCGCGGCGCATAGTGCGAGGCCAGCATGCCGGGCGCAAGCGGTGTGTCGGATTCTTCCGCCGGTGCGTCGGCCATCGCAATGCCCAGCGCTCGCTCGATGGCCTCGCGGGGCGCGCCGCCCGGCCGCAGCAAAGTCGGGCGATCGAGACACGCAACGATGGTCAATTCGATACCGACCAACGTCGGCCCGCCATCGAGGATCAGGTCGATCCGGCCGCTCAGGTCGCCGAGCACGTGCGCCGCGGTGGTCGGCGAGACATGGCCGGAGCGGTTGGCGGACGGCGCGACCACCGGCTTGCCGAACGCGCGCAGCAGGCCGCGCGCCACCGGATGGTCGGGCATGCGGATCGCGATGCTGTCGAGCCCGGCCGTGGCGAGCTCAGCGACCGGACAGCCTGGACGTTTCTGCAGCACCAGCGTCAGCGGCCCCGGCCAGAACGCCGCCGCGAGCCGTTCGGCCTCGTCATTGAACATCGCCAGCACGCGCGCCCCCGCGATGTCGCGAACATGCGCGATCAGCGGATTGAAGGCAGGCCGTCCCTTCGCGGCGTAAAGGCGCGCTACGGCCTTGCCGTCGGTGGCGTCGGCGCCGAGCCCATAGACCGTTTCGGTCGGAAACGCGACCAGCCCCCCGCCAGCAAGGCAGCGCGCTGCTTCCGCGATGGCGTTGTCGTCTGCGGCAAGGACGCGGGTCGCGAGCTCGGCGCTCATTTGCGGCGCTTCGCCTTGCGTGAGCGCGCGTTGGTTCGCCTGGCCGCGACTTTCATCCAGTCGAGCGTGCGCTCGTCGTCGAGATTCTGGATGCGCTCGAACAGCCGCTCCATGGCTCCACGGTCGCAATGCCGCGTCAGCAGCAGGAACTTTTCGCGCATCTCGGCGCGATCGAGTGGCGAGTCGGGCGTGCCCTTGAAGTCGTCGACGCGCTTCGTCAAGGCGCGGCCGTCCTTGAGCGTGACCGTGACCGTTGAGGCCAGCGTGTGGCCGTGCTTGGCTTCGTCCGATACCGTGATCGTCACGCGCCTTGCCAGCGAACGGATCGCAGGGTCGTTGAACGTCGCTGCGCTGAACGAACGCGGGTCGCGCGGCTCCTTGTAGTGCGCGAGCGCGACGCAGAACGGCAGCGAGTATTGCGCCATCATCAGGTCAGCCGGCTCCGGGATGTTGTTGATGGTCGCCATCTTCGGATTGCCGGCGATATGGATCGCGGCGACGGCATCGCCTGCATAACCATGCTCGTTCTGCAGGTCAGTCACAGCCTGCACCGACGTGTGCGAGGTGATATGGACCGGGAAGCGCTTGAGCATGATGCGCAGCGTCGCGTATTCGTCGCCGAGACCGCGCGTCAGCTCCGCGAGCTCGAATTCGCCGCCGCAATACACATTGAGGAATCCGAACGGTCCTTCCAAAACTGTCGAAGGCCCGGTGAACCCGTCCGCCGCCAGATTTGCCGCGAGCACACCGCTTTCGGCCGCGCGTCCCATGTGCATGCGCTTCACCATCGCGCCGGTGCCGGACCGCGCGAACTCCAGGAGCCCGCAGGCCAGCGAACCGGCAATACCGAGCGCGTTCGTCATTTTCCCGGCATCAAACTTCATCAGCCGGCCGGCCGCGGCCGCGCCGCCAAACGGTCCGGTGGTGCCGGGTGCGTGGAAGCCGCGGCCTTCGTTGTTGTGTCGCGTCGCCCGCCCGATCCGGATCATCGTCTCGGCGCCGGCGACGAACGCCGCGATGAGCTCGCGGCCGCCGATGCCGCGCTCCTGCGCCACCGCCAGAGCGGGCACGAACATGGTCGCGCCCGGGTGCACGCCGCTGTTCGGCCACGTCAGATTGTCCATTTCGAAGGCGTGCGCCAGCGCGCCGTTGGCGAACGCCGCCATCGGCGCGCGCAGCAGCGCGCCTGCGGGCTGCAGCACCCGGCTTTTCCCGCCTGGCCCCATGCGTCCGGCGTAGCGCAGCACGATCCGGCTCCACGGCAGCGCGGCGCCAAACGCGATCACCGCGACAGTATCGGCGATGCAGTCCTTGGCGCGCTGCACGACCGCGTCCGGCAGGTCCGCAAAGCGCAAGTTCGCAGCGTATTCGGCGAGCGTCTTCGTCTCGTTGGCCATGGGAACCTGCTGTAGCGGGCGTGCTTGCGACCCCTGCGGACGGCAGCTATAAGCCGCGCTTCGGTCGGAGTGTAGCGCAGCCTGGTAGCGCACCTCGTTCGGGACGAGGGGGTCGTAGGTTCAAATCCTATCACTCCGACCAGCTTTCTCAGCACATCGTCGGTTAGGGGGAACGTTATGGGGGACGAAACCCTATGGCGCTGCCGGCGGGCCGAAGCGGTAGGAGACTCGCCCATGCGAAAAACGGGAAGGGGGCTTGCCCGATAAGGGCCGCCTCGAAATAACGCACCGCCGACCCCCGCTGAGTCAGCGCTGGCGCCTATGGGCTAGTGACCCGCCGAACGAGCGCGACGGCCGCGATCAGGCCCACTGGTTGGCTGTTCAACCGAATCGGCTATCAGCAAGTGGTGTGACGGATCATACGCGGGGCACTTGAGTCCCTTGTTCTACTGCCAATTTCCGCAGAGCCGCCTGCACCAGCCGGACCGCACCGTCGGTAAGCTCTTCCCGCTCGGCCATCCTGGTCCAGTCCCGTTCAATGATCAGCCAAGCTCGCTGCGTTGTCTCGGGGATGCCCGCACGCGTCGCCATTTTATGGGCATGCAACGCCCTTTCGCGAAAGGCAAAAACCCGCGCCTCACTCATGCCAACCTCCGTACAAGCACGCATACCCCGCCGTCCGGCTCAAGCAGCTTACTGCATACAGGCTGGGCCAAGGAAGGCGGCGCGGCGGCCCTAATGACCCACAGAACGAGCCGGAAGGATCGCAAGTTTCCCGCGAGCTTGACGGGTTAAATGCGGTTTCAGATCGTGGCCGTCACCAGTGAGAAGCCACTCGGGGCTTACGCGATACCTCTGGACAAACAGCACCAGGGGCATGGTGCAGTTTCCCTCGCCGGTTTGCTCGTACTTGCGCCACGTCTTGACCGTGCGACCTACGGCAACCGCGGCCTCATGTTCGGTGACGTCGAGCGCGAGCCGCGCGATGCGAAGGCGATGCCCGAAGGCTCGATCATCGAACTCGGCAGATGTGCGGGTCATCGGACGGCCATCCTCCTTGGGTCTGCGCCAATTCTGCACCGGCTTGAACGGCCACGTCCAAGGACGAGTTGTACTAAAGCTCGCGCTGCGAAACCGGAAAAGGCGGGCGCGGCGTCAGGCTAAAGTCCCATCGTCCGAAGTTGAAGCATCGTCGCCTTGATGCCGAGCAGTTCAAACTTCGGACCGTAGATCGTCTCAAACAGTTCGAGTGCGATAATCCCACACCGAGCCGCAGTCTTCATGGCCATATCGAGTTGTATGCCGTCGACGTGCTGTAGGATCGAAAGCATCTCCCGGCGATCCGGCTTCTCAATAATCTGCATGTTGCCGGTTACAGCACGCTCGTTCGGGTGCCCGCCGAAATCAATTGTAAACTGATAAATTTTCTCGAAACGATCCGCCGCGTGCGGGTTGGCCGCCTTCACCGACGTCAGCACGGCAGAGTGTTGGAAGACTTTCCTTGACGCCTTCACGCTGGCCTCGTCGCGGTGACGATCAATCCAGATCGCTTCCAGCGATGGATCACAGTTGATGTGCACGGCATAGGCCGCATATTCGAGTGCGGACCGACACTGCACATAGCATTCCGCGGCCTGCCCAGCCATCGCAAGCCCGCAGGCCGTACGGTAAGCGCCGAGGCACCGGATGAACAGCATCGCGAGGAACGGGTTTTCGGGGTTGATCCAGCCTGTGGTGACCTTTGCGAAGAGCGCGTCGATGGCCGACAGTTTGGCCATGGCGTCGCGCTTGTTCACAAAGGTCGCGTACTGGTTCTGGTGAGCGTTCTCCAAGAATTTGGAGAGTTCGTCATTCCCCCAGCCCGGCGGCTTGGGCTTAGAGGACGGTTTGGTGGCGGTGTCTGTCATGGAGCCCTAGTAACGGTGAGTGCCAGATTTCGGAAGTCAAGCTCCGGCGAAGGGCTGCCGAAGTCGCAGCAGTGACCCCCATTCTCAGCAAGGCGAATAGCCGGTAGAGTCAGCCGCCGGGGGGCAACTATGCAGGATGGATGGTTCTATGCCAACGACGACAAACCCGTTGGTCCGTTATCATTCGATGCGTTAATCGCAAATCTTCGGAGTATGTCGAATCCTGAAACAGCGGGCGTGTGGCACGCAAGCCTTACCGATTGGCGTATCGCAAAGGACGTACCGCAAATAGCTGCCTGCATTTCGCGACCTCCACCCATTTCCACAACCCGTTCGACATTCGAAGCCTCAAACAAGAGCGCGCCAGATGAAATCCAAAACAAAAATGTGCGTGGCAGAATAGCGTTCTTCGTTGTCCTCGCGATTGCCCTCTTGATCGCGGCAGCGTTGAGCAATTTGATTTACGACAATTCCGTCAGCGGATTTGCATATCTTGGCGGTCAATTCTTGGGCGCAACCATTGTTATTTCAGCATTCTTGCTTTGGCGACGACCGACACCCGCCAAAGCAGCGATTGCACTAGCTATCGCTACATTTTTTGTTGTCATCGGCAATCGCGAAGAGCTTTCGAATGGTATCGCTGCCTATCAAGCTCAGGCAGCCCTCAAGGGAATTTCAATTTCTAACCACACACAAATCGAAGAGGTACTCAAACGAAATCCATCAAACGTCATTCTACAATTAACAGCGATGATGTCTAAAACGGCGCACGAAAGTATCGCTGCCGTTCAAAGGCTGTCTGATGAGATTGAGCCTCCCGCACTCGCCCAGGATCCCAATTTCGCTACTGCAAGTCGCGCTGAGCTTGACAGCTATCGTCGCGACCTGAAAACAGCAGAAGTCAACGCGTCGTCAGCTATGCTCCGTTACGCCGCGCTTTTGAAGGAAGAGCGCGAAAAGATAAAAAACTTTGCGACATCGTTGCAGATCAGAGAGCGGACAGTTCGAGATGCTCTAGAAGGCGTTGATAAGCGACATGCCAGAGTCACGTCAATCAGTTCTAAGATGATGTTGGCGCGTAGTGAGTTCTACCGCGCTTATGGGGACAGTCTTTCAATTTTGATCGAACAACACGGCGCATTTAAAATTGGCAAAAGCGGACAATTCATATTCTCCAGCAATCCTATCGCGGAACGTTACAACGTAGCGACCAACGCGATGAACGCTGCTGCTAAGCGCGTGGCCAATTTGGAGGATGAAGGAAAGAAGCTAATGCAGATGCAGCAAACGGGCTTTGATCGTTTTATCAGTGGCCAGTAAAGACTGAATGCGGCAATCGGCTGTAACAATTTTCAAAGTTGGCGCTAAGAGGTGGTCCCGGTTGTCTGAACAGATTTTCCGCCTCGATAAGTGGAGCCTCTGCCGGGGTTAGGCTGCCAAGCGGATTGGCAGCGGGTTGAAGTAGGCTTGATCGGGCGTGGCATCGTCAAGGCTCGAATGCGGCCGTCGGCGATTGTAGAAGTCGAAGTAGCGGCCGATCGAAGTGCGGGCCTCGCTGACGCTGTCGTAGGCCCGCAGATACACCTCCTCGTATTTGACGCTGCGCCACAGCCGCTCGACGAACACGTTGTCGCGCCAGGCGCCCTTGCCGTCCATGCTGATCGCAACGTCGTTGTTGGCGAGCACACCGGTGAAGGCCTGGCTCGTGAACTGCGAACCCTGATCGGTATTGAAGATGTCCGGTTTGCCGTGACGAGCCAAAGCATCCTCCAGCGTTTCGACGCAGAACGCCGCCTCCATGGTGATCGACAGCCGCCACGACAGCACGCGGCGGCTGAACCAGTCGAGCACGACAGCCAGATAGACAAAGCCGCGCGCCATCGGAATGTAAGTGATGTCCATCGCCCACACCTGGTTCGGCCGCGTGATCGCCATCCCGCGCAGCAGATACGGATAAATCTTGTGGCCGGGCTCGGGCTTGGTCGTGCGCGGACGGCGATAGAGCGCTTCTATCCCCATCCGCCGCATCAGCGTCTTCACATGCCGACGGCCGATCCGGCACCCCTCGGCAGCCAGCAGGCCTCGCAACATCCGCGAGCCGGCGAAGGGGAACTCCAGATGCAGCTCGTCGATCCGCCGCATGATCGCAAGGTCCGCGGCGGACACCGGCCGCGGCAGGTAGTAGACGCTGCCACGGCTGATGTTCAGCGCCTTGGCTTGCTTGGTGATCGGCAGATCGTGTTCGCGGTCGATCATCGCTTTGCGCTCAGCAAACCGGCTTTGGTGAGCGCTCCTTCCAAAAAATCGTTCTCCAGCGTCAGCGCTCCGATCTTGGCATGCAGCGACTTCACGTCGATGGCCGGGAGCTGCGCCGCTGCATTGCCGCCGGGACCGAAGACATCGGCAGCCGCACCCTCAAGCTGAGCCTTCCACGATGTGACCTGATTGGGGTGGACGTCGAACTGCTCCGCAAGCTGGGCCATCGTTCGGTCGCCCTTGATAGCGGCAAGCGCCACCTTCGCCTTGAAGGCCGGTGTGTGGTTCCGGCGCGGTCGTCTGCTCATGGTCTCTCCTGATTCGCAGGCCACAGCGTGCCCGCCGTCAGGCAGAAACTCCACTTATCGTCCTGTGCAGATTTCCGGGACCGGCTCTCTACTTTATGAACAAGCTGACACGCTACCAAACGGTTCTCTATCTGTTGCTCACCGTTGCTGTTTTGCAGGCTATTTGGGGGAGCATTATCGTTGTTCAGCAGTCCAATCTGACAACGCCAGCCATCACAATCTCCGTCGTTGCTTTTCTGATTTTGTTTGGGGTTTGGGTGCAAAGCGTAATTGTAAGTTTCGTTGGTCTGATGTGGATGCTTGTTTGGGTAGGCGCACTTATTTGGCCGGTCGTCTCTTCTCCGCAACCTTTTAAGATGCTGTTCGTAATTCTTGTGATTCTCGCCGCGCTGAATTTAGTGACAGCGGGAATAATGCTGACCAAAAGATTCAGGACAGAATTCGCGTACGAGCGGCGGCATCAACCAAAATACAAGCTCTACCTAAAACGAGTCGTGTTCGGAGCGGTCCTTGTCTGTGTGGTCATTGCAACCATAAACGACGTTGTGCACCTTCTAAGAGCCTGATCGACTCAGCAGCGTAGCGACCGGATCGGGATCGCCGCACCGCTGCATCCGCTCCAGCAGTGAGAGCGGCTTGACCAGACCCCGAGGCACCGGGCTACCTCCGCCACGCCCAAAGCTGAGCGGGGCAACTTTTCGTCAACCAATCGCGCCCTACGCTCTCCAATCAGCAATGGAGCGTAACGATGGGGAACATGCTGAGAAGCGTGCTGAGCGCAATCGTCGCCACGCACAAACGGTACGATGCCGAACGCAAGGTTTCCGACAGGTTAGTCGCCGAACTCAGCGCCATCGCTGAGGACATGAAACAAGCGCGCGAGGCGCGCGAGGCTCGCGAGCGGAGCGAGACGCGGCGCAGCGCCTAGAGCGGCCGGTAATTGAGCGCGCAGTGCCGGGGTTTGTATAAGCCGCGTTGGCAAGACGCGCCCGACAGGGTCGAGCTGAACCTTGCCGGGCGCGCGCTCGCAATGATGCTGTTAGATCACGTTAACAGGATAGCCAAGCAGCGTTGTCGGGATTGTTGTGATGCCCAACTGCTGTTGCGCGGTTGCGCGATTCACATAGACCTTGTATCGTGATGGAAACGAGCACGACATTGTAGAAGGGCTTTCCTGGTTGAGAATCCGCCTTACGTATTCGCCGGCCTTGCCGTAGGCCTCCACTATATCTGGCCCGAAACTGATCAGCCCGCCCAATTCCACAAATTCCTTCCATTGATAAATCGTCGGAAGGCCAGATTCGTTCGCGCATCTGACGACGTCTTTGCGGAGATCGTTGAACAGGGAGTCAGCGGTGACAACCACACCCTTGACGGGTTCATCCTTGAAACCGACGAAGGCATTTTCGATTTCCTGTTTATCCGTCACATCCCTTCGCCTCAGTTTTAGCTTCAGATTTGTTCCATCCGCCTTATCTTTGATTTTTTTAACGTGCTTGTCCTTGTCGGGACGAGAGTTCTGAAACGAGCACGCCGATTTTGTCACCTTTGCTGATTTTGGTTTTCGCCAGTGCAAACAGCATGTGCAAACGGTCGGGATCAAGCTCGGACGTTTGTCCCGCCATTCCTGTCAAATTGTAGGTTGGCGTTGCTAAAGTCTTGACGAGCCCCAATTCATCGGGGGTGACGACAGTTGTGAAGACGATCGGCGGTTTGGGATTGGGGAGATTTTTAGTTAGCTCTTGTAGCAACAGAGCGGGTGTGGGACCGCCTGCGGCTACGAGTGCTTCCAACTTGTCGGGTCCGGCGACGGTGCTGTCTTGGACCAATCCTTCGGCCAAATAAACCAGATTGCTATTGATGTCTCCCGGAAGATCCGCTGCGTACTTCTCAACTACTTCGACGTCCAGCGGCAGCAGTGCATATTTTAGGGCTGCGACCGGCGCATTAAAGTGGTCCCTTGAGCCGCTGTGAAGGAGTTCCGATTCTTCTCCTACCCCTCACGGTCTTCTTCGTCTTCACGGGTTTTTTCGCGGTCTTCTTCATGATGATTTCCCCTCTGCGATAAAATTCGATGTGAATCGACTCGCGTAAGGCGAGGCGCTGTTTCAGGCGAAATGATTCATACAACAAGCGTTGGATTTCATCCTGCGACCGGCTGTTTGATAGCAAGACAATCTCAATATACCCTGAGATAGAGCGCTAATCTACACACGACAGGTTCGCTCTCTCTGGTGAGGCACTAAACCAATTGGACAATGGTCGTGAACCGGATCGGTAAATCCTGTCACTTCCAACCACTCCTTACCCTGAAAAATGCGCTAAAATTCGCCATGCCGCCAAACCGGCGCATGCATAGGGAGTATTGCCATGCCAATCAGCAGGCGAGACGCGCTTGCTCTTGCCGCCGGCCTCGCGGCCGCGCTGCCGGCCCACGCGCAATCCGACTGGCCCAATCGCCCGCTACGCATCCTGGTCGGCACCTCGCCCGGCGGCTCGCCCGATATCGTCAGCCGGCTGTTCGCCGACAAGTTCGCGGCACGGCTCGGCCAGTCGATTACAGTGGAGAACAACACCGGGGGAGGCGGCGGCATCGCCGCCGGCATGGTGTCGAACGCGCCGCCTGACGGCACCAACCTGACGATGCTGACCGCCGGCTACGCCAGCGGCGCCGCCGTCAACAAGTTCCCGTTCGACGGCGACAACACCTTCGGCTTCGTCAGCATGGTGTGCGCCTATCCGTTCGTCTATTGCGTGCCGAAGGATTTGCCGGTCCAGTCGTTCCCCGACATGCTGGCGCGCGCCAAGGCGAGCCCCGGCAAGTTCACCTATGTCATCACCTCGCTCGGTTCGGTCTATCACCTGATCGGCGCCTGGGTTGGCATGAAGGGCGGAATCGACATGGTGCCGATCACCTATCGCGGCACATCCGCCGCGGTCACCGATGTGCTCGCGGGCCGCGTTGACATCATGCTCGACACCGCGACCTCCGGCTTTCCGCGCATTCGCAGCGGCCAGTTCCGCGCGCTCGCGGTGACCTCGCCGGAGCGCTATCCGCTGCTGCCGGATGCGCCGACGGTGGCCGAGACGCTGCCCGGCGTGCATTACATGTCATGGCTTGGGTTGTGCGCCGCACCGCGCACGCCGCGGCCGATCATCGAGCGGCTCAACGCCGAGGTGCGCCATGCTCTGGAACAGCCCGACGTGCAGCAGAAGCTCCGCGACGGCGGCAACATCGGAACCCCGACGACGCCCGAAGCCATGCGCAAGCAGATGGAAGACGAGATCGCCAACTGGCGGCACCTGATCAAGGCCAACAACATCAAGGTGGATTAGGGCATGATCCCGAAAAGTGTGCAGCGGTTTTCGGAAAAGATTATGCCCATGTAAGGCGCAATACGCCGCAGTCGCACGACCCTGGCCGGGAGCCTGCGGTCTTGTGCGCCAGCCGGAATGCCGCGTACCCTTCCGGCTGAACCTGGAATAACAGCCATCCACCAGGGTGATAACACCGCCGGCTCCGCCGGCCCTACAGAGAGGAACGCCATGAATTCGCAAGGAAGGACGATTGGTTTGGCTCTTGGTTTTGCGCTCGCGTTCGCAATCCCAGCCGGCGCCGCCGACCTCAAGCTGATGACCGGCCCGCAGGGCGGCTCGTGGGTTCCGCTCGGCGGCCAGCTCAAGGACATGTGGGAAAAGGCAGTACCCGGCACCAACGTGCAGTCGCTGCCCGGCGCCGGCATCGCCAACGTGCGCGGCATCGAGGAGGGCAAGACCGACATCGGCTTCGGCAACTCGATCTCGACCGTCGATGCGGTCGCCGGCAAGCCGCCGTTCAACAAGCCGCACGACAACGTCTGCAACGTCGCGACGCTCTATCCGCAATATTTCCAGGTGGTGGTGCGCGCCGATTCCGGCATCAACTCGGTCAAGGATCTCAAGGGCAAGTCGATCGCGGCGCAGCCGCGCGGCAACACCGCGCGAAGAGATCACCAAGCAGATCCTGCAGGTCAACGGCCTGACCTACAACGACGTCAAGATGAGCTTCGTCTCCTACACCGACGCCGTGGCGCAGGTGCAGGACGGTCACGCCGCAGGCCTTCACGCTCGGCACCACCATTCCGGCGGGCGCGGTGATGGACCTCGCCTCGGCGCGCGACATCAAGCTGCTCGATCTTGCGGGCGATCTCGACGCGATGAGGAAGATCAATCCCGGGCTACACGCTGAACAACGTCCCGAAGGGCACCTATCCGAAGCAGGACAAGGACGTGAAGGTGATCGGCTACGCCACCCACATCGTCGCGTCCTGCAAGCTGCCGGAGGACACCGTCTACGGCATGACCAAGGCGATCGCCGCGAACACCCAGACCATGTCGAGCATCGTCAAGGACATCCGTGGCCTGACGCCGAAGGGCATGGCCGAGGACATCGGCGTGCCGTTCCATCCCGGCGCGGCCAAGTTCTACAAGGAAGCCGGGCTCACGGTGAAGACCCGCTGAGCGCGATGGCCTGAACCGGCGCGGCCGATCGCCGCGCCGGTATGCTTCGTGTCGTGTCTCAATGCCCTCGGGGGGAGGGGACGTCCGGGTGCCGAAGCTCCAACTCAGCTACGGAAGATTCATGCGCCTGGCCGTGACGGCCGTCGCGGTCGCGATGGTGCTCTATCACATGTGGATCATTCTCGTCGGGCCGCCGGAAGCGATCATCTTCCGCGGCACGCATCTGATGTTCGCGCTGGTGCTTTGCTTCCTGATCTATCGGCACCAAGACCGGCTGTGATCCGGCCGATCTCCGACAATCCTCGATTATGTCTGGTTGGCCGCCGGGATCGGATCGGTGCTTCTATCTGTTCGTCAATTACGAATACGTCGTCACCCGCATCTATTACATCGACGACCTGTCCTGGGCGGACATGATCTGGGGCGCCATCCTGATCGTGACGGTGACCGAGGCGACGCGGCGCTGCGTCGACGTGGCGCTGCCGATCACGTCGATTGTGTTCCTGGTCTATGGGCTGTTCATCGCCAGGCTCGAGCCGGAGCGCCTGATCGACCAGCTCTACATGACGACCGAGGGCATCTTCGGCCAGGCGCTCGCGGTGTCGGCGTCGTTCGTGATCATCTTCGTGGTGTTCGGCAGCTTCATGGAGAAGACCGGCATCGGCCAGTTGTTCATGGACTTCGCCATGGCGCTGACCGGCCACACCGCCGGCGGTCCCGGCAAGGTGTCGGTCGTGAGCTCGAGCCTGTTCGGCACGATTTCCGGCAGCGCGGTCGCCAACGTGATGGTGGACGGGCCGATCTCGATTCCGCTGATGAAGCGCTCCGGCTTCCAGCCGCATTTCGCCGCCGGCGTCGAGGCGACCGCCTCGACCGGCGGACAGATCATGCCGCCGATCATGGGCGCCGCCGCCTTCGTGATGGCCGAGTTCCTGGCGGTGCCCTACGGCCAGATCGTGATCTGGGCGGTGATCCCGGCGATCCTCTACTACGTCGCCTGCTTCGCCGCGGTGCATTTCGAGGCCAAGCGGCACGGCATTCTCGGCGTGCCGCGCGCGGAGTTGCCGCGCATGCGCATCGTCATGGCCGAGCGCGGACACCTGTTCCTGCCGATCGTCATCCTGCTGGTGGTGATGTATTCCGGCTACAGCGCGCCGCTCGCCGCGCTCGCCGGCACGCTCGCCTGCTTCCCGGTCGCGGCGCTGCGCAAGTCGACGCGCGTCAATGTCACGATGGCAGAACGTCATCGACGCCATGGTGGAGGGCGCGAAGAACTCACTCGCCGTGGCGCTGGCCTGCGCCTCGCGCCGGCATCATGATCGGCGTCGTGACGCTGTCGGGCCTCGGCATCGTCTTCACGCAATGGGTCGTTGGATTGTCGCAGGACTACCTGTTCATCGCGCTGGTCATGACCATGCTGGCCGCCATCGTGCTCGGCACCGGGCTGCCGACGACGCCGTCCTACATCCTGCATGACCGCGCTGCTGATTCCCGCGATCATGAAGCTCGGCGTGATCGAGCCGGCGGCGCATATGTTCGCGTTCTACTTCGCCGTGCTCTCGGCGATCACGCCGCCGGTCGCGCTCGCGGTGTTCGCCGCCGCGGGCCTCGCCAAGGCCGATATGTGGGATTCCGGCTGGGCGGCGATGAAGATCGGCGCCGCGGGCTTCATCGTGCCGTTCATGTTCGTCTATCAGCCGGCGCTGCTGATGATCGGCACCTGGCCGGACATCATCCAGGCGTTCGTCACCTCCTGTATCGGCATCGCGCTGTTCGCCGGCGGCCTGCACGGCTATTTCGTCACGCGTGCACCCTATTGGCAGCGAGCGCTGCTGCTCGCCGGCGGGATGTGCCTGGTGTTTCCCGGCGTTTGGAACGATATCATTGGGACTGTGCTGGCAGGCATTGTGATCGTCTACCAACTAATCGAACGCCGTGCGGCAAAGCCCGAAGTCCGTAAAGCAAACACAATGACCCAACGCAAGAAGCCTGAAGACCTGCGCAGCCACCGCTGGCTCGGCGTCTCCGACATGCGCTCGTTCGGCCACCGCTCGCGGCTGCGCCAGATCGGCTACGACGCCGACGACTGGACCGGCAAGCCGGTGATCGGCATCATCAACACCTGGAGCGACATCAATCCCTGCCACACGCATCTGCGCAGCCGCGCCGAGAACGTGAAGCGCGGCGTGCTGCAGGCCGGCGGCTTCCCGATCGAGCTGCCGGCGATGTCGCTGTCGGAAACCATGGTGAAGCCGACCACCATGATGTATCGCAACTTCCTCGCGATGGAGACCGAGGAACTGCTGCGCAGCCATCCGCTCGACGGCGCGGTGCTGATGGGCGGCTGCGACAAGACCACGCCCGGCCTGGTCATGGGCGCGATCAGCATGGGCATCCCGGCGATCTACATTCCGGCCGGCCCGATGCTGCGCGGCAACTGGCGCGGCAACTACCTCGGCTCCGGCTCCGACGTCTGGAAGTACTGGACCGAGAAGCGCGCCGGCAACATCACCGACGACGACTGGAACGAGATCGAAGGCGGCATCGCGCGCTCGTTCGGCACCTGCATGGTGATGGGCACCGCCGCGACCATGATGGCGATCACCGAGGCGCTCGGCCTCGCGCTGCCCGGCTCCTCGTCGATCCCGGCGGCCGACGCCAACCATCCGCGCATGTGCGGCGTCGCCGGCCGCCGCATCGTCGAGATGGTGTGGGAGGACCTGACGCCAGACAAGATCTTGACGCCGGCGGCGTTCGACAACGCCATCAAGGTGCACATGGCGATGGGCGGCTCGACCAACGCCATCATCCACGTCGTCGCGATGGCGCGCCGCGCCGGCATTCCCGTCGACATGGAGCGGTTCGACGAACTGTCGCGCGAAATTCCGGTGCTCGCCAACGTGCGCCCGTCCGGCAAGTACCTGATGGAGGATTTCTTCTACGCCGGCGGCCTGCGCGCGATGATGCAGGGCCTCAAGAGCAAGCTCGATCTCGGCTGCATGACCGTCACCGGCAAGACCATCGGCGAGAACATCGAGGGCGCGCAGGTTCACATCTCCCGACGTCATCCACGGCCTCAACGATCCGGTCTACGGCGAGGGCGCGACCGCGGTGCTCAAGGGCAACCTCGCGCCGAACGGCTGCGTCATCAAGCCGGCCGCCGCCGATCAGCGCTTCCTCAAGCATCGCGGCAAGGTGATCGCGTTCGAGGACTACAACCACATGATGCGCGAGATCGAGCGCGACGATCTCGACGTCACGCGCGATCACATCCTGGTGCTGAAGAACGCCGGTCCGAAGGGCGGCCCCGGCATGCCGGAGTGGGGCATGCTGCCGATCCCGAAGCGCTCGCTCGCGGCAGGGCGTGCGCGACATGATCCGCATCTCCGACGGCCGCATGAGCGGCACCAGCTACGGCGCCTGCATCCTGCACGTCGCGCCGGAAAGCTACGTCGGCGGGCCGCTCGCCTTCGTGCAGACCGGCGACGAGATCGAGATCGACGTCGACAAGCGGCTGCATCCACCTGCACGTCAGCGACGCGGAACTCGCCCGCCGCAAGGCAGCCTGGAAAGCGCCGCCGCCGCACTACACGCGCGGCTACGGCGCGATGTTCTCCGAGCACATCGGGCAGGCCGATCAGGGCTGCGATTTCGATTTCCTGCAGGGCACCGCGGTGACCGCGGAACCCGAGATTCATTGATTCAAATCGTCGGGATCCGCTTTCCGATCCGGCAACGTGAATAGCGCATTCTTCCGGCATCGAGGTGCCGTGCCATGAATGTCGCAGTGCCTTTCGTCAATTTGGCTGCGCTGCTCCCCGGCCGCCGGGCGAGGCTCATGCTTTTCGCGTGACGGCGATCTGCACGGCGTTCGTGGCGCTGCTCGTCACCGGCTTTCAGCACAGGCGCGACCTGGCCGAGATGCTGCGCTCGGCGATGGCGAGGCCCGCATTTATCACCGGCGCCGGCCAGGCGGGGCAAACCGACGTCTTGCGTCCGCTCGATCCGCGCTCCGGCTTTGCCGACGCCCGGATTGGTCTGATGTTCGCCTCGTACAACAACGATATTTGCCGGCGCTCGCTGTTTGACAACCGCACCGGCGTGTCGGCTGCCGCCGGCCACATTCATTGTGGCCAGTTGCCGGAACAGCAGAGCGATCAGATCGGCCAGGAGCGCGCGCTGGCGATGCTCAAGGCGTTCCGCAAGTAGGAGCATGATCCCGAAAAGTGATACCGGTTTCCCGCCTGCGCGAAGCCCTGGCACGGAATGTCGTTTTGGCTTGATGCTTCGGCGGGCGAAGGCAGGTCGGAAAAGATCATGCTCAAATAAAGAAGACTAGTCGGCGGTGATCTTCGCCTGCCTCACCACCTTGCCCCACTTCTCGGTCTCGGCGGCCAGGATTTTGCCGAAATCCGCGGCTGAGCCGGGCAACGGATCGCCGCCGGTGTCGGCGAGCTTCGCCTTCATCGCCGGATCGGCGAACGCCGCGTTCATCGCCTTGTTGAGCGTCTCGATGACCGCGTCCGGCGTGCCGCGCGGCACGCCGATGCCGGTTGTGGCGCTCGCCTCGTAGCCCGGAATGAAGTCGGCGAGAATCGGAATGTCCGGCAGCGCGGACGAGCGCGTCGTCGTGGTGACCGCGAGTGCGCGCAGCTTGCCGGAGCGCACCGGCTCGATCGAGGCCGACATCGGCTCGAACATCATCTCGGCCTTGCCCTCGATCATCGCCTTGAGCGCCGGTCCGCCGCCCGGATAGTGCACCACAGGCAGCGGCAGGCCGGCCATCAGCTTGAACAATTCGCCGGTGACGTGTGGCGAGGAGCCATTGCCGGTCGACGCCATCGTTACCTTGCCCGGGTTCGCCTTGGCGTAGGCGATGAACTCCGGAACCGTCTTCGCGGGCACCGAAGGATGCACCACCATCACCAGCGGCTCGCGGGTGATGCCGGCGACCGGCGCAATGTCGCGCAGAAAATTGAACGGCAAGTTCGAATAGAGCGAGCCGCTGATCTGGTTCGCCGGCCCGCACAGCAGGATGGTGTAGCCGTCCGGTGTCGCCTTCACCACCGCTTCGGTCGCGATGTTGCCGGAGCGGCCCGAGCGATTCTCGACCTCGAAAGGCTGGCCGAGGCGCTGTGTCAGCCATCCCGCCACGATACGGCCGAGGATGTCGTTTGGTCCGCCCGGCGCAAAGCCGACCATGAATTTCACAGGACGCGCGGGATAGGTCTGCGCCATGGCGAGCCTCGATGAGGCGGGCAGGGCGAGTACGCCACCCGCAAGTTGGAGGAAACGGCGGCGGACAATCGTCATGGCTATTCCTTGATGTTGGCGGCCTTGATGACCTCGGCCCATTTCTTCTGCTCGGCGAGCATACGGGTGGTGAATTCCGCCGGCGTGCTGGCGATCGGCAGCACGCCCTGCTTGGCGAATTTTTCGCGCATCTGCGGCGTATTGATGATTCGAACGATCTCGGTGTTGAGCTTGGTCACCACCGCGGGCGGAATGCCGGCAGGCCCGATGACGCCGAACAGGAGTGACGCTTCGTAGTCGGCGACGCCGGCTTCCGCGACCGTCGGCACCTCGGGCAGCACGTCGCTTCGCTTCAGCGCGGTCACCGCGAGCGGCTTGAGTTTCTTTGACTGTACGAGCGGCAGCGCCTGGAACACGCTGTTGACGCTGATCGGCACGTGCCCGGCGACCACGTCGTTCACCGCCGGCGCGCCGCCGCGATAGGGCACATGGATGAACTTGGTGCCGCTGAGATGGGCCACCAGCTCCATCGAAAGCTGCTGGATCGAGCCGACGCCGGGCGTCGCGAACGAGATCGTGCCGGGCTTGGCACGCGCCAGGTCAAGCGCTTCCTTCATGTCGTTCGCCGGAAAGCCCGGATGCGCGAAAATCAGAAGCGGCGACGATGCCACCAGGCAGATCGGCGTGAAGTCCTTGATCGCGTCATAGCCGGCACTCGGCGACACCAGCGGATTGGTGATGTGGCCGGACACGACGGTCATCAGGTTGTGGCCGTCTGGCGCCATGCGCGCGAGCTGCTGCGTCGCGATCGCGCCGTTCGCGCCGGTGCGGTTCTCGACGACCACGGTCTGGCGCCACGCCTTCTCAAGCTCGGCGCCCAATTCCCGGGCGATGATGTCGGCGGTGCCGCCGGCTGCGAAGCCGGTCAGCATCCTGATCGGGCCAGAGGGATAATCCTGGGCGGCCGCCTGCCGGGCCGGGATGAAGAACAGCGCGGCCGCGAACAAGAAGCCAATCGCGCGAGCCATGTCATTCCTCCTGGCGTGCATTCATTTCACGAAAGGCTAGTGGGTTGCCTGCCTCAAGCCAAGCATGCACTCTGATCGGCAAAGCGTGGGAGGCGTGCGATGCGCAAGGGCCGGTGGGCAGGATGTGGGACGCTCGCGGCCGCAGTGCTGTTCGCGCTGGCAAGCGCGTCATCGGCTCAGACGGTTTGTCCCGAAAGTGTCATCCGCATCGTGGTGCCGTTTCCGCCAGGCGGCCCGACCGACGTGTCGGCGCGCGTACTCGCGGAGAAGCTGAAAGACCGTCTCGGACAAAATGTCATCGTCGAGAGCCGCGCCGGCGCGGCGGGTGCGACCGGCACCGGCTATGTCGCGCAGCAGCCGGGCAACGGCTGCACCATGCTGCTCGCCTACGACACGCACGCGGTCAATCCGTCGCTGCTCAAGCTGACGTTTGACACCGCGACCGCGTTCAAGCCGGTGATGCTGATCGGTACCATTCCCAACATTGTCGCGGCACATCCCTCACAGCCGTGGAAGTCGTTCGCCGAGATGGTGGCGGCCGCCAAGAAGGAAAATGAAGGCCTCGCCTATGCGACTGGCGGCTCCGGCACCGTGGCGCACATGTCGATGAAGCTGATCGAGCAGGCCTACGGCGTTAAGCTGCGCCAGGTGCCGTACAAGGGCGGCGCGCCGGCCGCGGCGGACCTGATCGCCGGTCATGTGCAGATGATGATCGGCTCGGTCACCGCGCTCGGCGCGTTCGTGCGCGACGGCAAGGCTCGCGCGCTGGTTCAGCTCGGCGCGGGCCGCCATCCGTTGCTGCCGGATACGCCGACGCTCGCCGAGCTTGGCCAAAAAGGCTTTACGAGCGAAGCATGGATCGGGATTTTCGTTCCGGCCGCCACGCCCGATGGCGCCGTCACCCGCTTCAACGCGGAGCTGAAAACGGTGCTGCAAGACCCTTGGGTGCGCGAGCGCATGACCGCAATCGGTGTGCAGCTTGTGGGCTCGTCGCCGGAGCAATTGGGTTCGTTCGTGAAATCCGAGATGGCGCGCTGGGGCGAGGTGGTGCGCACCCACGACATCAAGCCGGAGTGAGGGAAATGAAACTCGTCAGCGTCGCGAAGTCCGGTGAGGAGCGCCTCGGCCTGTTGGCCCGTGAACTGGTGGTCGATCTGGTGGCGGCAGGTGGTGACCGCGCGCTGTTCGCCGACGCGCTGGCGTTCATCAAGGGCGGCGACACCGCTATGAAGGCGGCCCGCGCCATCCTCACCAGTCGGCCGAAGGCCGCCTGCACCCCGCTGCGCGACGTTACGCTGGCGGCGCCGATCCGGCCGTCGACCATCCTGTGCAGCGGCAGCAACTACAAGGATCACAACGCCGAAAAGGCTAACACGCCGATCAGTGGCAAGGAGCCGGAGTTTTTTGTCAAGACTGCCGACTGCGTGATCGGACCGGACGAGCCGATCGCCTTCGACGAGCGGTTCTCGAAGAAGATCGATTGCGAAACCGAATTGGCGATCGTGATCGGCAAGGCCGGGCGCTTCATCCCGGCCGAGCGCGCGATCGATCATGTGTTTGGCTACACCATCGTCAACGACGTCACCGCGCGCGATCGCCAGGTGCGCCGCACGCCGGAGGGCATGACCTGGTACGAGCTTGGCAGCGGCAAGGCGTTCGACTCCGGAGCTCCGCTCGGGCCCTGCATCGTCACCGCCGATGAGATCGGCGATCCGCAGAACTTGAAGCTGCAATCGCGCGTCAACGGCGAGCTGCGGCAGTCGAGCAGCACGGCGAACATGATCTGGACCTGCGCCGAGCTGATCCATTTCTTCTCGCGCAACTTCACGCTCAAGCCCGGCATGGTGATCATCACCGGCACGCCGGCCGGCACCGCCTGGTCAGCCGACAAGGAGCTCGGCGGCAAGGGCGTGCATCAGCCCGGCCTGGTGCCGGCGACGCGCTACTGCCTGCCGGGCGACGTCATCGAATGTGAGGTCGAGAAGATCGGCGTGCTGCGGAACACGGTGCAGCAGGCCGGCGAAGCCGCGCGGCGCGACGCTGCCGAATAACGAAATACCGTGCAAAGGGGGAAGTCCATGGATCGCCGCCGGTTTGTCCAAGGTTCGCTTGCCGCGCCGTTCGTCGCTTCGTTTCCGCTGGAAACGCGCGCCCAGGCTCAAATACAGGCCTGGCCGACACGCAACGTCATCATGATCGTGCCGTTTCCGCCGGGCGGGCAGGCCGACCTCGCGGCGCGGCCGGTCGCGGCGGCGCTGGAGAAAATTCTTGGCCGCGCGGTGACGGTGGACAACCGCTCCGGCGCCGGCGGCATGCTCGGCAATGCCGCCGCGGCGCGCGCCGAGCCTGACGGCCATACGCTGCTGATGGCGCTGTCCTCGATGACGTTCCTGCCGGAGGCCGAGCGGATCAACGACCGCAAGCCGTCCTATGAGTACGATCAGTTCATCCCGATTGCGAGGGTGCTGGCCGATCCGGGCGTGCTGTGCGTGCGCAGCGACTCGCCCTACAAGACGCTGGGCGATCTTGTCGCCGACGCCAAGAAACGCCCCAGTCAGATCTCGTTCAGCTCGTCGGGCAACTACGGCGCGGCCCACGTGCCGTTCGAGATGTTCCAGCAGGCGGCGAGCATCAAGCTCCTCCACGTGCCCTATCGCGGCGGCGGGCCCGCGCTCACGGCGTTCCTCGGCAAGCAGGTCGATATCACGGCGCAGGCGCCGGGCCCGGCCACGCCGCATGTTCAAGCCGGCACCGTCCGGCTATTGGCGAACTGGGGCCCCAAGCGCGCCGCCGAATACCCCAATGTCCCGACCATGATCGAACTCGGCTTCAAGGACGTCGAGTACTATATCTGGGCGGGATTATTCGCGCCGAAGGGCACGCCCGCGCCGATCATCAACCGGCTGCGTGATGCTATGCGCGACGTGATGAAGAACCCACAGGTGACCGACGTGTTCGCCAAGGCCGCCAGCCCGCCCGCCTACCTGGATCAGCCGGAATTCCAGGCGTTCGTCGATACCGACGCCAAGCGGCTCATTCCGGTGGTCCGCAAGATCGGGAAGCTCGACGAGAAATGAAAATCGGGCTGTTCGACCACATCGAGCACGGCGAGCGGCCGCTCGCCCAGTTGTTCGACGAGCGGCTGGAATTCATTAAGGCCGCCGACGAAGCCGGCTTCTATTGCCTGCATCTCGCCGAGCACCATCAGACGCCGCTCAACATGGTGCCGACCCCGGGCGTGTTCCTCGGCGCGGTGGCACGCGCCACCACGCGTATCAAGATGGGTCCATTGGTTTATCTGCTGCCGCTCGTGTCGCCGCTACGCATGATCGACGAGATTTGCATGCTCGATCATCTCAGCAACGGGCGCATGGAGGTCGGCGTCGGCCGCGGCGTGTCGCCGTTCGAGCTGAAGTACCACAAGATCGAGCATGACCAGTCGCGCGAGATTTTCATCGATGCCTACGAATGCATCCGCGCCGGGCTGACCACGGACGAACTCACCTACCACGGTCCGCACTACAGCTACGACAAGGTGCCGATCGCGCTGCGCCCGTTGCAGCAGCCGCACCCGCCGTTCTGGTATGGCTCGTCAGGTCCTGAGGGTTCGACCTGGGCCGGCGAGCACGGTCTGCATTTCGTCACGCTCGGTCCCAACGAGTTCGCCAAGGCGAACATCGACACCTTCAAGCAAGCCTTCGCCAAGCGTGGCGGCCAGGCGGCGCAGCCCAAGCCGGAGTTTTCCGGCGGCGTCGCGCTCGGCGTGCAGCGCCACATCTTTGTCGACGAAACCGACGAGAAGGCCGCGCGCTGGGCCAAGCCCGCGATGGAGGTCCATCTCAAGCATATCAACTGGCTGCGCACCAAGCACGGCATGACGCAGACGCAGGTGCGCATGCGCAACGTGCGCGGCACCACGTTCGAGGAGTGCGTCAGCGAGGGCACCGTGATTGCCGGATCGCCCAAGACCGTGCTGGCCGAGGTCGAGAAGCAGATGGCCCAGATCGGCGCAAACTATCTGCTGACCTACATGTTCCTCGGCAACATGTCGCTGGCCGACGCGATGCGCTCGCTCAAGCTGTTCAAGGCCGAAGTGATGCCGAGAATCGAGCAACTGTAGCCTTACTTCGCCGCTTCCTTTGCCACCGCCTCGGCAACCGGCTTCCACGTCTTCTGCTGGCTGTTGATGAAGTCGACCAGTTCGTCCGCGCTCATCGGATTGACGTAGGCGCCGAGCGCGGCGAGCTTTTCCTTGACCTGCGGCTCATCGAGCACCTTGCGGATGTCGAAGCCGAGCTTGCGCATGTGAAGAGGAGCGGTGCCATTCGGCGCCAGCATCACGTTCCAGCCACCGGCGAAGAACCCCGGCAGTGTCTGCGCAACCGGGGGAAGGTCGATGCCCGGCAGGCGTTCCAGCGAGGCCACTGCGAGGCCCTTGAGCGCCCCCGACTGCATTCCGCCGGTCAGGCTGGAGTAAGCATCGAGCACGATCTGCACGCGGCCGGTGGCGAGGTCGCCGAGCGCCTGCGCCGGGCCGCCGGTGTAGGGAATCATCTGCAGCTTCACGCCGGCCCGCATCTGGAACAGCTCCATGGTCAGGTGCGTGATGCGGCCGCGTCCGGTGGTGGCGTAGGAGATTTCGCCGGGCTTTTCCTTGGCGCGCGCGATCAACTCCGGCACCGTGGCGACGCCGAGCGCCGGCGACACCGCGATCACCATCGGTTGCTGGGTGAGGAAGGTGATCGGCAAAAAGTCGCGCGGCACTTGCACCGGCAGATTGTCGGCGACGCCCGGCGCGCCGGCCAGCGCGGTGAATACCGAAGCTGCCGCCATGTAGATCGTGTAGCCGTCGTTCGGAGAGGTCGAGGCAACGCGTGCCGCGATCGAGCCGCCACCCCCGGGATGATTGAGCACCACCACCTGCTGGCTCCAGAGCTTGCCCAGGCCGTCCGCGACGATCCGCGCCGTCACGTCGGTGGCGCTGCCGGGCGCGGAATCGCAGATGATCCGGACCGGCTTGCTGGGGTAGTCGACCTGCGCCTGCGCGCTTGCGGCCATGACCGCAAACGCTGTTCCAACAAGGACTTGGAATGCCCGTGTCATGCGTCGCCTCCATAAACCCGGTTGCCGGAAGGCAACTGCAATTTACATCGATTGCGTGAGCGTTTCCGACGGCCTCTGACCGGCTTTTGTCCGATCCTATTTGGTATAAGATTGGTTCGACAACGGGCTCCATAAGCCCGGCACAGGGAGGCGATGCGATGACACTCAGACAAATTATGCTTTCGACCGTGGCCGTCATGGGCGGATTGGCCTTGGCAACAGCAATTCCGGCGCCGGCGAGCGCGCAGAACAAGCCTGCGGCGGCCGCTACGGTTGCGATCGACACCGACGACATCGGCGGCGTGGTGCAGGGGACCGAAGGGGCCGGAAGCCGGCGTCTGGGTGATCGCGGAGACCACCGATCTGCCGACCCGCTACACCAAGAGCGTCGTCACCGACGACCAGGGCCGCTACGTCATCCCCGACCTGCCGATCGCGAACTACAAGGTCTGGGTGCGCGGCTATGGCCTGATCGATTCGCCGAAGCTGACCGCCAAGCCGGGCCAGACCGTCAATCACACCGCGGTGGTGGCGCCCGACGCGAAGTCGGCCGCGCACTACTATCCGGCGATCTACTGGTACACGATGATGAAGATTCCGCCGGCCAAGGATTTCGGCGGACACACCGACATTCCGAAGAACATCACGCGTGAGACCTGGATTCAGCGCATGAACAACACCGACTGCGTCGGCTGTCATCAGCTCGGCCAGGAATCGACGCGCACCATCCCGGCGCAGTTCGGCAAGTTCAACTCAGCGGCGCCGACGCCTGGATCCGCCGCATCTCGGCCGGGCAGTCCGGCGAGATGATGACCAACCGTCTTGCCGGTCAGCTTGGCGGCGTGCCGTACAAGTATTTCGGCGACTGGACCGACCGCGTCGCCAAGGGCGAGTTGCCGAAGAACAAGCCGCCGCGCCCGTCGGGCATCGAGCGCAACATCGTGGTCACGACGTGGGACTGGTCGACGCCGGACAAGTACCTGCACGACCTGATCTCGTCGGACCGGCGCAAGCCGACGGTCAACGCCGGCGGCCCGCTCTACGGCGCGCCGGAATATTCGACCGACATGATGCCGATCCTCGATCCGAAGACCCACAAGGTCTCGTACTTCAAGATGCCGGTGGCTGACGAGAAGATGCCGGTCTCGCTTGGACCGGGCCACGCCGGCGCGATCAAGCCGACGCAGCCGTCGGCCTATTGGGGCGACGAGATCCTGTGGGACACCAAGGCCAACCAGCACAACGCCATGTTCGACGACAAGGGCCGCGTCTGGCTCGCGGCGACCGTGCGCGGCATGGACAATCCGGCCTGGTGCAAGAAGGGCTCGGAGCATCCGTCCGCCAAGGTGTTCCCGATCGACCGTTCGCCGCGTCAGGTGGCGATGCTCGATCCCAAGACGATGAAGTATTCCTTCATCGACACCTGCTTCGGCACCCACCATCCGCAGTTCGGCTACGACGCCGACAACACGCTGTGGCTGTCCGGCAGCGGACCGGTGGCAGGCTGGATCAACACCAAGGTGTGGGACGAGACCGGCAGCGCGGAGAAGGCGGTCGGCTGGTTCCCGTTCGTGCTCGACTCCAACGGCAACGGCAAGCTCGACGAGTATGGCGACAAGCCGGAGGAGGGCAAGGACACGCGCTTCAATCCGGGCTCAGGGCCCTACGCGGTGATGCCGCATCCGAACGACGGTTCGATCTGGTACACGTCCGGCGTGTTCGGCGGCCGGCCGGGCTTCCTGCGCTTCGATCCGAAGACCAAGCTCAGCGAGTTCTATGCTGTGCCGAAAGAGGGCGTCAGCCTGCGCGGCGGCGACATCGGCGCGGACGGCGGGCTCTGGGGCTCGGGCTCCGCCGGTCATCTGATCGAGTTCGACCGCAGCAAGTGCAAGGCTCCGCTCAGCGGCCCGAAGGCGACCGGCGATCACTGCCCCGAGGGCTGGACGCTGCACAAGTATCCGGGACCGGGCTTCGACGACGTGCCGAATTCGAGCGCGGAGGCGAGCTACTACACCTGGGTCGATCATCACAACGCGGTCGGCCTCGGCCCGAACGTGCCGATCTCGACCGCCAACCTGCAGGACGGCTTCGTCGGCCTGAAGGACGGCAAGATGATCCTGATGCGCGTGCCGTACCCGATGGGCTTCTACGCCAAGGGTCTCGACGCCCGCATCGACGATCCGAACGCCGGCTGGAAGGGCCGCGGCCTGTGGAGCGCCACCGGCGACCGCACGCCCTGGCTCAACGAACTCGGCAAGGGCGCGCGTCCGATGGCCGTGCAGATCCAGGTGCGCAACACGCCGCTCGAGAAGTAAGGGCTGAAGGAGCTGACCGTTACGTTGGGGCTGCGGATTTCGCAGCCCCAACGCATATCCCGACTGGGTTGGGCGACATCAGGAGGGCGACATGACCTTGAAGCAGCTTCTTCTCGCGGGCGCGGCGGCAGTTTCGATCGCGGCACTGTTCCATCCCGCTCCGGCCAACGCGCAGGCCACCGTGGCGGTGGCAATCGACAGCGACGACATCGGCGGCGTGGTGATGGGGCCGAACGGTCCCGAAGCCGGCGTCTGGGTGATCGCGGAGACGACCGATCTGCCGACCCGCTACATCAAGAGCGTGGTGACCGACGATCAGGGGCGCTACGTCATCCCGGACCTGCCCAAGGCCAGCTACGACGTCTTCGCGCGCGGCTACGGCCTGCTCGATACCGCGAAGGCGAAGAGCGAGCCCGGCAAGATCGTCAACTTCACCGCCAGGATCGCCAGCCCGAAGGACGCCGCGGAAATCTATCCGGCGATCTACTGGTATTCGATGCTGAAGATACCGGCGAAGAACGAATTCCCGGTCGGCAACGTGAAGAGCCAGCCCGAATGGCTCAACGTGGTCAAGACCAACGGCTGCTTCACCTGTCACGCGCTCGGCAACAAGGCGACGCGCACCATCCCGGCGATGTTCTCCGACATGAAGCCGGAGGACGCCTGGGCGCGCCGTATCCTGTCCGGTCAGGCGATGAACAACATGGCGACCGCGATCGGCCGCGTCGACACGCAGCGCGCGCTCAAGGACTTCGCCGATTGGACCGACCGTATCGCCGCCGGCGAACTGCCCGCCGCGAAGCCGCAGCGTCCGCAAGGCCGCGAGCGCAACGTCGTCATCACGCAGTGGGATTTTTCCGATCCCAAGCACTACCTGCACGACATCACCTCGACCGACAAGCGCAAGCCGACGCTCAACGCCAACGGCCTGATCTACGGCGCGGTCGAGAACTCAACCGATCTCATCCCGGTGCTCGATCCGGTCAACCACCGCGCGTCGACCTTCACGATGCCGGTGCGCGATCCGAAGATGCACAACTTCAAGGACGACCCGCTGTCGCCGTCGCCGTACTGGGGCGACGAGGCGATCTGGCACGGTCAGTCCACCACGCACAACCCGATGTACGACGAGAAGGGCCAGGTCTGGTTCACCTCGCGCGTCGGGGCGCCGCCCAATCCGGACTTCTGCAAGAAGGGCTCGGAGCATCCGTCGGCCAAGGTGTTCCCGCTCGAGACGTCGACGCGGCACCTTGCGATGTTCGATCCCAAGACCGGCAAGATCACGCTGATCCGCACCTGCTATCCGACGCACCACCTGGTCTTCGCCGAGGACGCGAACAATACGCTGTGGATCAGCGCCGGCGGCCCGGGATCGGGCGTCCTCGGCTGGCTCGACCGCAAGATGTTCGAGGAGACCGGCGACGAGGCGAAGGCGCAAGGCTGGACGCCGATCGTCATCGACACCAACGGCAACGGCAAGCGCGACGACTACGTCGAGCCGAACCAGCCGGTCGATCCGACGCAAGGACAAGCGCATCGTCGGTGCGCTCTACGGCATCGGCATCAATCCGCAGGACGGTACGATCTGGGGCTCGATCCTGACGTTTCCGGGCTACGTCGTGCGCGTCGATCCCGGGTCCGATCCGTCGCGGACCGCGCTCGCCGAAATCTACGAGCCGCCGCTGCCGGGCTACGGGCCGCGCGGCTTCGACATCGACCGCAACGGCATCGCCTGGGTGCCGCTGTCGTCGGGTCACATGGGCAAGTTCGATCGCAGCAAGTGCAAGGTGCTGCGCGGACCGGAGACGGCGACCGGCCGGCATTGCCCGGAGGGCTGGACGCTCTATCCGTTTCCCGGTCCGCAGATGCAGGGCCTCGCCGAAACCGGCAGCGCGGAGGCGAGCTACTACACCTGGGTCGATCAGTTCGACACGTTCGGCCTTGGCGCCAACGTGCCGTGGGCCACAGGCAACGCGAACGAGTCGCTGATGGCGCTGGTCGGCGACCAGTGGCTCAACTTCGTCGTGCCTTATCCGCTCGGCTTCTATGCCAAGTGGATGGACGGCCGGATCGACGATCCGAACGCCGGCTGGAAGGGCAGGGGCGTGTGGGCGACCTACGGCACGCGCACGCCGTTCCATCTCGAGACCGGCAAGGGCACGCGGCCGAAGGTGGTGAAGTTCCAGCTGCGGCCCGATCCGCTGGCGCGGTGATGGGCAAATAACGAGACGGCCAAGCCAAGGGCGCGCAGAGCCCGAGCCAGGTCCGCAAAGGAGGGAGGAAAACGATGGGACTGATGCCTGACTTCGTGCTGGACTACATCTCGGTCAACACGTTCTGGACCATCCTGTTCATCTTTCATGCGCTGCTCGCGGTGGCGCTGCTCGGCGCGCTGACGCATCAGGCGATGTCGGTGCTGATGCCGGTGCGTCAGGGCGCGGCTGCCGGCGGCATCGTCACGCGCTTCCGCGCCGTGCACGGGCCGGGCTACGCCGCGGCCGTCTGCGTGCTCTGGATCGTCACGTTCTTCTTCGGCGCCTGGATCTACACCAAGTACCGCATGTACGTGCGTATCCCGATCGAGCAGGCCGGGTACTGGAAGACGCAGGGCGTGTTCGAGTTGAAGGAGCACCTCGCCGTGATCGGGCTGGGGCTGCTGCCGATCTACTGGTACTTCTGGAAGAACGCGCGCAATTCCGAATACGACAGCCGCGCGCAAGGGGCTCACCGTGACGCTTGCGGCGTTCTGCTGGTTCATGTTCCTGGTCGGCCACATCGTCAACAACGTGCGGGGGTTCGGATCATGAGCACGACCGCCAACACATCGCCGGCCGCGTCCGCCACATCGTGGGCGTCCTCGGTCGCGTTCCGCACCTTCGCGACCGTGTTCGCGATCGCGACGCCGGTGATCTACATGATCTGCGAAATGCGGAACTGGCCGCTGTTCACCTATCACCCGGGCACCAACCGGCTCGATCTGTTCTGGGCGGCGGCGGTCAAGGACGAAGGCCCGGCCATGTACTGGTACGGCTGGACCGCCACCACGCTGATCGGCGCCGGGGTTCTCGGGCTGCTCGCCACGATGCTGCCGGAAAGCACGATCAGGAAGATTCCGCTGTCGCTGACCTGGATCGTGCCGCTGGCCGCGATTCCGGTGCTGATCTACGCGCTGCGGTTCTTCTGGCGGTGGTAGTGCACGAACTCGAAGGACCGAGGCTGACGCAACTTTTGAGCCGGGCGGCGGTTTGCGCTAGTATGGCCGCCAGACTCTCGGAGGCAGACATGAGCGCCCTGATCCGAAAATGTGCCGTCGCGGTGTGCGCCGCGGCGCTCGCCGTGCCGGCTCTTGCCGGCGGCGACGACTACGACGCGATGAACGACACCGAGGGCAAGGGGCCGGCCTATTTCGGCTTCGTGCGCGACACCCGCGGCTCGCCGGTGTCCGACGCCCAGGTGATCCTGCGCCCCAAGAAGGGCGAGCCGGTGATGCTGAAGTCCAACGTGCTCGGCCTCTATCGCAGCCATCTCGACAAGGACGATCCCGCCGGACGAGGTCGAAGTCTCCTGCGGCAAGACCGGCTACAAGCAGGCCGGTGTGCTGCGCCGCCCGGGCCAGGACAAGGACATGCACATCGAGACCAACTGCACGCTGCAGCGGTTGTAGCATGGGGACTCTCGTGTCCCGGCCGACCCCGGCCTTGAGCCGGGGGAGAGCCGGGACCCAGCTTTCTTTGCTTGCGGCCCTCGCGCTGCTGGCGAGCCTGCTTTCGGCCTACGCCCAACCCGCCGACACCGTCCTCCTCAACGGCAAGATCGTTCAATACGGCGCGGCGCCTGCGCAGGCGCTTGCCGTCCGCGACGGCAGGATCGCCGCGGTCGGCAGCACCGCTGACATCCGTGCGCTGGCCGGCCCCAACACCCGTGCGATCGATCTTGACGGCCGCACCGTCATTCCGGGCCTGATCGATTCCCACATCCACGCCATCCGCGCCGGGCTCACCTTCAACACCGAGGTGCACTGGATCGGCGTGCGCACGCTCGCCGATGCGCTCGGCCGCATCCGTGCCGCCGCCGAACGGGCGCCGAAGGGCTCCTGGCTGATCGTGGCCGGCGGCTGGACCGAGCGTCAGTTCGCGGAAGGCCGCCGCCCGACCCAGGCCGAGATCGCCGCCGCCGCGCCGGACCATCATGTCTATGTGCAGATTCTCTATTCCGCGATCCTGCTTTCGCCCGGCGGCGCCGAGGCGCTGGGCATCGCCAAGGATCAGGGGCTGGTGTCGCGTCTCACCGTCGAGAACGGCGCCGACGGCGCGCCGACCGGCTGGATCAGCGGCGACAACCGCACCATCAGCGACCTCTTCAATCTGCTGCCGCGCCCGAGCTTCGCGCAGCAGGTCGCCGGCACCCGCGCGTTCTTCCGCGCGCTCAACAGCCTCGGCATCACCGGCGTGCTCGATCCCGGCGGCTACAACATGCCGATCGAGGAATACCGGCCGCTGTTCCAGGTCTGGCGCGACCGCGCGCTGACCGTGCGCGTCGCCTACAGCCTGTGCGCGCCGCGCCGCGGCCACGAGCTCGAAGACCTCAGGCGATGACCGACGCGATGCCGATGGGGTTCGGTGACGACTGGCTGCGCTTCAACGGCATCGGCGAGAACGTCATCTGGGGCATGTACAACAACGAGAAGCCCACCGAGGAGGACCGCGAGCGGCTCTACCGCGTGCTGCAATGGGCGGCGCCGCGCGGGCTGACCGCCACGTTCCACTGGCACAACGATCGTTCGGTGCATCATCTGCTCGACGTGCTGGAGCGGGTGAACCGGGAAACACCGATCGCGCCGCTGCGCTGGTCGATCGCGCACCTCAACGACGCGTCGCCCGAAAGCCTCAAGCGCATGAAGGCGCTGGGCGTCGGCTGGCTGATGCAGAACGCGTTCTACTTCCGCGGCGAGGCTTTCATCGGTCAGCGCGGCGCCGACGCCGCGCGGCTCGCGCCGCCGATCGGCAGCGCGCTGCGCCTGGGGCTCACGGTCGGCGGCGGCACCGATGCGCACCGGGTGATGAACTACAATCCGTTCGTTTCGCTGCAATGGATGCTGGACGGCAAGACGGTCGGCGGCATGCCGATGCGCGGACCCGAGGAAACCCCGACCCGCGAGGAGGCGCTTCGCCTCTACACGCTGGGCAGCGCCTGGTTCTCGTTCGACGACGGACAAGCGCGGCTCGCTGACGCCCGGCAAGCTCGCCGACCTCGCGGTGCTGACCAGGGATTATCTCAGCGTGCCGGTCGAGGAGATCGGCAGCATCGCGTCGCTGCTCACCATGGTCGGCGGCCGTGTGGTCTATGCGGCAGGACCCTATGCGGCGCTGGAGGACAAGGGCGCGGATTGAGCGTGGCGTCTCATTCGATCACCTCGTCGGCAATGGCAAGCACACCGGGCGGGATCGCCAAGCCGAGCGTCTTCGCGGTCTTGAGATTGAGGATCAGCTCGAATTTGGTCGGCAACTCCACCGGCATGTCGGCCGGCTTCTCGCCCTTGAGAACGCGGCTGACATAGCGCCCGGCGCGACGATAGGCGTCCGTCTGGCTGGTGCCGTAGCTCATCAGGCCGCCGTCGAGCACGAATTCGCGCTGCACATACGTGGCTGGGATCGCAAGCCGGGCGGCGAGCGCGACGACCTGCCTCCGTTGTCTGATGAAAAACGGGCCGGCTCCCACCACCAGCGCGCCCGCGCCCGATTGGGCAATGGACGGAATCGCGGCATCGATTTCACTCTCGCTCTTGGCCGCGACAGTAATGGTTTGTCGCCCGAGCGCCTGAGCGGCGGTATTCAGCTCCCGCAATTCAGCAGCCGCCGCGACAAAGTTCGGATCGTGCAGCAGGGCAATGCGCGCGGTTTTGGGCAGCAGCTCGTGCAGCAAGCCGAGTCGTTTGCCACTGAGAGGGATATCGAAAAAGCTTACGCCGGTTACGTTGCCGCCGGGCCGGTTCAGATTGCTGACAAGGCCGCCGGTTACCGGGTCGTCGCCGCTGCTGAACACGACCGGTATCGTTTTTGTGGCGGCCATGACCGCGGCCATCGAGCCCGAATTGGCGACGATGACCGCGACACGGCGGTCGACCAGATCGGCGGCAAGAGCGGGAAGCTTAGAGGGTTGATTGTTGCCCCAGCGGTATTCGATCGTCACGTTGCGGCCTTCCACATAGCCGCCTTCGTTCAGCCCCTGGCGGAAGGCCGTGAGAAGATGATCGAACCCAGCCTCCGTGCTGTTGCGGATGAACCCGATCTCCGGCATCGACTGCTGTTGCGCCCCCGCCGCGAGCGGCCAGCCTGTCGCCGCGCCGCCGAACAGCGTGATGAACTCGCGCCGTCTCATTCGATCACCTCATCGGCGAGCGCGAGCAGCCTATCGGGAACTTCGAGCCCGAGCGCCTTCGCGGTCTTGAGATTGAGCACGAATTCGAACTTGGTTGCCTGCATGACGGGCAGGTCGGTTGGTTTCTCGCCCTTGAGAATCCGCCCGGCGTAGTAACCGGCATGGCGATAGGCATCGGTGATGCTGGCTCCGTAGCTCATAAGGCCGCCGGCCACGGCAGCCTCGCGTTGGGCATTGATCGCCGGCAGCCTATGGCGGGCCGCCAGCGCGACAACGCGCTCGCGATGGGAGTTCAAGAATGCGCCGGAACCGACGAGCAGCGCACCGGCTCCACGCTGCATAAACGTGGCAAAGGCTGGCTCGATGTCGCGGGGGCCGCTGACATCGACAACGATAAGTCGCTGCCCGACGGCTTGCGCTGCGGCCTGTACGTCTCTTCGCTCGCCCTCGGTATGCGGATTGTTCGGGCTCACCAGCACGCCAATAGTTGTCGCCTTGGGCGCGACTTGACGCAGCAGCTCCAACCGCTTCGACCCGACCACGGCGTTGAAAAAAACCACGCCCGTGACGTTGCCGCCCGGCCGATTGAGGCTGGCGACCAGGCCGTCGCGGACAGGGTCGGAGCCGGTCGCGAAGATGATCGGTACCGTCGCGGTTGCGGCCTTGGCCGCAAGCGCCGATTGGGTTTCCCCGACGATCACAGCCGCCTGCCGGCGGATTAAATCGGCCACCAGCGCCGGTAGTCGGTTGTCTTGTCCCTCCGCCCAGCGGAATTCGATCGCGACGTTCTGACCCTCGACGAAACCTGTGTCCTTCAACCCCTGACGGAACGCGGTCACCAGGTGCGTGGAGTCGGCCAGCCACGAACTGCGCAGGAAACCGACGACCGGAATCGATGATTGCGCGCGTGCCGCGAACGGCCACGCAGCCGCCGCGCCGCTAAGAAGCGTGATGAATTCGCGCCGTTTCATTGAGCCGCCCGCGCCATGCAGTTCGGACCATAGCATGCCGGCGCGGCGCGATGGAGGGCGGCCGGGCTACTGTGCCGTCCAGTAGCTCAATCCTGCCGACGCCACCGCGCCACCGAATACGCAGGGGATACCGGCGGCAGTGTACGACACCACGGCGAGCGCGATGCAGTGATCGCGATGGTGCCCTGACCAACGTAACCCCACACCGTCATCTCGCGGCGATAGCCCGGTCCCTTGCGCTTGATCTCGTCGATCGCCGCCAGCGCCTCCTTTTTGAGCGTGACGCCTGCGTGGTCTCGGCGCCCCGGGACCGATTGATGGATCAATCATGGCGGAGCTGTGCCGAACTCATGGCGTTGCGAAACGCTTGGCATGGCGGCGCCGATTGGCTAACCCAGTGCCGACCTTCAGCTTGCAGAGCATTCAAATCATGGCCGACGACATTTCGTTCGACAAAGATCTCAACCTGACGCCCGGCAAGGTCGATCAGGCGATACCGGGAGTGCGGCGGCTGCTCTGCAACAACCCGTCGCCGTTCACCTTCAAGGGCACGGTCAGCTACATCGTCGGCGAGGGCAACGTCGCGATCGTCGATCCCGGTCCCGACGATCCGGCGCACATCGCGGCGCTGCTCGATGTGGTGCGCGGCGAGACCGTCACGCACATCTTCGTCACCCACACTCATCGCGACCATTCGCCGGCCGTTCCTGCGGTGAAGGCTGCGACCGGCGCGCTGGTGCTGGCGGAGGGACCGCATCGCCCGTCGCGCACGCTCAATGTTGGCGAGGCTCCGCGCATGGAAGGATCGAACGATACCGACTTCAGGCCGGACCGCGCGCTCAAGGACGGCGAGATGGTCAGCGGTTCCGGCTGGACCATCGAGGCGGTGGCGACGCCGGGCCACACCAAGAACCACATGGCGTTCGCCTTCAAGGAAAGGGACGTGCTGTTCTCCGGCGACCACGTGATGGCTTGGTCTACGCCGGTGGTGGCGCCGCCCGACGGCTCGATGGGCGACTACATGGCCTCGCTCGACAAGCTGCGGGAGCGCCGCGAGCAGATCTATTTCCCCGGCCACGGCGGCGCGGTCACCAACGCGCCGCGCTTCGTCGCTGCCTATATCCTGCACAGGAAAGCGCGCGAGGCTGCAATCGTGCGGCAGCTCGAGAAGGGCGAGAGCGATATCCCTTCGCTGGTCGGCACGATCTACGCCAACCTCGATCCGCGGCTGACGCGCGCCGCCGGCATGTCGGTGCTGGCGCACCTGGAAGATCTGGTGGCCCGCGGCACCATCGCGAGCGATGGCCCGCCTTCGATCGCGGGACGCTACCGTTTTTCCGGCTGAGGCTTCTTCGCCGGCGCCTGCTTCGGCGGCGGCTTCTTCCGGGCCGCACGCTCCTGCTGGTCGGTCCGCACACTGATCTCTTCGTCGACGTCCTCCAGCAGGCCGCGGATGCGCGACGCATTGGCGCCGAGATCGTGCTTGCCGTAGCGCGACGCCGAGCGCACGTCGATCACCGCGCCGTCGCGCGTCGTGCGGACACGCACCGCGACGTCGTCGCGAAATCCCATGATGGGGGTGCGCGCAACCGCCTCGATCTGGCCGTCGCGCCTGCCGGCCTGCGGCGCGCGATCAACCACGACGCGCCACTTCCGCTTGGTGATGACCGCGAGCGTGGCGTCGTAGGCGACCTGCGCCGTCGCCGACACCTCCAGCGGCTCGATGTCGGGGTAGGCGGCGCGCTGCTGCTCGGCGGCGTAGAGGCCGGCGTAGTCCACGGTGCCGCGCGGGCGCAGCCGCGCCACTACGTCGAAGCGTGGCGGACTGAGCGGATCGGTGGTGACGTCGTTGATCATCGGCAGCCGGTAGGCGTGAACGCCAAGATAGGCCGGATACGCGAGCAGCAGCACGCCGATCGCGACGGCGGTGAATGCGTAGCCGCCGCCGGCGATACCCTGCCGCCAGATCACGATGAATGCGCCGAGCGCCAGCACGATGCCGAAAACGGCGAACACCAGCGCGCCGCCGAACGTCGCCAGCGCCGGCAGGATTTCGAGCAGCCCCGTGCGCACGATGATGATTGCCATCAGCGTCGCCACCAGCGAGAAAAACGCACAGCGCCGCGCCCATACGGCGAGCCGCGAGGTCTGTGCGTCGGCGAAGCGTCGGCGGGCCATGGCTAGAGCTCTATCCGTGGCGAGTTAAGCGCCCGCGGCCCGCCATCTTTGCGTTGGCGCATGATCTTTTCGGACCTGCCTTCGCCCGCCGAAGCATAAAGCCATAGTGACGGCTGGCGCGAGGGCTTCGCGCAGGCGGGAAACCGGTTCCCACTTTTCCGGATCATGCGCTACCCGCAAATCCGCTTGAGCGCGGCCCATTCGGCGGCATCGAGCAGCGGCGCCCCGCGCCGCGGCGGCGCGATCGCGTTGATCAGCTCGACGCGCGCCTTGGTGCCGGGATGATCGCGCAGGATCGTTATGCCGGGCTCGATCGAGCCGGCGATGCGCTCCAGCATGGTGCCGAGCGCGCGGGCGTCGCCGCCTATCTTGGACATCAGGTCGACGCCGTAACGATCGGCGTCTCTTTCCACGTCGCGCGAATAAGATGACTCCACGATCTTCCGTGCCGCGATCACCACCACGCCGCCGCCGGTGAAGTCGCCGAGCAGCATGCCGAACAGGAACGACAGGCCGGCGGCCTGCAGGATCGAGCGCGTGCCGTCGCGGTGCGCGACGTGGCCGATCTCGTGCGCGATCACGCCGGCCAGCTCGTCCGGCGTTCGGGCGGCATCGACCAGGCCCTCAAAGATGTGGACGTTGCCGCCGGGGAGCGCGATGGCGTTGGATTCCTTGCGCCGGACCACGGCGGCCTTGATCGGAATCGGCAGCGCGGCGGCCGTCCCCAGCTTGCCGATCAGCTTGTCGAGCGCGGCGCGGCCCGCCGTTTCGCGCCCTTCGGTGCCGCACTCGAACGGCTTGGCGGATTTCTGGGTGTCCAGCATGGCGCGCACCTGCGCATCGACCGCCACGCCCATGCGGTGCTCGACCGACAATGGAATGAGTGGCGCCAGCCGTTCGACGATCGCCGGCAGCAGCACGACCGCGATGAACACCAGCGACACGGTCGCGGCGAACGTCCAGGCGATGATCTTGTTGCGCGCCCGCCGCTCGGTGACGCCGGAGCGGTCGATGCCGTGGGCGTATTCGTCGATCTTGGCGGCGAGTGCGGCGTCATGGACGTCGAGCCGCGCCAGCACCGTGTCGCGCTTGCGGCCGAGGCGAAGCAAGTCGGCGGGCGCAGATTGCGCGACCAGTTCAGGATAGGGCCATTCCGCCAGCAGCGTGCCGTCGGCCGCGCTGATCCGCAGCGCGTCGGGCGCGGCTTCCACCGCGACCTCGCGGCGTGCGCTGGTCTTTCCGTCGAAATAAACGCCCGTGCCGGTCGCCATTGTGGGTCAGTGTTTACCCTATTTCTTGGAGCATGATCTTTTCCGACCTGCCTTCGCCCGCCAAAGCATCAACCCGCAGTAACGACCGGTGCCAAGGCTTCGCGCAGGCGGGAAACCGGCCCCACTTTTCGGGATCATGCTCTAGATTCCGCCCACATTGAGGGCATCGGCGAGGCCTTCGCCGACCGCCGAACTTGCCTCGCCGATGGCCTTCACCCGGTCGAGCACGTCGAGCCGGTCGATTTCCACCGACTCCACGCCGTGACGCCAGAGCGCGAGCCGCACCGTCGCCTGATAGATCGTCGAGAAGCCGAGCATGACCACCACGTAGAGCGCGACGGTGGCGAGCGTCCCGGCGACCTCGAAGGTGGACTGATGGGGCGTTGCCGACAGAAAGTGGAACGAGAAGAAACCGATAGCCGCCACGATGCCGGCCAGTAGGGAGAACAGCAGGGCATACCCCAGAAAGCGCATGTAAGCGCCATAGATCCTGCGCTTGAGCAAATGCGAATGCACCGTCAATTCGCCGAACCGGATGCCGTCGAGCCACCAGCGCAGCACCATCGCCTGGAAGATCGGAAACAGCAGCAAGGCGAGCACGACGCTCACCGATGCGGCAACGCCACCGGTAACGAGCGAAGCGACCCAATTCTCACCGAGGCCGAAATCCTCGGTAACGCTGCTGCTCTCCGTGATCGTCGCAAGATCGGTCCAGTTGAGCGCACCCAGAGCGGCGATGATCCCGAACACCAGCGGCGCCATGACCAGGAACCACATCGGGAAGCCGCGCAGGAACAGTCGGAAGCCCGAACCCTCGAAGCGTCCGGGCAAGTCGCCATAGTATGTGTTCCGCATCTTGTAGCGCTCGAGGCTCGCTTGCATGAACGGATAGATCAGGCCGAGGGTCAGAACGATCAGTGCCCACCAGAACGTTGCGCAGAACGCGTAGCGGATCGCGGAGCCGGTCTGGTGGAAGCGCACGCCGCGCAGCACCGTGCGGGTGAGGCGGTAGCGCCGCGCCCGATAGACCGCGAACTGGCCGAGCACGAACAGCAGTGGAAAGCCGAGCATGCTGGCGACTTCGCCGACCGTAGCCATACCAAGCGCCGCCAGGAAGAACACCAAATTGATCGGCACCAGGATGGCGATGGCGATCAGGAAGCCGATCAGCAGCTCCGTCGCCGTGCCGTTGTATTCGAGGTGTTCGCCGGAGACCTCGGTGTGCGACCACAGGAATCGGCGCACGTCGGTCGCCAGCCAGAACCGGTAGATGCCGAGCGTGACGGCGAGCAGGAGCGCGCCGCGCAACAGCAGCCGCCAGAACGCTCCAGCGTCGCCGGTGAAGCAGACCGGCCGCGTCGGGGCCGCAGGCGCCGGCGGGACGGCCGCGGCGGCGGCCGCTTCCGCCAGCGCGATTTGGGCCGCGGGGGCGTTTTCAAACGTCATGGATGTCCTGGCGGTGCGAACGGAGCGGAGCTTAGCTTACTTTTGGCGCGCGGCGCCCGGTTCAAGCACGCGCCGTCGGCAATGTGTAGTCCTTGAAGCGCTCGCGCAGTTCGGTCTTCAGAATCTTGCCGGTCGCGGTGTGTGGGATTTCCGGCACGAACGTCACGTCATCGGGCATCCACCACTTGGCGATCTTGCCGTCCATGAAGCCCAGGATTTCCTGCTTGGTGGCTGTCTGGTCCTTCTTGAGAACGACAATCAGCAGCGGCCGCTCGTCCCACTTGGGATGCTTGACCCCGATCACCGCCGCCTCGGCAACCTTGGGGTGGCCGACCGCCAGGTTTTCCAGGTCGATCGAGGAAATCCATTCGCCGCCCGACTTGATCACGTCCTTGGAGCGATCGGTGATCTGCATGTAGCCCAGCGGGTCCATGGTGGAGACGTCGCCGGTGTCGAAGAAGCCCTGGTCGTCGAGGATCGGGGTCGGGTCCTTATAATAGGCGCGCGCCACCGCCGGCCCGCGCACCTTGAGGCGGCCGAAGGTCTTGCCGTCCCACGGCAGGTCGCGGCCGTTGTCGTCGGTGATCTTCATCTCGACGCCGAACGGCGCATGGCCCTGCTTCATCTGGATGTCGAGCTTGGTGTCGCCGGTGAGCTCCGCATATTCCGGCTTCATGGTGCACAGCGAGCCGAGCGGGCTCATCTCGGTCATGCCCCAGGCATGGATGACTTCGACGCCGTATTTCTCCTGGAAGGTCTGTGTCAGGGCGCGCGGGCAGGCCGAGCCGCCGATCACCACGCGCTTGAGATAGGGCAGCTTGGCGCCCGTGGCATCGAGATGTGCAATGAGCATCAGCCAGACCGTCGGTACCGCGGCGGTGAACGTCACCTTGCAGGTGTCGAGCAATTCGTAGATCGAGGCGCCGTCGAGCTTTGCGCCGGGAAACACCAGCGTCGCGCCGGTGAGCGGTGTCGAGAACGCCAGTGACCAGCAGTTGGCGTGGAACAACGGCACCACCGGCATCACTACGTCGCGCGCCGAGATGCCCTTGGCGTCCGGCAGCGACGCCATGAAGGCGTGCAGCACATTGGAGCGGTGCGAATAGAGTACGCCCTTCGGATTTCCGGTCGTGCCGGAGGTGTAGCACATGCCGGCCGCGGTGTTTTCGTCGAAGCTTTTCCATGAGAAGTCGGAATCGACCTCGCTGATCCAGTCTTCGTAGGCGACCGCGTTCTTCAGCGTTGTTTTCGGCATGTGCGCGGCGTCGGTGAACACGACGTAGCGTTCGATGGTCGGCAGCTTGTCGGCGATCTTTTCGAGCAGCGGCACGAAGGTGAGGTCGACCATCATCACGCGGTCCTCGGCGTGATTGACGATCCACACGATCTGGTCGGGGAACAAGCGCGGGTTGACAGTATGATAGATCGCCCCGATGCCGAGGATGCCGTACCAGGCTTCCATGTGCCGCCAGGTGTTCCAGGCCAGCGTCGCCACCCGGTCGCCGAGCTTGATGCCGTCCTTGTCCAGCCGCTTCGCAACCTTGAGCGCGCGCTGGCGGATTTGCCGGTAATTCGTCCTGTGGATCGGGCCTTCGATCGAGCGTGTGATGACCGGCCGGCCGCCGTGCTGGATTGCGGCGTGGTCGATGATGCGATGGCACAGCAGCGGCCAATCCTGCATCAGACCGAGCATGGACGTTCCTCCGAGGCCGTTTTGGCGATCTGGATACGGAGCAATCAACCGCCTGGATGCAAAGGTTACCGGCAAAGTTCCGCAACGCAAGATGAGGAAAAGGCTCCGCTCCATGGCCAGCGTGTCCCAGCGGCCAGCGGCGGTTAGGGTTCCGATAACGCTGATTTCATCGGGTAATCGGGGCTTAAGACTGCCGCCCGTAGGGTGGGGCCGTATTCCGCGTCCGGAGTCCTCCCTGCCATGGCTAACGTCGATACGACCGCCCAAAGTCCGGCATTTAATGTTCGCGGGCTGGTCTCTCCTGGACTGGCAGCGGGGTTCTATGCGGCGACGCTGTTCGTCTCGGCGATGCTGCTGTTCGCCGTTCAGCCGATGTTCACCAAGATGGTGCTGCCCAAGCTCGGCGGATCCCCTGCGGTGTGGTCGACGGCGATGGTCGCGTTCCAGGCCTTCCTGTTCGCGGGCTATCTCTACGCGCACGTCGTCTCGCGGGCGCTGACCCCGGCGCGGGCCGCGATGGTGCACCTCGCCGTGCTGGCGGCGGTTGCGTTCACGCTTCCGCTCGGCATCGCGCAGGGCTTCGATGTGCCGCCATCGAGCGGAATCACGTTCTGGCTGATCGCCTTGTTCGCTGCGTCGATCGGCGCGCCATTCGTGGCGCTGTCGGCCTCCGCGCCGCTGCTGCAGAACTGGTTCATCGCCACCGGTCACCCGATGGCGAAAAACCCTTACGTCCTTTATGCCGCCTCTAACCTCGGCTCGTTTGCCGGCTTGCTGGCCTATCCGTTCCTGATCGAGCCGTTCTTTTCGCTGCAGACCCAGACCGCCATCTGGTCGTTCGCCTTCGCGGTCCTGGCGATCGGCGTCTGCGTCTCGGCTGTGATGGCCGCCGGCGGATCGATCGCCGCGCCTTCTGCATCTTCCGACGCGAAGCCCTCGGCGCTGCAGCGGCTGACCTGGATGGCGCTGACCGCCATTCCGTCCGGCCTCTGTATCGCGGTGACCGCCTACATCACGACCGACCTCGCCGCCGCGCCGTTCCTTTGGGTGCTGCCGCTCGCGCTTTATCTCCTCACCTTCGTCGCAGTGTTCCGGGACCGGCCCTGGGTTCCGCACGCCTGGGTGCTGCGTCTGTTGCCTTACGTGCTGACTCCGATCGCGATCAGCATCCTTGGCGGCGACAAGGTGTATTGGCTGGCGATAGTTCTCCTCAATCTCACCGCCTTTACGCTGATGGCGCTGGCATGCCACGGCGAGGCCTATCGCCTGCGCCCCGAGCCGGCGCGCCTGACCGAGTTCTATCTGTGGACCTCGTTCGGCGGCGTCCTCGGCGGCATTTTCGCCGGGCTCATCGCGCCGAACGTGTTCAACAACACATACGAATATCCGATCCTGATCGTTGCTGGACTGCTGCTGCTGCCGGGCATATTCGGTGAGAAGATCCGTCCGCTGCTGAAACAGGCTGCGATACCCCTCGTCCTCGCTGCGTTCGTTATCGCAATGCGCTTCGTGCTCGACGTGCGGCTTCCGGTCGCTGCCGAATTGCCGCTCCTGGTGGCGCTGGTCGTGCTCGCCGGCTTCATGCTGTTCCAGGCCAGAAAGCCGGCGCGGTTTTGGGGGCTGATGGTGCTGGCGTTCGCCGTGACGGGCTCGTGGCACGCGGGCGTGACCGCCATTGAGACGGCGCGCAGCTTCTTCGGCGTGCATCAGGTCGTCGAGACCGCCGACCGGACCCATCGCCTGCTGTTCCATGGCACCACGATTCACGGTGCCGAACATGTGCGCGACGCATCGGGCAAGCCGGTGACCGGCCGTCCGGCGTCGTTGAGCTACTACTACGTCGGCGGTCCGATTTCGGACGCCGTCGATGCGGCCCGCATCGGCCGCGGTGGCTTCGACCGCGTTGCGGTGGTCGGTCTCGGCACCGGCAGCATCTCTTGCCACAAGCGCGATGGCGAGCGCTGGACGTTCTTCGAGATCGACCCCGAAGTGATCCGCATCGCGCGCGACCCGAATTTCTTCCGCTATCTCACCAGTTGCGGCCAGCGTGACGGCATCGTCCTCGGCGATGCGCGGCTGACGCTGATGGCGTCGCCCGATCGATACGACCTGATCATGATCGACGCCTTCTCGTCGGACGCAATTCCGACGCATCTGCTGACCCGCGAGGCATTCGCCGGCTACCGTGCCCGCTTGTCGCCGAACGGCGTTCTCGCGATGCACGTCTCGAACCGGCACATGGAGCTCGCCAGCGTCGTCGCGGCGGTTGGCGCCGAGGAGGGGCTTGTGGCGTATCACCGGCAGGACGATCAGGCCAACGACTTCCTCAAGGACTACCGCGCCAACGCGGAGGTCGTGGTGCTGGCGCAGTCGGTTGCAGCGCTCGGCGACCTGCCGCAGCGCTACGGCTGGAAGAAGATTTCGCCTCGCAGCAACGTGCCGGCCTGGACCGATGACTATTCCGACGTGCTCAGCGCGATCCTACGGAAGAAGGTCGCTCGCTAACCTCCAAAACGTCCGAGCCTGAATCGCGAGATGTCGTGCCGCGTCGCGCCTTCGGTCGCGAGATCGCCGAGGATTTCGCCGACTACCGGCGCGAACTTGAAGCCGTGGCCGGAACATGGCGAGGCGACGATCACGTTCGCCGCGCCCGGCAATGTGTCGATGATGAAGTCGTGGTCCGGCGTGACGGCGTAGAGGCAGGTCTTGGCGGCGATCATCCGGCCGTCCGCCGCCGGGATATGGTCGGCGATCGCGGCGCGGATCAGCGTTTCGTCCGTGGCCGAGATCGCGCGGTTGACCGTATCGGGATCGGCGGTCTCGTCGGCGTGATGATGCTTGGCGATCTTCACGCCTGCGCCGCCCTGCGGCGGAAAGCCGTAATGCACGCCGTGCCGGCTTTCGAGCAGGAACACAGGGAAGCGCCCGGCCTCGAACGCGAATGCGTCGTTCGGCTCGAACCACGCCTGCACCTGCCGCGTGACGCGCAGCTTCACCGGCAAGCCGGGCAGGAGCTTCGATACCCACGCCCCCGCGGCAATGATCGCCGCGCCGGCGTCGACCGTGCCGCGATCGGTTTCGATCTGAACGCTGTTCGCCGCCGGCTTGATCGCGCGCACCGTTTTGCCGGTTCTCACCTGCGCGCCCGCTGCCTTGGCGAGTGCTATCATCGCCTCAACCGATGGTTCGACGTCGAGGAAGCCGCCATCGGGCTGCACCACGCCGGCGTAGTGGTCCGGGATGCGGAACGCCGGAAACCGGCGCATTATCTCCTTCGCGTCCAGCATCTCATGCGGCAGCCCATGTTCGCGCGACGCGCGCAGCGTACCGGCTACCACGTCGCCGTCGGATGGGCCGATCTCGGCAATCCCGGTAATGTGCACCAGCGGACGCCCGCATTCCGCTTCCAGCTCGCGCCACAGTTCATAGGTCCGCCGCAGTAGCGGCACGTAGGACGGATGCTCGAAATAGCCGATCCGGATGATGCGGGTTTCGCCGTGCGAGGAACCACGATCATGACCGGGCTCGAATTGTTCGATGCCGATCACACGCACGCCGCGCCGCGCCAGATTGAGCAGCGCCGCGCCGCCCATCGCGCCAAGCCCGATCACTGCCACGTCGTAGGCTGCCATTCGTTGCGACCCGATTGAGCCGAGCAAGGCACCTGTCTAGAGTGGCGGCATCCGATCTGCCAGGGAATTTCCCAAGGAACTCCCAATGCCGCGCACTGTCCGTCTGCAAGGCGACAGCAATGCCCACGACCGGCCTTGGCGGGTCGCGCTGGAGCAGGGCTTCTTTGCCGCGGAGGGCCTTCAAGTCGAATACCAGGAGGACAACCCGAAGGGCGTCGCGGGTCGCGTGCAGGATTTCTCGCAGCGCTGGAAGGAGAGCCAGCTTTCGCAAGGCTCGCTTGAGGTCTATCCGGTTTGCGAATGGGGCGCGATCGAGCGCGTGCAACAGCTCGGCGGTGGCAAGATCATCGGCCTCGACACTACGGTGCGCACCGGCGCAATCATGGTGCGCAAGGATACCAAGGCGCAGAGCCTCGCCGATCTGCGCAACGTGCCGATCGCCGTTACCTGGCATGCCGGCACGTTCTATGCCGCGATCGAGGTGATGGAGGCGGCCGGCGTGCCGTTCGACGATATCAGGCTTGAGCACGCCAACGACCGGCTCGACGCGCTGCTGTCCGGCAAGAACCAAGCCGCGGCGCTTATGGAACCGTTGGTCAGCCGCGCGCTCGACGCCGGCTGCCGCAAGATCGCGGACCTGCGCTGGCGCGGCGGCATCGTCGCCGGCAACGACGTCGACGAAGAGACGGCGGTAAAGCTGCGCCGCGCGCTTAACCGCGCCGTCGAATGGCTGCGGGAGAACGAAGCGCGCTCGCGCGAAGAGTTGCTGCGCGATCTCCAGCCGGAGCAGCGCAAGACCGGGATGATGCCGGAATTGACCGGCGTGCAGAGCTATCAGCCGGCCGAGTTCCAGGAAAAGGTCGACTGGATGCTGGACCGCGGCTTCCTCAAGGCCAGCCCCGACTACAAGGACGTGGTGCGCGGCGGATGATGCGCTGCCTCGCAATTGCCGCCGGCTGCTTTGCACTTGCTGCTTCCGCGCTGGCGCAGCCTTCTTTCTCCGACCTCGCCCGCAGTAACGGTACGCCGCAGGTGCCAGGATTGAGCATCGTCTACCTGTCGCCGCTCGGCGACCCGAAGCTTGCACCCTGGAAGAACATCATAGTGCATCAGACCGAGGGGCCGGCCGGCTCGGCCCACGCCATGGCGAAGCGCCAGGCCGCCAATCCGACGGTGCGCGGCGTCACGCTCTGGGTCGAGACCGACGGTACGGTCTACTGGTCGGTGCCGGAGACCGCCATGCCGCTGCATGGCGACGGCGCCAACCGCAACGACAACAAATACATCCCCAACCTCGCCACCTACCGCAACGTCATCCACACCAACTCGATCGGCGTCGAGTTCGTCGGCAATTTTCCTGACGTGCGAAAACCCGCGTCCGAGCAGCAGATGGCTGCCTGGCTGGTGCTGGTGAAGTTTCTGCAGGAGCGCTACGGCATTCCGGTCGAGCAGATCTATGCCCACAACTGGATCGACTACAAGGACCACCGCTACTGCGAGGGCTGCGAACTGGCGCAGCGCGCCCGGGCGCTGGACTATGTTCCCCGGCGATTCGAAAGCCGAAGCCGGCGTTAAGAAACGCCTCACTCCACCCGGCCGTTGATGTGTGCGCCGTGCACGGCCATTCCCAGAAAAGCCGCAAATGTTGCCCCAAGAGTGGCCGATGCGGCCGGTTTTCGCCATTGCTGTGATTCTGCTGGTCGCAAGCCCGTTTGGCGCTGGCGCGCAGGACGTTCCGTTGCCCAGGCAGCGGCCGGCGAGTATCGCCGAGCGATTTGGCAATCCCCCGGCGCCCGCAATGCCGTCCACCGCAACATCGCTCGCGCCCGCTCCCGAATTGCAGAACCTGCCATTCGGGGACTCCTCCGCCGCGCCGTCGGCCTGCGATCTTCGCCTCAAGGAACTCGCCGACTTCACCCCGCTCCCGGGTCTGGTCGGGCCCGGTGAATGCGGCGCTGCCGACGTGGTGCGGCTTGAAGCCGTGACATTGCGCGACCGCATCCGAGTGCCACTCACCCCGCACGCGGTGCTGCGCTGCTCGATGGCCGAGGCACTGGCGCACTTCATGCGCAACGACGTCGCTCCCGCCACGGCCGAGTTCGGCTCGCCGCTCGCCTTGATCGTCAATTATGATTCCTACGATTGCCGTGGCCGCAACCGCGTCGCCGGCGCGAGAATCTCGGAGCACGGCAAGGGCAACGCCATCGACATCCGGGCTCTTAAGCTCGACAACGGCACGGTTATCGACCTCACCAGTCCGATTGTGGCAAAGGACTTTCGCGAGCGCGTTCGCGCCGCCGCCTGTGGCCGCTTCAGCACCGTGCTCGGTCCAGGATCGGACGGCTATCACGAGAGCCACATCCATCTCGATCTCGCCGAGCGCAGGGGCAGCTTGAAGATGTGCCAATGGGACGTGCGCGAGCCGCCGGTGACGATGTCGGTTCCGCTGCCGCTGCCGCGGCCCGGCACGCTGGCCGGCAAGCCGGCAGGGGAATAGAGCATGATCCCGAAAAGTGGAAACCGGTTTCCCGCCTGCGCGAAGCCATGACACGACCAGCTTTTGGACCAAATGCTTCGGCGGGCGAAGGCAGGTCGGAAAAGTTCATGCTCAAACAAGAAAGAAAACAGCGCCGGATTGCCCGGCGCTGTTGCTTCTGAAACGTTCAGATCAGTTGGTCAGGCTGGAGCGGCCCGCCATGCGGGGATTGTTAGGCGAGTCGCCCTGGCCGGGTGCGATCACAACCACCGGCGTGCCGATCTTGGTGCGGTTGTAGAGATCGATCACGTCCTCGTTGGTCATGCGGATGCAGCCCGAGGAGATTGCCGAACCGATGAACTCCGGCTGGTTGGTGCCGTGGATGCGGTACAGCGTGTCCTTGTTGCCGGTATAGAGATAGAGGCCGCGCGCGCCGAGCGGATTGTGCGGGCCGGGTGCGACGTGGTTCGGAATGTTGCCGAGGCGCTTCTTGATGTCGGCGGTCGGCACCCAGGCCGGCCATTCTTCCTTGCGCTGCACCCTGGCAAGGCCGGAGAACGCCAGCGCTTCCTCGCCGACGGTCACGCCGTAGCGGATCGCCTTGCCCTTCTCGAGCACGTAGTAGAGGTAACGCGCATCGGAATCGACCACGATCGTGCCGGGCGCTTCCCTGCGGTGGTAGTCGACGATGTGGCGCAGGTACGGCTCAGGGATCTGGGCCTGCGCGTAGGGCGGATTGGCCAGTAGCTTGCGATCGCGCGGCGTCAGATTGGCGTCTGATGACGGCTCGGCGGTTTGCGAAACCATGCAGCCCGACAACGCAACACCAAGCCCCAGAAGGAGGACCGCAATCGCGCTCCTTCCGGCCGCCGCTCTACGAAGAATTTCCATGCCGCATCGGCCCTGTTCGAATCCGATAAATAACCGGAAAACCCTGAATTTATCCAGCTGATACGCCGTCCGAGGACATCCTGCTGTGAAACTGTTGCAGGAATGCCTCAGACGCATGGACTGGCGCGGATTTTCGCCTTTCGCTCCCGACAGCTTGCCGCGAAGGCGTTAATCAACAGCTTACCATACCAAACATTTAATCCGTATCACGATTGCTTGCTGGATCGCAGGTCTGGCACGGATTTGCAGGGAAACGTGGCTTTTGGGCCGGGCAATTGCCCCGGTGAGACACGATTTGCCGCGCATTTCTGCCGCGATCGGCCTTCAGAACACCATTGAGGACGCAAGACCAGTGGAGGAACACATGCCTAAGACTGCGGGCGCGTTGCCCGGTCAAGAAGAGCGCCAGACGACTGCTGAATGGCGCCAGACGACTGCTGAATGGCGCCGTGAGACCAACAATCTGACGGGCCGCTACGGCGAAATCGGCATCCAGGCTGTCGCTGCGGCGCTGCGCTATTCCGACGCCGGCAAGAATCCAGCCTACGCCCCGGTCGTCCACATCGTCGATCACCGCCGCATCGAGATGGCGGCCTGACCCCAACCGGCTCTGCGGAGCCGGCTCCTGAGGTGACACTCACGTGACGGTTTCGGCGGCCGCGTTCACGCGCGGCCGTCTTCTTTTGCCAAATGTTTCTTGCGGGATCGCCGGGATCGGGCCAAGACTGCGCCCGGTCAACGGTGCGCTTATGCTCAACGCTTACGTCCCGAACGGTTCGCATCTCGAACGCCACCTGGTGCCGCCGGACGGGGAGGTGCCGCAGAACGCGATCTGGTTCGATCTCGTCAATCCGGCGCCCGGCGAAGACAAGCTGATCGAGCGCCGCCTCGGCATCGCTGTTCCGACCCGCGAGGAAATGCAGGAGATCGAGGTCTCCAGCCGGCTTTACGTCGAGCATCACGCGCGGTTCATGACTGCGACGCTGATGTGCAATTCCGACACCGCTGCGCCGAAGACCACGCCGGTCACCTTCATCCTCGCCGGCCACAAACTGGTCACGGTGCGCTACGACGAGCCGCGCCCCTTCGCGATGGTGGATCACCGGCTGTCGCGAAGCTGTCCGGCTACGGCCACCGGCGAAACCGTCCTGATGGATTTGCTGGACGCCGTGATCGACCGCGAAGCCGATCTTCTGGAGCGCATCGGGCTCGAAGTCGACGGTGTGTCGCGCGACATCTTCAATCAGGACGCAGAGGGGCCAGCGCGCATTTCCTATCAGTCCATGCTCAAGTCGATCGGCAGCAAGGGCGATCTCACGTCGAAGGTGCGCGAGAGCCTGGTGTCGCTCGGACGCCTGTTGCTGTTCCTGGCCAACGAAGCCGAAGGCATGCGCTGGTCCAAGGACGTAAGGCTGCAGCTCGTCACCATGCAACGCGACGCGCAGTCGCTGTCCGACCACGCGACCTACCTCAGCAACAAGATCACCTTTCTGCTCGACGCATTGCTCGGCGTGGTGACGCTGGAGCAGAACAACGTCATCAAGATTTTCTCGATCGCCGCGGTGGTGTTGCTGCCGCCCACGCTGGTCGCCACGATCTACGGCATGAACTTCAAGAACATGCCGGAGCTTGAATGGCAGTACGGCTATCCGCTCGCGCTTACCATGATGGTGATCGCGGCGATCGTGCCGTACTACATCTTCAAGTGGAAGAAGTGGTTCTAAGCGCGTGATCCCGAAAAGTGGAAACCGGTTTCCCGCCTGCGCGAAGCCCTGGCACGGGTCGTTATTTTAGCTTGATGCTTCGGCGGGCGAAGGCAGGTCGGACAAGATCACGCGCCAAACAGGATCGCGCCGCTGCCATAGTGCGCCGGGGCGCGCTCTTGGCGAGACGGAACATATGTCCAAGGATCAAGACAAGATCGAGCACCGGCGCGTTGAAGAAGGGCCGGACGCTGGCTCCCGCCTGTTTGTGCTGGTGGCAGGCGTAATGATGGTCGCTGCGACTACCTTCGGCCTTCTGAACACCTTCAACGTCATCCACATGTGAGCAGCCGGTGCATGGCGGCCGGAACGCTAGCGCTTCGGCACCTTCCGCACCGCCACCGCCGCGCCGTGCTCCAGTCCGGCCAGGACGATTGGCATCCCGGCACTGTCTCTGAGCAACGCGATTTCGGTGGTGACCCGCGCCGGAAGCTTGATCCTCGTAATGTCGCGCGGCTTCGGCGTGAACGCGAGCAGGCGCAGTTCGCGGCGGTCGAATGATGGAATCGCGAGGTCGGCGTGGCCGTCGCCGTCGAAATCAGCGACGGCGCTCATCCGCAGCACGCGCGAGCCGATGGCATGATTGGAGACGTCCTTGATCTCCAGGGTCCGTGTCAGGCCGCCATCGCGCCAGGCCCAGAGTTCCAGCACGCCCGCGGCATGGGGTATGCGGACCAGCGCGATGTCAGGACGGCCGTCGCCGTCGAAGTCGGCAACGCCCGCGGGATTGAGCCAGCGGTGCGGCGTTCCGACCGGCGGCGTCTCAGCAAGGATGGCGAAGCTTCCGTTGCGCTCACCGATCACGGCGAGCGCCGAGCCGCGCTTGAGATAGGACTTCACGACTAGAATGTGGTCGCGGCCGCCGAGATCGACGATGCGCGGCTCGATATCCTCGAACACCGCGTCGTCCTGAAGACGCACAACGTGGTGCGTACCGTCGCGGCGCTCGATGACAAGGCTGCCGGCTTCGACGGCGTCTCCCAGCACGCCGTGGTCATAACGGCCGGTCGGGTCGGCAAACCAGGCGCGGGCGATGTCGCGCTTGCCCTCGGCGATGCGACCGTCCGGCAGCGCGTCCTTGGGCCGCGGGCGATGCGCCGGGCTGATCGTTGCGGCGAGCCCGATCGAATGGGTGCCGGGGATCGGGCGGAACCAGCCGTTGCCGATCAGCAGGCGGCCGCCGTCCTCGGTGCTTTCGACGGCCTTCACCGGCCCTTGAGTGAGAACTTGCTCCAGCCGCCACTCGTCGGCCCGGCTCGTGGGCGCACTGGCCAGGACAATCGCCAGCACAATCGCGGCAAACGCGATGGCACCTGCGTGCCTCACACGTGCTGGCCGCCGTTGATGTGGATCTCGGCGCCGTTCACGTATGAGCCGGTGTCGGTGCACAGCACATAGATGATCTTGGCCACCTCGTCGGTGGTGCCGAGCCGGTGCAGAGGAATATGCGGGATGATGGTCTCGGTGCCTGGCGACAGCATCGCGGTGTCGATCTCGCCGGGCGCGATGGCGTTGACGCGGATGCCGCGCGGCCCGAAGTCGGCCGCCATCTCGCGAGTGAGCGCCGCCAGCGCCGCCTTGGAGGTCGAATAGGCGGTGCCGGCGAACGGGTGGACCCGCGAGCCGGCGATCGACGTCACGTTCACCACCGAGCCTTTGGCGGCTTCTAATTCTTCGACCAGGCCGCGCGCCAGCATGATCGGGGCGAAGAAGTTGACCTGAAACACCTGTTGCCAGACATCGAGCGTGGTTTCGATCGAGCTCATCCGCTTGCCGCCGTCGGCCTTCGGAGAGATCGCCGCGTTGTTGACCAGCGCGTGGAGCTCGCCCTCGTTGAGCCGCCGCTTGATCTCGTCGATGGCGTGTTGCGTGTTTGAAGGATCGGCTAGGTCGAGCTGGATGTGATCCTCCGGCCCCATCTCCCACGGGCAATTCTCCGGGAATGGATGGCGCGAGCAGGTGATGACGCGCCAGCCTGCGGCGGAAAAACGCTTTACCGTGGCATGGCCGATGCCGCGGCTAGCTCCGGTGAGGAGCAGCGTGCGGCGCGGATGATTGGTTGCGGTCGGCGGTGTCGCCATGGCTCGATTCTAGCTTACGGGTAGAGCCGCGTCTTGTGCCACGGCGCGCCACACCCGGCGCGGCGGAATTCGATGCGTTCGTGCAGCCGGAACGGCCGGTCTTCCCAGAACTCGATACTGATCGGGACGATCCGATACCCGGTCCAGTGCGGCGGCCGTGGCACGCGGCCGACCGCGAACTTGGCGGTGTAGAGCGCGACCGCCTTCTCGAACGCGAGCCGGCTTTCCAGCGGCGTCGATTGCTTGCTGGCCCAGGCGCCGATCTGGGAGAGCCGCGAGCGGCTGGCGAAATAGGCATCGGCCTCGGCGTCCGACACCCGCTCGACCGGCCCGCGCAGCCGCACCTGCCGGGTCCGCGATTTCCAGTGAAACACCAGCGCCGCCTTCGGATTGGCGTCGAGCTCGCGGCCCTTGGGGCTTTCGGTATTTGTATAGAACACCGCACCATGCTCGTCGAAGCCCTTGAGCAGCACCATCCGCACGTTCGGCATGCCGTCGGCATCGACGGTGGCGAGCGCCATGGCATTGGGATCGCTGGGCTCGCGCGCGCTGGCGTCCTCCATCCAGGTCGCGAAAAGCCGCAAAGGCTCGTCGGCCGCGGTGAAATCACCAGTCGTTAACCAGGTTGGGTGTTCTATCGGGGGCGTATCGGGCATTGTATCCGGGGTATTCAGATGGCCGGCCCGGCCAGTCTCGCGTCACGGCCGACCACTTATAGTGGAACGTCACCAGCAATCCTACGGCGCACGGTTCGCCGGCTGCCTGCTTTGGCAGCTGTGCTTTCGTTTGGTCTCATGACCGGCGGATGCGCGGTTTCCAATATGTTCGGGTTCGGCAAGGACGACGCCATGGCGCGGGCCGAAGCCACCGGCTCGATCCCGCACGGCAAGCTGTCGACCGGCTTGCCCCCCGAGGAAGACCTGATCCATGCGCGCTCCGCCATCACCGAAGTGCTCGGCATGGGTCGCAAGGACTTCAGCACGTCCTGGGAGAACACCAAAACCGGGGCGCGTGGCACGGTCACGCCGATCGCCGCCCCGTACGAGCAGGACGGTGCCCGCTGCCATGATTTCCTGGCGAGCTACATCAACGGCCGCGCCGAGACCTGGATGCGGGGCGAGGCGTGCCGGCAGCCCCAGGGCAAGTGGGAGGTCAAAGTCCTCCGGCCCTGGAAGCGAACTTGAGGCGGGCTTCTCGCGTCTTCCATGGCGGCTGCGTTGCGATTGGCCGCGACTCTCACCACATTAAGGCCGACTGAGGGAAAACGGCTGGGCGTTCGCCCGGCGTGAACGGATTTCACCGGAGTGGTTTCGATGCGCGACCCCTACGGCGTCCTGGGGGTACCCAAGAATGCGAGCGGGGCGGCGATCAAAAGCGCCTACCGCAAGCTCGCCAAGAAGCTGCATCCCGACGCCAACAAGTCGGACAAGAACGCGGCGACGAAGTTCGCCGAGCTCAACGCCGCCTACGAGATCGTCGGCGACGAGGACAAGCGCAAGGCGTTCGACCGCGGCGAGATCGACGCCGAAGGCAAGCCGCGCTTCCGCGGCTTCGAGGGCTTCGGTGCGGGGCAGGGTGGTCCGCGGGCGGGCGGTTTCGGCGGCGACAGCCACTTCGAGACGTTCACCTGGGGGCCCGACGGCGGCGTGCATCGCTCGGGCGGCCGCGGGCCTGGCGGCGGCGGCATCGACGAGATTCTCAAGGGCATGTTTGGCGGCCGGCGCGGCGCGCAGTTCGAGCCGGAAGATTTTGCCGAGCCGCCGGCGTCGGGCCGAGACGTCACCGGCAGCGTGACCATCACGCTTCCCGAAGCGGCGAAGGGTACGTCACGTCGGGTGCTGCTGCCGACTGGCAAGGAGATCGACGTCAAGATTCCGGCGGGCCTCGCCGACGGGCAGACCATCCGCCTGAAAGGGCAGGGCATGCCCGGCCCCCGCGGCGGCGCGGGCGATGCGCTGATCAGCGTGTCGATCGCGCCGCATCCGCTGTTCGAGCGCGACGGCGCCGATCTTCGGCTCGACCTGCCGGTCACGCTCTATGAGGCGGTGCTCGGCGCCAAGGTGCGGGTGCCGACGCTCGCCGGCGCGATTGAGCTCGCGATTCCCGCCGGCACGTCAAGCGGGCGGACGTTGCGCATCAAGGGCAAGGGCTTGCCGGGCAAGGACGGCGCCGGCGACCTCTACGTCACCGCGCGCATCGTGCTCCCCGAGGGCGGCGACGCCGACCTCGAGGAGTTGATGAAGCGCTGGCGCGACCAGAAGCCCTACGATCCGCGCCGCGATATCAGCTGATTTTCGGTGCTCCGCCCCGGTGGCGGCACCGGGGTGCGGAGGTCGAGTTGCTCGTAGAGCGCCATCGCGATGCCTTTCAGCCGCGGCTTATCGTCCGGCCCGCTCACCACCCAGCCGTAGCCGGCTTCGCTCCAGCGCAGCGCGCCGAACTTGTCGTCGATCTTGTAGCGGAACGAGGTGCGCGGCTCGGTGGTCTTCGACACATAGATGGTGACGCGCTCGCCGTTGCCGCTCTCGTACATGAACAGCGCCGCCGGCCCGTTGACGCCGGGCAGCAGCCGGCCACCCAGCAGCTTGAGCTCGAACGCCGCGAGATCGGGCGCGCGCAGCGTGGTGCCGACGCGGCGCGACAGCCATGGCAACAGGTGTTTCTCCTCCGCCTTGACCTCGATCGGGTGCCGCACCTCGCCGATATAGAGCCGGTGCGCGCTCATGGCTTCGTTGGCGAACGTCTCCATCTCGGTCGGCGGCGCGCCGGCTGCGGCCGAAGCGCCGCGCGCCAGCCAGCCGGCCGCCCCGCCGATCACGAACGCGGCGACTGTCGCCGCCGCGGCGATCGCAATCCACGAGCGTCGGCTGCGCATAATGCGCTCGAGCGCAAGCCGCGCCGGCACCGGCTCGCCGACGATGTTGCCATAGCGCGCGCGGACCGCGTCCGCGTGCGCGCGCCACATGCCGACCAGCGATGCGTCGTCCGGATGCTTGGCGAGCCAAGCCTCGACCGCCTCTCTCCGCTCAGCAGGAAGTTCGCCGTCCACATATGCGTGGAGTTCGTCTTCCGTCACGGGTGAGTTGTTGTCGATCATTGTTGCACCTCGTCCGTCACTTCACGCGGCGAAGCGCGGGGCGCTCGCCGTCGAGATAAGCCTTGATCTGGATGCGCGCCCGCGCGAGCCGAGACATCACCGTGCCAATCGGCACGCCCTGCACTTCCGCGACCTCGCGATAGGTGAGGCCTTCCAGAACCACCAGGAGCAGCGCGGTGCGCTGGTCCTCGACCAGCAAGGCCAGCGCGCGCTCGATGTCGCGTCCGCCCGCTTCGGGGCCGGCGGCGTCGGCGGCATCGTCGTCCTGAAGCTGGGTGACGATCGGCCGTCGCGCCATCGAGCGCAGGCGGTTGCGGTTGAGATTGGTGAGGATCGTATAGAGCCAGCTCCTCACCGCTCCGCCGTGAAAAAGATGTTCGGAGCGCAACGCGCGCACCAACGTGTCCTGCACCAGATCGTCCGCCGTCTCGGCGTCGCGCGTGAGCGCGCGCGCATAGCGCCGCAGCGCCGGAATGGCGGCCTCGATACTTTGCTGAAACGAGTTCACGCCGGACCCCCGATCTGATCCATCCGCGCGCGCCATCACGGTGCGCTTCCGATGGTACCGAATCCAATCGGCGTCACGACATATACCCCGAATTGCAAGAGCTTCAGCACGAGAAACACCGGCATTTGCCGCGTATTCCCTGCGTGGGCAGCGCCCCGACGGCGCGCGTTTCAGCCCGCGAATCCATTGCTTTTTCTACGCTGTGCGCGCCAAGCGTGGCTGCCTTGTAGCCCCCAAATGCCTATGCCATACGGGGCCTCCGGCCCACGGTTCGCCGGGTCAGGAGCGCCATGGCGGAAGCATCGGGTCTGATGCGCGGCAAGCGCGGCCTCGTGTTTGGCGTCGCCAACAGCCGCTCGCTCGCTTGGGGCATCGCCAGGGCCTGCCGCGCACAGGGCGCCGAGGTCGGACTGACCTACCAGGGCGACGCATTGCGCAAGCGCGTCGAGCCGCTCGCCGCCGAGATCGGAGCGCTGTTGCTCGGCCATTGCGACGTCACCGAACCGTCAAGCATCGACGCGGCTTTCGCGGTGGCGCAGAAGGCGTGGGGCACGCTCGATTTCATGGTCCACGCCATCGCGTTTTCCGACCGCAACCAGCTCAACGGCCGCTATGTCGACACCACGCAGGACAACTTCACCGGCACCATGCTGGTGTCGTGCTACTCGTTCACCGCGCTGGCGCAGCGCGCCGAAAAGCTGATGCCGGGCGGCGGCTCGCTGCTGACGCTGACCTATTACGGCGCCGAGAAATGGGTGCCGCACTACAACGCGATGGGTGTCGCCAAGGCGGCGCTCGAGGCCTCGATGCGCTACCTGGCGGCCGACCTCGGCATCAAGAAGATTCGCGTCAATGCGCTGTCATCCGGGCCGATGAAAACCCTGTCGGCGTCCGGCGTCGCGGACTTCCGCTACATGCTGCGGTGGAACGAACAAAACGCGCCGCTGCGGCGCAACGTGACCCTCGAGGATGTGAGTGACGCTGCGATCTATCTGTTGTCCGACCTGTCGCGCGCGGTGACCGGGGAAGTCCATCACGTCGATTCCGGCTACAACATCATCGGCATGAAGCATCCCGACGCGCCCGACATCGATGTCAGCAAGGACGAGAAGTAGCGCTCGTTGGAATTATGGCGCGCCCTGTCCTCTACTTCGCCCGTCACGGCCAGACCGACTGGAACGCCGAGCGCCGGCTGCAGGGCCAGCACGACATTCCGCTCAACAGCCTTGGCCGTGCTCAGGCCGCGCAATGCGGCGTCATCCTGCGCGGCATGTTTGCCCGTGACGGCGTCAACGCTGCCGGCCTCGACTACGTGTCGAGCCCGCTGGGGCGCGCCCGCGACACAATGGAAATGATGCGCACTGGCCTCGGCCTGCCGCCGCGCGACTACCGCATCGACCCGCGGCTGATGGAAATGTCGTTCGGCCGCTGGGAGGGTCACACTTTCGCGGAATTGAAGGACCGTGAAGAGGCGGGCTTGGCTGAGCGCGAGAAGAACAAGTGGGACTTCGTGATGCCCGGCGGGGAAAGCTACGAGCAGCTCGTAGTACGGGTTCGCGACTGGTACGAGAGCGTTGACCGTGACACCGTGGTGGCAGCCCATGGCGGCGTCTGCCGGGCGCTGATCGCGCATCTCGGCATCGAGCCGAAGGAAACCGCGTCGCTCGGCGAGATCGGGCAGGGCTGCCTGTACGTGTTCGCCGCCGGCGGCATGACGCAGCACCACTGAATACAAAAACAAAGCGGCCAGACTTTCGTCCAGCCGCTTTGGCGACAACCCAGAAGGGTTGTACGCGAAGACATTGACGGCGGCGGCCTCGATACGAGGTCCGCGCCTGTCAAATTAGCTCTTCGCTTTCTTCTTCGCCTTCTTCGTCTTCTTAGCCATGATGTCCATCCTTGAGGTTGGTGTTTCCACTTTCGGTAGGGTCGGAGCTTTCGGACTTTCCCCTTGGCCCTCGGCCCCTGCCGTGAAATGAACATGGCACATCGGGCGAATTGTCGCAAGGGCAAAAATGGAAAAAACGCTGATATATCATAAACTTAACAGTCGTTCAGCTTCTCATTAACAAAAGTTCACGCGTCTGAACGGACGTTCAGATCTTTTCGCAGTGCAGCGTCGGTTTTTTGACCGGGCAACGCACGCGGGCTACCACACGGCGCGGGCAGACCTCCATGTCATTCAATACCTTCGGCCACATGTTCCGCGTCACGACCTTCGGCGAAAGCCACGGGATCGCGATCGGCTGCGTTGTGGATGGTTGTCCACCGCGAATTCCACTGACCGAGGCCGACATCCAGCCGTTCCTGGACAAGCGGCGGCCCGGCCAGTCGCGTTTCACCACCCAGCGCCAGGAACCGGACACGGTCAAAATCTTGTCCGGCGTGTTCGCCGACGAGGCGACCGGCGCACAAGTCACCACTGGCACGCCGATCGCGCTGCTGATCGAAAACGTCGACCAGCGCTCCAAGGATTATTCCGCGATCAAGGACATCTATCGGCCCGGCCACGCCGGCTTCACCTATGACGCCAAGTACGGCCTGCACGACTACCGCGGCGGCGGCCGCGCCTCGGCGCGCGAAACCGCCATGCGGGTCGCTGCCGGCGCCATCGCCCGCAAGATCGTGCCGGGCCTGAGCGTTCGCGCCGCGCTCATTCAGATCGGGCCGCACAAGGTCGACCGCTCGCGCTGGGATTGGGCGCAGGTCGACCAGAATCCGTTCTTCTGCCCGGACGCCAAGGCGGCGGAGACGTTCGCCGCCTATCTTGACGATGTGCGCAAGAAGGGTTCGTCCGCAGGCGCGGTGATCGAGGTGGTGGCCGAGGGCGTTCCGGTCGGGCTCGGCGCGCCGGTGTACGGCAAGCTCGACGGCGATCTCGCCGCCGCGCTGATGGGCATCAACGCGGTGAAGGGCGTCGAGATCGGCGCCGGCTTTGCGGCGGCGGAGCTGTCCGGCGAGGCCAACGCCGACGAGATGCGCATGGGTAACGACGGCAAGCCGCGCTTTCTCTCCAACAACGCCGGCGGCATCCTCGGCGGCATCTCGACCGGTCAGCCGGTGGTGGCGCGCTTCGCGGTCAAGCCGACCTCGTCGATCCTCACCCCGCGCAAGACCGTGACCCGCCATGGCGAAGAAACCGATGTCGTCACCAAGGGCCGCCACGATCCGTGCGTCGGCATTCGCGCGGTGCCGATCGGCGAGGCCATGATGGCGTGCGTGATCGCCGACCACTATCTGCGTCATCGTGGGCAGGTCGGTGACAGCCCGGCTTGGCCTTTCAGGAAGTAGTTGGCCTTTCAAGAAATAAGTGTGAAGGACAGTGCGTGATTGAAACTCATCAGCGCGTCGATGCCGTGATTGCCGCCTTTGCTGGCGGCGAATTGGTCGTGGTCACCGACGACGACGACCGGGAGAACGAAGGCGATCTTTTCATCGCGGCGTCGCTGTGCACGCCCGAGAAGATGGCGTTCATCATCCGCCACACATCGGGAATTGTCTGCGCGCCGATGTCGTCGGAAGACGCGCGCCGCCTGCGGCTCGATCCGATGGTCGCGGCGAACGACGCACCGCTCGGCACCGCCTTCACCGTCACCGTCGATGTCCGCCACGGTTTGACCACGGGCATCTCCGCCGAGGAGCGCACCAACACGGTGCGCGCGCTCGCCAACGGCAATTCCGGCGCAGCGGACTTCGTGCGGCCCGGCCACGTCTTTCCGCTGGTCGCCAAGGAGGGCGGGGTGCTGATGCGCTCGGGCCATACCGAGGCCTGCATCGACCTGTGCAATCTCGCCGGCGTGCCGCCGGTCGGCGTTCTGTCCGAGCTGATGAACGACGACGGCACGGTGATGCGCGGTCCCGCCGTCGCCGCCTTCGCACAGCAGCACAACCTCAAGCAGCTTTCGATCGCCGACCTGATCGCCTACCGGCAGGCGCGCGAGAAGCTGGTGAAGCGGGTCGGCGAGTTTCCGGTCAAGAGCGAGATCGGCACGCTCACTGGCTATGCCTACGTGACGCCGTTCGACGCCGTGCAGCACATGGCCTTCGTCCACGGCAAGATCGGCGACGGCAGGAATGTCCCGGCGCGCCTGCATCGCGCCGACATCATCCGTGACGTGTTCGGTGGCGCCCATCCAATCCATGCCGCCCTGCAACGCATCAAGCAGGAAGGGCGCGGCGTGATCGTCTTCCTGCGCGACGGCGCGGCCGGCGTGCCGACGCACGCCATTCCCTCGGGCGAGCAGGGCTCGGAGGCGTTGCGAACCCAGCAGTGGCGCGAGGTCGGCCTCGGCGCGCAAATCCTCAAGGACCTGGGCATCTCCTCGATCCGGCTGCTGACCTCGGCCAAGCTGACCTACGTCGGCCTTGCCGGGTTCGGCATCGAGATCACCGACACCGAGGCGGTGGACGGCTAGCCGCGGCCCGCTTTCCGGGCGCCGCCGCTCGTGTCACCATTGCGAGGTCCGGGCGGAGATTCGCATGCGCGCACGCCTTTGCATCGTCGCCATTGCCGCCGCTTTGGTTGGAGCGGCCGCTGCCGGTATCGGCTTCGCCGCGCCCCATGCGCCGCAGCTCTTCGCCCAGCGCAGCGGCACACCGGTCGACGTCGAACTGGTGCTGGCGGTCGACGTGTCGTACTCGATGGACCCCGAGGAGCAGGAGCTGCAGCGCGAAGGCTACATCGCTGCGATCACGTCGCCGGAATTCATGCAGGCGCTGCGGCAGGGCATGCACGCCAAGGTCGCCATGACCTATTTCGAGTGGGCCGGCTCGCACCACACCCAGATCATCGTGCCATGGCGGCTGATTGACGGCCCGGAGACCGCCGACAGCTTCGCCGCCGACATCGCGCGCGCGAAATACACCCGCGCCTCGCGCACCTCGGTGTCGACCGCGATCCTGTTCGGCGCGTCGCTGTTCGACAACAGCGGCTATCGCGGCATGCGCCGCGTGATCGACGTGTCGGGCGACGGCGTCAACAACAACGGCCCGCTGGTCACGGTGGCGCGCGACGAGGTGCTCGCCAAGGGAATCACCATCAACGGCCTGCCGATCATGCTGAAGCGGCCGATGTCCTCCACGATGGACATCGACAACCTCGACGTCTACTTCGAGGACTGCGTGATCGGAGGACCGGGCGCCTTCGTCATCCCGATCAAGTCGCGCGACCAGTTCAAGGAAGCGATCCGCACCAAGCTGGTGCTGGAGATCGCCAGCATCGCGCCGGAGCCGAGCATTGTCCCGGTGCAAGCGCGCGCGCCGCGGGTCTCCTGCACGGTCGGCGAGCAGATCTGGCGGGAGAGGTGGGGGAATTGATGGCGCTCCCTCCGTTCGTCCCCGCGAAAGCGGGGACCCAGAGTCCCAAGCGACATCGTTCGTATGTCCCTGGATTCCCGCTTACGCGGGAATGAGCGGAGAGGTTACCGCTCGAACCTCGCCACGATCTCGACATGCGGCGAATAGCGGAACTGATCGACTGGTGTCACGCGCGTGAGCCGGTAGCCGCCGTCCAGCAATAGCTTCGCATCGCGCGCGAATGTCGCCGGGTTACACGACGCCGCGACAACCACCGGCACCTTGCTGTTGGCAAGCTCCGCCGCCTGCGCTTGCGCGCCCTGGCGCGGCGGATCGAACACCACCGCGTCGAATTTCGTCAGCTCCTGTGCCACCAGCGGACGGCGGAACAGGTCGCGCGCCGTCGCTTCGACAGGCTTCAAACCCGACACGCCGTTCGCCGCCTGCTTGAGCGCGGCAATCGCGCCGGCGTCCAGATCGAACGCCGCGACGCGGGTGCGCTCGGCAAGCCGCAGCGCGAACGGCCCGACGCCGCAGAACAGATCGGCGACGCTCTTCGCCTTGCCGGTATGTGCCAGCACCAGATCGGCCAGCGCCGCTTCACCCGCTGCGGTCGCCTGCAGGAATCCGCCGGGCGGCAAGGCCACCCTGACGCGGCCCATCGTCACCACGGGCGGCGCGTTCTGCATGACCAGTTCGCCGTGGCGGGTGAGTCGGGCCAGCCGCTGCGCCTGCGCGACGCGGGCCAGGCTTCCCGTGCGTGCCGAATTCAGTTCACCGGAGCCGCGCACGTCGATGTCGAGGCCGCCTTCGGTTGCCGTCACCTGGATGTCGAGCGGCTTGCCCTGGGAGCTCAGCGCCTCCGCGATCGCCCGCGCGGCTTTGAGCGCGCCATCGAGCGAAGGCGCCAGCACCGGGCAGGCGTCGATCGGAATCAGGTCATGCGCGCGCGCAGCGCTGAAGCCGACTTCAGGCCTTCCGCTGCTGCCGCGCCGCGCATGAAAGGTCGCGCGCCGCCGTCCATCGCCGTGGGCGTCGATCAGCGGATCCATCGGCGCATCGATGCCGGCCTGCGACAGCGTCGTGACGACCAGCTCCCGCTTCCATTCGCGATAGCGCCCGGACTGCCAGTGCTGCATCGCGCAGCCGCCGCAGACACCGAAATGCGGACAGACCGGCGCGATGCGCTCCAGGCTCGCACTCTCCACCGTCAGCAAATTCCGGCGGCCGGGCTGGCCGGGCGCGGGCTCCGCCATCACCGTCTCGCCGGGCAGCGTATAGGGGACATAGAGCGGCCCGGCGGGCGTGTCGGCGATGCCGTCGCCGCGATGCGCAAGGCGGACGATGGTGAGGCGCTCGGTCACGGCAGAGGCTTATCGCAGACGACGCGTTACAGGCAATTCGCCGCGCCTCGACGCCCTGCGCTTTCACCTATAATGGCCCGTTCGGCCCCTGCGGCCGGATTCGCGAACCGGGACCCGCCTATGAAGAGCATTGTCGACGGCATCCGCATCTTTCTGGCAGTGGCGATGCCCTATTTTCGCTCCGAGGATCGCGTGCGGGGGCGCCTCCTGCTCGCCGCGGTGGTGGCCGCCGAGCTTGGGTTGGTCTGGGTCGCGGTGGCGGTGACGCAGTGGAACGCGCGGTTCTTCAATGCGCTCGAAGCCAAGAACTGGGTGGCTTTCCAAAACGAGCTGATTGCGTTCGGCTTCATTGCCATGGGCGCCATCATCGCCGGTATGTCGCAGTATTATTTCGGCCAGACGCTGCAGATCCGCTGGCGGCGCTGGATGACCGAGAACTACGTTTCGGTCTGGATGGCGCAAGGCCGCCACTACCGCGTGCGCTTCGTCGATACCAGCATCGACAATATTCATCTCCGCATCGCCAACGACGTCTATCTCTTCATCCAGCGCACCCACGAACTCGGCACCGGAATGCTCGGCAGCGTCGTCGCGCTGGTGTCGTTCTCCTACATCCTGTGGGGCCTCTCGCTGACCACGCCGCTGCCGATCTTCGGCGTGAACCTCGCTTTCCCCGGCTATCTGATCGTCGCGGCGCTGCTCTATGCCGCGATCGGCACGCTGATCGCGCATTGGATCGGCTGGCGGCTGATCGGCTTCCAGTTCAACCAGCAGCGCTACGAGGCGGACTTCCGTTTCGCCATTGTGCGCGCCGCCGACCACAGCGAGCCGATTGCCCTGATGCACGGCGAGCCGGTGGAGCGCGCCGAATTGGACCGGCGCTTCGGCAACCTGGTGCGCAACTGGACCGCGCTGGTGGCGCGGCAGACCAAGCTCACCGCCTTTACCGCCGGCTACGGCCATGTCTCGACGCTGGTGCCGACGCTGATCGTCAGCCCGGCCTATCTCACCGGCGCGATCCCGCTCGGCACGCTGGTGTCGGCGGCGCTGGCGTTCCAGCGCGTCGAGGCCGGCCTCGCGTTCTGCATCCAGGCCTATGCCAAGATCGCAGAGTGGAAGGCGATCCTGGACCGCCTACACCAGATGGAGGGCGCCATGCGCGCCGTGGACGCGCAGCTTGCATCCGGCAAGGGCGACATCGCCGTGTCGGAGGGGCAGGGGCCCGACCTGGAGATCGGAGACCTTGCCGTGCGGCTGCCGTCTGGCGCACCGATCGCGAGCATGCCGGCGCTGTCGGTCAAGCCGGGTGAGCGCGTGCTGATTACCGGCTCCTCGGGCGCAGGCAAGTCCAGCCTGTTGCGCGCGCTGATCGGGCTCTGGCCGCCCGGCGAGGGCCGGGTCGTGCTGCCGCGCGGCGCCGACGTGCTGGTGCTGCCGCAGCGGCCGTACTTCCCGCTCGGCACGTTGCGTCAGGCCATGATCTATCCGCTCACACCCGACAAGGTTCCCGATGAGGACGTGCGCACGGCGCTCGCCGCGGTCGGGCTTGGCCACCTTGCGCCGCGGCTCGACGAGGACGCCGACTGGAGCGTGGAACTGTCGGGCGGCGAGCAGCAGCGGGTCGGCTTCGTGCGGGCGCTGGTCAACAAGCCCGATGCGCTGCTGTTCGACGAGCCGGTCTCGACCCTGGCGGATGAATTGGGCCGCGAGCTCTACCGCATCTTGCTGGAACGGCTGCCGCGCAGCATCATCCTGTCGATCGACCGGCGCGGAGTGCTGCGCGACTTCCACACGCGGACCATCGAAATGCAACCGGTGGCGCAGCCGCCGCGGCATCATGCCGGATTGGCGGCGGTGCCCGCCTGAGGCGACAAGCATGATCCCCGAAAAGTGGGTACCGGTTTCCCGCCTGCGCGAAGCCCTGGCACGGGTCGTCATTTTTGGCTTGATGCTTTGGCGGGCGAAGGCAGGTCGGATAAGGATCATGCTTGAATTAAGAGACAACATTCCCGGAGGAAGCCGATGCTCAAGATGAATTACTGGACCGACAAGTGGGATTTGCACGAGGACGTCTGCCCGTGCGATGTGCATTTCAACGACTGGGTCGCCAAGCAGAAGCTGAAGAACAAGTCGATCTACCATTTCGGCAGCGGCACCCATCATGTGGTCGGCATCAAGCAGGCCGAGCGGAAGAATCGCACGCTGTGCATCACCGCCTCGAAAGAGGAATACGAGGCCTACATCGATCTGGTGACCACCAATTCCGGTGTCGCGAAAAACTACGTTTGCTATTTCGGCGACATTTATTTGACAAATCCGCTGCTGCTGCCGGAGTTCGACGTGGTGACGATGTTCCACATCTGCGAATTCTTCTTCCCCAACACGGCGAGCAAGGAATACGGCGGACTGACCGACGCCAAGGTGCTCGACCTGTTCACCGCCAAGACCAAGAAGGGCGGCCATATCCTGTTCTACACGCGCTCGATGGCGTTCGATAAGGCGAAGCCGATCATCGCCAAATGGGAGAAGAAGGCGGGCGTGAAGCGCGTCGGCGAGTTCAAGACACTGCTGGTGTATAAAAAGAAGTAGGCGCGTTCTCTCTTTACTGTCGTCCCGCGAAGGCGGGGACCCATAACCACCACCGGGAGTCTGGGTCCCCGCCTTCGCGGGGACGACAGCGGCATTTGCGGCGATGATGGCGGCAAACGCACTATCCCCGCTTTGCACGACTCCGCCCACTGAAATCATTGGCGAATAAACTTATCCCCCGGTCTTAAATCCGGAATGTCGTCCAAGTCGTTGATCTTTCAGCGGAAGCGCGACCGCGCGCACGGCGCTACCCCCACTTCTACCCCCACCTTGGCGCGGAATAGGCCGTTCTGACCTAATTGGCGACCCCGCCATCCGTCACCACCGCCGCTTGATCGCAGCCGGTTCGCCGGTAAGCTTCGCCAGAGGGGAACGGGGGGACATGCCGACAATACGCGACCGACTCGTCGGGCTGCGGCTGCGCGACATGCGCGAGCAGCGCGGACTCTCGCCAGCGGCGCTGCGGGTCATGCCCGGCGAGGCGATGCGGCGCTGATGAAGCCGTTACCGCCAGACCGCGAGCGGGAATTGATCCGCCTCGCCGATCAGGTTAACGCGCTCGATCTCACCGGCCTCAACCCGATTCAGGGCATGGTGAAGGTGATGGCTACGCTGTTGAAAAGCGACCCGCTGATGAACTGGGACGATGCCAAGACAGTTTTCGCGCTCGCCCAGCAGCGCGATCCGCGCTCATCGTTCGCGACCTCGCGCAAAAGCTGGCGGGGCGTGAAGCTCAAAAAACTCACGACGCGGGATCAGCCCGGCGGCGGCATGATCATCGAGGCGGCGGTCGACGCTCGCAACGGCCCGGCCCGGCGCAGGCCGCCGCGACGCGCAAGGGTGAGGCACTGAAGCTACGCCGTCCGACCGTCCTCCAGCATCGTGATCACCGCGCCCGTTGCCGTGTAGGTGATGCGGGTGTCGCTACTTGTAGTCCTTGAACTCCAGTTGCCCCGCCGGGACCGTGGCGCGGCCCGTTGTTCGATGATTGCGCCCGCGCGCCCTTACCAGACCCGCCAGAGGATCAGGGCGAGCAGGAATGCCGACACTGGTCCGTACAGAACGCGCGTTTCGTACCAGCATTTGGCGTTCACCGCTGCGATCTCGACGGCCCGGCGGATCAGGATCAGTTCATCCCTGATGGTTTCGCGGTCGGCTTCTTCCTCGTACTTCTCACGGTCAAAAACCGTCATGAGGGCCTCGGTTCTTGCTTGCGGTAGCTTTCGACGGTCGCAGCGACCAGCCGGTCGAGGTCTTCGTCGGAGCATTCCGGCGTCAGTGCCATTGCGACGCGGACGATGCGGAAGATTGCCGGGATGTCCGCGATGCCCACATGGACGCCGGAACAGGTCCGGCAGTAGGCCCGCGCGACCCGTTGCTTCTCGGCCTTGGCCTGTCTCAGCCGGTTCTCCTTCAGGATTCGTGCGTTGATGTTCATGGGGCTGCCGCTTTGCACCCTTTCGGATACCCGCTTTTTTCGGCCAAGGATTTGTTCGTTTCGGCCAAAGATTTGCTCGCCGATGCCACCAGCGGATGCGCGAGAAGGTGGGCTGCTAAAGCCGCAGCGGTGAGATACAGTGAGGATGAAAATGGACCGCACCAAAATTTTGCTGGCGCTGGCGCTCGCCGTTCTGGCGAGCGAGGCCTCGGCGCAATCCACGACGCTGCGCGATAGCAGCGGCCGAACCGTTGGCCGCACGACGACCAGCGGCAATACGACAACGACTTATGACGACAGCGGCAGGGTCGTCAGCCGCGCGACGCGGACCGGCAACACCACGACGATCTACGATGCCGGTGGCAGAGTCATCGGGCGGTATACGACGAGCCGCTAAGCCGCAGCGGTGACCCCATTCTCAGCAAGGGGAAGGGCCGCTAACGGCCACATGGGGGCGGTCATGAACAAGAAGCATCTACTCCCGCACACATCGCGTTGATAGCCGAGCAACGGCGAACCATGGCGTGGATGGCGCGAGCGATGTCCGCTGGAGCGCCACCTTTTTTATGGTGACCCAGCGATGAGCAGAAGCAAGACGCCACCAGAACCATCTCTTGACGAGCAACTCGAAAGGGAAATGCGCAAAGCACTCGGCGAGCAAGGTTACCAAGGTCACATGAACTTGTTGAAACAGCGGGACGCCTTCAGGCCAGACTTTACCGATGCGGTCGAGCGCGGGAAGTCTGGTCGGGAAATGGCGGAGTTTCTCAATGGTCACGCATGGCTGTGGAAGTACGTTTATGAAGCTGTCGAGCGCGACCCGCAGTACAAGGCGATGATCGAACGTGGTTTGAGCCTATGCGGTGACCATGTCCCGGAGCATTGGCACCGGGCCGTCAAGATGGTTGATGAGAACCGAGAACACGTCGCGGAACTAAAGAGAAAGTATTATTGGTGACCTTTTGGTTCCCGACTGGGATCCCTTTCGAAACGAAAGGCGTTGTCGCACCAATTTTCCGCAAATGACCGACTGTTCGCCCGACGGCGAAGGCGCGCAATTGCGGTTCGCGTTCGAGGTGGAAATGGCGAGCCTGAAAGCAGCCTCGACGCCTCTTGACTTAATTCCTATAGACTATATTCCTATATGCGCCTCGCTCATCGAGGGCGTCGTCGATCGCGATGCTGGATGACGGAACGAGGCCGGCCTCTCTCGTATCGGAAGCCGAATGGAGCGCCGGGAGGCGCAGCGGCCTACGTCACTGGCCGCGCGCATCCCGAAAGCGGCGGCCCCCGGTGACGGGGACATCGCCGTGGGTGCGCTTGGTGGGCCGCAAGGCTCGCCCGGCAGGCCTCGTCAGCCTGCTGACTGAGGGGTCTCGCAAGCCCCTGGCGCCTCCCGGCGCTCCATCCCCTCACGGGGAAACGGAAGATGGGAAAGACGTGCCGGACGTCTCTAAACAACCGGCAAGCGAAGCGTTGGCTGTTTGAAATTTGAATCGGTAGGCAAGGCAATCTCACCTGTCATCACCCGCGAAAGCGGGTGATCCAGTAACCCCGAGTGGTGGTTACTGGATCGCCCGGTCAAGCCGGGCGATGACAGCGAAGTGCGCGGATGCGCAAGAAATCTAATTCACATCGAGTGGCGCGGTGCCGCTCGGCTTGCCCGACGCGTCGAGCGTGATCTTCTCGACCCGCGCTTCGGCCTGGCGCAGCAATTCCTCGCAGCGCTTCTTCAGCGTCTCGCCGCGTTCGTAGATCGCGACCGACTCTTCGAGCGGAACCTTGCCCTCTTCGAGCCGCTTCACGATCGTTTCGAGCTCCTCGATCGCAGTCTCGAACGTCATTTTTTTCGGGTCGGCTTTTTCGGCCATGGTGCGTCCTTGAGTTCGGGTTCTTATAGCATCATCCGCGCATCAGCGCCGTCACATGGGCGGCGGCCGATTGCGACAGGCCTTCAAGATCGTAGCCGCCTTCCAGCACCGAAACCACGCGGCCCTCTGCTTGCTTGTCAGCAATCTCCATCAATTGCTGGGTCGCCCAGGCGAAGTCGCCTTCCACAAGCTGGAGGTTGGCGAGCGGATCGCGCTTGTGGGCGTCGAAGCCCGCCGAGATCACCACCAGCTCGGGACCGAAGTCGCGCAGCCGCGGCAGGATGCGGCTGTTGAACGCCTCGCGAAACTTGTCGCCGCCGTCGCCGGCGGAGAGCGGCGCATTGACGATGGTGTTCTGCGCTCCGGTCTCGGACTTGGCACCGGAGCCGGGATAGAGCGGCATCTGGTGGGTCGAGCAGTACATCGCGGTTTTGTCGTCCCAGAAAATGTCCTGCGTGCCGTTGCCGTGATGCACGTCGAAGTCGATCACCGCGACGCGGCCGAGGCCGTGGTGGTCCTGCGCATAGCGCGCCGCGATCGCCGCGGAGTTGAACAGGCAGAAGCCCATCGCGCGGGCGGTCTCGGTGTGGTGGCCAGGCGGCCGCATGCATACGAAGGCGTTGTCGGCGCGCTTGCCAACCACCTCGTCGACTGCGTGGGTCGCGCCGCCAACCGCGCGCACCGCGGCCTCGAAGCTGCCCGGCGACATCGAGGTGTCGGCGTCAATCGCCACGATGCCCTGTTTGGGCGTCGCCTCGCGCAGCGCCTGCACGTAGTCCATCGGGTGGCACAGCGCGACGATCTCGAGCGGCGCGGGCTGCGCCTCGACACGCTTGAGCGGCTGGAAACGCTCCTCCTCGAACACCTGCGCCAGCGCGCGAAGGCGATCCGGCCGCTCCGGATGGCCGAGCGGCGTCAGGTGATTGAGCCCCGATTGGTCGTGCGTGATGAGCAGCGTTGTCATCGTCCACCCTTAACCTTTCGGCCACGACCTTTCCACCGTCATGCCCGGCCTTGTGCCGGGCATCCACGCCTTTGGTGCGGCAAAGCAAGACGTGGATGGCCGGGACATAGGCGGAGCGGAGCGACGCCGTCCTTCGGACGGCTATGCCCAGCCATGACGACTTTGATTCAGTGCTGGAGCGCTCATTCCCACCTTTTCCCGCTGATCTCGACGCCGGGCGGCGGAGGCGGTGTGTCCGGCACGAAAAAAGTTCCGGCCAGCGGCTCGCCCGGCTGCGCGCGGTACTTCTCGAAATCCTTGACGCCTTCGCCATAGAGAAAGGTGTCATCGATCAGGAAATGGCCGGTGAAGGTCTGGGCAGGCTTGTGGAAGATCGCGTAGGCGGCATCCGCCATGATCTCCGGCTTGCGCGACATCCGCATCACCCGGTCGCCGCCGAGCAAGTTCTTGATCGCGGCGGTGGCGATGGTGCTGCGCGGCCACAGCGTGTTGACGGCGACTTTGCCACGCAACTCACCGGCGAGGCCGAGTGCAACGAGACTCATGCCGAACTTGGCGATCGAATAACCGGTCGAACCCGCAAACCACTTATCCTGCATGTCGAGCGGCGGCGAGTTCATCAGGATGTGGGGGTTCGCGGCCTTTTCGAGATGGGGAATGGCATACTTCGACACCATGAAGGTGCCGCGCGTGTTGATCGCCTGCATCAGGTCGTAGCGCTTCATGTCGGTATCCGCGACCGGGGTGCGCGACACGGCGCTGGCGTTGTTCACCACGATATCGATGCCGCCGAAATGGGCGGCGGTTTTTTCGATCGCGGACTGCACTGCCGCCTCGTCGCGCACATCAACCACGAGTGGCAATGCCCGGCCGCCGGCTTTCTCGATCTCCTGCGCGGCGGTGTAGATCGTGCCTTCGAGCTTGGGGTGCGGCGTCTCGGTCTTGGCGGCGATGGCGATGTTGGCGCCATCACGCGCGGCGCGCAGCGCAATGGCGAGGCCGATGCCGCGCGAGGCTCCGGTGATGAACAGCGTCTTGCCCTTGAGCGACATGGCGGCCCTCGCAATTCGAATGTCTCGTTCCTACATCATCGCTCAATATTGCGATCTGTCCGAGCCCCTCATGCAATTGACCGGCATTCATCATTTGACCGCCATCTCCGCCGACGCCCCCGGCAACGTCAAATTCTACACACAAGTGCTCGGCATGCGGCTGGTCAAGAAGACCGTCAACCAGGACGACGTCAGCGCCTATCATCTGTTCTACGCCGATGGGGAGGCCCGCCCCGGTACCGACCTTACATTCTTCGATTGGCCGACCGGCCGCGAGAAACGCGGCACCCATTCGATCATTCGCACCGGGCTGCGGGTCGCCGGCGCCAGCCTGCCGTGGTGGAAGGAGCGCTTGACCAAGGCCGCGGCGCGCCACCGCAACATCGCCACGATCGACGGCCGCGCCACGCTGGAGTTCGAGGATCCGGAGGGCCAGCGGCTGGCGCTGATCGACGATGGCGGCATGAACGGTCAAGGTTTGGGTGACGCGCGCCCCTGGGCGAAGAGCCCGGTGCCGGCCGAGCACCAGATCCGCGGACTTGGGCCGATCACGTTGAGCGTGCCGCAGTTGCGCTCGACCGATGCAATCCTTCGCGAGGTGATGGAATTGCGGAAGGCCCGCGATTATCCGCATCCGGAGACAAAAGACCCGATCCACGTCTATGAGATGGGCGAGGGCGGGCCCGCCGCCGAGTTGCATGTCGCGGTGCAGCCGGGTCTGCCGATCGCAGAGCAGGGCGCAGGCAGCGTGCATCACGTCGCGTTCCGCACGCCGGACGACACCCAGTACGACGCCTGGGCGAAGCGGCTCGCCGAGATGCGGATTCCGAACAGCGGCAAGGTCGATCGCTTCTATTTCCGCAGCCTCTATTTCCGCGAGCCGAACGGCATCCTGTTCGAGATCGCGACCGATGGTCCGGGCTTCGCCACCGACGAGCCGATGGCAACACTCGGCGAAAAGCTCGCGCTGCCGCCGTTCCTGGAATCGCGGCGCAAAGAGATCGAGGCGGGACTGAAGCCGCTGTGACGCCGCATTCAGCGCTTGCGCGCCAGGAAGGCTGCGAAGGCGGCGCGCGCTTCTTCCGATTGGAGGCGCTCTTTGAACAATCGTACTTCCTCATCGATGCGCGCGACAATCTCGTCGGGTGACCCGCGCATCAGCCGCCGTGCGGCGGTCATGGCTTCGAACGGCAGTGCCGCGATCTCGCGCGCGGCCTTCATCGCGGCTGCATCGACGTCGCCCGGCGCCACGACCGTGTTGACCAACCCGCAGGCGTGCGCCGCGGCCGCATCAAGCGGCCGACCCATGACCAGCAGTTCGAATGCGCGCTGTTGTCCCATCAGTCGCGGTGCGAGCAGGCTCGACGCGGCCTCCGGCACCAGGCCGAGGCTGACGAACGGTGTTCCGAAGCGCGTATCGTTTCCGGCCACCACGTGATCGCAGTGCAGCAGCATGGTAGTGCCGACGCCGACCGCGACGCCTTGCACCGCTGCGACCAGTGGCCGCTCCGAGCGTGCGAGGGCATGGAGAAAGCGGACCACGTTTAGACCGAGCCCTTCGCCGGAGGTGGCGGCGAGCAGGAACTCCTGCAGATCGTTACCGGCCGAAAATGCGTCCGGCACGCCGGCGATCACAACGCAGCGGATATCCGCCTCGGTGGCGCCATCGATCGCATCGGCCATGGCGCCGTACATCGACGCAGTCAACGCGTTTTTCTTTTCCGGGCAATTCATCCGCACCGTGCGGACCGGCCCGTCGTCAACGATGGCCACGAGGTCGGGCATGGGTGCCGCAATCAGCCGCCGAGCGCGGCGTCGGCGCCGTTGACGCTCTCCGCGCCTTCCGTCACCGCGCGTTCAAGGCCGCTCGCTTGCACGGCGATGTTCTCGGCGAAGAACCGCGCGATGGCGATGCGCGAGGCCGGGTCACCATCCGAAAGCCGCAGCGCCGCAAGCGCTTCGCTCGCCAGCATGCAGCCGCCAGCAGCGTTGCCGAACAATCGCAGATAGGGCGTAGCACCAGCGAGCGCCGCATTCGGATTTTTCCCGAGTTCGCCGAGCAGCCACTCGGTGGCGCGCTCGAGACTGTCGAGCGCTTCGGCGAGCCGCGTCCCGGTGAAACCGAACGCGGGATCGTTGCTGGCGTTCACTGCGTCGACGGTGCGGCGCAATTCGGCGATATAGCCGCGCACGGCATTGCCATTGGACATCGCGATCTTGCGGCTCACCAGATCAAGCGACTGGATGCCGTTGGTGCCTTCGTAGATCGCGGCGATGCGGGCGTCGCGTAGGTGCTGCGCCGCGCCGGTTTCCTCGATGAAGCCCATGCCGCCGTGGACTTGAACGCCGAGCGAAGCCACCTCGATGCCGATGTCGGTGGAGTACGCCTTGGCGACGGGCGTCAGCAGCGCGGCGCGCTCGTCGGCGGTCTTGCGCTCGGCCTCGCCGCCAGCGTGGTGCGAGTGGTCGATTGCCACGGCAGTGGCGTAGCAGATGTTGCGCGCCGCGCGGGTGAAGGCGCGCATGGTCAGCAGCATCCGCTTGACGTCGGGGTAACCGATGATGGTGGAGCGGCCCTGCTTGCGCTCGCGGGCATATTCGATGGCTTGCTGGGTGGCGCGTTCGGCGATGCCGACGCCTTGCAGGCCGACCGCGAGCCGGGCGAGGTTCATCATGGTGAACATGCAAGCAAGCCCACGGTGTTCCTCGCCCACGAGATAGCCGACCGCGCCGCCTTGATCGCCGTAGACCATGGTGCAGGTCGGCGACGCGTGGATGCCGAGCTTGTGCTCGATCGAGTGCGTACGCACGTCGTTGCGCTTGCCAAGCGAACCGTCGGCGTTGACCAGGAACTTCGGCACCAGGAAGAGCGAGATACCCTTGTTGCCGGGCGGGGCGTCAGTCAGCCGCGCCAGCACGAAATGGATGATGTTGTCGGTGAGCTCGTGCTCGCCGTAGGTGATAAAGATTTTCTGCCCGGTGATGCGATAGGTGCCGTCGGGCGCGCGCTCGGCCTTGGTGCGCAGCGCGCCGACGTCGGAGCCGGCCTGCGGCTCCGTGAGTTGCATGGTGCCCATCCACTCGCCCGACGTGAGCTTAGACAGGTACGTTTTCTTGAGTTCGTTCGTGCCGTAGGCGGCGAGCGCCTCGACCGCACCCATGGTTAGCACCGGGCCGATACCGAACGCCATCGATGCGCAATTCCACATCTCGATACAGGCGGCGTTGAGCGCGTGCGGCAGCGCTTGGCCGCCGAACGCTGCGGGGGCCGAGACCGCGTTCCAGCCGCCTTGCCACCAGGCCTGATAGGCCTCCTTCCAGCCCGGCGGCATGGTGATACGCCCGTCCTTGAAGGGCGTACCATGTTTGTCGCCGATGGCGTTGAGCGGCGCGATCACATCGGAGGCGAAGCGGCCCGCTTCGAAGAGGATCGCGTCGACGTCGTCGGCGCCAAGCTCATCGGACGTGAAGCCTGCGCCGTGCTTGAGAGCAAATGCGATGTCGGAAACCGGCGCGCGAAAGGCCATGATTTAGTTCGCCGCCGGCAAGGTCTTGAACAGCTCTTTCCACTTGGCGGAGTCCGCGGCAAGCATCCTGCCGAACGTCGCTTCATCCTCATAGGCCGGCTCGACCGACAGCAGCGCGATTTTGGCCTGGACCTCTGGCTTGGCGACGATCGCGGCGATCTCGGTCGACAATTGCCGGATCCTGGGCGCAGGCGTGCCCGGCGGCGCAAAAATCCCGATGAAGCCCGACGATCCGTCGAAGCCTGGCACGCCGCCCTCGGCAATGGTCGGGATATCCGGCGCTGTCTTCGCCCGTTTCGCCGCGGTCACGCCCAGGCCGATCAGCGTGCCGGCCTTGATGTGCGGATGGCCGGAGGTGAGATCGACGGAAGCGAGCGGAATCTGGTCGCCGATCACCGCCATCGCGGCGGGCGCGCTACCGCGGTAGGGCACATGCACTAGGTTGGCGCCGGTGGTTTTTTTCAGCAGTTCGATCGCGAGATGCTGGCTGGAGTTCGCACCGGTGGTGCCGAAGCTCAACCCGGCGGCGGTGGACTTCGCGAGCTCAAGCATCGCCTTGATCGTCTTCGGCCCGGTCTTGGCATTGCTCACCAGCACAATCGGAATGTCGATCAGCTTGGCGACCGGCATGATCTCGCGCAGCGGGTCGAAGCCGGTCGAGCCCGGCACGTGCGGGTTGATCACCAGCGCGCCGGTTGCCCCGATCGACAGCGTGTCGCCGTCGGCCGGAGATTTGGAGAGGATCTGCAGGCCAAGAGCGCCGCCGGCGCCAGGTTTGTTCTCGACGAACACCTGCCGGTTGAGGCGCTCGCCAAGCTCCGTCGCAACGATCCGGGCGATGCCGTCGGCGGAACCGCCGGGCGGGAACGGGACGATGATCTGGATGGCCTTCTGAGAGCCTTGCGCAAGCGCCGGCCCAGACAGCGCCAGTGCCAAGAGCAACAGGCTGATCCTCGAGAGCATGTGCCGTCTCCGGCTGTGCATGGCGGCAATTCGGGCCGTGTTGGCGGGCCGCGCGCGTGTTATGGCCTCGCATGAGCCTAGACACCGCAGTTGCGGCGTCAACCGGGGGTCTGGCGCGGGCGGTTACGTTGATCCGGATCAGCAGCACCGCTATAGGGTCCGCGTCCATGACCTCGACGTGTTGGGGCGTAGCCAAGTGGTAAGGCAGCGGATTTTGATTCCGCCATTCCCAGGTTCGAATCCTGGCGCCCCAGCCAGCCATCTACTAAGTTATTGATATTACAGTATAAATTGTCTTTTAAGGTGTGCGAATTTTGCGCGGTTGGCGCCACTTTCGTGGCGTCGAACGCGGATCAATTTATGACGGAGACGTTTTCTCGCGTGATCTCGCCGAAGACGGACGCGAATATCTCTCGGCGGGCATTCCGTGGTTGACTCTTTTGGTGATGCGCGCGGCCGATAGCCGAACGACAGTTGTGTGTCTCTGGGGCGATGCATGCCTAAAGACAATACCCCCGCCAAAGAAATAGCCGATCTCCAACAGCGTCTCGCTGAGATTGATCGAGAGCGAGCAGACGTGATTGCCGCGCTTGAACAGTTAGAGCAATACGCGGCGGCGGGGCAGCATGCAACGATCACGCAAGTGACGACCGATGGTGTGAGGCAGTCGTTATCCAATTCTGAAAAAGTTTTATTGTTTCGCTCGCTCTTCAGAGGTCGTGAAGACGTTTTTCCTCGCAGATGGGAAAATACAAAGTCTGGCAAATCCGGCTCCGCGCCAGTGGCGAGCGGCGAGGCAGACCTCGCCTGGCGCATTACGCACATGCCTAAGGCTCGGTTCGCATGACTGCGCTCTGGTGGCAGACAGGCGTGATCTACGAGATCTACCTGCGCTCCTTTCAGGACACGAACGGCGATGGCATAGGCGACCTCAAGGGGATCGAGCAGCGGCTCGACTATCTGGCTAGCCTCGGCGTCGACGCGATCTGGATCTCGCCCATGTACCCCTCGCCGATGGCCGACTTCGGCTATGATGTCGCAGATTATTGCGACATCGATCCGCGCTTTGGCACGCTCGCCGAATTCGACGATCTGCTTGCGCAAGCCCATGCGCGCGGGCTCAAGGTCCTGCTCGACTTCGTGCCCAACCACACGTCCGACCGGCATCCCTGGTTCGTCAAGAGCCGCTCCTCACGCGACAATCCGAAACGGGACTGGTACATCTGGCGCGATCCCGCCCCCGATGGCGGGCCTCCCAACAACTGGATCAGCGATTTCGGCGGCTCGGCTTGGGAGTGGGACGAGGCCACCGGCCAATATTACTACCACGCCTTCCTGAAGGAGCAGGCGGACCTCAACTGGCGTAATCCTGCTGTGCAGGCGGCGATGTACGACGTGATGCGCTTCTGGTTCGACCGCGGCGTGGACGGCTTCCGCATCGACGTGCTGTGGCACATGGTCAAGGCGGCAGACTTCCAGGACAATCCGCCCAATCCCAACTATCGGCCAGCGATGGGCGATATGCACCGCGTGCTCCAACTCCATTCGACCGACCAGCCCGAGGTGCACGTGATCGCCGCCGACATGCGTGCCATCGCCGATAGTTATGGCACCAAGGGACAGGGCGAACGCGTGCTGATCGGAGAGATCTACCTGCCGGTTGATCGGCTGATGCGCTATTACGGCCGAGAACGGGCAGAGGTGCACCTGCCGTTCAACTTCCAGCTCGTCGATGCGTCTTGGGAGGCGCGCTCCCTCGCAACGCTGATCGCCAACTATGAAGCGGCGCTTCCACCGGGCGGTTGGCCGAATTGGGTGCTCGGCAACCATGACCGGCCGCGCGTCGCCGCCAAGCGTGGGCAGGCCCAGGCCCGCGTCGCTGCGATGCTGCTGCTGACGCTCCGCGGCGCACCCACTCTCTACTACGGCGACGAGTTGGGCTTGAGCGACGACGCTATCCCGCCTGACCAGGTTCAGGACCCGCGCGAGCTGCGCGAGCCCGGGCACGCCTTTGGCCGCGATCCGGTCCGCACACCGTTGCCGTGGGACGGGAGCGAGAATGCCGGCTTCACCGCGGCCAGGCCGTGGCTGCCGCTTAATGCCGATTGGCCGACGCGCAACGTCGCGCGGATGACGGAGGAGCCTCACTCAATCCTGACGCTCTATCGTCGGTTGCTGGCTGCCAGGCGCGCGCATCTGGCGCTGTCGATCGGTGACTTCACGCTGCTGGACGCGGAGGGCGACGTGCTCGCCTATGAGCGTCGGCACGGCGCCGAGCGACTGATCGTGGCACTCAATCTCGGGGGACGGATGCATCGCTTGGAGTTGCCGGACTGGGCGAGCGATTGCCGGCTAATCTTGTCCACTGTCGCCGACGCGACGTTGGCCGGCGACGGCGCCCTGCTGCTACGGGCGGACGAGGGCGTGATCCTTACGGCCAATTAACGAAAAGCAAGGAGGGACAGTCGCTTGCGTATCGCCATGCTCGCGCCGATCTCCTGGCGCACCCCGCCGCGCCATTATGGCCCATGGGAGCTGGTGACGAGCCTGTTGACCGAGGCGCTGGTGGCGCGCGGCGTCGATGTTACCCTGTTCGCCACAAAGGATAGCCGGACGGCGGGCAAGCTGGCCGGTGTCTGCCCGGCGCCCTATTCCGAGGACCCCACCATCGACGCCAAGGTGTGGGAGATGCTCCACGTCGCCCATGTCTTCGAGCGCGCGGGCGAGTTCGACCTCATTCATAACCATGCCGATTTCGTGCCGCTCGCCTTCTCGCGGCTGGTGGAGACGCCGGTGGTGACGACGATCCACGGCTTCTCCTCCGAACGCATCCTGCCCGCCTTCAAGGCGTACGACGATCGCGTCCATTATGTAGCGATCAGCGACGCCGATCGCCATTCGGACCTGCGCTATGCAGCGACGATCCACCACGGTATCCGGCTGGAGGACTTTCCGTTCGACCCGCACGGCAGCGAAGACCTGCTCTTCTTCGGCCGCATCCACCCGGACAAGGGGACGGCAGAGGCAATTGCGGCGGCACGTCGAGCGGGTCGGCGGCTGATCATGGCCGGCATCGTCCAAGATCAGGACTATCATAACGAGCAGGTCGCGCCCGCGATCGACGAGCGTTCCGTGGTCTATCGCGGTCCGGTGGGCGGGGCGGCCCGCGCGAAAGCCCTGGGTTCCGCGCGCGCTCTGCTCCACCTCATCAACTTCGACGAGCCGTTCGGACTATCGGTCGTGGAGGCGCTCGCCTGCGGCACGCCGGTGATCGCCTCCAACCGCGGATCGATGCCCGAGCTGATCGACTCTGGCGTGACCGGCTTCTTGGTCGACAACGTCGATGCAGCCGTGGATGCGATCGACCGTATCGGCGAAATCGATCGCGCCGCCTGTCGGGCGGCGGTGTCCGCGCGCTTCACGGTAGACTGCATGGCTGATCGATATCTGGACCTGTACCGATCGCTCCTTGAGTGAGGACCTTCTTTTTCGTTGGACGCTTACTGCAGGTCCGTGTTCTAGAATTATCAGTCCCTGTTCGTAGTGAAGATTTCCCTGTTCTTGATTCCAGGGAATTTGCGAAAAACCTCGATGATCCGCTGGAAATCTGCTTTGGGAGTGCCGGCAAAGAGGTCAACTCTGCGAAATTCCCTGTAAAATTCCCTGTTAGCAGGGAATGGCGGTCGGAGACCGGACCGATCTGCACTGGCTCGCCAAGCCAACCAGTCCCGTCTCTGCGCTTTAGCAGGCCGAACCCGCAAAAAGCCCCGCAAATACGGGCGTTTTCGACGCCTGTCCGGTCTCTGCGGATCCAAGAGCGCGAACAGCTAGCTAGTCTACCAGTTCTTCCCCAAGCTGACCGACTTCAATGGGGTCGTTCACGACGGCCCCGGTCCCAGCCGCAGCGCCGACGCCCGCAACGTTCTGCACAACCAATGGGGACTGTCGCTCTTTCTGGAAACGCAACGCGACCAGGAGCAGCGCGCGATGATGCTCGACTTCGGCTACACCGCCGCCGCGCTGATCAACAACATCGGGCTGCTGCGGGTCGACCCAAGCTAAGGTGCGGGCGCTGATCGTGAGCCACGGTCATGTTGACCATTACGGCGGCCTAATCGGCTTCCTCGGGCAGTACCGCAACGTGCTGCCGGCCGACATCAAGCTCTACGCCGGCGGCGAGGACAACTTCTGCCATCGGATGAGCGGCAGCACGCCGGGGCAGCTCGGCGAGAACGGCACGCTGGAGCGCCGCCAGATCGACGCCCACAAGGTGACGACGGTGCTGTGCGAGACGCCGACGGTGGTCGCCGACCACGCCTTCACCACCGGCAAGATCAAGCGCAGCAGCGTCGAGCGCATCCTGCCGAACGGCTTTGTCGACTACACCACGCGGGAAAGCGCAAGTTGCGATTACAGCCATTTCACCCCGGCCGAGATGCAGGGCAAGCTGGTGCCGGACCAGCACGTGCACGAGCACGCCACCTGCTTCAACATCCGCGGGGACTAGTGGTAATCTCATCCTGCGGTCATGTCGGCATCGTCAGTTCGGTGCGGCAGGCGCAGGAGGTGTCCGGCATCCAGAAGGTGCATGCCATCGTCGGCGGCTTCCACCTCGGCCCGGCGCCGGCCGACTATCTCAAGCAGATCATGGCCGAGATCAGAAAGCTCGAGCCCGATGTGCTGATCCCGATGCACTGCAGCGGGCTCAACTTCATGCTGGAGGCGCGCGCGCAGATGCCGAACGGCGTGATCCAGACCTCGACTGGCAGCCGCCTCACCTTCAGCGCGTGACGATAGTGAGCACACGTCTCCTCGCTGTGGCTGCCGCGGCATCGGGTCCCCGCTGGTTGTTCGCGGCGCAGGAGCCGCCGCAGCGCTCCGCCGCCGAGTTGATGGACGTGCTGATGTGGAACCGCGAGCCTGTCGGCGGTCCGTTCGCGCTGGTCGATCACACCGGCCAACCCCGCACCGACGCCGACTTCCGCGGCAAGCTGATGCTGATCTATTTCGGCTTTACCTACTGCTCGGACGTCTGCCCGACCGACCTGCAGGCGATCGCTGGAGCGTTGGATCGACTCGGTCCGGCGTCCGAGGCAGTGCAGCCGCTGTTCGTCACCGTCGACCCGGAGAAGGACACGCCGGAACAGCTCAAGGGCCACGTGGCGTTGTTCCATCCGCGCATGATCGGGTTGACCGGCACGCCCCGGCAAATTCGCCAGGTCGCCAACTCCTACAAGGTCTATTACGCCAGGGCCGAGCCGGCCAGGCGCGGCGATCCGGGCATCGACCACACCGGCTTCGCCTTTCTGCTCGACCGCGACGGCCGCTATCTTGGATTCTTCCCCCCGGCACTTCGGCTGACCGCATGACGGACGTTATGAAGCCGTTGGTTGAGGGAAGCGGCCGCCTCTGAACCTTGCTACGTGACTTCTCTCGGCCTGCCGACGGCGACCCGCTAGCCAGGAAAGCTGCCTGGATTGCTGGTCAAAACCGTCATTCGGAGCCCGCTGTTCGCCGAGGTGATAATGTATGTGGCGCCTCTGATTGACGTGTCCGCTTTACCGCCGAAGCAGACATCGATAGAGCAAAGCGAATATCGCCTGCATCCGTGCGCGGGTCAGGGTAGCCTTTTCGCAGTGCAGCGCCTTGCCGATGGTCACGGATGCGCTCATGCCATCGGATGATCGCCGAAGTATCGTGCTCTATGATCAGGACTACTCTGTTCGGCGTTGTGATTGTGATCGTGGCGTGTGCGACAGCAATCCTGATGGGTCGGCTGGTAAATCCCACCACAACGCCAAGCGAGACCGTCACCAGCCGCTTTCCCGAAGGATGGGAGTCTGCACCGATCGTCGAATACAACAAACGGCTGCCTTGGCCCTCCGGAATTTCGCGGATGTCGACCGATGAATTCATCACGGCGGTGACTGCGGTCGAGCGGCTGCGCCCGCCGCAGCCTCCAGACGCGGTGTTCAACGATGCGCAAATTGCAAGCATGAAGGATCGGCTCGAACTGACCAAGGAGCAGGAGCCGTACTGGCAAGAGGTGGAAGCGTCGTTGCGTGAAGTTGTATGGGATCGCAAGCACGGTGAACGCCCAAGGCTGGAGCCAAGCAGCCTTAAGCGATTGAAGGAGGCCGCGGCGCCTTTTGTGGCGACGCTCAGCGCCAAGCAGCAGTCCGTGATCCAGGCACTGGCCAATATTGTTGGGCTGCAGCTCAATCGCTAGGCTCGCTGAAGCTGAACGGCCTGCCCGATATCACCAAGCGGCGCGAGCGCGAAATACGCCGCCGAAGCCAGAGTCACCGGCGAAGAATGGTCGATGCCGGATGCACTGCGGCGTGTCACCGCGCTACCCGGAGGTAGGGTAGAGCCGAACGCGAAGAGTTCTGGCTTCCAGCACGGCGCCCCCTATCGACCTCCGATCTGTGTCGCCTCAAAAGGCAGGACATATGCCCCATCTGCGAAATCCGCTGTCTCTTGGCCTATGGGGCGCGAGGATTATTCGCTGATGACACCGCATGAGGTATCTCAGTGAGCCTCCCTTGAGCCGCCGCGATCACCCCTTTTGCCACAGCTTCCCAGCTGTAGCGGCGCGCCGCCTCCGTCGCGAGCGTCGCCCTTGCGCGCTCACGCTCGGGGGCAGCAAGGGTAAGCCATGCGACCAGCTTGGCGGCGATTTCTTCGACGGCTCCAGGCCCGAGCTCGAACGAGAGGAGCGGCCTCAGTTCATCGGGCAGCGCGGGTGCCAGCGCGGCAGTGACCTCGGCCATTCCCGAGTGCCTGGCCGATAGCGGAAGCGCGCCACAAGCAGCCGCTTCGACCGCGACCATGCCGAACGCCTCGGGAAAGGTGCTTGGCATCACTTGTGCCTCGCAGACCGGCAGCAGGCTAGGCAGGTCATCGTGCTCGATCCGTCCCGTGAAGTGAATGCGTGCAGCGGCCGTGGGCGCCGTCCTCAGCCACTCCTCACTTGCGCGATCAAGGAAGGCACGCAGGTACTTCAGCTCCCCGGGGGGGCCGCCCTCGAGTTCGCGTCCCCGGGCTGCGATCTCGCGCAGCGTCGCCAAGTCTCTGCGGCCGAGCGCGTCCACGAAACGGTCCAGTGCCTGCCGGTACGTTCCAAACCCGACCACCACCAGCCGCGCCGTCGGCACGCGCGCCACCACCAGCGGCCACGCGGCGAGCAACAGGTCGATGCCCTTTGAAACGATCAGTTTCCCCAGGTAGCTCACGATACGGTCACGGCGCGGATCGAGCTGCCGCAATGCCTTTGCGGCGCCAGCATCACCTCCCCAGGCCGCTGTCGCGCCAGCTTCGAGCTTGTCGGCGAGCCGGCTCAGGCTGATCGTAGCCTCCTCGTCCGAACGAGGGTGGAAAGAGCTCAAATCCACTCCTGGCGGTCCCAGTCGCGTCCGCTCAGGCAGCGAAGGCTCATCGAACAACACCTCCCACAGACTCTCGGCGGTGTGACGCGAGCCCACCAACACGCCCGACGCGGCGCGGATCCCCTCCAGCGCGTAGGGCAGAAAGCGCCCTCGGTGCGGCCGTACCGTGTATTCCAGCGCACTGCCGTGAATCTTGACGGCATACGGCGCTCGGCCTTGCAGACCACGCGCGAGGATTGCGGGCCCCATCACCAGATGGTTGGCCAAAGCGATGTCCGGGGACGGCGCGGAGCGGATCGCGGCGACGTTGGCTTCGAGGTAGTGACCGATCGCCGCGTCGTCCAGTTGCGGGAAGGGTAATGCGTCAAAGCCCTCATACTGGTCTGCCACGTACACGGGAAGAATTCGCCCGATGTCGGGGGTGTGGATCGTCACGCGCTCCGGCGCCGGCGTTGTCCGGTCCTGGCAGAACAAGTGGACCTCATGGCCTAATCCGGCCAGGGCTCGCGCCAGATTGGCATTGTAGATGTTGCTGCCCGTGCCGCGCAGCAGGTAGCCGTGGAAAATTAGGATCCGCATGGCTGCTGCTGCTGCTGTTGCTCGGGTTGCAAGCGCGAAAGACTATTCGATCTTGATGCCGACCGGCCTGATAAGAGCGTTCGTGCTGGCGATTCTGACTTGAGCAGATGTCCGGGCTTCTCAGGCGTCGAGCCGCAACGCCCGTGGCCTGTCCTGGTCAGCTTGTGCTGAATCGCCGGATCGGACAACGCTTTCCTAGATCGGCTGTCGCACCAATTCATCATGCGCTTCTACTCGGATACTTCTGTTCGACCAGTTTCGGGATGGTCTTGATCAGGCCGCCAAGTTCTCCGGAGGTGAGCAGGAGTACGACGTCGTCGGTCTTCAGGATATCATTCAGCCGCTGCAATGCCTCTTGGGGATCAACGATCGGCTCCGCGTCGTATTTTGCGCCTCTGACACGCGCGACTATTTCATTCTGAGTCAGCTGCGCATGAGTGTTCGCACCCTGTAATGCCGGTTCGTAAATGAGGATCTTGGCTGCTCCATCGAACACGTTGTCGTAGGCTGCTATTGCCTCTCTGTTTCGCCAGGTGAATGTATGGGGTTCGAACACTACGATCAGGCGCCGGTCAGGGAAATGCTGCTTGATGGCGGCAATGGCGCTCCTGGCCTTCTCGTAAGACGAGCCAAATCCTTCAAACACCGGCACTGTCGATGACGTCGAAAGCAGTTCCATGCGGCGCTTTACGCCGATGAACGAATTGGTGCCGGCGCGCAGCTCCTCCGGCGAGAGCAGCCCCTTTTCGAGCAGCATCGCGCTGACACCAACAATATTCTCGATGTTGTGGTTGCCAAGAAGCTGGGTAGATAGGCGAATGACCTTCTCGCCACCCCGCATAAGGTCAAAAGTAACGAGGGAATTGCGCCCAATTTTGTCGGCATGCCAGCTCGTTCTGTCGTCCAATGCATAGAAAATCGCTGCCCGGCCGGTCTCTTCAACGAGCGCACGGGCGTGGGTTTCACTGCCGTTCGCGACCAGAACGCCAGCGGGCGGAAGCGAATCGAGCAGCGCACGGAACGGGACAAGATAATCCGCGTGGGTGGGAAAGATATTGATGTGGTCGTGCGTCGCGGACGTGAGCAAGACATTCCTCGCATTGTAGCGAAGAAACTTGGAGGTGTTGTCCCAGTTGGACGATGGATATTCGTCGCCTTCGATTACAAATACAGGGCCCGTCCCCCGATGCGCGTATTTCTCGAACCCGTTTGTCACTTCACCGATAAAATAGCTTGGATCTTTCTTAGCGCTCCTCAGACACCAGGCCAGCAATGCGGTGCATGTCGATTTTCCATAGCTGCCCGCGACGACAACGGTTTCAGATGAAGCCGTCATTTCGTGGAGGACATCCGCGAAAGAACGTACCAGCTTGCCGCTCGCAAACGCGGCACGCACTTCCTCGTTAGCTTCAGGCTTGAGCTTTGCGTTTTTTCCGATGATGATGACGTCCACGTCGCTCGGTATATTCTCTTTCCGGTATCCTTGCGCGAAAGCAACGTTCGCACTTTTAAGGTAGTCGCTCACTGGCGGATAGAAGCCCTCATCTGAGCCACTGATCTCCACACCCATCTGCTTCAGGAGAATAGCGGTAGCGCTCATGCCTTTACCGGCAATTCCGATAAAATGTGCCTTCGCAAAATTCATTTAACCCCCACGCAACGATCTCTCGCCGGCGACAGTCGAGGGTTCTTTTGCCAGCGCTCTCGTTGAACTGTATTGAGGCGTCCAACCCACTGTAAAGTGTTGCGCCGGATTTTGTTTGGGCGTCGATCCTTCCGACATTGCGCCAGACCCGCTAGGCTCGTCCTTTGACGCTCCCTCGACGGTGAAACATGGGTGAATTTGCGATCGGACAATCGGCGCGCCGCCGGGAGGACCCCCGCCTGCTGACCGGTCGCGGACGCTACTACGACGATTTGAAGCTTGCCGACCAGTTCCATGCTTCGATCGTACGCTCACCCCACGCCCACGCCGATATCCGCAGTATCAATACAGCGGCGGCGCTCGCGATGCCGGGCGTGCGCGCCGTGCTCACAGGCGAGGATTATCGCGTCGACGGACTCGGCACACTGCCGTCGATGGCGCCCTACAAGAGGCGCGACGGCGGTCCGATGTATCTCCCATTCCGACCGGCGATTGCGTTCGACCGAGCGCTGCATGTCGGTTGTCCGGTCGCTGTCGTGGTCGCCGACACACTTGATCTCGCACGAGACGCTGCAGAACGGGTGACTGTGGACTATTCACCGCGTGCCGCGGTGGTGTCGGCGCGAGAAGCCTTTGAGCCTGGAGCGCCGCAACTTTACGACGACTGCCCGAACAACGAGGCGTATTTCTACCAAGCCGGCGACAAGGCGGCGACGGATGCGGCGTTCGCACGCGCCGAACATGTGGTCCAGCAGCGGCTCGTCATCAACCGCGTCACCGCCAATCCGATCGAGCCGCGCGGTGTTACCGGCGAATACGACACAGGCACTGGCAGGTATACCCTGCATTGTGGCTTCCAGCGGCCTTGGCTATTCCGCAACGGCATTGCCGAAACCACGCTGAAGATACCCGAAGCCCAGCTTCGGCTGATCACCGGCGACATCGGCGGTTCTTACGGGCTGCGCGGCTCAGTGTATCCGGAAATCATTTTGATGCTTTGGGCCGCGCGCAGAACCGGAAAGCCAGTCAAATGGACCTGTACCCGCAACGAGGCGCATATCAGCGACGACGACGCTCGCGATAACGTCGTCGACGCAGCGCTTGCGCTCGACAAGGACGGAAAATTCCTGGGCATACGCATCCGCAGCTTCGGCAATCTCGGTGCCTTCGTGTCGTTTCGCGGTGCCATGCCTCCGGTGGTTAACATCGGCACCGTGTGCGGTGTCTACACAACGCCCGCCGCACATGTCGCCGTCTCGGGCATGTTGACGAACACCCACTGTACCTCGCCGTATCGCGGAGCGGGGCGGCCGGAAGCGTCCTACATGATCGAGCGGCTCATCGACATCGCTGCCGACGAGATGAAGATCGACCCCTCGGAGCTTCGCCGGCGCAACACCATCCCACCACAAGCCATGCCTTATAAGACGCCGCTGACCTTCACCTACGACAGCGGACGTTTTGAGGAGAACATGGACCGCGCTATGGCGCTAGGTGATTGGAAAGGCTTCGAGGGGCGGAGGAAGGAAGCCGCCAAGCGTGGCAGGCTGCGCGGTATCGGCCTCTCCAACACCATCGAGCAGGCCGCCGATCCTACGATCGAGACCGCTGAAATACGTTTTGACCCCTTGGGAGGAATGACCTTCGTCACTGGCTCGATCTCGCACGGTCAGGGCCACGCCACCATCCAGACGCAGATGCTGGTGGACCGGCTCGGCGTCGATCCAGAGCAGATCAAATTCATCCAGGGCGATACGGACGCCGTCGCATTTGGCATGGGTACGGGCGGTTCACGCTCGACCACTATGAGCGGCGGAGCCATAGTCCTGGTCAGCGAGAAGGTTGTCGCAAAGGGCAAGAAGATCGCCGCGCACCTCTTGGAAGCGGCGGAAGACGATGTGGAATTCAGGAACGGCCGCTTTGTGATCGCCGGCACCGACCGCGGGCTGGGCATCCATCAAGTGGCAAAGTCGGCGTTTCAATTAGAGAAGCTGCCGGCGGGAATGGAGCCTGGCCTCTACGAGACCGCGACGTACCGCGCCCATACCGGCAACTTCCCAAATGGCGCGCATGTCTGCGAAGTCGAAATCGATCCCGAGACCGGCATCACGCGTGTGGTCAGTTATTGGGTGGTGGACGACGTCGGTACCGTCATCAACCCGATGCTGGTCAAAGGCCAGATTATGGGCGGCATTGCTCAAGGCATGGGCCAGGTTTTGATGGAGGACAAAGCGTATGACTCAAACGGCCAAGTGCTGAGCGGATCGTTCATGGACTACGCAATGCCGCGTGCAGAACACTTCTGCGACTTCAAAATCGAGGACAATCCGGTGCCTACACCGACCAACCCGCTGGGCGTAAAGGGGGCGGGCGAGGCCGGGACGGTCGGCGCGTTGTCGGCCGGCGTCAACGCAATCGTCGATGCGTTGTCTATTTACGGCATTCGCCACATCGACACTCCCTGCACCCCTTATCGCGTGTGGAGCGCCATCGAAGAAGCGAAGCGGGCAAAAGTGATTCCGTCTCGTGTCGGGGAATTCCGCTGAGCCTCTAAATCGGATTTGGCTCTAAGGGCGCCGCCGCCTCACGCATTTGCGTGACCAGGAAGGCATATTCCTCCGCGGCTTCCTCGAGCGAGACATAGCGGCCCGATTTGCCGCCGTGGCCGGCGCCCATGTTGGTCTTGAGCAGCATCATGTTCATGTTGGTCTTGGTGGCGCGCAGCTTCGCCACCCACTTCGCCGGCTCCCAGTAGGTGACGCGCGGATCGCTGAGTCCAGCCGTGACCAGCATTGGCGGGTAGGCCTGCGCGGTCACGTTGTCGTAAGGGCTGTAGCTGCGGATAAAGTCGAACGCCGCCTTATCCTCGATGGGATTGCCCCATTCGGACCATTCGCCGGGTGTCAGGGGCAGGGTGCCGTCGAGCATGGTGTTGAGCACGTCCACGAACGGAACGTGCGCGGCAACCGCGCCGTAGAGTTCCGGCGCCTGATTGACGATTGCGCCCATCAACTCGCCACCGGCTGAGCCGCCTGCCGCGGTGACGCGGCCGCGTGCGGCGTAGCCTTGCGCGATCAGGAAGCGCGTGACGTCCACGAAATCGTTGAAGGTGTTGGTGCGTTTCTCCAGCTTGCCGTCGAGATACCAGCGATAGCCGAGATCGTCGCCGCCGCGGATATGCGCGATGGCGCAGGCGAAGCCGCGGTCCAGCAATGACAGACGGTTCGCCGAGAAGCCGGGCGGGTAGGCATAGCCGTAGGCGCCATAGCCCTGGATGTGCAGCGTCCCGGAGCCTTCCTTGACGAAGTCCCTGCGGTAGACGATCGAGACGGGAATGAGCGCGCCGTCCCGCGACGGAGCCATCAGTCGCTCGGTCGCGTATTTCGACGCATCATAGCCGCTGGGAATTTCGCGAACCTTCAGCGTCTCCAGCTGGTCATCGGCTAGGTGATGGTCATAGACAGTGTTGGGCGTCACCATCGACTCGTAGCTGATGCGCAGCCGGTCGACGCGATACTCGGGATTGTAAGACAGGCCTGCGACGAAGCTCGCCTCCGGGAACGCGATATAACACTCTGCGCCGCTCTCGTAGTCGCGCAGCCGGATCTGCGAGAGGCCATCGACGCGTTCTTCGACGACCAACAGGTTCTCGAAGGCCGTGACCGACTGGATGTAATGGTGGTCATCGCCTGCGATCAACTCAGTCCAGTCGCCGGGCTTCGAGGCCGGCGCCGTCACTACGCGGAAATTCAGGTGCGTGTCGTTGACGCGGATGTAAAGCGTGCCTTCGCGCTCATCGACGTTGTATTGTCGGTCCGTCTTTCGGGGCGATACCAGAGCGGGCGTCGCTTCGAAGTTGTCCATCGGTAGCAGATAGATCTCATTCGTTGCGTGATCGCCGGTAGCGATGAACGCGTAGGTCCGCGATTGAGAGCGGCCGATCGACACGCCGAATTTCTCATCCGGTTCGCGGTAGACGGCACGGTCAGCCGATTGTTGATCGCCTAGCCGGTGATGCCAGACGGTCTTCGACCGCCAGTGCTCGTCGGCGTCCGTATACAGAAAGCTTCTGGAGTCCGAAGCCCACACCAGGCCGTAGCGCCAGTTCTCGATCACGTCGGGGAGCGCCACGCCGATTTCGAGATCGTGCACCCTCAAAGCGAAGCGTTCGGAGCCGTTGGTATCGACGGCATACGCGAGCAGGCGACCATCCGGGCTGATGGCGTGGCCGCCGAGCCGGAAATACTCGTGACCTTGCGCGAGCGCCGGTTCGTCGAGGATGACGGCATCGGCGCCACCACCTACTGGCCGCCTGTACCACTTGCGATATTCCGCACCGGGATCGAAGGCATTCCAATAGACGAATGCGCCGTCTTTTTGCGGCACGCTGGCGTCATTGTCCTTCACCCGGCCCTTCATCTCGGCGAACAGCGTGTCCACAAGCGCTCGATACGGCTTCATTGCCGCTTCGAAATAGGAGTTCTCGGCATTGAGATAGGCGAGTACATCCGGGTCGTTGACCTGCGGGTAGCCGTGATCGCGAAGCCAGGCGTAGGGGTCTTCGATGGTAACGCCATGATGCGTGGCGCTATGCGCCACGCGCCGTGCGATGGGGATGTCCGGAAGATCGGCTGGCATGGGCTGCGGGATGCAGAAGGGCGTGCGTCACCATACTGGCAGCGCCGGCCAAGTCGAGACAACAATGACTTGGCGGCAAAGTCGAACGCTTCGCGAAACTCCCTGTAAAATTCCCTGTTGGCAGGGAATCAGGACCGGAGACTGGTGTGATCAGCACTGGCTTGTCAGGCAACCAGTCAGGTCTCTGTATTCTGACCGGACGAATGCGGAACCTTCAGCCTACCGAGGAGTTCGATCATTTCGGGGTGGCTGCGACCTGGCCGGGGCCGGCTTCCACAACGCAAGGATGCGAACAACCCGAGGCGTCACGTTGCCTAGACAGGATTCAACCGCGGCGCTGATCGAGCAGATTCCGGAAGCCCCCTTCTACATTCCGGCAACGGGATCATCGACGCGGCCCCGCCGCACCCTCAAGCACGGCGACTGCTTTGCCGTGCTCGACAGCCATGCCGACATCGGCGCTGCGCCTGGTGGGCCCGATGGCATTTTCTTTTGCGATACGCGATATCTTTCGCACCTGGAAATGCTTCTCAACGGTCAGCAACCGCTGCTGCTGGGTTCAAACGTCCGCGACGACAATTCCATCCTCACGGTCGACCTCACCAACCCGGACATCTATCTCGATCAAAAGCTCGCGCTTCCGAAGGACGTTCTGCACGTCGTACGTACATTTTTTTTATGGTCTGGCGCCGCCTATCAGCGCCTGCGCATGCAGAACCACGGCGACGCCCCGTTCGAAGTCCGGCTTTCGCTCGCATTCGGCAGCGACTTTGCTGACCTGTTCGAGGTGCGAGGACTGCGCCGCAATCGTCGTGGCACTGCAAGTGCAGAAATGCAGGGCAAGGCCGGGGTCGCGCTGAACTACCAGGGACTCGATGGCGATCGGCGGCGAACGGTGATGCTGTTTAGTCCCGCTCCGGAGCAACTCTCCAGCAGCGTCGCATCCTATATGTTTACGCTGCAGCCCAATGAGTGCCGTTCGATCTATATAACGGCGAGATGCGACCCCGGTGCCGCGATAGAGTCCCCGCTGCCGTTCCGTAAGAGTCTGCGCGCGGCGTTCGACGCGCAAAAGGACGCAAGCCGTGGCGCCGCCACGGTCATTTCCTCAAACCAGATATTCAACGAGGTGCTGTGCCGCTCGATGGCCGACCTGAGGATGCTGACCACGGATACGCCACAGGGTCCTTATCCTTACGCCGGCATTCCTTGGTACTCGACCACTTTCGGCCGCGACGGGATCATCACCGCGCTGCAGATGCTGTGGTGCGACTCCCATATTGCCAAGGGTGTGCTGCGGCGGCTCGCCGCCTATCAGGCCAAGGAGTTCGACCCGCTTGCGGATGCCGAGCCCGGAAAAATCCTCCATGAGATGCGCGGTGGCGAGATGGCGACGCTGCGCGAGGTTCCATTCGGTCTGTACTACGGCAGCGTGGATGCGACGCCGCTGTTCGTGATGTTGGCCGGGCTCTACACCAAACACACCGGGGACATCGAGACGCTGCGCGAGCTGTGGCCCAGCATCGAAGCGGCTCTGGGCTGGATTGATGGGCCGGGCGATCCCGATCGTGATGGCTTTGTCGAGTATCACCGCGCTGACGAGACCGGCCTGGTCAACCAGGGCTGGAAAGATTCGTTCGACGCGATCTTCCATGCCGACGGCTCGATAGCGCAGGGGCCGATTGCGCTGTGCGAAGTGCAGGGCTACGTCTATGCGGCGAAACGTCTGGCGGCGCACGGCGCGCGCCGCCTTGGCAAGCACGCGCTCGGCGACACGCTCGATGCGCAAGCTGCACAGCTCGCCGAGCGATTCGAGGCGGCGTTCTGGTGCGAAGACATCGGAACCTATGCGCTCGCACTGGATGGGCGGAAATGCCCATGCCGGGTACGGACTTCAAACGCTGGACAGGTGCTATTCAGCGGAATCGCGTCGCCGGAGCGAGCGGAAGCGGTGGTGCGCGATCTGATGCGGCCATCGTTCTTTTCCGGCTGGGGAATCCGCACGGTGGCGCGTGAGGAGCACCGTTACAATCCGATGTCGTATCATAATGGCTCGGTCTGGCCGCACGACAATTCGCTGATCGCCGCGGGGTTCGCACGCTACGGCCACAAGAGTGCGATCGATCGCATTTTTAAAGGGTTGTTCGATGCGGCGACCTACATGGATCTGCGCCGGCTGCCCGAGTTGTACTGCGGCTTCCAACGTGGCCGCCAGCGTGGGCCGACGCTCTACCCGGTCGCCTGCTCGCCGCAGGCCTGGGCCGCCGGAACGCCGCTGATGCTGCTGCAGTCCGCCCTCGGACTCGAATTCGACCCGGATCGCAACGAAATCGTGCTGCGGAATCCGCGGCTGCCGCAGTTCCTCGAGGAGGTGACACTTCGCAACCTGCGTCTCGGTGAATCGGCCGTGGACTTGATGCTGCGCCGCCACGGCAATGACGTGTCGCTCCAGATGCTCCGCAACGAGGGGCAGATCAGTGTGGCGGCCGTGTATTCGTGATGTCCGACGAAATTTACTCGCCGCCGACCAACTTCAGCCGCGGCGTAGCGCCTTTCATCAAATCGCGATAGGCCGAGATGTATTCCTTCGCCATACGGCGCGCGGTGAAGCGTTCTTCGAATCGTGCGCGTATGCTTCGGCGGTTGAGTTCGGACAGCCGGTTGATCTCGCCGGCGGCGCTCGTTTCATCCTCCACGATAAAGCCGGTGAGTCCGTCGTCGATGACTTCGGGCACAGAGCCGCGGTTGAATGCAATGACAGGCGTGCCGCATGCCATTGCCTCAATCATAACGAGGCCGAACGGCTCCGGCCAATCGATGGTGACGAGGAGGGCGATTGCCCCGCTGAGAAATGCTGACTTCTCCCGATCGCTAATCTCGCCGATGTACTCGATATTCGGCGGGTCAAGAAGCGGGCGAATAATTTCCTCGAAATAGGCCTGATCTGCCTTGTCGACTTTCGCCGCAATTCTCAGGGGAATGCCGCACCGTTTGGCGATCCGGATTGCGCGATCGGGGGCCTTCTCCGGAGCAATGCGGCCAAGAACCGCCAAATACTTCGGCTTTGCATGTTTCGGAACGAGCAGTTTCTCCGGCAACCCATGATAGACGGTACGAACCCAATTCGCTTGCGGCACCGGCCGCCGCTGCGAGTTGGAAATTGAGATGACGGGAACGGAGGAGAAGGTTGTGAAAACGGGCTGATGCTCGGGCAGATCGAGCCGGCCGTGCAACGTGGAGACGAAGGGGGTCGAATTCCGCGAAAACAACGAGAATGGATAGTAGTCCAGATGAAAATGGAGGAAGTCGAACTCGTCACATTTTTGCCGCACGCGTTCCAGCATCACCAAGTGCAGCGCGTTCGCGTCGCGAACTGATCCATCCAGGCGCAACGCCTTCGGCCATACGACCTCCAGCTTCGCCGACGTGCGCGAGTCCCCGCTGCCGAACAACGTGACGTCGTGGCCGAGCGCGACAAGTTCCTCGGTCAACCAATGGACCACGCGTTCGGTGCCGCCATACAGCTTGGGAGGAATTGCTTCGGTCAGTGGAGCCACCTGCGCTATGCGCATTGTGCTGCTTCCTTTTTAACCAGTGGATTGAGAACTTGTGCGGTTGCTGAACGTTGCCCGGTCGTGTCGTGGAAGTCGTCCTCTGCAAACGTTTTGCATGACAGATGGGAACGTTTCAGCGCGCGAGGGGTTCCAGCTAGAACATTTCGCATGTTAAAAAACCTTCGGCAGTTCAGGCACAGAAGTCCGCGCTGGCATGGGCCATCGTGCTTTGGCCGCGTGGCGCGGCCACGACCGGCGACGTGGTCCTCGTGTGTATGCTGGGGCTCTCCGTCTTGCACTACGCGAGACCTCGCAGTGGCGCTTGTTGACATAACCCAGCACATCGCCCGGCTCTCAGAAGCCCTGGCGACTCTCCTGATTCCGCATGAGCTGCGTGACCCTCCGGAGGCCGCGCCATTGGTCCGGCAGGGCGCCCGCATTGAATTCAAAAACGTGTCGTTCAGGCTATTTCGACGGTCACCAGGTATTCAATGATTTTAGTCTCCGTATTGAACCTGGCCAGCGGGTTGGACTGGTCGGTCAATCGGGCGGCGGAAAGTCGACGTTGTTCGGCCTGTTGCAACGATTTTACGACGTGCAGCAAGGCAGTGTCGTGGTCGACGGCCAAGACATCGCCCGGGTCACGCAGGAAAGCCTGTGTGGCGCAATTGCCATCGTTCCGCAGGACATTTCGCTCTTCAATCGATCGATAATGGAAAATATTCGATATGGCCGCCCCACCACGACCGATGACGAAGTGTTGGACGCGGCGGTCGCTGCTCGGTGCGACTTCATCGTGCTTGCCGAACGGGATCGCAACCATGGTTGGCGATCGCGGTGTCAAGCTGTCGGGCGGTCAGCGGCAGCGTATCGCAATTGCCCGCGCCTTTCTGAAGAATGCTCCGATCCTGCTGCTTGACGAAGCCACCGCGTCGCTTGACCTCGAGTCCGAGGAAGCAATTCGCGAAGCGCTCGGCCGTCTGATGCAGGGCACATCGGCTATCGACGCTGCGCAACTTTGATCGGATTGTCATGCTTCAGGCGGGCCGGATCATCGAAGATGGCCCACCAGATCGCCTGATGCGGCGCGAGGGTCCGTATCGCGAGCTGGCCGCCTCGTCAAGCGCGTCGCGTAGCGGGCGGTTGTTAGACCCGGGGAACCTCAACGATCTGGGCGAGTTTTCTTTCTGGCCCTTGGATCGCTAGTCGGAGGGGTGCATGCGTGGTGGCTTTCCAGCAATTGCGGTGTTGCTCTCTCTGACGGCGCCTTATGCCGCTTCGCAGTCTGCGCCCTTCAAAAGTGCCACAGCGCCGCAGAAATCCGCGCAAACAGAACAGCCAATCACTCGTCCGAACAAGAGCCCGCCGGAGGAAGCCAAAGCACCGGCATCGGTGACCATAATCGATGCTGCAGACGCGCGCGGAATTCTTGGCCGTGAGGTGCGCACAGCCGCCGGCGAGAACATGGGACGGATCGTCGACGTCGTGGTTGACCGCGCCGGACAGGTGCGCGCGTCGGTCATCGACTTCGGTGGGTTTCTCGGTGTCGGCAGTCGAAAAATTGCCGTTGACTGGAATGCGTTGCGCTTCGCGCGCGTCGGCGCCAACAAGGACGACAGCATCATCCTCGAGTTGGCGCGAGAGCAGGTTAAAGCGGCGCCGGAATACAGGGAGGGGAAGCCGATCGTTGTGCTCGGCGTGTCGGGCAACCTTGAACCGCTGCGCCTGGTTGTTCCGACGACGCCGGAGAAGTAGGTGTCAACGCACTCATCAACGGTCGACCGGCTCGGCCTCCACCAAAACCGCGGTCCGCCCGACCTGGCTGCCCCACCGGCGGTTGACGCGCCGCCGTCGCCATCACGGCGCAGCTTGCGTGGTCTCGACTGGTTCATTTTCTTTCTTGCCGACGTGCAGACCGGCTTCGGTCCCTTCGTTGCGGTCTATCTCACGACACAGAAATGGACGCAGGTCGAAATCGGCCTCATCCTTTCGGTGAGCGGTCTCGTCGCGTTGGCGGGGCAGATGCCCGGTGGCGCATTGGTCGATGCGGCGCGGTCGGAGCGGCTTGTCGCCGGTCTCGCCGTGGCGGCAATCGGCGTCAGCGCGGCGGCCTATGCGGCTTGGCCGATTTTTCCCGTTGTTCTGGCTGCCGCCATTCTGCATGCCGCTGCGAGTTGCGTGCTGGGCCCGGCCATTGCCGCGATCAGTCTCGGACTTGTCGGCCAAGCTGCGGTCGGCGAGCGCTTCGGCCGTAATGCCCGCTTCGCTTCCATCGGCAGCGGCGTTGCTGCTGCCGTTATGGGGACATTCGGCTACCTGCTGTCGAGTCAGTCGGTCTTTCTCGTCACTGTCGCGCTGACCATTCCCACCTTGCTGGCGCTTTCCCGGATACGCGACTATGAAATCGATCCTGAACGGGCGCACGGCGCCGTGCCACGGTTGGACCGCTCGGCAACAAGCATTGTCAGCCTTGCGCGTAAACGTCCATTATTGATCTTTGCAGGCTGCGTGCTGCTGTTCCAGCTTGCGAACGCGGCGATGCTTCCCCTGATGGGGGGCGTCCTGACCACGCGTTCGAGCGACTGGGCAACGGTGTTGATTGCGGCATGCATAATCGTGCCGCAAATCATCGTTGCCGCGATCTCGCCCTGGATCGGGCGGCAGGCTCAAAAATGGGGGCGCCGGCCGCTGCTGCTTGTTGGTCTTGCCGCTCTGCCGATCCGCGGCGTGCTCTTCGCCACGGTCAGCGATCCCTATCTCTTGGTCGTTGTCCAGGTGCTCGACGGCATTACGGCGGCTGTGCTGGCCGTGATGGTGCCGTTGATCATCGCGGATATCACACTTGGAACCGGACACTTCAGCCTGGCGCAGGGCATTGTCGGGACCGCGACGGGGATCGGCGCTTCAATCAGCACGGTGTTCGCAGGGTATGTCAGCGATCATCTCGGCAGCAGCGTGGCTTTCTTTTCGCTCGCAGCCGTCGCGACCACGGGCCTCCTTATGGCATGGGCTCTGATGCCGGAAACGCGGCGAAGCAACGAAAGCACTTCGTTTGGTGCACCATCAAGATAAAAAGAGTGAGACTTGGTATTCGATCATCGACACGGGCCGGTCACGTCGGATGTGTTGGCCGGCGCGCAAGGCGGCGCGGCCGTCTTTCGACGGCAGGACGTTGTGCTCCCCGATAAGTGCGCTGGCGTTGTTGTCCAATCAGTTCTTCAGGCTGGGATAGAGTGTGAGCGCTGTTTTGCCGAAGATCCAATCCTGATCGCTCGACTTGGCAAAGGAAAACGCCTGCTGCGCCGCAGCCAGGATTTCCTTCAGCGTTCCGACCGAGTTGGGGAAATTCGATCCCCAGCCGACGCGCTCCGCGCCGAACGTATCGATCATCTTGCCGAAGAACGTCTCCGGCGTGCCCTTGCCCCAGCTCTTGGGCGTAACGTTGATCGGCGTGATCTTGAGATAGACCTGTTTGTATTTTGCGAGCGCCAGGAACTCGGCCGCGCCGGCATACGGCGGCCCTTCCGCGAAGGGCGTGCGCGAGAGGTGGTCGAGGATGATCGTCACCTTGGGGAATTTGTCCATGATCTGGCGCAGCAGCGCGATGCCCTCCTGCCTCATCTGCACGCAGACCGGAATGTTTTTCGCGGCCGCGTGCTCCCAGAACGGGTAGGTCTGCGGATCGGCGAACCACGTGGTCTGATCGGGGATGGTGCTGCCGGTGGTAAACAGCCGCATGCCGCTACAGCCGCGGCCGAGCCAATGGTCGAAGACCTTGACCGCATCCCGCGCCATCACGTCGATTGAATACACGCCGGTGAAGCGCGACGGCACCGCTTTCACTGCATCGGCGACATAGCTGTTGTCGAAACCGTACGCGGTCGAGGAATGCACGATCGCCGCCTTGGCGACGCCGGCCACGTCCATCGCGCGCAGCAAGTCGTCGTAGGTGGTTGGCCGTTCCTGCGACCAGGTCGACTGCGTGCCACCCAGCGGATCGAGCGGATACTTCTTGGTGTCGGGCGAGACGATGTGCGGATGAATATCGATGATGGACGGCATGGGTTTTTCACTCACGTTCGAATTGAAGGGTCACGGATCGATTTCGACGAAAACCTGATCGAGCTGCGGACGCGCCGGGATCAGCTTCTGCTGCAGCGCGTAGGTCACTAACGCCTCGATGCTGGCGCGGTTCGCCGCCATGCCATACGGCAAGGGATCGGCCATCAGGGTCGCAAAGCTGCGATAGCGCTTGTCCTCGGGTTTGTCGCCGCGGCCAAGTTTGATGTCTTCGAGATAAGGCTTCTTCGCGGTCACGAAGGCATCCATCAGCGAGCGCGGCAGCCAGGGCAGCCGCTTGATATGCTCGTCCTTCACCACGATGAGGCCGTGGATCGGATAGATGCCGGTGCGTCGGAACCAGTCGGCCTCGACCTGCTCCACATTGGCGATCAATTCGGGATAGGTGCCGGTCGCGCCACCGGTCGGCGCGTTCATGTCCCAATTGCCGATCGGTGGACCGGCACGGCCGACGCCGGCCGGCCCGGTGAAGCCGGCCTGGATCTCGCCCGTCGCCATCATGCTTTGCAGCGACTTATCGTCCGGCGCGTGGACCACGTTCGGTGGCAGCTTGAGGCTGGTGACATGCTCCTCGTCGTCAACCACCCAGGTCACCTTCGAGGAATCGAGGCCGTACTCATTGATGAAGATGCCGCGCGTCCACACGCCGGTCGTCACCGAATAGGCGCGCACACCGACCTTCTTGCCTTCGAGGTCCTTGGGCGCCCGAATGCCGGCGTCGGGCCGCACGATGAAGCCGCCATGATGGAAGCGGCGCATCACGAAGATCGGCAGCGCGATATATGGCGCGCCGAGCGCGCGCGCGATCATGTAGGTGGTCGGCGCAATTTCGCAGATGTCGAACTCGAGGTCGCGCACCATCCGGCGGAACGCGCCGATGATCGGATTGACTTCGATCAGGTCAGCATCGACGCCCGCGATCAGTGCGCTGCCGTCCTTGATGGCCTTGGTGTGCCCATAGCTGCCAATCGCAATCTTCAAGCGCTCGTTCGGCATTTCCATTCCGTCAAATCGTGGTCACTGCTTGGCGATCCCGGCCTTCTCGATCACGCCGGCCCAGCGGTCGATGTCGCGCGCCATCCGCGCACGCATCTCCTCGGGCGTGCTGCCACGCGCGTTCATGCCGAACTGCTTGGCCTTGACCTGGAGGTCGGGGTCGGCCAGCGCCGCGTTGATCTCGCGATTGAGGATCTTCAGCACGTCGGCAGGCAGGCCGGCGGGAGCCGACAGCGCGTTCCAGCTCGTCACCACGTAGTCGGGAAGACCGCTTTCTCGTGCGGTCGGCACATTCGGCAGCAGCGGATTTCGATTTTCGTCGGACGACGCAACGATGTTGATTTTGTTGTCGGCAATGGCGGACTGCAACCCGGCGTAGAAGTCGAACACGACGTCGACGTCCTTGCGGATCAGCGCAGTGATCAGGTCCGGCGTGGTCCGATAGGTAACAATCGTGGCGTCGATGCCGGTGAGTTGCTTGAACAGATGCGCTGACAGATTTTGCGTGCTGCCGGGGTTGATCGCCGCGAGGTTAAGCTTGCCTGGGGCGGCCCGCGCGGCGCTGATGATGTCCTGTACCGTCTTATATGGGGAATCGACCGGCGTCGCGATCAGCATCTCGAACGATGCCGCGACCGAAATCTGCGTGAAGTCGGTCAGCGCGTTGTAGGGGCGGACCTTGAACAGCGACATGCTGATCGCGGTGCCGTTGCCGGTGACCAGCATGGTGTAGCCGTCCGCGGGCGAATCCAACGTCGCCTTGGCCGCCAGCACGCCGCCGGCACCCGGCCGGTTCTCGATGATGACCTGCTTGCCCATGCGCTCGGTCAGCTTCTGCGCCAGCAGCCGCATGGTGAGGTCACCGACACCGCCGGGCCCGTATGGGACAAAGATGCGCACCGTGCGGTTGGGGAATCCGGGTTCCGCATTCACGGGAGCGATCGTGGCACACCAGATCAAGGAACACGCAACGGCGAGCGCGTTTGGAAGCCGCCACCTTCGGACGCTGATCGTATTCACGGACGCGTTCGACGGTGTCATGGCCGGATCCTCCCCATTGCAGTGTCGTTTGCCGGTAGCAGAGACGTTCCTGCCTTATCCGGCAACTGGATTCTGCAACACTTGGGATTGACCGGAAAGTCCGCGGATAGGCGGATGCTACCCAGCTGACAGTTGCTCGCGGTCAGTCCTGCGAACCGTTCGCTTGGCGCGCTTGGCCGGCGTGCGGGGCAGGGCGGTGCGGCGGCGCTTCGGCGACCGCGAGGTGCGGATGAAGCGCGAGATTTCCCGCGTCGAGCGGATGCGGCGCTTCTTCCTCAGGTCCTCCTGCTCGTCCTTGGCAAGATTCTGAACCACGGCGAGCAGCGTTCGCTGCGCGCTATGGCGATATCGCGGCTGGAAAGTCCGGCGACCGCGAGCGCTTCGATTTCACCCGCGTAGGGCACGAGCTTCTTGCGCAGCGCGCGTCCTGCCGGCGTAAGGAAGATATGCACGTTGCGGCGGCTGTTCGGCAGCTTCTCGCCTGATATAGCCGAACTGCTCCATGCCGTTGACGGCGAAGAACGTGGTGGGCTGCATTAGCCCGGCGCGCTCGCTGAGCTCGCTCTGGATCAGGCCGTCTGTGAGCCACAAAATCCGCAGGAACGTCCAGTGACCGACCGAGACCGAATGCTCGGCCAGCCTCATGTGCAGGCTGCGTGAAGCTCGCCGCAGCGCATCCTTGATCAGATGGATCAGGGGGTGCTGCGAAGCATCCCGCCCGCGTCTTGACGTCATTCTCGCACCTCGGCGTCGTCCCTGACGCAGCAGCCTTGCTTCGAAGCCTCGCTGTCATCTTGGCACTATAGTTCGCTCAACCCCGCAGGACAGCCCTCATAAAACGCTGAAATCGTTGATTTATTCCGGCTATCACCGCATTATCTTAGGCGGAATTGGTGGCGGCGCGGAAAAACATCGCTATATTACCGCTTTAGCGGGTTCTCGATCGTTCGCGTCGGTGCCCGCCAAAATAGTGCAGCGTTGATCTGTCGGCCCGTCATCGTGGCGGGCCGTCGAGCTTTTTGGATCGCCAGATGAACTCATCGAACCGGCAGGATCATATCCGGCTTACCTCGCATCCCGACCCCCAGGCGAAGGTGCGCTTTCCGATTGATTGGGGCGCCGCCACGGCTCGCGAGCGCGGGCCGGTGATCGGAACGGTGTCGCAGCCGGGCCTGCGCAACGTGATAGGCAGTCACGGCGGCTCTTACGCGCTCTATCGCGCGCTCGCCGTTTCGTCCGGCGTGCTTGATCCGATCCGGCGGCCCGATCTCACCAACACGCATCCCGCGGCCGTGATCGGCCCGTTCCCGCAATGGAGCGAGCCGGAGCGGATCGTATCGCTCGATCCGTGGGGGCATCTGGTTTCGGAGGAGTTCAAGGAGGAGATCGCGGAGGGGCTCGACATCCGCCCGTCGACTGCAATCACGCGCGCGCGACTCGACCTGATCGAGATGCGCGACGCGCTGGCGGCCGGGCGGCTGAAGGCGGACGGCAACGCCATCCATGCCAACGGCAGTCTTTCCGTCGTCAAGATCGCGATCGACCCGGTCTGGTATCTGCCCGGCATCGCGCAGCGATTCGGCACCACCGAGACGCAGCTTCGCCGCAATCTGTTCGAGCAGACGGCGGGAATCTTTCCCGAACTTGTGACGCGCCCCGACATGCGCGTGTTCCTGCCGCCGATCGGCGGCATCACCGCCTATCTGTTCGGCGACATCGCCAAGCTGTCCTACCCGCGCACCAAGATCACCTGCCGCGTGCATGACGAATGCAACGGCTCCGATGTGTTCGGCTCCGACATCTGCACCTGCCGGCCGTATTTGATTCACGGCATCGAGGAGTGCGCGCGCGCCGCCCAGCAGGGTGAGTTCGGCATCATCATCTACAATCGCAAGGAAGGCCGCGCGCTCGGCGAGGTCACCAAGTTCCTGGTCTACAACGCGCGTAAGCGCCAGGAGGGCGGCGACGCCGCGGCGACCTACTTCGAGCGTACCGAATGCGTCGCCGGCGTGCAGGATGCTCGCTTCCAGCAGCTCATGCCGGACACGCTGCACTGGCTTGGTGTTCGCCGGATCGACCGCTTCGTATCGATGAGCGACATGAAGCACGATGCACTGGTCAGCCAGGGTGTCGAGATCGTCGAACGGATTCCGATTCCCGACGAACTGGTGCCGCCCGACGCGCACGTCGAGCTCGCCGCCAAGAAGGCCGCCGGCTACTACACAGCGCAGCCGACAAAGCCCGAAGACCTCAACACATCCGGCCGGCCGCTCGAGAAGTATTGATCGTGCCGTTGCAGGCTGCCGCGAAGTCGCTTCTCAACGCCGCCGCCGTCCGGGAGCGGGCTCATCGTTTGCTGGCGCTCGGCGAGCGGTTGCCGAATTTTCGCGTGAGACTGGATCGTCTTGGCGATGCGGCGCGGCTGGTGACCGATATCACGCGTAAGGCTTATCCCGCTTTAGACATCCCGTTTCATTCACGCTGGCGGCATTTCGAAGTGGTGGGTGTGGACCGCTGGGCGGCGATCGCGCGGGAGCACAAATGGCCCAATGCCGCGGCGCGCGCCCGCGCGGCGTTCGACCTCGCCATTGTCAGCGTGCTGCTGGACGCGGGAGCCGGGCCGGCCTGGCGTTTCAACGATGCTGAAAGCGGCACAACCGTCGGCCGCTCCGAAGGTTTGGCGCTTGCTAGTCTGGCGATGTTTCGCGACGGCGCGTTCTCGACCCGTCCAGATGATCCTTTGCGAGCCGATGCAAGCTCACTGGCACAGCTTCCCGAAGCCGCTCTGCTCCGTGGCTTCCAAGTTTCTGCCGAGAATCCGCTGGTCGGCGTCGCCGGACGGTGCGCGTTGCTGCAACGGCTCGGCCAGACCGCGATTGAAGCACCGGCCGTATTCGCACGCGAGGATGAGCCACGTCCCGGCGGATTCTTCGATCATCTTGCTTCGCTCGCACGGAACAGCAGCATTGCGGCCCCCACGATCCTCTCTGAGCTGCTGACCTATTTTGGGCCGATCTGGCCGTCACGGCTGACGCTTGGCGGCGTGGCGCTCGGCGATTGCTGGCGGCATCCGGTGCTGGTCGTGGGGGACGAAACCGACGGGCTGGTGCCGTTCCACAAGCTGTCGCAATGGCTCGCCTATTCGCTGATCGAGCCACTGCAGCAGGCAGGCATCGAGGTCACCGACATCGACGGGCTGACCGGCCTTGCCGAATACCGCAACGGCGGGCTGTTCCTTGATACCGGAGTTCTTGAGTTTCGCGACGCCGGCGCGGCGGCTCGCCAGCACGCCGTGGATTCGGAGCTGGTGGTGGAATGGCGGGCGCTGACTGTCGCGCTGCTGGATAGGCTCGCTGACGTGGTCCGCGCCGAGCTTGGCAAGGACCGCCAGTCACTGCCGTTGGCCAAAGTGCTGCAAGGCGGAACCTGGATGGCCGGACGGATCGCGGCCGCGCGTTTGCGCGCTGACGGCTCGCCGCCGCTGAAGATCGTCAGCGATGGCACGGTGTTTTGAGCGGGGAGGGTATGATGGAAGGAGTCACGGTCGTTGGTCATCCGTTGGTGCAGCACAAGCTGACGCTGCTGCGCCAAAAGGACCTTTCCACCAAATCGTTCCGCGAGCTCTGCCGCGAGCTCGGCATGCTGCTTTGCTACGAGGTCACGCGCGATCTGCCGCTCGACTTGGTCGAGATCGAAACGCCGTTGAAACGCATCGAGGCGCCCAAGATCGGCGGCAAGAAGCTGGTGTTCGCGCCGATCCTGCGCGCCGGCCTGGCCCTTGTGGACGGTATGCTGGAACTGGTTCCGGCAGCGCGGGTCGCGCACATCGGGCTCTACCGTGATCCCGGCACGCTGGTCGCGGTCGAATACTATCTCAAGACGCCGACCGATCTCGCCGAACGCATGGCGATTGTCGTGTCGCCTGTGATCGCGACCGCCAACACCGCTGTTGCCGCGATCGACCGCCTGAAAGAGCGCGGCGCGCGCGGCATCCGGATGGTGTGCATGATCGCTGCGCCGGAAGGATTAGAGCGGTTGCGCGGCATTCACCCCGACGTGCCGATCTGGACGGCGGCGATTGACGATCATCTCAACGAGCAGGCATTCATCGTGCCGGGGCTGGGTGACGCAGGAAACCGCGCTTACGGAACGGAATAGCGGCGCAGCCTTCCCAGCACGATGCCGCACTTCGTAGTATTGCCATTGGGTACGCGGGCAGTCAGGGTCTGCGGGCAATCGTTGGGCGGGGGATGAAATGCTGCGGGGGGTCGCGCCGGTTTGTGTGCTGGCGATCCTGGCGATGACGGGTGAAGCGTGGGCGGCGCCGGCGGCCGCATCCCCGGTTCAACTGCACTATCTCCTCGGCATCCCCATCGACTTCATCCTGTTTGCGCTGACGCTGCTCGGCGTCGCGCTGTTTCACAACCGCACGCTGGAAGTGGCGCTGACCGGGCTTGCCGCGATCACGCTCTACAAGCTTGTCTTCACCGGGTTTAAGTTTGGCGCGGGCCTCGGCGGCTTCGCGCTGCACATTCATCACGAGTGGGTCATTCTCGCTAACCTGTTCCTGCTGCTGATGGGCTTCGCGCTGTTGTCGCGCCATTTCGAGAAAAGCCAGATCCCGGAGCAGATGCCCGGCTACCTGCCGGACGACTGGAAGGGCGGCTTTGCGCTGCTCGTCATCGTCGCTGTGATATCGAGCTTTCTCGACAATATCGCGGCGGCGCTGATCGGCGGCACCATGGCGCGGCACGTGTTCCGCGGCAAAGTGCATATCGGCTATCTCGCCGCGATCGTCGCCGCGTCGAACGCCGGCGGCTCCGGCAGCGTGGTCGGCGACACCACCACGACCATGATGTGGATCGACGGAGTGAGTCCGCTCAGTGTGCTGGAGGCCTTCGTCGCGGCAAGTGTCGCCATCGTCGTTTTCGGCATTCCGGCTGCGGTTCAACAGCATCGCTATTCGCCGATCGTGAAGGACGCGCCGCGAAGCTTGCAGGTCGATTGGACGCGCGTGTTCATTGTCGCAGCGATTCTGGTCATTGCGATCCTGGCGAACGTCACCGCCAACCTGAAATTCCCCGCGTTGCTCGATGTCATGCCGGTGATCGGGCTCGCGGTTTGGGTGGTCATTCTTACGACCGCGGCGCTGCGTCGGCCCGACTGGGAGGTAATGCCGGAGACGTTCAAGGGCACGATCTTCCTGCTCGCGCTCGTCACCTGCGCGTCGATGATGCCGGTCGAGCAATTGCCGCTGGCGTCCTGGCAGACCGCGCTCGGTCTCGGCTTCGTATCGGCGGTGTTCGACAACATTCCGCTCACCGCGCTCGCTTTGAAGCAGGGCGGTTACGACTGGGGCTTCCTCGCCTATGCGGTCGGCTTCGGCGGCTCGATGATCTGGTTCGGTTCGTCGGCGGGCGTCGCGCTGTCGAACATGTATCCCGAGGCGAGGTCGGTCGGGCTGTGGCTGCGCCATGGCTGGCACATTGCGGTGGCCTACGTCATCGGCTTTTTCGTGATGCTGGCGGTGCTTGGCTGGAAGCCCGATCCCGATCACAAGAAGCGCGTCGATATGCCCCCGCCCGCGATTACGCAGGTCATGACCAGCTAGAACTCCGATTGTAGCGGCAGCCGCACCGATTGCCCGGTCGCCACCGCGCGCTCGATCGCGATGGTCGTTTCCAGATTGATCCGTGCCTGCTCCGGCGTGGTGTGGACGGTCGGTGCGCCGGTCACCAGATGGTCGAGCCAGGCGCGCGTCTCGTTGCCGAGCGGCCCCCAGAAGTCGCCGACCGCCCAGTCGCCCGCGGTGTTGCTGCCGAGGAACGCCATGTTGACGCCGTGGTTCGGCACGTAGGCGTGCGGAACGCCCTTTTCCGAATAGAGCAGGTGATCGAGATGATCGTCGTCGATGATCATGGTGCCTTCCTTGCCGAGCAGTTCGACACGGTCGGACTGGCCCAGCGTCGGATAGTTGGCTGGCAGCGCATAGCTGACGCCGAAGTTGATCACCGCGCCGTCGGCGAAGGTCACGATCGCCCAGGTCACGTCGTGCGCGCCGTAGCCGGCCTCCTTGAAGATGCCGTGCTGGCCGCGCGCCACCACCTCGATCGGCCGGTTGCCGTCGAGGAACCAGCACATCAGGTCGACGTAGTAGGTCAGCACGTCGAGCACCGGCGTGGCGTGCGGATCGCGCTTGAGGATCGAGAATGCCTGCGCGCGTGAATTGTAGACCCGCGCCGTGCCGCCGACGACCTTGCCGAGCCGGCCCTGCAGCATCTGCTCCTTGGCGCGCAGGAAGCATTCCTTGTAGCGGCGGCTGTAGCCGACCCGCAGGCTGCCCTTGGTCTCGCGTAGCGTTTCGAGGATCGTGTCGGCCTCGGAGAGCGAAAAGCCGATCGGCTTCTCCACCAGCACCGGCTTGCCGAGCCTCAACGCCTGGAGGATCGGCTTGGTGTGCTCCTGCTCCGGCGTCGAGACGATCACGGCGGTGACGTCGGGATGCGCGATGATCTCCTCGTTGCTGCCGGTGTGACAGATTGGCGCCGGCCTGCTCGGCGAGCGCCTTGGCGCGCGCCGGGTCCTTGTCGGAGATCGCGAGGAACTTCACGCTCGGATGCTTGGCGGCGAGCCGCGCCCGCAGCGTCCCGATCCGCCCGGCGCCGACCACGGCGATGCCGACCTTGTCCTGCTTCATAGCCCTCACGCGCTTCCGCCGCGATAATAGACCACCACGACGTGCTCCGCCTCGGCGAAGAACAGCCAGCGCTCGACCAGCACGCCAATAGCGGCGCTGACCAGCGACAGCACGGCGAACGCGATCTGCAAGGCGCGCGGCAGCGGCGCGAACTGGATGAGCGAAAGGAGCAGCGGCAGCACGAACAGCAGCAGCACGCAGAGCCGCCGCAGTTTCTGCGCATGGCGCCGCGCCACCTGGTAGCCCATCTCGCGCATCACAAAATTGGGTTGGGTGTGCGGCGGGTCGAGCGGGCGCACCGTTCCGAGATTGCCGAGGCCGGTCGCGGCTTCGGCGGTGTGGGTCCGCTCCGCCTGGTCGATCGCGGCCCAGTAGCGCGCCTTCAGAATCCAGCCGGCGGCCAGCGCCAGTGCGCTCACCGCTGCCGCGATGCGGAGGTCGCGGCCGTAGGCGGCGAGCAGCGTGCAGAGCAGCACGCCGCCGGTCGCCAGCGCCAGAACGATGTAAACCGGCACGACCAGTGGCTGATGCCAGGCGCGAATGGTCGGCAGCGACGCGTAGATCATTCCGGTGAAATAAAGCGTGACCAGCGCGCAGCCGATCGCAAGCCACGCTGCCGCCGCGGTCTGACCCGCCGTGATCGCGCCCAGGATCCAGCCGGCGCCGAGCGCACCGGCCGGAAGATAGGTGGCGAGCGCCGCTACACCCTCGCGCGACAGGTAGGACGTGCGCCATTGCGAGAAGGCGCGCCACGCGCGCTCCGGCCGGCCCAGGTGCGCCATGGACGACAGCAAGCCGATGGTGATCAGCACGAGCGCCAGACCCAATCCAATAGCGCCGAATATCGGCGTTCGGGGCAGCAAGCCCAGCGCAACGCCCGCGGCGAGCCAGATCAGCAGGCCGTAGCCGGCGCCCGATGCCGTGGTGAAGACGATAACCGAATAGGCTGGATGCATCTTGCGCCTGAGTTCAGCGCGACAGCGTCTTGTCGACCCAGGCGAAGAACCGGTCGACGCTTGAGCCCGGCGAAGCGCTTACGGGCAATTCGCGCGCCGCGTTCGGCGCAGCGTGATCTTTGCGCAGCCGCGGCGGGAGGTACTTGTTGACCGGCTTGTAGCCGAACTCCGGCAGCAGATCGAAACCCTCGCGCTCCTTCACAAGACGCGATACCGCGCTCGCCGGATCGCCGAGGTCGCCGAAGTGCCGCGCGCCGGTCGGGCAGGCGCGCACGCAAGCGGGAATGCGGTCTTCCGGCGCCATCGTCTCATTGTAGATGCGGTCGACGCACAGCGTGCATTTCTTCATCACGCCATCGTCGTAGTCGTATTCGCGCGCGCCATAGGGGCACGCCCAGGAACACAGCTTGCAGCCGATGCAGGTGTCGGGATTGACCAGCACGATGCCGTCGGCGGCGCGCTTGTACGATGCGCCGGTCGGGCACACCGTGACGCACGCCGGCGTCTCGCAATGCAGGCAGGAGCGCGGGAAATGCACGGTGCGGCTCTGGCCCGCGTCGCCGACTTCATAGGAGTGCACGCGGTTGAGCCACGCGCCATGCGGATCGCGGCCGTGCGCATCCTGGTCGGTCAGCGGCGCCGAGTAACCGCCGGCGTTCCATTCCTTGCAGCTTGTCGCGCAGGCCTGACAGCCGACGCAGGTGTCGAGATCGATCACCAGGCCGAGCTTCTTCTCCGTCGTGGCCGGCAGCGAGGTCATGATGCCGGCTCCATCTCGGCAAGCGCCGGAGCCTTGAGCGGTTCGAACCGCGGCGATGTTTCATGCGCCTCGTTGGCGGCGGCCTTCTCGATGCTGACACGCAAGTCGTACCAGGCGGCCTGACCGGTGATCGGATCGCTGTTCGAAAACCGGTAGCCGCCCTCGCGCTCCGGCAGCAGCTCCGTGATCAGGTGATTGAGCAGGAAGCCGCGCGTCGTTTCCGGTGCGCCAGGATCGAGCGCGGCGGCGCCATCGCGGCGGCCGATTGCGTTCCACGTCCACACCGTGTCGGGATTGACGCCGTCCATCAGCCGCACGCGGCCTTTGACGCGGCCGATCGCGCTCTTGATCCAGACCCAGTCGCCGTCAGCGATGCCGAGTTGCTGTGCGCGAGTGCGGTGCATGTAGAGGCAGTTCTCCGCCGTGATCTGGCGCAGCCAGCCGTTGTGCGATCCCCACGAATGATAGAAGTGCATTGGCCGTTGCGTCACGGCGGAGAACGGAAATGCGCCGTCCTCGCCGGCGCTATCGAATGGCGCATACCAGAACGGGATCGGATCGAAATACTTCTCGATGCGATCGCGGTGTCCCACTGGCGCTGTTACCGGGCCGTGGCCCTGCGCGGCCAGCCGGAATTTCTGCAGGCTCTCGAGATAAAGCTGAAACACCACCGGTCTGGCATCGCCGATGAAGCCGGTCTGCTTGGCCCAGTCGAGATACGCCTGATTGGCGTGCTTGTAGTAGCTCTGCTCCGGTGTCAGGTGGTGATGATGGAAGCAGCCGTTCTCGATATAGGCATCGAGTTGCTTGGGATTGGGCGCGCCGCGTCCGTAGCTCATGCCGTCAGCGCCGCGATAACCCGCCAGCGAGCCGATGCCCGGCATGCGCTCGTGGTTGACGATGTAGTCGGCATAGCCGCCGGGATAGCGCGGCTTACCGTCGTCGGTGACGAAGCCCGGCAGCTTGAGCCGCGCGCCGAGGTCGAGCAGCACGGTCTGGAAGCCGCGCACGTCGCGATCGGGCTGCACCACCGGCTGGCGGATTGCATCAGCCGGCCCGTCCGCGCCGGAGATCGGCCGGTCCAGCAGCGAGATGCAGTCCCAGCGTTCCAGGTACGTCGTGTCGGGCAGGATCAGATCGGCGTAGGCGAGCATCTCCGACGAGTACGCGTCCGAGTAGATGATCTTCGGGATGCGGTACTCGCCTGTCATGGAGTCGGTCTCGGTCAGATACTTGAGCACTGCCGGAATGTTCATCGACGAGTTCCAGCTCATGTTCGCCATGAACATGAACAGCACATCGACCGGATAGGGATCGCCCTTCGCCGCGTTGGTGATGACCATGTGCATCAGGCCGTGCGCGGCGAGCGGCGCATCCCACGAATACGCCTTGTCGATGCGTTGCGCCTTGCCGTCCGCGTCCACGAGCAAGTCTTCCGGACCTTGCGGGAAGCCGAGCGGCGCACCTTTGAGCGGCGTGTCGGGGGTGCCACTGGGCCGTGCCGGACGGTTGGCCGGCGGCGCCGGGCGCGGGAAGGGCGCCTTGTAACGGAAGCCGCCGGGGCAATCGATCGAACCGAGCAAAATCTGCAACAGGTGCAGCATGCGGCAGGTCTGGAAACCGTTAGCATGAGCGGAGATGCCACGCATCGCATGCATCGAGACAGGCCGTCCGACGGTCTTGTCGTGGCGACGTCCGGTCCAATCGGTCCACGGAATATCGAGCGTGATCTGCTGCTCGAATGCGGCATGCGCGAGCTCGCGTGCGATGCGTCTTGGGGTTTCCGCCGGCACGCCGGTTTTCGCCGCCGTGGCCTCTGGCGAATAGTCGCCGGCGAGGTATCGTTCCGCGATCAGCGCAAACGCAGGCCGCGCGTCGCGGCCATCGGCCAGTTTGAATGCGCCAGTCAGCGCTGGTGAGATATCAGTGCGCGTTGCATCGACAATGGCTCCGCTCTTCCTGTCGAACGCCAGCGGTTTGCCGTCGCCGTCGCGGGCAAACAGTCCATTGTCGGCCAATCCCGGCTCATCGATCACCAGCCACGGTGAATTGGTGTAACGCACCAGATAGTCGAGATCGATTTTCTCAGCCCGCATCAATTCATGGATCAGCGAGCCGACGAACAATCCGTCGGTGCCGGGCCGGATGCCGATCCATTCGTCGGCGATCGCGCCATAGCCGGTACGCACCGGATTGACCGCGACGAACTTCACGCCCTTGGCCTTGAGTTTGCCGAGCGCCATCTTGATCGGGTTCGAGGCGTGATCCTCGGCGACGCCGAACATCAGAAAGTAGCGGGTGTGATCCCAATCCGGCTCGCCGAATTCCCAGAACGAGCCGCCGAACGTATAGAGTCCCGCCGCCGCCATGTTGACGGAGCAGAAGCCGCCGTGCGCGGCGAAGTTCTGCGTGCCGAACTGCTGCGCAAACCAGCCGGTCAGCGCTTGGCTCTGGTCGCGGCCGGTGAAGAAGGCGAGCCGGCTCGGGTCGCGCGTACGCACGTCGCGCAGCCAGTCCGTCGCGGTCGCCAGCGCCTCGTCCCAGGAGATTTCCTCGAATTCGCCGGAGCCGCGCGGGCCGACGCGCTTGAGTGGCGCACGCAGCCGCGACGGCGAGGTGTGCGTCATCATGCCTGACGCGCCTTTGCCGCAAATCACGCCCTTGTTGACCGGATGGTCGCGGTTGCCATCGATGTAGCGGACCTTGCCGTCCTTCAGATGCACCCGGATGCCGCAGCGGCAGGCGCACATATAACAGGTGGTGGTCTTGATCTCGTCGCCGGACGGCTGCGACAGCGCGATATGCGGTTCACCGCGAGGCATTGCCTCAGTCTCCGGCCTGGCTTGTGAGGGAATAGTCTGTACCGGTTCCAATCATGGCACAGCGCAGGCACCGCGCGTAGGGCCGTAGATGCCGAGGTTTGTGGAGAAACGCCGGCCGATAGGAATTCGCCATCCCGTTCAGCGTTTCCGTCCGGTCCAGTCCGGCGGATTGCTTTGCTTGATGCGGCGGCCTTCCTTCACCAGTTCCTTGATGGCGCCGGCAATCGGCAGCGAGAGGCCAGCTTTGTCCGCCATCTTGATGACGATCTGCATGTCCTTCAGCGCCCAGGTGAAGGAGACATTCTCCCAGTTCTTCAATGCGTCGGAGGCGCCGGACGAGATCAGAAGCGCTTCGCGCAGTTTCACGAGGTCCATGCCGTTAGCCTCGCTCAGCCGGCCGGCCTCGATCAGCGCCACGCCGTTCACCCAGAGCAGGAAGTTGTTCAGCGCCTTGCCGAACTGCCCGGCGCCGACGTCGCCGAGAAGCACGACGTCGGACGAGAATGTGCGCAGGATCGGCTCGGCGCGCTTGAACACGGCTTCACTGCCGCCGCAAAGCGTGAGCATGGTCCCTGTATCTGCCGCCATCTGGCCGCGACAGATCGGCGCGTCGAGCAGGTCGACACCCTTTTCGCGCGCCCGCTCGGCGAGCATCTTCACGTGGTCCGGCGTGCAAGTCGACGACACCGAGATGACGGAGTCGGGACCCATCGTTTCAAGCAGCCCGCCCTTGTCGAGCATCACCGCGGCGGCTTCGTCGTCGTAGCCAACCGCGACGATGACGAATTTCGCGGCCTTGCCGACTTCAGCGGGCGTTTTCACCACTTCCGCGCCTGCCGCGCGCGCGGCATCGAGCGCCTTGGCGTCGATGTCGTGTCCGACCGCCGCGTAGCCGCGCTTGATCAGGTGCTTGGCGATCGCGAGCCCCATCCGTCCGGTGCCGACGACGCCGATCTTTTCCTTGTCCGCCATGCTGCCTCGCGTTTCCTCGTTGGCGCGCATGTTAGAGCATGATCCCGAAAAGTGGGTACCGGTTTTCGGACAAGATCATGCTCAAAAAAGAAGGATGCGCATGCGGTCAAGGCAAGGCTTGTACGGACAAGGCTTGCTTGCGCTTGCCGGGGCCTGCAAACTCGAATGCAAACGGGAGGACGACATGCGCCACCATTTGAATCGAAGACAGGCACTCACGTTGGCCGCGGCCGCCGGAAGCGCTGCCGCATGGCCCGGCTTTGCATCGGCGCAGGCCTACTTCCCGAACAAGCCGATCAAGATACTGGTCGGCTTCGCCCCCGGCGGTCCTTCGGACCTGATCGCTCGCGTGGTCGGCGCCAAGATGGGCGAGATCCTTGGCGGTCAGGTCGTCATCGAGAACCGGACCGGCGCCGGCGGTATGATCGCGGCCGAAGCCGCGGCGCGCTCCGACCCCGACGGCTACACGCTGCTTAACACGCCGCTCGCCACTGCGGTCAACGAGACGTTGTCCAAGTCGATCAAGGTGGCGCTTGGCAAGGACCTGATGGCAATCGGGCCGCAGGCGGAGACCGCCAACATCCTGGTGGTGCATCCTTCGCTCGGCGTGAAGAACCTCAAGGAGTTCATCGCGCTGGTGAAGTCGAAGCCGGACGAGGTTCTCTACGCCACCGCTGGCCGCGGCTCGGCGACGCATCTCAACTCCGAATTCTTCAACATGGAGGCCGGCACCCGGATGAAGCCGGTGCACTACAAGGGTGGCGCCGAGACTGTGAAGGATCTGCTGTCGGGCGAGGTCAAGGTGATGTTCTCCTCGATCGCGCCGGTGCAGGCGTTCGTGCGCGACGGCCGCCTGATCGGGCTCGCCACCACCGGCCCGAAGCGCGATCCCGCGTTCCCGGACCTGCCGACCGTCGCCGAGACCATCCCCGGATTCGACGTGCGGCTCTGGATGGGCGTCAGCGCGCCGGCCGGCGTACCGCCCGCGATCGTCAAGCGGCTGGAAGACGCCAACCGCAAGGCGGTGGAATCGCCGGACATCCAGAAGGCGCTCGCCGCACAGGGTTTTGCACCGCTGCCCGGCACCGCCGAGGAGTTCGACAAGTTCTACCGCGGCGAACGCGACAAATGGGCCAAGGTCATCAAGGCGTCCGGCATGGACAAGGAGTAGGCGCGGCACGCTCAAGGCAAGGGAGGCAACGTTGCTGGCCCCGACCGGATCGATGAAAGAGCGCCTGGCGATGTACAACGCCAACGCGCTCAAGATCGGCATGTTCGGCTCGAACTGCTCGTCGTCGCGCACCGCGACCAAGGCGCCGGAGCGCTGGACCGCGAGCTGGCCGGATTGCCTCGCGCTCGGCACGATGGCCGACGAAGCCGGCATCGATTTCATGCTGCCGATCGGCCGCTGGAAAGGCTACGGCGGCGACACCGATTTCCACGGCTCGACGTTGGAGACGATGACCTGGGCCTGCGGCCTGCTGCAGGCGACCCAGCGCATCACCGTGTTCGGCACCATCCACGCGCCGCTGTTCAATCCGATCATTGCCGCGAAGGAGTTCGTCACCGCCGACCACATCGGCGAGGGCCGTTTCGCGCTGAACATCGTCGCCGGATGGAACGAGGGCGAATTCGAGATGTTCGGCGTCGAGCAGCGCGATCACGAGACGCGCTACGACTATGCCGAGGAGTGGCTCGGCGCGGTGCGGCGCGCCTGGACCGAGCCCGGCACGTTCGATTTCGAGGGCCGCTTCTTCAAGCTCAAAGGGGTGCGCGCGTTTCCGAAGCCGTACGGCGGCACCCGCCCGCTGATCATGAACGCGGGGTCGTCCGGCACGGGCCAAGCATTTGCGCTGCGCAACTGCGATGCGTTCTTCACCGCGACGTCCGACATCCGCGCCTCGCTCGATGCCGCCGCCAAGAAGGTGCAGGAGGTGAAGGCGCAAGCCCGCTCGTTCGGCCGCGAGGTCGAGGTCTACACCGTCGGCCAGGTGGTCTGCCGCGCGACGCAGAAAGAGGCCGAGGAGTTCTACCGCTACGCCAACATCGAGAACGCCGATTGGGGCGCCGTCGAGCGCATGCTGGAGCTGCGCAACATCACGCGGCAGAACTCCTCGCCGGAAGAGTACGAGGCGAAGCGCAAGTTCTTCGCCGGCACGTCGATCGGTGGTTTCCCTTACATCGGCACGCCCGACAAGGTGGCCGAGGAACTGGCGACGGTCGGCCGGGCGGGCCTGCGCGGTGTCGCGATCTCGTTCGTCAACTATCTCGACGACCTGCCGTTCTTCCGCGACGAGGTGCTGCCGCGGCTGGAGCGGATGGGATTGCGGACGGCGGTCCGGGCGAACTGAGCCGGTTTGGTTTGAAAGGTGGCGCGGCGAATCCCCTCTCCCGCTTGCGGGAGAGGGTGCCGAGCGAATGCGAGGCGGGTGAGGGAGATGCGCGAAACCAGAAACGAGATGCGGCGCGAGCGCTGCGACGTAATTCAACCGACGCCGAACGTGCGATGTGGCGTCTGTTGCGTGATCGTCGATTTGGCGGCGTCAAGTTCCGTCGACAAGTGCCCATCGGCCCGTTCGTTGCAGACTTTGCGTCGATCGGACATCGGCTCGTGGTGGAACTCGACGGCGGTCAGCATGCGGACAACGCTTCGGCGCTAGACGCGACGCCTTTCTCATTGCCGCTGGCTGGCATGTGCTGCGCTTCTGGAATAGCGACGTATTGAGGAATCGTGAAGGAGTTCTTCCGAATAGTGCAAGCCATTGCCCTCACCCCAACCCTCTCCCGCAAGCGGGAGAGGGCGCGCGCTGCCGTCGCGGCCGCCGCTTCGACTCAAAGCTTTATGTCTAATCCAACCGATACGTCCGATCCGAAAAATCGATGGTGATGCTCAACCGCCCCTCATTCATCGTCCATTGATAGAGCTCGTACTTCCGCACGCCTTCCCTGTGCATCGGGTCGGAATCGGCGATGCGCCGCGCTTCAGCTTCGTCCTTGGCGCGAATGATGATCAGCCCGAATGATGCCTCGGACGCGCCAGGTGCGACGGCCGGGCCTGCGCCGTACATGATGCCGTCCTTCTCCAGTTTGATCTGGTGCAACAGGTGCGCCTTGGTGTGCTTCTGCACCTCTTCGAGCGGCACCACGCGTTCGGTCATGATGACCCATAGCTTTTTGCCGAGCATCTTCTTGCGCAGATCGTCGATTGAGACGTCGCTCACGCGGTCCTCCTACTCGGCTGCGGCTGGCCGATCGCGGCATTGATCGCGGGCATCACCTTCTCGGCCATCAGTTCCATGGAGCGGCGATCCAGCGCCGGATCGGTCCAGTTCTTGCCGCAATAGAGCAGGGTGCCGAAGTCGCCGATCGTCTCGCGCATCGCCAGGATCTGGTCGACCACGTGATTGACGGTGCCGCGGATCACGAGGTTGTCGATCACATATTCAAGCGTCACGTCGGCGTCCGGCATGTCGGGCCGGCGCTTGAACAGCGAGAAGCGCTTGAAGCGCGCCAGCTTGGCGAGCAGTTGCTTCATGTAGAAGCGGTACGGGCTGTTTGCGTCGCCGCCGCCGTAGGCCTGCGCCGTCCTGTCGTCGTCGGCGACGAAGATCGAGCGCGCGACTCGCCAGATCGCACGGTCGGCAGGATGGCCGCCTTCGGCCGCGCCCTTGGCGTAGTTCGCCCAATGGTTGGCGAGGCAATTGACATGGAGGAGGTTCGACGACACAGGCCCCCAGCCGCGCTTGCCGAGCGCGATCAGTCCCTTGGAGTCGGGATCGGACGGGGTGCCGACGATTTGGGGATGCGGCCTCTGGTAGGGTTTCACGATGCTGCCGAGGCCGACGTCCGGCCACAGCGTCTTCTCGGTCGAGATCGTCCAGTACTTGCCCTTGATGTTGTAGGGCGGCTCGCTCGCCCAGATCGCCAGCACCTGGTCGATCGCCTCGACGAACATCTCCTGCCGGTTCTGGTCGAGAATGCCGAGCGCCTCGGCATCGGAGCGCAGGACGCCGGCGCCGATCCCCATGATGAAACGGCCCTCGAACAGGTTGTCGATCATCGCCGCGTTGGAGGCGATGATGGCGGGATGGCTGTGCGGCAGGTTGATCACCGCGGTGCCGAGCTTGATCTGCTTGGTGACGCCGAGCAGCGTCGCGATGAACATCATGCTGTTCGGGATGTTCTCGACTTCGTCGGTGAGGTGCTCGCCGCAATAGCCCTCGGTGTAGCCGAGCCGATCGGCGAGGATGAATGCCTCGCGGTCCTCTTTCAGCGTTTCGGCATAGTTCCGGCCCTGCGGATGGACCGGCATGGTGAAAAAACCGAGATTCATCATCGCCCCCGCAGCGGTTTTCGTGGGCAAGGGTGCGTTGTGCGTCCTTTGCTGTCAACGCATAGGTCCCGCCGTTCATGCGCAGCAGGGCTGGAAAACAGCGCGGGACCGTGCATTTGGCGGCGCGGTGTCGCGCTGAAAGGTAGAGCGGCTCAACGCTGTGATCGGTAGAATCCTGACGATTCATTCAGCTTGACATCAAGATAGTTTTTCTTTGCGAAGCGCTTCTTGCGGAACGGTCTTGTCGCGCCGACGTTACTCCCGAGGGCGATGAACCCAAGGAGCGTTCAACATGACTCGCTTTGCTATTGCTGCCGCGCTCGCAACTGCCATCGTTGTTCCGGCATTCGCGCAGACGGTTACCGAGTACTATGTCGTGCAGGATTCTTCGACGAAGCGTTGCACGATCGTCGACAAGAAGCCGACAACCACCACGGTGGTGCAGGTCGGCCCGGTGGCCTTCAAGACTCGGGCCGAAGCGGAAACCGGCATGAAGACCATCAAGGTCTGCGAGACCAAGTGATCACCTTCCAGAGGTGAACGGACGGAGAGCTCAGCGATGAGCTCTCCGTTTTTTCTTGGAGCTTTGATGCAGTGGACGGCGCCGTGCCGTTCTTATTGCATTTTGCATTGCGCTCATTCGACCGAACTATCCAGCTCGAATTGATGGACCACGCTGGGCTGGATGATCTTGGCGTGCAGCGTGAGCAGCACCAGTTGTGCGTCGAGCGCCTCCGGCTTCTCCAGCGCGGCCTCGATGCGCCGCTCCACGGCATGGGTCAGGTCTTCGCCGTTGGCGCCGGTGAACGCCTCGGCGCCGACCATGCAGTAGGCGATGATTTCGGCGGCGGCAGTGTAGGCCTGCGGCGCAGGCTCGGGACCGATGGCGTGATCCTTCAGCAGTGCCACAGCGGTGAGCTTGACCGCTTCAGGCACCAGCCGCGGGTGAACGTCAACCGAGCGCAGCGCATGGTCCATCTGCCGCAGATCGGACGAGCGGCCGAAGATGCCGAACAACCCGAGCGATGAACGGGATCGCGCCATATCACCACCAGCGCAGCAGCAGTGCCGGATACCATAGCGTCGGCGACATGTAATCGAACAGCAGCACCAGGATGCCGAGGCTGGCGGCGGCGTAGGTCAGCGCAAGCTTCCAGCCATAGCCGCCCCAGACCAGCAGATAGAGCAGGACGAACGCCGGCAAGGCGACATGCTGGCCGAGCAGAACCGTGACAATGACGATACCCGCGAGCCAGCCGAAAAACTTGAGAGTGCGGGTGAACTCGATAGAGTTCGCCGCGCTCCAGGCCGCGGCCGGCGCGAGACGCATGGCCCGCCAGTCGAAGTAGATCGCGCACAAGGCGAGCAGCAGCGCGGGGATGCTGAACGCCAGCGGGAACAGCCGCACGATCGGCGGCCACGAGAACGCGGTCGCGATGGCATAGATCAGCAGCACGCAGATGCCGACCGCGAGGCCGAGCGAGAGCCGAGGCTCGCCGGCTTCCGCGTCGGTGACGTTGACCGTGCTGGTGTCGCGCTTCATGCGCAGGTGCGAGCGCACCGCGTAGAACAGGGTGATGACGATGGCCGCGAGCAGCGCGAGGCAGATCGGCCGCGTGATGAAGCCGATGCCATAGGCCTGCATGCTGATATGCAGCGAGTTCTCCATGATGCGGCCGAGGATGAAGCCGAGGATGAGCGGCGCGCGCGGCCAGCCGGCCCGCTTCATGATGAGGCCGATCACGCCGAACACCAGCAGCGTGATCCAGTCGCCGATGTTGTTGCCGGCGGTCCAGGCGCCGATCAGGACGAAGAACGTGATGCCGGGCAGGATCAGGTTGGCGGGGATGAAGACGATCTTCTGAAGCTGGTTGGCCCAGGCCATCAGCAGGATGGCGCCGATGATGTTGGCGAAAATCAGTGTCCACATCATGCTGAAGGTGATGTGAAGCTTGGTGGTGAGCATCTCCGGGCCGGGGGTGAGGCCCTGGATCAGGAATGCGCCGAGCAGGATCGCCATCGCAGCGCTGCCGGGAATGCCGAACGCGACGGTTGGCACCAGGTCGCCGCCTTTCACCGAATTGTTCGCCGCCTCCGGCGCGATCACGCCGCGCACGTCGCCCTTGCCGAACTGCGACTTGTCCTTGGCGCTCTGCACGGCATGACCGTAGGCCACCCAGTCGGCGATGGTCGGCCCGAGCGCCGGCAGGATGCCGATGTAGATGCCGATCACGGAAGAGCGCAGCAGCAGCCACCAGTGGATGAAGCAATCCTTCACACCGTCCATGATGCCGCCGGAAATCTTGGCGCGCGGCACGTCGGAGATCGAGCGGTTGGAAACGGCAAGCGCCACCAGCTCGGGGAGCGAGAACAGGCCGAGCACCACCGGGACCAGCGGCAGGCCGTCGAGGAGGTACGTGGTGTTGAGCCAGTAGCGCGGGATCGCGATCTGCTCGGCATAGCCGATCTGCGAAAGGAGGAGGCCCAGCCCCGCGACTGTCATGCCCTTGAGCACCGATCGGCCGCTCAGCGAGCCGACCATGGTGAGGCCGAGCAGCCCGAGCATGAAGAACTCCGGCTTGGCGAACGACAGCACCAGAGGCTGCACGATCGGAACCGACAGGCCCATGAACAGACCGCCGAGCACGCCGCCGATCGCCGAGCAGGTGAATGCGGCGCCGAACGCGCGGCCGGCTTCGCCGCGTTTCGCCATCGGGTAGCCGTCGAGCACGGTGGCCTGCGCCGCCGCGCCGGCCGGCACGCCGATCAGGATCGCGGTGACACTGTCGCTGGTCGTGGTGACGGCATACATGCCGAGCAGGAACGAAAACGCCGACACCGGGTCCATGCCGAAGGTGAACGGCAGCAGGATCGCCATGCCGGTGAGGCCGGACAGACCGGGCACCGCGCCGAAGTAAAGGCCAAGCGCGATGCCGAGGAACAGATAACCGACGGCCGGCCATTGCACCGCGGCGATCAGCCCGGCAATGGCGGCGTCAAGCATGTTGAAGACTCGTGTGGTTCAGACGTAGCCCGGATGAGCGAAGCGACATCCGGGTCAATCGCCGCGTTCGCCGTAAGCTTGCTCGCCGGCACTCAAGTCGCCCGCCCAGTCGCCGGCCAGCAATCCTTGACGGACGTATCGGTGGAACGATGAATAAGGCCAATCGCGCACGCGCGACGCCAAACCGTGCTTCACCGGGTTGAAATGGATGTAGTCGATATGACGGGCGAAGTCGCTTTCGTCTCGAATCGTATGTTCCCAGAAACGCCTTTGCCACAGGGCAAAGTTCCCATTCGGGCGGCGAGCTTGCAGGCCACCCATCGAAATCATTTGGTTGCTGAAATGCCCCTTGATTCGGCGCCACCGTCCGGAGAAGTCGGCGTCGGACGGCGGGAGCGTGAACATCGCGTGCAAGTGATCCGGCAAGACCACGATCGCATCGATCTGAAAAGGACGTTCGCTTCGAGCAACGCGGAATGCCATGCGGAGCGAGCTGACATGATCGACGAGCGCGGACGAGCGTCGATCCGCCAGAGTCACCGTGAAGAAATAAGTCCCTCCGGGAACAAAGTTGCGCCGATATCGTACCATGCCACCTTGACCCGGATATCGCTTCGCTCATCCGGGCTACGTCCAAGCATCGAGCTGTCACGACGTGCACAGACGCAATTCGCTTACCGCTTCGAGAGGTTGTTGCCGTAGTTCTGCAGGAACGTCCGGATGTCGGGGCTTACGTCGGCGAGGCTCTTCATGATGGTCTCGCCGTCGGCGCCGGACACCAGCACCGGGTCGGAGCGCACCGCCTTGGCGTAGTCCTTGATGAAGGCCTGGTCCTTCCACAGCGACTCGATTGCCGTCCGCATGATGACGACGGCCTCTTTGTTGGCCTTGGGCGGCATGAAGAAGGTGCGGAACATCGCGGTCTGCGCGTCGATCGCGGCACGCATCGCCTGATAGTTTGTGCCGGACGGTTTCTTGCCCGGGTTCACCGCGGCGAAATACTCCTCGAAGGTCTGGATCTCCGGCACCGCGGGGCTGCGCGGGTATGCGCCCTTGACCGGCGGCGCAACCTGCCAGAGCGGGATGACGATGCCCTGCTTCATCATGGTCGGCTCGATTGAGGCGCGCCAGCCGGGCAGCGACGAGTTTGCCAATTGACCTTCGTTCTGCAGGATCGCGGTCTCGACTTCCTTCAGGCCCTTGTAGCCGGTCACCGCCTTGAACTTGACGCCCAGCACATCGAGCGCGAGCGCCTGATGCACCGTGTTGGTGTTGTGGGTATCAAGCGAGAGCGTCTTGATCTCTTTCACCTTCATCAGGTCGGCGGCGGTGTTGAGTCCCGGCGCGGTGTCCTTGCGGGCGTAGACCACCACCGGGTTCTGCACGCCACCGAGCAGCTCGAATGCCGAGAAGCGCACCCGCATGCCCGGATCGCCGAGCAATTCCGCGATCGGATTCCAGGTGAAGAAGCCGAACGTCTCGCCGTCGGGCTTGGCGATTTCGCCGAGGAAGTTGGAGCCGATCATGCCGCCGGCGCCGCCCATGTTCTTGACGATGACGTTGGGCCGGCCGGGAATGTGCGCGGCGAGATGATGCGCGATGATGCGGCCTTCGATGTCGGTTGGTCCGCCGGCCGGGTAGTTGATGATCATCGTGACCGTCTTGCCCTTGTACATCTGGGCAAGTGCGCTTCCGGGTGCGGCAATGGCAAGCGTGGCCAGACCGGCAATCAATGCTCTGCGGAACATATCGCTCTCCCCAATCGATCTGGTCTTGATGACAGCTTCTATGCAAAGCCTAACAGTGCGGATGAAGTGCGCCAAGGCTGCGCCGCCGTGGCGAGGCCCCTGCGACGAGAAGCCCTCGCCTGCCTGCCGGCGATCACTTCTTGCGCTGATCGGTCAACATGGTGCCGAGCTTGAACGGCTCGTAGGTCGGCTTGTAGGTCTTCTCGTCGAGGAACTGGCGCAGCCCCGTGTTGTAGGAGTCTTCCTTGTCGGCAGCGCGGATCGCCTGGCCCTTGGCGGCGAGGTACTCGTACGATTGCGCCACGTCCATGGTCCGGCAGTGGCGGATCGCCTGCTTGGTGGCGCGCAGCACCGCCGGGCTCTTCTTCATCAACCGCTCGGCGAGGTCGGTGACGGCGTCCTCGAGCTTATTCAGAGGCACGGCATAATTGATCATGCCGATGCGCGCCGCTTCCTTGCCGTCGAACGGATCGCCCAGGCAGGCGTAATAGAGTGCATGGCGCGGCAGCACAGTGTCGGACACGGCCTTGGACACCAGCGCGCCCGGCAGGATGCCCCAGTTCACTTCCGAGAGCGAGAACGTCGCGTTTTCCGCGGCGATAGCGAAGTCGCACGCCAGAAGCTGCATGAACGCGCCGCCGACGCAGAAGCCGTGCACCATCGCAATGGTCGGCTTGTCGTATTGATAGATGCGCTCCCAGCGCCAGCGGTTGGCCGCGGCCGCGGCCTTCTTCTTCTCTTCCGGATTGCGCTCCAGCTCGCGGAAGAACTTCTGCAGGTCCTGGCCGGCGCTGAAGTTGCCGCCTTCGCCGGTTACCACCACGACCTTGACGTCGTCGTCGGTCTCGAGGCGGCGGAGCGCGTCGTCCATGTCGTAGTGGAGCTGCGGACTCATCGCATTGCGCTTCTCGGGACGATTGAGCGCCGTCCACGCGATGCCGTCGCGAATTTTGACGTTCACGAACTCATATTTGTACTCAGCCATCGGCCACTCCTGTTATTTCCCGTTTTATCAACCGTAAGTGCGCAGCACATGCCGCGCCAGAGTCATCTTGAGAATTTCGATCGGTCCCTCGGTGATCATCATGCTGCGCTGGTCGCGCCACATCTTTTCGATCGGCAGGTCGGTCGCCAGGCCCATGCCGCCGTGAATTTCCATGCAGCGATCGGCGGCGAGGAACGATTGCGTGTCGCCGAAAATCTTCGCCATGTAGGCCTCGGTGCGAATGTCGCGGCCCTGGTCGTATTTCCATGCGGCGTCGTAGACCATCAAACGGAGCTGATGCAGCTCCATGTAGCTGTCGACCAGCATCCACTGTACCGCTTGGCGTTCGGCCAGTGGCTTGCCGAAGGTGACGCGCTGCTTGGCGTAGCCGGCGCCGAGCTCGAGGCAGCGCTCGATCACGCCAATGCCGCGCGCGCCGTGCCGCAGGCGTCCCAGGTTGATCCAGTTCTGCGCGTGCTTGAAGCCGTCGCCTTCCGCGCCGATGCGGTCCTCGACCGGCACCTTGACGTTCTCGAAGGAGATTTCCCATGGCCGGTCGTCGATCACCAGTTCCTGCGGCCGCAGCAGCTTGATGCCTGGCGACTTCATATCGACGACGAATGCCGAAATGCCGCCGTGCGAGCCCCTGGCCCGGTCGGTCGCTGCGATCAGTTGCGCGAAGTCGGCTTCGTCGGCTCCGGTGATGAAACGCTTCGTGCCGTTGACGATGTAGTGGTCGCCCTGCCGCACCGCCGTGGTGCGCATCGCGCCGGGGTCGCCGCCGGCGTCCGGCTCGGTCTGCGCCAGGCACCATTTGTATTGTCCGGCAATCGTCGGCAGCAGGTACTTCTGCTGCTGCTCCTCGTTGAGATGATAGAGCATCGGGCTCACCGCTGGGCCGAACACGTCGCGGCCGCGGGTCGGCAGCAGGATGCTGCGGGCAAGCTCGGCCCACACGACGACCTTGGCGAGAATCCCGAGACCCTGGCCGCCGTATTCCTGCGGCACGTCGTAGCCGTTGAGCCCGAGCGCGGTCGCCTTCTTTTCGAGATCGGCGCGCACCTCGGGCTTCAGCTTGTGGCCGTCGCGGCCGGTACGCTCGATTGGGATCATTTCTCTGTCGACGAACTTGCGCACGGTGTCCTTCAGCATCCGGACTTCTTCCGGAAGCTCGAAGTTCATGTCATTGGCGAATCCGCTGTCGGCGTTCATGCGTCTGACTCCCGGCCGGTATTGCGTGCGACGGTGCGAACGTCGACCGCGCGGACGCCCTGGCCCTCGGCAAGCACGATCATGGGATTGATCTCGATGTCGGACAACACCTGCCGGTGTTCGGTGAAGATGCGTGACAGGCCAACGATAGCCTTCACAACAGCTCCGATGTCGCGCGGTGCGCGTCCGCGAAAGACGCCGAGCAGGGCGGCTCCGCGCAGCGAGCGAAGCATGTCCCGTGCCGTCTCCTCGTCGACCGGGAGCAGGCGGATCGCCACATCTTTAAGGACTTCAACCATCACGCCGCCGAGACCGGCCACCATGATAGGCCCATACTGTGGGTCCTCACGCACGCCCAAGATCATCTCCAGGCCGTCAACCATTTCCTGGATGAGAAAGCCTTCGATGGCAGCTTTGGGATCGTGCCTGGTGAGGTGCGCGGCCATCGCGGTCGCCGCCGAGCGCACGGCGTCTGCGTCCGCGAGATGGAGCGACACGCCGCCGACCTCGGTTTTGTGGCTCGCCTGCGGGGAAACGATCTTCACCGCGACCGGGAATCCGATCGCCGCGGCTTTCGCCGCGGCGTCCTCGGGCTCTTTGGCAAGCGCGCTGCGCGGTGGCGTCAATTCGTTCGCCGCGAGCACCGCGTCACTCAATTCGCCTTCGCCCCCGCGTGTTTCGGGCAGTGGTGTGACGCCGCGCTGGAGCGCCGCTGCGTAATACACCAGTCCTTGCAGCGCGCGAACCGTCTCCGGCAGCCCCTGGATGAACGGCACGCCGGTCTCGTTCTGGAATTTGCGGCTGGTCTCGGATGCATTCTGTGCGATGCGGCCGAACGCCAGCACCGGCTTGTCGGTGGACGCCGCGACGCTCTTGAGCGGATCGGGATTGAACGGATCTTCCGGATTGACCGGCACCAACCCTTGCACGGTCACCAGATCGACGGTCGGATCGGCGCACACCACCTTGCAGATTTCGGCGAACTTCGCGGCCTGGACGCCGACGGTCGGTCCGACGTCGAGCGGGTTCTCCGCGGCGAGGCCGGGATCGATCATGCCGAGCAGCTTCGATTTGGTTTCCGCCATGAGCGGCGCCATCTCGGCGCCGTGGTCGCTGGCGTAGTCGAGGATCAGGCCCTTGGCGCCGCCGGAGTAGCAGGCCATCGCGATGCGCGGTCCCTTCGGCAGGCGGTTCTGCGTGAAAGCAAGACTGGTCTCGATCAGGTCGTCGAGCGAGGGAACGCGCACCACGCCGTACTTCCTGCAGACCGCGTCGAACACCGCATCATCGCCGGCAATCGCGCCGGTATGGCTTGCCGCCGCCGCCTTGCCGCGCTCGCTGCGGCCGAGCTTCACCAGCACGATCGGCTTGCGCGCCTTGAGCGCCTTCTCGGCCGCTGCCATGAACGCCTGCGGCCGGCGGATGCCTTCCACCATGCAGGCGATGATCTTGGTGTGCTCGTCGTCGACCAGGAAGCTGATGTAGTCCGCGAGGTCGAGGTCGAGCTCGTTGCCGCTCGACACCGCGTAGGAAAAATCGAGGCCGCGCATCGAAGCCTGCTGCAGCCAGAACTGGAACGTACCGCCGGACTGGAACACCACGCCGATCGAGCCCGGCCGCAGCGCCCGCACGCGCTTGGCGGGATAGAGCAGGAGCTTCTCGCGAAGCGCCAGGGAGCCCATGCAATTTGGGCCGGAGATGCGAAGTCCGCTGTCGCAGAGCTTCCTCAGCGCCTGCGCGCGGGCCTGGCCTTGGGGGTCGCCGCCTTCGCCGAATTGCGCGGCGTAGATCAGCGCGCATTTCAATCCACTGCTTGCGGCTTCGGTAAGCGTGTCGGGAATCGACGGCGAGGGGACGATGGTGAGCGCGAGATCGACACGCTCCGGGATCGAGGCGAAGTCCGGATAGACCGGGCGGCCCCACAGCTCCTTTCGCTTCGGATTGACGAGATAAAGCTTGGCCGGAAAGCCGCAGTGATCGAGGTTGTCGTAGATTTCCTGCGCCCAGCCGCCGCGGCTGGAATCCGACGCTCCGACGATTGCAATCACTTTGGGCCGAAGCAGACTCTCAACGTCGCGAAACACACAACCTCCCAACGCGTACTTTTGCCGAGTCTAGAGCATGATCCCGAAAAGTGGGAACCGGTTTTCGGAAAAGATCATGCTCAAACAAGAAAGTAAGCGACGAGTTTGATTCAGCGTAGCTGAATCAAACTCTAGACAAGGTGCGGGCCGATGACGAGTGGATTTGACCGCCGCTTGGCTGCCATGCCGTCACACCTTGGCTGGGCCGCGATGTGGATGCACCCGTCCGCCGCCGCTATAGTTTGAGGGAGATCGAGAATTTCGGGGAATGACCGTGGCGCGGCGCAGCATCTACATCGACGAGTTCTCGCACCGCAGCCCGATCCCGAACGCCAGCCGGATCGGCAATATCCTGGTGTCCGGACTGATCCGTGGCGTCGATCCGGCGACGCAGAAGCTCGCGGCCACGCTGGAGCAGCAGTGCGCGCTGATGTTCGACCACATGCGGATCACCGCCGAGAAGGGCGGCGCGACGGTCGAGGACATCGTCAAGGTGACGTTCTGGATGGAGAAACTGTCGCGCCCACCGATCAACACGGAATGGGTGAAGATGTTTCCCGATCCCGCGTCGCGCCCGGCCCGCCAGATCATGGAGGTGCCGATGGAGAAGGGCGTGCTGGTGCAGTGCGACTTCATGGCCGTCATCGAGCGCAGCGCGTGATCCCGAAAAAGCCTGCCACGGACTTGATCCGGGGTGGGAACCGGTTTCCCGCCTGCGCGAAGCCCCGGATCAGTCCACTATCTTGGTTTAATGCTTCGGCGGGCGAAGGCAGGTCGGAAAAGATCACGCGCAAAATGAGCATCGGAATCCTGAAATGAATTTTGGAGTCACGCTGTCGAACCGCGGCGTCCTGGTCGGGCTCTGCACGGCCAAGGATCTGTTGTCGCAGGCGGACGCGGTCGAGGCATCGCCGGCAATGGATTCGATCTGGTGCGGCGACGCGCTGTTCGTCAATCGCAGGCTCGACGCGCTGACGCTGCTCGCCGCAGTCGCTGGCCGGACCGGGCGGGTGCTGCTCGGTCCCGCGTGTATGGGTTCGTCGCGCTGCGCAATCCGCTGGTGTTCGCCTACGAATGGGCCTCGCTCGACGTGCTGTCGAACGGCCGCACGCGCTTCGTCGCCTGCGCCGGCGGCGGCGCGGGTCCGCTGTGGGAGGCGGAATCCGCCGCGATGGATCAGGCGCCGGAGGATCGCCGCAAGCGCATGGTCGAGAACATGCACGTGCTGCGGCATGTGTGGACCAAGGACAACGAGCCGTTCGAGGGCCAGTTCACCAAATTCGCCAACGTCACGCTGGAGCCGAAGCCGATCCAGAACCCGTGTCCGATCTGGCTCGCCACCAACGCCGAGCGGCTGTCCAAGGGGCAGGCGGACTCCGGCGGCTCGGATTTCGCGCTCACGCGGGTTGGAAAGATCGCCGACGGCTGGATGACGCATTCGGTCAGCCCGGAGGGATTCCAGCGCTCCTGGCAATTCATCCTCAAGGCTGGCAGCGACGTCGGACGTGACATGTCCGGCTTCGACAACATTCTTTATCACCACATCAACGTGAACGACGACAAGGCGGACGCGCTCGCCGATTCCAAGCGCTTCCTCGATCTCTATTACGGCGCGGACTACAGCAAGGAGCGGCTGGAGGCGTGGCTGACATACGGCTCGCCGCGCGAGTGCATTGAGCATCTCAAGACATACAAGGCGTCGGGCTGCAAGCGGGTGACGTTCCGCATCTCCACCATGCACGATCCGATGGAGCAGCTTCGGCGCGTGACCGAGGAGGTACTGCCGTTCGTTTGATTAGGCCGTGTCCTCATAAATCCGGCTCTGTGCGCGTGGCTCAATGTCTGCTTTGCCCCGGAAGCGACCTAATTGTTGCGGGGCGGCGAAATGACGAGATGTGCCATGTGTGGACGGCTCCGAGTTGGCAAGAGCTTTCTTCACGTTTTACAGCATTGGTCGGTGCAGCCATGTGTTCGGCCTTTAGATGCGGTTCACATGACCGCTGGCCATAATGCCCTCCGCGGATCAGGTCCCGGTCAAAAGCACGCATTCGATAACAATGCGATGGCACATGTGGGTTGTCCTGACCGCCGGATCGACCGGCTCTGCATTACGTGCTGTTCGCCCCTCCCAACCTTCACATCACGCCGGGTGTCCGGCGCGATCTCGTTACGCCGCCAACGCGACGGGATTCCTGTAGCGCTCACCCCTCGCCATCATGGCCCAGGCCATCCGCGCGAGCTTGTTGGCAAGCGCGATGGCCGCAACCTTGGTTGGCTTTCGAGCCAGCAGTGCCGTGAGCCAGGGCCGATGCTTGGTGCCGTGGATCTTGGCATAGCGGATGACCGCGAGCGCGCCGGCCACGAACAGGCCGCGCAGATAGCGGTCACCCTTTTTGCTGATACTGCCGAGCCTGTCCTTGCCCCCACTCGAATGCTGTTTCGGCACGAGCCCGATCCAGGCCGAGAAATTGCGACCGGATCGGAAGGTCTTGGGGTCGGCAACACTCGCAACCAGGGCGGTTGCCAGCATCGGACCAACCCCAGGAATGTAACGAAGCCGTTTGCTCGTCTCGTCGGACCGATGCCAAGCCATGATCATCCGGTCGAACTCCCCAATCTGCTCCTTGAGGCTGAGCAGTTGAGTGCCGAGCGCGGCAAGGCACGCGCGGGCAACCTCCGGCACCCGTTTGTCGCTCGGGTCGGCAACAACATGCAGAAGCTCCGTGACCCCTTTGCGCCCGACTGGAGCAACAATGCCCAACTCGGCAAGGTGAGCCCGGATCGAATTAATCACGGCAGTCTGCTGGCGGATGAATAGATGGCGTGTGCGGTGAAGCATCAGGCAACTCTGCTGCTCAGGCGTCTTGGTTGGTACGAACCGCATGTTGGCTCTGGTGACGGCTTCGCAAATCGCCTCAGCGTCAGCCATGTCGTTCTTCTGCCGTTTGACGTAGGGCTTCACGTAAGCCGGCGGCATCAGCCGCACGGTATGGCCGAGTGCCTGGAGCTCGCGCGACCAGTAGTGCGACGAGGCGCAGGCCTCGATGCCAACCAGACATGGTGACAGCTTCTGGAAGAACGCCAGGACGGCGCGACGCTTCAACTGGCGGCGGATAACCACCTGGTCGGCGGCATCAACGCCGTGCACCTGGAAGACTGACTTGGCGATGTCGAGACCGATTGTCGTGACTGTCTGCATGGGGAGCTCCTCTCAATCGTGGGAGCCTTAACAGCGCCCACATCCATGGCACTCACGTGCCGGGTGGAGGAGCCGTCCACAGCATCAGAAGCGGACCTTGCGGCGTTGGGTGTCCGCTTTTCGCCCGAACGCGTGCGACCCCCCGCTCAGTAACTCGCCTCATCGCCAGTACGACTGAAGCAAGGAGGCGCTACGATCAAGCGCGCAATTGCACCAGTCCGGCGATGCAAAGCACAACACCCAAGCCGAGAACCCCTATCATCCCAGCGACGACGTAGCCTTCCCAATGGGTGCCGACAAACTTGGCAGTTCTTCCCTCTCGGGGAAGCGAGCGTACAAAGCTCCCGATTGACAGCACCACGAGCGCGATTCCGACTATCAGCGTCATGTTTCCACCCTCCCCAATGAATCAGGGTCCAGCATTTTTCACACTCCGTGACGTTCATCCGAAAAGAGAGATGGCGAATCCAACAACGCTCAACACGACAATCGTCATGACGTAGGCCCATTGGCTGGTGTCACCGCGTAGCCAGTGAACAACCTTGCCGTCGCGGGGGCGCGCAAGAACAAACATCGCAACCGCCACGCCGATCAAGCTGAGGCCGATAACGCGCATTCAGCCTCCAAGCGGCAAGTGGAGAAAATCGCGTATCGCGATGGCGTTGCCTTGCGCTTCATTCTTATCGGTCGCGGCCAACGCCCACGCGTTGCCGGCTTTGAAGATCACCATCGTGTGACAAATCTCAACGCCGGACGCACGGTCCACGCCGGCATCAACGGACACAGAGACGATTTCCGACAAAGGTTTTTCGACAGGCCTCTGCTGCCAAAACATCACTCTGCGCTGCAGCGTGATCTTGCCGTTGGTCTTGTCCAGCGTCAGCGTTGTCGAACCGGATTTTATCGATAAGCGCGTTTGCGTGTTTTCAAGAATAGGCATCGCCATCCTCCGCCATTCTTCAAGCCGAAAAGCTGTCCCGAAATGCCGCGTTCCGCCTTTCAATTTTTGAGGCGGCCCAACGTCGCTGTGATTGTTCGATCAGGAAGGTCTGAGCCGGTTGATAGTGGGTGTCATGTTCAACACGCTTCTTGTGTGGAGCGTCGGGACTCCAACCAACAATGGCGAACATCACGAAGAAGCCCACGACATATGACACTGCGATAAACCAGCCGTGCCGCAGCCAGAGGCCAACCGATTTCGCTTCCGGATACATGTTGGAGATCGCGACCCCCGCAGACGATCCGAACCAGATCATCGAGCCGCCAAAGCCCACGGTATATGCAAGGAAGCCCCAGTCGTATCCGCCCTGCTTGAGCGCAAGCGCTGTCAGCGGGATGTTGTCGAAGACGGAGGACAGGAAGCCAAGCCCCAGCGCGGTTTGCCACGAGGCCACCGGCAATTCTTCAACCGGCATAAAGGACGCATTGGTAACAAGGGCTAGAAGGAAGACCGTGCCCTTAAACGTTTCCGGTAACATCGCCCAATCGGGCTGACGCAGCGGCGCGGTCGCGAGGATGACACCCCACACTGCGACGCCTAACACTGGAACGGCGTCGAGCACCGTCGGAAATTTCAGGTTGGCGATGACGTTGGCCGCAATAGCGATGATTAGGATTGCAGCGACAATTCCCACATAGGTCCATTCGATACGCAGGCCACGTTGCGCGTCCTTTTTAATCGGCGAGTAGCGGTGCTGTACGAGTGACGCGGGTATCCCGTAGATCAGGAAGCCCGCGACAGCTGCGACATAGGCCTCGACGACACGTAGCGGACTAATGCCGTCGATCCACATCATAGTTGTGGTCGTATCGCCAACCACGCTGCCTGAGCCGCCGGCATTGGCGGCTGCAACGATAGCGGCAAGATAACCGATATGGACTTTGCTCTTGAATACGTGGCGGGCCATCGTGCCGCCGATCAGGGCGGCTGCGATGTTGTCGAGGAAGCTCGATAGCACGAACACGATGGCGAGCAGCGCCAGCCCGCCACCCCAGCCGTTCGGCAGGAAGGCCGGCATCTCATCCGGAATGCGGCTGTTCTCGAAGTGCCGCGCCAGGATGGCAAAGCCCATCAGCAGCAGGAAAAGATTGGCGAGGATGACCCACTCGTGATGCATTTGCAGCACAAGACCGCTCAGTCCCTCGCCTTGTCTGAACCCGGTGAAGAGCAACTTGTAGACCGTAACCACCGCGAGCCCGGTCAACGCAACTTGCAGCGTCTTGTGATGGAGGATGGCGACGCCGAGCAGCGTCAGGCCGAACAGAATGAAATCAACCGGGATACCGAACAGGTAGACGGGCTGTGCTGAGTAGACGCCAGTCGTGGATGCTGCCGCAGCGGGATTTGCGAGCAGGACACCCAGGGTGCCCACCGTGGCAGCAAGAAGCTGGGCTCGCGGCAGGTTTTTGGGTGAGAGTCGATGATCCATCGGGCACGCGCTTTATGCGCGTGGCGGCCCGACCATCGCTTAACCTGTCACTGCTTCACGCAGCGAACACCCGAAAGTTGTTCTACACAGCATGGGCAAAAAGGCAATCCTGTTCGACGACCGGGGCTATAGCCGACACGTCAGAGGCGAGTATCGCAGCCAACCGTGGTTCAGCGCGCGCCTCGGCCATTCAAGTCGTCCCAACTCCAACTTTTCCCATCCAAGTCTGGGGTGAGAATGGGGTGTCTATCGAGGCCCCGATGTCTGCTATGGGTCATTTTCGACCGATTCAGCCGGTCTTATCTGCCGGTTGATGTCCGCTTGGCTCAAAAAGCGACCTCAGCCGAGAGAGTGACAAGCGGAAGGCGCATTGAGGTTGCCGAGTGCTCGAATCATGCGGTGAGTCCACGCCCTAATTCCCGACCTTGATGCCGGCCTTGGCGGCGGTCTGCTTCCAGTTGCGGATTTCGGTGGCGATCAGGGCCTTGAACTCGTCCGGCGTGCTGCCGGCCGCGGTGGTGCCCTGCGCCGCCAGCTTGGCGATTAGCTCGGGGTCCTTGAGCGCGTCGTTCACCGCCGTGTTGATCTTCGCCACGACGTCCCTCGGCGTGCCGCGCGTGGTGAGAAGGCCGAGCCATTGCACCGCCTCGAAGCCAGGAAAGCCTGCTTCGCTCGCGGTCGGCAGGTGCGGCAGGGTCGGATCGCGTTTCAGGCTTCCCGTTGCCAGCGAGCGCACCTTGCCAGCCTCAACGAAGTTCAAGATGCCGAGCGGCGACAGCATCACGAACTGCACTTCGTTGGTGGCGACGGCGAGCGCGGCCGGCGCGCCGCCCTTGTAGGGAATGTGCTGCATCTTGACGCCGGCGCGGTCGCTCCACATTTCGATCAGCAGATGCGCCTGGGTCGAGGCGCCGGACGAGCCGTAGTTCAGTTTGCCCGGCTGCGATTTCGCCAGCGCGACAAATTCGGCAAGCGTCTTGGCCGGCAGCTCGGCGTTGATCGAGAACAACAGCGGATTCTTGACCAGGACGCCGATCGGTTCGAAATCGCGCTCCGGATCGAACGGCAGCTTCTCGTTCAGCGCGGCGTTCACCGTGAAGGTGGTCGGCACGATCAGCAGCGTGTAGCCGTCAGGCGTCGCCTTGGCGACCGCGTCGGTGCCGATCATGGTGCTGGCGCCGGCCCGGTTGTCGACCACGACCGGCACGCCGAGCGATTTCTCCAGGTAGGGCTGCAACAGCCGGACAATGATGTCCTGGGCGGCGCCGGGCTGGGTCGGCACCACGACGCGGATCGGCCGGTTGGGATAGTCCTGCGCAAAAGCACGCCCGTTCGGCGTCAGAAGCGCGGCAGCCATGCCGAAAATTACCAAAGCGCGAACCAGACTGGACCGCCGGCTTTGCTGCATTGCATTCCCCGCTCAAGACGACTGCTGCGGAGGATAACGGCCGGAGTTGCGCCGTGCAAACACGGGCGGCAGCTTTTGAATCGTTCGCGACTGGACACTCGGCGTGGCGGAATGCTTCAACAATGGCGGCGGCGAGGTTGCCGCATGGACTGACCGCCGATGAACGCAGCCAAGCCTGCCCGGACCGAAGGACCGCTCGCCGGAATCCGCGTCCTCGATCTCACGTCGGTGATCCTCGGGGCCTATGCCACGCAGCAGCTCGGCGACCTTGGCGCCGACGTCGTCAAGATCGAAACACCGGACGGTGACACCACCCGCTACACCGGGCCTTGCGTGAACAGCGGCATGGCGTCGCTGTTCATGGGGGTGAACCGCAACAAGCGCAGCGTCGCCCTCGACCTCAAGCAGGCGGCAGCACGCGACGTGCTGTTGCGCATGGCCGATGCCGCCGACGTGTTCGTTCACAATATCCGGCCGCAGAAACTGGAGAAGATCGGTTTTGGCTCGGATGCGTTGCTCGCCCGCAACCCGCGGCTGATCTACGCGGGCCTCCATGGCTGGCGCGAGGACGGGCCCTACAGCGGCCGCCCCGCCTACGACGACATCATGCAGGGGCTCACGGGCATCGCCAGCCTGATGGACACGATGACCGGCGAGCCGCGCTATGCGCCGACCATCCTCGCCGACAAGACCTGCGGCGTGATGGGCGCGCAGGCGATCGTCGCTGCGCTGTTTCATCGCGAACGCACCGGCCGCGGCCAGTTCGTCGAGGTGCCGATGTTCGAGACCATGGTTTCGTACGTCATGGTCGAGCACCTGCACGGCCGCACGTTCGAGCCGCCGGTCGGAACGGCCGGCTACAGCCGCATGCTGGCGCCGTGGCGGCGGCCATATCGCACGTCGGACGGCTATCTCTGCACGCTCATCTACACGGACGCGCAATGGCGGCGGTTCTGGACCGCGGTCGGCCAGCCCGAGATGATGAACGACGAGCGTTACAAGGACATCGCCGCGCGCAGCCGCAATATCGCGGACGTCTACCGTATTGCCGAGGCGCAATTCGCCGCCAAGACGACACAGCAATGGCTGGCGCTGTTCGAGGAGCTGGAGATTCCGGCCGGCCCGCTCAATACCCTCAATGACGTCCTCGACGACGAGCACCTGAAGGCCGTGGGCTTCTTCAAGCATTTCAAGCATCCGACCGAAGGCGAGGTCGTGATGACCGACGTGCCGTTCCGCTTCGCGGACTCACCCGCCGGGATCGATCGTCTGCCGCCGCGGCTTGGCGAGCACGGCCGCGACGTGCTGACGGAATTCGGCGTGAAGGCGGACGAGATCGATGCACTGGTTGCGTCAGGCTCTATCGTCATTCCGTCGACCAAGGTCAAAGAGCGGGTGGGCTGAACGCATGCAGACATTGGGCCTTGGGTTCACATGGGAGCAGTTGTCGGCGGGACAGCGCTTCCGCACTCTCAATCGCACCGTCACCGAGACCGACCTGGTGATGTTCACCGGCGTGACCGGCATGCTCGAAGTGATCTTCACTGACAAGACGTTCGGCGCCGAGAGCGGCACCATCCAGGGCCAGTTCGTGCCCGCCGCGCTGACCTACAGCCTGATCGAAGGGCTTCTGTGCCAATCGATGATCCAGGGCACCGGCCTGGCCATGCTCGATCTCAAAAAACAGGTGCTGGCGCCGGTGCGGGTCGGCGACACCATCCACGGCGAGGTCGAGGTCACTTCGGTGCGTCCGACCGCGAAGGGCAACCGCGGCATCGTCGTCTCCAAGATCGAGATCAAGAACCAGCACGGCGAGGTGGTGATCGCCTACGAAGCGACCCGCATGCTGGCGGGCAAGAAGGCTTGATGCGATGCGCGGACTGAAGGATCGTACGGTCCTGATCACCGGCGGCGCGAATGGTATCGGCGCGGCGATCGCACGCCGGCTGGGCGAGGAGGGCTGCACGGTCGGCATTCTCGATCTTGACGCAGATGCTGCTGGAAAGGTCGTCGCTGAGATCAAGTCGGCTGGCGGCAAGGCGAGCTCTCACGCCGCCGACATCTCCGACTATTCCGCGGTCACGCGCGCCATCGAGGATTTCGAAAAGACCGCCGGCCCGATCGCGTTGCTCGTCAACAACGCCGGCTGGGACCGCGCTGCGAACTTCCTCGACACCACGCCGGAGTTCTGGGCCAAGGTCATCGGCATCAATCTCTATGGTCCGCTCAACGTCAGCCACATCGTGCTGAAGGGCATGGCGGCGCGCGGCTTCGGCCGCGTCGTCAACATTGCCTCCGACGCCGGCCGCGTCGGCTCGTCGGGCGAGGCGGTCTATTCCGCCTGCAAGGGCGGCATGATCGCGTTCGGCAAGACCGTGGCGCGTGAATTGGTGAGCAAGGGCATCATCGTCAACACGCTGTGCCCCGGACCCACCGATACCGCGATCCTGCGCAGCTTCCTGGAAGGCCCGGACGGCGCACGCATCGCCGAGGGCCTCAAGCGTGCCATTCCGATGCGGCGGCTCGGCACGCCCGAGGATTATCCGGGATTGGTCGCCTTCTTCCTCTCCGACGATGCCGCCTACATCACCGGCCAGACCATCAGCGTGTCCGGCGGCCTCACCATGCACGGATGAACGATGGAAAAGTACAAAGACATTCTGCTTGAGGTGAAGGGCGGCGTTGCCCGCATCACGATCAACCGCCCGGAGAAATACAACGCCTTCACGCCGAACACCTGCGAGGAGCTGATCGACGCGTTCAAGAAGGCGGGCTGGGACAGGGATGTCGCGGTGGTGGTGCTGACTGGCGCGGGCGACCGCGCGTTCTGCACCGGCGCCGACCAGAGCACGCACGAGGGCAGCTACGGCGGCCGCGGCACGCTCGGCCTGCCGATCGACGAGCTGCAGTCGCTGATCCGCGACATCCCGAAGCCGGTGATCGCGCGCGTGCAAGGGTTCGCGATCGGCGGCGGCAACGTGCTGGCGACGCTGTGCGACTTCACCATCGCGTCCGAGAAGGCGGTGTTCGGTCAGGTCGGGCCGAAGGTCGGCTCGGTCGATCCGGGCTTCGGCACCGCGTATCTGTCGCGCATCGTCGGCGAGAAGCGGGCGCGGGAGATCTGGTACCTGTGCCGCCGCTACAGCGCGAAGGAAGCTCTCGACATGGGATTGGTGAACGCCGTGGTGCCGCCCGAGCAGCTCGACGCCGAGGTCGACAAGTGGTGCGCCGAGATCGTCGAAAGGAGCCCCACCGCGATCGCGATCGCCAAGCGCTCGTTCAACGCCGACACCGAGCACCAGCGCGCCATCGGCATGCTCGGTTTCGAGGCTGTCGCGCTCTATTACGGCACCGAAGAGTCGAAGGAGGGCGGCCGCGCCTTCCGCGAGAAGCGTCCGCCAAAATTCCGCAAGTGAAATTCCGCAAGTAAGTGAGTGTGACCATGCGTATCCCGCTGAGCATCGGCATCACCGACAATCCGCGCACCTGGCCTGTCATCGCGCAGCGGGTGAAGCTCGACGGCATCGACCTGGTGCCGACCGTGCTGCATCCCTCCGAGCTGTTCTGGCGGCAATTGCGCTTCTCCGAGTTCGACGTTTCGGAAATGTCGATCTCGTCGCTGATGATCGCGAGATCGAAGGGCGACGACCGCTTCGTCGGCATCCCGATCTTCACCACGCGGCTGTTCTTCCACACCACCATCCTGGTCAGGAAGGACGCCAAGATCGACAAGCCGGCCGATCTCAAAGGCAAGCGGGTTGGCGTGCCCGAGTACCAGCAGACCGCGGCGCTCTGGGTGCGCGGTGTGCTGGAGAACGAGTTCGGCGTGAAGCCGAGCGAGATGGAATTCTGGATGGAGCGCAATCCGTCGAAGAGTCATGGCGGCGCCACCGGCTTCAAGCCGCCGCCGGGCGTTACCGTCAACCAGATCCCGGAGGACAAGAACATCGGCTCGATGATGGTGTCGGGCGAGCTCGACGCCGTGATGTTCTACCTGGTCGATCCGAATCTGATCGACCGCAGCACCGTGGACCTGCACCGCCATCCTGACATCAAGCCGCTGTTTCCCGACCCGCTCGCCGAGGGCATCCGCTTCTACAAGAAGACCGGGCTTTATCCGATCAACCACGGCATGGTGATCAAGCGCGAGATCGCCGAGCAGCATCCCTGGGCGATCACCAACATTCTCAAGGCGTTCAATCAGGCCAACGACATCGCGAACCGCGAGCGCATCGCGCATGCCGACTATTATTTCGAAACCGGCCTGCTGCCGCCCGAAGGGCGGAAAGCGGTTCAGATGCCGCTTATCACCCACGGCGTGAAGGCAAACCGCCTGGTGCTGGAGACGATCGCGAAATACTCGCTGCAACAGGGGCTGACGCCGCGCCTGATGACGATGGAAGAGCTGTTCGCGCCGAGCATGCTGCAGCAGTAACCTTCTCCACGGTCATTCTGGGGCGCCGCCATAAGCGCGGTTACGCGCATCTTTGACGCGCTATGGCGGCGAACCCGGAATCCATAACCACCACCGGGAGTATGGATTCCGGGTCCCGCGCTACGCGCGGTCCCGGAATGACGGTGGAGATATCAGCGCTCCATCACCCCGGCTCGAAAATCTCGTCGAGCCGCATCACGCGTGGCGTCAGGCCTTGCTCGTTCGAATAGCGCGCGCAAGTTTCGAGCGTGACGCGGTTGGCCTTGATGCCGTGGCGCACCAGAGGTTCGCGCACGTTTTCCTTTGTATTGGCGGGCAAGAGTCCGGTGTCGAAGTAATAGGCGAGATGCTCCATGCGCTGGCGGTCGATCTTCGCATTGGCGCGCTCGAAGGCGTCGAGCAGGTTGCCGACCAGCCAGGGATGCTTCTCGGCCAGTTCGCGCTTCACCACCATGCCGTGGTTGATCGGATAGATGCCGGTCTTGTTGTAGTAGCGCACACCCTCGGCGGTGCGGTCGGCGAACAGCAGCTTGATGTCGGGATGGTTGTGCAGGTCGGCCTTGCTGCGGTCGATCAGGTTGTCGTTGACGATGTAGTGCAGCGCGGCCTGCAGCTCGCCGGACAGCATCATCGAGCCGATGCTCTTGTCCTGCGGGATGGTGTGCACGGTGACGCCGGGCGGCGGCCTGAAGCCTGTCGCGCCGCCATGGCTGTGCTCGGGCGCACGCTCCATCCAGAATTCCATATCGCGCGCGTCGACGCCGAACTCGTGTTGCAGAACGCCGCGCGTCCATAGTGCCGCGGTCTGCTGATATTCCGGCACGGCGACGCGCTTGCCCTTGAGATCGGAGGGCTTGTCGATGCCGGCGTCGCGCCGCACCAGGATGCCGGTGTGAAAGAAGCGCCGCGTGGTGAAGACGGGGAGGCCGGCCCAGCGTTCGTCGCCGTGCGCGCGCGCCATCATCAGCGAGGAGACCGACATTTCCGAAATGTCGAATTCCTCGTGATGGAGCTGGCGCCAGAACATCTCCGAGGGATGCAGAACGTGGCAGATCAGGTCGACGCCGTCGGCCTTCACGCTGCCGTCAATGACCGGCCAGTTCCGCGGGTTGGGCGACAGCGCGATGCTCAGTGTGAGCGCGGCCATCGCCCGAACTCCGTCAGCGGACGAGCACGTTCTTGAACTGCCAGGGGTCGCGCTTGTCGATCTCTTCCGGGAAGAGGCCAGGCCGACCGGTCAGCGGCGTCCAGTCAGTGTAAGTGCCGATCACCGGGCCGAGATACGGAGTCTGGACCTCAAGGCATCGCTTGTAGTCCACCTCGTCGGCCTCGACGATGCCCGCCTTCGGGTTTTCTAGCGCCCACACCATGCCGGCGAGCACAGCGGACGTCACCTGGAGGCCGGTCGCGTTCTGGTAAGGCGCGATCCGCCGCGTCTCCTCGATTGAGAGCTGCGAGCCGTACCAATACGCATTCTTCTTGTGGCCGTAGAGCAGCACGCCGAGCTCGTCGATCCCGTCCTCGATCTCGTTCTCGTCAAGAATGTGAATCTTCGGCTGCTTCCTGCCGGCCTGGCCGAACATCTCGTGCAGCGACAGCACGGCGTCGTTGCATGGATGATAGGCGTAGTGGCAGGTCGGCCGGTAGGACGGCCGGGATTTGGGACCGAGCGTGAGATAGTCCGCGATCGAGATCGATTCGTTGTGCGTCACCAGGAAGCCGTACTGGGCCTGCGCTGTCGGCGTCCACGAGCGCACGCGCGTGTCGGCGCCGGGCTGCAATATATAGATTGCAGCCAGGCAGCCGGTCTTGTGCTTGCGGCCGTTCGACGGCATCCACTTTTCATGCGTGCCCCAGCCGAGCTCTGCAGGCTGCAGGCCCTCGGAGACGAAGCCCTCGACCGACCAGGTGTTGACGAACACTTCGATCGGCTTGGGGTGCTTGGCGCGCTGCGTGTCGCGCTCGGCGATGTGGATGCCCTTGATGCCGAGCTTCTTGGCGAGCCTCGCCCAGTCCTCGCGGGTCTGCGGCTCCTTGATCTTGGTCTTGGTGTCCTTGGCGATGTTGACGAGCGCCTGCTTGACGAACCACGACACCATGCCGGGATTGGCGCCGCAGCATGATACCGCGGTCATGCTCGCCCGGCTTGCGCTTGCGCTTGGCAGCGAGTGTCGCTTCGCGCAGCGCGTAGTTCGTGCGCTTGTCGGTGCCCAGCTTCTTGTCGAAGTAGAAGCCGATCCACGGCTCATCGACCGTGTCGATGTAGAGCGCGCCGACTTCGTTGCACAGCTCTAAGATGTCGAGCGACGAGGTGTCGACCGACAGGTTGACGCAGAAGCCCTGGCCGCCGCCGGCGGTGAGCAACGGCTTGAGCAGATTCTTGTAGTTCTTCTTGGTGACGGCCTCCTTGATGAACTTGATGCCGCGCTCGTCGAGCAGCGCGCGATCCTTGTCCTCCGGATCGATCACCACGAAGCGCGACTTGTCATAGGTGAAATGCCGTTCGATCAGCGGCAAGGTGCCTTTGCCGATCGAGCCGAAGCCGATCATCACGATGGGGCCGCTGATGCGGCCGTGAAGGGGCCATGTGGTCATCGTGGATTTTCTCCCAGCCAAGAAAGGTCTTAGCCGCCGAAAGCGGCGAACGGAATAGGACGCCGCGGGAATCTCCCGCGGCGTCCACGATATTTATGGAAGATTACGCGGCCTGCGGCGCAGTCCTGCGGCGTGACATCGCAGCGACCAGGGGCGCGAGCTTGGACGCGGGCTTGCGCGGCGAGCGGACCAGGCCGCGAACGCCGTCGAGCGCACCGGGCACGAACTCGCAGCCGAGCAGGCGGTGCTGTTCGTACGGGCCCGGCAGCCAGAGGCCGCCGGTCTTGTCGGCCGAGAAGCCGAACCGGCCGTAGTACGAGGCGTCGCCGACCAGCAGCACGGCCGTGTGACCCCGCTGCGCGTCGTGCATGGCGCGGCGCATCAGCGCCGAGCCGATACCGCGGTTGCGGTAGGCCGGATCGACGGCGAGAGGCCCGAGCAAAAGGGCCTCACGGCCGGCTCCGGCCATGACCTGCCAGAGCCGGACCGTGCCGACCACGCGGCCGTCCTCGACCGCGACGAACGACAGTCCGTCGGCGGGATCGCGGCCTTCGCGCAGCTTGTGCGAGGGCTTGCTGAAGCGGACCGGACCGTAGGCGGCGTCGAGCAACTGCTCGCGCGCCGCCTGATCGGCCCTCCGCTCGCGGCGGATGGTGACCATCGTCATATCCTCCGCGGCGGTCAGATGTGGACGGTCTTCAGCGGCGCGAAGCCGTTGAAGGCCACTGCGGCGTAGGTCGACGTGTACGCGCCGGTCCCTTCGATCAGCACCTTGTCGCCGATCTCCAGGCTGACGGGCAGCGCGTAGGGCTGCTTCTCGTACAGCACGTCCGCACTGTCGCAGGTCGGGCCTGCGAGCACGCAGGGGCCGGTCTCGCCGCCGTCCCGCGGGGTGCGGATCGGGTAGCGGATCGACTCGTCCATCGTCTCGGCGAGACCGCCGAACTTGCCGATGTCGAGGTAGACCCAGCGCACGTCGTCGTCCTCGCTCTTCTTGGAGACGAGCACGACCTCGGCCTCGATCACGCCGGCATTGCCGACCATGCCGCGGCCCGGCTCGATGATGGTCTCCGGGATGCGGTTGCCGAAGTGGCGCCGCAGCGCGCGGAAGATCGCCGAGCCGTACGACTTCACCGTCGGCACGTTCTTCAGGTATTTGGTCGGGAAGCCGCCGCCCAGGTTGACCATGGCGAGGTTGATGCCGCGCTCTCCGCACTCGCGGAAAACGGCGGCAGCCTGCGCCAAAGCGCGGTCCCAGGCGTTGGTGTTGCGCTGCTGCGAGCCGACGTGGAACGACACGCCGTGCGCCTCCAGCCCAAGCCTATGGGCGTGCTCCAGCACGTCCGCGGCCATGGAAGGCTCGCAGCCGAACTTGCGCGACAGCGGCCATTCGGCGCCGACACAATCCGACAGGATGCGGCAGAACACTTTGCTGCCGGGGGCCGCGCGGGCGACCTTCTCGACCTCGGGCTTGCAGTCCACCGCGTAGAGGCGGACGCCGAGCGCGTAGGCGCGCGCGATATCGCGCTCCTTCTTGATGGTGTTGCCGAAGGAGATGCGGTCGGGCGATGCGCCGGCCGCGAGCGCCATCTCGATCTCGGGGACCGAGGCGGTGTCGAAGCAGGAGCCCATGGAGGCCAGCAAAGCAAGCACCTCCGGCGCCGGGTTCGCCTTCACGGCGTAGAACACCCGGGTGTCGGGGAGAGCCTTGGCAAAGGTCTGATAGTTGTCGCGCACGACGTTGAGGTCGACGACGAGCAGCGCCTCGGTGTCGTTGCCGCCTTTGCGGCGGTTGCGCAGGTACTCTTGGATGCGCGCGGTCATTGGCGCTCTCCTTCCAATGGCGGCGAACCGCCCAGATGTACGGCTTGAGAGCCAGCGATCAGCGCACGATGGAGACGCGCAGAACCGTCAGAGCTCCTGAGCCGCTCATGCTGCCTTGGATTGGATGGGGAGGCCCCGTCCGCACGGCCGGCAATGATGAACAAGCCTTTTCAGCGACCCCGAGCCGGTGGTGGAAGACCGGCGAGAGACCAAAAGGGCCCATTCCGTCGTTGCTTTAAGCCGCGTCGCCTGCTGAGAGCAGACTGTGCCGGTTTCGCCTCCGGCTGCCGATCGCATGGTTAGGAAAGCTAGAGACTTTCCCAGGCGGCTGTCCGGCCTCTTGTCCGGATGCCCACCGATCGACACACGGCCACAGGCACGTGCGAAATTTGGACACGCGTTACATAGAGTTATTGCGCCGGAACGCAAGAGTTTTTTCTTCGGCTTGGTGAGAAACGGTTAAGGAGTCGTCCGGGCGAGCGCGGCGAGGAAGCGCCGCGTCGCCGGCGCGTCGCCGCCGATCGTCGCCGGCGTCGCGCACGGCGGCGGAGTGCCGTCGAGCTCCGCTTGCAAGACGCGCAGCGACGCCAGATCGTCGATGTCGTACCAGGGTGGAACGTTTGTGACAGCGAGAGCGCTCTCTGCAGCGCGCTGGAGTGTCATTCTGTATACGCCGGCGGTGCTCCACGGGATGCCGGCGAAGATCTCCGGGTGCGGCCTCGACAGGCCGATCAGCGCGTAGCCGCCGTCGAGCGCCGGGCTCAGCACCACATTGTCGCCACATCGCACCGCGTCCGCCGCGGCACGCAGGATCGAGCGGGGCAGGGTGGGCCCGTCGGAGTTGACCAGCACCGCGCCGGCATGACCCGCGGCGAGCAGGTCGGCCGTCGCCGCGACGAGGCGCTTGCCGAGATCGCCGTCGCTCTGGGCAAGCAGACGGAAGCCGGCTGGCAGCAGTTCGCGGAGCGCCGGCTCCGACTCCTTTGGCGCATAGACAGCATACGGGGTGAAGTCGGGCCCCAGCGAGGCAATGGTCGCGGCGACGTCGCGGATGAAGCAGGCCGAGAGCCGGGCGCAGTTCTCCGGCGAGAGCTGCGGCGACAGCCGGGTCTTCGACTGGCCGGCGATCGGTGCTTTGCAGACCATGGCGACCGCGACGGTGTTCACCGCACTCAAGCTCCGCATCTCGGCTATCGTACATGATGGTGCCGCGGGTTTACCTCCCCCTGAAAGGGGGAGGTCGGCGGCTGAAACCCGCCGGGTGGGGGTCAACTTGCGCGTAAGCGTGACCGCCGCCCCAACCCTCCCCCTTTCAGGGGGAGGGAGCGCACCACCCGTGTGGTGATGACAAGGTAAGCCGTGGTATCACTACCAAAATCGCCAATCCGGAGATCGAAATGTCGGCCAAAAAGCTCACCGGCTCGTTCGTTGCCCTGATCACGCCTTTCAACAAGGACGGCTCGGTCGACTTCGAAGCGTTCCGCGCGCTGCTCAAGTTCCAGGCCGACAACGGCACCTCGGCGATCCTCATCATGGGCTCGACTGGCGAGACCTCGATGCTCTCCCCGGAGGAGAAGAAGAAGATCATCGTCGAGACGGCCAGGATGAAGACGGCGGCGATGCCGGTCTTCTTCGGCTGCACCGGCAACAACACCGAATCCACCATCGCCAACGTCAGGTTTGCCAAGGACAACGGTGCCGATGGCGCGATCCTGGCCGCGCCGGCGTATATCTGCGCGCCGGAGGCTGACATCGAGGGCTTCTTCCTCGACATCGCCGACGCCACCGATCTGCCGCTCGGCATCTACAACAACCCGCCACGGGTGAAGAGCGACCTGCACTGGGACCACCTGCTGCGCATCTTCAAGCACCCGAATTACGTGATCCATAAGGAGTCGACCGCCCGCGTCGGCCAGGTCGCGCAGGTGCTGGCCGGCAAGCCGGACGTTTCGGTGATGTGCTGCGACAGTCCGAATCTCGGCCTCGTGGTGCCGACCATGAGCCTCGGCGGTCACGGCACCGCCAACATGACCGGCAATGTCGCGCCGGCCGAGCTTGCGGCCATCTCCAAGCCCTGGACGAGCTACGCCGAGGCCGAAGGCTTCAAGCAGGCCTACCTCGGCCTGCTGCCGCTGCTGCACTACACCTACTCGGCGATCAACCCGGTGGCGGTGAAGTCGCTGATGAAGGCGGTCGGCCTGCCGTCAGGCGATCTGCGCAAGCCGCTCACCAATCTGGACGGCGAGGCGCTGGCGAAGGGCATCCGCATCGTCCAGGAGCTCGGCCTCGACAAGCGCTACGGCTATCGCGTCAAGCCGCTCTCGGCGGTCGCGGCATAGCGTGGTTTGGGCGCCGGCAAGGCCCAACCCGCTGCCAAAAGCCGGCCGCGCTATTCTTCGAGCGCGTCCATCATCGTTTCGATTGCAGCCTTGAGCTGGGGCAGTTCGTCGGTCACGACCCGCCAGATGATGGGGTCGGAAAGCCCTTGATACTCGTGCCGCAGGATGTTGCCGATGCCGCGCACCTGCGGCCAGGGAATTTCCGGTTGCGTGCGCTTCAATTCATCCGGGATGGCGCGGCTGGCTTCCGAGATGATTTCAATAGCGCGCTGTACGATCCAGCGCAGTTGCCAGCTTTGCTGGAATTCGACCAACGTTTGCCGCGCGTGATCTGCTCGACGCGATCAATCGCTTCCAGCATGTCGTGCAGCGCATGGCGGACCTTGTGCGCCATCAAAACACGCGAACGGCGGACTTCTCGATGTCCGCGCGCAGCATCGGATGCAAGCTGTCGCGCGTCGTTACGTCGACCTCGAGTCCGAGGGTTTCTTCCAGGTATTGTTTGATGCCGACCAGATCGAAAGCATTGAATTTTCGTCCTGATCGTAGTCGATGAACAGGTCGAGATCGCTGTCCGCCCTCGCTTCATCGCGCACGGCCGAGCCGAACAGATACAACGACGTGGCGCCGCGCGCCTTCATGGCGCCGGCGTGGCTCTTCAACAGTGCGATGGCTTCGATCTTGTTCATCGCGGATATTATACACCAAATTCGCAAGGGATGGGTCAGAACAAGCCCGCCGTCATTCCGGGGCGCGAGCCATAAGCGCGTTTGCGCGCGTCCATAGCCCGTCGAAGACGGGCGTAAACACCCTGATGGACGCGCTATGGCGAGCGAACCCGGAATCCAGAGGTCGGGCGGAATTTTCACGGGTCTCTGGATTCCGGGCTCACGCGCTGCGTGCGTGCCCCGGAATGACGAAGCGAAATTCACTCGTCCTCGTCCGCCAAATCCAGTTCCGCCGCTTCGCCCGCCGCGGCGGCGGCCCGCGGCAGGTTGAGCTCGAGAAGCTTCGCCAGCGCGTCCTCCTCGGAAATGCCGGCGGGGCCAGCCGTAGGCGGCGGCCACCGCGGCGTCGAGGTCGCGGTGCGCGTCGGCAAGCCATTGCGGGCGCGCGTTGTAGAGGTTGGTCAGCGTGCGCTTTTTCAGTTCCGCCGCCGCCATCTCGTTCTTCGGCAGGATGCGGTCGGGATAGCCGGGAACGACCTCGGGGCACGATGTCGATCAGGTCCGGCGGCCAAGCGTTGCGACGCTCGGCGGCTTTTCAAGCCGCCTGAGGCACGTAGTGCAGAACCAGAAGCTCCGGACGAGGCACCGGCGCGATCGCGTAGGCGCGGCCGTCGTCGTCGCTGAATTCGACCAGCGCAGTTTCGTCGCCGAGGGATTCGACGACGGTGCCGACCTGGCCCCGCGCCAGCCTATGCGCCGGCACGTCGTACAGCAGTGCGACGACATCGAGCACCGACGGCCCGTTCTTATCCGCGCGATTTGCTTCAGCCATCACAGCACCCAGCAGGTGACGAACCGGAGCCTTTGTTCGCCGGTCCGCATGATCAGACGCTACGCCGCCACCACGCTGATCCGCGCTGCGGCGCGCGAGCGCGGCTTCCTGCGAATGACGATGTCGATGTCGCGGTCGAGCGCGTTGAGCAAGGTCAGCAGCCGTTCGACCGAGAAGCCTTCCAGCTTGTAGTTCCGCAGCGCCGACACCTTGGGCTGGTTGAGGCCGAGCCGAGCCGCGGCCTGGGTCAGCCGCTGCGCGTCGATGATGGCGTTCAGCGCGTAGGCGAGCCGCAGCTTGGTGTGCCGCTCGCCGGCGTCCGCAAAGCCCAGATCGGCGAACACATTGCCGCTGCCGCGCACGATGTCGTCCGCCTTGCGCTTCCTAGCCGCCGGTTTCGCCATAATGTTCCTCATAGTCGTCCCGGGCGACCCGCAGCCGCCGCGCAATCACGATGTCCTGCTTGGCGGCTTCGCGCAGCAGATGCGAAAAATCGTCCTTCGCCTCCGACAACGGAACCTCTTTCATTCGGGACTTCCGAATTGGGCCAGCCATCACGCATCCTCGACGATCTTCTCGCGCGCCGCGCTGGCGATGAAGGCGGAGCGCGTCAGGCCCTTCGCCTGCGCCGCCTCGTCGATCGCCTCCAGGAGCCCCGCGTCCAGCGACAGGTTCGCCTTGGCGGGGCGCCCGGTGTCGAGCACCAGCGGAACGATCGCCATGAACGAGTCCGTGGCCAATGCTTCGGCCACGTCGCGGTCGGCACGCACGGCTTCGGCCGGCCGCGGTTGCGGAATTTTGTCGCCATCTGCGAGCGCGACCTGCGCCCACGCGACGGCAGCGGACGCAGCATTGCGCAGCGCCTCGTCGATGGTCTTTCCCATGGCGTAGCATCCCGGCAGATCGGGAACGACAACGCCGTAGGCGCCCTTCTTGCCATCCACCAACGCGATATAGCGGCTCATGGTTGTCTCCCTTCAGTGATCCCATCCGGCATCCTTGGCGATGCCGCGTGCAACGCGAAACGATATCTCCCGGTGACGTGGCACCACGATGCGGCCCGGCTTTGCCGGATGGGTAAACACGTCGTGCGAGCCGCCGCCTCGGTTCACCCAGCCTTCGCGCTCCAGCCGCGCGGCCACCTTGCGCCTGTTGGTCTCGACCGCCGCCATTTTTCCGGCCTGTTGTGCGCAAATATAGGCGCATCCATGTCCGCATGTCAAACGTCCGGCGCATTATTTTGCGCACGACGCCACACCGCCCCTTCGTCACGAACACATCAAATTCGAGTTCGACGTTGATATTTGGATCGCCTCACGCCTCGTCCGCGAGGTCCAGTTCGGCCGGTTCGTTCGCCCCCGCCGCGCCGGCCCGCGCCAGGTTGAGCGCCAGCAGCTTCGCCAGCGCGTCGTCCTCGGAAATGCCAGCGGGCCAGCCGTAGGCGGCGGCCACCGCCGCGTCGAGGTCGCGGTGCGCGTCGGCGAGCCATTGCGGGCGCGGCGTAGGGGCGGTCGGAAGCGTCAGTCCGACGCCGGGTCATCCGTTTCGTCAGTTGTGAATTGATCTAGAAGCTGCGCGACCAGTTCGTCGATGCGCGGGGCGACACCTGAGTTGGTCAACGCATCGCGGATGAGCTTGCGCGCCCGTTGAAATTTCACCGTCTCGGGCAATTCGACTGCTGAGGCAATTTGCTCCGCTTCGGCAGCGGCTCCAGCGAGCTCGTTGTGCAGTGACTGCGAAGGATCAAAGTGCGGGATGGGAAGATTGAACATCACCTTGTCGAAATGGCGCGCGCCCCACTGGCCACGCGATTGCATCGCGGCAACGCGAGCACGCGATGTCTCGCTGTTTAGAATAGCAGAGAGATAGTGAGCCTCAGACTCGCTACGCGGAGAGGTTCGATACAGCATGTGGTCGATTATTGCCTCGTCGCGCACGAGACATGCCGCGGGTAAGGTCCCTGCCTTCGCGTAGACCATACGAAGTCGCGGGATAGGAAACTGCGATGCAAGTTTTCCATGATGATTAAATTGCTCAGCCAAGCTTTCAGATGAAGTTCGATACTGGTCCCACGTCGCCTCCGCAGCCTGCATCCACGCATGCAAGCCGGTAAAGCCACGATTAGCTGCCGCCCCAGAGTTCAACACCTCTCCTGCGGACGTTACAGGGACCACACCCTCAAAGGGGCGAAAAACCCGATACGGCAGGATGCTCTCGCCAAAAAGAATGGGCTTTATGAACTCCATCTCCACATTCGCTTCGACACTCGTTGCGTCTTTCCAGGGTTTCTTCTCTTGGCCATAGCGCCGACTGAATACCCGAGGAGCGCCGGGATTCATGCCAAGTCGCCCGACAGGCGCTCGATCAATTATGCAGAGCATTCGCGGATACAGAGTCGCTCCGTTTAGGAAGCTTTTTCTGTAGGGTGACCCACCTCGAAATTGCCCTTCCGCCGGCCTTGGCTCGTCCTCCTCTGCCGTCAGGCAATTATCTGCAATTGACTCCGGCGCATCGCGCGCGGGCAATTGCCCGGAATATGCTCGTACCTTGTCGGGAATACCCTGGCCGTCGCGCGGCGGCGGCCGAACACAACGCAAGACGGGACAGGAAACAGCGGCTGCACATCGTCGTCCATCGTCCACGCCTTGTCCCAAGCGATCTTCGCATTGGTGAAGGAGCCGGCCCGGAATCTCTCGAACTGTCCTCGCGAGAGTGCCGCGAACGGGAGCACGAATGCGATGCGTCCGCCCGAGCGAAGGTAAAGAGCCGCCGCACGCACCGTGAATAACGCGGCCAGGTCGTTTTGTGTCGCGAATTTGCCGCCCACATAGACCCGCTCGCCGCTGGCCAATTCGCGAAACCGCTTTTGCAAGTCCGCGCTCATATGCCGAAATGCCACCCAAGGCGGGTTGCCGACCACGACATTGGCCCATCCGGCGCCGAAGGACAGGGCAAGCGGTCGCGACAGGTTTCGCGCGACATAGGTCCAGACCGAATCCCGGCCCTGGCGGCAAAGCTCGTCGAACGTGACGTAGGTCGCGACCATTTCGCGAACGCCCTCGGCCTCCGCCTTGGTCAGGTCGCGCTTGTAATGCCGTTTGATTTCGAGCTTGAAGGCCGATTCGATCTGCCGCGCCGTCATCTTCTGTTCCGAACCCTGCCGCATCCTCGCGACCAGCTTGTCGAACAGGTGAATGTCCTTGCAGAAGATTTCTGGAAACTTGAGGTCGGTGCCCTCCGGGGGCGGCGGCACTCTGATCACCAGCTCTTTCAGATGCAGCGTGGTTGCGGTGGACAATTGCATGGCGTCGCCGAGGTAAACGGGAATCGAAAGCGAACCGGCCCGTCTGGCGATGACCGGCGCGAGCGCCAGCAGATACGTCACGCGCGCGATGATCACCGCGACCGGATGGATGTCCATTCCCGCGATGTGGTTCGTCGCCTCTTCCGCGCGTAGCGCCTCTTCCAAGCCCGACTCTTCAGCCTCCTTGATGAAGTTGCGGATGGCGTGGAACAGAAAGGTGCCCGAGCCGCAGGCCGGATCGAGAACCCTTTGTTCGATCGGCCGCTCGACAGCGTGACGCACGATCTTGGCTGCCAGCCAATCCGGCGTGTAGTACTCGCCCAACCCGTGCCGCTCTTCGCGGTCGATCAGCGATTCATAGAGAATTTTGAGAACGTCGCTTTCGACCTGATCGAGGCGGAAGCGGCGGACATGAGTCAGAATCCGGCGCACAAGGGCCTCGCCGTCCGGCTCCGCGACCACCCAATCGAAGAAATCGCTCTCCGCCGCGCCGAAGATTCCGGCCGCCTCGAATGCGGCACCCGACAGTACGCGCCGCGGATTGTCATCCCGCAAGCCAAGCACCGCCAGCGCGATGGCCTTTGCAACAATCACCAGAAACGTGTGCTGAAAGAACAGGGCGTCAGTTTCTACCTCGCGGCCATAGACCAGCTTCAGGAGTTGCGCCCACAACTGTCTTTTCAAAGCGACCGCAGGATCGTCCTTTAGTCTGTCCCAAAGCGCACGAAGGCCGTCATTGGCGCGACGAAAGGCAACCGAGTCCTGACCAAGTTCGATCCGCACCGTGATCGGGTCGGGCAGAAGCGAATCCTTGAGTGCGACCGCGCCGTCGAGCCATGCAAGGAAAATGTCCGGCTGGTCGGGGTCGAGCGTGGTTTCTTTCAACTTGATGAGTTGATCGCCGCTGCGCTCGAACACCACCCATTTGAGTCCGTCGGATGCGATACCGACGAAGCGCTCGCCTTCCTCACGCTCGCGATCGGCAAGATAATCCGGCATTCGCCGAACCACATCGTTCCATTCCTGATCGAGATTCCGCTTGGCCTCGAAAACGGTTCGACCGATCAACGCATCGAGGCGGCCTCTCACCTCCGGAACCCGGCGCTCAAAATCGAGCGCTCCCAGCTCGACGCCGAATTCCTCGACCAAGAGCTGGCGAAAATCCGACTTCACCTCATCGTGCCCCGGGCGGGTGGCGAGATGGCGCAAGAGGTCGCGGGTCCGCGGATTGTCGGTCAAGGGTTCCTCGATCTTAGGCCGATTGAGCGGTCCGACTCGTCCACAGGCGTCAAAATTCGTTGATAACGATGCAAGCTAGACTCATGTTAGCCATCTGGTCTCTCTACGATATCGACATGGATCGGTCGAACCGTCTTGAGGCCATGCCACGTTCAACCCAACAAGACCTGTTCGGCACCGAGTTGCAACCCGAGCTGTTCGACGCCGACGCTGCGCCTCCCGCTTATCGGCCGGACCTCGACGACGTTCGTGCGCGGCTGCACAAGATTCTGGCCGAAGCACGCGCGGCTGAAAAGCTGCCTTGGGACACGGACAAGACCTTGGTGTATCGCTCGATCTTCCCTCACATGGCCGGTTGGCTTCCCGAGGACGAGGCCGCGCAACTGCGCTTCGAGTTCGATACCGAGATGGCGCGGCTGAAAGCTGCATAGCCTGCGTCGCACGGGCTCTTGACTTTAATCCTATAGGAATTTATATCTATCGTGCCTGGCTCGATCGAGGGCGCTGTCATGAGGCGATCTGATGGTGGAGCAAGGTGCGGCGCCTGCGCTTCTGTCTCGCAAACAGAGGTCCGGGAGGCCCGGGTCACCGTCCGTCCCGACTACGCGGGGCCGCCCTTGAGTGGGCTGGTTAGGTGATGGAGGAAGGAGAGTGAAAGCTCTCCGATCCCGAGGTGGAAGGCCCGCCCATCCGTCACTGAAAGTTACGGTCCCGAGGAACCAAAAATCGCCGCAGTGGAGCGCCGGAGGGCGAGCGTGCTCTGCGCAAGAGCGCGCCACGCCCGAAACGGCGTGACTGAGAGGCGCTCTTCGGCGCTCCGCTCCCTCACATTGGGAGCAAATCCTCGCTAAAGCGGGGAAGGAATTGGAAGGAAGGCTCCGCGGCGCCTCAAGTCCGCGGGCGATGAGGTATGTCTAAGCCGTCATTCCGGGGCGCGAGCGCAGCGAGCGAACCCGGAATCCATAATCACCGCTGCCGAGTATGGATTCCGGATCGCCGCGGCGCGGCGTCCGGAATGACGAAGCGACAGAAGGACGACTTATGGATCTCGGTATTCGCGGCAAAAAGGCGCTGCTCAGCGGCGCGAGCAGGGGGCTCGGCCGCGCCTGCGCCCACGCACTCGCTGCCGAGGGCGTCGACGTCACTATCGTGGCGCGTACAAAGGATGTGCTGGAACGCGCCGGCGCGGAGATCGCCAAAGCGAGTGGCGCGAATGTCACGACGGTCGCCGGCGACATCACCACCAAGGAAGGCCGCGCCGCCGCGCTTCAGGCGTGCCCGCAGCCGGACATCCTGGTCAACAACGCCGACGGCCCGGTGCCCGGCGATTTCCGCGACTGGTCACGCGAGGATTGGATCACCGCGCTCGACACCATGATGCTGAGCCACATCGAGATGATGCGGCTCACCGTCGACGGCATGATGGAGCGCGGCTTCGGCCGGATCGTCAACATCGTGTCGCGTAGCGTCAAGACGCCGCAGCTCGAGCTTGGCCTCTCCAACGGCGCGCGTTCCGGCCTGGTCGGTTTTGTCGCGGGGCTTGCGCGGCAGACCGTTGCGCGCGGCGTCACCATCAACAACCTGCTGCCGGGCATCTTCGACAGCGACGCGCAGAAGCGTCACATCGAGGGCATGCTTGAGATGACCGGCAAGTCGTTCGATCAGATCTGGCGCGAGCGCGCCGCCGCCAATCCGGCGAAGCGCTACGGCGACCCCAAGGAGCTCGGCGCGCTTTGCGCCTTCCTTTGCTCGAGCAATGCCGGTTACATTACGGGGCAAAGCCTGGTGATCGACGGAGGAAGCTACCCGGGAACTTACTGAGCATGATCCCGAAAAGTGTGTAGCGGTTTTCGGAAAGGATCATGCTCAAACAAAGTTACTTTGGTATTGGGGGATGCGATGAAACGGCTGTTCTCTCTGGTGTTGGCTGCGGCCGCGCTGGCCTTGTCTCCGAACCTTGCCGCGGCGCAAGGCTATCCGAACCGGACCATCACCGTGGTGGTGCCGTTCCCGGCCGGCGGATCGGTCGATGGCGTTGCACGCATCCTGGTGCAGAAGCTCAATCAGATTCCGGGCTGGTCGGCGATCGTCGAAAATCGCGCGGGCGGGGCAGGCGGAACGGTCGGCGCCAACACGGTCGCGAAGGCGGCGCCCGACGGCTACACGCTGATGCTGACCGCGTCGGTGAATGCCATCAATCCGCTGCTGTTCAAGAATCTGCCGTATGACTTCGTGAACGACTTCACGCCGATCACGCTGCTGGCGATCGGTCCGCTGCTGGTCAGCGCGCCGCCGACCATGCCGGTCAAAAGTCTGAAGGAGTTCTTCGATCTCGTGCGCAAGGACCAGCAGAAATACACCTTCGGTCACACCAGCCCCGGCTCCGCGAGCCATCTCGCCATGGAACTCCTCAAGCGCGATGCCAAGCTCGACACGCTGATCATCGCCTACAAGGGCACGGCTCCGGCGCTCAACGACCTGATGGGCGGCACCATTCACCTCCTCGCCGACCCGATGCTGTCGTCGCTGCCGCTGGCGCAGGGCGGCAAGACCAAGGCACTCGCGGTCACCAGCCTGAAGCGGATGGCGGCCGCGCCGGACGTCCCGACCGTTGAGGAAGCCGGGATGAAAGGCTTCGAGCTCGTCTCGTGGTATGGCGTGTGGGGGCCGAAAGCTTTGCCGTCTGACATTACCAGCAAGCTGCAGATTGAGATGGCCAAGATCGTGAAGCAGCCGGACGTGTCGCAGCGCCTGCTGACCATCGGGTTCGAGCCGGTCGGCTCGACCGCGCCCGAGTTCGACAAATACATCAAAGAGGAAATGTCGAAATACGACCGCATTATCAAGGCGGCGAATATCAAGTTGGAATGAAGGTGGCGTTTCCGATGCGCCGATTGATGTTCATGCTCCCGTTGCTGCTTGCCGGATGCAGCAGTGACTATGCCTACCAAAGGGAAGCCAGCTTGCAGGCGCATAGCGTCTATCCGCAGGACTATCGTTCGGAGATTTTGGCTCTGATGCGCAGCTACCTTAACGATCCGAGTGGGGTGCGTGACGCCTACGTGTCGGAGCCCGCGCAACGCATGCTCGACGGCGTGAACCGGTATTTCTCATGCGTGCGCTACACCGCCAAGAAAACCGGCGGACAATACGCGCCGAGCAGGGACAGCCTGGTGCTGTTCCGGAGCGGACGGTTGGAGCGCATTGTCGACACTGAAATCATCGCGCGCGCCCAGTGCAAGGACGCGGCCTATGTGCCGTTCCCCGAACTGCAGCGGATGACGCGCTAGAGCATGATCCCGAAAAGTGCGTAGCGGTTTTCGGAAAAGATCATGCTCAAAACAAAACCCCTAGCCGAGCAGCATCCGCACCAGCGCGGCGACGCCGGCGAACGCGCCGCCGAACACCATGAGCAGGCGCTGGGACCAGGATTCCGCCTCGGCCTTGGGTTCTGCGGATGCGTAGAGATTGTGGAGGCTGCGCGACCCGGCGAGGTCGCGGGACAGCGAGTCGAGCGACACGGCGATCGGCGAGTCGGCCTTGCGGTCGATGTCGTTGACCTCATCGGCGCTGACCACCTGGACGTTGTCGATACCGACCACAGCGGTCGCGTTCACCGCGGCATCCGCGAGCTGGCGGGCGCCATCGGCTTCCTCCGCTGTCACCACGCGCACCCGCGCCAGTTCATAGGCCGCGAAGGCCTGCGCGGCGGCGGCAGAAATTGTATCGGGCGCCACCGGAGGCGCCGCCGCGGCGTGCATCTTGGCGCGGCGCTTGATCGCGACCTTGGCGTAGTCACCGCTCTTCTTCTTCACGGTGCGCGTCGCCGAGGTGGCGACCGGCTTGCGCATGAAGGTCTTGAGCTTGAGCGGCTTGGTTTCGGTGGCCTGTGTGGCGGGCTCGGCGGCGGCCGGAACGGCCAGCACAACCGAGCACACCGCGGCTGCGGTCAAGATGCGGATAAAGGCGGCGGTCATCTCGTCCTCCCCTCAGACTCGGGACCGGCGCCATTCGCGCTAACGGCTGTGACCTCAGGTTGGCGCAATTGGGGAATTGTCGGGCCCGTCCATGGTCGGATTGGGGCTGCCGATCCGGATGCCGCCGGGCCGGCGTCTCTCGGACCACCACACGGCGGCGAAACGCGGACCCTGGTTGCTCTTGAAATCCCTTGTTGATTCCGAGCCGCCCGGGCGCGACATTGCGTAAGTTCCCGCCCGCAGAGCGTTCGCGCCGGTTCTGCAGCCCAAGGATTTGCCTCAAATGCCGGCCCTGGTCGGATTGTGGTGCGTTGCGACGTTGTTGGCCCTGGCAGTGGCCGCAATAGGCGCGGCGCGCACCGCGGCCGGGTCGTTTCTCGTCTATGGCGGTAGCCTGATAGCGTCGATGCTGGCGTTGACCGCCGGCGTGATGACGCTGATCGGCGGAGCGCCGCCCGAATCGATGGTCCTGCCGATCGGGTTGCCAGGATTAGGCGCGCACTTCCGGGTCGATGCGCTCTCCGCGTTCTTTCTCGTGGTCGCCAATCTCGGCGGAGCGGCGGCTAGCCTCTACGGCATCGGGTACGGCCGGCACGAAAGCGCGCGGCTGCGCGTGCTGCCGTTTTTCCCAGCCTATCTCGCCGGCATGAACCTCGTCGTCCTGGCGGACGACGCGTTCAGCTTTCTGATCGCGTGGGAGTTCATGTCGTTGTCGTCCTGGGCTCTGGTGATGGCTAATCACCGCGCTCCCGAGAATGCCCGCGCGGGCTTTATCTACCTGGTGATGGCGAGCTTCGGCACGTTCGCTTTGCTGCTCGCCTTCGGTCTGCTTGCGGGGGCAGGCGGCGATTATGCATTTACCGCAATGCGTGCGAACCATCCCGGACAAGTCGTCGGTTTGTCCGTGCTGCTGCTGGCGCTGCTCGGCGCTGGATCGAAGGCCGGCTTGGTGCCGCTCCATGTCTGGCTGCCGCTCGCGCATCCGGCGGCGCCGAGCCATGTCTCGGCGCTGATGAGCGGCGTCATGACCAAGATCGCGGTCTATGGATTCATCCGCATCGTGTTCGACCTCGTCGGCGAGCCGGTGTGGTGGTCGAGCATGATCGTGCTGGCGCTCGCCGGCATCACCACGGTGCTCGGCGTGCTCTACGCGCTGATGCAGCACGATCTCAAGCGGCTGCTCGCCTATCACACGGTCGAGAACATCGGCATCATCTTCATCGGCATCGGTCTTGCGATGGCGTTCCGCGCGTCCAACATGGGCTGGGCTGCGGCGCTGGCGCTCACCGCCGCGCTGTTCCACGTGCTCAACCATTCGGTTTTTAAGAGCCTCCTGTTCTTCGGCTCGGGCGCGGTGTCGATCGCGACCGGCGAGCGCAACATGGAGCATCTCGGCGGCCTCATTCACCGCATGCCGAAGACGGCCGTCGCGTTCCTGATCGGCTGCGTCGCCATCTCGGCGCTGCCGCCGCTCAACGGCTTTGTCTCCGAGTGGCTGACGTTCCAGGCGATCCTGGTGAGCCCGCAGATCTCGCAATGGGGGCCGCGCTTTCTGATCCCTGCTGTCGGCGCGCTGCTGGCGCTTTCGGCGGCGCTGGCGGCCGCGTGTTTCGTCAAAGCTTACGGCGTCACCTTCCTCGGCCGTCCACGAACGAGCGCCGCCGAAATCGCGCACGAGACCGACGGCTTTTCGCTCGCCGCCATGTTCGTGCTCGCCGCGCTGTGCGTGGTCCTGGGTGTCATGCCGGGCGCAGTAGTCGAGCTGATCTCGCCGGTGGTGCAGAGCCTGGTCGGTGCGCGGATGCCGGCGCAGTCTTATTTGCCCTGGTCGTCGCTCATTCCGATCGCCGAGAGCCGCAGCTCTTACAACGGCCTCATCATCCTGTTTTTCCTTGCGGCGTCCGGCATCACCACCGCCGTGTTCATCCATCGCTTCGCAACGCGGGCCACACGGCGCAGCGCGATCTGGGATTGCGGCTATCCCGATGCGTCGCCCGCGACGCAATACACCAGTTCGAGCTTTGCCATGCCGATCCGCCGGGTGTTCGGCACGACGGTGTTCGACGTTCGCGAGACGGTCGACATGCCGCGTCCGGGCGACACGCGCGCCGCGCGCTATCACGTCAAGGTGCTCGATCCGGCCTGGCGCTACGCTTACGGGCCGGTGGCGCGCTGGGTGCTGCGCTCCACGACCAAGCTCAACCGCCTGCAGTTTCTGACGATCCGCAGCTATCTCACGTTGGTGTTCGTCACGCTGATCCTGCTGCTGCTGATGGTGGCTGCATGGTGATGATGATCGACCTAGCGATGATGATCGACCTGGCGGCCCAGGCTGCGCAGATGCTGCTGGTGCTGGCGATTGCGCCGCTCATTCTCGGCATAACACGCAAGGTCAAGGCGCGGCTCTTGCGCCGCATCGGGCCGCCGGTTTGGCAGCCCTATCTCGACCTCTGGAAGCTGATGCACAAGGAGGCGGTGCTGGCGCACAACGCCTCGTGGATTTACCGCGCCGTGCCGTATTTCGTGTTTGCCGTGACCTGGGTCGCTGCCGCGCTGGTGCCGACCTATGCCACCAACCTGATGTTTTCGTGGTCGGCGGACCTCATCGCGCTGGTGGCGCTGCTGGCGACCGGCCGTTTCGCGCTTGCGCTCGCCGGCATGGACGTCGGCACGGCGTTCGGCGGCATCGGCTCGTCGCGCGAGATGATGATCGCCTCGCTGGCGGAGCCGGCCATGCTGCTGGTGGTGTTCACTGTCGCGCTTGTTGCCGGCACCACCCAGCTCTCTGCCATCGCCGAGACATTCGCCGCTGGCGACGTCGGGCTACGCGTTTCGCTCGGTCTTGCGCTCGGCGCCTTCGTGCTGCTGACGATCGCCGAGAACGCGCGCATTCCGATCGACAACCCGGCGACGCATCTTGAGCTCACCATGGTGCACGAGGCGATGGTGCTGGAATATTCCGGCCGCCACCTCGCCCTGATCGAGGCCGCGGCGGCGCTTAAGCTGGTGCTGTACTTCTCGCTGCTCGCCTGCCTGTTCGTGCCGTTCGGGATGGCAACCGCGGACAAGAGCCTGGCAGCTCTGGCGATCGGGTTTGCCGCGTATCTCGGCAAGATCGTCCTGCTGGCGATCCTGCTGCCGATCGGCGAGACGGCGGTCGCGAAGATGCGGGTGTTCCGCTATCCGATTTTCCTCGGCAGCGCGTTTGCCGCCAGCGCGCTGGCGGTGTTCCTCCTGTTCGTGTCGAGGAGCTTCTGATGCGCACGCTCGCCTTCGACGTGGCGCATCTCCTCGCCGGATCCATGCTGGTGCTGAGCTTTGTGCTGCTCTACCAGGTTCGAATCACCGCGACGCTCAACGTGTTCGCGTTGCAGGCTATCGCGCTGTCGTTGTCGGTCGCCTGGCAGGCGCTCATCCAAGACGCGCCGCACCTCTTGGTCACCGCCGCCGTCGCGCTGGTGGTCAAGGGCATCGTCATTCCGACGGCGCTCCACCGCATCGTTCGCCGCCTCGGCATTCACCGCGAAATCGAGCAAGTGCTCGGCGCCGGCCCGACTATGCTGATCGGCCTTGGCCTCGTCGCGCTGTCCATCCTGCTGGTGCTGCCGGTCAGCGGGAAGGTCAGCATCCTGGCGCGCGAGGACCTCGCCTTCGCGCTCGCCGTTATCCTGCTCGGCCTGTTGATGATGATCACGCGGCGCAACGCGGTGACGCAAATCGTTGGCTTCATGTCGCTAGAGAACGGCCTGATCCTGGCGGCGAGCGGAGCCAAGGGCATGCCGCTGGTGGTCGAGCTCTCGGTCGCCATGTCGATCCTGATCGCCTTCATCGTGTTCGGGGTATTCGTGTTTCGTATCCGCGAGCGATTCGACACCATCGACGTGGGCGCGCTCGACCAGTTCCGGGGCGAGCGGAGGGACACGCCGTGACCCTTCCATTCGATCTCACGCCACTCGATCTCGTTCTGCTGATCCCTGCGTTTGCGGTCGTGGTTCTGGCGTTCGTGCCGCATTACCGGCTCGGCGCTGTGATCAACGTGTTGGCCGCCGGCGCGACCTTTGCGGTCAGCGTGATTCTGCTCACCGGAGAGCGGGTCCGCGGCGATATCTTCATCGTCGATGACTTCAACATCTATCTGGTGACGCTCACCACGTTCGTCGGCTTCACCACCGCGATCTTCAGCGCAAGCTACATCGGCCACGAGCTTGAGACCGGACGGCTGACGCCGACCTTGCTGCGCTTCTACCACACGCTCTACCAGGCGATGCTCGGCGCCATGAACTTGGCGCTCACCGCCAACAACGTCGGTCTGCTTTGGGTCGGCGTCGAACTGGCGACGCTCGCGACGGTGATGATGGTCGGCATCTACCGTACGCCCGAAGCGATCGAGGCGGCGTGGAAATACTTCATCCTCGGTTCGGTCGGGATTGCGCTCGCGTTCTTCGGCACCATCCTGATCTATCTCGCGGCGCAGGAGACTGCTGGGCGAGGGGCTGCCGGCGATGGCATGGGACCTGCTCCGCCAGAACGCGGCAAAGCTCGATCCCAAGCTGCTGTCGCTGGCCTTCGTATTTCTCCTGGTCGGCTATGGCACCAAGATCGGCCTCGCGCCGTTCCACGCCTGGTTGCCCGATGCGCATGCAGAAGGCCCGACACCGATCTCCGCGGTGCTGTCGGGCCTTCTGCTCAACGTGGCGCTATACGCGCTGCTGCGCTTCAAGATGATCATGATCGCCAATTCCGGCACGCTTGATGTGGGCATGATCATGATGGCGCTCGGCCTGGTCAGCCTGGTGTTCGCTGCCTTCATGCTGTACCGGCGCCGCGACATCAAACGGTTGTTTGCCTATTCGTCGATCGAGCACATGGGCATCATGACATTTGCGTTCGGCATCGGCGGGCCGCTCGCGAATTTCGCTGGCCTGCTTCATATGACCATGCACTCGCTGACCAAGTCGGCGATCTTCTTCGCGGTCGGCAACGTCGCGCAGGCGAAGGGCACGCAGCGCATCGCCGACATCAAGGGGTTGTCCGTCACGCATCCCGTTCTTGCGATCGGTCTTGCCACCGGCGTGATCGCGATCGCCGGCCTGCCGCCGTTCGGCGTGTTCACCTCGGAATTCATCCTGGTGTCGTCAAGCTTTGCGCGGCAGCCCGCGCTCGCTGTTGTCCTTGTGTTCGGCCTGATGGTTGCGTTCGGCGCGCTGGTGTGGCGTTTGCAGGACATGCTGTTCGGCGAGCCGAACGGCGAGAGTCTCCGGGTGAAGGCGTCGTATATCCCGATGTTCCTGCATCTCGCGATTGTGTTGATTGCAGGTGTCTGGCTGCCGGAGCCGGTGGTGCAATGGTTCAAGGCCGTCGCGGCGCAGTTGGGATGATCCAATGAGCGAACATCTCAGTCGGCTGCTTGCCAACGAACGACTGGTGCCGGGCCACCGGCCATGGCCGCGCTACGAGGTCGACCACATGCTGTGGGTGACGATCGGGCAGGCGCTGGCCGACGGCACCGACGACCTGATCGGTCTGTGGGCCGACAAGGATGTCGTCCACATGGCGATCCGCCCGGCGTCGCCGAAAACGCCCTGCGTGATTTCGACGGCGCTGCGGAGCGGCGAATTCCCCTCGATCGGCAGATTCCATCCGCCGGCCATCCGGCTCGAGCGGGCGATCCGCGATCTTTACGGATTTTCGCCATTCGCGGCGCAGGACAAGCGGCCGTGGCTCGATCATGGTGCATGGGGCTTCCGCAGCCCGCTCGGCGCGCGCTTCCCGACCCCGATGCGCGACCCGTCGGCCTACGAGTTCCTGCCGGTCAATGGCGAAGGCCTGCACCAGATTCCCGTTGGGCCGGTGCACGCAGGCATCATCGAGTCCGGGCATTTCCGCTTCACTGCGAACGGCGAGACCGTGGCGCGGCTTGAGGAGCGGCTCGGCTACGTGCACAAGGGCATCGATGCGCTGACCACCGATGTCGAGATCGAGCAGGCCTCGCGGGTGGTTGCGCGCGTCTCGGGCGATTCCACCGTCGCCTACAGCTTCGCTTTCGCGCGCGCCATCGAGGCCGCGATCGAGATCGAGCCGCCGCCTCGCGCACAGATCCTGCGCGGCGTCATGGCCGAGCTCGAGCGCGTGGCCAACCATTTCGGCGACATCGGCGCGATCTGCAACGACGCTTCGTTCACGCTGATCCATGCCTACTGCGGCATTTTTCGCGAGCGTGTGCTGGCGGCCGCCGACCGCGCGTTCGGGCATCGTCTGATGATGGACCGCATCGTGCCGGGCGGGGTCGAGGACATGTCGCCGGGCGGCACGCGCGGCATTCTGCTGATGATTGAGGAGACCGAGCCACAGTTTGCCGAAGTGGTGCGGCTCTACGACGACACGCCGTCGCTGCAGGACCGCACCTGCACCACCGGTATTGTCGACCACGACCTGGTGACGCAATGGGCCGCGGGCGGCCATGTCGGCCGCGCCTCCGGCCGCGATTTCGATGCGCGGCGCGATCTGCCCTATGCGCCGTATTCGGACGCCACGTTCGATGTGCCGGTGCTGACCGAGGGCGATGTCAACGCGCGCGTCTGGGTGCGCATCCGCGAGATCGAGCAGAGCTTCCAGATGCTCAAGACATGGTGCACCGACCTGCCGGCCGGCCCGACCCGGGCCTCGATGCCTCCGCTCAAGGGCGCCTGCGAGGGCGTCGCGATGACGGAAGCGTTCCGCGGCGACGCGCTGGTCTGGGTGCGGCTGGAGCAGGGCCGTGTCGCGCGCTGCCACGCCCGCGATGCATCGTGGTTCCAGTGGCCACTGCTTGAAGCGGCGATCGAGAACAACATCGTCGCCGACTTCCCGCTCTGCAACAAGTCGTTCAACTGCTCGTACGCGGGGCACGATCTCTGATGCGCACGCTGTTGCTCAAATCGCTGTTCTCGCGCGCGGTGACGGTCGCGCCGCCGACGCCGGACAGCGAGGCGCTCGCCGAGCTCGGCAAGGCGCTGGAGAAACGCGCCCGCCGTCTGTTCGGCCGATCCATCACCATCCGCGAGGTCGATGCCGGCTCGTGCAACGGCTGCGAACTGGAGATCCACGCGCTCAACAACGCGGTCTATGACGTCGAGCGCTTCGGCATCAAGTTTGCGGCGTCGCCACGGCATGCCGACGTGCTGCTGGTGACCGGGCCGGTGTCGCACAACATGAAGGTTGCATTGGAAAGAACATATGCTGCGACCCCCGATCCGAAGTGGGTGGTGGCGGTGGGGGACTGCGCCTGCGGCTGCGGCGTGTTCGGCGAGAATTACGCCACGGTCGGCTCGGTCGAGCAGGTGGTGCCGGTCGACCTGCACATTAAGGGCTGCCCGCCGCGGCCGATCGACCTGTTGAAGGGCCTGATCGCGCTGATGGACAAGGCGACGGCGCGCAAGTCCGCGTAATCACTTCGCCTTCCCGTACACCGCGAGCGCGGCGTCGACGCCAGCGCCGGCCGGCGCCTTGTAGCCGAACCTGCGCAGGCATGCCTCCAGCGCACCGAGGCAGACCAGCACGTTCTCCTTGCGGCAGACATAGCCCATCGTCCCGACGCGCCAGATCTTGCCGTGTAGTGGGCCGAACGAGGTGCCGATCTCGATGCCGAAATCGTCGAGCATCATGCGCCGCGCGCCGTCGCCGTCGACGCCCTTCGGGATATGGATGCCGGTTACGTTCGGCATCTTGTTCTTCTGGTCGCCGAACAGCTCCAGTCCCATGGCGCGGAAACCCGCGGTGATCGCCTCGCTCGCCAGCTTGTGGCGGGCAAAGCGCGGGTCGAGCCCTTCGTCCAGCGCGATGCGCAACGCCTCGCGGGTGGCGTAGAGCATCGAGGTTGCCTCGGTGTGATGGTTGAGGCGAAGCTCGCTCCAGTAGTCCATCAGCATCGCGAGGTCGAAATAGTTCGACTGCACGCGCGGCCCGTTGCCGTCGACGAATCCCGCCGGCTTGATGCCGGCCTCGAGATGCTTGCGATGGTTGGTGATCGCAACGCAGCGCTCGTTGAATGTGATCGGCGCCGAGCCGGGCGGGCCGGACAGGCACTTCTGCAACCCGGCGCTCACCGCATCGAGCTGCCATGCGTCAACGTCGACCGGCATGCCGCCGAGCGTCGCGGTGGCGTCGCTGTAAAGAATGATGTCGCGCTTTCGGCACATCGCGCCGATCTCGGCGAGCGGCTGCGCCATCGTGGTCGAGGTGTCGCCATGCACCACGGCAATCACGCGAGGCTGATGTTTCTTGATCGCGTCCTCGATCTCGTCGGGCGTGAACACCGTGCCCCATTCGCACTCGATGGTGGCGATGTTGCCGCCGCAACGCTGCGCGATCTCGGTGAGCAGATGGCCGAACCGGCCGAAGATCGGCACCAGCACCTTGTCGCCGGGCGCGATCAGCGACACGAGAATCGCCTCGATGCCGGCGCGCGCGGTGCCATCCACCACCAGCGACCACTGGTTCTTGGTGCGGAAAATCTGCCGCGTCAGCGCCATGGTGTCGTTCATGTAGGCGGTGAACGCCGGATCGAATTGGCCGAGCATCGGCATCGACATGGCGCGCAGCACGCGCGGGTCGACGCCGACCGGGCCGGGGCCCATCAACAGGCGAGGCGGCGGATTGAGTTCGGAGACGGTCATTCGGGGATTCTCTCCACGTCATGCCCGGCCATAGACGTCCGAAGGACGGCGTCGCTTCGCTCGCCTATGGTGCTGGGGGGCATCCACGCCTTGCTTTGTCGCCAAGACGTGGATGGCCGGGACAAGCCCGGCCATGACGGCGGTGTATGTGGTGAGCAGCATCATTCCCACGCGCTCTTGCCCGCCGGCTGCGCCAGCGGCGATTTCTCGCGTGCAACATACGCGCCGCCGCCAGGCTTGCCGGTGAGTTGGCCGTCGCGCACCACGAACTGGCCGCGCACCATCGTGGAGACCGGCCAGCCTTTCACCTTGATGCCTTCATAGGGCGTGTAGTCCGAGCCGTGATGCAGCAGCGATTGCGAGATTGTGGTCTCGCGCGCCGGGTCCCAGATCGCAATGTCGGCATCGCTGCCGACCGCGATGGTGCCCTTCTTCGGATAGAGGCCGTAGATCTTGGCGTGATTGGTCGCGGTCAGCGCGACGAACTCGTTCAAGGAAATGCGGCCCCTGCCGACGCCCTCCGAGAACAGGATCGGCAGCCGCGTCTCGACGCCGGGGATGCCGTTGGGCACCCAACGAAAAGAAGTCCGGCCTTTCGGCGTCAGCTTGCCCTGCGGATCGTCGTACCTGAACGGGCAGTGGTCGGACGAGTAGAGCGAGAACACGCCCTGCTGCATGCCTTCCCAGCACGCCTGCTGGCTCGCCTTGTCCCTTGGAGGAGGCGAGCACACGTACTTGGCGCCCTCCATGTTGAGGCCCTCGAGGTCCTTTTCGGTCAGCACCAGATATTGCGGGCAGGTCTCGCCGTAGATCCTCAGCCCGCGCTGTTGGGCGCGTCGGATTTCCTCCATCGCCTCGCGGTTCGAGACGTGCACGATCATGATCGGCACGTCGACAATCTCGGAGAGCGAAATGGCGCGGTGCGTCGCCTCGCGCTCGACCGGGATCGGCCGCGATGCGGAGTGGAAGTGCGGCGCGGTCTTGCCGGCGCGCTCCAGCCGGTCGGTGAGGAAGCGGATCGCGTCGTAGTTCTCGGCGTGCACCATCACCAGCGCGCCGGTCTCGCGCGCCACCGCCATCACGTTGAGCATTTCCATGTCGGAGAGCGCGAGGCCCTCGTAGGTCATGAACACCTTGAACGAGGTGTAGCCGTCGTTGACAAGGGCAGGGAGCTCCTGGCCGAGCACGCGGTCGGTGGCGTCGGCGATGATGAGGTGGAACGAGACGTCGACGTAGCACTGGCCGTCGGCCTTGGCGTGATACTGCTTCACCACCTCGCGCAGGCTCTCGCCTTTCTGCTGCATGGCGAACGGCAGCACCATGGTGTTGCCGCCGAATGCGGCGGAGCGGGTGCCGGAAGCGAAGTCGTCGGCCATCACGATGCCGGGTGCGGACGGCTGCGAGAGATGCACGTGGCTGTCGATGCCGCCGGGCAGCACCAGCTTGCCGCGCGCGTCGACGATGTCTTTGGCTTGACCCAGGTCGGTGCCGAGCGCTGTGATTTTCCCGCCGGCGATACCGACGTCGCATTGGAACGTGTCGGACGCGGTCGCGATTGTGCCGCCGCGGATGATGGTGTCGAAGGTCATGATCTACTTTTAGCACCGTTCTCTCGCCTGTCATTCCGGACGCCGCGCAGCGGCGATCCGGAATCCATACTCCGCAGCGGTGGTTGTGGATTCCGGGTTCGCGGGCTTCGCCCGCGCCCCGGAATGACGGAGAGTGTCAGCCAACGCTCCGCCGCCCGGATTTGTGAGGCGCCGGGCCCGCCTTCATGCCAGTTGCGCCTTCCTTCGAAGTGTGAGGGAGGCGCGGGACGCCGGGGTCCGGGTGGACCCACGGGCCTCGACATCTCGCGACATCGAGGCATAGTAGAAGTGCCGCAAGTCCGCCGTTTCCTCAGCGTCCCGCGCGCGGTGTTTGAGGCTTGCTCCGTGAGACCCCCGGTGGTCGGACTGTTTCAGGACCCCTCACGCGTGAAGTGCGCTTCCTTGGGGCCTTAACCACCGCTGTGGGACCTCAATGCGACCTGCCCGTTGGCGCGGGGTTACGATCGCATTGCCAAGGGTCCCGCTGTTGCGAAGCTGTCGCTACGGGATCTCACGGCTTGGGCCGCCCGGACGGGGTGTTCGTTCTGCACCCCTCATTTCGCATTCCCGGGCCACCGCCCTCGATCCGCCCGACTGACGCGGCCGCGCCCCTCACGTGGATCGAGACGCGGCGAGGCTAAACCCGCCCAGAGGGGGCGGGGATAAGTTCTCACGAAAACGTGATGAATATAGTCCTAGTCCAGCCGCGGGACTGAACACTTCCAGATTGATCTTTCTGTGATAGGATGTACACATTCCATTACCGCGGGTCGCCGATGTCGTCCACTACAGTCACCATTCGAATCAATGCCACCGTCAAACGGCGGTTGGAGAATCTCGCCAAAAGCACGGGCCGCAGCCGCTCATATCTTGCGGCCGAGGCGATCGGCGAGTTTGTCGATGCCAACGAATGGCAGATCGCCGGCATCAAACAGGCCATCGAACTCATTGGATCGCGGCGCGGGCGTGCCGCACGATCAGGTGGAGAAATGGGTGCGCTCCTGGGGCACCCGAAATGAGCGATCGGCGCCCCGGCGGCGCAAGTGATTATTGTATGGTCGCCTGAGGCGATCGACGATCTGTCTGCATTGCGTGCCTATATCGCGGAAGAAGATCCAAAGGCGGCACAGCGCGTTGCGTTGCGCGTCCTTCACAGTGTCGAGGAACTGCTGGGACAGCAGCCTTATATGGGTCGCGCTGGCCGGGTTCCCGGTACGCGCGAACTCGTGGTGCCGCGGACGCCGTATATCGTGCCGTATCGTGTGCTCAACAACCGCATCCAAGTGCTGCGTGTCTATCATGGTTCGCGGCGGTGGCCCAATGCGCTTTGATCCGGCAAGACGTGGTCACGCGAGCGCCGGCGTCTGAAAATCGCAGATCGGCCGGTAGACGCCGTGCTGCACGCTGGCGCCGCCGGGATCGACATCTGTCTGCGTTGGCAGCACGCGGAAACCGATCACCGGCGTGTGGCGGTCGAGCCCGGCGACCGGCAGCCACACCATGCTCTGGCCCGCCTGCGCGATCGCGGCATTGGTGGCCTTCACGTCATCGGCGCTGATGCCGTCGAACGACACCACCTCCAGCGCGCCTTCGCGCGCCACCGCGAAATCCCGCGAGACGGCCGCGCCGCCGTCGAACAGGTCGCGGCTCCACGCGGTGATGTGGGGCGTCCAGTCGGCAAAGCCCCACTGCGAGGTGTACTGCGCGGTCTCAAGCGCCTCCGGCGTCGCGAGCGTCCAGAGCGCGAGATAGTCGCGGCCTGTGCCGGCCGCGCGATGGAATCGCTGGCAGGAGAGAAAGTGCGGCTGCGCCAGCATCTGCTTGATCTTCGGCCCGCTGTACCAGTCGTTCCACGCCTGCTCCTGGTCCGGCGCGGTGAAGTTGCAGCGGACGATGTAGATGTGGGTCATAGGATGTTGGCCCCCACCCTTTCCCTCCCCCGCAAGCGGGGGAGGGAAAGGAGAGAGCACATGGTGCCGCGAGAGTTCAACGCAGCGATCGCTCTTACAGCTTCTTCACCGCGAACTTGCGGACCTTCAGCACGCCAGAGCCGTACTGCAAGGTGAACGGGCCTTCCTCGAACATGCCGTTGTTCAGCTTCGCCGTCTGCTGGCCGTTGAGCGTCACAGTGATATCCCGTCCCTTGGCGGTGACTTCGTAGGTGTTCCACTTGCCGGCGGCCTTCGGCATCGGATTGACCTCGGTGAAATAGACGATTGCGCCGGTGCCGTAGGTCGGGTCCTTGCGGCCGTCGAAGATGTTGACCTCGTAGCAATTCTTGGCGCCCGGAGACTTCGGGTCCTGGCAGCGGATGAACAGGCCGCTGTTCACCTTCTCGTCCGACCAGAACTCCAGGTAGATCTGGAAGTCCTTGTACTTCTCCTTGGTCAGCAGGTGGTTGGTGCCTTTGTCGCCGTCGAGCTTGTCGGCGACGAGTTCGCCGTTCTCGACCCGCCAGTTGGCGCCGGGGCCGACGCTGTCCATGGCGGGAACGGTCTTGCCATCGAACAGTTGGGTCCAGCCGTCGCCCGATTGGGCCGCGGCCGGTGAACTTAACGACATTCCAATCAGAAACGCGGATGCAATCGTCGCCCAGAATTTCATGACGCTACTCCTCCCAGGTTGTGTGCAGGCTTGTCGATTGATCAAACGATAGCAAACGGCGCGGCCCGCTGGAACGGGCCTTTGCATCGAACCCCGGAGCGCTAGTGTCCCCTTCGGGAAGGTTGAATCGCGGGCGGCCCGCTTCTTTTTCATGGGCATGATCTTTTCGGAAAACCGGCTTCCACTTTTCCGGATCATGCCCTACCTACAGGATCGCGGTCAGACACGGGGAGGGAGTGCCGATGCTTTCAGACGCCGACCGCAACAAGGCCGTCGATATCCTGGAAAAGGCTTTCAAGGACCGCAAACAGGCGACCCAGCTTTCCACCACCTGGCCGAACATCACCATTGAGGACGCCTACGGCATCTCGACGTTGTGGGCCAACCGGCGGATGAAGGCCGGCGCCAAGCTGATCGGCCACAAGGTCGGCCTCACCTCCAAGGCGATGCAGCGCTCCTCCAACATCGGCGAGCCGGATTTCGGCTACCTGTTCGACGACATGATCATTCCGGACGGCGGCAAGGTGCAGCACGACGCTTACTGCCGGCCGCGCGTCGAGATCGAGCTCGCCTTTGTGCTGGGCAAGCGGCTGATGGGGCCGGGCGTCGGGTTGACCGACGTGCTGGCGGCAACCGAGTACGTCGTGCCGTCGCTCGAGCTGGTCGACGCGCGGTTGCAGGACCCGCGCAAAATTTTCGACACCGTGTCCGACAACGCGGCAGCCTCCGGCATCGTGCTCGGTGGCCGGCCGGTGCGGCCGATGGACATCGATCTGCGCTGGGTCGGCGGCATCATGTACGTCAATGGCGAGATCGAGGAGACCGGCGTCGCGGCCGGCGTGCTTGGCCATCCGGCGATGGGCGTGGCGTGGCTCGCCAACCGTCTCGGTACGCTCGGCACCGCGATGGAGCCGGGCCACATCGTACTGGCCGGCTCGTTCACCCGCGTGGTGTTCCCGAAGAAGGGCGACACGCTGCACGCGGACTTCGGGCAGTTGGGCGGGATATCGATGCAGTACGTGTAGTCGCCACCCCACCACAGGTGTCATGCCCGCGAAAGCGGGCATCCAGTAAACACCCCTCGCGCGATCGAGCCGACACTGGTGGTTACTGGATCGTCCGCTTTCGCGGACGATGACAGCGGAGTGAGGCGCGAGAGAGCAGAGGGAAATTGTTATGGACATGCCGCGCAATCACTTCAAGCACGCCATCGCCGCGGGCCAATTGCAGATCGGGCTGTGGTGCAGCCTGTGCAGCAACGTCGCGATCGAGGTCGTCTCGCACTCGGGCTACGACTGGCTGCTGCTCGACACCGAGCATTCGCCGAACGACGTCACCGACATCCTCAGCCATCTGCAGGCGGCGCAGGCCGGGACAGCGTCGTTGGTCGTACGGCCGGCCTGGAACGACATGGTGATGATCAAGCGCTATCTCGACATCGGCGCGCAGACGCTCCTGATCCCGTTCGTGCAATCGCCGGAGGAGGCCAAGCGCGCGGTCGAGGCGACACGGTATCCCCCGAAGGGCGTGCGCGGATTGACCAACAGCGGACGCGCCAGCCGCTATGGGCGGGTGAGGGACTACGTGAAAAACGCATCCAGCGAAATCTGTCTGCTGGTGCAGGTCGAGACCCGCGAGGCGCTCAAGCAGATCGAGGCGATCGCGTCGGTCGACGGCGTCGACGGCGTATTCATCGGGCCGGCCGACCTGTCCAATTCGTTCGGCTATTTCGGCAACTGGAACCATCCGGAAATGGAGGCGGCGTTCAAGGACGCCGGCACGCGCATCTGCTCGACCGGCAAGGCGGCGGGCTTTCTGACCGCCAATGAGGAAGAAGCCAAGAAGCTGATCGGCTGGGGCTTCAATTTCATGGCGGTCGGCTCCGACCTCGGCTTGCTTTCGAAGAATGCCGACTCGCTGGCGAAACGGTTCAAGACCGCGTAGTCAGAACGCATGGCCTTGAACTGGCAGCACGTCACCGTCGCCGACTACCGCAAGCTGCGCGATGCGCGGCTATTGGCGCACTACGGGACGCAGTGGCTCGCCCGTGCGGCGCGCGCGTACATTCCGGCGAAGCCGCATGACGGCCACACCAGCCTCGGCTGGGACGACAAATTCCGCGGGCTGGCGACGCATGCGCTGCCGGACGGATCCCGGCTGAGCTTGCGGATTCCAGACCTGACGCTCTCCATCCTCGACACCAACGATGCGCTGCCGCTCGACGGCCGTGCCGAGTCCGAGGTGAGGTCGTGGCTCGGCTCCAAGTTGCAGGCGCGCGGCTACGACGCGGGGAAGCTCGATGCACCGTCGCCCTACGAGATGCCGCACAATGTGGTGGCGCTCGGCGCGCGCTATTCGATCGAAGAGCTGATCGACCCGCTCAACGCCATCGCGGTGTGGTTCGCGAACGGAAACGCGATGCTGAGTGCGATCCGCGATGGGCTGGTGCAGCGCAAGCTGAAGGCGCCGGAGGTGCGCTGCTGGCCGCACCATTTCGACATGGACTCGCTGGTCCATCTCGGCGGCAATCGCGCGGTCGGCGCCGGCTTTTGCCCCGGCGACGAGTTCTGCGACGAGCCGTATTTCTACATCTCGATCTACCCGGAGCCCTACATCCCGGCGCTGCCGCTGCTGCCGCCGGTCGGACACTGGCATTCCTACAAGTTCATTGCGGCCCTGGCGCCCGCGCACAAGATCGTCGCCTCGCTCGATCAGCCGCGCGACATCGCCGGTTTCTTCGACATCTCGATCGACGCGGCGCTTGACGCGCTCAAATAGAGTGGGACGGCTGCGCCGATCGCGCTAGATTGATTACATCCCGCAGGAGGCCGCCATGATCGACTGGCTGGTCAATCTCATTCTGCACGCCGCGAACTGGGTGAGCGGCCTGTTCTTCCCGAAGGATGCCCCGAATTTTTCGGTGATCGCCGGCATGACGGCGCTGTTGCTCCTGGTGCTGTTCGTATTTTTTCTGCTGTTCTGCTCCTGGCAGCGCTCCAGGCACAATCAGCGCGACGCTTGAAGCGTCGCGGTTATCGTTTCAAACTAATCCGTCGAGCCGAAGTATTGCGATCCGTAAAGGATGATGGCCCAGAGTACCACCAGCATGCCCATTGAAACGAACAGCACTTCGATTCCGGTCATCATCAGCATCGGTGCCCCCCAGTGCTCATCTCAGTTCGTAGCTTCCATCGCCGCGGATAAGATCGATGTAACGTTTCGCCGAGCGCTCGACCACGGCCTTGCCGTCGCTCCAGATGGTGCGCTGGTCGAACGCGCCGTGCACGCGATCATAAGCATAGGGCTTTAGCGCGTCGATCACGCCCTGCACGCGCGGCGCCGACAGCGGGATGAAGTTCGGGAAGCTCCACATGAAGCTCACCGACTTGTTGTCCTGCACCACCTGCACGATGTCGCCCGAAAGCAGCGCGCCCTTGCCGCCGGCGCCCTGCGCCCAGTGCAGGCAGGTGCCGCCGGGATAGTGGCCGCCGGCGTTGATCAGCGTCAGGTCGGGCAGCAGCTCCTTCCTGGCGCCGCTCCACAGCTTGACGGTGTCGTCGCTGCGCATGATCCACTGCTTGTCGCCCTCGTGCAGGTGGATCGGCACGCCGCCGAGCGCGCGGCTCCATTCCGTCATCGTGGTGTAGTAGTGCGGGTGCGAGATGGCGATGCCTTTGACGCCGCCCAAGCCCTTGATCAGCTCGACGGTGGCGTTATCGACCAGCGCGATGCAGTCCCACAGGATGTTGCCGTTCGGCGTGCGCAGCAGTTGCGCGCGCTGCCCGATGCCGAACGCCGGCGCAGTGGTGATCGAGATGAGGTTCGGCTCAAGCTCGCGCCAGGCGTTGTAGAAGCGAAGCCGCAACGATTCCAGCGTGGTCCAGGCCTGGCCGGTCGGCGGCACGTATTGCCGCTCATCGTCGCAGATCGGGCAGGCGGCCGGCGGCTTGTCGCTCGGCGCGTACTGGGTCCCGCAGGTGTTGCAGATGAAAGCCGGCATGGCGGCAAGTGTAGCAGGCGGCCGGAAAACGCAAACCCCGTCTAACGAGCCAGTTCGGTCTCGATGGCGATCGTCCAACGTTCGCCCAAGGCCTCGGCGGCCACCTGCTCGACGGCAAGAACGACACCTTTGTAAGACTTGATCCGTCCTGTGAGCGGGTCTTCGCCTTCGATGACGATTGGTTTTCCGAAACGGAGCGAGTCTCCGCAGCGTTCTGCGTCGTTGTTGTTGTCGATATAGAACTTGAGCTTCACGCCCAAAGGCGCACCTGATTCAGCGGTTCAATGTAGAACAGGCCGGCTTCCGCTTCGGAGCGCCAGACCAGACGGCAACGACGTCGCGTGCCGTTCTTGCTGAGGACCAGGTAAAATTCTCTGGGCAATTCGGCGGGAACTGCGAGCGCAATGCGGGCGCCTTCCTCCGACACGTCCAGAACGGTGCAGTCGCGCGGCGCTTTGCCGTCGCCAATATCGACCCAGGCGGGGAAACGAACGCCCTCTCGCAAGGACCGGCGTTGGTCGATGAAGGCTTGCTTGGCGCCCAAAATCGCTTGCAACAGAGACAATATAGCCTCCCGTCAAATGGCTGCCGCGCAACGCGGCTGCATCAGTGCCGACAGCATGGACGCCGCGGCTTACCGGATTGTATTTGAGGACGAGGGCCTTTGCCCTTCAGTCGATTCAGTTAATCGCTGTAATCGAATCGAGTTGAAGCAATCGGCCCGTGGCGCCGCGAGGGGCGCGGCAATGGGTCGCGAGAGGGCAGGCGGGAATGGGCCTATCGCGTCAGCTTCTTACCGATCTTGATCTGCACCTGGCCGGACGGTACCTCGCCGTTCATGTAGATGGTGTTGCCGTCCGTCAGGCTGAGCTTGCGCGTGATGTTGATCAGCGCGCCAACCGCGACGTTGACGCGGCCGGCGCGGCCGTCCGCCTCGTTGAGCGTGATCTCGACGCCGACCGGGTCGCGGTCCCAGCGCCGGTAGGCGATCGCCGGATGCTCCCAGCCGGCCGCTTCGAACACTTCGGCGAAGTCGGCGGCATAGATTTTGCCGTCCTCGTCGCCATCGATTGCGGCGATGGTGACCTTCCGGCCGGCGAACGGCCGCAGCGCATCGATCATGGCGTATTTTTCTTCGATCGACAGGCGGCGGTGCGTCGTGAGGGCGGCCAGCTTGCGCTCCGCCTGCGTGAGTTCGCGCTCGAGGCGGGCAATCTCGGTCGCGCCACGCGAAAGCCATTGTGACGGCGACACTTTGGCGGCGATCTGGTAAAATGGTCAACTCCACAAGGGCAGAATGCCATGCCTCCTGCCGTCCATCCGGACCGTTTGCTCAAGCGCGAGCTAAACGCGCGCGCGCTGAGCGCCAGTCGCCTCGCCATTGATCTCGGCGTGCCGTCAGGCCGCATCACCGACATCCTCAACGCAAGGCGTTCGATCACGGCCGATACAGCGGTGCGGCTCGGGCGCTATTTTGGGAACGCCGCGCAACTCTGGCTTGGTTTGCAAGGTCAGTACGACATTGCGGTGATCGAGCGCGAGCACGGCGCGGAAATTGCGCGGGTGCGGCCTGTAGATGCTGCCTAAGCGAAACGTATCGAAATCCCGTCCAGCGCCACGCCGGAAAGTTCGGTCGACCATATCTCGCCCGGCTTGACCGGCAGCGCCTTGGTCAGCGTGCCGGTGGTGACGATCTCGCCCGGAGCGAGCGGCGGATTGGCGGAGTCCTTTACCAGAAGATCCATGACGTAACGCAGCGTCGAGAGCGGGCCTTCCATCACATTGCCGGCGCGGCCGCGGTCCATCTGTGCGCCGTTCCATTTGAGGTCGATGTCGAACGTTGTGAGGGTGCGCCCCCATTCCTCGGCTCGCGGGCCGATCGGATGACGTCGCCCGATCAGCAGCGCGCCGTGCAGGCCGTTCGCCGCGACAGTGTCGGCGGGCGTGAATTTCCAGGCAGGGAAGATCGACTGCACCAGCTCGAAGCCGTGCGCGACCCATTCGACGCAGCCGATCAGCGCGGCATCGTCCATGCGCTGCGATGGTGCACGTGACAGGCCGAACACGATCTCCGGCTCGATACGAGGCTCGCACAATCCAACGAGCGGAAACGCGGCGCCGATGTCGGCGAGGTTGCGCACCGTGCGGTCGTAAACATAGCCCCACATCGGGGCATAGACGCCGTACTCGGCCCAGATGGTGCGGTTGGTGAAGCCGATCTTGCGGCCCAGCACGCGCTCGCCGCGCGCGAGGCGCTTGCCTCGCATCGCGGCGGTGACGTTGTAGGCGTCGTCGAGCGTGAAGCCGGCATCGCGCGCCGAGAAAGAAACGATCTGGCGGCCGTTGTCGATTGCCGTCAGCGCTTCGTTGGCGATTGCTTCGGTATTCAAGATCATTCTTGTTCGCGCATGATCTGGTCCGAAAACCGGTTCCCACTTTTCGGGATCATGCGCTACGCCGGGATCGGCACCTCGCCGACGTCCTTCGGCACCTTGTAGCCCTTCTGCGTCGCCGGCTTCTTCGCGATGGTGAGGTACCAGCGCTTCACGTTGGGATATTGGTTTAGGTCGATGGTCTGCCATTCGTAGCGCGAGATCCAGGGCCAGATCGCGATGTCGGCGATCGAATAATCGTCGGCGACGTATTCGCGGCCTTCGAGGCGCGTGTTGAGCACCTTGTAGAGCCGGTGGCCTTCCTTGAGATAGCGCTCCTCGGCATAGGGCGCTTTGCCGGGATTGTACTTGGTGAAGTGGTGCACCTGGCCGAGCATCGGGCCGGGGCCGCCCATCTGCCAGTTCAGCCACTCCAGCGTGCGCCAGCGCTTCTCGCCGGACTTCGGCAGCAGCTTGTGGGTCTTGTCGCCGAGGTATTGCAGGATCGCGCCGGACTCCATCAGGGAGAGGCCGTTGTCGCGGTCGACGATTGCCGGAATGCGGTTGTTCGGGCTGATCTTGAGGAATTCCGGCTTGAATTGCTCGTCCTTGGAAATGTCGACCGCGTGCGCGGTGTAAGGCAGGCCCATTTCCTCGAGCGCGATGGAAATCTTGCGGCCGTTCGGCGTGGTCCAGGTGTAGAGATCGATCACGTTGTTTCCTTCCCTCTAAAACTCTAACTGCCTCGGTAAGTCGTATAGCTCCACGGCGTCACGAGCAACGGCACGTGGTAGTGCCCCTCCGGCTCCGCAATGCCGAACCGGATCGGCACGGCGTCGAGAAAGCCGGCGCGGAAATAGCCGCCGACGTGAAACGTCAGCTCATAGGTGCCAATGCGCAGCGGCTCGCCGGAGATCAGCGGCTTGTCGGTGCGGCCGTCGGTGTTGGTGACGGCCTCGGCGATCAGCCCGCGGGCGCTGCTGCCGATCTCGTGAAGCGTCACCTTGATGCCGGGGGCAGGGCGGCCGGTGGTGGTATCGAGCACATGGGTCGAGAGCCGGCCGGTCGTGAAAGGGGCGCCAGGCCCATCGACCAGCGCCACCAGCCGCAGCCTGGTGATCAGCCCGATTTCGGTCAGCGCCTGCGCGCGCTCGGCGGCGACGCCGTTGCCGAGCCGCCGCTCGAAATTGCGCAGGATGGAGTCGCGGGTGTGCCTGCGCACGCAAATGATGAAGGGAAAGCGGAATTTGTCGCGGTAGGCCTGGTTGAGGCGCGAGAAGGTCGCGAACTCGTCTGCGCTCAGGCCGTTGAGGCCGAGACTTCCTTGTTCCGATTGGGAGGCGTCGGTGAGATCGGCGGCTTGTCCGACCCGGCTGCCCAGTTCCGGGTGTCCCCCGATGAAGGCCAGTTGCCGCTCGGCGGTCTCGTTTCGCACCGCGCCAATCATGGCGTCGTGCAGCGCCGCGACCGTGAGGCAGGGCCGTCCGCTCACCACCGCCTCCGCCACCCAGGGCGCGTGTTCGAACACTTCTGCCAGCGCCGCGACAAAGGCTTGAGGGGCCATCGCGTTCAGGGCTGCCAGGGTCAGGGGTGCGGCGGGCATTGAGGAGGGCTGCGGGGCGGAGGAGACCCCCCTGAAGCTAGCGGATAGGACCTTCGGTTGCGACTATTTTCGCTTGCAGATCAAGGGGTTTGGGTAGAAATTTGCGAACGATTTGAACCCAAACCGCTTTTCCCGCGTCTAACCCCACGAGAGCCGTAGTTGGTCACGAACCCTGCCACATCGGACGAAGTCCTGATTGGTCGGATCGCGAACGGCGATCGGCTTGCCATGCAGGTGCTGTTCGCACGGCACCATGTACGGGTCTACCGCTTCACCCTCCGCCTGGTCCGTAACGAAGCCACGGCGGAGGACTTGATCAGTGAAGTGTTCCTGGACGTGTGGCGTCAGGCGGGAAAGTTCGAAGGGCGCGCTGCTGTTTCGACCTGGCTCCTGGCGATCGCAAGGTTCAAGGCGCTATCGGTGCTCCGGCGCAAGCCTGAGCAAGAGTTGGACGACGAGACTGCAGAGGCGATCGAGGATACTTCCGATACCCCCGAGGTCGCACTGGAGAAAAAGGAGAAGGGCGCAGTTCTACGGAAGTGCATGGAGGCACTCTCCGCTGAACACCGGGAGATCATCGATCTCGTCTACTACCACGAGAAATCGGTGGAGGAAGTCGCCGAGATCGTCGGCATTCCGGAAGCGACCGTAAAAACAAGGATGTTCTACGCGAGGAAGAAACTCGCAGAACTCCTAAAAGCGCAAGGGATCGAGAGAGGTTGGCCATGAATACGAAGAACAAAGAGATGCAAGAGGACATCGAACTCCTCCTGCCGTGGCATGCTGCCGGAACGCTGAGCCGCCGCGACGCCGAGCGCGTCGAGCGCGCGCTCGCCAACGACAACGAGCTCGCGAGCCGCTACGAGGCGGTGCGCGAGGAGCTTGGCGAAGCCATCCGCCTCAATGAATCGCTCGGTGCGCCGTCGGCGCGCGCGATGCAGGACCTGTTCGCCAAGATCGACGCCGAGCCGGTGCGCACGCCGCGCACTTCTTTTAACCTCGCGGCCTGGGCCACCGGCTTCGTCGCAAGCTTCCAGCCGCGCACCCTGGCTTATGCCGCGGGCGCCGCCGCCATCGCGATCATGCTGCAGGCCGGGCTGATCGCCGGCTCGGTGCTGCAGGACAAGACCAGCGGCCCGCAGCTCGCCTCCCACGGCGCGCAGCAGGACGGCACCGGCTCTTATGTGCTGATCCGGTTCAATCCCCAGGCCAGCGTCGACGAAATCAGCAAGTTCCTGGCCGAGCACAAGGCCAGCATCGCCGGCGGTCCGGCGGCCGGCAGCGGGCTGTTCCGCCTCAAGGTCGCGGAGAAGGCGGTCGGTCAGGCCGAGCTCGGCAGCATCGTCAAGCGGATGCAGGGCAATCCGGTGGTCGGCTTCACCGTCCCGGCTGCCCAGTAATTCCAAGGCGCCGCAAAGCCGGCGCCTTGTTGTTGTTCGATATCTGAACCGCAGTCTCGCCTGGAGGCATCCATGCGCTTGCACCGACGCGCCTATCTCGCACGCGGCCTGTCCGTTGCGGCGGTCGCCGCGGTTTTTGCCCTCTCCGCCATCGAAGAAGCCGAGGCCCAGCGCCGCGGCGGCTTTGGCTTTAGCGGCGCCCGGATGAATATGGGCGGCGCAAACCTGGGCGGACAGCGCTCGATGATGATGCGCCAGACCACCGTGCCGCGCGTCACCACAGTGCCGCGCGTCACCGGCGCCAGGATGGTCAATCCCAAATACGGCTCGAAATGGGGCTCCAAGGTGGGCTCGAAGTCGGCTGCCACCTATCCGGGCAAGGACGGCGGTCGCAAGCCGCCGAAGGGGCCTGTGGTTGGCGAGAAGCCGCCAGGGCCCGGCAAGGATGGCGGCGGCAAGCCGCCGAAGGGCCCCGTGGTCGGCGAGAAGTACCCGGAGCCCGGCGCCGGTCGTCCGCCACGCTGGCCTGGCCGCTATCCGCGTCCGGGCTGGGTGCCGCCGGTTGTGATCGGCACCGGCGTTGCGATCGGCACGGGTGTCGCAATCGGCACCGCAGTCGCGGCGCCGCCTCCGCCGCCCCCGTCCGGCGGGCCCGCCGGTCCGCAGATTTCGCTCGCACCGACCGGCGGCAGCATCAACATTCCGCCGCAGAACGAAAACCGCTTCGTGCCGAACGAAGTCGTGCTCGAGTTCGCCGGCAATCTGGCGCCGCAGGCGATCGTCGCGCTGACGCAGCGACACCGGCTCGCCCGGCTCGAACTCGGTGACCCTGCAGAGCACGGGCACGACATTCTTCCGCGCTCGCATCGCCGACGGCCGGCCGGTACGCGTGGTGCTCGCCGGGCTTCGGCGTGAGGCCCAGTTGCGCGCCGGACAGCCAAACTATCTCTACGCTGCCGCGCAGGATGCGGGCGAACGGCCCGCGACCTTTACACCGCCCGCCGCCTCGACGCCGACCGCGACGCCGGTCGCGGCGGCTGCCGGCGCCTTGCCGGCGCTCGGCGGCGACCCGGCGCAATACGCGCTGACCAAGCTGCGGCTGCAGGAAGCGCACAGCCTGACCAAAGGCAGCAACATCCTGGTCGCGGTGATCGATTCCGGCGTCGATGCCGGTCATCCGGAGCTGCGCGGCGTGATCGCCGGCACCTACGACGCGCTGGGCAAGGCCGAGAAGCCGCATGCGCACGGCACTGCAATGGCAGGCACGATCGCCGCCCGCTCGCGCCTGATGGGTGTGGCGCCCGCCGCACGCATCCTGGCGATCCGTGCGTTCGGCGTCTCCGGCAATAGCGCCGAGGCCACCACCTTCGCGATCATCAAAGGCATCGACCACGCGCTGGCGCAGAACGCCCGCGTCATCAACATGAGCTTCGCCGGTCCCGCCGATCCAGGTCTTTCACGGTCGCTTGCGACCGCGCGCGCGCGCGGCATTGTGCTGGTCGCCGCCGCCGGGAATTTCGGCGACAAGTCGCCGCCCCAATTTCCCGCCGCCGATCCCAACGTGATCGCGGTCACCGCGACCGACGCCGAGGACAAGCTGTTCGCGCGTTCGAACCGTGGCGGTCACATTGCAGTGGCAGCGCCGGGCGTGGACATTCTGGTTCCGTCGCCCAACGCCAACTACGTCGTGACGACTGGCACCTCGGTCGCGGCGGCCCATGTCAGCGGCGTCGTTGCCCTGATCCTCGAGCGCAAGCCGACACTCGACCCGGATAGCGTGCGCAGGATCCTGCTGTCGACCGCGAAGGATCTCGGCCCGGTGGGTCCGGACGAACAGTTCGGTGCGGGTCTCGCCGACGCCTACCAAGCCATCCTGGCGCTGGAGCCGCGCACGGTGGCGGGACCCGACGTGCCACCCGAGCCGAAGGCTGCGGTGGCGCAGTAAGCCGCGAATTGACAAAGTAGCTACCAGTAGCTACTTTGGTGCCATGCGGTCAGTCGGCATCAAGGTCCTGAAGAACAAGCTCAGCGAATACGTCCGTATCGCTGCGAGCGGCGAGACGGTCTTGGTTACCGATCGCGATCGCGTGGTGGCGGAACTCGTGCCGCCGCAGCCGAGGCACCGAGGTCATGTCGCCGATGCGCGATGGGCTGAGGCGATCCGCCAGGGACATGTGACGCCGGCGCGCGCGCCAGCCAAGGGACCGCTGCCGCGAGGCGAGCCGATTATGACGCTCGAAGAGTTGATGGAAGAGTTGGATAAAGACCGGGCTGACCGGTGGTGATCTACCTCGACAGCTCCGTCGCTCTGGCCTCGCTCCTGACAGAGCCCAGGCCGGTGCCGGATCATTTGTGGGAACAATCGCTGATCTCAAGCCGGTTGCTCGAATACGAAGTTTGGAATCGGCTTCACGCCCAGCAACTTGCCAGGCGACTGGGCGAACGAGCTGAGATTTTGCTTGGTCGCGTACAACTGATTGAGTTGACGCCGACGGTTCTGGCGCGCGCGCTGGAGCCGTTCCCGAATGCCCCAAGGACACTGGACGCGTTGCATCTCGCAACGGTCGATTATGCGCGAGGGCAGGGCGACGAGGTTCGTCTCGCCAGCTATGACAACAGGATGATTGCTACCGCGCGGGCAATCGGGATCGGGCGCTACGAACTTTGACTGGTGCGGTCTGGCCATCCCTTTCGGATATAAGTACCTGAATTTCAAGTTCTTTTAGGCGAGGCTCTTGGGCGGCGGCGTCTGGCCCCGTCCGCAGCCTCTTGAACCTTCCTCCTCCCGCGACCGACCAATTGGCAACAGGGCCATTGGCCCGCTGTCATTCCAGGGAGGCTACCCATGAACACCAAGACTAGGTTTGCCACCGCGCTTTCCGCTCTCGCGATTGCTGCCACGCTCGCGCTGCCGAGCGCTGCCGAGGCCCGTGGCCGCGGTTGGGCGATCGGTGCCGGTCTGCTCGGAGCGGGGATTGTTGCCGGTTCGGTCTATGCCGCCACGCAGCCCGTGTACCTCGACGGCGGCTATCGCTGCCGCTGGGTCCGCAACTTCGATGCCTGGGGCAACTACGTCGGCTCCAGCAAGGTCTGCCGCTACGTCTACTAGGAACCTGCGATCGGCGCGTACGCCCCGCCTTTCCCCCGCGCCGATTTGCTTGACCCGCCCGGTTCCCTCCGGGCGGGTCGTCTTTTTTAAGGATGTTGAACCGGCGTTGAACCTTTTCTCCGGCCGCGCCGACCAACCTGCAGCAAGGGCTTTTCGGCCCGCAGGTAACAACGGGAGACCGCCATGAACACCAAGACCAAGTTTGCTGCCGCTCTCTCCGCTCTCGCGATTGCCGCCACGCTCGCGCTGCCGAGCACTGCCGAGGCCCGTGGCCGCGGCTGGGCAATCGGCGCCGGCCTGATCGGTGCGGGCATTGTTGCCGGCTCGATCGCCGCTGCCGCCCAGCCCGTCTATGTCGAGCCCGCCTATGGCTACAGCTACAGCTACAGCTACGGCTATCGCTGCCGCTACGTCGATCGGTTCGACCAATGGGGCAACTTCGCCGGCACCGTGAAGGTCTGCCGCTACTGAGTTTCCGGTTTCTCAAGCTGCGATCGGTGCGCAACGCCCCGCCTTCCCCTCGCGCCGGTCTCAACGGCCCGCCCGGACGTCCCCGTCCGGGCGGGTTCGTTTTTTGGCAGACCGCACCAATTGAGGTCTAGACGCCCGCTTGGAACCCCCTCTAAATGCATGCACGAGTGTGGCGAGCGCTCTTGGTTGCGCGCGCTGAGGGGATGTCCGCGTATGAGTGAGTTCATCCTCGAAACCGAGGATCTGACCAAGGAATTCGCCGGTTTCGTCGCCGTGAACGGCGTCAGCCTGCGCGTCGAGCGCGGCACCATCCACGCGCTGATCGGTCCGAACGGCGCCGGCAAGACCACCTGCTTCAATCTGCTCACCAAGTTCCTGCAGCCGAGCCGCGGCCGCATCGTCTACAAGGGCCAGGACATCACGTCGCTGGCGCCCGCCGACGTGGCGCGGCTGGGCGTGGTGCGTTCGTTCCAGATCTCGGCGGTGTTTCCGCATCTCAGCGTGCTTGAGAACGTGCGCATCGCGCTGCAAAGGCAGCGCGGCGGTTCGTACGACTTCTGGCGCAGCAAGAAGGTGCTGGATCAATTCAACGAACGCGCGCTCAAGCTGATCGGTGACGTCGGCCTGTCCGACGTTGCGCATGTCACGGCGGTCGAGCTGCCCTATGGCCGCAAGCGCGCGCTCGAAATCGCGACCACGCTCGCGCTCGATCCGGAAATGCTGCTGCTCGACGAGCCGACCGCCGGCATGGGCCACGAGGACATCGACCGCATCGCCAAGCTGATCAAGTCGGTCGCCGCGGACCGCACGGTGCTGATGGTCGAACACAATCTTTCGGTGGTGGAGAACCTGTGCCACCGCATCACCGTGCTGACGCGCGGCCGAGTGCTGGCTGAAGGCGACTACGCGACCGTCTCGAGCAATCCGGAGGTGCGTGAGGCGTACATGGGGGTGGGCCATGCTTGATAAGCGCACCCCGCTGCTCGCGGTGTCCGACCTGCAGGCGTGGTACGGCGAGTCCCACATCCTGCATGGCGTGAACTTCGAAGTTCACCAGGGCGAGGTGGTGACGCTGCTGGGCAGGAACGGCGCCGGCAAAACCACGACGCTGAAGTCGGTGATGGGCATGGTCGGCCAGCGCAGCGGCTCGGTGCGCTTCGAGGGCCGCGAGATGATTGGCGCAGCCTCAAATGAGATTGCACGCGCGGGCATTGCCATCTGTCCGGAAGAGCGGGGCATCTTTGCCAGCCTGACGGTCGAGGAAAATCTGCTGCTGCCGCCACAGGTTCGGACCGGCGGGCTGAGTCTCGATCGCATCTTCGAGCTGTTCCCCAATCTGAAAGAGCGGCTCGGCTCCAGCCAGGGCACCAAGCTGTCCGGCGGCGAGCAGCAGATGCTGGCGATTGCGCGGATTTTGCGCACCGGCGCGCGGCTCTTGCTGCTCGACGAGCCGACCGAGGGATTAGCGCCCGTTATCATCCAACAGATCGGCAAGACGATCCGCACGCTGAAGCAGCAGGGCTTCACCATCCTGCTGGTCGAGCAGAACTTTCGGTTCGCTTCGACAGTGGCCGACCGCTACTATGTGATGGAGCACGGCCGCGTCGCCGAAAGCTTCCTGAATTCGGAATTGGACGCGAACCTGGAAAAGCTGCACGAATATCTTGGAGTTTAAGTGCCTGGAGTTTGAGTGCCTGGGGGCACAACCAAAGGAGAATGGGAATGAAACGTCTCATGAGTTTGGCCGCGTTCTCGGCCGCGTTGATGTGCGGAACCGCGCAGGCGCAAATGAGCGATGGCGTCGTCAAGATCGGCGTCATGAATGACATGTCGGGCACCTACGCCGACCTCGCCGGGCCGGGCTCGGTGGTCGCGGCCCAGATGGCGCTCGAGGATCTCGGCGCCGCCGCCAAGGACCTCAAGGTCGAGATCGTCAGCGCCGACCATCAGAACAAGCCGGACGTCGGTTCCAACATCGTGCGCACCTGGATCGACCGCGACAAGGTCGACGTCATCGTCGACGTGCCGACGTCGTCGGTCGCGCTCGCGGTGAACCAGATCGTCAAGGAGAAGAACAAGGTATTCCTGGTGTCTGGCGCCGCGGCGTCCGATCTGACCGGCAAGGCCTGCACGCCCAATACGATCCACTGGACCTACGACACCTGGGCACTCGCCAACGGCACCGGCAATGCCATCGTGAAGACCGGCGGCAAGACTTGGTTTTTCCTCACCGCCGACTACGCATTCGGCCACGCACTCGAGCGCGACACCGCGGCGGTCGTGGAAAAGAACGGCGGCAAGGTGAATGGGCGCGTCCGCCATCCGTTCCCGGGCACCGACTTCTCGTCCTTCCTGCTGCAGGCGCAGTCATCGAAGGCGCAGATCATCGGCCTCGCCAACGCGGGCTCCGACACCACCAACGCGATCAAGCAGGCCGCGGAATTCGGCATCGTCAAGGGCGGGCAGAGCCTCGCCGCGCTGCTGATCTTCCTCACCGACGTCAAGGCGCTGGGCCTGCCGGTCGCCCAGGGCCTGACCTTCACCGAAGCGTGGTACTGGGACCAGAACGACGCCAACCGCGAATTCGCCAAGAAGTTCGCGGAGCGCAACAAGGGCGTCTATCCCAGCATGATCCACGCTGGCGTCTACTCGGCGGTCACGCACTACCTGAAGGCGGTCGCCGAGTTGAAGAGTGACTCGGACGGCGCAGCGGTGGTCGCCAAGATGAAGTCGATGCCGACCGAGGACCGCGTGTTCGGCAAGGGCAGCATCCGCCAGGACGGCCGCAAGATCCACGACATGTTCCTGTTCGAGGTCAAGAAGCCGGCCGAGTCGAAGGGGCCGTGGGATCTTTACCATACGCGCGCCACCATCCCGGCGGCGGAAGCGTTCCGTCCGATCAAGGAAGGCGGCTGCCCGCTGGTCAGCGGCTAGGCTTGAACCGTCATCACCGGGCCGCCGCGCGAAGCGCGGCGAGTCCCGGTGATCCCGCTTAGGTGAGCACGGTGCTTTTCTAAGCGGGATCGCCGGGTCAAGCCCGGCGATGACAAGCTGAGAGAGTTGTCCGCTTGTTCGAAATCTTCGGCATCCCATCCGGCGCGCTGTTCGGCCAGCTTCTGATCGGCTTGATCAACGGCTCGTTCTACGCGCTGCTCAGCCTGGGCCTGGCCGTGATCTTCGGCATGCTCAACATCATCAATTTCACGCACGGCGCCCAATACATGATGGGCGCGTTCGCCGCATTCTTCCTGCTGCAGTATCTCGGCATCAACTATTGGCTGGCGCTGGTGATCGCGCCGATCGCGGTCGGTGCATTCGGCGTCGCGGTCGAGCGGCTGTTTCTGCAGTGGCTCTACAAGCTCGATCATCTTTATGGGCTGCTGCTGACATTCGGCTTGGCGCTGATCGTCGAAGGCTTGTTCCGCAACTATTTCGGTTCCTCCGGCCTGCCTTATCAGGTGCCCGAGGCGCTGCGCGGCGGGCAGAATCTCGGCTTCATGTTCCTGCCGAACTACCGCGCCTGGGTGGTGGTGTTCTCGCTGGCGGTGTGTCTTGCCACCTGGTTCGTGATCGAGCGCACCAAGCTTGGCTCCTATCTGCGTGCCGCGACCGAGAATCCGGCGCTGGTGCGCGCCTTCGGCATCAACGTGCCGCGCATGATCACGCTGACCTACGGGTTCGGCGTGGCGCTGGCCGCGCTCGCCGGCGTGATGGCGGCGCCGATCTACAGCGTCAGCCCGCAGATGGGTTCGCATCTCATCATCGTGGTGTTCGCGGTCGTGGTGATCGGCGGCATGGGCTCGATCCTGGGCGCCATCGTCACCGGCTTCGGACTCGGCGTGATCGAGGGTCTGACCAAGGTGTTCTTCCCGGAGGCGTCCAACACGGTGATCTTCATCATCATGGCGATCGTACTGCTGATCCGGCCGGCCGGCCTGTTCGGACGGAGGGCGTGATGGCGCATGTCGATCCAGCCACCGCGACAGGACAACTCGCGGGACAGACGATGGCACGTAGCGTGAGCGAGATGATCGGCTTCGTCATCATGGTCGCGCTTCTGCTGGTTGCGCCGCTGTTCGTCTATCCGCTGTTCCTGATGAAGGCGCTGTGCTTCGCGCTGTTCGCCTGCGCCTTCAATCTGCTGCTTGGCTATGTCGGTCTGCTGTCGTTCGGCCACGCGCTTTATTTTGGCTGGGCCAGCTACGTCAGCGCCTATGCCGCCAAAGCCTGGGGCTTCAACCCGGAATTCGCGATCCTCGCCGGGGCCGCCACCGCGGCAGTGCTGGGTATCGTCGCAGGGTCTCTCGCGATCCGCCGGCAGGGCATCTACTTCGCCATGATCACGCTCGCGCTCGCGCAGATGATGTACTTCTTCGCGGTGCAGGCGCCGTTCACCGGCGGCGAGGATGGCATCCAGGCGGTGCCGCGCGGCCACCTGTTCGGCGTGATCAATCTTGCCGACCAGACCAATATGTATCTCACGGTGCTGGCGATCTTCCTCGCCGGATTCCTGCTGATCTACCGCATCATCCATTCGCCGTTCGGCGAGGTGCTCAAGGCGATCCGCGAGAACGAGGCGCGCGCGATCTCGCTCGGCTACAAGACCGAGCGCTACAAGCTCGTCGCCTTCGTGCTATCGGCGACCTTCGCGGGCGTTGCCGGCGCCACCAAGGCGATCGTGTTCCAGCTTGCGTCGCTGACTGACGTCGACTGGCCGATGTCAGGCGAGGTGGTGCTGATGGCGCTGGTCGGGGGCCTCGGCACCGTGTTCGGCCCGGTGGCCGGTGCGTTCGTCATCATTGCGATGCAGAACTACCTGGCGCAGGTCGGGCAATGGGTGACGGTGATCCAGGGGGTCGTCTTCGTCGCCTGCGTGCTGCTGTTCCGCCGCGGCATCATCGGCGAGATCGCGAACCTGCTGCGCATTCGGCTTTAAAGTCGGCGCATTGAAAACAGCATCAAATGATGCTATTTTATGTGCCTGGAGATCGACAAATGGGCGCCCCTAAAATTCGAACCACGCTGGCTCTCGACAGCAAACTGCTGGAGAGAGCGCAGGAGTACACCGGCGTAAAGGAGAAATCCGCGCTTGTTCACGAGGCACTCACAGCGCTCGTGCAGCGCGAGGCCGCCCGTCGGTTGGCGCGCCTGGGTGGGAGCGAGCCACATTTCAAGGCAGGACGTCGTCGTCGACCTCAGTCCCGATGATCCTGGTCGACACCTCGATTTGGGCACAGCATATCCGTCGTGAGATTGGAATATTCGCCTCGCTGCTTGAAGCCGGGGAGGTTCTCATCCATCCCTTCGTGATCGGCGAACTGGCGATCGGAAATCTACCGCAACGCGATGCCTTCATTCGGGATCTTCAGGACTTGCCGCAAGCCATCGTGGCCACCGATCAGGAAACTCTGCAATTGATCGAGCAATGGCGTCTTTTTGGGATCGGTATCGGCTACGTTGACGCTCATTTGATCGCCTCAGCCCGGCTCTCGTCGGCGGCGTCACTATGGACATTCGACAAGAAACTGGAAGCTGCCGCAGCACGGCTAGATATTGCATATCGGCCGTCATAGACGGGGCAACGTGGTAGGCCCAGAACGTAGGGACAAGCCCGTCAGCAATTGAATAGGATGACAGGTCCAACCAACCGAGAAGTACCATGTCCGCAGAAGCCCGTTTGAAACAACTCGGCATCGTGTTGCCCGAACTGATGGTTCCGGTCGCGAACTATCTGCCGTACCGCATCGCTGGGAACATCCTCTATCTCGCGGGGCAGGGGCCGCGTGAGAACGGCAAGATGCTGCTCGGCAAGGTCAGCACAGAGGTCTCGATCGAGGAGGGCTACCGCCGCGCGAGGCTGACCGGGCTCGGCATGCTGTCCGCCATGAAGACAGCGCTCGGCTCGCTCGACCGGGTCGATTACATCGTCAAGCTGCTCGGCATGGTCAACGCGCCGCCCGACTTCCAGGACCAGCCCAAGGTGATCAACGGCTGCTCCGACCTGTTCGTCGAGGTGTTCGGCGATGCCGGACGGCACGCGCGCTCGGCGGTCGGCATGGGTTCGCTGCCGAACGGGATGTCGGTCGAGATCGAAGGAATCATCGCCATCAAGCCGTAGAACCCCTGTTCATACTGTTCACAACGCGCATAACCGGCATTCCCGCTTGCGTTGTAGACGCGAATCGAATCAGCTTCGATTCGTCGGTGGCGTTTGTCGCGTTCCCGTTTTTTCAGTGAAAGCCCTGTGAATAAGCGCGTTCTGGCCGGGGGCCGGACAATCTCACGTTGTTCGCGTTCTATGTGCACGTCAGCATCCAGATGCCGCCGACGCGGCGGCCAGCGGTTTGACGATGACCACTCGGCAATACCCGTTTGCGATGGACAGCGCCGCGCGCAAGTGGCGAGACTTGGCCGAGCGCCGGAGGGCACACTTCGCCGATCTCTACAGGACGGGCCGCTGGAAGCACTATTATACCGATGAGCAATTCGCCCTGTGCATGCGCCAGGCCATTGCCGCCGCCGAGCGATGGGCCGAGATCGCGCCGCGCCCCGAGGACTACCGCCGCGAGGCTGCGGAATAGCTGATAACGTCGGCGTTCCGTCATGGCCGGGCATAGCCGTCCGAAGGATGGCGTCTCTCCGCTACCTGTGACCCGGCCATCTCGATTCATGGGGTGTGCTTGTGCCAGATTGCGGCCCGCACAGGGCCCGCATGACGAAACCCACCCAAAACGAGCGGCAAATCCTCGACTGGCTGGCGAGCCAGCGCGGCGCCATGCTGGCGCTCCTGGAAACGCTGGTGAACACCGACAGCGGAAGCTACGACAAGGCCGGCGTTGATGCGGTCGGCGGCCATATCCGCCGGTTCCTCGACAGCCAGGGCATCGCCAGCGAGGTCACGCCGGATAGCAAGTTCGGTGACGCCATCAACGCCACCGTCGGCAATTCGGGCGGCTCCAACCGGCCGATCCTGCTGATGGGCCATCGCGACACCGTTTTCCCCAAGGGCGAGCCGACCCGCCGGCCGTTCAAGATCGACGGCCCGCGCGCCTATGGCCCCGGCGTCTCCGACATGAAGTCGGGCCTGGTGATGAACTGTTTCATTTTGGCCGCGCTGAAGAAGTTCGGCGGCGCGTCGGCGCCCGTGACGGCGCTGTTCACCGGCGACGAGGAGATCGGCTCGCCATTCTCGCGCGAGGTGATCGAGCAATTCGCCCGGCCCGCCCGCGCGGTGTTCAACTCGGAGCCGGGCCGCGGCCCCGGCATCGCGGTGACCGGGCGCAAGGGCGGCGTGTTCATGCGCTTCGAGATCACCGGGAAGGCGGCGCACTCCGGCGCTAATTTCGAGGCCGGCATCAGCGCGATCAACGAACTGGCGCACAAGACATTGGCGCTGCACGCGCTGAGCGATCCGGGCAAGGGTGTCACGCTCAACGTCGGCGTCGTGTCGGGCGGGCAGACCGTCAACACCGTGGCGCCGTGGGCGAGGGGCGAGGTCGATCTGCGGTTCATTACCTTCGACCAGCGCAGGGCGACGATGGAGAAGGTCGAAGCGATCATGGCCAAGAGCTTCGTTCCCGGCACCACGGCGAAGCTGGAGATCAGCGGCGAATTCCTGCCGATGGTCGAGACCGCCGACAACAAGTCGCTGTTCCAGCATTACGCGGACGGCATCCGCGAGCTCGGCAACGAGTCGAGCTCGATCTTCACCGGCGGCTGTGCGAACTCCGGGTTCGCATCGGCGACCGGTGCGCCGACCATCTGCGGCGTCGGACCGGTCGGCGGCAAAGGCCACACGCCGGAGGAATTTATGGAGGTGGATACGCTGGTGCCGCGCGCGCAGGCTCTGGCGCTCGCCATTCTCAGGTTGCCGACGTAATCGCGTAAGGACCCAACATCACATGTCGAAGTTGTTCTCTCCCATCAAGCTTGCTGGTCTCGAACTGTCCAACCGCATCGTCATCGCGCCGATGTGTCAATACTCGTCGGAGGACGGCTGCTTCACCGACTGGCACATGAGTCACCTCGGCATGCTGGCGAATTCCGGCGCAGGCATGCTTGTGATCGAGGCGACCCACGTCGAGCGCCACGGCCGTATCACTCATGGTTGCGCCGGGCTTTATTCGGACGCCAATGAGGCGGCGATGCAGAAGGTGATCGATCATTTGCGCTGGATCGGCACCGCCAAGCTCGGCGTGCAACTCGCGCACGCGGGGCGCAAGGCTTCGGCGCAGCGGCCCTGGGAGGGTGGCGGCCCGCTCAAGCCGGGGCAGGATCCCTGGCCGACCGTCGCGCCGTCGGCGATCCCGTTCGGCGACGGCTGGCACACGCCGCGCGAGATGACATTGGACGACATCGCGCGGGTGCGCGACGCCTTCGTCAATGCCGCCAAGCGCGCGGTGCGCATCGGCTACGACCTGATCGAATTGCACTACGCGCACGGCTATCTGGCGCACTCCTTCCTGTCGCCGGTTTCCAACAAGCGCACCGACCAGTATGGCGGCTCGCTGGAGAACCGCATGCGGTTCGGCCGCGAGCTGGCGCAGGCCGTGCGTGCCGTGGTGCCGACCAGTGTCGCGTTCGGGGCTCGCATCACCGGCAGCGACTGGCGCGACGACGGCATCACCCCGGCGGACGCCGTCGCGTATTCCGAGGCCCTCAAGGAAGACGGGATGGATTTCGTCGACACCTCCTCGGGCGGCATCACCGCGGACACCCGCAACCCGACCGAGCCGGGCTACAACGTGCCGATCGCCGAGCAGATCAAGAAGGAAGCGGGCATCGCGACGCGCGTGGTCGGGCTGATCCTGATGCCGGAGCAGGCCGAGGCAATCGTCGCCGGCGGCAAGGCAGACATGGTGGCGATGGCGCGCGGCTTCCTCAACGATCCGCGCTGGGGCTGGCATGCCGGGGCGGCGCTCGGCGCCGAGGTGCCGCGGGTCAATCAATACCTGCGGGTCGGACCGAAGCTGTGGGCGCCGGCCGCGCAGCGGGCGCGGGCGTGACCCCCCGCCGTCATTTCGGGACGCCGCGTAGCGGCGGACCCGAAATCCATACTCCCGCTGGTGGTTATGGATTCCGGGTTCGCGCCTGCGGCGCGCCCCGGAATGACGGCGAGAGATCAGCATCAGCCCATGCGTAACCTCGCCATCAACGCCGAGCGGCTGTGGGGCGAGCTGATGGAGACTGCCGCGATCGGCGGCACCGCCAAGGGCGGCATCTGCCGGCTCACGCTGACCGATCTCGACCGCCAGGTGCGCGACTGGTTCAAGGCGCGAGCCGAGGCGCTGGGCTGCCGCGTCACCGTCGACGACATGGGCGCGATGTTTGCGCGGCGCGACGGCGCGGCCGACGTGCCGCCAATCGCGATGGGCAGCCATCTCGACACCCAGCCGACCGGCGGCAAGTTCGACGGCGTGCTCGGCGTGCTGGCGGCGCTCGAGGCGCTGCGGACACTGGTCGAAGCCGGTTACGAGACGCACGCGCCGATCGAGGTCGTGAATTGGACCAATGAGGAGGGCTCGCGCTTCGCGCCGGCCATGATGGCGTCCGGCGTGTTCGCCAAGGTGTTCGAGCGCGACTGGGCGCACGCGCGGCAGGACCTGGCGGGCGCGAGCTTCGGCGCGGCGCTCGAGGCGATCGGCTATTGCGGTGCGGAGCAATGCGGCGATCACCCGCTCTCCGCGTTCTTCGAACTGCATATCGAGCAGGGCCCGATCCTGGAGGCCGAAGCAAAGGAGGTCGGCGTCGTTACCGGCGTACAGTCGATGCGCTGGTACGAGACGACGCTGACCGGGCAGGATGCCCACACCGGCGCGACGCCGATGAAAGGCCGCAAGAATGCGCTGCTCGGCGCCGCACGCGTGATCGAGCGGGTCGATGCGATCGGCCGGATGCATGCGCCGAGCGCGGTGGCGACGGTGGGGCGGATCGAGAACCGGCCGAACTCGCCGAACGTGGTGCCGGGCGAGGTGTTCTTCGTGGTCGACATGCGCCATCCGGAAGATGGGCAACTCGACGAAATGGAGGCGGCGCTGGAAACCTCACTTCATGAAATCTGCGCGCCGCTCGGCCTTGAAGTCGCGTTCCAGAAAATCTGGCACCAGCCGGCGCTGCGGTTCGATGCCGGCTGCGTCGCTGCGGTGCGGCGCGGCGCGGAACTGTCCGGCTTCTCGGCGCGGGACATGATCTCCGGCGCGGGGCACGACGCCGCTTACGTTTCGCGGGTGGCGCCGGCAGCGATGATCTTCGTGCCCTGCCTCGGCGGCATCAGCCACAACGAGGCAGAGTTCAGCTCCAAGGAACAGTGCGCGGCGGGCGCGCAGGTGCTGCTGCAGGCGGTGCTGGACTACGATCGCCAGCTCGCGGAGCGGGGTCTGCCGCGCTGATGGACGGGTTTGTATTCCTTGCCGTGCTGTTCGCCGCCGCCTGTCACGCCGGCTGGAACGCCAGCATCAAGAGAACGCTCGACCCGCTCGCCACCACCGCGCTGATCGCGCTCGGCGCGGGCGCGGTCGCGCTGGTGTTCGTGCCGTTCGTCGGCATCCCGGCGCCGGCCTCGTGGCCGTGGCTGGTCGCCTCGATCGCCATCCACCTGTTCTATTTCGCGGGGTTGATCGAGAGCTATCGCGCCGGCGATCTTGGTCAGGTCTATCCGATCGCACGGGGCAGCGCGCCGCTGATGACGGCGGCGGTGACGACGTTCACCATCGGCGAGCGGCTCGGCCTCGCCGGCTTGGGCGGCATTGTGCTGCTCGCCGCCGGGGTGCTGCTGCTGTCATTGCGGGGCGGCCGCGACATCGCGGCGCTCGACCGCCGCGCGGTCGGTTTCGCGCTGTTCACCGCGGTGACCATCTGCCTCTATTCGGTGGTCGACGGCATTGGCGCGCGGCTCGCCGGGCCGGGCCGCGCCAACGCCTATTCGTGCTGGCTGTTCGTCGGCATCGCGCCGGTGGTGCTCGGCTATGCGCTGGTGCGCCGCGGCGCCGCGGTCATTCCGGCGATGACGCCGCACTGGAAGATCGGAGTCGGCGGCGGCGTGATGGCGGTGATTTCCTACTCGATCGCGATCTGGGCGATGACAGTGGCGCCGATCGCAATCGTCGCGGCCTTGCGCGAGACCAGCGTATTGTTTGGCGCGATCATCGCGGTGACATTTTTGAAAGAGCCGCTGCGCGCGAGCCGTGTCGGCGCGGCGCTGATGATCCTGTGTGGATTGGTACTATTGCGTTTCTAGTCTAGCTATCGCGCGGCACGTAGCCGTAGCGTCGCGCCAGCGCCTTGGGATCGGCGCCGAATGCGTAAGCCAGCCGCAGCCGCCACATCAGGGCGATCGTCGCCAGCACGCCGTGCTGCTCCCAGCGCCGGGGCGAGGTCACGACCCGCTCGATCAGGCACAGCGGCCGACCAAGCCGCTTGAGCCGCGCCGACAGCGCGACGTCCTCCATCAGGGCAATGTCGGGAAAGCCGCCGACTTTTTCGAACGCGGCCTTGCTCACAAAGATCGCCTGGTCGCCGGTGGCGATCCCGGTGAAATGTGAGCGCAGGTTCATGAGACCCGCGACGGCGCGCAGCAGCGGATTGCGGCTATCGATCCTGATGTCGAACCGGCCCCAGTCGCGGCCGGAGGCCGCGAGGCTGTAGAGCACGATGCCGTCGGCGTCCTGCGGCAGCACGGTGTCGGCATGCAGAAACAGCAGCACCTCGCCAACGGCGGTTGTAGCGCCGACGTTCATCTGGGCGGCGCGGCCGCGCGGAGCGGTCAGCACGCGTGTGGCGAGGCGGCGGGAGAGCTCCACGGTGCGGTCATGGCTGCCGCCGTCGACCACGATTACCTCGGTGCCGCGCCGTTGCAGCGGCGCCAGCGCCTGCAACGCGGCGGCGATGCCGGTTTCCTCGTTGAGCACGGGGATGATGATGGAGAGACGCGACATCGGGAGCGCGATGCTACCCCACCGCGGTCGCGAGCGCGTAGTCCGGGCCGCACACAATGCGCTCGAAATATGAGGCGTGGGCCGGCGAGTCCTGCGGCCAGCGGGCAAGGAAGCGGTCGAGGAACGCGCGCTGGTCGTAGTGCAGTGGCAGCGCATCGATATGGACGCCGTCGCGGATGAGGCCATACAGCGGCCGGTGCGGGGAGGGGCTGATGGCGATGCGGGTGACGAGCCCAAAAGTGGAGCCGGTGAAATTCGGCATGCCCGCCGCGCCGTTGTTGATCACGGTGAGGCGGCCGGTTTCGAGCGTGAAGTCGCGCAGCGCCGCGAGGCAGGTGTGGGTCGAGACGAACACGTCGATGCGCGACGCCAGGTGGACTTCGGCGAGCCAGCGGCGGCGTATTGGATTGTCCAGCGCGTCCTGGGCAAAGCGCCAGCCGGCGAGCGAGGCGGCGTCGCCGTGCACGATCCCGACCCGCAGGCCGCCGACCTGCGCGACGAGATGCATCGGCAGGCCGGCGAGCCGGATGCGTGTGGCGGCCGCCGGCATCGCCCGAAGTTCGCCCAGGATCCGATTGGAGCGCCGCACCACGTCCTCGCCGACCGACGGAGGATACGCGCAGCCGCAGCCCGCGCCGACGTCGCTGCGCCGCGCGATCTCGGTCTCGACATTGCCGCGCAGCGCGCGATGCCGCCCGACGCCGACTTCGATCGCGGCGAACCAGTCCGGCTTGGCATCGAACCAGTGGAAGTCGCCGTTGAACACGACCGCCGCGCGCTCCGCCCGCGCCATCTGCTCGACGACGTCGAAGGCGGCGGGATTGCCGTAGAGGCCGCCCACCACGTAGAGCGTCTTGGCCTCGAAGTCGGGCGTACGGTCGAACACGGCAGGAGGATAAACATAGTCGGCCGGGCACATGCGGCCGGCTGGCTCCGGCGGACCTCCCCCTGCAAGGGGGAGGCATAGGCGGCCTTCGGCCGCCGTTGTTGGCGTAGAGAACGCCGACGCGGAGCGTCGGCTATGGGCCGTAGGCCGCCGGGTGGGGGTCAATGATGGAGACACGCGACCCCCTCCCCAACCCCTATCGGATGGACACATCCTGTTCTTGCCATGAGTGCGACATGTTGACTCGGGTGGCTTGGAACGAGTGGCGGGACGGTCGGATCAATGATTCCGTGCTTTGCGGTCTTTTGGATGGAGGCCGCGATGACGATGGTGGACGATCTCGGAGTGTTTGGGGACGAGCGGCTGCAAAAAAGGGGCAGCAGTTGCTTGGGCGCATGGTGCTGCGCCGCACGGTCAGCATCAAACGGCTTGGCGGCGATGAAGCCGGTGAGAAGGCCTTCGGACGGTTTCTGCGCAACAAACGTGTGAGCGAGGCGGCGCTGATCACCGCGGCGAAGTCGCATCTGTTGGCGCAGGTGGCTGGACGCCGTGTGCTGGCGATTCAGGACACCAGCGAAATCAACTTCTCGCGGCATACGCGCAGCAAGACCGCGTTCGGCCGAGGCGGCAACGGTACCGACGCGGCCTTTTTCGTGCATCCAGTGCTGGCGGTTGACGCGGACAGCAACGTCATCTTGGGGCTGGCCGACGTGCAGCTCTGGCAACGGCATGGTACAGCCGCGAAAGAGGCGTCCCGCACGACGGATGAGAAAGAATCCCGCCGCTGGCTGGCTGGTGCCGAGGCGGCGGCAAGCCTGCGCGCGGCCGGGTCCACAGCCGTTACCGTAGTGGCCGACCGCGAGGGCGACCTCTATCCCGCTTTTGCGCGGCGGCCGGGCGCAGTCGAACTGCTGGTCCGCGCCCAGACCGAGCGCGGGTTGGCCGGTGGCGGCTATCTGTTCGCACATCTCGATGGTCTTCCCATCGCGGATCGCTTCATTCTCGATCTGCCAGCCATCCCCGGACGTAGCGCGCGGCGCGCCGCAATGGTCCTGCGTTACGGCCCGGTCAGTTTGAGCCGGCCTCGAAACAGCGCCGATCGCAATCTGCCGGCAACCGTCGCGCTCTACGCCCTCGATGTACGCGAGATCGAGGCACCGGCTGGGGTTGAGCCGGTCCATTGGCGCCTTCTGTCCAGTGCTCCTATCGATACTGTTGCGACGGCGCACCAGGCGATCGCCGACTACCGCCGCCGCTGGCATATCGAGCAGCTCTTCCGAACCCTCAAGAGCCAAGGCCTCGATCTCGAAGATAGCCAGATCAAAACGCCGCACGTCTTGCACAAGATCGCCGTCGTCGCCTTGCGCGCCGCCGTTGTGTGCATGCAGCTTGTTCATGCGCGCGGCGGCGCCGATCAGCGGCCGGCCATCGCTGCCTTCGAGACTGAAGAAGTCGAGGTGCTTGAAGCCATCGCCCCCACCGTCGACGGCAAGACCGACCGCCTTAAAAATCCCTTCCCGCCGCGATCGTTGCCTTGGGCGGCTTGGATTATCGCTCGCCTCGGCGCATGGAGCGGTGCCAAGAGCGCCAAACCACCCGGCCCCATAACCATGCATCGAGGTCTGCAATGCTTCCATGCTATCGCTCACGGCTTCAGGCTCAAAAATGTGTCCATCCGATAGCCCCAACCCTCCCCCTTTCAGGGGGAGGGAGCGCACCGCCCATGCCGCGCGGCGGCTTCACTCGGCCGCCTCCTTGAGCGCGCCGCCGCAGCTCGATCCCTGGCCGGCGGTGCAGCCGTAGCAATGGCCGGCGACGCGGATGTCGCGGCCCTCGATATCAGCGGCGAGCAGATCGCGCAGGTGCAGGCGCGCGCCATCGCGCGTCATCGGCAGGTCGAGCATTTGGTTGAAGTCGCAGTCGTAAACGTAGCCGCGCCAGTCGACCGAGACGAGGTTGCGGCACATCACGCCGTCGAGATTGGCGTCCTGGTGCGCATGCCGAAGCAGCGCGAGGTATTGGTCGAACGTGCCTTTGGAGATCAGCGTCGAGCCGAATCGCTGGATCGGCATGTTGGCGAGCGTGTAAAGCGAATTAAATGTCACGCCATGCTGCTCGCCGAGTATGCGCTTGTAGTCGGCTTCGAGCGCGGCCTGCGGTGGCGGCAGCGAGGGCCCTTGCGGATTGTAGACCAGATTGAGGATCAGGCCGCTGCCGTCGCGTCCGTAACCCAACGCGTTGAGCCGACGCATTGAACGGATCGAGGCTTCGAACACGCCCTTGCCGCGCTGCTGGTCGACGTTGCTTTCGAGGTAGCAGGGCAGCGAGGCGACGATCTCGACCTGTTCGCCAGCGAGGAATTCGGGCGTGTCCTCCTGGCCTGGCGTCTCCAGTACGGTGAGGTTGCAGCGGTCCATCACCCGCACGCCCATGTTCCGCGCGGCGCCGACCAGGCGGCGGAAGTGTGCGTTGAGTTCCGGCGCGCCGCCGGTGATGTCGAGCGTCGCGATACGGCGCTTCTCCAGAAATTCGAGCGCCAGGTCGGCGACGTCGCCGGTCATCTCCTCGGTGCGATGCGGGCTCGCGCCAACGTGGCAATGCACGCAGGACTGGTTGCAGCGATAGCCGACGTTGAGCTGCAAGGTGTCGAGCCGGCCGCGGCGGATCGCCGGGAACGGGATTTTGTCGAGGAGCGGCAGAGTCGCGTGCATGCCCGCCAATCTGGCAGAGCCGGGGCATGTCGTCATCCGGCTGGCGGACATCTGCGGACAATTCGCCGTGAGCAGCGCGCGCCTATTCGATCACCTCGGTGGCGCGCAGCAGGAATGAATCCGAAATCTTCAGTCCCAGCGCCTTGGCGGTCGTCAGATTGACAATGAGGTCGAACTTGGTCGGCTGCTCGACCGGGAGGTCACTCGGCTTCGCCCCGCGCAGAATCTTGTCGACATAGTCGCCCGCGCGCCGGAACAGGTCGGTGTTGTCTGCGCCATAGGACATGAGGCCGCCTGCTCCGAGATAGTCGCGGAAAGGGTGCATGGTCGGCAGCCGCGCGCCGAGCGCCAAGGTGTTGATGCGCGCGTGGTTGGCGTTGACCAGGGGATCGGGACATACATAGAGCGCCTGCACATCGCTTTTGAGCGTCCCGAACGCGGGCGCGATGTCCTCGGCGCGCCGGATTTCCAGCACGTCGACGCCGAGGCCAAGTTTGCGGGCTGCTGCCTGTGCTTCGGAAATTTCTTGCCCGGCGTTTGCGCTGCCGACATTGACGATGATCGCCAACCGACGCAGCGCCGGGAGCACCTCGCGCAAAAGTTCGATTCGCTTGCCCGCAAGATCGCTCGACAGGATCGATAGGCCGGTAACGTTGCCGCCCGGCCGCGCGAGTGAAGCGATCAAACCGCTTCCAACCGGGTCGGCCGCCAGCGCGAACACGATCGGGATCGTCGTCGTTGCCTGCTTGGCAGGGGGCACCGCACTCCCTACCGTGACTATGACGTCCACCTTGAGCCGAACAAACTCGGCCGCGAACTCGGAAAATCGCTCGAAGCGTCCATCTGCCCAACGATACTCGATCGCCACCGTGCGGCCCTCGACCCAGCCGAGTTCGCGCAGCCGCTGCACGAAAGCGGCGGTCCAGTGGCTCCAGTTCGAAGGGGTGCTGGCGCCCAGGAATCCGATGGTCGGTAGCTTGCCTGGTTGTTGCGCGCGTGCGGCGAGCGGCGCCAGTGCCGCCGCGCTGCCGATGAACGATATGAACTCCCGCCTCCTCATTGCACCACGATGTTCTTTTCCTTGATCACCCGGCCCCACAGCGCGGTTTCCTCGGCGAAGAACTTCGCGGCGTCGGCGGGCGTGCCGAGCATCGGCTCCAGCGTGAGCTTTTGCAACCGGTCGGCGACCTCGGGCTTTTTCAGGCTCTCGTTGACGTCCTGGTTGATCTTCGTCGCCAGTGCGTCCGGCAGACCGGGTGGGGCCGCCATGGCGAACCAGGTCACCGAGCGGAACCCTGGCAAACCATCCGCGACGGACGGCACTTCCGGCAGGATCGACGAACGCTCGGTGCTGCCGACACCGATGATCTTGACGGTCCCAGCGCGATGCTGTGGCGTAGAAGTGGTCACGGTGTCGAAGAAGAAATCGATCTGGCCGGCCACGATGGCGTTGAGCGCCGGCACCGCGCCGCGATAGGGCACATGCACCATTTCGGTGCCGGCGAGCAGGTCGATCAGGTTCGCGGAAAGATGCGCGGTCGAGCCCGCGCCCTGGGAGGCGAACGTCACCTTGCCGGGATTGGCCTTGGCGTGGGCCACCAGCCCTTTCACGTCGGTGGCCGGAAAGTCCTTGCGCACCACCAGCGCGTTGGGCACACGGACCAGAAGCGAGATCGGGGTGAACTGCGTCGGCTCGAACGGCAGGTCGCGATAGAGCAATTTCATGATGGTGACGGGCGAGGGCGGGCAGATGAACAGCGTGTAGCCGTCGGGCGCCGCGCGGAACGCCTGCGCCGCGCCGATCGACATGCCGCCGCCGCTGATGTTCTCGACAATGACGGGCTTGCCCCATTTCTGCGCGAGCTGGTCGGCGATCAGCCGCGCCAGCATGTCGGTGGTCGATCCGGGCGCGGAGGGCAGGATGATCTTCACCAAGCGGGAGGGGTAGGCCTCCTGCGCGAAGCTTGGGACAACGCTCAACGCGGCAAGCAGAACGGCGGATAACAACCAGCGCATCATTGTCCTCCCCCAAAACTAACCGCGGTCATTCCGGGACGCCGCCATAAGCGCGTTTACGCGCGTCTTCGACGCGCTATGGCGGCGGACCCGGAATCCAGATTAGCAGGAATTCCAGCGGTTCTGGATTCCGGGTTCGCGAGCTTCGCTCGCGCCCCGGAATGACAGCCTTCTAATGCGGCTGTCTTATCCCCAGCCGCGCCAGCCGCGGCAGCACCTCATCGCAGAAGTACGGAGTCTCGTTGAGATAATTGACGAACGACACCGCAATGCCGCGCATGCCGGCCCGGCTGATGTTGGCGAGCTCCTCCGCGACGCGGTCGGGCGTGCCGACGAAGGGATAGCCGCCGATTGCCTTGCCGGCGTAATACTGCTGCTGCTGCGCGAAGACCTCGGCGGTGACGGTCTGCCGCGTCACATTCTTCAGCGCCATCATCTGTTCAATCGCGCCCCAGTCGGCGTTCTCAAGGACCGCGTAGCGGTAATATTCGTCGGCCTCTTTCTGGGTCGGGCGGCACACCACCTGGCCGACGGTGTAGACGTCGATCTCGCGGCCGATGCTTCGCGCTGCGCCCTTGATCTCCTCGACTTTCTTGGCGTTGGCCTCGATCGAATGGCGCGAGTCCACCGTGGCGGTGAAGAACGCGTCGCAGTTCTTCAGCGCGAACGCCTGGCCGACGCCCGAGCGGCCGGCGTTCATGATGATCGGCCGTGTCTCGCCGTAGGGCTTGGGGAAGGCGCGCACGCCTTTCAATTGGAGGTACTGGCCCGGGAAGTCGAAGTCGTCGTGCTCGGTCCAGGCGCGCTTGATGACGTCGAGCCATTCCTGGGCGTAGTCGTAGCGCGCGTCGTGCTCCTTCTGGCTCACGCCGAACATCTCGAACTCGCCCTCGTTCCAGCCGACCACCAGGTTGATGCCGAAGCGGCCTTCGCCGATGTGATCGACGGTGACGAATTCCTTGGCCGCTATGATCGGATTAAACAGCGGCGCGTGCACCGTGCCGAACACGGTGATGCGCTTCGTTGCCGCCAGCAGCCCCGCGGCCCAGGTCACGGTCTCGAGCGTGCTGCCATGAAAATCGGTGTCGCCGCCGTAGCCTTTCCAGCGGCCGATCGGCAGCATGAAATCGATGCCGGCCTCATCGCCCATCTTCGCGAGCTTCAAGCAATCGGGCCAGCTCGCCGACCACCGCTCCGGCACCTTGGTGGCGGAGCGGCCCGACGAGCAGTTGGCGCCGAACAAGCCGATCTTGAACGCATTCGCGTTGTACATCGCGGTGCGTTGCTGCATCGATGCGGTCGTCGCGAGCACGGCGTTTCCCCTGACGACAAAGCTAAACGGAAATCGGGGCGCCGGTCGAGGGCCAGCTTGCCGCGCTATTCGATCACCTCATCGGCGGCGGCGTGAATGTGCATCGGCACGGCGAGGCCAAGCGCTTTCGCGGTCGCCAGATTGATCACGAAATCGAACTTGCTGGACTGCAGCACCGGCAAGTCGGCTGGCTTCTCGCCCTTGAGAATGCGCCCCGCATAGACGCCGGCTTGACGCCACGCATCGGTGATGCTGGCGCCGTAGCTCATCAGGCCGCCGGCTTCAACGAACCCGCGCAAACTCCCGGCCATCGGCAGTTGGTGCCGCAGCGCCAGCGCCGCCAATTGCCGTAGGCGCGCAGTCAAGAATGGGCCGGTACCGATCAGCAACGCTCCCGCTTTGCGCTCGGCGAAGGCGGCAAACGCCGGCTCCAGGTTGCGATCGGCTGTTATTTCAATGACGAACAGCTGCTGCCCGACGGCTTTCGCCGCGGCCTCGAGGTCGCGCCGTTCCACCACGCCTTCATTCATACTCGGATCGATCATCACGCCGATCGTTGCCGCGCCGGGGACGAGCTGTCGCAGCAGCTCCAGCCGCTTTCCGGCGCTTTCGCCCGACACGAAGCTGATGCCCGTGACGTTGCCGCCGGGCCGGTTGAAGCTGGTCACCAAGCCGTCCCTGACCGGATCGCTTCCGGTCACGAACACGACCGGTATCGTCGCGGTCGCCGCTATGACGGGCGGCGCGGCAGCGCCGTTGCAAACAATCACCACCACCGGCTTGCGGATCAGCTCGGCGGCGAGCGCCGGCAGGCGGTCGCGCTGCTCGTTGCCCCAGCGGTATTCGATGGCGACGTTGCGGCCGACCTCGTAGCCGCTTTCCCTCAAGCCCACCTGCATCGCCTCGGTCAGATTGTCGAGCCTTCCCGGCGCGTATCGCGCAGAAATCCGACCACCGGGATCGCCTGCTGCGCGCGCGCTGCGAACGGCGAGAGCGCCGCCGCGCCGCCGATCAGCGAAATGAACTCGCGTCGTTTCACAATCGCCCCGCGCGCGATGTCGAGGAAGAATTTCCCGAGCGGGCCTAGCCTATCGGGAGCTCACTCCGCTGTCATCGCCCGCGAAAGCGGGCGATCCAGTAATCGCTGATCGTTCCGTGATTACTGGATGCCCCGCCATAGGCGAGCGAAGCGACGCCGTCCTTTGGACGGCTATGCGCGGGGCATGACATCGAGTGGATGATGCGTCCGGAATCTAGTGCCGCTGCGCCGCGGTCGCAGTCTGTTCGAAACCGACGCGGCCGTAGCCCGGGACCTTCACGGCGGGATTTCGCAGGTCGAGGCCGGCGACGAGGCCGAGCACGTTGATCTCGACGCCTTCGACCCAGCCAATCTTCACGCCGAGCACGCCCCAGAGATTGGCCTCGACGCCGGTGCGGCTGTCGGACAGGCCGATATAGGGCCAGGGGCGGAAGTCGCGGCCGACCGCGTTCGGCGGCATGGTGGCGCCGGCCTCTGGAATCGCGCGCAGCACGGTGGCGACGAACGTGTTGCTGTTGGGCCCTGGCCAGATGCGGTAGTCGCCATGGTTGCGGTACTGATAATCTTTAATGGCGGCGTCGATGCGCGGAAGCAGCGCCTGCGCCTTCGGCCCCTTGATGTCGGCGACGACGGTTCCGTGGCTGCCGAACCAGAGGTCCGGCGGCCACCAGTTCAGCCGCACCGGGTTGCCCCAGCCGGCGACGTCGTAACGCCGCCAGGACCTTTCATTCTCGCCCTTGATCACGACCCAGCTATGGACAGCGACCACGCCCTTCCAGCCGCGCGTTCGGCTCGACATCACCAGGATGCGCGCGTCCGGATGCGCCGAAGCGGCGGGTAACTGGCTGGTCACGGTGCGGTCGTATTCGCCCCAGTGCGCCGGCCCGCCGCGGGAGGCCAGCGCGCCAACCGCGAACAGCACAGGTGCAAGGAATACGGCGGCGAAAATCCAGCTCAATGTCTTTCGGCGTGATCGGCGGGTACGGGGAGGGGCAGCGGAGCTCATGATGGTCGAGTATAGATGAGGTCCAGACCAAACTGTGGCAAGCGTCCAATCCGCCGCATTACAAAACTTTTACAATGAGCAATCCAGTCCTTGTCGAGGTGTTGCGCGGCGCGCTGGTCGAAAGCCGCCACGCCGGCGCCGTGGCGGTGGCAGACGGCGCGGGCCGTCTGGTCTTTGCCGCTGGCGAGGTGGAGGCCCCTGTCTATCCGCGCTCCGCGATCAAGGCGTTGCAGGCGCTACCGCTGGTCGAGTCGGGCGCAGCCGATCGTTTCGGGCTTGGCGCAGAAGAGCTGGCGCTGGCCTGCGCGTCGCACAATGCCGAGCCCGGCCATGTGGCGACTGCGACAAATATGCTGACGCGCGCCGGCCTCGATGCGAGCGCGCTCAAGTGTGGCGCGCACTGGCCGATCCACCAAGCCTCGGCGCAGGCGCTGGCGCGATCCGGCGGCCAGGCCAGCGCGCTGCACAACAACTGCTCCGGCAAGCACGGCGGGTTTCTCTGCACAGCCTGCGCGATGGGGGCCGATACCGGCAACTATGTCGAAGCGGCGCATCCGGTGCAGCGCGAGGTGAAGGCCGCGCTGGAGAGCCTGACCGGCGCGGCGTTGTCGCAGGACGTCTGCGCTGTCGATGGATGCTCGGTGCCGACCTGGGCGGTGCCGCTCGGTGCGCTGGCCCGCGGCTTCGCGCGGTTTGGCAGCGGCGAGGGCTTGCCGCCCGTGCGCGCCAAGGCGGCGGCGCGGCTTCGTGCGGCCTGCGCGCAGCATCCCTGGCATGTCGCCGGCACCGGGCGCTTCTGCACCACCCTGATGGGCGCGTTCGGCGAGCGCGTGTTCGTGAAGACTGGCGCGGAGGGCGTCGCCTGCGCCGCGCTGCCCACGCTTGGATTGGGCATTGCGGTGAAATGCGACGACGGCGCCGGCCGGGCCGCCGAGGTCATGCTGGCGGCGGCGGTCGCGCGCTTTCTCAACTCCGACGCCGACCGTGCCGCGCTGGCGCGCATCATGCGGCCTGCGATGCGCAACTGGAATGGCATCGTGGTCGGCTCGATGCGGCCAACGGCCGCAATCGAGTTGTGATAGCATTTCCGGAAATTGGGTGGAGACGATCATGACAACGGCGCGCCGCATTGCCGTCACGGGGACTTTGGCCGCGTTGGTCGCGTCAGCCGCACCAGCTGCCGCGGACGAGATCGCGGACTTTTATAAAGGTAAGACGGTATCGATCGTGGTTGCCCACGAAGTCGGAACCGGCTTCGACATCTATGCGCGCGTGCTGGCGCCGCATCTCGCCCGCCACATCCCGGGCAGTCCCGCCGTCATTGTGCAGAACATGGTGGGCGCCAGCGGCATCGCGGCGACCAACTGGCTTGCCAACGTCGCGCCGAAGGACGGCACGGTGATGTCGACCTTTGTTCATACGGTGGCGTTCGAGCCGATCTTCGGCAACGCCAAAGCGCAGTACGATCCGGCCAAATTGTCCTGGATCGCCAATATCGAAGACAGCGCCGGAACGTGCGGTGTCGCCAAAGCGTCCGGCATCGCGTCGTTCGACGAACTTCTGACCAAGGAGGCGATCTTCGGCGCGACCGGCGCGACCGGTCCGCTCGGCACGTTCGCGCAGGCGGTGCGCAACCTGCTCGGCGCCAAGCTCAAGGTCGTCTACGGCTACAAGGGTTCCGCCGAAGTGAAGCTCGCCATGAACCGCGGCGAGGTGCAGGGCATCTGTGGCTTGCCGATCTCTACCATCAAGTCGTTCTGGGGCGAGGAGTACCGCGCCGGCGAATTCAAGCCGATCATTCAGCTCAGCGGCAAGCCGCACCCCGATCTCAAGGGCATTCCGCACGTCAGCCGCTACGCCAAGACCGACGAGGACCGCGAGGTGTTCGATCTGATTTTTGGCGCGCAGGCGATCGGGCGCGTCTACGCCTCACCGCCCGGCCAGCCACCGGCCCGCACCAAGGCGCTGCGCGATGCGATGATGGCGACGCTGAAGGACGAAAAGTTCCTGGCCGATGCTGCGAAGGCGAAGATCGACGTCGACCCGATGACAGGAGAAGAAGTCGCAGCATTGATCGCGCGATACTCCGCGTCGTCGCCGGCGGTGGTGGCAAGGGCAAAGGCAGCGTTCAGCAGAAATTAGGTGTCGTCATTCCGGAACGCGCTTATGCGCTCGCGCCCCGGAATGACGAAAGGAAATTCTACCGCTTTATTGCGTCCTTGAACGCCTGGCGCACTTCGACGCCGTGGATGCGATTGTAGTCGCGCTGTTGCGGCCGCTGCGGCTCGATCTTGAGCACGCCGAACACCGGGCCGGGCTCGGCCAGCACCGCGCCGATCTGTTGCTCGAAATTCTTGAGGTCGGAGAATTCATGCACGCCGGCGTAACCGGCGCCGCGCGCCAGGCCGGCGAAGCTCACCTTGCCTTTGTTCGGTATTGGATGGCCGCCGTTCGCCTCATAGGTGCCGTTCTCGCAAACGAAGTGATAGAAATTCTTCGGCGCGGCCGATGCCGCGGTGACCAGTGTGCCGATGTTCATCAGCAAGCTGCCGTCGCCATCGAGCACGATCACCCGCTTGTCCGGCCGTCCCAAAGCGAGGCCGAGCCCGTGCGACGAGGCGAGCCCCATGGCGCCGTGCGCCGTGTAGTTGAGGGCGCGCGGGCCAAGATCGAGCCATTCGAACGCGCTGGAATAGACCGGCAGCACGATGTCGGAGTCGGTGACGTGGCGCGCCAGCGCCTTGAAACAGTCGCGGTGGTTCATCATGGCTGCGGCCTCCGGCCGATCAGCAGCACCACCGGATGCGATTTCACGTAGGCCTCGTCGATCGCCGGCTTGATCTTGGGGACGTCGTCCTCGCCCTCGATCTCGTGATAGGCGACGCCCATGGCATCGAGGATCGGCTCGACGATCCGCACCCCGTAGCGCTTCGACTGGCGCGGGCGCACGTCCGGCTCCTTTTCGAGCAGGCCCACCATCATGCAGATGGGCAGCGAATACTCGACCGCCACGCCGCGGATGGCGTTGATGGAGTCGAGCATTCCGGTCTGCTGAATGAGGAGCAGCGCGCGCTTGCCGGTGTGGGCGAGGCCGGCGCAGATGCCGACGCCCTCGTCTTCCTTGCAGACCCGGATCAGGCGCGGGCTGGCCATTTTCTCCAGCGGCGCGAGCAGGCCCGCCGCCGTGGTGATGTCGGGCACCGAGACGACGAACTCGATGCCGCTGTCTTTAAGCTGTTTGATGATGCTCGCGCCGGAAAGATTCTGACTCACGTCCGCAACTTGCATTCCACGCCCCCGCCGGCTGGCGAGCGAATGCTAGCACACGGAAACCGGCAGGCCAGATGGTCAACGCACCCGGTTGCCGCTGATCTGGAGCTGCGCGAACCGGGTCGGCTCCTTGACGAGGTCGCCCGTCACCGCTTTCGCGAAGTCCATGCCGACGATTGCACCGCGCGAGGCGGCGGCAATCATGTTGCCCGCGATCACCGCGGTGCCGGCGCCCTCGGCTACCGAAACGGTGATGCCGTAGCCGGCGGTGCGCACCACGTTGCCGACCACCGACACGTCACGCAGGTGCTTCCCCCAGCCGAGGTTGATGCCCGCGGACGGCGCGTTCTCGATGACGTTGCCATTGACCGAGGCGTCGGCCTCGACCGCGATGCCGACGCCCGCGGCGTCGTTCGGATCAGTGCCGGCCGGGCGCTTGTTCTTGAGGTTGCGGATCAGGTTGCCCTGCACCACCGCGAGCCGCCCGCCCTCGTTGAAATTGGTGACCGAGATGCCAAGCGCTGCGCCATCGACGGTGTTATTGGCGATCACCACGCCCTCGAAGCCGAACTCCGAATAGATCGCGACTTCGCCGACGTCGCCGATGGTGTTGCCTGTGACCTGCAGATTCGAAGCGGCGTTGCCGCGCACGCCGGTGAAGGCGGCGCGGCTGATCCGGTTGCCGCGGACGATCACGTTGTCGGCGCGGAACACAATGATGGCGTTGCCGTACTGGCCGGAGGCGCCGCGCCGTGCCGCGATGTCCTCGATGCGGTTGTCGATCACCAGCGTGCCGTCGTCGCCCTTCGCGTTACGCCAGACCAGAATCCCGTTGTTGCCGATATCGCGAATGACGTTGCTCTGGATCGTGACACCTTGCGCATCACGCGAGAAGATTGCCGCCTCCACCGCGCCGGTGACGATATTGCCCGTCAGCGCACCTTCAACCGCTTCCAGCGCAATACCGTTGCGGCTCGAGCGGCGTATGTCGCAGTCCACCATGCGGAAGTTCTTCGATTGTGCGATGTGAACGAGCGCGCCGCCGTCCGGCAGCGGCCTGGCGATGCCGTCGAAGATGAGGCCGGACAGCGTAATGTGGTCGGCGCCGCGCGCCGAGATCATGGCCGGCCCGCCGGCCAGCGTCAGTTTGGTCGCACCACGCACGCCGATGAGCTGCGTGCCGGCCGGCAGCTTGAGCGGGCCGGTGCGATATTCGCCGGGGCCGAGCACCAGCGGCACCCGCGCCGCCGCGGTCTGATCGATCGCGGCCTGCAGCATATTGGTCTGCTCGGCCCCAGCGCCGGCGCGCACACCGAGCGTCGTGGCGTCGACGCCGAGCGTCGCCAGCGGAGCGGCCAGGACGGGCGTTGCCAGCGTGGCGACCGGCACGGTGCCGCTCAGCGTGGAGATGGCAATGAGGCGGCGGCGGTCGATGTCCATGGTCCGGCTCCGTTGGAGTCGGACAAGACAGTTCAATTCGCGGGCCAGGAAATGTGTATCGCAGCGATACGGATCGGCATCGCTCCGCCACGGTTAACGGCGTAATCGTGCCGTAACGGGAATCTCGGGACGTTAACGATCAAAGATGCCGGGTTGAAAGCATGATGCCGGGCCTATGGTTGGATTTCTTCGCCGGAGGCTTGATGAACACGAGGCCAAGCTGATTGTCGTCGCGCCACATCACCTTGCAGCGGCGCTGCGCGCCGTGCTCGGCCGCGAGCAGGAGCGTGCATCGCTCCGGATTTTCTCGGGGTCTTCGACAGTGACTCGGGCGCCGGATGCGGAAACGTCGGTCAATAGGCAAGGCAAATGCGGCGATCCATCGCCGATATCGATCTTCGCCGGGTACTTAGCGGCTGCCGGTGGTCCTTGCGTTTTTCGCCGTCCATGAGATCCGCGCCCTCTCAATGGATTGCGTCGAATGGTGCAAACATAAGTTTGCAACCTTAGCAAACGATGAAGTCCGATAACGGGCTGGAACCTGATTGAATATCAATTGCTTAGAGGCCCAACGCGACGGCGATTTGCTCGACCGCCAGGGTCGGGGACAGTGTGCCTCCGGCGACGGCGGCTTCGATCTGAGGAAGCTTGGCGCGAAGCCCGGCGTCGGTGCGCAGCCGCGAGAACACGCGGTCCTCCAGCATGCTCCACAGCCATTTGACCTGCTGCTTGCGGCGCAGCGCCGCGAGCTCGCCGGTTGCTCCGAGGCGCTCACGATGCAGCAGCACCTGCGCCCACAAGTCGGCGATGCCGTCGCCGGTCAACCCGGAATAGGTGACGACCGGCGGCGTCCAGGTTGTCGATCGCGGCGTCAGGATGTGCAGCGCCGCGCGGTACTCCGCCGCCGCGGCTCTGGCGTGCTTGAGGTTGTCGCCGTCCGCCTTGTTGACCGCGATCATGTCGGCGAGCTCGACCACGCCCTTCTTGATACCCTGCAATTCGTCGCCGGCGCCCGGCAGCATCAGCGCCAGGAAAAAGTCCGACATGTCGGCGACCGCGGTCTCGGACTGCCCGATGCCGATCGTCTCGACCAGGATGACGTCGTAGCCCGCCGCCTCGCAAAGCAGCATGGTCTCGCGCGTCTTTGCCGCCACGCCGCCGAGCGTGCCGGAAGACGGCGACGGGCGGACGAACGCGTTCGGATCAACCGCCAGCTTCGCCATGCGCGTCTTGTCGCCAAGGATCGAGCCGCCGGTCCGCGTCGAGGAGGGATCGACCGCCAGCACGGCGACCTTGTGGCCCTTAGCCGTCAAGTGCGTGCCCAGCGTGTCGATGGTGGTGGACTTGCCGACGCCCGGCGCGCCGGTGATGCCGACGCGGATCGCGTTGCCGGTATGGGGCAGGAGGTCCTGCACAAGGCGTTGCGCCGACTTGCGATGATCGGCGCGCTTGCTTTCGATCAGCGTGATGGTGCGCGCCAGCGTCGCACGGTCGCCGTCGCGGATGCGGCGGGCGAGGGTTGCGGTGTCGGGCGCGGCCATGGTGTCAGGGCGGCAGGAGAGGGATGTTCAGCTTCGCCGCGGCGGTGCGCATGGCGCGGTCGAGGGTGGCGAGTTTAACTTGATGTCGAACCGCCAATTGCACGTATGCCGCGTCATAAGCTGTCAAGTCGTTTGCAACCGCAAACGCTGCGAGGGGCCCGATTTCATCGAGATCAATCGATGGGTCGATTTGGATAGTGACCAGATCGATTCGATCCATAATAGAACTGAAATCGGCGATCGACAGCCGGCCGGCCTTGAGGTGAGTGCGCAGGACGTTGCTGATTTCGATAGGCCAGTGGCTCGGCACGAGAGCACGTTCATCGCGAAGCCCGATGTCCAGTTCAGTACCTCGTGCAACAGACGGTTCGCCCAACAGCCACGCAACCATCACCGAAGCATCGAGAACGATCAATGCCGACCCTCTTCGATCCAGGCTTTGATCTGTTCATGCGTTGCGTTGATCTTGAGTCGCAACCCGATTTCACGCAATTCCTTCAATGCCTGCCGACGTTTCTCGACCTGTTCAGGACTAAGCCGGTCGTCCGGTTTTTCTGCGCGCACCAGCTTCGCCACCGGCTTGCCGTGGCGGGTGATGATGATTTCGCCGCCCTTCTCGACCTCATCAACGAGGCTGGAAAGGTGGGTCTTGGCGTCGAAAATGCCGACCTGTTTCATTGCCCAAACTCTAACTAGTTTGACTAGACCAGAATTATATAGCTGAAATTACCGCGGAATTCAAGCCCTGAAAAGCCTCCAGCCGGTCGCGATCCTGCTGTGGGCGGCGATGCGCTAGCCCGTCTGGCGCTGCTGCATCCGCATGACGCAGGCGCGCCAGTCGTCGTTCTCTCCGAGGAACATCTCGGCGGCGGGGCACGTAAGGTTTGATCGTCGCGGCGCGCAGATCAGGTTCGCGGCCCACACCACATCCGGCCAGACGTTGACAGTGTGGGCGTAGTAGTTGCGCGGGTCGTAATAGGGATGGATCGACCAGTAGGCGACGTAGTTCAGCGGCCCGAGTGCGCCGGCGATCCGCTTCGAGCTCTCGACGTCGTTGTTCTCGAGATAAAGCACCGGCTGGCAGCGCTTGATGGTTTGCCGCGCGCCAGCCAAGACCATCGTCTCCATGCCTTCGACGTCAATCTTGATGGCGGCGCACTTGGTCAGGTTGAGCGAGTTGATGGTGACGAGCGGCACCTTGGTCGCCAGACTTGTCGCCCTGCATCATGGCTTGCCCCGCAAGTCCATCATTCCGTCGCTTCGCCAAGCCGGCCGTCCAGCTTCTTGAGCAGCTTCTCGGCGGCCTCGGCGATCACCGTTCCGGGCGGGAAAATCGCGGCAGCGCCGGCCTTGAGCAGCGTATCGTGGTCCTGCTGCGGCACCACGCCGCCGACCACGATCATGATGTCGGGCCTGCCCTGCTTGGTGAGTTCGGCTTTGAGCTCCGGCACCAGGGTGAGATGCGCGGCGGCGAGCGACGACACGCCGAGGATGTGAACGTCGTTCTCGATCGCCTGGCGCGCGGCTTCGGCGGGCGTCGCGAACAGCGGCCCGATATCGACGTCGAAGCCCAGGTCCGCGAAGGCGGACGCGATCACCTTCTGGCCGCGGTCGTGGCCGTCCTGGCCGATCTTGGCCACCAGGATGCGCGGGCGGCGGCCTTCGTTCTGCTCGAACGTCTCGACCATCCTTTGTACGCGCTGCATGGCGTCGGACATGCCCATCTCCCGCTTGAACACGCCGGCGATCGATTTGATCTCGGCGCGGTGGCGGCCGAACACCTGCTCCAGCGCCGATGAAATCTCGCCGACCGTGGCCTTGGCCCGCGCGGCGTCGACCGCGAGCTCCAGCAGGTTCGCGTTGCCGCCGCCAGCGCCGCGCGTCAGCGCGTCGAGCGCGATTTTCAGCGCCGCCGGGTCGCGCTCGTGCTTGAGGCGGGCGAGCTTGTCGAGCTGCATTTGCCGCACGGCCGAATTATCGATGGCGCGGACTTCGATCTGCGTCTCGTTCTCGGGGCGATACTTGTTGACACCGATCACCGACTGCTGCCCGGCGTCGATCCGCGCCTGGGTCTTGGCGGAGGCCTCTTCGATCCGAAGTTTCGGGATGCCAGCTTCGATCGCCTTCGCCATGCCGCCAAGCTCTTCGACCTCCTGGATGTGACCCCAGGCCTTTTTCGCGATCTCCTCCGTGAGCCGCTCGACATAGAACGAGCCGCCCCAAGGGTCGGCGATGCGCGTGGTGCCGGATTCCTGCTGCAGCACGATCTGGGTGTTGCGCGCGATGCGGGCGGAGAAGTCGGTCGGCAAGGCGAGCGCCTCGTCGAGCGCATTGGTGTGCAGCGACTGGGTGTGGCCCTGCGTCGCCGCCATCGCCTCGATGCAGGTGCGGCCGACGTTGTTGAACACGTCCTGCGCGGCGAGCGACCAGCCGGAGGTCTGGCAATGCGCGCGCAGCGACAGCGAACGCGGGTCCTTGGGGTCGAACTCCTTCATCAGCTTGGCCCACAGGAGGCGTGCGGCGCGCAGCTTTGCCACCTCCATGAAGAAGTTCATGCCAATGCCCCAGAAGAACGACAGGCGCGGGGCAAACTTGTCGACGTCGAGGCCGGCCTTGATGCCGGCGCGCACGTATTCGACGCCGTCGGCGAGCGTGTAGGCGAGCTCGAGGTCTTGCGTCGCGCCGGCCTCCTGCATGTGGTAGCCGGAGATCGAGATCGAGTTGAACTTCGGCATGTTCGCCGAGGTGTAGGCGAAGATGTCGGAGATGATGCGAAGCGATGGTCCGGGCGGATAGATGTAGGTGTTGCGGACCATGAACTCCTTGAGGATGTCGTTCTGGATGGTGCCGGCGAGCTTTTGCGGCGGCACGCCCTGTTCCTCGGCGGCGACGATGTAGAGCGCCATGATCGGCAGCACCGCGCCGTTCATGGTCATCGACACGGTCATCTGGTCGAGCGGGATGCCGGAGAACAGCGTCCGCATGTCGTAGATCGAGTTGATCGCGACGCCGGCCATGCCGACGTCGCCGATGACGCGCGGATGGTCGCTGTCGTAGCCGCGATGGGTGGCGAGATCGAACGCGACCGAGAGGCCCTTCTGCCCGCCGGCCAAATTGCGCCGGTAGAACGCGTTGGAGTCTTCCGCGGTGGAGAAGCCGGCGTACTGCCGGATGGTCCACGGCTGCGTCACGTACATGGTCGGGTAGGGGCCGCGCAGGTACGGCGCGATGCCGGGATAGGTGTCGAGGAAGTCGATGCCGGCGAGATCGTCCGGCCCGTAGGCGGGCTTCACCGGGATGCCTTCCGGCGTGAGCCAGGGCTCGCCGCCGCCGGTTGCCGCAGAGGCGGAGGGCGCGAAATCGATCTTGGCGAAGTCAGGAATGCGGCTCATCGTGTGGCCCAAGGTGCCTTCTTTCGAATCTTCGCTCGGTGCGCGATGTCGTTGCGCAAATCTCTCATCTCGCATTCTACAAGATATAGAGTGCCACTTGGTCCCTGAAATATCCCGAAATACATCGCCTAGCCAACGCTCCGCCCGCCGGTTGTTTAGAGACGTCCGGCGTCCGTCTTTTCCCCGCCTCCGCGGGGACTGGCCCTTTTTTCCGTTTCCCCGACGAGGGGATGGAGCGCCGGGAGGCGCCAGGGCGGATCGCCGCCCCTACTCAGCAGGTTTGACGAGGCCTGCCGGGTGAACCTTGCGGCCCACCTTGCGCACTCACGGCGATATCCCCGTCACCGGGATCGCCGCTATCGGAGTGCGCGCGGCCAGTGACGTAGGCCGCTGCGCCTCCCGGCGCTCCATTCGGCATCCGATGTGAGGGACGCCGGCCTTGCTCCGTCATCAAGCATCGCGATCGACGACGCCCTCAAACGAGCGAGGCGCGCGCATGATAAGGCCGTTTCGGAGACCGGGGATAAGTGCGTTTTCCGCCGCAAAACGCGCGATTCTTATCGCGCGAGCAACACATTCGGTGTCATCGCCGGGCATAGCCGTCCGAAGGACGGCGTCGCTTCGCTCGCCTATGACCCGGCGATCCAGTACACACCGATGGATCGGTGGTTACTCGATGCCCGCTTTCGCGGGCATGACATTGGAGTGCGTAGCGGGATTCGCGGGAACGACAGCAGGAATATCCGGTGTCATCGTCCGGCTTGGTTGCGTGGCGGCTTCCAGTCCGCTGGCGTGTCGTGGTCCGGATGCTGGAACGACACGATCGGAGCTTGGTTGCGCGCGGTGTGAAGTTCCTGCGTGGTCTTGCCGGGGAGCGAGGCGAGCGTGCCGATCCAGCGCAGGCGGCTTTCGTCGCCGGTGGATCGGGCCGGCGCCAGCCGCTCCGGTTCGTCGAGGCTGCCGGTGGTGAGTTCGAAGTCGCCCTTCTCATCGCCCACGTAAGCGAGCGGCGTGCCGCAGTCGGCACAGAACAGGCGGGTTGCGATGCTGGAGGAGCGGAATGACGCGGGCTTGCCGCGCGTCCAGGTGATTTGATCGGGATGAACGAGCGCAAGCGCGATGAACGGCCCGCCGACCGCCTTCTGACACATGCGGCAGTGACAGACCGACACGTCGTCGGGCACGACGGAGGTGGCGTAACGCACGCGGCCGCACTGGCAACCGCCGGTCAGGACTTGTGTCTCGGTCATCGCGCACTCCGCTCAGAGCGAAAGCAGCCGGTGTGTCGCCTGCAACGTGGCTAGCGCATCGCAGCCGGCGAAGATGAAGCTGCCGATGCCGGCAACCTTGAGCGCGTCGGCATTCTTCGGGCGGCCCGCCAGATAGACATGGGTCGCGCCGGCGGCCGCCAGCGCCTTGGCGGCGGAGATGGTTTCGCGCTCGTACATGGCGTCGGAAGAACACAGGCAGGCCAATGCAGCACCGGATTTCTTGTATGCAGAGACCAGTGCGGCGATATCGGTGCCCACCTCGCCCATAGGGAGAGGTGACGGAGAGGGCATGCCAGATGGCGCGAAGCCGTCGTTGGTGACGGCCTCGATGCCGCCGGCCTCGAAGAAGTTCTTGGCGAAGGCGGCGCGGGCGTTGAATTCGGCGGGCGTGCCGAGATTGGCGAGAAAGATCTTCGGCCGCTCGCCAGTCTTGGCCAGCGCGCGGTCGGAGGCGTCGCGCAGCTTTTCGAACGGCTCGGCGAGGCGGATCGCGGGCAGCGGAGCGTATTGGATGTTGACCGGGTAGGACGCGGGGGCGACCGGCTTGACGTCAAGCACCTCGACCGCCGCCTCGCTCAGCAGCGGGTAATCGTTGGTGCCGGTCAGCACCTCGCGGCGGAGCGCAACCGCCTTCTCGCGCTCGGCGCGCACCGCCGCGACCTTGCCCTGGATCAACCCGGCTTCGAGCGCCGCCGGCGCGCCGCCGGCCTGCTCGATCTCCTGGAACAGCGTCCATGCAGCTTGCGTGAGCTTCCGCGTCAGGTCCTCGATGCCGCCTGAGCCCGCGGCCGGATCGCCGACGCGCCAGATGTTCGATTCTTCCAGCAGCAGGAGCTGGATGTTGCGCGCGATCCTTCGTGCGAACGGGTCTGGCAACCCGAGCGCGGCAGTGAACGGCAGCACGGTGATCGCGTCCGCGCCGCCGACGCCTGCCGCGAACGCCGCGATGCTGCCACGCAGCATGTTGGTCCACGGGTCGCGCTGCGCCATCGTCCGCCACGCGGTCTCCGCCGAAATGAACGCCGGCTCGGGCTTGAGCCCGCACGCCGCCTCGACGCGCGCCCACAACAGCCGCAACGCGCGAAACTTGGCGATGGTGAGAAATTCGTCGGCATCGGCGGCAAGCCGGAAGCCGATCATCCCTCGCGCGGCATCGAGCGCAACGCCTGCCCCTTCCAGCGCACGCAAGTAAGTCACCGCGACGGCCAGCACGTAGGCGAGCTCCTGCGCCTCCGAGCCGCCAGCGTTGTGGACGATCCGTCCATCGGCGGCGGCGAGTGGGCCTTTGAAGCAAAGCGCGGCCAATCCGGCGACGTGGCCGGCGAAGCGAGGCGCGAGATCGCGCCACGGGATCGGAGCGCCGCCGCCCGCCGCATGCGCACCGAGCGGGTCGTGGCCGAACCGGATGTCGACCGCGCCCGGCGCGAGGCCGCGTGATTTGACCAGCGCGGCGACGTGGTCGGCCGCCTCCTTGGTGGTTTCCGCAATGTGCAATTCGATGGCGACGCCGGCGTCGAGATAAATGCCGTCGAGCACCTTGGCGACGCCTGCCGCCGACCCGTCGAGGCCGTAGCCGTTGGCGCCGATCGTGCCGGGGAACACCAGCGCCAAACCGGTGGCGCCGTTCTCCAGGTCTTGCAGCGCCTGCGCGTTGGCGGCGGCGGGATCGGGATGGTCGGAACGCGCCATCACCTGCCAGGGGCCGTGCCGACCCGCGATGGGCCGCACGTCCCCGGCGCGCGGATAAAGCGGGTCGATGACGATGCCGTCGTAGGTTTTCGAGGTCAGCCGCTCGAACGGGCGCTCCTTAAGCGCGGCGCGCACCAATTTGAGCCAGTCGTCGCGGGTGGCGGCCGGAAACTCGGCGGCGAGGGGCAGTTCGTCGGACATTGGGTCAAAATGCCACTTTATCCCCGCACTCGCCAATGCACTCCATGCCCAAGCAAATGGCGCGCCGGAAAAGCTCAGGTTATGCTCGTCGCATGCGACGGCGCGACTTCATTGTTCTTCTCGGCGGCACGGCGGCGGCATGGCCGGCATCCTCGCAGGCGCAGCCGTCGGCCAAGCCGGCCCGGATCGGTGTTTTTGCCGGCGCCCCCGACAACAATCCCATCATGGGGCCGGCCTATAGTGGCTTCCTTGAAGATTTGCGGAAGCTCGGTTTCGGCGAGGGGCAAAACCTGACCGTGGAATTCGGCCGTTCGGATCAAGATTTCGCCGCGCTGAGCGCGGCGGCGAAGGAAATGGTCCGCTCCAAGGTGGACGTGCTGGTCGCCCTGGGAGCCGAGCCCGCTTTGAAAGCCGCGATTTCAGCAAGCCGTACGATCCCGATCGTCTTCGTCGCCAACAACTACGATCCCATCGCGTTGGGCTATGTGAGCAGCCTGGCGAAGCCTGGCGGCAACGTCACCGGCATCTTCCTACGCCAGACGGAACTGGCCGAAAAGCAGGTTGACCTGCTGCATGAAGCTGTTCCCGACCGAAAGCGGCTGGCCGTCCTCTGGGACGATATTTCGGCCAGCCAATTTGCCACTGCTGAGCGGCGGGCAAAGCTGTTGGGACTGCAGGTCCGCTCGTTGAAAATGGAAAAGCCGCCGTACGATGTCGATGCCGCGTTCCGCTTGATGGCCGACGACGGGTCGCAAATGCTGCTCGCCCTGACCAGTCCGTTCTTTGCTCTGCAGAGCGCCAAGATCACGGAACTGGCGATGAAAAATCGTCTGCCCTCGATGTTCATCTTCAAGGCTTACACGTTGTCGGGCGGGCTGATGTCCTACGGCGCGGACAATATCGCGATGTATCGCCAGAGCGCGAGTTTCGTCGCCAAGATCCTCCAGGGTGCCAAGCCCGCCGATCTGCCGGTCGAGCTGCCGACCAAGTTCGAATTCGCGGTGAACTTGAAAACCGCCAAGGCCATCGGCATCGAACTGCCGACCTCGATCCTGCTGCGCGCCAACGACGTGATCGAATAGTCAGCGCGGCGGTAGCTTCACGTTGCCCCGCAGATCGACCCTTGCGAGCGCGTCCCTGACGCGGCGGCCGGAGATCATGCGATCGGGACCAAGATCCGCCAGAGGCAGCAGCATGAAGGCGCGCTCGAACAGCCGGGGATGGGGCAGGGTGAGCTCGGGCGTCTCCAGCGTGAGGTCGGCATAGGTCAGCAAGTCGATGTCGATGGTGCGCGGACCCCAGCGCGTTTCCCTGGCGCGGTCGCGGCCAAACGCCACCTCGATGATCTGGGCCCGCTTGAGCAGGTCATGCGGCGTCAAAGCGGTCTCAACGGAGATGACGCAGTTCACGAACGGCGGCTGGTCGGTCACGCCCCAGGGAGGGGTCTCATAGTCGAACGAGCGGGCAAGCAGCCGTATTATCTTGCCGTCGCACAGCCGGGCGATGGCGCGGTCGATGGTGTCCCGCACGTCTCCCACATTGCCACCGAAGGCGACCAGCGCCTCAGGCATGTCAGCCCCCGTTGCGGGTCCGAAGGATCGTGACGCCGACGTCGTCGAACGTCGCCGCGATCGGCGCGTGCTGCTTGTGAATGGTGACGCGCACCGCGCTGACCCGGCCGAACCGGGCGAGCACCCCGTCCGCAACCGCGGCGGCTGCGGCCTCGATCAGACGGTAGCGCCTGGCGCAGAACGCCTTGCTTGCCACGTCGACCACCTGATCGTAGCCGACCGTGTCGGCGAGCTTGTCGGAGCGCGAGGCTTCCAGCAGGTCGATGTCGAGCACAAGATCGAGCTTGAAGGTCTGTCCGACCTTGGCCTCGTGAGGCATGACCCCGTGATAGGCGTGCAAAGCGAGTCCGCTGACGAAAACCTGGTCGCTCATCGCGCTGCTCCCCTGATGGCGGCGGCGACCCGCAGCGCCTGAACGGTTTCGGCCACGTCGTGCACCCGTACGATGGCAGCGCCGTTTTCGACCGCGAGGATGTGCGCGGCCAGCGATCCGGGCAATCGCCGATCGGGCTCGCTGGCAACCACAGTATTTATGAAACGCTTGCGGGAGGCGCCAACCAGGATCGGCATGCCGAAGTCGTGCAGGGCGTCGAGCCGGGCGATGGCCTGCATGCTCTGCTCCTGCGTCTTGCCGAAACCGATGCCGGGATCGAGCACAATAGCCTCGCGGGAGATGCCCGCGATCGCGGCGATATCGAGCGAACGGGCGAAGAAGCCACGAATGTCGGCGATAATGTCGATATCTGGGTCCGGTTCGGTGCGGTTGTGCATGATGATGAGTGGCACCCGGCGGTCCGCCGCCAGTTTGGCCATGTCCGGGTCGCGTTGCAGGCCCCAGACGTCGTTGAGGATGGCGGCGCCCTGATCGAGTGCCCATTTGCCGACCTCGGCCTTGATCGTGTCGATTGAAACGGGAACGCCGAGCTTGATCACGGCGGGCAGCACCGGCTTGAGCCTCGCCATTTCCTCGTCGCGCGACACCGGTTTCATACCGGGGTAGGGGCGGGTCGACTCCGCACCGATGTCGATGATGTCTGCGCCTTCCTCCACTATGCGCGCGGCGTGGGCGATGGCGCGCTCCGGGTCGTTGAAGCGGCCGCCATCGGAGAAGGAATCCGGCGTGACGTTGAGGATGCCCATCACGATCGGACGGCCGGTGGCAAGGAGCCCGCCAAGCGGCTCCTGCGCCGCGCGGGCGGCGCTGTGCGCAGCCGAAAGGGAACGCCGGACCATGCTCATATCGACATGCTTATTATCACACGGATATGGCGCCGCTTTGCGCGGTCCCGGACGGGGTGTCAAGGCGGCGAGGGCCGCTGGGGCGCGCTCAATACGTGATCTTCATCGGCAACTTGCTGGCGTCGCCGACCCAGCGGACCACGGCCTTGTCGGACGGTAACACGCGCACCAGTTTGCGCTTGGCATTGGCGTCGGCCATCGCTTTGGCGAGCCTGGCCGGGTTGCGGTATTTTAGTTCCTTGAGGGTATCGACACCCGCAGCCTGCAGCAGGTTGGCATAGTCCTCGCCGACGCCCTTGATGCGCATTTTGTCCGACAGATTGGCCCAGCGCAGGATGTTTTTCTCCGAAAGGCCGGTCTTTTCCGCCAGCAGCCGGCGTCCCTTGGCGTCCTTGGCGGTCTCGAGGAGTTGCACGGTCGTGCGAATGCCGGCCTTCTTCAGGCAGGCGACCGCGTCGGGGTCGATCGCGGTGATATCGGAGATGGCGTAAGTCATATCGAAGCGATCTCACACCATCAGATGAACTGGCCGAGGCCTGGGATAGAGCCGACAATTTCGCCAACCGTGTCTTCGCCGGCCTTTTCGCGAGCGTAGCCGATGACTTCCTTGGTTACGCCCTGCATCTGGCCCATGCTCAGGCCCGCGGCCATCAACTTGGTTCCGACACCCATAACGCCACCCATGCCAAAGCCACCCTCGGACGATGCTGCCTGCACGGCCGCATCGGCTCCAGGCATTTGGTCGATCAATGCTTGAACTTTGTCAGACGGCCCTTCCTTGAGAAGGAAGGCGAGTATGATGCCAATAGACTTTTCTGCAACCGTCCGATCGATGCCAACGTTAGCAACGAGACGCCCGACAAGCTCGTCCATGGCCCACGCCCCTCACCGCACTGACGGCGGATTGGTACAATCATTAGCACCAAGCCCGATGAACGCAAGCGCGACATGTTGCTACGCGGGCACAGTCGTCAGACTTTCGGACGATGCGACGCGTATCGGTTGCCGCCATTATGAGATTTCTACAGATGCCTACAGATGCATACAATTGATTCGGATGGTTCAATGCGCGTGATCGAGTTGATTCAACGGGCGCGCTTTGAAACTTTTGGAACGATTGTTAGGTTGCAACGAGATTGACGGAGACAGGCATGAGTGACCTCGACGCTGTGCTCGATCGCATCGACACCGATCTCGACAAGAGTTCTCGATCGCTTGTTCGCGCTGCTGCGCATTCAATCGATCTCGACCGATCCCACGTTTAAAAATTATTGTCGCGAGGCGGCCGAGTTCGTCGCGGCCGATCTCAAGAGCATCGGATTTTCTGCCGAGCTGCGGGACACTGAAGGCCATCCGATCGTGGTCGGAAAATCCAGCAATGGTGCGGCTTCTGGTACAGCAAAGAATGCCGCGCCGCGCGTCCTTTTCTACGGCCATTACGACGTGCAACCCGTTGATCCGCTTGATCTTTGGGCTGCGCCTCCGTTCGAGCCGAAAATCGACACGCTGCCCGACGGGCGCAAGATCATCGTTGCGCGCGGCGCCTGCGATGACAAAGGCCAGGCGATGACCTTCATCGAAGCGTGCCGCGCTTACAAGGCAGTGACGGGCAAGTTTCCGCTGCCGATCACCGTGATGATCGAAGGCGAAGAAGAGTGCGGCTCAAAAAATCTTTTCGGCTTCGTGCGCGACAACGCCGACGAGTTCAAACTCGATCTCGCGCTGGTGTGCGACACCGCGATGTGGGACCGGAACACGCCGGCGATCACGTCGTCGTTGCGTGGACTCGTCTACGAGGAGGTGCGGCTGACCTGTGCCGACCGCGACCTGCATTCCGGTTTATTCGGCGGCGCGGCCCAGAACCCGATCCGGGTGCTGAGCAAAATTCTTGCCGCACTGCACGACGACAATGGGCGCGTCACCATCCCCGGCTTCTACGACGGGGTCAAGGATCTGCCACCCAATATCAAGGCAGAGCTCGCCGCGCTCAACCTGACGGCGGAGCAGTTCCTCGGCCAGGTCGGCCTCAAGGCGCCGGCCGGCGAGAAGGACCGCATGCTGATCGAGATGGTCACCACGCGGCCGACAGCAGAAATCAACGGCATTGTCGGCGGCTACACCGGAGAAGGGGCGAAAACCGTACTTCCCGCCAAGGCGATGGCGAAGGTTTCGTTCCGGCTGGTGGGCGACCAGGATCCGGTCAAGGTGCGCGACGCCTTTCGCGCCTTCGTCAAAGCGAGACTTCCAGTCGATTGCATGGTCGAATTCGCAAATTTCTCTGACGCGCGCGCCCTTCAACTCGCGTTTGACAGCCCGGCGCTCACCAAGACCCGCGAGGCGCTCAAGTCGGAATGGGGCAAGACGGCGGTCACGGTCGGCGCCGGCGGCTCGATCCCGATCGTCGGCGACTTCAAAAGCGTGCTGGGCATGGATTCCATCATGGTTGGGTTCGCGCTCGACGACGACCGGGTGCATTCGCCCAACGAAAAGTTCGACCTGAAGTCGTTTCACAAGGGCATCCGGAGCTGGGCACGCATTTTGGATGCGCTTTCGGCCTGATTTTCGCCGAAGGAACGACAAAGCGACGCCCTAACCGGTCGTCAATGGTTTTGCCGTTCTCTATAGTTTCGTTCATCCAGGTTTTGCGATGTTGAAACGGCTGACCATTCTTTCCGGTGTGATCGCGCTCGCCGCAGTGCTCGGCGGCTGCACCCGCTGCGGCTGGATCTGGAACGACTGGCAGACGCCGGCGGCCTGCCGCGACGATGCGCCGAAGCAGCCCGCCCGGTAGGGCTATTTCCGTCCCTCGAGCTCCAGTGTCACCAGCCGGGCTTGGCCGTATCGACCATGTCGCACCGTCCCCGTTACCAGCGATGGGCCGCAAGCCCCGTCAGGTCGGACAGAACCGCTGTCGGCGCCGGCGGGCCGTATTCATCCGGCATTTTGGTGCGATTGACCCACGCGGTACGGAAGCCAAATGCGCCGGCGCCCATGATGTCCCAGCGGTTCGAGGAGACGAACACCACGTCGGCACGCTTGCAGGTGAACGCCTGCGTGACAAGCGCGTAGACCTCGGGACGTGGCTTGTACATCCGCAAGCCGTCAATTGACAGCGAGGCGTCGAGCAATTCCGCGATACTTGCCGCCTCGACCGCCTTTGCGAGCATCGCCGGCGAGCCATTGGAAAGAATGCCGGTCTTGTCGCCGCGGTCTTTAAGCTCGCGCAGCACAGCGCGGGCGTCGGTGTAGGCGTCGAGCGTCAGGTAGGCATCGAGCAACTTGCCTCGCAACGCCTTGTCCACGGACGGGAAGCGGGCGAAGCAGAAGTCGAGTGCCTGGCCGGTCAAGGTCCAGAAGTCGGCGTAGCGGCCGGCCAGCGTATTGGTCCAGGTGTATTCAAGTTGCTTGGTGCGCCACAGCACGGAGAACGCCTCGGCATCGGGACCGACCGCGGCGCGATGGCGGCCGATCGCGGCGTGGACGTCGAACAATGTGCCGTAGGCGTCAAACACGTAGGGCATGGAAATGGCTCCGATGAGGAATTTTCATGAGCGTTGAGCCCGGCGGCTATCGTATTGTCCGGCAGAGGGCAATGCGACGGAGAAAGTGATGGCCGCGGCCTGGTCGAAAACCTGGACGTTCTTCGAGGGCGAGTGGCACGAGGGCAATGTGCCGTTGTGGGGCGTGCGCACCCACGCGATCTGGCTGGGATCGTCGGTGTTCGATGGCGCGCGCGCGTTCGAGGGCACCACGCCGGACGCCGACCTGCATTTCTCACGCGTGAATGCCTCCGCCAAGACCATGAACCTCGATCCTCTCGTCCCGCGGGAGCAGTGGCTGGATTTGATGAAAGACGGCATCAAGAGGTTCGACGCCAACACCCCGCTCTACATCCGCCCGATGTACTGGGGCGAGCGCGCCGGCCCGCAGGCCATGCCGCCGGACCCGGAATCCACGCGCTGGTGCCTCTCGATGTACGAGACGCCGCTGCGCGCCCCCGAGGGCTTCTCGATCACGTTGTCGCCGTTCAAGCGGCCGACCATCGAGACCGCGCCGGTCGACGCCAAGGCCGGCTGCCTCTATCCGAACAACGCCCGCGCCATGCTGGAGGCGCGTTCGCGCGGCTTCGACAATTGCGTGGTGTGCGACATGGTCGGCAACGTCGCGGAACTCGCCAACTCCAACGTGTTTATCGCAAAGGAAGGCGCGGTTTTCACCCCGATTCCGAACGGCACGTTCCTCAACGGCATCACCCGACAGCGCGTCATCAACCTGCTGCGTGGCTCAGGCGTCAGCGTGACCGAGACGGTGATGCGTTATCGCGACCTCGAAACGGCAGACGAGATTTTCGCGACCGGCAACGCCTCCAAGGTGCTGCCGGTGACGCGGATCGGCGAGCGCTCATTGCAGCCCGGCCCGCTGTACCGCAAGGCGCGCGAGCTTTACTGGGCCTTCGCGCACGGCGGTTAGTAGGCTTCACGCAATCAGATAGATCGGGCTCGACCAGGCCTGATGACCGTCGGCCTGGGTGACGCGCACGTAGACCGGCAGATCAGCGCCGCCGGCGAATGTCGCGGTGTGCTCGAGCGACACGTGGCGGCCCCAGTCCTGCTCCGGCAGACGGTAGACGCTCAGCTTGCGGCCAAGTCCGCCGCCGTCGAACGCCACGGTCTGGTCGGCGAGCGACGCTAGATCGACGGTGCCCGACACCACGTTGGTTTCGATCGTCAGCGTCCCGCGCCCGGCGTCATCGAGCCAGAGGTCGACACCGGCCCTATTGCCCGTCGTTACCGAGTTCCAGCCAAGCGACGTTCCCGCCGCGAGTTCACGAACGCCGAGCTCCGGGTTGAGGAAGTTGACCGCTGCCTGCCGCGCAATGCGATTGCCGGCGACCGTCAGCTTGCCCTGCCAGCGGGTCTCGCGGCCCCGCCCGCGATACTCTGCGCCCTCCCACAGCACCCGCACCCGGCGTCCGAGATCGGCGGGGACGTAGGGGCGAACGGTCTTCATCACCTGCGTGCCGTGCAACACGTCGATCCGCTCGATCGGCGCGGTACCGATTGCTTCGGCCGTCAAATGCATCGGCGTCTGGCCCGGCCTGACGATGTCGCCCATCATGGCTTCGCGTGTGATGTGCTCCTTTGCCGGCCCGAGCAGCGGATCCTCGGAAAAGCCAGTGACGTCCTCAAATGTGCCGCGAACATCGAGGTAAAGCCGTGTGCCGGTGGTGCCGTAGTGCCGCCGCGCGCGCAGCGCATCGAACACTGCATCGCGCGTGAGTTCGGGCATCAGGTAGCAGGTCAGGCCGCCGATCGCGCCGAACGTCGAGGCGCCGGGCCGCGTCGCGCCCTGGCGGCCCTTGTGGTCGTCGCTGTGGCAGACCACGCCGACTCGGTAGCCTTTCTCGAAGGCGTCGTGCAGCAGCCACTCGAAGGTGCCCCAGGTCGAATGAATCTCGACGGCGCGCTCCAGCATGCCGTCGTGGGCGAACTTGATGTCGGCGTAGCGGCCGCCGACGTGCGCGATCACCACGGCGTCCTCGGCCTTGAGCGCCTCGAACAGGTCATGCGCGGTGTAGCGCGCCCGCGTGCTGGTCTGGCCTTCGGTGAGAATGTGCGAGGAGCGATGGATCGGCCGCCCCTCGCGCCGGTAGAACACGTTGCGGTCGCCGCCCATGCCGGTGTTGCCGGACCATTCGTAGCCGGGGATGGCGACGAATTTCCCCGGCACCTCGAACTCCTGCGTAAGCTGGTTAAGCTCGGCCCAGAATTCGTCGGTGATCTGGAAATCGTTACCCTGGTGGCCGACGATATCGATGAAGGCCTTGTCGCGGGCGTATGCGAAGTAGCTTCGCGCCGGATTGGTGCCGACCGTCTCGCCGCTCTGGCCGTGCAGGTCGCCCCAGTAGCGGCGCAGCGGCGCGCTCTCGACCACACGCATCGGGTTGGCGCGGCACAGTTCGTTGCCGTCCGGCGAAGCGACGATCAAATCGAAATCGCCTGGTGTGTCCGCAACGACCCCCTCGAAAACCAGCGGCGCGGCGCCGCGCCTGACTGCCACGCTCTCCGGCAGATTGTGCATGGCGCGCGAGGGCTTGAGAACCAGCGCCTGTTCCGCTTCGCCGGTCGGATTGCCCCACATGTCCTCGGCGACAAGCGCCAGCCGGAATGGCTCGCCCTTGACGGCCAGCGGAGGCCAGATCGCCTTCCAGCTTGCAACGGGGCCGGGCACCAGGGCAAAGCTGGGCGAACTCGGCAGCTCGGTGAACTCGTATGTCGCGAAGGCATCGACGAAGGTCTTGAGCTCGAAGCGCTCCTCGCAATTGGTCTGCAACCGCAGGCCTTGCGATCCCTTGCGGCGATCGCCGAGGCGAACGGTGATGGTGTCGCCGGCGCGCAGGTAGCCGCGGCCGACGCGGATCAGCAGCGTATTCACCCAGGGCCGGATGTTGAGCCGGTCGAACCAGTATTCGAGCACGGCGCCGTTGCTGGCCTCGACGGTGGTGTAGTTTGGCGCTGCCGGATCCTTGAACTGCGGCTTCGCCATATCCGACGTCGTGCGCCAGGAAATCTTCAGCATGCCGCTGTCGTCGATGCCGAACGTCCCGGCGGTGTAGGTCAGCCTCAGAGAGGCGTAGCACCCGGCGACGAACGGCCCAGGCAGGTCGAGCGTCGCCGAGCCCATGCGCTCGGGCAGATAGGTCGAATGCGGCATTGCAATGGACTTGGGGTTACTCGGTCTTGATATTCTGTTCTTTTATCAGCCGCCCGTATTTTTCAAAGTCCCGGCGCACGATTCCAGAAAATTGCTCGGTTGTCGCCGCCAGACAGTCTGACCGGGTCGCTCATCGTCGAGGCGTTTCAATCACACGGCCTCGGACTGCCCCGGACGACTGTATTCACCAATTCCGTTTCCGTGCGCACCGCTTTGCTGGCGACTGGTCGTTTCCTGACGATGGTCCCTGGTTTCGCGTTGCGGTTCGGCCACATGGACCGCGCTCGCGAATTTGCCAAGTCGCTGGCCGACACTTCGCGTCGCACGCGGAATCAGTGGTCAAAATCCAACCGCAAGCCGTAGCTGGGTGCACCAAAGCCCGATACTGTTGTTCGCAGCCGTTCGCAGGGGGAACGTGTCCATGCTCAGTTTCCGCGCCGTCATTGCACTCGCCGCCATTGTCGTCGCCATGCCGTTCGGAGCGCACGCCCAGGATTGGCCAAACAAGCCGATCCGGATGATCGTTCCGTTTGCGGCTGGCGGCTCGACCGACGTCGCCGCGCGGCTCGTCGCGGAAAATCTTTCCCGCAGCCTCGGTCAGCAGGTCGTGGTGGAGAATCGCACCGGCGCCAACGGCAACATCGGTACCGAAGCCGCGGCAAAAAGCGCGCCCGATGGCTACACGCTGCTGGTCGCTCCCGAGGCGGTGACCAGCAACCTGCACGTCTACAAGGTCAACTACGAGCTTAAGGATCTGGCGCCGGTGGTCCAGTTATCGCGTCAGCCCGTCGTGCTGGCGGCGCACCCGACGCTCGGCGTCAAGACGATCGCCGAACTCATCGCGCACGTGAAAAAGCATCCAGGCGAACGCTTCGCCACCGGCAGCGGCACCAATTCAGGCCAGCACATGGTGACGCTGTGGTTTGCCAAGCTCGCGGGCATCGAACTCGAGCAGGTGTCGTATCGCGGCGGCGGACAGGCGATCAACGATCTGCTTGCCGGCCACGTCAAGCTCGGCACGCTCGGCTCAACCCCGCTCATTCCGCACTATCGGGCGGGCAAGCTGCTGTTGCTCGCGCAGACCACCGCGGCGCGTGCGGCAAGCCTGCCGGACGTGCCGACCTTCCAGGAGGCCGGCATGAAGGGTTTGGTGTTCGACCAATGGCTCGGCGTGTTCGTGCCGGCAGGGACGCCGCAGCCGATCGTCGCGCGGCTCAACGCCGAGATCGGCAAGGCGCTCTCGGATCCAGCGATCAAGGGCAATCTGGAGAAGTCCGCACAGGAGCCGATCGGCGGCACCGCGGGGGCGTTCGCCAAGCTGGTGAGCGATGACTACGCGAAGTTTGAACGGCTGGTGAAGGACCTCAACATCAACGTCCAGTAAGTCGCGCGACGTCACTTGGGCTGGAACAGGATCGGCGCTTCGATCGGCAGCGCCGCCGTCTTGATCGTCTCTGTGCCCCAGTTGAAGCCGATCACGATCACGCCGATCACGAACAAAAGTCCGAGCGCCACTCCGAGCAGAATGCCGCGGCTGTTGCTGTCCATAACCCGCATCCCTCATTGACCCGCAGGAATAACGCGCGGCAGCGCGATCCGTTCCCGTGCGAACTTCCGCGCGTGGTTTCGTTGAACGGGCATTCAGCAAACAAAATCAGTGTTTTGCGCCGCCGTTCCGGAACCAAACGGACGATGTCGCATTCCCGTCATGAGCGAGGGGATGCGCTCAACCTTTCTGGAGGATGGAATGAACAAACTTGCTTTGATGGCGGCCTCGGTGGCCGTGCTGGGGTTCACCACGCCGAGCTTCGCGTCGGACAGTGCGGCGCAGGGCCGCATCCAGCTTGCGCAGCTTGGCGTCTCGGTCAACGTCGGCGACCAGCCGCGGGTGCGCAGCGGCGTGGTCGTCCGTCATGATCGCGGCTATCACCGCGGCCATCGCCACGGCTACCGCGGTTACGGCCACTACGGACGCGGCGACAACGTGGTGATCGTGAAGAAGCGCAAGCCCGCGCGGAAAACAGTGATCATCGAGCGTTAAACCGCTCGCGTTGATCACACGCAAAACGGCCCCGGCATGCCGGGGCCGTTTTCGTTCGCGTGGAAGGGATCAGACGGTGCGGTCGAGCAATTCGATCGAGACGCCCTGCGGGCCGCGGATGAAGCAGACCCGCACGCCGGGGCGCACCGTGGTCGGCTCCTTGGTGAACTCGACGCCTTTCGCTTTCAGGTCGGCGGCGATGGCGTCGATGCCGGTGACCGTGAGGCCGAAATGGTCGAGGCCCTGGTAAGGCGTGACCGGCGGCGAGGCGACGCCATCGCCTGCCATCACCGGCGCAAGGAACACGTTCTGCCCGCCTACCTTGAGGTCCACGCGCGGCGCGCCCTGCTGCGTGCTGCGCAGCACCTGCGCGCCCAGGTGCTTCTCGAACCACTGCGCGGTTTCCTCAACGTTCGGGGTGCGGATGTGAACGTGATCCCAGGTGAACTTGGCCATGATGCTGTTGTCCTCGGTTGAGAGATCGGTTGGTGAAGTGTCTATTGGGTGGCGACGATGCCGGCTTTGGAGATCGTTTCTTTCCAGCGCACGACCTCTCTGGCAACCTGCGCCCGCAAGGCGTCGGAGCTGACGGAACTGTCGCCCAAAATCTCGGCGCCCATAGAAGTGAGGCGGCCCTTCACGTCAGGGTCCTTAAGGGTATCGCGAAGCGCCGCTGACAGTTTGTCGACCACCGGCTTCGGCGTGCCCCTAGGCGCCCACATGCCGTACCAGACGTCCATCGTCACGTTCGGCATTCCCATTTCGGCGGTGGTCGGCAGATCCGGCAGCACCGCAAGCCGCGTCTTGGTCGGCACCGCGTAGCCCTTGATCATGCCGGCCTTGACCGGCTGTGCGATGTTGACGGTCTGGTCGCACATGAAGTCGAACTGGCCGCCGACCAGATCGTTCAGCGCGGGCGCCGTGCCCTTGTAAGGCACGGTGGTGACCTTGAGCTCGATCGCCTGCAGGAAGGAAAGGCCGCACATGTGCGATGCTGAGCCGAGCCCGGCGTGGCCGTGCACGATCTTGGACTGGTTGGCCCGCAGATAGGCGACGAACTCCTTGAAGTCTTTCGCGGGGAAATCCTTCTTGGCGACGATCGCCATCGGCGACTGCGCGAACATGCCGATGTGCTCGAAATCGGTGACCGGGTCGTAGCGCAGGTTCGGATAGAGCGCGCTGTTCGCGGCATGGCCGAAGTGCATGATGAGCAGGTAGTGGCCGTCGCCCGGCGCGGTGGCCGCCACCTTCTGCGTGCCGATCGTGCCGCCGGCGCCGCCGACGTTCTCGACCAGGAACTGCTTGCCCAGCGCCTTGGTCATGCCGGCGCCGATGATGCGGGTGATGGTGTCACCGGGCCCGCCCGCGGCGTAGGGCATCATGATGGTCACGGGCTTGGACGGAAAGTCCTGTTGCGCCAGCGCGCCGGTGACGGCGGCGAGGCTCAGCGCGGCGGCGGCGAATGTCCTGATCACGGCGTTCCCTCTCTCGATTATTTGTGAGGGCATTTCATGCCCTCCGGAGGGGCCGGTCAACGGGTGGGCAACGCGGGATTGTCGCGCTCGACCGGTGGGATCGTGAACAGGGACGGGATGCTGCGGCCGCGGATATCGTAGGCGCGGGCGAAGGTGACGTTGGCGCGTGCGACCTGCGCGATCGCCGGTGCGTCGAGCCTGGTGCAATAGAATTCGCTAAGCATGAGTGCAAAGTCGGCGCCCTTCGGCTCCCAGGTCGGCTCGAACGCATTGCCGAGCGCGACCTGCACGCCGGGATGCGGCCCGCACACCGCAACCTTCCACTTGCGGCCGGCGGGCAGCTTTTCGCCGCGCGCGGCGAGATGCGAGCGCAGCGCTTCGGCGGCCTGTTTCAGCGACAGGCCCCAATAGTCGAGCATGAATCGCTCGCTCGCGCCGCTCGGCCCGCCGGCGATCAGGTTAAAGTGGACGTATTGATAAGGATGCAGCCGGATCATCTGCACGATCGCCACCAGCAGCCCGATAGCCACCAAGGCCGCTGCCACGATGTGAAACGCGCGGCTGGTCGCGCGCCGATAGACCCAGTCGGCTGCGAGACCGGCGGCGACAGCAAGCGGCGGCAGGATGAAGATGAAGTGCCGGACGCCGTTGTACATCGCCGGACGGGTGACAACGGCGATCGCGACTGGAAGGATCGCCGCAAGCGCGACAACAAGTAGAACGGCGCGGCGCTGTGCCGTCTGGCCGCGCCGGAACGCCATGACCAGCGCGCCGGCAACGCCGGCAAGCCCGAGCAGCCAGAATATTTCCGGCAGCTTCAGCGCCAGCAGCTCCGGCACGTAGCGGCGCGGCATCTCGGGTGGCGTCAACAGCACACCCTCGAACAACTCCTGCCACGGTTTCTCGAAGAAATGCGAGAACACGCCAATGGCGCGGATCGGATTGAGCGGATCGACGACGCCCCACGGCCAAATCACCGCCATCACCGCGTAGGCAAGGATCGCGGCGGGCAGAAGGCGGAGAAGGCACGCTCCGAGGCGTGACAAGGCGGCGCGCGCACCCTCCGCGCGTGCTTCGGCGCCAACAAGCAGCGCGAATGCGCCAAGCGCGGTGAGCACGCCGAAACCCGCCATGATGCGCGAGCCGATCGACAGGCCGAAGCCGAGGCCGAGAATCGTCAGCGTGGCTGCGCCGGGCTTCGGATATTTCTCGAACACGCGCACCAGCCCGAGCAGGAACACCGCCATCGCCACCGCGAACGGCGCGTCCTTCGGATTGATGAACATGTGTCCGTAGTAGAGCGGGCAGGCCGCGAGCAGCACGAGCGCGCAGAGCCCGGCGAGCGGGCCGCCAATCCGCCGCGCGATCCGCCATGTCACCGCAAGGCCGATGATGCCGACTGCAGCTCCCAGCAAGCGGCGCGTTTCGGACAGGTCGAACGGCAAGATTTTCGCGAGCAGCGCGGCGGCCATGTCGAAGCCGCCGCCGTAGAGATAGAGGTTGACGAATTCCAGCGCGCGCCTGTCCTTGAAGCCGGACGTGTAGAAGGCGATCAGCAGGTCGCCATACTGCGAATGCGTGAAGTCGTCCCAGCCGAGCCCGTAATCGCGGAACGTCAGCGCCGCGATCAGCGCGACGAGCGAGAGCGCGCCGAGAGCGAGGCGGTCCAGTGTCTGCGCGGGGATCGGCGACATGCTCATCTCATAACAAAAAAGCGGGGCCGCATTGGCCCCGCTTCGATGCACCATTCGGCGCAGCTTATTTCGACGCCGCCGTAAACATCTCGTTCACGTAGTCCCAGTTGACCATGTTCTCCCAGAACGCCTTGAGATAGTCCGGCCGCCGGTTGCGGTAGTCGATGTAATAGGAGTGTTCCCAGACGTCGCAGCCGAGGATCGGCTTGGCGCCCTTCACCAGCGGGCTTTCGCCATTTGGCGTCTTGTCGATGACGAGCTTGCCGTCCTTCACCGCGATCCAGGCCCAGCCGGAGCCGAATTGCGTCACGCCGGCCTGGATGAAGTCTTCCTTGGCCTTGGTGACGCCGCCGAGGTCAGAGTTGATCTTGGCCTTCAGCGCGCCTGGAATTTTGTCGCCGCCGCCGCCCGGCTTCATCCACTTCCAGAAGTGCAGGTGGTTGTAATGCTGGCCGGCGTTGTTGAAGAGGCCGGCGTTCTTGCCGTGCGAGCCCTTCACAATCTCTTCGAGTGACTTGCCCTCCCACTCGGTACCCTTGAGCAGGTTGTTGCCGTTGTTGACGTAGGCGAGGTGATGCTTGTCGTGGTGGAATTCCAGCGTCTCCTTCGACATGTAGGGGGCGAGAGCATCGTGCGAATAGGGCAGATCCGGCAGCGAAAACGCCATGTGACTTCTCCTTGGATGCGATCAGGTGCGGTGCAATAAGCGCTTAGGTGAAACCGGCCCGCAGCGAAGATGGTTCCCACCCCGTTAATTAGGCCCTGGCGCAGGGGAGGGCAACGCCCCGCCCGACCCGGCTTTACCTTCCGGTAACGGCCGCGGTGGCGGAGGGGTCTTAACCTCCCGTCAGCGTTAATCAATCGTAGATTTGGTGGCCGTATAAGGGATAGACCTTTGCGAGCATGCGGAGGGCCGCCATCTTATAATGGGCCTTCGTTCTGCCGCCCGCATCGAAGTAGGGTAGGGACGTAGTTATGCATCTGGTTCTGTTCGCAGTGGGCCTGCTGATCACTGCCGCCGGCTTGGTGACCATCGGATTTGGCATTCCGATCAATGCGTTCAGCCTCGGCAACACGCTGATCATCTCCGGCACGGTCGCGGTCGTGGGCGGTCTCGTCCTGATGGGGCTTGGCGCCGCGATCCGGCAGCTCAATCGGATTTCCGTGGCGCTCAACAGCCGTCCGGTGGCCCGCCCGGCTGCCGCTGCCGCGCACGCTGTTGCCCCCGCCGCTGCCGAACCTGTCGCCGACACGCTGGTGCCGCCGACCGCCCGTATCCCCCAGGCGCCGGTGCGCACGCCGTCGCAGGCGCCTGCTCCAGCCGCGCCGCGCCAGGCGATCGAGCCGCATTTCCCGGCTGCTTCGACCGAGTCCGCGTCCGGACCGCTCGACTGGCTGCGTTCGAAACCGAAGCCCGCGAGCGACACGCCGCCGGTCGCAGGGGAGCCTCCGGTAATGGATGTTGCGGACGAGGCGCCGCTGTCTCCGCGCGCGCCGCAGCGCCCGATGTTCTCGCCGCCGCCCGCGGCGCCGTCCCCCAGCATCGAGCCGCCGGCTGATCCGAGAGCCTGGATACCGCCGAGCCGAGGCAACGGCACGCACGAAGCGCCGCACAAGGAGGCGCGGCCGGATTTTCCGCCGATTTCCGCGCCGCGTTCCGAGCAGATCGCGCGCACCAATGTTCCCGACCGGGCGAGGGATTTGCACAGGGACGCCGGCAAGCCGGCCGGCAAGGACGCCGGATTGTTTGACGTGGTGTGGCCGGATTCCCGCTCCAAGGCGATGCCGAGCGCCGAACCTGCAGCACGCGAGCCCGCGCAACGGGAGTCGAGGTCCGAGCCGGCGCCTCAGCGGATGCGTGAGGAGCCACGCGCCGAGAAGCGCGCGGAACCCGCCGCTGCACCGGAGCGCGGCGCCGCGATCCTCAAGTCCGGGGTGATCGACGGCATGGCCTACACGCTTTACGCCGACGGCTCGATCGAAGCCGAGCTGCCGCAGGGCGTCGTCCGGTTCGCGTCGGTTGACGCGCTCCGCGCGCACCTGGAGAAAAGCGTCTGACGCTTTGGCGGCGGAGGACATTCAAACGCCGGCTACTTTTCGCAGCCGGCTTTTTGTTTTTTGCCAGTCACTTTTGTTGGAGCAGCCCTGAATTCTAGAAATCGTCATGTAAATGCTAGAATCCGCCAGCAAAATATAGGTTATCCGCGGATCTTCTAGACGCTGTACTTGCTGCAACCGTCCTTGATCTATAAATGCTGCAGTTGCTGAATTCGATTCGCCACCGCTGAGTTTTGTCCAAGCACAGCCAGAGCAGGGACTTGGGTACCATGAGCGACGGCAAGGAAAACGGCCCTTTCATCGGACTGACTGCCAATATCGTCTCGGCCTATGTCAGCAACAACTCGGTCGCGGCGGGGGATATACCGGCGCTGATCAATCAGGTTCACGCCGCTTTGCTTCGGGTTTCGAGCGGGCAGGGCGACGCTTCCGCTGAACCGCTCAAGCCCGCTGTGACGATCAAGAAGTCGATCACGCCGGACCACATCGTCTGTCTTGAGGATGGCAAGAAGTTCAAATCGCTCAAGCGCCATCTGCGCACGCAGTACAACATGACGCCTGAGCAATACCGCGAGAAATGGGGCCTGCCGGTCGACTATCCGATGGTGGCGCCGAACTACGCTGCGGCGCGCTCGCGGCTTGCCAAGCAGATGGGTCTCGGCCAGCAGCGGCGGCGGAAGTAATCAGGCGGCTCCACTGCGACCCTACGGCGAGTTTATGGGATAAATTCCTATTTTTCTGTGGAAAAATCCGGCTGATCAAGCCGGAAACCGATCTATATTTCAGCGAATACAAAGCCTTATGCAAAATTAAAAAACTTATCCCCGCCCCTCCTGACATCGGCGATGATCTAGGTATTAAATCCTTGAAAAGGAGATCGCGCGATGCCATTCAATTCCGCCTTGCCGGAGCGGCCCGTCGGCCCCGAGGCCCGTCCGCTTTGGCAGGGCGATCAACCAAGCCCCCGGACGGCGCGGCGGCTGTGCGACGCCGCCGCGGTCGCGACCGCGGCGGCCTTCGCGGTGCCGGTCGGCGAATTGCAGGCCGCGACGCGGCGCTCGTCTTATGTCGCGTTGGCGCGCCAGAGCGCGATGTATCTGTCGCACACGGCGTTCGGCGTGAACCTCAGCGCGGTCGGCCGCGCGTTCGGCCGCGACCGGACCACGGCGGCGCACGCCTGCCGGCTGATCGAGGACCGGCGCGACGATCCCGCGATCGATGCGGTGCTGGCTTCGCTCGAAAGCGCGTGTCGGACGCTGCGCCGCCGCCTTGCCTCGCCGGTGACGCCATGAATCCGCGCAGCAAGATGGCGCAAACATCCGCGCGGGCCGCGGACGTCAACGCGTTTCGCGCCCGGCACCTCGATCTGGCACGGCGCAAGGTCGCCGACGCCGGAGCCGTTACTGTCGACGATGCAGAAAGTCCGCTCGCCTGGTTGGCACGGCGCAAAGGTCGCGACGGCCGCGCGCTGATCGAGCCAATTCAACTGCTCGCCGGCGAACGGCGGCGCGCCGAGTTCACGCGTGCGCAATTGATGCCGCGCATCACCTCGAATTGGAGTGCGCCAGTCGCCGATGGCGCCCGTGACGCCAGCCCCGCGTCGTTTACCGACGCGGTGATCGGCGCGCGTCAGCTTGTCCGCCGCGCCCTCGACGCGGTCGGACCGGAGTTCTCCGGGCTCCTGATCGACGTGTGCTGCTTTCTCAAGGGTCTGACCGATGTTGAGGGTGAGCGCGGCTGGCCGGCGCGGTCGGGCAAGGTCGTGTTGCAACTTGGGCTCGACCGCCTCGCCCGCCATTACGGCCTCAATATTCAGGCGCGCGGTACATCAGCCGGCAAGGTGCGGACCTGGCTGGCGGAGGATGCGGCGTTTGTGGTGGAGCAATATGAAGCGGAGAGTTAAGCCGTAACCAGCGCGGCCTGCGCGTCGCGTTGGATGCGGTTCACCATGGAGCGGAAGCCGTTGGAGCGCTGCGGTGTGAGGTGCTCGCGCAGCCCCAGTTTCTCGAACAGCGCGATGGCGTCGGTCGTAAGAATGTCGCGCGCCGGCTTGCCGGAATAGAGCGCGAACAGCACCGCGATCAGACCGCGCACGATATGGGCGTCACTGTCGCCGACGAAGCTGAGCAGAGGGCCATGCCCGCCGTTGGGCTTCACCAGAGTCGAAACCCAGACCTGACTGGCGCAGCCCTGGACCTTGTTGGTGTCGTTGCGGGCGGCGTCCGGCAGCGGAGCGAGCGTGCGGCCAAGTTCGATCAGATAGCGATAGCGGTCGTCCCACTCCTCCAGCAGCGTGAAATTATCGATGATCTCGTCGATCGTGGTCATGGATCCGCCGGTAACGCTATTCGTGACTTTAAGTCACGCTTTTCGTTACATATATATAGGGAGGCGGATCGCAGGCGTCGAAGAAAAAGCGCCGCAAAAGCCCTTAAACCGGTTGTTTCGCGCGCGGCCGCGGCAGCGGCACATCTTCCTTGCGCGACAGCCCGCTCTGAGATGCCGAGCCATGCCACGCCGGTTCGAGATCGGCGGGTTTGAGCGTCGACTGCGAGCCCGGATGCGAAGGCGCCGGACGGTTCATCGAAGCCGGCACGATCCTGGCCTCCGGCACCGAGCCGGTTTCCTGCTTCGACATGCGCTCCTGGATGAAGTCGAAGACCATGCTGGCGCCGGCCTGCGCGCGTTGGCCGATTACGACTGCGGCCTGGGAGCCGACCTTGCACGCTTCCGGCTGGCGGTCGCAGAAACCGCTCATATCGGACACTGCCGCACCGGCAGCGACCACCGCATCGGTGGCGTCGATCTGCGGCGCGTTGGCATGCGCCTGCGGCTGCGCACTGCCAGTCGGCAACAGCGCCAGCACCAGCGTCAGCCAGAATGCCATCCTCAACAAGAAGAACATAAGCCTGTCCCGTTCGTACGCATCCCCGCGGCTGTTCTTACTTCGCCGCATGGCACATCAATAACAGGCAGGCTTGAATACCTCGTTCGGGTTTTTGCGCACATTCGAAGCGAATGCGCTTCGAATTTTCTGAAGATTCGAACGGTTTGCTTAAGGGGTCATTGACGCTGCGAAAGCCCGTAATCCCGCGAGTTCCACGCGTGCGAACGGAACATTCCGCGGGCTTGCCGCAGCGCGGAAACCGAGCGTTCACCATGAACTCGGCCAGGGAACCCGGCTCGCTTGGAGACCCAAGCTCTCGTTAAGCGGCCTCTGACACGATCCGCGTCCGAATAAGGGGAGCGCGTCCCGCGTTTGGGCGTGCAAAGAGAAACGTGGGCTTGCTCAAACCGATCCGCGACTATCTGGATGCCTTGGTGCACCCGTCGGCGCAACACGATCCGCTGACCGCGGCGCGCCATCGGGCGTTCATCGCGCCCCGCCTGATCGGCAGCGTGGTCGCGCTGGGGGTGTTCCCGGTCTATATCGCGATGCGCGGCATACCGAGCATCCTCGAAGTGATCGCGTTCGCCTGGCTTGTGGCGCCGATCTTGTCCGCCTATTACCTGTCGCGCACCGGCCAGTACGAAAGCGCGCACGTGGTGTCCTCGCTGGCGCTGACCGGCTTGGTCACGGCGGTTGCCGCCGACACCGGCGGCATCGGCTCGTTCGCGGCGATCTGGCTCGTTATTGTGCCGCTCGAGGCGGCGTTGTCGGCGTCGCGGCGCGTGGTCGCGGTCGCGTCGACCTCGGCGCTGGCCGCCGCGGGTCTGTTGCTGTTCCTCGGCACGCACGAAATACTGCCGGATCCCAGTGCCGACGTCGGCGCGCTAGCCGCGCTCGGCATCATTTTCGGTGTGCTCTATGCGACCGGGCTTGCGCTTGGCGCCGAGTCGCTGACCCGCACCAGCTTCTGGCTGCTCTATGCGGAGGAGGACCGCTACCGGCTGCTCGCCCGCAACATGACCGACGTGATCAGCCGGCACGGCAAGAACGGCGCTGTGCTGTTCCTTTCGCCGGCCGCGGAAAAGCTGTTCGGCGTGAGCCTGAATGGGCTGCACAACCACGGTCTGTTCGACCGCGTGCATGTCGGCGACCGCCCCGCCTATCTCACAGCGCTCGCGGATTCGGCGGCGCATGGCGACGAGCGCTCGGTCGAATTTCGGGTCCGCCGCGAGCCAAGCGAAGCGGGTGGTCCCGCGATGCCGCAGTTCATCTGGGTCGAGATGCGCTGTCGTCCACTCGACAGTGCGGCCAGCGAGTCTGCGGGTGTCCGCGAGGTCGTCGCGGTGATGCGCGACGTCACGCCGCGCAAGACCCAGGAGCAGGCGATCGAAGAAGCGCGCGCGGAGGCCGAACGGGCACATGCGGCGAAGAGCAAGTTCCTCGCCAACATGAGCCACGAGCTGCGCACGCCGCTCAACGCCATCATCGGCTTCTCCGAGATGCTGATGAACGAGGAGAAGATGCGGATCAGCGCCGAGCGGCGCGCCGAGTATGCGCGGCTGATTAACGATTCCGGCACCCACCTCCTCTCGGTGGTCAACGGCATCCTCGACATGTCGAAGATGGAGACCGGCGACTTCACCATCTCGCCGGAGCCGTTCGCTGCCGACAAGGTAGTTGTTAATTGCTGTAACATGCTGGCGCTCAAGGCGCGCGAGTCCGGGCTCGACATTGTCACTCGGCTCGACGCGGACCTGCCCGAGATCGTGGCGGACAAGCGCGCGTTCAAGCAGATACTGATCAACCTGCTCTCCAACGCCGTGAAGTTCACCAACCAAGGCGGCCGTGTCACGGTAACCGCCGCGGTGGACGCGACCGTGCTCTGCGTCGCCGTCGAGGACACCGGCGTCGGCATCAGCAGCACCGATCTGCCGAATGTCGGCAATCCATTCTTTCAGGCGCGCACCGCCTATGATCGCAAGCATGACGGGACCGGTCTCGGGCTTTCGATCGTCAAGGGTCTGGTGATGCTGCACGGCGGGCACGTCGACATTTCCAGTCGTGTGGGCGCGGGCACCAGGGTCACGGTGCGGCTGCCGCTCGACTGTGAAGCGGCACGGACCGGCCGGGAGCAGCCTGCCAAGGTGGCGCACCCGTCGTTCGAACGGCTGGTGGCGGCGCCGGAGCTGTTCGGGGAGGTCAAGAAACGTGCGTGAACGTGTGTTGCGGGCAGGCGATGACGATTTCGACGCCGGCGACTACGCCGACGAGCGCCGTCCTTCGCGCCTGCGCGAAATGGCGACGTGGCTGTTGCGCCGTCCGGTCGATTCGCTTGCCGGACTGATCGCGACTGGCGGCACGGTAACGATCCTGGTTAACGCGCTGTTCCTGCAATCCGGTCCGCATCCAGCGCCGATTTTCGCCAACAAGCCGCCGCCGGTGCCCGTTGTGAGCAACTCGCTCACCGCGGCCGACACGGCGCTGCCGCGCCAGCGGCCTGCCGATCTGGTCGCCGAGCCGCTGCCGCCGGCGCGGCCTCGCGCCCGTGTGATCGCCGACATCCAGCGCGAGCTCTCCAAGCGTGGCTTTTTCGATGGCTCGACCGACGGTGTCTACGGCCCGAAGACCGATGCGGCGATCCGCGACTTCGAGCAGGCCGCCGGGTTTCGTCCGTCGGCTGAGGTGAACGACGCGCTGCTGCAATCGATCCTGCGCTCGCCGGTCAAGTCGAAGCCCGCGGCCGCTGCGCCAAAGAAAAACGATCCGATCGCCAATTTGCTCGCCGCCGATCCGAAGGTGATGGCGGTGCAGCGCGCGTTGTCGAGCTACGGCTACGGCCAGATCAAGCCGAGTGGCGTGTACGATCCGGAAACGCGCGCCGCGATCGAGCAGTTCGAGCGTGAGCGCAAGCTGCCGGTCACCGGCCGGGTTTCCGACCGGCTGACCCGCGAACTGACCGCACTGACCGGACGGCCGCTGGACTAGCGGTCCCTCGCCGCCTGCCGCGAACTCCGCTTGCGCAGGAACAAGCATCCGGGCATCCAGTGTTGATGCGGCTCAAATCCGGCATCTGGGTTGCGGCCTATCTGCGGCGTTGCCGAACCGAGGGCGCCGAGGCGCTGTTGCGCCGGCGCGGTGCCGAGGAAGCGGGCGCGGTGTTTATCAAGGTCGCTCGGCTCGACGGCACGGCGGAGGTGTTTGCACCCGCGCCGCAAACGGCGTTTGATGAGGCGCGGCCGGCGGACCGCGCGTTCGCGCCGGGCCTCAAGACGCAGCCGGTCCCGGAGGCCGATGTGGAGGCTTATCTCGCGCGTCAGGTGAAGTTTGATCCGGACTGCTGGATCGTCGAGGTCGAGGATCGGGCCGGGCGCAACTTTCTTGATTTGGTGGTCACCTAGCCTTCACCCGCGCGCCGCTGTACGTGCTCTTCCCAGCGGATCGCCGGCCGCGCGGGCAACGCGGGCCGGTCCTTGCCGTTGTCGTAGTGCTGCGGCTGATAGGCCGGACGTTGCGCGGCCGGTTGCTGCGCCGGCTGATGCGTCGCCTGCCAGATCGATATCAGCCGAGACGCAGATTGCGGCGCCATCTCCTCATAGAGCATGGAGAGCTCGTAGACCCGCAGCACAGAATGGCTGATTGCGGGATTGAGGCACAGGAGAATGCGTTGAAGGACATCGGCCGGCATACCCAGCGCTTGCGCCACCACCAGGATGGGCTCGCCCAATTCGTCGTCGATCAGCCGCCGCGCCAGGACCCGGTCGATGTGCAGCGACCTCTCTATTTCCTGTGCGAAGCCTTCGTTGTTGTGACTAAGCGCCGCCATTTCCAGGCGACGGATCGCGTCCTGCGCAACCTGCGGGGCGACCGGCGCAGCCGGCGGCAGATCGGAGTAGTCGAGATGCAGCAGGATCATCCGCCGCTCCTGTCCGTCAGCGGTCAAGAACAGCTCGCTGAGTTCGGCCAGCGTTGAAGCCGATTTGGATAGCGGCACGGCTTCCACGTTAGGCTCTTGGTTTGCTTGCGGCTCGTATGTCGCCTGTGGCTGTTGCGTTGCTGCCGGTTCGGCCTCGCCGCGGAGGATGCGGTCGTGTTCGAGGCGCTCCACGATTGGCCGCGGCGCCGCGGGATAATTTGCCAGCCGGTCGGCAACAATCGCGCGCGTTCCGGCGTCGACCTGGTCGATCAGGCGTAGCGCGAGCTCGGTGTAGTGGTTCTCCTCCTCGAACGTATGCGCCGGCTTTTGCGTGTAGAGATCGGTTATCACCCGTAGCAAGGTCGGCTTGATATCGACACCGTCGCGGTTCGCGAGCTGCGTCAGCCCATCCAGGTTGGGAATTTTCATGTGCTCCATCATGGCGCGCTCCGGGTGACAGGCCGAAAATGCAGCGGTGGGCGGAGCTTATGCCTGCCCTCGTTAGCAGACCGTTAACCATAAGCGCCTCTTAATCGCCCCGTGAGCTGGGCCGCCCGCCCGTTTCGCGGCGCGTTGTGCCCGGTGGAGAGAAGGGCATGGGAACGATTGTCAGGTTTCCCGAGGGGCAACGTCCGTTAGGCAGCGGCCGATACGTGGATGCGCAATCCGAGCCCGCCGACGTGATCATCCTTCCGGTGGTGCGGATCGAGCGTAAGCCAGATCATCCCTCCGACGATTTCGAAGGCGGAGCGGGCACCACGCCGAGCCGCCGCCGGCGCAGGCGCACCTCGCGATCGTGAACGCCTGGGCCGCGCTTATCGGCGCTTCGGCTTGGAAGCGGCGTAAACGAGCAGCAGCTGCCGTCTTCGCGTTCACGCTGCTGACCGGCTGCAGCACCAATGGCGATTTCGGCCTGGTACACCAGTCGCTTCAGAATGACGACATTCACGCGTGGCTCGGTCCGGCCGCTTACCGGCCTCCGGTTCAGCCGCCATGGAAGCATCAGCTCACTGAGGACGAGCGACGGCTGCGTGACTACGCTTATCCTCTGATCGAGCCGCCGTACGATCGCAATCGCTGGTACAGTGCGATATCGGAATACGGATTGAGCAACCGGCCGTGGCCTTATCCCGATCGCTCGGCGTATGCGTCGCGGCTTTTTCAGACGCCTTACCGTTCGCAGACCGGGCGCTACAGCAAGCTGATCGAGGATATCCGCAACGACGTGACACGGCTTGAGCCATTCTTCGCCAGCGCGCGGATCGTTTCCGACTTGGATCGCAAACGCGAGAAGAGCCTGGGCCATGTCTCAGGTCTCACCAACGAAGCGAGTACACGATCACGCGCATCCGCGAGAACGATGTGATCCAGCGCTGGGTGAGGGAATCAGTTCATGAACGTGTCGAGTCATATCGCATCGCCTTGGAGCGGATGGTGATCGCGGCGCCGTCGCCGATGGCGGTCGACGCTGAGCGTGCTTTGACGCTGCTCCAGCAGCGCGCCGGCGCCTACGGCGTCTAGGATTTTGCGTCGGTCCGGCAACGCGCCGCGTTGAGTGAATTGCGCACCACTGGCATCACCCCCGCCTCGGGGGCAAGCGCGCGCACCATGATCAGCCCGGTTGAGGTCGGCGATTCTACGATCAAGCGATCGGCCGCGGTGACCTCTTCGTCATCTGGCAAGGTACTGCGTTGCGCGCTGGTCATCAGATCCAGCTCGATGACGCGCCGCCCGGCGGCGCGGTCGTTGATGGCGTAGTACGAGACGCCACGCCGGGTGTAGAAAGACACCGACGTATAGGCGGTGCTGACCGGAACGCTGAGCTTGATCGGTCCCGCCGAAAGGTCGTAGCGGCAAACCGCAGCGGCGAAAGCCGGATCCATGAACGGGATAATTGCATTTTGCGGCGTCGGGGGTGGCACCGGCGTCACGGTGTTGACCTGAGTCATCGTGGCGAAGCGCGCATAGGCGTCTTGCGTCGCGGTCGTCGGCAGGATCAGCACTGTCACCAGATGCACGATGCCGCCGAGCAACGCACCGGCGAGAAGCCAGAGCAGCCAGCGCGTCATGAGCACGACCTCACTTGGATCGCCGGCATCGGCGCTTCACGCGCCGCGCGCGTCGCAACACCGACCGGCGTGTCGTAAAGGCGCAGCATCAGCACATAGCTCTCGATGCCGCCGGTAGGCAGCCAGTTGCTGGGCCGCGCCCGCGGTGCCACAGCGATCTCGAAGCTGCCGTCGGCGCGGCGCACGATCTCCTGACTGGTGAAGCCGTATCGGTCGATCGAGTTGGCAACCAGGCGGCCTTGCGAGTCGTACAGCGTGACGGTCCAGAACCTGGCCTGCGGTGTGGTGCCGTTGATGATCACGTCGCACCGGCCGTCGAGAGCCTTCCCGTTGTCGTCGGCGCGGGCGAGGAAGGCGACGCCGTCGCCGGAGCCGACCGGCAGTTCGCCGCTGCGCGCAATGGTGGCGCGGGAATAGGGGTCGGCATCCTGCGTGCCGGTCTTGGGCCAGGCGGTCCAGGCCCCGATCGGAATCGCGCCAAACGCCGTTCCACGGCTCAGCGTCAGCCATGTCGTGCCGAGGCCGATCACGGCCGCGATCACAAAGGCGAGCAGACATCCGAAAATCAGTCGCACGTTTGATCCGGTCGAAAGCGTCGGTGGCGAGAATGCCGCCCTGGCATGGCAGCCGAAACCTAGTTACCGCGCACCGGTCCCGTCGTCGAGCTTTGCGCCGCGGCGAGCGCGTCCGGCCGCGGCGCGGCGCTCTGCTGGCCAACCGCCGCCGGCTGCGCCGCCGTGTCGGCGATCGTGAGGCCGCGCATCGCTTCTTCCATCAGTTTCTCGACGCGCTGCAGCACGGCAGACCCGCGTCCCGTCAGCACCGCCGGGCGCTGCGACGCATCGCCCGCGGCGGGCACGGCGGCCACCTTGGCCTGCGGTGCCGAGCCAACCGGCGGGTTGGGCGCGATGCCGGCGATATTCTTTAATTCGATGCCCTGGTGGCCATAGGTCATGATCGCGCGCCAAGTCATCGCCGGCAGCGAGCCGCCGGTCATGCGCTGCATCGACTGGTAATCGTCGTTGCCGACCCAGACGCCGGCAATCAGGTTGCCGGTGAAGGCGACGAACCAAGCATCGCGGTGCGCGTTGGTGGTGCCGGTCTTGCCGGCGATGCGCACGCCGTCGAGCATAGCCCGCCGTCCCGTTCCTTGTTCAGCAGCACTGTTCAACATAGCGTTCATGTCGAGCGCGACCTGCCGCGGGATCACCTGGCGCGGCTTCGGCCCGTCGCGATCGAACCGCCACACCACCTCGCCGGTCACGGTGCGTACCTCGAGCACGGCATGCGGCGCCACCGCCATGCCCTCGTTCGGGAACGTCGCCATCGCCACGGTATGATCGAGCACGGTGACTTCGCCGGCGCCGATCGGCAGCGACGGCGTGTCGGCGAGCGGCGTGCGCAGGCCCATGTCCTTCGCGGTCTTGACGATCATGTTGCGGCCGATGCGGGCATTGCCCTTGCCGAGCGCAATCGAAAGGCGGACGGGGATCGTGTTGATCGATTTGGTGATCGCGGTGGTCAGCGTCACCGTGCCCGCGTAGGAGCGGCCGTAGTTCTGCGGGCACCAGTTGCCGATGCAAATCGGGCCGTCGACCACGGTCGAGGTCGGCTTGAAGCCGTTCATCAGCGCGGTGGCGTAGACGTACGGCTTGAACGAGGAGCCGGGCTGGCGCAACGCATCGGTCGCGCGGTTGAACTGGCTCTGGCCGTAGTCGCGGCCGCCGACCATCGCGCGCACTGCGCCGTCATGATCGGCCACCACCGCGGCGGCCTGGCTCGCGTGATAGTCGCGGCCGTACTGGCGCAGCGAATTCTCCACCGCCTCCTCGGCGGCGCGCTGCAGGCCGCTGTCGAGCGCGGTGCGCACCAGGAAGACGCGTTCCGTCATCGACTTCGGGAGCGTCACGACGAGCTTCTGCATTTCCGTGAACGCCCAGTCGAGATAATAGTTGGGCGAGCGGTCGTCGCGGCGGTCCATGGCGACGGCGGGGTTGCGCCGCGCGCCGAACACCTGCCCCTCGGTCATGAATCCCGCTTCGACCAAATTGTCGAGCACGACGTTGGCGCGCGCGCGCGCCGCCGGCAGGTTGACGTGCGGGGCGAAGCGGGCGGGCGCCTTGAATAGCCCGGCCAGCATCGCGCTCTCCGACAGCGTGACGTCCTTCGCCGACTTGTTGAAATAGAACTGCGCCGCGGCGTCCACGCCGAACGCGCCGCCGCCGAGATAGGCGCGGTCGAGGTACAGCTTCAAGATCTCGTTCTTGGTGAGCCGCGTCTCCAGCCAGATCGCCAGGTACGCTTCCTTGATCTTGCGCTCGATGGTGCGCTCGTTCGACAGGAACAGGTTCTTGGCGAGCTGCTGCGTGATCGAGGAGCCGCCCTGCACCACGCCGCCGGCGCGGTAGTTTGACATCAGCGCGCGGAACGTGCCGGACGGGTCGATGCCGAAGTGCTCGTAGAAGCGGCGGTCCTCGGTGGCGAGCGTCGCCTTGATCAGGTGATCGGGAAACTCGTCAAGCGGGATCGAGTCGTTGTGCTTGATGCCGCGCGAGCCCACCTCGTTGCCGTAACGGTCGAGGAAGGTGACGGCGAGCTCGGACTTCTTCAGCCAGTCCTCGTCCGAGGTCTCGCGGAACGCCGGGATGGCGAGGGCGAGCATGACAACAAGTCCACCGGTGCCGAGCGTCGCCGCTTCCGACAGCGGCTCGACGAACACCCAGCGCCGCCAGCCGGACACGTGGAAGCGGTCCATGGTGGCGGAGAAGCGCTCCCACATCTCGCGAAGCTGGCGGCCCGCCGCGAACAGGCCGGAATCGATGCGCGCGTCGGCGCCCATGAAGAAGCGGCCGAGCGTCGGCTTCCACTGTTTCTTTGGGTCGTCGGGATAGAGGTCGCGCATCTAGGTCCAGGCAAACAGGAAAGCGGCCCCGGAATGGCTTCCCGGAACCTTCACCTTTGGGTAACTTTTAGCCGATCGTGGGGCAGGGGGCTATCGAAGGATGGCCTCAAGGTGAACGGAAAATGGGGGTAAATCCGGGGATTTTCAGTGCCTTGGCGGGTCCCGGACGCGAGTCTCTCCGATACCTCCCCCTGAAAGGGGGAGGTCGACGCGCGACAGCGCGTCGGGTGGGGGTCTATTGCCGGCTTGCCCGCGTGGCTTGACCCCCGCCCTGACCCTCGCCTTTCAGGGGGGAACGGAGAGGGCGGTGGCACGGCCCGCCGGAATCGATAGATAGAGAGCATGCCCTTCTTCAAGCGCAAGCCCGCGCCCCAAGAAACCCCGAACGACGACCGCCCGTTCTGGAAGCGCAAGACCATGCGCGAGATGACCCATGAGGAATGGGAAAGCCTGTGCGACGGCTGCGGCCGCTGCTGCCTCAACAAGCTGATCGAGGAGGAGACCGACAAGCTCTACTACACCGACGTCGGCTGCCGGCTGCTCGACGGCGAGACCTGCCGCTGCAAGGACTACAAGAACCGCGCCGCCAAGGTGGACGACTGCGTCAGGCTGACGACGCGCAACATCAACCGCATCAACTGGCTGCCGCCGACCTGCGCCTACAAGCTCGTCGCGGCCGGCAAGGACCTGTACTGGTGGCACCCGCTGGTGTCGGGCGATCCCGAAACCGTGCACCAGGCCGGCGTCTCGATCCGCGGCAAGATGTCGGCGACCGAAAAGACGGTGCCGGACGACAAGCTCGACGAGTACATCGTGAGCTGGCCGATGAAATGGCCGAAGGGGAGCAGGGGGTAGGGTTGAGGAAGAGCGGGTCTGTCGGTAAGTCTCATTTCTCTGTTCGGTGGGATGGAAGCGGGGGTTGGTGAGTTCGCACTATTGAGTTTGTCCCTTCCTCTCCCCGCTTGCTCCGTTCACCTCTCCGCGCGTGCGGGGAGAGCTCGACCGCCGAGGCGTAGCGAAGGCGGGCGGGTGAGGGGGATTCTCGACAGAGCGCGGCCGTAGAGGGTACGGACCGGGTAGATACCCGACAATCTAGACCGGGATGATGGTCGACAGGTCAAAAGGCATCGGAGGGAGACCGACCGATGCCGTTTTTGGAGACCTGTCGGATGGAAGAACGCATCCGGATGCTTTCGGACTACGAGACTGGCAACTGGAACGTGTCGGAGCTGTGCCGCCGCTACGGCGTGTGTCGCGACACGTTCTACGATTGGCGCAAGCGCAGAGACAGCGGCGATCCGCATTGGTTTATCGATCGATCGCATGCGCCGCACCACTGTCCGCATCGGACTGACCCGGGGCTGGTGGAGACGATCGTCTCGCTGCGACGTCGGTTTCCGCATCTGGGACCCCGCAAGCTCCTGGCGATGTTGGAGCGGCGCCATCCGGAGAACTGCTGGCCGGCGGCCTCGACCATTGGGGATATCCTGCAGCAAGCGGGCCAGATCGCTCCAACCAAGCGGCGGCGCAAACCACTTGCTCAACAGAGGCCATTTGCAGCTGTCGAGGTCGTCAATGACGAATGGAGTGTCGATTTCAAGGGCTGGTTTCGCACCACTGACGGCGCGCGCGTTGACCCCTTGACCATAACGGACAACCACAGCCGCTTTCTGATCACGCTCGATATCGTGCCGCCGACGATCGATGGGGTTCGGCCAGCCTTCTGCGCAGCGTTTCGCAGCTACGGCCTGCCAGTTGCGATCCGCTGCGACAATGGCTCGCCGTTCGGCTCGCGCGGGCCCGGCGGGCTGACCAAGCTCTCGGCGTGGTGGCTCAAGCTCGGTATCGAGCCGCATTTCATCCGTCCGGCATCGCCGCAAGAAAACGGTCGCCACGAGCGGATGCATCGCACGCTCAAGGCGCAGACCTCGCGCCCGCCGGCAGCAAGCCGGGCCGAACAGCAGATCCGCTTTGACCACTTCCGCCGACACTACAACGAGGAGCGCCCGCACCAAGCGCTGGATCAAAGATTGCCCGCCGAGCTCTATTCGGCATCGCCGCGCCCCATGCCAGAGCGCCTTGAGGACCCTTGGTATGATGCCGATCACCAAGTGCGGCGTGTGCGCAGCAACGGCGAGGTCATGTGGAAGGGCGAACTGCTCTTCATCAGCGAAGCGCTGATCGGAGAACTCATCGGCATTGCCGAACTGGAAACCGGCGACCAGGTCGTACGCTTCTGTCACTTCGACATCGGCCTGATCAATCGCCTGGGCCAGTTCCGGCGCTTCGCTCCGCCTCGCGACGGGCTCCGCGGCGCGCCGGAACTGGCCCAAATCCCAGAACCGTCGGGTATCATCCCGGTTCAAAATGTCGGTCATCAACCCGGTTGAACAGAGGGATTCCCCCTCACCCCCACCCTCTCCCCGCATGCGGCTATCGTATGCACACATCTCGATTGCCGATAGTTCGGCGGGCTGATTCCGTGGGTCAAATATTGATTCGCGGAGGCAGACGTGACGATCGAATTTGGCCTGGGGCGGTTCGGCGACCGCCGCCTGGAAAAAGGGGGGCCGCCTTGCATGCGGCGCTTGTCGAGCGCCCCGGCTCGTGTATCCGTCGGCTTGCGGGACGACGGGCGCAGGAGGTGCGGTTCACGCGCTTTCTGCGCAATCACGCTGTGACGGCTGGCGAGATGGTATGCCATGCGGCTACGGGCACAGCCGCACGGGTTGCCGACCGCGATGTCGTGGTCGTTCAGGACACGAGCGAACTGACGCTGGGTGGCCGTTGGGCGCGAGAGAACGGTTATGGTCCGGTCGGCAAGGGTGGCGCGCTGGGCGGATTGCTGCTGCACGCCGCCCTGGTGCTGGAGATCGGAAGCAATGCCCTGCTCGGCTTGGTCGAAGCCAAGGTTTGGAACCGGACCAATGGCAAGGCTGTGCCACGACGTTCGCGTGCAACGAGCGACAAGGAATCGCAGCGCTGGCTCGACGTGGCAGCGCGCGCCAGTGATGTGCTGGGTGCGGCGAAGAGCATCACTGTCGTATCGGACCGGGAAAGCGATATTTACGAGCACTTTGCGCGGCGCCCTTCGAATGCGCATTTGATTGTACGAGCCTGCCAAGATCGGAAGATCGACGAGGGCTTGCTTCTGTTCGCGTTTATCGACGGTTTGCCGGAAGCGGGCCGGGTCCACCGGAAAATCCCTGCTGCACCAGGTCGCAAGGAGCGGACCGCGGAACTCGCCATCCGCTTCGCGCCGGTCTCGTTGCGTAAGCCGCTGCACGGGGCGGCGCGCGACCTGCCGGCAACAATTGGCTTGATGTTGGTCGATGTTCGCGAGGTCTCGACACCAGAAGACGGCAAGCCGGTGCATTGGCGGCTTCTCACGACGCATGCGGTCACCAGCTTGGCTGACGCTCAGCGGATCGTTGATCTCTATCGAATGCGCTGGAGCATCGAAGAGTTCTTCCGCCTGCTCAAAACAGCTGGCTTCGACATCGAGGAAACCGACATTGGCGATCCGCAAGCGATGATCAAATTCGTGACGGCAACGGCTATTGCGGCAGTCACCGTGATGCAGCTGGTCAAGGCGCGCGACGGCACGACCGATCAGCAGCTCACTGATGCCTTCGAACCGGACGATCAACCAATCCTTGAAGCTCTTTCGACCCGCCTCGAAGGCGCAACGACACTTCAAAAGAACCCTCATCCTAACGGCTCCCTCGCGTTCGCTGCTTGGGTCATCGCCCGGCTCGGCGGATGGACGGGCTACTATGGAAAACCAGGCCCGAAAGTGATGCGCCGGGGACTGGATGACTACCGGCGCATCAAATACGGCACTACGCTGAGGCTCCGAGATGTGTGAATCCGATAGCCGCAAGCGGGGAGAGGGAGTGAGAGAGCGGTGCGCGGGGATAGAGCAGACCGCCGATGCAGCGTCGCCGGTTGATCTATCGATCATCCATTGCAATGGTGCACCCGCAATGGCCTACAAAATCCCCGAAGAAACGCCGCACAAGCCGCCACAAGGCCCGGCATCGAGCCCGCCGCTCGACCACGCCGCGATCCGCGCCATCGTGGTCGGTATCATGCTGGCGGCATTCCTCTCGGCGCTGGAGCAGACCATCATCGCGCCGGCCCTGCCGACCATGGGGCGCGCGCTCGCCGACGCCGAGAACCTGTCGTGGGTGGTGACGGCGTATCTCCTCGCCGCGACCGCGGTGACGCCGCTGTTCGGAAAGCTCTCCGACATCCACGGCCGCCGCATCATGATGCTGATCGCGATCGTGATCTTCATCGCCGGCTCGGTGGTGTGCGCGCTGGCGCCGAACATGGGCGTGCTGATCGCCGGCCGCGCCTTGCAGGGCATCGGCGGCGGCGGCATCCTGCCGCTCGTCCATACCATCATCGGCGATCTGGTCGCGCCGCGCGACCGCGCGCGCTACCAGGCCTACACCGCGGTGATGTTCATTGCCGCGTCGATCGTCGGGCCGTTGCTCGGCGGCATCCTGACCGACTATGTGCACTGGACCTTGATCTTCTGGATCAACCTGCCGCTCGGGCTCCTGGCATTGGTGCTGACCGATCGCTACCTGCGCCGGCTGCCGCGCAACGACCGGCCGCACAAGCTCGATGTGGTCGGCGCGGCGCTGATGGTGTGTGCCGCGCTGGCGCTGATGCTGGCGATGAACTGGGGCGGCACGCGGTTTCCTTGGGCGTCGCCCACGATCCTCGGCCTGGTTCTCGGCTCGGCGCTGCTCTGGATTGCGTTTGCGATGCGGCTCACTCGCGCGCCGGAGCCGTTCATTCCGCTGTCGGTGCTGCGCGAGCCAACCGTTACGGCGACGGTGATCGCCGGCTTCTTCTCAATCGGCGTGGTGATCGCGCTGTCGATCTTTCTGCCGCTTTATCTGGAGCTGGTGCTGGGCCTGTCGCCGTCCGGCTCCGGCATCGCACTGATCGTGTTCCTCGCCGCGGCGACCGCGGGCTCCTTCATCGCCGGGCGCTTGATGGCGCGCTGGACACATTACAAGCGCGTGCCGGTCGGCGGCATGCTGCTTGGAATCCTGATGCTGGTTGGCTTTGCGCTGAAGCCCGCCGGGCTGTCGCTTGTCGAGGTCGCGGCGCTGCTGGCGATCGGCGGCACCGGATTGGGCGTGATGTATCCGGTCACCACCACGATCGTGCAGAACGTGGTCGAGCCGCACCAGCTTGGCGTTGCGACCGGCGCGCTTAATTTCTTCCGGCTGCTCGGTGGCGCGATCATCGTCGCGGCGTTCGGTGCGATCATCGTCAGCGGCGCCGGCGCCGGGGGGCAGGGACTGACGCTCGAGGTTCTCACAGGCGCGCAACGTTCGGGCGTTGATCTCGCCGCGCCGTTCCGTTTTGCGTTCATCGCCGGCGCGGTGTTCCTCGCGCTCGGGCTGGCCGCGGTGCTGGCGATCGAGGAGCGGCCGCTGCGCGGCCCCGAGACGGAGCCGACCGGAACCGCGCCGGCGGAGTAGGATGACCGTGTCGTGGCCTGTCGCCACGCAACCGAATGGTGCACTCCCTCCCCCGCTTGCGGGCAGGGGAATCGCATGTGATGCAACACGGGCGATGGGCTCCCTCCCCCTGAAAGGGGGAGGGTCGGGGCTATCGGATGGACACATCCTGTTCTTGCCATGAGTGCGACATGTTGACTCGGGTGGCTTGGAACGAGTGGCGGGACGGTCGGATCAATGATTCCGTGCTTTGCGGTCTTTTGGATGGAGGCCGCGATGACGATGGTGGACGATCTCGGAGTGTTTGGGGACGAGCGGCTGCAAAAAAGGGGCAGCAGTTGCTTGGGCGCATGGTGCTGCGCCGCACGGTCAGCATCAAACGGCTTGGCGGCGATGAAGCCGGTGAGAAGGCCTTCGGACGGTTTCTGCGCAACAAACGTGTGAGCGAGGCGGCGCTGATCACCGCGGCGAAGTCGCATCTGTTGGCGCAGGTGGCTGGACGCCGTGTGCTGGCGATTCAGGACACCAGCGAAATCAACTTCTCGCGGCATACGCGCAGCAAGACCGCGTTCGGCCGAGGCGGCAACGGTACCGACGCGGCCTTTTTCGTGCATCCAGTGCTGGCGGTTGACGCGGACAGCAACGTCATCTTGGGGCTGGCCGACGTGCAGCTCTGGCAACGGCATGGTACAGCCGCGAAAGAGGCGTCCCGCACGACGGATGAGAAAGAATCCCGCCGCTGGCTGGCTGGTGCCGAGGCGGCGGCAAGCCTGCGCGCGGCCGGGTCCACAGCCGTTACCGTAGTGGCCGACCGCGAGGGCGACCTCTATCCCGCTTTTGCGCGGCGGCCGGGCGCAGTCGAACTGCTGGTCCGCGCCCAGACCGAGCGCGGGTTGGCCGGTGGCGGCTATCTGTTCGCACATCTCGATGGTCTTCCCATCGCGGATCGCTTCATTCTCGATCTGCCAGCCATCCCCGGACGTAGCGCGCGGCGCGCCGCAATGGTCCTGCGTTACGGCCCGGTCAGTTTGAGCCGGCCTCGAAACAGCGCCGATCGCAATCTGCCGGCAACCGTCGCGCTCTACGCCCTCGATGTACGCGAGATCGAGGCACCGGCTGGGGTTGAGCCGGTCCATTGGCGCCTTCTGTCCAGTGCTCCTATCGATACTGTTGCGACGGCGCACCAGGCGATCGCCGACTACCGCCGCCGCTGGCATATCGAGCAGCTCTTCCGAACCCTCAAGAGCCAAGGCCTCGATCTCGAAGATAGCCAGATCAAAACGCCGCACGTCTTGCACAAGATCGCCGTCGTCGCCTTGCGCGCCGCCGTTGTGTGCATGCAGCTTGTTCATGCGCGCGGCGGCGCCGATCAGCGGCCGGCCATCGCTGCCTTCGAGACTGAAGAAGTCGAGGTGCTTGAAGCCATCGCCCCCACCGTCGACGGCAAGACCGACCGCCTTAAAAATCCCTTCCCGCCGCGATCGTTGCCTTGGGCGGCTTGGATTATCGCTCGCCTCGGCGCATGGAGCGGTGCCAAGAGCGCCAAACCACCCGGCCCCATAACCATGCATCGAGGTCTGCAATGCTTCCATGCTATCGCTCACGGCTTCAGGCTCAAAAATGTGTCCATCCGATAGGGGTCGGGGTGGGGGTCTCACTTGCGCGAGATCGCTGACCCCCACCCGCCGAGCTTCGCTCGGCGACCTCCCCCTTTCAGGGGGAGGTAAACTCGCGGCACCATCACATGCGATAGCCCTGCGCTTGCGGGGGAGGGTGGGGTGGGGAGGGGGAGCGAATGACCGCCAATCGGAAACTCAGGCGAACGCGAAACCTTGCTTGGAACCGTGAGACGAAGAAACTTCGCGCTCTCACAATTTGGCAGCCATGGGCGTGGCTAATTGTGAACGGCTACAAAGATGTAGAGAACCGCTCTTGGGAAACGCGACATCGCGGCCCGCTGCTGATCCACGCGGGCCTGAACAAGCGGTGGCTGAGCGAGAACGAGTTAACAAAGATCGAGCGGAAATTCCGCATCACCCTGCCGCGTGACTTTGATCGGGGCGGCGTCCTCGGTATTGTTGAAGTCGTTAACTGCGTATGCCGCTCGCGATCACGCTGGTATCAGCGCGGATATATCGGGTGGGTAATGCGCGATCCGCGTCGCCTGCCGTTTCGGCGGTGCAAGGGCGCTATGAGTTTGTTCAAGCCTAAATTTTCGCGAACGTAACCTCGCCCTCCCTAACCCTCCCCCGCAAGCGGGGGAGGGAACAGGTTTGCGCAAGCGGCCAACTGGAGGCGCTTCATTGCGTTCAGCGCACTCATACCAGCCCCGCGCTGTTGCCCGTTGCCAATTGCGGCGATGCAGCGCAAATCATCTCAAAACCTCGATGGGCTTCTCCCTGCAATGCGACTGACCCGACCGCGCGTCCTGGCGCGCAAGAGACGGCGCGACCGCCGCCGCGCCGAGCACGCCGCCGCGCGCAGCGCCGCCAGCGCGCCGATCCAGCCGACAGCCAGGGCGCCCGTCAGCCACGAAGAGGTGCGCACCATCTTCTTCGGCCTGATGCTGGCGGCGCTGCTCGCGGCGCTGAACCAGACCATCGTCGCCACCGCGCTGCCGACCATCGGCCGGCATTTCGCCGATTTCGAGAATCTGTCCTGGATCGTCACCGCATATCTTTTGACATCGACCGCGGTCGCGCCGCTCTACGGCAAGCTGTCTGACATCCACGGCCGCCGCACCATGATGCTGGCGGCGATCGGGCTGTTCATCGCGGGCTCCGCGATGTGCGGCGCCGCGCCCGACATGACGACGCTGATCCTCGGCCGCGGCCTGCAAGGCATTGGCGGCGGAGGGATTTTGCCGCTCTGCCAGGCGGTGATCGCCGACGTGGTGGCGCCGCGCGAGCGCGGCCGCTACCAGGCCTACATGGGCGTGGTGTGGGTGACGTCCGGCGTCGGCGGCCCGGTGCTCGGCGGCGTGCTCGCGGAGCACGCGCACTGGTCGCTGATCTTCTGGCTCAACGTGCCGATGGGCATCGCGGCCGCGTTCCTCACCCACAAATACCTCGCGCGCATCCCGCGCCACGACCGCAAGCACAGGCTCGACCTGCTCGGCGCCGTGCTGATGATGGCGTCGGCGATCCCGCTGCTGCTCGCCTTGACCTGGGGCGGCACGCGGTTTGAATGGCTGTCGCCGCAGATCCTCGGACTGATCGCGATCTCGTTTCTGCTGTCGCTTGCGTTCGGCTGGCGGCTGGTGCGCGCGCCGGAGCCGTTCCTGCCGCTCGCCGTGCTCAACAATCCGGTGATGCGGATGGGCACCGCGTCGGCGTCGCTGTCGATGGGCGTGTCGATCGCGCTCACCATCTTCGTGCCGCTGTATTTCGAGGTGGTGCATGGCCTGAGCGCCACCGAATCCGGCATCGCGCTCATCCCGCTCGCGCTCACCACGCCGGGCTCGCTGCTGTCGGGCCAGGCGATGCTGTACTGGAAGCACTACAAGCGAGCGCCTGTGATCGGGCTTTGGCTCGCTCTCGTGGCGTTGGCGTTTCTGGTGTGGCGGCCCGATCTTTCGCTGCTCTACGTCACGCTGCTGCTGTGCGTGGTCGGCACCGCGATCGGCCTGGTTTATCCGGTGACGACCGTGTCGATCCAGAACGCGGTGCCGCACCCGCAGGTCGGCGTGGCGATGGGCGCGCTCAACTTCTTCCGCTCGCTCGCGTCCGCCTTCGTGGTGGCGGTGATGGGCGCGATCCTGCTGGCGGGATTGGGCGCCACGCCCGGCCGCGGCTCGGCGTCCGTGGTGGCGATCAGCATGAACTCGGCGGGCGTCGATGTGGCGCTGGTGTTCCGATATGTCTTTCTGTCTGCGCTGATTTTCCTGGCGCTCAGCCTCGTCTTCTTGATGCTGATGGAGGAGCGGCCGCTGCGCTCCACCACCACCGAAACGCCGAACCCGCCGGCGGAGTAAGCCTCGAACTTCGCCCTTGCGAATGTTAGCCTGCTGCCAGAGCGGGCGGGGGCAGTCATGTCTTCTGACGCGACAGCAGGGCTGGCGACGAACGGCGGCCGCGCTCCGAGCGCGGAAGCCGCCGAGCACGAACGTCAATTCCGCGAGATTTTGGAATTCTGCCCGGCCGCGGTATGCGTCATGGATGAGGACGGGCGGCTCCTATTCCACAACGCGCGCCTGCGCGAGCTGCTCGGCTATCAAAAGGATGAGCTGGAGCTGATCGACACCCGGCTGTTCTGGCACGATCTCGATCAGCGCACGCGGCTCATCGAATCGCTGCGGCAGACGGGCGGCCAGCTCATTAACGAGCGCGTGATCTGGCGGACCAAGAGCGGCCGGCCGCTTCATCTGCTGCTGTCCTACGTGCAGGTCGCCTATCAAGGCGGGCACGTCGGGTTTGCCGGCGGCAAGCGCGTGTTGTGGGTCTACGACATAACCGCGCTCGTCCAGCATGAGACGCAGGTCGTCGAGCAGGAGCGCCAGCTTCATGAAATCCTCGACTTCTGCCCGGCTGCCGTGTGCGTGGTCGATGAGGATGGACGTATCCTGTTCCACAACCGGCGTGTGCGTGACCTGCTGGGTTACGAGCAGCACGAGCTGGACCTCTTCGACACCAAGCTGTTCTGGCACGACCTCGCTCACCGCGAGCGCATTATCGAAATCCTGCGCGCACGCGGCGGTCAGTTGCTGAACGAAGAGGTGATCTGGAAAACCAAGCAGGGCGAATTGCTCAGCCTGCTGATCTCCTACGTCCAGGTGGCCTACGCCGGCGGCCACGTCGCGGTGGCTGGCGGCAAGCGGCTGTTCTGGCTCTACGACATCACGCCGCTGCGCCGCGCCGAGCAGGCGCGATTGCGCAGCGAGCGGCGTCTCGCCGAGGGATCGAAAGCATCTCCGAGGGCTTCGTCTGTTATGACGGCGAGGACCGGCTGGTGATCTGCAATTCCTGCTATCGCGACCTGCTTTATCCCGGCCTGGACATCGACCTGAGCGCAGGCACGGCATTCGAGAACATCATCCGGCGCGCCGCCGAGTGCGGCTACGTCAAGGATGCGGAGGGCCGCGTCGAGGAATGGATCGCGGAGCGGATGCGCCAGCACCGCAATCCCGGTGAGCCGCAGGTGCAGCGCCGCCGCGACGGCCGCTGGGTCATGGTCAGCGAGCGCCGCACCGAGGACGGCGGCACGGTCGCGGTCTATTCCGACATCACCGAGCTCAAGCAGCGCGAACAGGATCTGACCGAGAAGTCCAACGCGCTGGCGGCGCTGTCGTCAAAGCTCGCGAAATACCTGGCGCCGCAGGTGTACGAATCGATCTTCACCGGCCAGCAGGACGTCAAGATCGTCAGCAAGCGCAAGAAGCTCACGGTCTGTTTCTCCGACCTCGTGGGCTTCACCGAGATCACCGACAACATGGAATCCGAGGACCTGACCCAGCTCCTCAACTGCTATCTCACCGAAATGTCGAAAATCGCGCTGCAGTACGGCGCCACCATCGACAAATACGTCGGCGATGCGATCGTCATGTTCTTTGGCGATCCCGCCACCCTCGGCGTCAAGGAAGACGCGCTGGCCTGCGTGCAGATGGCGATTGCCATGCAAAGGCGGGTCGGCGAGCTTGCGCAGGAGTGGAGAAATGCCGGCATCGAAACGCCGCTGCGCTGCCGGATCGGCATCCACACCGGTTACTGCACGGTCGGCAATTTCGGCAGCGACGACCGCATGGACTACACCATGGTCGGCGGCACGGTGAACCTCGCCTCGCGGCTGGAGCACGAGGCGCCGCCGGGCGGCGTGCTGGTCTCCTACGAGACGTTCGCGCATGTGCAGGATGAAATTCTTTGCGAGGAGAGGGGACGCGTCCAGGTGAAGGGCATCGCGCAGCCGGTTGCGACCTATGCTGTGGTCGGACCCAGGTCCGACGCTGCGCCAGCGGAAGCTGTCACGCCGTATTTGCGGCTCGACATCGACCCATCCCGCATGTCGGAGGCCGAACGTCATCGCGCCGCACAGGCGCTGCGGGACGCACTGAGCAAGCTTGGAAACTGAGTTTGTCACGGCCGCAGGCGCCGCGGCGAAGCGGCGCTCGCGTTCAATGCATCTTCGAGCGGTCCAGAGCGTGCGGCGGCTTCGGTGCATCGGCCGGACTGAACAGATCGGCGATTTTCGAGACATCGATGCGACCGGCTTGACGCCGCTGCAGCCGCTTGGCGCGGCGAAACTTCTCCAGGCTGCGCTTGTCGTCGAAGCCGCGCATGCGCATGCGGTTGAGGAAGCGGCTGTAATCGGGCATGACCGCCTCCCTCAGCGTCCGCGGTTCATTGTGATCGCGACCTCCGACAGCGGGCTGCCGGGCGACGAGATCGAGACCGACTGGCGATTGTCGCGCGTCGTCACGGCGAGCAGCGCGTTGACCACCGTGCCCTCGGCGCGCACCTGAATGCGGCCGGGTGCGCCGCGGCCGGTGATGGTGCCGCCGACCGCGCGGGTCGTTTCGTTCCACACGCCGGTGACGGCGCCGTTGCTGTGGGTGAGGTTGCTGGTCAGGTTGAAGTTGTAGCTCTCGCTGGCGCAGCGCAGCGCGATGTTGAGCGTGCTTTCGGCGCGGTCGACGCTGTAGGTCGCGCGGCAGCGGATTTGCTCCTTGGCGCCGCTGGCAAGCGTGATGACGCCGGGGCCGGACCAGGCTCCATTGAGATTAGCGAACGGACTGTCGGCGGCCTGCGTGGCCGCGACAGACGAAAAGAGAGCCAGCGCGATGGCGCTGCCTTTGAGAGGTGACATCGATCCCGCTCCTGAACAGGCGTGTAGAGCTTGGTCGCAGCGGGACCGCAAAAGGTTCAGCCCCGCCGGCGATTTATCGCGGGCGGGGCTGATTTTTCAGGCCATTGATTCAAATGGCGAAACGGATTGGCTCCGGCGCCGGCCTGAGGCCGGCTTGCCGTTCAGGCCGCGGGCGAGGCGGCCGCGCTCGGTGCGGGCGCAAAGGCGCCGGCGGGCACCGGTGCCGCATTGTCGGCATCAGCGTCTTGCGACTGCTGGGCCAGGCGGACCCAGGCCAGCGCCATGTTCAACAGGATGGTTTTGTCCTCGCTGCGCTGCGCGCCCTCGGCCTGCCGCATGCAGTCGGTTGCGTATTGCCGGAAAATATCGATGCGGTTCATCGCCTCTCCTTTTCGCCTTCCCATACGCGCCCCAAGCCCGGCCGCATCAAGCCAGCCAACTGTGGCGTTGCCGGGCCGGGAACAAGGCAATTAACAGCGCGGCTGCCGCGCCTTTGCCGCACAATGTTCGCGTCGGCTTGCCACACAATGTTCGCGTCGGCTTCAGGCCACACACTCTTCAGGCTCCTCGGCCTTCAAGCTCCTCGACGACCCAGATAATCAGCGCGCGTCGCAACTCGGGGATGCGGGGGTATGACCGCTGCTGATGGCGATCTCTCGGCGCGCCGCGCAGCGCAGGGTCGATCACGCAGTGTGGGACTTGCGCGGAACGCTACGGCGAGGCGGCGTTCCGGATCGCGCGGGCGTCTGCGCAGCAGCCGGCCGGTTTCGAGCGCCGGCGATTCTGGCGCAAGGTCGCGGCGCGGCTGCAGCGTCTCGGGTAATCGTTTACTCCCGTCACGCGATTAACACGCCGGCTTCACCGCGCCGACTTCGCCACGCCGCAAAGCGGCGTTAGCGGTTGCCGCGCGATGGCAACGCAGTTCGATCATCGCAGCTTCATCGGGCACCACCCGTCAGCGGCACAACGCATCGCCCACAGCCTGAATGCAGGGAGGACGACCATGGCGACAATCATCGGAACGCAGCAGTCCGACAACCTGGCTGGAACGGCGAACGACGACATCTTCATCGGTCTCTCGGGACACGACATATCGACCGGAGGAGACGGCGGCGACCGCTTCGTCTATCAGCGCCTGTCAAATCTGAGCGGCTGGACCGGCAGCGTGCTGCCCTGGCACGAGACCATCACGGATTTCGGCGAGCACGGCAACGTCATCGAAGGCGAAGGGCAGGACCTGATCGACTTCTCCGCGCTCTCGGATTTCCTCTTCATCGGTGACGACGAGTTCAGCGCGACCGGGCGCAACGAGTACCGGTTCCAGCGCTTTGGCGAGTTCGGCATGTTGCTGCTGTTCGACAAGGGCGGCGACGGAACCGCCGACCGCTATCTCGTGCTGGACAGATTCAGAAGCGAGGGCCTTCTCGATCAGCCCAGCGAACACCCGATTTTCACGAATCTGCTCGACCCCGCCGATTTCAATTTCCGCTACGAGGTGGGGACCGCGGCCAATGAAACGATCGTCGGGACTGACGACGGCGGGGCGGGCGGCTTCGACGGTGACGACCGGCTGTACGGGTTCGCCGGCGACGACCGCATGCACGGCAAAGGCGGCGACGATGAGATGTTCGGCGGCGCCGGGAACGATCGTCTCGAAGGCGGCGCGGGATTCGACACGCTGATCGGCGGGCCGGGCAACGACGTCTATTTCGTCCAGACCTCGGAATTCGAGCCGGTCATCGAGCTCCCCGGCGAGGGCATCGATCTCGTCACCTCCTCCGCCTTTTTCAATCCGCTGCCGGAGAATGTCGAAAACCTGACCCTGGCCGGCGGTGAAGCGTACCAGGGCACAGGCAACAGCCTCGCCAACATCATCACCGGCAGCAGCGCGAACAATCGCCTGGGCGGCCACGCCGGCAACGACGCCATCTCGGGCGGCGCCGGCGGCGACTCGATCAGGGCCGGGACCGGCCACGACTGGATTCGCGGCGGTACCGGAGCCGATTACCTGATCGGCAACAGCGGCGCCGACAAGTTCGTCTACTATTCCGTCGCCGAGGCCGGCATGGCGGGCGACGGCACGGGCGACTTCATCAGGGACTTCGAATCGATCAACGCGGGCGCCACTGAGCCCGACAGGATCGATCTGCACCGGATCGATGCCAACACGGCCACGGCGGCCGACGACGCGTTCCGCCTCATCGGCGGCGAGTTCACCGGGACCGCGGGCGAACTGCACGCCGTCTTCGGCTTTGTGGAGGTGGTCGATCCCGACCCGTTCTTTCCCGATCCATCCTTCCAGGCCAACATCTGGCTGGTCGAGGGCGATGTCGACGGCGACGCCGCGGCCGACTTTCAGATCGGCGTGATTCAGCCGCAGTTCAGCGGGTGGAGCGCGGGGCGATTTCTTCCTGTAGCGGGGGCGCGAAGCGTCATGGCAGGACTTTCGTCCACCAATGACGGCGCTCGGCGAATTGAAGCGCGAGAATGAGCGCGCCGACGCGCTGATCGAAAAGCTGCAACAGGACGTTGCCGCGCTGACCGACCGGCTCGCCAAATTGGAAAGCGCCGCTGAGCGCGCTACGCCGCTACGCAGTCCGCCAAATTGTTTTGGCGCGTATCCTGACGCGATGTGCTTGAGAGCCGCACGGTTGCGCAATGTCACATGGCGCGTGTCCGACCGCTCGATCGCGGCGATGGCTTCCAACTTTGTAAAAGCTCGTGAAACGGTTTCAATTGTCAGGCCGAGGTGGTCGGCGATTTCCTGCCGCGACATCGGCAGATCGACTTCTTTTTTTTCTGGCGAGCGGTCAGCCATTGTTAAGAGAAAGTCGGCAACACGCTCGATGGACGTTTTGATCAACCGTGTGACGTGCGTCTGAGTGCGCCCGAGCTCGCCACCCATCATGTCTCTGAGACGGCGTGCGATGTCCTTATCGTGCTCAGCCAAGACCGCCAGTACACTGTACTTGATGACAAGAATTTTTGAGTTGCAAATGGCCTCGGCGGACAACGCGTGCCTGCTGCTGGCTTCAAGGCCGAAAAAATCTCCAGCCAGATAAAACCCGGCTATGTGTCGGCGGCCATCGCGCAGCACGCTACATGTCCGCACTGCGCCGCTGACAACCTTGTAAAGGCAGTCGGCTGGCTCCTGCTGGCCAAATACCTCAACGTCGCGGCTGTAGCGTCTTGGCGCGGCTGCGAGCATCTGAGCCCAGGTTGGCAAAGAGAAAGGACGCTCTGAATGCGCCAGCGCATCGGTTATCCCGGGGGAGGCCTTGGTATGCACGCCCATCAGACACCTCCTATGTCTGATAAGCGTACATAAATTGCAGCACTTTGGCATCCCGCTTGACCTACCGCAGCGCAGCGTCTTTTCCCCGCAGGAAATATTTAATTTTCATCGGGCGGTATTTCCGCTACGGCAACCCGGCGTTTCAGGTCATGTCATATGACACTTCCGCGCGGGTAAGCCCTAGCCTATCCTGTCTGTTCACCCCTGCGGTAATCTGGTCGCGGGCTTGCTAGGGAGGATCGGCGATGAAAACTTTCAGTAAATTGGAGATCGCGTTGCTGACCGCAGCGTTTGTCGCTGCTGCAATTGCGCCCGCTCTAGCTCAGCAGAGCGTGAAAGTGCCGAAAATCAAAAACCGGGACGAGGCTATCAAGACATGTCTCGAACTGGTCAGGTCGCACTTTCCGCTCGACACGCAGGGCGCTCCGGGACGGACCTCTGCCTATCAGGCGTGCATGAAACAAGCCGGTCATCGACCGTAGAACAGTTCGCGCTTTTCACTTGGGTCACGATGCGTCCGCATAGGAAGGCCCCGGTCCGATGGTGAGAACCGAGGCCTCCGTCTAAGGGCCATGGGGTATTTGGGGGCGGGCCCTTTCGACGTTGGATCAACGCCGTTCCCGGCGCTGAGTTTCCTCTTTGGCAATTGCCGCCCCCGGCGCGGCGTGCCAAACGGGAAACGCCACGGCTCAAGGCGATGTGATTTGCTGTCGAAGCGTGGCCACCGGATGTACGTGAAAAGACATGTCAGGGATCAAACGCTGGATCGATGCGTTATCGAGGGATGGAAGGCACCCGCAAAACGGCTATCCACTTGATGACAGCGGCGCTTGTCGCCACAACCACGTTGCCTGCCGCTGCCGGGGGCTTGGGCTTCGGCTTCAGCGCCGCCCCCGTCTTCAGCTTCGACCCCGGAGCGCCGCGTGAGTATCCTTACCCGGCTGAGCCGCAATATCAGTATCCAATCCAAAGCCAGCGGACCAAAGCGGTGCGCAAGTGCCCGCGCGGACAAGCGTTGTTTCAGGGCAAGTGCCGGATCGTGCGGCCAGTGTACTGAGCTTCGGATGCGTCACGCCCCTCGCGCTCGATCCGCCGCACCGTTGCCGCATAGCCGATCCGCTTGAGCAGCCGCGCGGTGTGCTCGCGATTGTGGTAGTGTCGAGCATTGCAGTCTGCGGGTGGCGATCAATGAAAATGGTTGCCGAATATTTGGAAAAGGCGCTCGATTTTGAGCGATTGGCAGCTGCCGAAAACAACCCTGAGCTTAAGGCTTCTCTGATGAAGCAAGGCGAGGCCTACCGAAAGCTGGCCGCTGACCGTGCGTTGCGCGAAAAGCTAACGCCGCTTGAGCCACGCAAGTGATGCTACACGGCCTTGCGCATGCGGCGCATCGTGGCCGCGCTACTTGATGAGCAGCATTCGCCTTCGCGCGCATTGCCTCGTCGAGCGTCAGTGCACTGCCGCTAATTAAGCTACGAGCGCCCCTCGCCCCATCGAGTACCAGACGAGGGCTGAAACGCGGTGGCGGCTTTGCCCTCGGGAGTGGAAAGCCACTCTTGTAGTTCGCGATCCGTCCGTGGTGAACGACCTTTAATCCCTTGAAACGCCTCGCGCTGAAACTCGGTTTCGCTTTTCTGCGCCTTTCCCTTTTCGTTCATGGCACCCTCCTTCGACGGACCAATTGTTGCTGGTCCTGATCGCCAATTTTGAAAAGGCAATTTTTTGACGGCGGTGGGGCGTTGGCTCGACTTAGTCTAGACCTAAAAATCCGTGGCAAAGACATATGAGGCTGCCGTCCACACGCTCGACATATCGCGTCAGCTCGCCTGCCGCACCAGCGGCTTCCTGTCAGAATCGCCCGGATGGTCGAGCCGCGCCTCGTTGCAGGTCCAGACGTGATCGGCTGCGCAATACGGGCAATAGATGCGCCCGCCCACCACCACGGAATCCGGCCGCGTCTCGATGCCGGTGAAGATGTAGTGGCCAGAGTACTGGCAACGAATGACGATCCTGGCCATGACGGCCTCCTGAACCATGCAGCTCAATTCGATGAAGCAACGAACCGGCTGAGCTTTGGTTCCTATGATGCAAATCGCCGTTTGAAATTCGGCACTTGCCGCAGATGCGAACGCGCGCGCCGCGAGGCGCGCGTGTTCGCTCGGGGCGCCGGGAGCAATCAGCTCGCGGCCTTCATGTTCACCTTCTTCTCTGCGATGCCGGTGAGCTTCTTGTCCGCCGCCTTTTCCTCGTTCAGCGAGGTCTGCAGCAGCTTGGACACGTCGGCGCGGCCGAGCTCATCCGCCCAGGCGATCAGCGTGCCGTAGCGCGTGATCTCGTAATGCTCGACCGCCTGGGCGGCAGCGATGATCGCCGCGTCCAGCACCGTCTTGTCGTCGACCTCGCCGGCGATCCCCTCGGCCTCCTCGAGAATGCCATCGATCGCCGGGCAGTCGGTGCCCTTCGGCTCCTTGCCGAGCAGGTTGAACACCTGTTCGAGCCGCGCCACCTGCTTCTCGGTTTCGCCGAGATGGTGCTTGAGCCCGGTTGTGAGCTCGCGGTTGGTGGCCTTCTCGATCATGTCGGGCAGCGACTTCGCGATCTGCTGCTCGGCGTAGTACATGTCCTGCACCACATGCAGGAACAGATCGTCCATCGTCTTGATGTCTTTTGAGAACAGTCCCATCGGGCGCTCCTTCCTGATTGTCGACATCATTGTCGGCATCGCAGGGCCAACGTGACGCGCATGCCGATGTTCCCGTGCGATTTTGGCGCACAGCGGCAAACGGAACGAAATTCTGGGCGGCCACGTTGCTTTTGAGGGAGGTTCCGGAGTGCCCAGCCATGGCAGCCATGAATGTCTTCGACCAGGCCACCAGATCGCTATGGATGGACATCGACGTCGCGCCCGGCGCCCGCGCTTTGGCACAGGATATCGAGGCCGATGCAGTCGTTGTCGGCGCAGGCATCGCGGGGCTTTCGATCGCCTATGAATTGGCGCTCGCCGGCCGCTCGGTGGTCGTGCTTGACCGCGGCAAGATCGGCAGCGGCATGACTGCGCGTACGACCGCGCACCTCACGCCGATATGCGACGATCTCATCAGCGAATTGATCAAGCTGCGCGGTGAGGCGGCAGCCAAGCTGTTTCAGGAAAGCCAGTCGGCCGCGGTGGACCGGATCGAAGAAATCGTCCGCGAGTTGGACATCCAATGCAATTTCCGCCGGCTTGACGGCTACCTGTTTCCGGCTTTGGGCACCAAGCCATCGGAGGCGAAAGAGAAGCTTGAGACCGAATTCGAGGCCGGCCGGAAGATCGGCGTCGAGCTTGGCTGGGCGAAGGGGTTGCCGTTCGAGGGCTTGGAGGACACGCGATGCCTGCGCTATCCGCGCCAGGCGACGTTTCACCCTGCCAAGTATCTGCGCGGACTGGCTGCGGCAATCACACAGCACGGCGGGCGCCTGTTCGCTAACTCACCCGTCGTAAAGGTCGAGGAGAACGGCGACGGCGTGACGGTGACGACCGAGGCCGGCCACACCGTGCGCGCCCAGCACGCGGCGATCGCCACCAATTCGCCGATCAACGACCGCGTCACCATTCACAGCAAACAAGCGCCCTACCGCAGCTACGCCATGGCCTTCACCATTCCGCGCGACACGCTGCCCGACGCGCTGTGGTGGGACATGGCGGACCCTTATCATTACGTGAGGCTCAACCCGGGGCCTGGCGCGACCGACTATCTGATCGCCGGCGGCGCCGACCACAAGAGCGGGGAAGCCGACGACGGCGACGTGCGCTTTGCCGCGATCGAGGCCTGGATCCGCAACCTGGCGCCGAAGCTCGGCAAGGAAGTGGCGCGCTGGTCGGGCCAGTTGCTCGATCCGGTGGACTACACCGGCTTCATCGGACGCAATCCCGGCGACGAGCATATCTTCATCGTCACCGGCAACTCCGGGCAGGGCATGACCCACGGGGCGCTTGCCGGACTGCTGCTGAAGGCGCTGATGGTCGAGGGTTCAAGCTCGTGGCAGGAGATTTACGATCCGGGCCGCAAAACTTCGGGTTCGATCGCGAACTTCGTCAGCGAGAATCTCACCGCGCTGAAGAATTTCGCCGAGCAGTTGATGCCCTCCTCCGATGAGGGGGACGGCCATATCGATTCGGCGAGCAATCTCAAGCCGGGCGAGGGCGCTGTCATTCACCGCGGCGAGCAAAAGATTGCAGCATTCCGCGACCGGAGCGGCAAACTGCATCAGCATTCCGCCAAGTGCACGCATCTCGGCTGTGAAGTGCAGTGGAATTCGACCGAGCAATGTTGGGACTGCCCGTGCCACGGCTCGCAATTCTCAGCCAGGGGCGAAGTGCTCAACGGGCCGGCGATCAGCGACCTGGAATCGGTGAAGCAGGCCGAAGAGCCCCGGAAGGAGCGAGCGGCGAGCTAGGCTAGGCTCGGTTGTGAATGTGAGCTTTGCTAGGCTTGATCATCGATCTTTCACAGGTGTATTGAAGCCGACCACCGTCCGCAAAAATAAGTGAAGATTGTTTGAGCTCCACACGCAGGTAATGCCGTACGGGGCGCACGGCCAGCAGATCTTCGTCATGATGCCTGAGAGCGATATTCTAGGGCCGCGTACAAAATGGTTTCTAGATCGGCCCATCTCCATGCCGCAGCAGACACAACGACGCGTCCGGTGCGGAATGCGAACGAGAGGCGGTATCCCGGCCGTGCGGCGATGAACGCCACCAAAGATCAGCTCAAAGCGATGCCTCAAAGACACCTAAGCTTTTTGACAAAAAGCCCCGGCGTATGCCGGGGCTTTTGCTTCAACATAACTTGGCGTGGATCAGTAGTAGCGCCCAGTAGCCCAGTTGAAGCGGTAGTTCAGCCCCAACTTGATCGTATGTTCAGCATTAGAGAACGAGCTGGCAGCAACCAGCGGTGCTAACGGTGCTACTGGAATGAAGGTCACGTCACCGAAATCGTAATATTGGTACTCGAGTTTCACTGACCAGTTCTGAGCGAACATGTACTCGAGACCGCCGCCGATGGTGTAGCCGCTTCCACCGTCATCCCCGAAGCCCAAGGAGCTGCGAGTGTCGGCCCAGGCATAACCACCCTTCGCGTACAGCAGCGTGGGGCCCCACGTGTAACCGAGGCGTCCGGTGACGGATCCAAGGTTACGGTTGCCGAAGAAGTTTAGCCCGCCGCCGTTGTTGCTGTCGACGAAACTGTAGTTTGCCTCGACGCCAAAAACCCAGTTCGATGCAAACTGAAAGTCCACGCCGATCTGACCGCCACCCATGAGACGGGCGCCGTTGTTGTCGAAAATGTCATCGGCCGCGAAGGTGCCGCCGACGTGGGCGCCGAGATACAGCCCGGTCCAATTGAAAACAGGAGCCGCAACCATGGCCGGAGCCCTGGTCTCGACCCGTCGAGGCAGATCGGCTGCGAGCGCAGTCGAGGCTGACGCAAGCAGAGCTATGATTGTTAATCCGAGTTTCATGCGAGGGTCCTCTCCGATTGTTCTTGCAGCCATTAGGATGAAAGCAGACGTATTTGCAATCTCGGTTAGCGGTCGGCGCTGCCAAACTTGTTAAGTGCGGCCGTATTGCAACATTGTTCCACTGCCCGTAACCGGATCGAATACTGATAGTGCTGCGAGAGGCTCGGGCTAAAACCTTATCCAATTGTCAATTTACATACTCTCATTTCATGTTTGCGCGGTGTGATATTTTTGCACTGGAGTTCCACGACCAGTCGTGCAGTTGTAACCACCTAACTGGAGAGCTCAGAATGAAGAAAGTCGCTGTCGCCATGGCCTTGATCGTTGCGTCGCTGAGCTTGGCCGGATGCTTTGTCGGCAAGGGCAAAGGCAAGGCCCCGGCACCGGTCGTGACCAAGGGCTAATTGCGAGGGCAAAAACCAACACTGCCTTGATCTCAATGGTTTAGGCAGCGTTGGTTTGCAAGCAATGCCCAGTTTACGCGCGCACCTGCCCATTTGGGGGAAACCCGATGCCTAATCTAGTGCTGAATGTCTCGATGGCCTTGGTGATTGGGACTCTTCTGAGTGCGTCAGCGGTCGCGCAGCAAGCAGGCGAACCGCGATCCGCACCTGCCACCCACACCGGCAAGCCAACGGAAACTTTGGCGAGCGCCTCTGCTGGGGCGAACCCTCCATTGGCGAGTCAGCCTTCTGTCGCGACCAGGAAACCTACGGCCTCGTATCCTTACTTTATCGAGTTTCGCGCGCGATATGCATTGAGCTATGGCCACACCTATGCCGTCCACGGCCGAGTAGGGCAGAAGATTACCAAGAAGGATGTCATTGGATTACATCCGGCGACTGAGAGCTCGCTGCCTTGGATGATCGGGCATCTCATACCTGTGATATCCGATACTGGCGCAAGCGATGGCGATGCCGAGGAAGAATACGTGTCAGCACGATACAGAATCCTGCTGACCGCTGCTGAGTATGCAAAGCTGAAAACGTTTATGGACCAACTTAAGTCGAGATCTGTTTTCTGGCACGCGGCCATCTACAACTGCAACAAATTCCTGGGTGACATCGCAAATTACGTCGGCCTCGAATCACCTTCGCATTTCTCATACCCCAAAGAGTTCATCAATGAGATGCGTTCTCTCAACAAGGGGCGAACACGCGTGGCTGCCAACGCTCCGCTCTACGAACAATAAGCTTTGGTCCTGTGGCGATTTCGCACACCACCCGCAGAGAATATGAATACAAGTCCTATTTCATTCGGATCGAAGAGCATCCGAATGTTTACATTGCCCGTATTCACAAGAACCTGGACGATCCTCCGCTCGGTCATATCGAGAGCGGCGCGCGTGCGCGAGGCCAAAAACTTGTTCTTGCGGCCGCCAAAAATTACATTGACCATCTTGTCGAGAAAAAAGTGCCGTAAACCCAGGCGGGAAATGCCAAGCGAGCAGTTCGCCACACTGCTCGACCGCCGCGACAAATCCATCGGCCGGGCGCCCATCTTTTATGGCCGCGATCATGGCGACGATCGAGCTTTTCCAGCCGGGTGGCTACACCGAAGATTTCAAGGGCTTTACCAGCGAGTCACTCGCAAACGAGTGGATATCAAAAAAGTTGCGGACTTGGCTCGACGAGAGCAAGGCCAGTGCCTGAGAAGCGGTCCAGCAAAGTTGTGGGCGGTCCTAGCGCGAGCCACGAAAACAAGAATCAACCGTCCAAGTCAAAGCCGCACGGTCGGCTGAACAGACCAAAGCCCAACCAAGGCAACACGAAACGCACGGCGCAAAGCAAAAGCGGCAAGGGACCCGATCCCAAGCGCTGACTTACCACAGTCCGTCAAACAATCTCCGCCCTGCTCGATCTATCGTGCCTTTCAGACGTGGCGCCAACCGAAGAGCCGTCGAAGGAGGTTTTCCAACTGTGCGCTGAGGCCAAGGCGCACGCGCTGCTGGCCAAGGTAGAAAGCACGCTGCCGAGCGTTCACCGCTGCGCGCGGGTGGCTAATTTTTCTATCAATTCAGCGCGCGGTCTGATCTTTCCCAGTAAGCAGCGCCTTGGTCAAAAGTGTTTGCAACTCGTCAGGATGACATGGTTTTTCGCACACTGGATGTTCGCGCCACCGTTCCAACAGGGTGACCGCAGGATATCCAGTCAGGAATATGATTGGCACACAGCGCTTATGCAGCCATTCAGCCAATTCGTAGCTTGTTTCGGCGTGGATATTTACGTCCATTACGGCGACATCGGGCAACTCTTTCCGAACCGACTCCCATGCATCCCGCAGATGCATGCACCCGGTGACCTTGCATTCGAACGATTCAATGAGATCGACAAAACAATCGTGGATTAAGGCTTCGTCTTCAAGAAGGAGGACGCGCGCACCATTCAGAGTGCTTTGTGCCACGAACAACTCCGTGACGCCTGAACTGCCGATATTTCGACGCGCCCAAACTGAGCGGCGCCTCAATGCTGTGGTCGACCAGCTGGCGTGTATTCATTAACGGACAGGTCGGATGGCGTGTCTAGGGCTGCCCATACCGTTTAAGAACGGCCACACAGCGCTTGCCAATATCTTCCTGTGCTGCCGCTGCCAAGGTCGCCCCACACTTCCAAAGAGCCGCAGCGCTTATTTCTTTCGGCCGTTCACACAACCGAATAGCCGCGGACTTGCACGGCATCAAGTCCCGTAGAGTTTTCTTCAGATCGAGAGCGGTGGCTGTCTCACCGCTCGTCGTGCACATCAGTGCGACAACCGCAAATGACCGTATCATGAGGGCTCCCTGGCTTTGCCGGGCCCCCCCGCTTTTTGCAGCTTGGACCTGACGGCAGCAGCCCCCGTTGATCCAGATCAAAGGATCGCTAGGCCGCTCGCAGGGGTCTTTCCATGGAACGCCGCCTCTTTCTGCACGTTAGTTGGCCGGAGACCGTTGATGACCACCCTAAAGGACACTGTTTTCTTGGCCGGCGTTATTGCAGTTGCGAGTGTGTTACTCGCGACATGGGTTACCTTCGCTTCGTATCAACGCGTTATCGTCGCAGATACAGATATTGTCACCCAAGTGACTAGGCGATGATCGAACCTCAACACCGACTTCGGATGGTTGGTGTGCTGGTCGCCTTGTCCCTAAGCATCGTGCTTCTTCTCGCGGTGTCGTATATGGCGAACATCAGCGGAATCGCATCGATGCCCAACGCTGTGAAAACGCAGCCCAAATCTCTCTGACGACGCTCCAGCAGCTCTGCGACAACATTCGTCGACGTTGGTCATGGCGACCAATTGCCAAACGGGGAGGTTAAATATTACCGGCTCAATCTGAATTGCGAAGAAGCCCAAGATTTGAAGAGCGGGGAAAGCTGTCGCACGTGGTCGACCGACCGTGGCCTGAATTCCTTCCTAGATCAAACTGATCCCACTATGGGCTGTTCGCGTTGGCCTTCGCTTTTTCCAATTTCATGGCATGATTCACGAAGTGATTCGCTCACCTGTGAAGGAGCTCACATGGCGAAGCTGCGCGGCTGCCGCGTCTGTTTCGTTGAACTGCAGGAGATCGCGCTGGCCGATGGCGGCGCGGTGCTGTTCTGCGCGGCCTGCGATGTGATGGCGGACGAGCGCCATCACGCCGGCGGCCGCCGCCACTGGCCGGCCGGCATGGCCCGCAAGCCGCTGAAACTGGTGGTGAACCGGCCCAAAACCGCCATTGTGAAAAAATTCTCACATCAAGGAAAAAAGTCCTTGACAGCGTGACGCTGCCTCGGTAGGGTTCAGGCACGTTCAAGAATTGCGCCCGGCCAGTCCGGGCGCTTCGCATTTCAGAACCCCCTTAACCGAATGCAGAAAACACCTCCTTCACCCGAAACGGTAGCGCTTGTGCGCCGCCGCTATGCCGCGGGCGATGTGGTTGGCGCCATCCAGGCCGACGCCGGCAACTTGTCGATCGGCGTCTTTTACAACTGCCTCGATGGCAAGTACGACGACGGCTCCGGCGCCACGCTACCGCTGCCGCGCATTCCGCGCCGCTGCGCGGGCTTGCGCATCATGCGCAACCCGTCGCGCCGCAAGCTGCTGGTGGCGCGAATCTGGCGCAACGCCGAAGCGCAGGTCGAGCTGATCGAGAAGCGCCTCGCCGACAGCGGCATGACCACCGAGGACTTCAAACGCGACACGCGCGCGCTTGCGGTCGTGGTGCGCACGCTGCGCGAGCTTGAAGCGTTCGACGTGAAGCGGACAAAGGGCAACGAGCAGAAGCCTACCAATGACGAACCCTTACCCCGAGATATTGGCGAACTGCGGCGAGAGCTGGCGCGAAAACTTGAGGACCTTGTTCGAGGAGAATCCGGAACGCGCCCATGAACTGATCTGCGGCGTGCTGGCGGAGGTCTCTCCACGCGATGTTGTGAGACTGCTCAGTGACTGGGACAGTTTCGCACTGCCGCACCAGCGGCCGCCGATCGTCGCCGCCAACGGCGAACCCTGGACCACGTGGCTGCTGATCGGCGGGCGCGGCGCCGGCAAGACGCTGGCCGGCGCGCACTGGGCGAACCGCGTCGCCAACGCCGGCGTGTTTCCGATCGCGCTGATCGGCGAGACCGAGCACGAGGTCCGCGAGGTGATGATCGAGGGCGTGTCCGGCGTGCTGCGCGCGCACGAGCCGGGCAAGCGTCCGGTCTGGAGCCCGTCGCGCCGCCGGGTCGAATGGCCGAGTGGCGCCTACGCGCAGGCGTTCTCGGCGGAAGACCCGGAAAGTTTGCGCGGGCCGCAGTTCGCCGCCGCGTGGTGCGACGAGCTGGCGAAATGGAAAAGGGCAGACTCTGCGTTCGACATGCTGCAATTCGGCCTGCGGCTCGGCGACCGGCCGCGCCAGGTCATCACCACCACGCCGCGGCCGATCGCGCTGATCAAGCGTCTCGTCAAGGACGGCCGCACCGCGGTGACGCACGCGCCGACCATCGTCAATGCGCGAAATCTCGCGCCGGCGTTCTTCGACGCGGTGATTGCGCGCTATCACGGCACGCGGCTCGGCCGCCAGGAACTGGACGGCGAGATCATCGAGGAGCGCGCCGATGCGATGTGGTCGCGCGCGCTGATCGAGAGCTGCCGCGCCGAGGCGGCGCCGCCGCTGCATCGCATCGTGGTCGCGGTCGATCCGCCGGCGTCATCGACCAAAGGCGCCGACGCCTGCGGCCTGGTGGCGGCGGGCGTCGCCGAGGACGGCACGCTTTATGTGATCGCCGACGAGACGCAGGCCGGCCTGACGCCGGCCGGCTGGTCGCGCCGCGCCGTCGCGCTGTGGCGGCGGCTCGAAGCCGACGCGCTGGTGGTCGAGGTCAACCAGGGCGGCGAGATGGTGAAGGCGGTGATCGGCGAAGCCGACGCGAACGTGCCGGTCCTCTCGGTGCGCGCCAAGAAGGGCAAGTGGCTGCGCGCCGAACCGGTGGCCGCGCTGTTCGAGCAGGGCCGGGTGAAACTGGCCGGCGCGTTTCCCGCGCTGGAGGACGAGATGTGCGACTTCGGTCTCGATGGGTTGTCGTCGGGGCGCTCGCCGGATCGCTTGGATGCGATGGTGTGGGCGGTGACAGCGCTGTCGTTCGGGGCGAGGGGCGAGCCGCGGGTGAGGGGGTTATGAGTCCATCACCCAACGACCGGGAAAATGAAAGCCCCCTCGCGGGGGCTTTCATCGCCACGGGCAATGCAGGATTCGCAATGCAGGATTCACAATGCAGGATTCATGGCCGTGTCATGACGCGGGGTCCGGTGATGGTCCAGCGCAACGCCGGGGCGTTTTCGTCCCGGTGCCGGCCGCCGACCCCGGCGGCAAACCAAGCCGCCGCGGCGCCGAGCAGAGCCGCGGCGCCCGCCATAAACGCCAGGATGACGGTGCTGCGCCGCGCGCGGGCGATGTTTTCCTTCGCGCGCAAGATCGCGACGTCGGTCCGGCGCTCCGCGTCCGGCAGGCCAAGACCGGTTCGCGCCGCAACCAGGCGGATGAGGTAGGAGCGGTCTTCCGCCGTGACACCGGAATGGCTGGACGACGTCAGCAGGATGCGGGCTGCTTCGGCGCGCGTGTAGGCGACATCGGCATCCCCTCCGCGGCGCTCGCCGCGGAACAGACGGTCGAGGTCGAATGCGACGATGTTTTCGCCGGCCACCGACGTCGCGGGGCCGATCGATCCTCCCGACGGCGCGGCGAGCCGCGTCGCCGCCGAGGCAGCGGCCAACAGGAGTGACGCGCTCAGCAGCGTGGCGATTGCCCAGACCAGGAGACCATGCACGCCGTCCCTGAACTCGATCTCGTCGGGACTGGCGGGAGACAATCGGCCGCGCAGCCGTCCGGCCACATATCCGCCGAGCCCGTAAGCCGCGAGCGCAACCAACACCAGATAAAGTCCGGACAGGATCCACAACGCGATCGAAGCGTCTCGCCAGGTTGGAGCGGTTGACGTGACCGCCAGCCCGATGGCGCCGGCGAAGGTATGCAGCACCGTGGCAAGCGCCGCGGCTGCGAGGGCGCCCGCGATGACGGGGCCCCATTGCACATAGGGAATATGCAAGGTGGGCGCGGTCGTGCGGTCTATAACGTCGGTCATGAAAGCCTCCGCTTAGCGCAGGCCGAAGAACGACAGGATGGCCATGATCACGACGATCAGGCCGATCAGATAAATGATGCCATGCATGGGGCTGCCTCCTTTTGCAGATGGTCACGGTTGAACCTCTGCGGAAACCGGCGAAGGGACTGATGGTTCCCGTCGGGGCTCGAAGAACGCCCGCCAGGGGGTGCAAACGTGCGGCCGCGCGGCGGTATCAAAACAGCGCCATCAGCAGCAGGGTGACGCCCGCGGCCGTGAGCGCAATCGCGATGAAGGCCAGCACGCCGTCGTGCGCGAACAATGCAAGGCTGAAGGCGACCATCGCGCCCCATAAGGGAATGTCCACCAGCGGCACCAGCTCCAGCGGCGGAACGGTCAATGCCAGTATGATGCACGCAACGCCTATCGCGGACGAAAACGGCCGTTCGGTGAGAACGGTCAGACGCGGCCGGATGATCTTGTCGACCACCCGGGCAAACGGCTTCAGGGTGTCCGCCGCTTTGGCCAGGTCGGGTCCGTCCATGCACAGTTTGAGCGTACGGGCGGGCAGCCAAATGGTTTGACGGCCCATCGCGATTTGCCCCGAGATCAGGATGACGAACACGGCAAGCGTCGTCGGGATGCCGGGAATGACGCCGAGCGGCGTGAAGCCCAGCAGGCTGGCGATCAACAGCAACGGAGCGAAGGACCGGCGCCCGAGTTTCGCTCAACCGGGTTGCGCGTATTCAATCTGAAGCAGGAGCAACCGCAACCTCGCGGGATGCACCATCAGCGACATTTCCGATCGTGGTGCACGGCTCTTCGTTAACGATGAGAAAACGCCTGAGCGGTTTTTTCTTCATATCGGCGGGAAACGCCGATGCGGCAGGAACGCCGCGTGGTCTGGCGTCTCGGTGGCGAGGTTGGCGTCGAGTTCGTTGCTAGTGGGTCCGATCAATGGCGGCTTAACGCTATAAAGCGTATCCGCGAAGATGCGCGACAAACCTTTCAGTCCGCCGGCCGCACAAACTGATGCCGATTTGGGCCGATGGCGATTGGGTTTTGTGACAAAGTCATTCAAATAAGCGGCATTTTCAAAACGCATTTTGAAGAAAGTTTCGGCGCCTGCCTTAACTCCCTGACAGGAACTCGCTGGTTTATTCGCCCCGCCAGAAGGCTTCGGGGGTTAAAAATGGTTTCGATCCATTGGTTTGACACAAGCAACCTGCTTGCCCGGTTTCGGGATGACAGGGGAGCGGCGATCGCGCCGATCGCTGCGCTTGCGCTGATTCCAATCATGACGGCGGTTGGCGCCACCGTCGACTATTCACGGGCAAACAATGTCAGGTCGAAACTTCAAAGCGCTTTGGATGCCGGGTTGCTCGCCGGCGCTCGGGAAAACACGCCAAATTGGGATCAGATGGCTAAAACCGTCTTCGAGGCCAGTCTCAAGGCGTCGACCAGCGCGAATTATCAGATCAGCAAAGCATTCGTGCAGGACACCGGTCAGATTTTCAAAGGGAATGCGTCAACCGTAGTGCCCACGGCGTTCCTCGGCCTCATCAATATCCACTCGATGAAGGTAGCAGTCACGTCCACAGCGACTGCCAGCGAGGCAGACAATTCGTGCATTTTGACTTTGGATAAGGGGCAACCAAAATCGCACGTTTCATTGTCTCTCAACGGCGCACCCGTCGTAAATCTTTCCGGCTGCTCGATTCGCTCTAACACTTCGATCGACTGCAACGGCCACGACGGAAATGTCACCAAGGCGCTTGGGGCCGGTTCAGCCGACGGATGCAGCAATCCCAAACCAGGATCTTCAGTGGTTCCCGACATTTATGCGCCACTCGCCAGCAAAATAACACCGGCATGTGGAACCTCACAAGGACCAGGCGTCAACTGGTCCCCAGGATCCATTCCGGCGACGGGAGCGGGCTTTAAGATCGTCACCGGCGCTGACGGCCGTACTGAGTACCACGTTTGCGGTGATCTCACGCTCAAAGGATCCGGAGCGTTGCTAGGCGCTCCAAGTTCAGATGCCTTAATCGTTATCGAGAACGGAGATCTCGAAATCGAAGACAAGGCGTCAATATCAATTGCCAGGACCGCTGTCGTGATGACTGGCAACAATAACAATAACGTCTCCAACAGGGTCATTTTTCCCACCGGTAACGGCAAGGAAGCAACCCTGAAGTTGTCGCCACCACTCGACCCCGGCAATCACTGGCATGGTGTGGCGCTTTACCAGGACCCAAAGCTTACAAAAAATGTCGATAATACATGGGGACCAGGATCTGATTTTAGCGCTGACGGCTTGGTTTACCTTGGAAACTCGAACGTTGTCCAACACGGGGATACATCAAGCAACAACGCCAAATGCTCAAAGTTTGTCATGAACCAGTTCACGTCAAACGGTCACGTCAATTTGGATTTTAATCAGACAGTCGCTTCGTGTGCTGCGATCGGGCTGAAGCAGTGGGGCGGTATCATTGTTCACTTGATGAAATAGCAGCTTCGGAACCACGGGCCGTTTGAGGTTGAGCGCTGCAAGCTCGCTCACGTGGGAAGCGGAACCTTGCTTCTTCTCCCGCGTTACCTCCTTGACCCGACAAAACGGACAGGGAGCGAACCGATGCCTATTATTGCTTGGTTGCTGGGCGTGCCGCTCAGCCTCGTGATCGTGCTGTGGCTGCTTGGCGTGTTCTGACGCGCCCACGCTATCTTGAAACGGAAAAAGCCCGCGCTAGAGCGGGCTTTTTCGTGTTCGTGCTCGCCGTTGCGAGGGCACGGATCAAACGGGCAGCTTTTGAGTTGACGAGCCATGCGCAAGCTCCTGCTGGCGTCTTTTTTGCTCTTGTTCGCGGTGGATGTGGCCGACGCGCGCAAGCGGCGGCATCATCATCGCCACCAGCCGCATTTTCTGGTCGTGCCGCCCGACGCGCGTGGCGGCTTTGACGCGCGGATGGAGGATCCACGCGCTCTCAGAAGGGTGCGTAGATCCGACCGCCGGGCCGCGCCGCCCTCGCTCGCCGAGATGGTTCCGCCCGGCTGGCAGCTCCAGCCGTCGGATTCCAGTTGGGACGGCAAGCGGTTCATGTCCCCCGACGGCACCGCCTGGTTTGCTGTCTATAAGGTCGGCGCCGGCAGCACCCCGGTTGCAGCGCACATGAAGACCATCGCCTTCGTGGAGGGCGAAACCCTCACCTATCTGCGCGGCGAGCGGAGCTGGCTCGCCGTGTCCGGCTTCAAGGAGAGCCGCATCTTCTATCGTAAGGCGATCCTCGCCTGCGCCGGCAAGAGCTGGCATCACATCGCGTTCGAGTATCCCGCCGAGTACAAGGCGAGCATGGATCGATTTGTCGCGGCGGCCGCGCAGGGACTCGACGCCAGCCAAACGGAATGCGGGGAGACCGTGTCTGCGGGGCGACCGCAGCCGTAAAAGTGCTTTCGTTGGATTTTTCAATCAGAAGGGCCCGCACCACGCGGGCTTTTTTCATATGCGCAACATGCTCAAAGCCTTGTTCTCCGCCCCTGAAGCCAAAGCCTCGCGCGCGGCGCGGCTCGTGGCGATCGAAAGCGGCGGCCGCGCGCGCTGGACGCCGCGCGACTACGCCGCGCTCGCCCGCGAGGGCTTCATCGCCAACGCAATCGTGCATCGCGCGGTGAAGCTGGTCGCCGAGAGCGCGGCCTCGGTGACGTATCTCGCTTACGAGGGCGACGCGGCGCGCGAGCCGCATCCGCTCACGTCTCTGCTGGCGCGGCCCAACCCGCGCCAGGAGCAAGCGGCGTTTCTCGAGGCGGTGTGCGCGCATCTGCTGCTGGCCGGCAACGCCTATGTCGAAGCGGTGACGCTCGATGGGCAAGGATCGCGAGAAGTGCGCGAGCTCTATGCGCTGCGGCCCGACCGCATGCGCGTGGTGCCCGGGCCGGACGGCTGGCCGGAGGCTTATGAATACGCGGTCGCAGGCCGCACGCTGCGCTTCGAGCAGAACGCGCGCCTTGCCGCCGGGCTTGACCCGGGGGTGCCGCCGATCCTGCATCTCGCCCAGTTCCATCCGCTCGATGACCATTATGGGCTGTCCTCGCTGGAGGCCGCCGTGGTCGCGGTGGACACCCACAACGCCGGTTCAAGATGGAACAAGGCCTTGCTGGACAACGCGGCGCGGCCAAGCGGCGCGCTGGTCTATTCGGCGGGCGAGGGAAGCGTGCTCTCCGACAACCAGTTCGAGCGCTTGAAGCGCGAACTGGCGGAGCAATACCAGGGCGCGGTGAACGCCGGGCGGCCGCTGCTGCTCGAAGGCGGGCTCGACTGGAAGGCGATGTCGCTTTCGCCGAAGGACATGGATTTCCTCGAGGCGAAGCACACCGCGGCGCGCGAGATAGCGCTTGCCTTTGGTGTGCCGCCGATGCTGCTCGGCATTCCGGGCGACAACACCTTCGCGAACTACCAGGAGGCGAACCGCGTGTTCTGGCGCGACACCGTGCTGCCGCTCGCGTCACGGATCGGCGCATCGCTGTCGCAGTGGCTGGCGCCCGCGTTCGGCGAAGTGCGGCTTGTGGTCGACACCGACGAATTGCCGGCGCTCGCCGCCGACCAGGCGGCCAAGTGGGCGCAGGTCACCAGGGCGCCGTTCCTCACGCTGAACGAGAAGCGCGCAATGACCGGCTTCGGGCCGGTCGAGGGCGGCGACAAGCTTGGCTGACTGCGAAGTTTTTGGTTGCCCTCGCCGCGATGGCGGTGGCTCCCTCCCCCTTGAGGGGGAGGGTGGGGAGGGGTGTGAACCCTTTGCCCTCTGTGCAATGCACCCCCCTCCCGCCGCGCTTCGCGCGTCGACCTCCCCCTCAAAGAGGGGAGGTGAACCGAGCAAGCTGAGACAATGCACGACCTGATCCGCACCTTCAGCGAGCGCGGCGATCTCGCGCATCTCGCGCTGTTCCTGTGGGCGGCCTGCGCCTCGGCCTATGCGCTGTTCGCGCTGCGTGAGCTTGCCGCTTCGGCGCGCCGCTTCGACGACTTCGTGCGCGAGCTGGCGCGCTTCAACGACACCTTCGGATCACCCCACAGACTGACCAGGAGACAAATAATGGACAACCTGCACAGCGTCATGCGCAGCATCAAAGGCGAGACAAGGCCCGTGCGCCGCGATCACCTCACCGTGTTCCGCGAATTCATCGATCAGCTCGACCGCATCGGCAAGCGGCAGAACAAGGCGCTGACGAAGGGCCGAAAGAGATCGACGCGGAAAGTGAAATAGGGGCCATTCCGGCGGGGGAACCCCGGCTTGCACCCAGTTGTTGACGTTTAGAGCTGCTTGCGCAGCCGAACAACAGGAGGGGGAACAACAACAGGAGTGGGAACTATGCGAAGAGTTCTTTTGACATCCGTGGCAGTGACCGCCTTGGTGGCCGGGCTTGGCGTTGCCGCGGCGCAGCAAGACCGCCGCGGCGATCCGCCCGCTGCCGAGCAGACGCAGCAGCCGCCCCGTGCCCGCGATCAACAGGCACCGCCCGCCCGCGGCACCATGAAGGAATGGCCAGGCTCGCGCGCTCAGCAGGAACCGCAGGGTCCGGCCCGAGCGCAACCCGAAAGGTCCACCACCGGCCAATCGACCGACCGTCCGGCCGACCAGCCTCGTATGCAGCGCGAACGGACCACCACGGGTCAGTCGCAGGAACGCGCGACCAGCCAGCCGAGCGGCGACGTGACGCGTGAAACACCGCGCCGCGGCGAAACCCGGCAGCTCGACACGAGGCAGGAGCGCGGCAGCCGCATCGAACGGCGGCAGGAAAGCACGCGGCAAGACAGCACGCGGCAAGACAGCACGCGGCAAGACAGTACAGCGCGTGGTTCGGCCAGGATGTCCGACGAGCAGCGCACGCGCGTCAGCACGCGCTTCTCGCAGAGCATCGACCGCATGAACGTGCGGCCGCTGTCGCGTTCGCAAATCTCGGTGTCGATCGGCGCGACCCTGCCGCGCTCGGTGCGGGCCTACGCGGTTCCGCGGGACATCGTGGCGATCTATCCGCAATTCCGCGGCCATCGCTTCGTTGTGGTTGACGACGAGATCGTGATCGTCGAGCCGGGCAGCCAGCGCGTCGTGACCACGCTGCCGATGGGCGGCGAACGCGCGTTCGCCCGTTCGCCCTCCCGGGAGACGACGGGTTCGAGCGTCCGCGAGACGACCGGCATAGCGCCGGCCGGATCGCGCATCCGCCTGAGTCCGCAGGACCGCGAGGTGATCCGGACGGTGGTGCTGCGCGAGCCGGCGTGCCGGCTGGAGCAGCGGGTCGACTTTATCCTCTTTATCCCGCTGCCGCGCACCGTCGAGGTCTGCGAGCTGCCGCAACAGGTCGTGTCCGAAGCGCCGGAGCTGCGCCGCTACCGCTACGTGGTGCAGGGCGACGAAATCGGCCTGATCGACCCGGACGATAATCGGGTCGTTGAGGTGATCCGCTAGATCGCGTTGTAACAGATGGCCATCGCCCGCCTGGCGCGGGCGATGGTTTTTTGGAGCAAGGAGCCACTATCCAGAATGAAAAAACCGGCCGGCAGAAAACATACTGCAAGAAAGCCAGGACGCGCGGCAACCGGGCGGCATTCCCCCGGCGCGCTTCGTCTGTCAGCGCGATTGTGGGAACGCGTGGACCGTTGGGCTGCGCGACAGCCCGACAAGCCGGGACGCTCCGAGGCGATCCGGCAACTCTTGGAAGCTGCACTGGCCGGGCTTGAGCCGGCAGGCCGGCGCAGCCGGGCCGCGACAGCCCAGGCATTGCGGATGGCCGCTCGGGAAATCGGCTCTCTTGCCGACCAGTCCGCTCCTTCTCAAGAGCGCATCAAGAGGAAGCGGCGCCTTCTGAAGGGGCCGGGAGAATTTCGCGAGATGCGCAGGGACTAAAGCGTGATGCATTAACTTGAATCGCTGTTGTCCGCTCCGAACTCCGCTCATGCCCGCGCATAGCCGTCCGAAGGACGGCGTCGCTTCGCTCGCCTGTGCTGGGCATCCAGGGCCGAAGTGTATCGCCTTTCTTGTCGCCCTGTTGGGGTGGACGGCCCCCGACGGCATCAATGTGCCAGATTGAGGTCGTTGCAGATCTCAAACGAGGGAGCCGTCCGTGGGCAAGATTATCCGCATTGGTATGGACACGTCCAAGAGTGTTTTTCAGTTGCATGGTGTCGACGCCGCTGAGCAGCCGGTGCTGCGCAAGAAGCTTCGGCGTCGAGAGGTTCTGACGTTTTTTGCCCAGTTGGAGCCGACCCGGATCGGGCTGGAAGCCTGCGGCGCGGCGCATTATTGGGCCCGTGAGCTCGACGCGTTGGGTCACGAAGTTGTTCTGCTGCCGCCGCAATATGTGAAGCCCTACGTCAAGCGCGGCAAGAACGACGCGGCGGATGCCGAGGCGATCTGCGAGGCGATGAGCCGGCCTTCGATGCGGTTCGTGCCGGTGAAGACGGCCGAACAGCAAGCCGCTTTGATGCTGGCCGGCACGCGCCAGGCCCTGATCCGCCGCCGCACCCAATTGAGCAACGCGATTCGCGGCTATGCGGCCGAGTTCGGGCTGATTGCCGCCAAAGGGCTCGACAAGATCGGGCCGCTGCTTGCGCGCATCGCGACCGAGGCTTCGCTGCCGGTGCTGGCGAAGGAGCTGTTCGCCGCACATGGCAAGGAATACGCCGCGCTTAAGGCGCAGATTGCGCAGATCGACGCCAAGCTGATGGCTTGGCACAAGAACAATGAGCTGAGCCGGCGCCTGGCGGAAGTCCCCGCCATCGGGCCGATCGGCGCCTGCCTGTTGGCGATGAAGGTGCTTGATCCGCGTGCGTTCCGCTCCGGCAGGGATTTTGCTGCGTGGATCGGACTGACCCCGAAGGATCACTCCACCGCCGGCAAGACGCGGCTCGGCGTGATCACCCGCGCCGGCGACGAGACGTTGCGCAGCACTTTGGTGGTTGGCGCGACCGCCGTGATCCAGCAGGCCGGGCGAGCAAGAGGGCAAGCCTCGGGCTGGCTCACCGCGCTTCTCAAACGCAAACCACCCAAACTCGCAGCCGTCGCCTTGGCCAACAAGACCGCGCGCATCGCCTGGAAGTTGATGGTGACGGGCGAGCGTTACAATCCCGCGCGCAACCGTGCCGTGGCTGCGGTGACCGGGGCATAACGAGTTCGGCGTGATGGCGACCATCGTCTCACGCCGGGGCCGGAGCTTGCTCGAGACGACGCAGATGGTGTGATCGATCGATCCGAGACGCGAGACATTCCGTGGGACCCAGCGGTGCTCGACATCGCAACCCTGTTTGGAACTCACGTCGCGGAACCCATCTTGGCCAGCGGTCATGCGTGGCCGCACCAAAAGGCCGGACATATGATCGCAAGCGATCCGATCCGCTCGATGCGCCAGCTCTTGCAAGTCGGGGGCCGTCCACATATGGGTCCCCGCTTTCGCGGGGACGAACGGAGAGAGTTGTTCAATCTAATCGCATCACGCTCTAGCCAGAGAGCGGTTCCCGTTGAGTCGGAACGCTGAACGTCAGGGCTTCGCTGCAAACAAAAGCGCGCCGACTGGGGCGCGCTTCATTCCAGGTACTTCATTCCAATGTTGAAGCCGGGTCGGCTCAGCGGATCAGCGACTGCTCGTTGATCGACCACAGGATCGGCTTGCCGGCCTTGAGCACCGGCGCGCGCGCCTCAAGCTGCGTGCTCATGTTCAGGGTGGAATTGGCGGCCAGTCCCACGCCAATGACGATGACAGCGGCGAGCAGCGAAACGCCAACAATCTTCAGGTGAGTCAGCCGGTCGGCTGTACGCATGCTGGTGTTGTTCATGACGCATCTCCCAAAGCGCTCCGTGGGTTTGTTCTGGCCTCCCATCGGATGCTCGAACCATATGCGGCCCTTAGCCAGCGCGATGTGATCCACATCACAAAACGGTGGATTCCGCCGCCGCCGCCCCGGCCGCCTCGAAGTCACTGAAAAACCAACAGAGTCGGACTTTTATCATGCTTGCACCGAGCGATTTCGTTCGCCCGGGCGCTTTCGTTGCGCCCGACGGCACCGTCGAAGGCTACGCCTCGCTGTTCGGCGAGATCGACCAGGCGCGCGACATGGTGATGCCGGGCGCATTCGAGCGCTCGCTCAGGGTGCGCGGCGTGCGCCGCGTCCCGATGCTGTTCCAGCACGACCCGGCCGAGCCGGTCGGCGTCTGGCTGGAGCTGCGCGAGGACGCGCGAGGGCTTTACGCGCGCGGCCGGCTGATCCCCGAGGTGGCGCGCGGCCGCGAGCTCCTGGCGCTGCTGCGCGCCGGCACCGCGGACGGCCTCTCGATCGGCTTTCGCACCGTCAAAGGGAGGCTCGATCCGAAGACGCGCATCCGCAAGCTCGACGTGATCGATCTTTGGGAAATCTCGATCGTTACGTTTCCGCTGCTCTCAGGCGCGCGCATTCACGCGGTGAAACAGGAGACCACTCCGCCGCCTGTTCGTACCCGCGAGGGGTGGCCGGTCGATCCATCCGTGCAGCGGTTCAAGCCGGAACGCCTGTTCCGCAGAGAGCCACGGTTTCGCCTCGCACAATCGGCTGCGACATGGCGCGACCTCACCTTGCCGGAGAGGGTGCGGCCAACGCGCGGAGCTTGGCCGCATGTCTGAAATCGATTCCGAATGGCCGGCGCATCGCCGGCTGCGGTGGCTGATCGCCGACCTCAAGCTCGACCTGGCGCTGCGGCGGCTGGCCCGCAAGTATAGGCCGGACCAACCACGGGATGGCCGCGGACGGTGGACCGACACTGGAACGACGGACATCAGCGCAGCCCGCCGGCGCGGCGCGAGCGCCGTATTGGAAGCCCGATGTCTTGCTCAGTACACGCTCGACACTATTGTGTGCACGAGAGCTGGATCGCAGGCTTGCCATGCGCAAGCCGCTTTGCGTTACTCCAACTGCTTAAGTCGCCGCCAAATACCACCACTGAATTATTGAGGCTCATCATGGTGATAGCGAGCCGCCTGCTGAAATTTCGTGGCTCAGAAGGCGAGACCGAAATTCCGATCCGCCTGTTTGCGCCTGAAAGATCGGATGGCGGCATCTGGTCCTGCCGGTATGAGGTCGATTGGCCGCACGGCCAATGGATTCACGCGGCTCAAGGCGCTGATTCGGTGCAAGCGATATTTCTCGCCATGCAAATGATCGGTGCCGAGATATACGTGAGTGAATATCACAAATCCGGGGCGCTCTTCTTGGATAGTCCGGGACGTGGCTACGGATTTCCCGTTGCAAGCAGCTTGCGCGATTTGTTGATCGGTGACGACGCGAAGTTTCTTTAGCGCTGCGCGAATGCTGAATTCTGCGGGCCATTGCTTGGCTCGCGGCTGCAATCGCGATCCAACGACAACCTCAATTCAAGATGCGGACCGCCGTTTTTTGGCGCGGCGTTCGCGTGCCTGATCATTTGCCAACTCACAAGGAGAACCACATGGATATCGAAATTTCCGACTGCGCGCCGGAGCACAAGGCCGGCGTGCCCGGCGACGCCGCCGCGACCTACGACGACCTGATGCGCACCGTCCAGGCCTATCGCGAGGAGAACAACCGGCGCATCAGCGAATTGGAGCGCGGCTCGCGCGGCGACGTGCTGCGCGACGAAAAGATGGCGCGCATGGATGCCGTCATCGACGCGCACCAGAAGCGGCTCGACAAGCTGGCGCTGAAGAACGCCCGGCCGGAACTGGCCCGCGAGACCGCGGTGCCCAATCACGACGAGCGCGAACACAAGGCGGCATTCTATTCTTACGTCCGTACCGGCGAGGCCGGCGATCTGCGGGCGCTTGAACTCAAGGCGCTGTCGGTCGGCTCCAACCCGGACGGCGGCTACACCGTGCCGGTCGAGATCGCACGCGAGATCGGGCGGCGGCTCTCCACCATCTCGCCGATCCGGGGCATCTCCGGCCGGCGCGAGATTTCTGGCAACGTCTACAAGAAGCCGTTCATGGTCACCGGCCCGTCGGTCGGCTGGGTCGGCGAGACCGCGGCGCGGCCGCAGACCGACACGCCGACGCTCGACGCGCTGTCGTTTCCGGCGATGGAGCTCTACGCCATGCCGGCGGCGACCGCGACGCTGCTGGAGGATAGCGCGGTCAACATCGACGAGTGGCTCGCCTCCGAGGTGGAGCAGGCGTTCGCGGATCAGGAGGGGACAGCCTTCGTCAACGGCGACGGTGTCAACAAGCCGAAGGGCTTTCTCGCCTACACCAAGGTCGCCAACGCGTCGTGGAGCTGGGGCAACACCGGTTATATCGCGACCGGCGAGGCCGGCGCCTGGCCGACCGACGATCCCTCGGACGTGCTGATCGACCTGATCTACGCGGTGAAGTCCGGCTATCGCCGCAACGGCACTTTCGTGATGAACCGCAAGACTCAAAGCGCCGTGCGCAAGTTTAAGGACGAGGGCGGCAACTACCTCTGGCAGCCGCCGGCGGTGGCGAACGGCAACGCCACGCTGATGAGCTTCCCGCTGGTCGAGGCCGAGGACATGCCGGACATCGCGGCGAACTCCTACTCGGTGGCGTTCGGCGACTTCCTCCGCGGCTATCTGGTGGTGGACCGCGCCGGCGTCACGGTGCTGCGCGATCCTTTCACCGCAAAGCCCTACGTGCTGTTCTACACCACCAAGCGCGTCGGTGGCGGCGTGCAGGACTTCGACGCGATCAAGCTGTTGAAGTTCGGGGAGTCGTAAGACGCCAGATGTCATCGCCCGGCTTGACCGGGCGATCCATCCAACAACAGCGGCGCGGCTTAACAGCCGCGCCGTTTCCGTGCCGCGATGCGCCGCGACCTGTCATAAGATTTGCCCGCATGCGCTGGAGTTGCTGAAGCGCTCGCGCACGCGGCTGTTCAAGGCGTTCGTTGAGGCGAACTGGCGCAAGTTGATGGGGCTGGAGTAGGAGCTTGCCGTCATGCCCGGCCTTGTGCCGGGCATCCACGTCTTACTTCGCAAGAAAGTCGTGGAGGGCCGGGACATAGGCGAGCGAAGCGACGCCGTCCTTCGGACGGCTATGCCCGGCCATGACGGCGGTTGTTACAGCCCGACCGGCGAGCCCATCTTCGCCGCCGTCTCGACGATCCAGCCGCGATAGAGCTCGACCGGCGTGACGCCCGTGAGGCCGCCGCAGCCGGCGCTCCCATTCGCGCCGGTCGACCAGCTCACCACGCCCATCACGGCGAAAAAGCCGCCGGCGTCCTGATAGACCGGGCCGCCCGAATCGCCGGTGCAGGCGCCAATGCCGTTGCTCTTGCCGCCGGTCGCGGGATCGGCCAGGCGAAGCTGCAAATTGCCCGGCTGGCCGGTCGCGATGAGCGTGGCGGCGCGCAGCGTCGCCGAGGTGTTGGCGTCGGTGCGCACCGACATGCCGTAGCCGTACACGGCGAAGCGCTCGCCGACCGCGACGCGGGCGCGCGCGCCCATCAGCGGCGCCGGCGTCACATTGAGCGGCGCCGCGAGCTTGACCAGTGCAACGTCCGCGGTGGCGCGGTGCGCCAGCATGGTCTTCAGGTTGAACTGCGGGTGGCGCGCGACGCCGAGCACGTCCTTCATGACCGGCTTGCGTTCGGCGTCGAGCTCGACCTGCTTGAACTCGGCGCCCGCCGGCACGCAATGCGCCGCGGTGAGCACGAGGTCGCGCGCGATCGCGACGCCGGTGCAGAAGTTGCCGTGCGAGCCGACCAGCATCACCTCGGGCCGCGACGCGGCGTTCGGCACCACATAGGCGCCGCCGACCATCGCGGCGGCGGGGGCGGCTAGCAAAACGAGAATGAGGGCGAGGGCGGGGCGGCGCATGACGCGCCGATGAGCCTTGTTGGAGCGGGTTTGTCAACGGGCGGCGATGCAGGCGTCACGTCCGCTTGGCGCCCCGGATGGCGGACATTGATCAGCGTCGTTGGCATGTCCGCTTCTCTAATCGGCCGTCTGGGGTCAAGCGCTTTCAGACTATCCACCACCGCAGTGTCGATGTCGCTCACGGGCTCGCGCTTCTCTTCGGAATCGGCACCAAGGCCCTTCCAGCATGGGATCCGAGGACGAGGCGGAACAATCTAAGTGGCGGCCTTGCCGTCAGTTGAACGGCAGGTCCAAGCGGACATGCGAACTCACCTCATCCATCGTCCCGCGAGGGACATCTTTCCACCGCAGGGTGGAGCTCGAGTTTCCTCCTATCGGATCTGATCTTTCACGGTTTTCATGCTGCTGCGGCGGCTTGTTCTCGGGTCCAGCGGAACTCGGTGCCGTCCACCCACATGCGGTGCATGATCACGGCCAGCCGGCGGGCCAGCGCCACGATTGCCTTCTTCATGCCGCGGCGCCTGGCGATCTGCATCGCCCAGGCCTTCAGCCAGGACCATTTCTTGGAACGCATCATGGCCTGAGCTGCTTCGTAGAGCATCGTCCGCATCATCTCGTCTCCACAGCGCGATATTCTGCCGTCCCAATCGACCTCGCCCGATTGATACTTGGCGCACGTCAGTCCAAACACCGCCCCGACGGACTTGGATTTGCGGAAGCGAGCCGGAATATCGACCGTGGCTCGATAGGTCAGCGACACCACGGGGCCGACACCAGGGGTCGTCATCAGGCGCCGGCATACCTCGTCATCCCGGACGATGGCCAGCAGGCGGCGGTGCAGGATGCAGAACTGCTCGCGAAGTGTCCGTCGGACAATGAGCAGCGGTTCGACCAACGCCGCCAGGTCGGGCAAGTTCTCGACAAGCTTCCTGATGCGAGCCTCGAACCTCACCGTCCCAACCATGCCGACCTTGAGGCCGAAGTTGCGCAGAGTACCGCGCAGGTCGTTATCGATGGCGATCGCCTTCGACTGCAGCAGCTTGCGATGGGTCAGCAGCATCCGCAGTTTCTGACTGCGTAGCGTCTTCACATGCACCGGGCGGTAAAGCCCCACCCGCATCATCTGCGCCATGCCGCGCGCATCGTTGCGGTCCGTCTTGTTGATCTGCGCCTTCAACACCGCTCGCATGTGCCGCGTTTCGACACAGATCACCGGCAAGCCCGCTTCGGCCAGCGCACTGAACAGCCATTGTGACAGCGGTCCAGCTTCCAATCCGATCCGCTTGAAGTGGTAGGCGGGGTTCTTCAGCACCGCCAGCAGCGCTTCGGGTTCGCTTGCCACCCTTACTTCACGAACGATCCTGCCCGCGTCATCCACAATGCAAACGCTGGTCTCCTTGACCGAAACGTCCAGTCCCGCAAAATGGTCCATGCTGCGCTTCTCCTTCTGATGCTTGAGGCCGTAACCACGGACCTCGTTTCACCATCAGCCTGAAGCGCAGCACCCAAAATCTTCAGCTATCAACAAGCCGCCGGCCGATTACCCCATCTAAGTGCCAAGAGCCGCCGTGAGCAGATGCAGCAACGTCAAAGCGCAACTTACTCGATCACCTCGTCAGCGGTCGCCAGCAGCGTGTTCGGGATGGTCAGGCCGAGCGCCTTTGCAGTCTTGAGATTGATCACCAGCTCGTACTTGGTCGGCACCTGCACCGGCAGGTCAGCCGGCTTCTCACCCTTGAGGATGCGATCGACGTAGCCGGCCGCGCGTCGGTACGGGTCGACTGGATCGGACCCGTAGGAGATGAGGCCGCCGGCGGTCACAAAGTAGCGGAACGGATAGACCGCGGGCAGTCTGTGTCGGGCCGCCAGTGCGACGATCAGCTCGCGGCGCGCCGGCACCCCGGACGTCACGATCAGGCCGTCGTTCGTCCCGCGCACGAATGCGGTGACTGCGCGCTCGATCTCGCCGGCGTCGCGCATGTCGATCAGGGTCAACTCGACCCCGAGTGAAGGCGCCACGGCCTGGATGGCGGCCATCTGACCGATCCCGGTGGCCAGTCTGGGATTCCGAAGGACGGCCGCGCGCGTCACCGCCGGTGCGATCTGTTTGAGCAGCTCCAGTGACTTGGCGCTGGTGCCGTATTCGGAAAAGGCAAAGCCGGTGATATTTCCGCCCGGCCGTGCCAGGCTCGCGACGACGCCGGCGCCGACCGGATCGCTGATCCCCACGAACACGATCGGCACCGTGCGGGTCGCCTGTTGCAGTGCGACCACTGCCGCCCCGCCGCCCAGAATGAGGTCCGGCGCGGTCGCAGCCAGCTCCGTCGCGTAGCTGCGAAAGCGGCCGGGATCGCCCGCGCCCCAGCGATAGTCAAGGCGCACGTTGCGTCCGTCGGTCCAGCCCAGTTCCTGCAGCCCTTGCAGGAACGCTCCGATGCGGGCCAGCGATTCCGGATCGTCGGCGGCGAGGGTCATGAGCACGCCGATCCGCCGCATCCGCTCGCCCTGCTGCGCGCGCGCGGCGCGCGGCCAAAGAATGGGCGCCGCCGCCGCGCCGCCGAGAGCCGCGATGAAATCGCGCCGCCTCATGTCAGTCCCTAGCCTCTGGACGAAGCATCGTACCGGCTCAAACGAGTGCTTTGATAGGGGCCGGGGCGAGCTTCGCTACTGCAACATGAGATGTTGGCTGATGTCCCCTTCGGGTCATTCGCGTCGATTTTGGCCCATCAGGCCACGTCCGCTATTCACCCCATCGCGACCGAATAGCGGACATCGCCGGATGTCCGCCTGCGGCGCTAACCCACCCTGCGCATGCTAGATTTGCGGGCGTCGGACAGGGCGGACGGACGGAGCTGAACCATGAAATTTTTATTGAGTATCGTGCTCGCAGCCGCGCTCGTGCACCTTGCTCCCGCCTTCGCCCAGACGCCGAAGAAAGCCGTCGCCTCTCCTGCCTTGCAGAAGGAGTTCGATGGCTTCATCGCGAAATTTCGCGCGGCGCTGAAGGCCAACGATTTCGCCGCTGTCGCAGGCATGACCCGGCTGCCGTTCATGGGCTCTGTTCGCGACGCAGCCCAATTCCGGGAGAAGGTTTACAAGCCCGAATTCACGGCGAAGAACCGCGTGTGCATCCAGCGCGGCAAAGCCGTCTACGATCGCGACGGCGAGAACAAAGACAACTTCTTCATCTTCTGCGGCGAGGACATCTTCACCTTCACCAGGACGCTCGCCGGGTTCCTTTTCACGGAAATCGGCATGAATGACTGATCGGGTGGCCGTTCTGCCGTCCATGATCTGACAAAACACAGGCCCGGCATCGCTGCCGCGCCTTGTCGAGCCGCTGCCCGTTCAGCCGCTCGCTGATCGAACAGAGAGACCCACACCATGTCCTCCATCCTCCTCGACGGCCCTGCCGTCGAGCCGGTCTCGCTTGCCGAGGCCAAGGCTCATCTGCGCGTCGAGCACGGCGACGATGACGACACCATCGCCGCGCTGATCGCCGGCGCGCGCGTCCATGTCGAGGCGCAGACGCGCCGCGCGCTGATCACGCAGACCTGGCGGCTGTCGCGCGATGCGTGGCCTTCGAACGGCCGCATCGCCGTTCTGCCGTCGCCGCTGCGCGAGCTGGCCGCGGCGCGCATCTATAAGTCAGACGGCTCCACGCAGTCGATCGACGCCGATGCGTTCGCGGCCGACGCGACGAGCGCGCCGGCCGTGCTGGCGTTTGAACGCGGCGCGCTGCCGGCGCCGGGGCGCGTGGTTGGCGGAATCGAGCTCGATGTCGAAGTGGGATACGGCGATGCGCCGTCCGACGTGCCCGAGCCGCTGCGCCAGGCGGTCCGCGTGCTGGTCGCGCACTGGTACGAGAACCGCGGGTTGATCGCGGCCGGCCCGAGCGTGGCGGTGCTGCCGGATGCGGCCAGCGCGCTGATCAAGCCGTACCGGGTGCTGTCGCTATGAGCGAAGTGTCGATCGATCCCGGCGCGCTCAACCGCCGTTTGGTGCTGGAAGCGCCGGATGAGACCGCCGACGGCTTAGGCGGCGTCGTGCGTGCATACGAGGCCGTCGCGACGTTGTGGGCTTCGGTCGAGCCGATCGCGGCGCGCGGCGATGTCGTCGCGGCGCAGCTCGGCGCGACGGTGACGCATCGCATTGTCGTTCGCTACAGCGCAGACATCACCACGCGGCATCGCTTTCGTGATGGCGCGCGCGTGTTTCGCATCGTCACGATCAGCGAGCGCGGCAAGCGCTGGCTAGATATTCAGGCTGAAGAACGGACGGTCTGATCCCTCCCCGCGAAGCGGGGAGGGTGGCTTCTCGCGAAAGCGAGAAGCCGGGTGGGGATCCATCCGTCGCACCCCACCCTGGCGCTACGCCATAGCCGATGCGTCGCATCGGCGTTCTTCACATCAAGACGGCGGCCGAAGGCCGCCTACGCCCTCCCCTGAAGAAGGGGAGGGATAAGGAGAGAATCCCCATGCCCACCGCATCCGTGGCGCTGCGCGCCGCGATCCATGACGCATTGGCCGCCGACGGCGCCCTCACCGCGCTGCTCGCGGGGCCGAAGATCTACGACGAGCCGCCGGCTTCGGCAGCTTTTCCTTACGTGACGCTCGGCGAGGCGCGCGTCACCGACTATTCGACCGCGACCTCGCCCGGCGAGGAGCATCAGCTCACGCTGCACGCCTGGTCGCGCCAGGGCGGCCACCGCGAGGCGCACCTGATTGCCGGCGCGCTGCTGCAGGCGCTCGACGACGCGCCACTCACGCTCGACGACCACACGCTGGTCAACCTGCGCTTCGCGCTCGCCGACATCCGCCGCGACGCCGACGGGCGCACCTATCACGCGCTGGTGCGGTTTCGCGCGGTGACTGAGCCGATGTGAAGCGAATAGTGAGTAGCGAATAGCGAATAGCAAGCCCGATCGCTCCATTCCCTATTCGCTACTCCCTATTCGCTATTCGCTTCTTCCTTCTTCCCCCAATTTTTCGACAAAGGACTCATCATGGCTGCCCAGAAAGGCAAGGACCTACTCGTCAAGATTCACGACGGCGCGAGTTACATCACCGTCGCGGGGCTGCGCTCGCGGCGGATCGCGTTCAACGCCGAGACGGTCGACATCACGCACGCGGAATCCGCCGGACGCTGGCGCGAGCTGCTCGAAGGCGCCGGCGTCAAGCGCGCCTCGATCGCCGGCCGCGGCCTGTTCAAGGACGAGGCGACCGACGCGCTGGTGCGTCAGGCGTTCTTCGACGGCGCGGTGAAAACTTACCAGATCGTGATCCCGGACTTCGGGACGATCACCGGCGCGTTCCAGATCGTCGGGCTGGAGTTTGCCGGCGAGCACAACGGCGAGGTGACTTACGAGCTGTCGCTGGAGAGCGCCGGGGCGCTGGCGTTTGCGGCGGTGTAGCTTGCGCTCAATGTTCATCCGATAGCGGCCGGAGAGCGAACGTCGCGGCAGGTCCGGTTGGCGCCAGAAGCAGGCATCGCCCGATTGGTGCTTCAGCTTTGCGGGCGGTGAGGCGCCCTTGGGCCAACGTTTGAAGAGCAGTCCCTCAACTTCATCAGCGTTCGGGTGACCGTGTCGCCAAAACGCGCGGCTACTTCGTCGGTGAGGATCGATCTCGCGTGTCCGAGCCGGTCCACGCTGTTACTGAGGGCGCTCAGGGGCTCCTTCAGTCGTGCGATTTCGGATTCGAGGACTGGATGGTCTCCTGCCTTGAACTCACGGAGGGCTTTACCAAGCGCGCGTACTTCCCCGGTCAATTCCCGCACATTCGCCAGCACGTCTTTCGACGGCAAATCAACTTTTGACAGCACGGCGTGAGTCGTCTTCGCAACAATGTTTTCGGCGAAATGCTCGATGCGGACAATGGCAACGAGTGCAAGAATTGAGGCGACAATCACCAGTATCGCTGTGGCGTTGATCAGTGCCAGTAATAACTGGCCAGGGAGCCTCCACAGCCGCGCGGAAATTCCAGGATGATCGGGCTCGGCCATGGATGCCTCCTATCCTCCATTCTACTCCGGGATGAAGCCATAGATGTGCGCCAAGGTCTTGGCCACGTAGCTTCCGGTCAATGCGGACATTCCCAACACCGCCGACAACTCTCTGACTTCAAAGCCCGATGCCTTCAGCACCTGGCTGAACAAGGAGGCTATTTGCGATCAAGATGCCATGATCCGTTCCAGTCTTGAGTTGGTGGGCTTTTCTGGAAACTCTCGATTCGGTTCAACAATGTCATCGAGGGACCATCGCCGGGGAATACTTCGAGCGCAGCATTAAACGCGCGTCGCGCTTCCTCCCACTGACGCGCTCGATACGCTGCAAGTCCTTCGGAATAGCGGGTCCGCAGCGCAATTTGTTCCGGCGTCAGTTCCCCCGTCCGCCCCATGATTTCGAACACGACCTGGGGCTGGGTCTGGCCAACCACGACCAGACGATCAATTTCACGCGCCTCGATTGCGCCGGCTGTTGCCGCGAAGGTGGCCTCCGACATCAGCGATCGGCTGCCGTATGCTTTGCTCGCAGTCTCGAGTCGTGACGCGAGATTCACAGTGTCACCCACAACTGTGTAGCTCATCATGAATTCCGAGCCGATGCTGCCTACCAACGCTTCACCGGTGGCGATGCCAACCCGAACATCGCATTCTACTGGTATGGAACGCACCCCGAGCAGTTCAGGCAGTTCCTTACGCAGTGTCTCAACCCGACCCATCATGTCGATCGCGGCGAGACAGGCCAGGCGAGCTTGGTCTGTCTCTTCAATAAATGGGGGTCCCCAATACGCCATGATCGCATCGCCAATATACTTATCGATGATCCCCCGATGACTTCGGATTTGCTCCGACATTGTTGACAGATAACGGTTCATGACCTTCACGAGACCCTGCGGCGTCATGCCTTCACTCAAGGCCGTGAATCCTTTCATATCGCAGAACATGACGGTCATGATCCGACGCTGGCCTTCGGTGGCGGCCAATGCCGGTTGATCAATCAAACCCTCCACGACTTTCGGATCGACATACCTGCCGAAAGTTTCTCGAATCCGTTCATTGTGCCGCAATTGTTCGACCATGCGATTAAACGCAATCGACAATTGGCCGATCTCGTCCCGCGTGATGACGTCAATGGATCTGTCGAGGCGGCCCGCTTCGACCTCTCGCGTGCCTTCCAGCAAGCGCCGGACCGGACGGGTGATGCCACTGCTGACCAGCATTGCGAACACCAGTCCTATTATTGCGGCAAGTAGAGTCACGATGGCGGAGATCAGCATCGATCTCTGCTGATCCCGAATAACGATGGCGGCGCTCGCATTGACCTGGTTCCGCATATCGCCGCGGATCATATCGATCTTTTGGTTGAACTCGTCGCGGAGCGCGTCAACTCGCGCAAGCCCCCGTCGGACCTCGGCCAAATCCTTCGCCTCGAGCTGGGCAAGCAGCGCAGCGTTCTCGTCGTTCATACGATGGCGGAGGTCATTGACCGCGTTTTCTATTCGGGTCTCGATGCGCGCCAGCGCGGCGTTATCCGAAGGCGTACTGACATCATTGATGATCGCGACGATCAGCTTCCGCGCGGCTTCTGCTTCTTGCTCGATTTCGGGGCCTTTCTGGTCGAAAATCTTCAAACGTTCGGCATAGCCAATTTCGTCCGGTGGATTCTGCAGTTTGGCGATGACCATCCGGCGAAGCGCGATCGCCCGCTCGAGGGACCGGATATTCGCCCGCGCCAGATGACTGTAGGCCGGGATGTATTTGTTCGTTTGTTCGTCGAGCAGGTGACCCACTTTGGCTTCCATCAGCATCGATAGAGCTGATGTGATCACCATCAGGATGATGAGGCCAACGGCGATACTGACAATTTTTCTTTTGATCGAGTTTTGGAACATCAACTCTTGCTCACCAGGATCAGCTCGCTTGAATAAACCAAGTTTGGAGTGGCGTCCGTTGAAGAGGCGGCCAGATTAGAAGGGCATCAGCCGCAAAGTCTAGCACTCGAACGATAGGTGACGGTTTGAAAAAAGGGCAGTCAATGACCTCAGGTGCTGACCAGACCTAATGTCCGCTTCGTGCCTAAACATTTCCCGACGTCCTGAACCGTCCCCTCGCAAGGGAAGAACAAGCCATGCCCAATAGACACCGCGGCGAGATCGAGGCCGAGATCGGCGGCGCGCGGCGCACGCTGGTGCTCACGCTCGGCGCGCTGGCCGAGCTTGAGGCGGCGTTCGGCGCCGGCGACATGGTGGCGCTGGCGGAGCGGTTCGGCGCCGGCCGTCTCAAGGCACGCGACCTGATCCGCATCATCGGTGCGGGCCTGCGCGGCGCGGGCGAGCTGGTGTCGGACGATGAGGTCGCGTGCATGGGCGTTGATGGCGCGGCCGCCGGCTATGTGCGCATCGCCGCCGAGCTGATCGCGGCGACGTTCGGCGCGGACGAGCGCTAAGCAGCCTATTCCCGATTTATCACCGCCGTCATGCCCGGCCATAGCCGTCCGAAGGACGGCGTCGCTTCGCTCGCCTATGGTGCCGGGCATCCACGCCTTGGCTGCAAATAAAGGCGTGGATGGCCGGGACAAGCCCGGCCATGACAGTGGAGAGAGCCAATGGTCTCGCTTCAACCCTTTCCCTGGCGCGAGGCGATCGGCTTCGGGCTCGGCGTTTTGCGCCTTGCGCCTGATCAGTTCTGGGCCATGACGCCGCGTGAGCTCGCCTGTGCGATCGAAGCAGTGACCGGACGCGGCGGCGCGCCGCTGCCGCGCGAGACGCTCAACCAATTGATCGAAAGGTTCCCCGATGGCCGATGACATCGATTCCGCGAGCGGCTTGCTCGACACCATGGACGGGCTGGGCGGCCGCGCCCGCGCGCTGACCGCGGGCGCGACCGGCTTCGCCTCGGCGATGTCGCGCGCCTTCAACCAGTCGGTGATCCAGGGCAAGCAGCTCGACGACGTGCTGAAGGGTTTGGCGCTGCGGCTCTCCAACATGGCGGTGACGGCCGCGTTCAAGCCGATCGCGTCCGGGCTCGCCGGCGGGCTCGACAATCTGTTCGCCGGCCTGTTCGCCGGCGGCAGCGGCGGCGGCAACAGCCTCAAGGCGGCGATGGGCGCGATCAAGCCGTTCGCCGCCGGCGGCGTGATCGGCACGCCGACCTATTTTCCGCTGACGCAGGGTGGCGTCGGCCTTGCCGGCGAAGCTGGGCCCGAAGCGATCCTGCCGCTGGCGCGCGGCGCCGGCGGCCGGCTCGGCGTTGCGGCATCGGGGCAGCGCGGCGGCAACGTCACCATCCATATCGCGACGCCGGACGCGGAAAGCTTCCGCCGCTCCGAGACCTACATCACCGGCCAGATCGCCCGCGCGGTGGCGCGCGGCCAACGGAGCCTTTGAAGTTTGAGCATGATCTTGTCCGGCCTGCCTTCGCCCGCCGAAGCGTCGCGCTACAGTGACGAGCGGTGCCAAGGCTTCGCGCAGGCGGGAAACCGGTTCCCACTTTCCGGGATCATGCTCTAACTCACTCTGTCACGCAGGCCCTTGACGCCTTTTTTCTCGGCGCAGTGGTCACAGCAATAGAACGTGCCGTCCTTTTCCAGGCCGTGGCCGACGATGCGGATGCCGCAATGATCGCAGGTCGGCGCCAGCGCATGGATGGCGCATTCGAAGCTGTCGAACGTGTGCGCCTTGCCTTTCATCGTCACCTGGAAGGACTTGTCGTAGTCGTTGCCGCAGGTTTCGCAGGTCGCCATCGCATCACCTTTCGTGCTGGCCGCGCTGTGAAGCCAATCGCGCGCGCGAGCAAGAGTTCCAATCATCGGATTTACCATGACTGCAGCCTTCCACGAAATCCTGTTCCCGCTCGACATCGCGCTAAAAAGCGCCGGCGGGCCGGAGCGGCGCACCGAGATCGTCACGCTCGGAAGCGGCCGCGAGGAGCGCAACGCGCGCTGGACCCATTCGCGGCGGCGCTACGACGCCGGCTACGGCGTGAAGACGCTCGCCGCCTTGAGCGAGGTGGTGGCGTTCTTCGAGGAGCGGCGCGGCCGCCTGCACGGCTTCCGCTGGCGCGACCGGCTCGATCATTCCTCCGCCGCGCCGGGCGTCGCAGCATCTCCGATCGACCAGGTGATCGGTGTGGGCGACGGCACGACGGCGACGTTCCAGCTCGCCAAGACTTACGGCGGCATCTACGCGCCTTATGCGCGGCCGATCGTGAAGCCCGATCCGGGCAGCGTGCGCGTCGCGGTCGACGAGGTGGAGCAGGACGAGGGCGTGGATTTCACCTGCGATGCGGCGACGGGCGTCGTGACGTTTCTGCCGGGTCACATTCCGGCGAGCGGTCTCGCGGTGACGGCGGGCTTCGTGTTCGACGTGCCGGTGCGGTTCGACACGGATTATCTCGAGGTCGATCTTTCGGCATTCGAGGCGGGGGTGATTCCGAAAATTCCGCTGGTTGAGATCAAGATCTGACAGGTTCGCGAATGCTTCTATGGATCAAAGATTCTCAGCGATGTTATTTCGAGGGCCCGCTCGCGGCTACGGCCGACAGCGGTGCGTCGATCTCATAGCGCAGGCCGTCGGGTGCGAACTCGACCTTTGGCTGCGCGCCGAAATCCTGCGCCGCCACCTTTTCCAAAATGGTGCGGCCGAAGCCCTGTCGGCCCGGAGGCGTGACCGGCGGCCCATCGTGCTCCCGCCATTGAAACTTGAGCCGCGCCTCTGCGCCCGTGCCTTCGATCGACCAACGGATCGCAACGCGGCCGCCGGGATCCGCCAAGGCGCCGTATTTGGCGGCGTTGGTGGCAAGCTCATGCAGCAGGAGCGTGAGGGTCTGACCCGCCTTCGGATTGAGCGTCACGTCGGGACCTTCGGCTGTGACGCGTTCGGAGAAGGCCTCGAACTCGAGCCGGACGGCTTCGGTCAAGGCGACGCCTTCGAAGCGGCCGGTCATAAGCGCCGATTGGGTGCGCCCGAGCGCATGCAGACGCTGCATCAGGACATTGCGTGCCTCAGCGAGCGGCCGATCGCCGGCCAGGCTCTGGGAGACGATCGACTGAATGATGGCGAGCTGGTTTTGGCCGCGATGCGCAAGTTCGTTCATGAGGAACTGCACATGCTGCTCGCTCTGTTTGCGCTCGGTGATGTCATTAAAAAGTACGGCGACCTGCCGGTTTGCCGCCGCGCCAAAACGGAATGCGTAAACGTCATACCAGCGCCGCAACTGCTCGGCGCGGTTTTGGAAGCGAACCGGTTCGCCGGTCAACGCGACCTTGCCATAAGTCTCGAGCCAGTGATTCTCGTACAGCGGGACGAGCTCGCGAATCGTCTTGCCTTGCACGTTTTGAAGCCCGGTTTGCTTGCCGAACGCCGGGTTCACGTGCAGGAAACGGTAATCCACCGGCTTTTGGTGCTGATCAAAAATCATCTCGACGACGCAAAAACCCTCGTCAATCGAATTGAACAAAACGCGATAGCGCTCCTCGCTGTCGCGCAATCGTTCCTCGGCCTGGGTGCGCTCGATCAGGTCGGCGGCCTGGCGGGCCAGAACATCCAGCAGCGCAAGGCTGCGTTCCGAGGGCTGATGCGGCGCGCGCCAGTGTGTCGAAATCATGCCGAGCAATTGACCGGAGCGGGACAGCAGCGGCGTGGACTGCACGGCGAGAATTCCGGCGCGCCGGTAACCTTCTCCGTCGACAAACTCACATGTATCGACGTCCGGCGCGATCACTCGCAGGCCGCTGCGCAGTGCGGCGCCGCAGGTGGTGCCTGAATTGACGTTGACCCATTGCCAACCCGCAGCGGCGGCTGCGTCAAATCCCTTGAACGCAAGAAGCCGAAGCTCTCCTCGATCGTGATCGAGCATCTGCAAGCTCGCCATACCCGAGCCCATCAAGTCGGTGGCTGCATCGAGAACCCGACGGTACAGCGCGTCGACGTCGCCCTCCCGAATCAGGAGGGTGCTGATTTGCTGTAGCCGCGCGGTGTCGAGGAGTTCCGTCGCCAGCCGGTCGTAGAGTTGTTGGCCGTCTTCCAAGGGCAGCGGCAAGCTTTCTCGGATCGCCAACGGTTCGAGATCGTCTATCGGCAAGGTCATTTCTGTTTCGACGAGCGCCATAGCATTACCAAGCGACCACAAAATAGCTTAACAAGCCGCCCCCCCGGCGAAAAGCGGTTTCTCCGCTGCCGCCTAAGCCGATACCCAACATAACGGAATCTACAGCATGCGCACCATTCCACCCGCGTTGCAGGCCAAGCTCGATTCCGGCGTCACCACGCTCGCGCGCTGCTGGCGTATCGTGCGGCGCGACGGCGAAGTGCTTGGCTTCACCGATCACGACGAGGATGTTGTGCTGGGCGCGCTCACCTGCAAGGCCGGCACTGGATTTTCCGGCTCGGAGGCGACGGCGAGCTTCGGTTTGGGGTGTCGGGCTCGGAAATTTCCGGCGCATTGTCGGCCGACGCGCTGTCCGACGCAGATCTCGCCGCCGGGCGCTACGACGCCGCGGCGATCGAAATTCATCTGGTCGACTGGAGCGAGCCGTCGCTCCACGTGCTGATCGCGAAGGGCGTGCTCGGCGAAGTGCGCCGCGAAGGACAGGCGTTCGTCGCGGAGCTGCGCTCGCTCGCCGATCGCCTCAACGAGGAGAGCGGCCGGCGCTATACCGCGACCTGCTCCGCTGATCTCGGCGACAGCCGATGCCTGATCGACCTGACCAGTTCGACGTTCCGCGGCAACGGGATGGTCACGTCGCTGAACGGCACGTCGAGCTTCTTCGCGTCCGGTCTCGGCGCCTACGCCGACGGCTGGTTCACGGCGGGGCGGCTGGTCTGGCAGAGCGGCGCGAACGAAGGCCTTGCTGTCGAGGTTAAGCGTCACGTCGTGGCAGGCGGCGTCACGCTCGACCTCTGGCAGGCGATGCCGGAACCGATCGCAGCGGGCGATACATTCGTTGTGACGGCGGGCTGCGACAAACGCTTTGGAACTTGCCGCGACCGCTTCAGCAATGCCGTGAATTTCCGCGGCTTCCCCCATATCCCCGGCAACGACTTTGTAACGCGCTACGCGGTGTCGGGAGAACCGGGGAACAATGGCGGGAGCCTCTCCTAATCCCTCCCCGCGAAGCGGGGAGGGTGGCCGCTCGCCATAGGCGCGTTCACGCGCGCCTTCGACGCTCGCTGACGCTCGCGTCCACCCTCCCCTGGCCGGCGGGAGAGGGACAAGGAAGCACCATCATGACTCCCACCCGCACATCCATCGTCGCCGAAGCCCGTTCGTGGATCGGCACGCCGTATCGCCATCAAGCGTCGCTCAAGGGCGTCGGCTGCGATTGCCTCGGCCTGGTTCGCGGGGTGTGGCGCGCCGTGATCGGCGACGAACCGGAGCGCGCGCCCGCTTACGGACGCGACTGGGCGGAGGCGTCGGGCGACGAGGCTTTCGCGCGCGCCGCCCGCACGCACCTGATCGAGATCGGGCCCGCGCAAATCCTGCCCGGTGACGTGCTGCTGTTCCGTTACGCACCGCGCTATCCGGCCAAGCACGCCGCCATCGTTGCTGACGCAGAGCTGATGGTCCACGCCCACGACGGCGCGTGCGTCTCCGAAGTTGCCATTGCGCCGTGGTGGCGCCGCCGGCTCGCCTACGCCTTCCGCTTTCCCGGAGTGACCGACTGATGGCAGCCCTTCTCCTGTCCGCCGGCGGCGCCGCAGCCGGCGGCGCGTTGTTCGGCCCGGTCGGCGCCATCGCCGGCCGCCTGGTTGGCGCATTGGCCGGCAACGCGATCGACCACGCGCTGCTCGGCGGCGGCAGCACGACACGCACCCAGCAGGGGCCGCGGCTCTCCGACCTTGGCGTGATGGCCTCGACCGAGGGCGCGCCGATCCCGCGGGTCTACGGACGGGTGCGGATCGGCGGCGAGGTGATCTGGGCGACGCAGCTCGAGGAAGAAATTTCCAGCCGCTCCGAGACGACGGGCGGCGGTGGCGGCAAGGGCGGCTCGCGCGGACCCTCCGTCACGACGGTCGCCACGACTTACAACTATTACGCCAACCTGGCGGTCGGCCTGTGCGAAGGCGAGATCGGCGCCGTCAGCCGCATTTGGGCCGATGGCAAGCCGCTCGATCTGACCAACGTCAACGTCCGCATCTACAAAGGGTCCGGCAGCCAGACCGCCGATCCGCTGATCGTCGCGAAGGAGGGCAGCGGCAACGCGCCGGCCTATCGCGGCCTCGCTTACGTCGTGTTCGAGCGCCTGCCGGTCGGCGGCTTCGGCAACCGCATCCCGCAACTGTCGTTCGAGGTGGTGCGGCCGGTCGGCCAGCTCGAGAAGATGGTGCGCGCGGTGACGCTGATCCCCGGCACCACCGAGTTCGGCTACGAGCCATCGACCTTGGTGCGAACGCTCGGTCCCGGCCGCTCCGCGCCGGAGAACCGCCATGTCGCGTACGCGCGTTCCGACCTGATCGCGTCGCTCGACGAGTTGCAGGGTATTTGCCCGAACCTCGAACGTGTCGCGGTGGTGGTGGCGTGGATCGGCACCGACCTGCGGGCCGGCGTCTGCGAGATCAAGCCGGCGGTCGAGAACTATGAGAAGTCCGTGCACGGTGGCGCGGAATGGTCTGTCGCCGGCGTCAGCCGTGGCGGCGCGCACCTGGTTTCGACGGTCGAGGGCCGCCCGGCCTACGGCGGCACGCCGTCCGACCAGAGCGTCATCGACCTGATCGCCGAGCTGAAGGCGCGCGGGCTCAAGGTTATTCTTTATCCCTTCGTCATGATGGACGTGCCGGCCGGCAACACGCTGCCCGATCCGTTGACCGGCGCGGCATCGCAGCCGCCTTATCCCCGGCGCGGCCGCATCACCTGCGATCCGGGACCGGGCCAGCCTGGCACGCCGGACGGTACCGCGACGGCCGGCGACCAGATCGATGCGTTCTTCGGGACTGACGATGATTTCCGTTACCGCCACATGGTGCTGCACTACGCCAACCTCGCCGCGAGCGCGGGCGGCGTCGATGCGTTCCTGGTCGGCTCGGAGCTGCGCGGCCTCACGCGCGTGCGCTCGGCGTCGGGCGTCTATCCGGCGGTGAACCAGCTCGTCGCTCTTGCGGCCGACGTCAAAAGCATTCTGGGGCCGTCGACGCTGGTGACCTACGGCGCCGACTGGACCGAATACGGCGCGCATGTGATTGGTCCTTCGGCCGACGAGGTGCGCTTCCCGCTCGATGCACTGTGGGCGTCGCCGTCGATTGACGCGGTCGGCATCGACTACTACGCGCCGCTGTCGGACTGGCGCGACGGCGCCAACCATCTCGATCGGGCGTTGGCGAGCTCGACTTACGACCGGAATTATCTGAAAGGCAATCTGGCGCGCGGCGAAGCCTTCGACTGGTACTACTCCGGCGACGCGGCGCGCACCGCGCAGACGCGCACCAGCATCACCGACGGGCTCGGCAAGCCGTGGGTGTTTCGCGTCAAGGATCTGTGGAGCTTCTGGTCGAACCCGCACCATGAGCGCGTCGGCGGCGTCGAGCTTGCTTCGCCGACGAACTGGGTGCCGCAAAGCAAGCCGATCTGGCTCACCGAGCTCGGCTGCGCGGCGGTCGACAAGGGCGCCAACCAGCCGAGCACGTTCCCCGATCCGAAATCGTCGGAAAGCGGCGTGCCGTATTTTTCCAACGGCCGGCGTGACGACCTGATCCAGCGCCGCCATCTCGAAAGCGTGCTGTCGGCGTTCGACTTCAACTGGGGCGCGACCAGCGCGCTCAATCCGGTGTCGACGATCTATGGTGGGCGGATGATCGACGCCTCGAGCATCTACCTGTGGACCTGGGACGCGCGGCCCTATCCCGCGTTTCCGGCGGCGCTCGACGTATGGAGCGACGGCATCAACTGGGACACCGGGCACTGGCTGACAGGGCGGCTCGGCGGCGCGCCGCTCGCCGATCTGGTCGCGGCGATCCTGACCGACAGCGGCGTCACGGGCTTCGATGCCTCGGCGCTGGGCGAGGGGCCGGACGGCTATCTGGTCGACCGGCCGATGGCGCCACGCGCCGCGCTCGAGCCCTTGTCGAAGGTTTATGCGTTCGACGCCGCCGAGCAATCCGGCGTGCTGGCGTTCCACCCGCGTGGCGGCGCACCGGTCGCCGAACTGGCCGAGGACGACCTGGTGTTGCGCGATGACGCTTCGCCGTTCCGCCTGACGCGCGCGCAGGAGACCGAATTGCCGCGCGAGGTCTCGTTCGGCTTCAGCGACAGCATGGCGGATCACCGCCGCATGGCCGCGGTGTCGCGCCGGCTGGTCGGCGGCGCGGCGCGGGTCGCTCATGCCGATCTCGCCGTCGTGTCTTATGACGCGGCGGTCGAGCGCCGCGCCGACATCTGCCTGCAGGATCTGTGGGCGAGCCGCGAGAGCGCGGATTTTGCATTGCGGCCAAGCCAGCTCGCGCTGGCGCCGGGCGACGTCGTTGGTCTGACGCTGAACGGACGCCGCAGGCTGCTTGAGCTGCGCGAGATCACCGACACCGAGCATCGCCTGGTGCGGGCCCGCTCGATCGATCCCGAGGTGTTCGATCTGCCGCTCGCTGCGCCGCGCCGCCGCGTTCCGGCGCTGCCGGCCGCGGTCGGTCCGGCGCACGCGCTGCTGCTCGACCTTCCGACGCTCGGCCCGGAGACGGAACCGGTCCTCACCCGCGTTGCGGTGTTCGCCGATCCGTGGCCGGGACCGGTGGCGATCTGGCGCTCCGGCGATGGACTGGGCTTCCAGCGCGCCGCGATGGCGCTCGCGCCTTCGGTAGCCGGCGAGACGCTCGACGTGCTGCCGGCCGGGCCGACCCGCGGCATCGACCATTTCAACCGCGTCCGGGTGCGTCTCTATGGTGGAGCTTTGGTTTCGGTGTCCGACAATGTGCTGTCGGGCGGCGTCAACGCCGCTGCTGTGCAACGGACCGATGGCGCCTGGGAGGTGCTGCAGTTCGCCAACGCCGAGCTGGTCGGCGAGCGCACCTATGAATTGTCGCGTCTGGTTCGTGGCCAGGCCGGCAGCGAATGGGCGATGGCCGATCCGTTGCCGATCGGTGCGCCATTCGTGCTGCTCGACGATCATGTGGTGCCGCTGGCGCGCGGCCTCAGCGATCTCGGGCGCCTGATGCAGCTTCGCATCGTCGCGGCCGGCCGCGATCATGGCGATCCGAGCGCGGTTTCGCTCAGCCTGCGGCCGTCGGCGGTGGCGCTCAAACCGCTTTCGCCGGTGCACCTGCGCGCCACGCGGGACGGCTCCGGCGTGACGTTCACCTGGGTGCGGCGCACGCGGCTGCCGGCCGAATCCTGGGAGCTTCGCGAGGTCCCGCTCGGCGAGGAAACCGAAGCCTACGAACTCGACGTGCTCGACGGCGGCGACGTGATGCGCACGCTCTCCACTGCTCAGTCGACGGTGCTCTATCCGGCTGCCGATGAGCTCGCCGATTTCGGGGCGCCGCAGCTGAGCCTCTCGGTTCGCGTCACGCAGCTCTCCGCCACTGTAGGGCGCGGCATTGCCGCGGCCGCCGTTCTCCAGCCGTAGCGCCCGGACGACCTCAGGCTGAATTGTTTCGACTTGCTCCGCCTCCGCTCATTCCCGCGAAAGCGGGAATCCAGGGCCAAATACACTGACCTGAATCGTGGCTCTGGTCCCCGCTTTCGCGGGGACGAGCGGAGAGAATTGTCCGGTCTAGATCACACAACACTTTTGGACGACACCCATGGACAACACCCCGCTGCTGTCGCTGCCGCTGCTTGCCAACAAGCAGGCGCTGCAGACGACCTTCCACGACGAGGCCCTCAAGGCGCTCGACGCACTGGTGATGCTGTCGGTGATCGACCGCGACCTGTCGTCGCCGCCGGCATCGCCGGCCGAAGGCGACCGCTACATCGTCAAGGCGCCGGGCTCCGGCGACGACGCCTGGGAGGACGACAATGTGGTCGTCTTTGTCGACGGCCACTGGAAGGCCCACCTGCCGCAACCGGGCTGGACCTGCTACGTGCAGGACGAGGCCGCGCTGATCGCATGGGACGGTACAGACTGGCAGCCGGCGCTCGACGTTCTCGGCGGCGGCGCGGCGAACAACCTCGCGCTGCTGGGCGTCGGCACGACGGCCGACACCACCAATCCGTTCAGCGCCAAGCTCAACAACGCACTCTGGGCGGCGCGGACCATTGCCGAGGGCGGCGACGGGGATCTGCGCTGCAAAATGAGCAAGGCGAGCGCAGCCGACACGCTATCCATTCTTCTGCAGGATAACTTCTCCGGCCGCGCCGAGATCGGCCTGACCGGCGACGACGACCTCCACTTCAAGACATCGGCCGACGGCAGCGCCTGGATCGACGCGCTGGTCATCGACCGCGCGACCGGGGGCGTGCGGTTCCTGGCTCATGAGACGAGCGTTGCCTCGGCCGCGACCTGCGACATCGGCGCCGCGGCTAGCCTGAAGGTTCACATCACCGGCGCCACGGCTATCACGTCGTTCGGAACGCAGCCGCATTGTCTCAAGTTCGTGCGGTTTGGTGGGGCCCTGACGCTGACACACAACGCGACCAGCCTGATGTTGCCGGGCGCCGGCAACATTGCCACGGCGGCAGGGGATACAGCGATCTTCGTATCGGACGCAGACGGCAACTGGCGCTGCTGGCATTATCAGCGCGCAACCACCGGTTCTCTGACAGTGACGAACTCGATCGGCGCAGACGTGGCAATGGACAACATCGGTTTGTATTTTACCGGGCCGACGATTGCTCAAGGCACGAGCGGAACATGGTGGGCGAGCGGGCAGGTGACGGTTTACGACACGGGCGGCAACACCACATTCCTAGCAAAATTGTGGGATGGCACGACTGTCATCGACAGCGCGTACTACACCGCGACGGCCGCGAACCAAGCCGTCGTCATCTCGCTTTCCGGCTTTATCGCCAATCCCGCTGGCAATATTCGCATCTCGGTCAATGACCAGGGACGGACGACCGGCGTTATTGGCGCCAACCTGAGCGGCAATGCCAAAGACAGCACGGTCTCTGCGATCCGAATTCAGTGATTGGGCGAGCCCGACAGTTCCTGAAACAACCGCTCTCCGATGTACAGACTACCATCAAAGGACAGATGGTCGTCGTCCTTGTAGAGCATCACACCATTTCGGCTCGATAACACGACGACCGACCGTCGCCGCGATGGCGGCGGCTGTCTGCGCCTCATCTGCGCGAGCAAGAGCGCCCGACCATGATCGCAGCATCATTTGACGAGTCCCTGCGCCCCGGCTGAGGCACGCGACCGCTTCGCAGTCCTGAACCGGCGGTGGTGCCGGGCATTCCGTGACCGCCCTTCCGCGCGACATTCAAAACATCTCATCCGCCGCGCGGCGCTTGGCGTCGCGCCCGCGCGCATTCGATTCGCAATCAAACAGGAACACCGATGGCCGCTTCCACCTTCGACGACGCGCTGCGCCGCCTGCTCATTCACGAGGGCGGCTACACAAATCATCCGTCCGACCCCGGCGGCCCGACCAAGTTCGGCATCACGATCCACGACTACCGTAACCATGTGAAGGCCCGCGCAAGTGCCGCCGACGTGCGCGCCATGCGCCTCGAAGAGGCCGAGGCAATCTACCGCGACAAGTATTGGCAGGCGATGCGCTGCGATGAACTGCCGGCAGGGCTCGACTACGCGGTGTTCGATTACGGAGTCAATTCCGGGGTTTCGCGTGCAGCGAAGGTGCTGCAACGGTTGCTTGGGTTCTCTGCCGATGGCCGGATCGGCGATGCCCTGCTTGCAGCCGTTCGCAAGCGCGACGCCGCCGACCTGATTGCGCGGTTGTGCGACGAACGCCTCGCTTTCCTGCAGCGGCTGAAGACCTGGCCGGTGTTCGGCGCGGGCTGGGGCCACCGCGTCAAGGAGGTGCGCGCGGCAGCGCTCGCCATGGCCAAATCCCGCACCGGCAACAAAGAGAATGTCACGATGTCGCCGGGGAAGGGCGTGGCGCCCGTCAATCGCAAGGCGCAACAGGCCAGCGTGGGCGGTATCGCCGCGGCCGGCGCCGCGGCCGCGCATCAGGCGCATCAGTCTGGCGTGCGGCTGGCCATCATCATCGCAATGGCCGCCGCAGCCCTCGTGCTGGCAGCCGCCGCCTGGTGGTGGTGGCGCAGACGGCAACGGCATCAACAGGAACGCTGACATGAAACTCGACTGGAAAGATCTCGCGCAGACCGTGATCGGCCTCGGCGCACCGTCGCTCGGCATGGCGCTGGGCGGACCGCTTGGCGGGGTGGCTGGCAAAATTCTTGCCGATGCGCTGGGCGCGTCGACGGCAACGCCCGCCGATGTCGGCGAGGTGATCGCATCGCGCAACACCGAGACGGCCTTCGTCGCCGCTGCGGCACGCCAGGCCGAGAGCGATTGGCTCGAGGCGCTCGCCGCGATCGGCAAGGCGCAGGTCGAGGAAGTCGGCGCGACGCAGCGCGCGGAAATGGTCAGCGATGACCTGCTGCAGCGGTGGTGGCGGCCGATCTACGCGCTCGAACTTTCGCTGCTCGAATGCCCCTCATTTGCATTAACTCTGTTGCATGCGTTGTGGTCCGGGCATGAGGCCGGCATCAATGGCTTTGCCAGCCTCACCAGCCTGCTGATGGCTTATTTCGGCGCGCGATTCGGCGTGCTCGGCATCTACGTCAATGGCCGAAGCAGGGAAAAGCAGGCTTGCGCGACCGGACACGTGCAACCATCTGTGATCGATCAAGTTTTCAAGGCGCTCGTCAAGAAGAAGTGATAGGGCGTTCATCCAAGGTTCACCGACTGATTCGTAGACAACAGCCATGAACCGGACATTCGCGGCACTTGCAGTTTCAGCGGCTGTTCTGGCCAGTGCTCTGGCTCCGGAACCGGCTACCGCTGACGAGCAACTGGTCTGCCTGAGCAAGTCCGATCAGAGGGCGGCGATTTCCAACGGCCAGGCCGTGCCCTTGGCTGCGGCGATGCATTCAGTCCGCTCGGTGCGGACCGCCAAGCGCTCCCGCGGCAGCCGGGAGGTCATCAAGGCCCGGCTGTGCCGGGAGCCCAAGGGCCTCGTCTATGTGCTGACAGTGCTCTCCGGGGATGGCAAAGTGACGCACACGAGCGTCGACGCGACCAGCGGCAAGGTCGTCGACATTCGCTGACCGGGAGGTTTTCCCCTTGCGTCTCCTCGTGATCGAGGACGATCCCGACCTCAACCGCCAACTGGCCACCGCGCTCACCGACGCGGGCTATGTGGTCGACCGCGCCTTCGACGGCGAGGAGGGTCACTACCTTGGCGAGACCGAGCCCTACGACGCGGTGATCCTCGACATCGGACTGCCGAAGATGGACGGCATCTCGGTGCTGGAATCCTGGCGGCGGGCCGGCCGCGCCATGCCGGTGCTGATGCTGACCGCGCGAGACCGCTGGAGCGACAAGGTCCAGGGCTTCGACGCCGGCGCCGACGACTACGTCGCCAAGCCCTTTCATCTCGAAGAGGTGCTGGCGCGCATCCGCGCGCTGTTGCGCCGCTCCGCCGGCCACGCCAAAAGCGAACTGACCTGTGGACCGGTGCGGCTCGACACCCGCACCGGCCGCGTCACCATCGACGGCAATCCGGTCAAGCTCACCAGTCATGAATACCGGCTGCTCTCCTATCTGATGCACCACGCCGGCCGCGTGGTGTCACGCACCGAACTGGTCGAGCACCTCTACGACCAGGACTTTGACCGTGACAGCAACACCATCGAGGTGTTTGTCGGCCGCATCCGCAAGAAGCTCGGCATCGACATCATCCAGACCGTCCGCGGCCTCGGCTATCTCCTCACACCGCTCGATGCGCGCTAGCCAGGCATTGATGCTTCGTCATGCCCGGCCTTGTGCCGGGCATCCACGTCTTACTTGCCGGCAAACAAAGTCGTGGATGGCCGGGCATAGGCGAGCGAAGCGACGCCGTCCTTTCGGACGGCTATGCCCGGCCATGACGGCGAGATAGAGCGATGCGCGCTAACTCCCTCGCGTTGCGTCTGTTCCTGTCGGCGACGGTGTGGACCGTGCTCATCCTGGTCGCGACCGGCTTCGTGCTGTCGTCGCTGTCCCGCCAGGCGGTCGAGCGCGCGTTCGACCGCCGTCTCGGCGTCTACCTCAAGACGCTCATTGCCGACGTTGCCTCCCCCGAAATTCCCAACGAAAAAGCCGGCCAGACGATCGGCGAGCCGCTGTTCGATCTGCCCCTGTCGGGCTGGTACTGGCAGGTCAGCGGCCTCGACCCGCAAAAGCCGGAAATGTATGCCTCGCGCTCGCTGTGGGACGGCGTGCTGCCGCGCCTGCAGGACATGGGTGTCGCGCCCGGCTCCGACGGTACCCGGAAGCGCTACGTGCCGGGGCAGGAGGATCAGCGCCTGCGGCTGGTCGAGCGCGTGATCGATCTCGGCGAGGAGGGGCGCTTTCTCGTGGCCGTCGCGGGCGACGCCACCGAGATTGACGAGGAAATCGTCGCGTTCGACCGCACGCTGGCGATGACGTTTGCCGCCCTCGCGCTGGTGCTGCTCATCACCACGCTGTTCCAGGTGCGGTTCGGCCTCGCGCCGCTCAAGCGCATCTCGGAAAGCCTGGCTGCGATCCGTTCCGGCGCGGCAGAGAAGCTCGAAGGCTCGTTCCCGGTCGAGATCGCGCCGCTTGCCCGCGAGACCAATGCACTGCTCGAATCCAACCGCGAGATCGTCGAACGCGCGCGCACCCACGTAGGCAATCTCGCGCACGCGCTCAAGACGCCGCTGTCCGTGATGGTCAATGAGGCGAACAAGCGGACCGACGATCCGCTCGCCGCCAAGGTGACGGAGCAGACCAACATCATGCGCGAGCAGGTTACGCGCCATCTCGATCGCGCGCGGCTCGCCGCCCGCGTTGCGGTGATCGGCACGCTCACCGACGTCGTACCGGTGGTGCAGTCGCTCGTTCGCACGATGGAAAAGACGCACCACGGCAAGGATCTGGCCGTCGCGCTCGACTTGCCAGGCGAGGCGCGGTTTCGCGGCGAGCGGCAGGACTTGGAGGAGATGGTCGGCAACCTGGTTGACAACGCCTTCAAATGGGGCAGCGGCAGGGTCGGCATCGCGGTCGGCGTCGAGAATCCGGAGCCCGGCCGCAACGTCGTCCGCATCACGGTTGACGACGATGGGCCGGGCCTGTCGCCCTCGGAGCGCGAGCAGGTGGCGCGGCGCGGCCGCAGGCTCGACGAGACCAAGCCCGGCTCGGGGCTGGGGCTTTCTATTGTCGTGGAACTCGCCGCACTTTATGGCGGCGCGCTCAACCTGGGTAATTCGCCGATCGGGGGCTTGAGGGCGGAGCTGATGCTGCCGGCGGGGTAAACGTCATGGCGCCAGCGGGTTGAGCCATTTGAGTTCGCGAAAACGCGCGAAGTCGCCGTCGGTCGAGCATAGTGTCAGGCCGTGCTCGATTGCGAGCGCGGCAAGATGGGCGTCAGAGACGAGATTGCCGTGCACACTGTGCTGAGCCAGAAGCGCTCCGAGAACCTTGGTGTGACGTTCCGTTGGCTCAGGAATCCATACCGGTTCGCAAGCGAGCCAACCTTCAACCTGACTCCAAGCATCGCTCATTGAAATCGCACCGGCAAACGCCCGAGGATTGGTCGCAACGCGCAAGTAGCCCAGCAAAGAATGCCAAGGTAAGCCCACACGATTTGCGCCGTTAAGTTGCGACTCAATCCATGTGCGTGCAGGAATATGTTGCGGCGTGTTGCTGAACGTTGCGTATATCAGCAGATTCACATCGACGAGGATCACTTGTAATCCTCGCCCTCGATGAGAGCGATTGCTTCTGCGACGTTGTCGATCGGAACTAACTGCTCGCCGCCATCGAAAGTTTTTATTCGGAAGGGCTTGCGGAGCTTCGCCGGCGCTTCAGTGACGCGCAGACCGCGCCGCAGTGTGTCATTGACGATCTCCTTAAGGCTCGCGTCGTTCTTGCGCCGCAGCCTTTTGAGCTGAACCGCCACGTCCTCATCGATGGTCAATGTCATACGCATACATCAAGACATAAGGTGCTTGATGCTTTGATGTCAATAGTTCCATAACTCATTAATAATACTCATTTTTTCTTCGCCACCCGCCTCGGCGCCATCTTCTTCTTCTTTCTTCTTCGCCGCCTTCTGCGTCCCCGCCTTCTTCCACAATTCCTTCGACGCCAGCCGCGCGCCGTCGCTCAAGGCCTTGAGCTTTGCCCAGACGATCGACGGGTGAACCTCCTTGCTGCCCGCGAAGGTCGCAAAGCCGCAATCGGAGCCCGCGATCACGCGCTCCTTGCCAATCAGCGAGGCGAAGCGGCCGATCCGCTCGGCAACCAGCTCCGGGTGCTCGACCAGCACTGTGGAATGGCTGATCACGCCGGGGATCAGGATCGCGTCCTTCGGCAGCCTGGCGTTGCCCCAGATTTTCCACTCATGCTCGTGACGCGGGTTCGCCGCCTCGAACGAATAGGCGCCGGCCTTGATCTTCAGAATAATGTCGATCAGGTCCTTCACCTCCATGTCGTGGACGCGCGGACCCATGTTGATACCGTAGCAGGTGTGGTGGCGGATCTTTTCCTTCGGGATGCCGCGCAGCGCGTGGTTGAGCACCTCGACGCGCTGGTTCGCCCACTTACGGCAATCGGCGATGCTGGCGTTCGGGCTCACGAGATAATGTGAGACGAGCCGCGGATCGTCGATCTGTAGCAGCAGGCCGGCATCGACGATCGCCTTGTATTCCTCGTGCATCGCATTGGCGATGGCGACGATGTAGTCCTCTTGCTTGCTATAATAGGTGTTGCGCTGCCACTCCTCGACGTTCGACGGCGAGATCGAAGGCATGAACGCCTCCTTCACGCCTGCCGCTTTCATCGCCGCCTTCAGGTTGGCGATGTCGCGCTGGAGCTGTGCATGGCCCTTGTAGGTGACAGGCGCAGTGCAGACGGTGCGGCGCTGCCGCGAACCGACGTGGCCGGCCGCGTAGAATTCCGGAAACGCGATCGCTTCGCGCGAACCCGCCCAGGGGCTGCGGTTCGGCGTGTCAACGTCGGGCTCGAAGCCGCCAAGCCGCTCGTTGACGTAAGTGACGAAGCTTGGCTTGGAGTATTCGCCATCGTCGACGATGTCGATGCCAAGCTCGACCTGCTTGCTGACGATCTCCTGCACCGCGCCGGGCAGCCGCGCCTCGCGCGCCGTTTTGTCTGGCTGGTCGGCGAGCAGCATTTCGAGCAGGTCGGCAGGGCGAGGCAGCGAGCCGGCGTGGGTGGTCAGGATGCGGCTGGCGCTCTGTTGCATGGGACACTCCCGATCACAATTTGATGTTGGCGGTCTGGATCACCTTCTTCCAGCGCTCGGATTCCGCGTTGACGAAGGAGCGGGCCTGGGCCGGGGTGTTGCCGACCGGCTCGCAGGCCTGCTCGCGGAACTTGCTGGCGATGTCGGGATCCTTCAGCGTTTCGGCGAAGTCGGCGCTGAGCTTGTCGGTGATCGCCTGCGGCGTCTTCGGCGGCAGGAACGCGCCGACCCAGCTCGACGACACGAAGCCGGGCAACGACTCGGCGAGCGTCGGGATCGAGGATAGCGATGCCATCCGCGTTTCGGTGCCGACCGCGAGCAGCTTGAGCTTGCCTTCCTTGGCGAGATTGAGCGACACGCCGAGATTGTCGAAGAACAGATCGACGTCGCCGGCGACCATGCCTTGCAACGCCGGCGCCGAGCCGCGGTACGGCACTTGCACGAACTTCACGCCTGCCGCCATCTGGAACCACTCAGACGTGAGGTGCGAGGTCGAGCCGTTGCCTTGCGTCGCCGCCGTGACCTTGCCCGGGTTCTCCTTCGCATAGGCGATGAATTCGGCGACCGTGTTGGCCTTGATCTTCGCAGGGCTGATGAACAGCCCGGTCGGAATCGTCGCCATAATCGTCACCGGCACGAAAGCGGCCGGATCGAACGCGAGCTTGGCATAGAGGCTCTGGTTGACGGTGAGCGGCGAGGGCGCGGTTACCATGATCGTGTAGCCGTCAGGCTCTGCGTTGAAGACCTGCTCGGCGCCGAGGTTGCCGGCGGCGCCTGGCTTGTTCTCGACCACGACGGCTGGCCCCACTTGCGGGTGAGCCGCTCCTGCATCATGCGCGGCAGCACGTCGGTGATGCCGCCGGCCGGGTAGGGCACCACGATCTTGATGGTGCGCGACGGATAGGCCTGCGCTTCAAGCGGTCCGGTCGATCCGGCGAGCGCCGCGGCACCGATGCCGCCGAGCAACGCGCGCCGGGAAAGCGCGCCGTGTGAGCGATGCGTCATGGCTCCTCCCTGCCGTGAAGGCTAACGGGTCGGTAGCGGTTCTGCCAGCGTGGGCAAAGGCTTGCGTGGTGTTGGGCAGCCGCATTTCGGCCTTCTGCACCACCGAAGTTTTGCCCCATTCCATGCCTCTAGCTGGCTCCTTAACTCTGGCCCGCTGCTGTGCTGTGGAGTACACGCTGGGCCAGATCGCCGAATTGGGCGAGGGGACTTCGATGCTGTCCAGGATCGTGGCTGTCGCTCTGATGGGCATGGCCCTTGGCGCGTGCGCCAGCAGCGGCAATCCATTCGCCTCCGCGCCGTTGCCGTCTACCACTTTGGCCAACGAACCTCCCCCGGCCATGCCGAGCGGCCCGATGCCCGGCGAAACGCCGATCGACCGCGCTCCCGCTCCGCCTTCTCCCGCCGTCGCCAACGCAGCGATCGGCGGCATGTTCGGCGCTGCCGGCGCCGGGCTCGACGACGACGACAAGCAGCGCGCGTATGCCGCGCAGGTCCAGGCGCTTGAATCCGGCGGGCCAGGCGCACCTGTCGGCTGGAAGAATTCGGATTCCGGCCACTACGGCTCGATCGTGCCGGGTCGCGTCGTAGAGCACAAGCCGGAGATGATCGCCATCGCCGACCACGTCGTCGACCTAGGCCCGGGTGCCGGCGCCGCGGGCGGTGAGGTGGCGTTCGAGGGCACCGTCGACGGGCTGAGAGCCAGCGGCACGGTCACCGGGAAGCACCTCGACGACCGGGCCACCCTCAAGGACACGGTGCGGACGTCCACCGAAGCGCTGGAGATCCGTGGCGCCCGAACCAACAACCTGAACGCGACGTCGACGTCGACGTCCCGCTCGGCGTGCTCGTCGTGGTGACAGGCGTCGCCGGCTCCGGCAAGAGTCTCGCCGTGCACGGCTCGCTGGCCAAGCGCGATGCGGGCGGTGGTGGTCGACCAAGCCCCGATCCGCGGGGGTCGCGGCGCAGCAACCCGGCGACCTACACCGGGCTGCTCGACCCGATCCGCAAGGCCTTCGCTAAAGGCCAACGGTGTGAAGCCGGCGCTGTTCAGCGCGACTCCGCGGGCGCCTGCCCCACCTGCAACGGCGCCGGGGTCATCTACAGCGACCTGGCGATCATGGCCGGTGTCGCCACGCCCTGCGAGCTGTGCGAGGGGAAGCGGTACCAGGCCGACGTCCTGCAGTACGAGCTCGGCGGGAAGGACATCGCCGAGGTGCTCGCGTGCCGCTGGTCACCGAGGCCGAGGAGTTCTTCGGCGCCGGTGAGGCGGCCGTGCCGGCCGCCGACATCATCCTCGGCCAGCTCGTCGACGTCGGGCTGGGCCACCTCCCCCTCGGTCGGCCGCTGACCACCCTGTCCGGCGGCGAGCGGCAACGGCTCAAGCTGGCCACCGCAGATGGCCGAGAAGGGCGACGTCTACGTCCTCGACGAGCCGACCACCGGTCTCCACCTCGCCGACGTCGAGCAGCTGCAGGTCGCCGACCGGCTCGTCGACGCCGGCAAGTCGGTCATCGTCATCGCGCATCACCAGGCGGTGATGGCACGCGTGGATTGGATCATCGACCTCGGCCCGGGCGCCGGCCACGACGGCGGCCGGGTCGTGTTCGAGGGCACCCCCACCGACCTCGTCGCCGCCCGCTCCACTGTCACCGGCGAACACCTCGCCGCCTACGTCGGCACTTCGACCGAGGCACGTGTCCCCCGGTGATCCGGCGATGACCGCCGACGTGCCCATCCCGGGAACGGGCGCGGCGGCCGAGGCGCGCGGCCTGGGTCGCCACCACCTGGGACCGATCGCTGTCGTTGCAGTCGTGGCGAGAGCGTCTCGTCGAGGCTGGATGGGCGGTGCCGTCGTGGCCTGAGCAGTGGCATGGGCGGGGCCTGCCGGCTTGGGCGGACGACATCGTGCGCCGGGAGATCCAGTCGTGTGGCGCCGTGGCGACCGTGCCCGTGGGACTCGCCGGCCCGACCATCCTGGAGCAGGGCACGGACCTGGTGCGCGATCGCTTCCTTCGCCCGCTGCTCACCGGCGAGGAGGTGTGGTGCCAGCTGTTCAGCGAGCCCTCGGCGGGCTCGGACCTGGCCGGGCTGACCACCACCGCGGTGCTGGACGGCGACGAGTGGGTGGTCAACGGCCAGAAGGTGTGGAACACCAGCGCCCACCACGCCGACCTCGGCATGCTCCTCGCTCGCACCGACTGGGACGTGCCGAAGCACCAAGGCATCACCTACTTCGTGCTGCCGATGAAGCAGCCCGGGGTGGAGGTGCGCCCGTTGCGGCAGATGAACTTCCACGCGTCGTTCAACGAGGTGTTCCTCACCGACGCGCGCATCCCGAAGGACTGGGTGGTGGGGGACGTGAACCAGGGTGGACCGGGGCGCTGGCCACCCTCGCCCACGAACGGCACTTCGGGGCGGTCGGGCGGGCCCGGTTCGACGGTCATCGACGAGGGGCCGGCCCTCGACCAGGCCCGTGCCGAGGCGGCGGAGATCGCCAGGGTCTACGCGCGGTAACCGCAGACGTGCCGGTCGCGTCGACCTGGTCGTCGACCACGCGAGGTCCCGAGGTTCACAGCACGACCCGGTCGTTCGCCAGGAGACTCGCCCGGTTGCTGTCGATGCACCGCGCCAGCGAGTGGACAGCCGAGCGGGCCAAGGCGGCCCGCGGCGCCGGCCGGCCACCCGGCGCAGAAGGCTCGATCGGCAAGCTCGCGCTCAGTCACGTGGCGCGCCAGGCGGCGCGCGTCCACGCCATGATCGGCGGCGCCAATGCGATGCTCGCGGGGACCGATCCCACACAGCCCCTCGGCGGCATCCTCGCCGAGATCCTCGTCTCGGTGCCGGCGCAGTCGATCGCGGTGGAACCGACGAGATCCAGCGGAACATCCTCGGCGAGCGGTCGCTCGGCCTCCCGCGTGAGCCCGATCCGGCCAAGGGCGCGCCGTATCGCCAGGCGCGCAACCGCTGACGCCGCGGGGGCGCCGAGGTCGCGGCGGGCGGTTCCTTCGACGCGACGATCTGGCGGCCGACGCCTTCGGCGACCAGGTCGATGTCGAAGACCGTGTGCGCGCACATCATGTGGACGTCGCGGTGGATGCGCTGGAGCTCGTTGTCGAGGTAGTGCACCGACGCGCCGCTCGACTGCATGATCTCGCGCACGACGTCGCGGCACCGGCGGACGATGTGCGCGATGCCGAGGCGGAGGTGCAGCTGGCCGAGCAGGTCGAGATCGATGCGACCGTCGGCGTGGCGCCTGCATGCGATCGGCGACGTCGCGCAGGAGCGTCTCGGCGAAGTCGACCTCGACGCGCAGGTTGGCCAGTCGCACCTGGGTCGGCACGCGGGCGCTCTGGGTCCGCTTGGTGCCGAACATCACGCGGTCGAACAAGCGGTCCTCGAACAGCGCGAGGGCCCGCTTGGCCGCGCCCATCGCCGGCATGGCGGCGGTGAGCGAGAGGAACGGCGCGATCGGGATCCGGTGCAGGTAGGGATCGCCCGGCTTGGCGAACACGTGCGGCGGCGGCATCAACGACACGCGCCGCTCGGGCACGACGATGTCGGTGACCACGATGTCGCGGCTCCCGGTGGCGGCCATGCCGTCGACGTGCCACGTGTCCTTGACCTCGACCTCGTCGACCGGCAACAGGAAGTTGCGGGCGGCATCCATCGCGTCGCCCTCGATCTTCCCGCTCACCAGCACCCAGTCGGCGTGGCAGATGCCGGTGCCGAAGGTCCAGTGACCCGACAACGTGTAGGTGCCGTCACCGGTCGGGATCGCCCGGCCGCTCGGGTTCACGCTGCCGGGTGCGAGCACGAAGGGCTGCGCGCCGAAGATCTCGTCCTGGAGCTCCTCGGCGAACATCGTGAGCAGCCAGTTGTGCTCCATGTAGAAGGTGGTGATCCAGCCCATCGACGGATCGGCCTCGGCGACGGCGAGCCCGATGTCGACGTAGGTCGCGCATGTCGATCTCGTAGCCGCCGTACTTCTTCGCCGACGAACGACCGGAACACGCCCGTCGCCTTCAGCGCGTCGATGACCTCGTCGAGCGGCCGGCGCTGGGCCTCGGCCTCGAACGACGTCGCCGCGATCGTCGGCGTCAGCGCCGGATGCGCTCGACGAGCCCGTCGGCCCCCAGGTCCCCCACGGTCAGCGCTTCTGCTCGAGGAACTCCACGACGTTGCCCTCGGGATCCTCGATCATCGCGATGCGGATGCCGGGCATCAGCTGCGTGACCGGCAACGGGATCGGCGCGCCGGCCGCCTCGCACGGCGCGATCGCGGCGTCGATGTCGTCGACGCCCATCGTCCAGTACCGCAGGCCGGTGCCGCCGGCGGAGCCACCGGGCGGGTTGGCCGCCTCCGGCGTGGCTTGTGGGTGACGAGCTTCACGACGCACTCGCCCACCGCGAACTGCCACATGTGCGACCCCGTCGGGAGGTCGAAGTCGAACAGGAACTTCAGGCCGAGCGCGTCGCGGTAGAACGGCAGGCACTTGTCGGGGTCGCGGACGACGATGCCGATGTCGATGTGGTGGCTCATGCTTCTTCTCCCTCGGTGGTAGGAACTTGTCGATCTGGCCGGTGTCGAAGTACTCGTAGGCCCGGCTGATCATCCCGTCACGGACGTAGCCGACGAAGCACACGTCCATCTGGCCGACGAAGCCGTTCTCGTAGGTGATGTAGATCGTGTGCTGCTGCACGAACCCGCCCTCGAAGACGCGCACGCGCCGGTCCTTGAAGCGCGTCTTCCGCTGCGTCTCCATGCCCGCCTCAACATGGCGAGGTTGTCGGCCGGCGGTTGGTACAGCGAGTCGTGGCTGTGCCAGACGACCGCCTCGGGCGCGTAGCACGACTCGAGCGTGTCGTAGTCCTTCTGCTCGATCGCGTCGAAGAAGCGATCGCACAGCTCGAGCGTCTGCCAGTCCTTACGCACGTGGTCCCCCCATCCAGGCGGCGAACTTCGACGAGTCCATGTACTCGTCGATGCGCGTGATCTTCCCGTCGCGCACCCGGCCGACGATGCAGATCCACAGCGCTCCCTTGTGCCCGGTGTGCATCACACCGTTGAGGGAGTACTGGATCACGAAGCCGTCGTCGAACGCGTTGATGATGCGGTCGTTGTAGGTGCGGCGGCGCTGCCCCGTGTAGCTGTCGGGATAGGCCTCGAGGTTCTCGTCGCGGGTGGTCTCGCGGCCGAAGACGTTGTGCCACACGATGCAGTCGTCGCTCATGATGCGGCGCAGCACGTCGACACGGCCGTCCTGGTACGCGTCGAAGAACTCGTTGCAGAGCTCGTCGGATCTCGTACTCCGTCATCCCATCTGCCGTCCCGCTCACCTCGGCTCGCCGGGAACGGAACTGCGTCGTGTCGAGGTACTCGAACAGCTTCGAGATCTTCCCGTCGCGGACCTCGGCGACGAGGCACGCCGACAGCGGGACCTCGGTGCCGTCGTGGGTGACGACGTGGGTCGTGTACTGGACCATGAAGCCGTCGTCGAAGGTGTTGATGTTGCGGTCGTTGTAGAGGCGACGCCGGTGCATCCCCCGGCCCTTGTCCACGGCCTCGAGGTTGGCCTCGCGGGTGATGGTCTCGCCGCTGACGTTGATCCACATCGTCATGTCCGGCGCGTAGCAGGCGTCGACGCCGGCGACGTCGCCGGCTTCGAGGCGCGTCGAACAGCGCATGGCAGAGGCGCCGGTGGGCCGTGTCGAGGCGGTCCCTCGAGCGTGGCGAGCGCCTTCAGCACGCCACTGGCGTCGACGATCGCGATCGTGAACCCCTTGTCGAGGTCGTCGGCCTGGCGCGCGCGGCGTCGATCGCTTGCCGGGCCAGCGCGGCCGAGACGTTCGCCTGGAGCGTGGTGTGGTCGTTGCTCATTCGGATCTCCCCTGGTTCGATGGTGGCCATGGCGTCGAGGACGGCGTCGGTCCCTGCGCGATGTGCTCGGCCATCAGCGCCGCGGCCCGGCCGAGTCGCGGCCGCACATCGCCTCGACGATCAGGTGGTGGAAGGTGTCCGACGCTCGATCTCGGCCGCCCCGAAGGTGCGGAAGGCCTGGAAGACGAGCGGGATGTCGACGGTGCGGGCGAGCATCGTCGCCAGCCGGTGATGGCGTGCGGCAGCGATGATCGTGTCGTGGAACTCCGGTTCGCGTCGTGGATCAGGCGCACCCTTCGACCGTGTCGACGTCGACGGTCCGGCGAATCTCGCCGAACGCGTCTGCGGCGGCGAGCAGCGCGCCGACGGCCGGCTTCGGCTCGACCGTCCGGGTCGCGACCTCCACGGCGTAGGACTCGAGCCCGGATGCGCAGGCCGTACAGGTCGGCGACCTCGGTGGCCGACAGTGGGCGAACGATGGCGCCACGGTTGCGCTCGCCGACGACCAACCCCTCGGCTTCGAGCATGCGAGGCGCTTCGCGGACGGTAGTGCGCGACAGGCCGAGCTTCTCCGGCCATTCGCTGCTCGATGAGCCGTTGGCCGGGCAGGTAGCGGTTCTCGACGATGGCGGCGTGGACCGCCGGTACGCGGCTGCTCGGCGCCGACGGTGTCGACGGCCTCACCCGACAGCCCGCCCGAGCGCAGTGACGTGATCTCGTCGCACCCCATCCCGAGCAGGTCACGGAGCACGTCGTCGGTGTGCTCTCCGAGCGCCGGACCGGCGTGGCGGATCGTGCCTGGCGTCCCGGTGAAGCGCGGTACGACGCCGTCATCGATACCTCCCAACCCTGGTTGGACGTGAGCCGGCGCACCATGTCGCGGGCGAGGTACGGGGGGTCGGCGAGCATGTCGGGCGCTGTGAAGATGTGGCCGGCGGGTGCACCACGCTCTGTCCAGGTTCGCCGAGGATCTCCTCCGGCACGGCGCGGTGGTGGTCCACGCTCCGACGAGCTGTCCAGCTCCGCCATGTCCTCGCCCCGGCCCCGATGGGTCGCGAAGCGCGTGGTCGGTGGCCGCTCCGGTTGACCGATCGCCTCGCACAGGCGGACGAACACGTCGTCCGCGTTGGCCGCGACGACGACCTCGGCGCCGTCGCTGGCCGGGTAGACGTTCGACGGCGCGACGCGAGCAGCACGCTCCCGGACCGGGTGCGGGTGATGCCGCCGAACTCGAAATCGGCCATCGTCGACTCCATCAGCGTGGCAACAGCCTCGTAGATCGCCACATCGACCTCTGGCCCCTGCCGGTCCGCGGGCCGCACCAAGGCGGCCAGTGTGCCGATCACTGCGAAGACCGAGGCGAGCGTGTGCCACCCAGCGAGATCCCGGCCCGAGATGGTGGGCGATCGGGACTGCCCGTCGTGTAGCGGATGCCGCCCATCGCTTCGCCGACGCTGCCGAAGCCGGCCTGGGTGGCGAGCGGCCCCGTCTGCCCGAAGCCGTCGACGTGCACCAGCACGATCTTCGGGTTGCGGGCGGCCAGCTCCCCGAAGGAAAAGCCCGACTTGTCGAGCTGGCCGGGGCGAAGTCTCGAGCACGACGTCACAGTGGTCGGCGAGGCGTGCCGGTGACCTGGCGTGCCGGTTCCGCGCAGGTCCAGCACGATCGACCGCAGCTTGTCGCGTCCGACGCTCGGCCACCAGAAGGCTGTCCTGGCCGTCGTGGAACCCCGACCGGCGCATCGGGTCGCTGTCCCCGGGTGACTCGACCTTGATGACGTCGGCGCCATAGTCGCCGAGCAGCTGGCGGCGAACGGGCCGGCGATGAGCTTCCCGAGCTCCAGGACGTGGATGCCGTCGAGCGTGCCGCTACTCGCCGTCGTCACGCCCGCTGATCTGGCGGCCGATGTTCGCCGCCTGGTAGCCCTCAGGCGCCGTGATCTCGACGATCGGGTCGTCACGATCGTCGTACTGGTGCGCAGCGTGACCGATCACCGCGTGGAGCGCGTACGTCATCGTGATGTAGGTGAAGTCGAGGATCTCCTGGGTCATCCAGGTGCTTCCTCAGCACCGCGAAACACACCGTCGGCGACGTGTCCATGCGATAGCACCAGGCCGTCGGTGTAGGCCAGCAGAGCCCGCTCGATCTCTTCGAACTCGTCGGACACCTGCCAGTGCTTCAGCGCCTCGATCTTCTCTCGGAGAAGCCGAGGGCACCGACGCCTCCTTGCAGTGCTGAGAGAACACGAACCGACTGCCGATGAGCCAGCGGCCCCGCGCTGTCTGGCCGATCGCGGTACCAGGCGAGATCTTGCGGTCGGGGCTTGCGTAGAGCGCGAAGCGGCCCACCGCATGCTCCAGCACGTCGGGCGAGCTGGCCGCACACCGTCCACCAATCGCCGGGGGTGCCGGTCGTGGTGCCGGGTTCGGCCACGGGGTCACGGTCACCGAAGAGCCGCCGGTACATGCTTTGTACGATCTTCGGGTTGTCATCGGATCCGGCGATCTGTCCAAGTCGAGGCACGGGCGGATCTGGTATGCAAACACATCGACGCAGGGTCAAGGGGCTCCGGGGTTGGTTGACCCGGAGCGGATTGATCGTGGCTGCAATGGCCAGATGGCGTCCAACGGCACGAACAGCAACACGGAGTTCGAGTCCGGGGCACCAACGACCTCGTGCTCGTCGCACGGGACATGGCCGAGACCGTGGCCTGGTACGAGGACATCCTGGGCACGAGCTCGCGAAGACCCTCGACTCCCCGGCGGCTTCGGCCAGCACTCTCCTGGACATGGGCAACGGGAGGGACGGGATCGTGTTCTTCCAGACTTCCCGAAGGCGCCTGAGGGAGTCAAGGGCGAGTCGCTGCAGAACCGCTTCGGCGTCACCGCCGTCGGCACCATGAACCACCTCGCCTTCGACGTCGACCCGGCCAAGTTCGACGAGTACATCCCGGAACGATCGACAAGGGGGTCGAGGTCACGATGGTCATCAACGACTGCGACTTCCCTCGATGGTGGCGACAAGGAGCACTACGACCCGGAGACCGATGACGGCGATGGGTCCCGTTCGCTCCGTCTACTTCACCGATCCCAACGGCACCAGGCTCGAGTTCGCATGCTGGACGAAGACCTTCGACGAGAGCGACGTCAAGCACGCACCGGCTACCGCGCGCGAACCGTCGAGCCGACCTGCGCGGGGCGCTCCGCGCGCCCAGCCCCGTGCCTGCTAACCGGCATCTGCGAAGGCGTGCCCGTGAGCGGGGCCCCGCCACCCCGACGTGACTCGACACCGGTCGCCCGGCCAGCGTGCACGTGATGCGTGCCGCCGATCATGCCGGTTACCTCCACGCCTGTATCGACGCCCATGGCGCCGAGCGTGTGCGCTAGGTCCTCGAGGGCAAGGTCGCCGCTGGCGCCGGGTGCGAACGGGCAGCCACCGAGACCGCCGACGCTCCCGTCGACTCGTGCGACCCCTGCATCGATCGCCCGCAACGCGTTGGGTGAGCGCGAGACCGTGGGTGTCGTGCAGGTGGATGCCGACCTGGGCACACCGAGCGCCGCGATCCGTACATCACGACGGGATCGATCTCGGTGGGTACGGCCGTGCCGATGGTGTCGGCCAGGCCCAGCGCCGACACGCCGGCGTCGACCGCGGCGGCGGCGACCTCGGCCACCGCAACGGGATCACCGGGCCGGCGAACGGCAGCCGAACGCCGTGGCGAGGGCGAGCTCCACCGGGCGTCCTGCGCGCGGCGAGCCCGGTGACCTGGCGAAGGCCGGCCAACCCGTCAGCGACGGACTGGCCGGCGTTCTCGCGCTGATGCGCTTCGGACACCGAGATCACCCACTGCAGATGGCTCAGACCCGCGGCCAGGGCCCGTGGCGTGCCCCGTTCGTTCAGCACGAGTCCCCAGCGCGTGATGGCGTCGGCGTGACCAGCGGTGGCGGCCACCATCTCCTCGGCGTCGGCCATCGCCGGCACTCGATCAGGCCGAACTCGAACGAGGTCAGCTCCAGGTCCCGGATGCCAGCGGAGAAATGGAGCGCTTCGAACAGCTCGAGCTTCGCCGCCGTTCGGACAAGAGTCCGTCAAGTCCTGCGCATCTACGCACCTCCCGGCGGGGATGCTCGACACGGCATCTGTGGGCTGGAAGGCTTCACAACGTTGGTCCGTGAGTGATCGTGGTGAATTTTCGTGGGGAATCTCGCGATCGCTTTTCGCTGCCAGTTGAGGAGGAGGAGATCCATGTCGGATGCACAGCGCCGACCCCGGCCCGTTCGCGATGCCGCTTCACTTCGCTGTCGTGCTGGCCACTGGCGCCGCCGGTCTTGCCGCGGGTACGGCCTCTCGGGCTGCGGGGACGACGGGAACACTCGCTCCAGCGGCGGCGGAGGCGGCGGCGCCGAGAAGGCCTCCGGCACGGTGTCGTTGGCTCGAACCACTCGAACGAACGTGCCCAAGGGGGCGTGCACGACCGTCCTCGACGCGTTCGCACGACCGACGAACGTCACGATCGCCCTCGACACGGTCGACCACAACACGTTCCAGGAGAAGCATCAACGACCTATCTGCAGACACGCCCGACGACGTGTTCACCTGGTTCGCGGGCTACCGGATGCAGTTTTTCGCCGCCCAGGGGCTGCTCGGCCCCATCGACGACGTCTGGGAAACGGGTCTCAACGACACCATGTCCGAGGGCTTCAAGCTGGCCTCGACCGGGCAGGACGGTCAGCTCTACTTCGTGCCGTGGAACTACTACTGCTGGGGTATCCTCTACCGCAAGAGCGTGTGGGAGAAGAACGGCTACGAGCCGCCGGCACCCTCGACGACTTCAAGGCGCTGGCGCGAAGATCCAGGCCGACGGGATGACGCCGATCGCGTTCGGCGACGACGGACGCTGGCCCGCGATGGGCACGTTCGACTACATCAACATGCGCACCAACGGCTACGACTTCCACGTGAGCCTGATGGCCGGCGCGGAGAGCTGGCCGACGGGCCGGAGGTCAAGCGTGTTCCGAGTGGCGGGCGCTGCTGCCGTTCCACCGGAGGGCTCGACGGGCGCACGTGGCAGGACGCGGGCAGACGCCGCCCAACAAGGACTCCGGCGATGTACGCTCGGCGGCTTCGTCGGCCAGCAGTTCCCCGAGGGCGCAGCGTCCGACCTCGACTTCTTCCCGTTCCCGGAGATCAACTCCGAGTGCGGCAGGAGGCCGGTCGAGGCGCCGATCGACGGCTTCATGATGGCGAAGAGAGCCGAAGAACGAGGAGGCGGCGAAGGCGCTGCTCGAAGCCCTCGGCGCCCCGAGGCGCAGAACAACGTACCTCCAAGAACCCGAACGTCGAACCGCGCGACCAGAGACCGACGAACGGGCTGGCTACAACGAGACCCAGAAGAAGCGGCAGAGCCGATTCCGGGGTGGCGATCTCGCAGTTCCTGGACCGTGACACGCGGCCGGACTTCGCATCGACGGTGATGATCCCGGCGCTGCAGCAGTTCTACAAGACGCCCGACGACATCGACGGGCTGACCAAGAGCATCGAAGAGCAGAAGAAGACCATCTTCGTGTGACGGCGGTCGACGCGGCGTCGGAGCGGAAGGTCACGCGCATCCGGCGCCGCAGGGCCGCGCGGCTGACGCTCGGCGACCGCGTCGCCGTCGCCCTGATGCTGGGGGTGCCGCTGGTGTTCGTCGTCGGCCTCATCTGGGTGCCGACCGTCCCGTCCGTGGTGCTGTCGTTCACGAGCTGGGACGGCATCGGCGGCATCGACACGATCGAGTGGGTCGGCACCCGCAACTACCAGCAGATCGTCGAGATCTACCCGCCGTTCTGGCGCGGCGTTCCGGTACACCCCATCCTGGCTGGCGTTCCTCGGCGCCGTGCCGACCACGTTCGGGCTGCTGCTCGCCTACCTGCTCGACAAGAAGATCCGCGGCACGCGGATCTACCCAGAGCATCTCTCCTGCCGTTCGTGCTCTCGCTGGCGGTCATCGGGTTCATCTGGCAGCTCGTCTACGCACCCGAGCAGGGCCTGATCAACAACATCCTCGGGAAGACCGAGCAGGTAATCTGATCGACTGGCTCGGCAACCCGGACCTCAACCTGTGGGCGGTGCTCGTGGCCGCTTCGTGGCGGCACGCCGGGTACATCATGATCCTCTACCTGGCCGGCCTGAAGAGCGTGGATCCGGCGCTGCGCGAGGCGGCCGCGATCGACGGCGCGAGCGAGTGGCACGCCTCCGCACGGTCGTGTTCCCCGCGATGAAGCCGATCAACATCGTGGTGCTCGTGGTGACGGTGATCGAGGCGCTGCGGGCGTATGACCTCGTGTACGTCATCAACCGCGGCCGCAACGGCCTCGAGCTGCTGTCCGTCCTCGTGACCGACAACATCATCGGCGAGGCGAGCCGCGTCGGGTACGGGTCGGCGCTCGCGGTGATCCTGCTGGCGATCGCGCTCGTCCCGATCATCACGTTCGTCGCGCGCACGTTCGGAGACGAGTGGTGAGCAGCCCCGCGACGGCGACCCCTCTCCCGCGCGGTCCGCCGCCCGGCGCTCGGCCGCCCGCGCTTCGGCGTGCACGCGTTCCTGTTCGTGGCGGCCGTGTTCTGGCTGGCGCCGCTCGTGTGGACGATCCACACGTCCCTGCGGCCGTACTCCGACACCGCCGAGCGCGGCTACGTCTCGCTCCCGGGAAAGCTCACGCTCGACAACTACACGGACGCGTGGACGCAGGCGGACATGTCGCACTACTTCCTGAACTCGCTGCTGATCACGATGCCCGGCCGTCCTCATCGTGCTGTTCCTCGCCGCGTGCGTCGCGTTCGTCGTCACGCGGCTGAGCCTGCGCTTCAACGTCGCGATGCTGATCGTCTTCGTGGCGGCGAACCTGCTGCCGCAGCAGGTGGTGCTCACCCCGCTGTACCGGATGTACCTGGAGATCCCGCTGCCGACGTTCCTGAGCGAGGACGGGACCATGTACGACTCGCTGATCGGCCTGATCGCGATCAACATCGCCTTCCAGCTCGGGTTCTGCACGTTCGTGCTGTCGAACTACATGAAGACGATCCCGCAGTCGCTCAACGACGCCGCACGAGTCGACGGTGCCGGTGTGGTGCGGCAGTTCGGCATCATCCTGCCGCTGTCCACCGGCCGGCGCTGGCGGCGCTCGCGACGCTCGACTTCACGTTCATCTACAACGACTTCCTGTGGGCGGTCGTGCTGATCCAGTCCGGCGCCAAGCGGCCGATCACGTCGGCGCTCGCGAACCTCGAGGGCGTCTTCTTCACCGACAACAACCTGATCGCGGCCGGCTCGATGCTCGCCGCGATACCGACGCTCATAGTGTTCGCGGTGCTGCAGCGGCACTTCATCAGCGGTCTGACCCTGGGGGCGAGCAAGGGATGAGCAGCATCCGCCTGCGAGACGTGACCAAGCGGTTCCCGAACGGCGTCGCGGCGGTCGACGGGGTCAGCCTGGAGATCGGCGACGGCGAGTTCATGGTGCTCGTCGGCCCGTCCGGCTGCGGCAAGACCACGCTGCTGCGCACGATCGCGGGTCTCGAGGACGCGACCGAGGGCACGATCTCGATCGGCGACGAGGACGTGACGGTGCGCCAGCCGCAGCAGCGCGACATCGCGATGGTGTTCCAGAACTACGCGCTGTACCCGCACATGACGGTGGCGCAGAACCTCGCCTACGGCCTCAAGCTGCGGAAGATGCCGCGGCAGGAGCGCGAGACGCGCGTGCGTGACGTCGCCGGCAAGCTCGGGCTCGACGACCTGCTCGACCGCAAGCCGGCCCACCTGTCGGGCGGCCAGCGCCAGCGCGTCGCGATGGGACGGGCGATCGTGCGCGAGCCTGCGGGCGTTCCTGATGGACGAGCCGCTCTCGAACCTCGACGCGAAGCTGCGCGTCTCGATGCGCGCCGAGCTCGCGCGCCTGCACGAGAGCCTCGGCGTGACGACCGTGTACGTCACGCACGACCAGGTCGAGGCGATGACGCTCGGCCAGCGCGTGGCGGTGCTGCGCGACGGCGCCTGCAGCAGGTCGACACGCCGCAGAACCTCTTCAACTACCCGCGCAACCTGTTCGTGGCCGCGTTCATCGGGTCGCCGGCGATGAACCTCGTCGAGGCCACGGTCGACGGCGGCCGGCTGCGCTTTGCCGACATGGAGCTGCCGCTGCCCGGCGGGTCGCCGCTGGCCGGGTCGGCACGGCAGGTGATCCTCGGCATCCGGCCGACGGACTTCGAGCACTCCGCGACGGCCGAACGCGAGCTCCCGCGGATCCGCGTGAAGGCCGACGTGGTCGAGGAGGCTCGGCTCGGAGTCGAACGTGATCTTCCAGGTCGACGCGCCGCTCGTGACCGCCGACGCGGTGCGCGCCGCGGCCGACGCGCATACCGACGACGAGGGCAAGCTGCTGTTCGCGGGCGAGGAGCGGACCAGGTTCACCGCACGCCTGCACGGCAAGACGCCGGTCGCTGTCGGCCAGGAGCTCGAGCTCGCCGTCGACTACACGTTCATGCACTGTTTTGACCCGGACACCGGCGACGCCCTCCAGGCTCGACGGGACCGCCAGCCCGTGGCCTGATGGACACGGTGCACCTGCGCGGCGGCGGCGGCGTCGCTCCTCCTGGACGCCGCCGGTCCGGGCCTTCCGCGGATCGTGCACTGGGGCGCCGACCTCGGTGCCGACGTCGAGGGCGTGCTCGAGGCCGCGACGCCGCCGCTGGCGCGCGCGACCTTCGACGTGCGCCTGCCGCTCTCGCTCGTGCCCGAGCTGCCGCGGCCGGCCCGGCCTGACCGGCGACCGCCCGGCTTCGCTGGAGCTCGACGCCGTCGACGGATCCGGCGACGCGGTCCGCGTGACCGCCCACGGCGCCGGGCTCGCGCTCGAGTCGGTCCTCGCGCTCGACCGCTCCGGCGTGCTCCGCATGCGTCATCGCCTGCGCAACGAGGACGTCGCCGACGCGGCGGGGGAGCGGGAGCTGCGCGAGACG